>NZ_CP114280.1:2911848-4367773 GCF_029635795.1 Dickeya lacustris
TCGGTACGGCGCTGATATTTCAGTTGCTTGATAAGCGAACTGAGCGGCGGTTGATAATCGCTGACGAACAGTAAGGCGTGCCAGGGCGGTGGTTGTTGCAGGCAGCGCCCGCACGCGGCGCTGGCTTCGGTTGACGGTAATCCGCAGCGCGGGCAACTTATCGGCGGCGCTGGGAGATGGCGGCGGCAGTGACGGCACACGCCATGATGACTATGATAAAGCGGCTGCTGGCAAAGCCAGCACTGTGCTGTGATCGTCAACATCGTCTCCTCCCTGAGTTCATCAGGCTTTGCTGACGGCATGGCCTGAATCATGTTTATTTTATTGCTGACAAAGGACACGATAACCGATGAGATCACTGCACTGGCAAACGGAAGGGGAAGGACGATGCGAACTTGTGATGCTGCATGGCTGGGGCATGAATTCACAGGTATGGAACAGCATCATCGCGCGACTGAGCCCGCATTTCCGGGTACACCGCGTGGACTTGCCGGGTTATGGTCAGAGTCAGGGCTTTGGCGCGATGTCGCTGACGGAGATGGCACAACAGGTGCTGGCGCAGGCACCTGAACGGGCGGTGTGGCTTGGCTGGTCGCTTGGCGGGTTGGTTGCAAGCCAGGCCGCTCTGGTCGCGCCAGATCGGGTCACTGCGTTAATCACAGTGGCATCATCGCCCTGTTTTGGCGAGCGGGACGGGTGGCCGGGTATTCGCCCGCAGGTGTTGTCCAGTTTTCAGCGTCTACTGAGCGATGATTTCTACGGCACTATCGAGCATTTTCTGGCGTTACAAACACTGGGTACGGAACATGCCAGAAAAGACGCTCGCGCGTTAAAAGCGGCGTTATCCGGCCAGCCCTCGCCGTCCACCGAGGTGCTGCTGGCCGGGCTTGAGATCTTGCGTGACACCGATTTGCGCGCGCCGCTGGGCTCGCTTGCGCTCCCCTTGTTACGTCTTTATGGCGCATTGGATGGACTGGTGCCGCGCAAGGTGGCGGCGCTGCTTGATGAGCAGTATCCCCAGTCCGTCAGTGCCGTTATTGCGAAAGCGTCACATGCTCCGTTCATCTCTCACCCGGATGCGTTCGTGGCGCAGGTGGTGGATTTTTGCCAGCAAGCGAACGTATGACGCCGGGAAATCGGCTCTGCTGCCAGGGTGCGTGAATCAAGGGCGTTTGAATCAAGGGTGCGTGAATCAATCACCGCGCCCGCCCAGGCGCGGGTGAACGCGAAAACCCGGCCCCGCGCCTGTAGCGATGCGGGGACGGGTTATCGCATTAGCGTTTTTTAAACGCCGCCGCCAGCGCGTCGCTCATGGCGCTGTTGCCTGCCGAGGGGGTGTTAGCCGGGCGCGCTTTGGCTTTGCCCGCCGGAGCGGAGCGTTGTGCCGGGGTGTCGCGCGCACTGCCGCTGCGACGGCTGTTGCCTTCGCCGGGCTGTTCATCCAGCCGCATGGTCAGCGCGATGCGTTTGCGCGGCAAGTCCACTTCCAGCACTTTTACCTTCACGATATCCCCGGCTTTGACCACCTGATGCGGGTCTTCGACAAAACGGTCGGCCAGCGAGGAGATATGCACTAACCCGTCCTGATGCACGCCGATATCGACAAAGGCGCCAAAGTTAGTGACGTTGGTCACTGCGCCTTCGAGGATCATGCCGGGCAGTAAGTCATTGAGGGTTTCCACGCCGTCGGCAAAGCTGGCGGTTTTGAATTCCGGTCGCGGATCGCGGCCCGGTTTTTCCAGCTCTTTGAGGATGTCGGTGACGGTGGGCACCCCGAAACGCGCATCGGTGAAACTGGCCGGTTGCAACGTCCGCAGGGCGCTGGCGTTACCCATCAACTCGTGCAGTTTCTGTTCGGTGACAGCGAGAATGCGCTCGACCACCGGATAGGCCTCCGGGTGAACGGTGGAGGCATCCAGCGGGTTATCGCCGTGGTTGATACGCAAAAATCCGGCGCATTGCTCAAAGGCTTTCGGGCCAAGGCGACTGACTTTTAAGAGCTGGGCGCGGTTGCTAAAGCGGCCATTGTCATCACGCCAGCTGACGATGTTTTGCGCCATCATGCGCGTTAACCCGGCAACGCGAGTCAGCAGTGCGACCGAAGCGGTATTCAAATCAACGCCAACGGCGTTAACGCAATCTTCCACTACCGCATCGAGTTTTTTCGCCAGCAGCGTTTGGCTGACATCGTGCTGGTATTGGCCGACGCCGATGGATTTTGGGTCAATTTTCACCAGCTCGGCCAGCGGGTCTTGCAGGCGGCGGGCGATAGACACCGCCCCGCGCAGCGAAACGTCGAGGTTCGGGAACTCTTGTGCCGCCAGCTCTGAAGCGGAATAGACCGAGGCACCCGCTTCGCTGACGATGACCTTCTGGGCATTGATGTCAGGGAACTGTTTTTGGGTATCAAGGAAAAAGCGCTCGGTTTCGCGCGAGGCAGTACCGTTGCCGATAGCCACCAGTTCTACCTGATGCTTGATGCATAATGCCGCGACCACGCTGGCGGCTTTGGCGGCCTGACCGGTATGCGGGTAGACGGTATCGGTCGCCACCAGTTTGCCGGTGGCATCCACCACCGCGACTTTCACCCCGGTACGCAGGCCGGGGTCAAGCCCCATGGTGGCGCGCATCCCGGCGGGCGCGGCCATCAGCAGGTCACGCAGGTTGCGGGCGAATACGTTGATGGCTTCTTCTTCGGCTTTTTCGCGCACGCTGCCCATCAGCTCGGTTTCCAGATGCAACAGCACCTTGATGCGCCACGTCCAGTTCACCACCGCACGCCGCCAGCTATCCGCCGGGGCGTTATTCAGACGCAGCCCAAGATGGCTGATGATTATCTGCTCGCCGTGGCTCTCTTTGGGCGGCTCATCGTATTGCGGGTCGGCATTGAGCGAGAGCTGGAGAATGCCTTCATTACGGCCACGAAACATCGCCAGCGCGCGGTGAGACGGCACCTGAGCCAGCGGTTCATGGTGGTCAAAGTAGTCGCGGAATTTCGCGCCCTCGTCTTCCTTGCCTTCGACCACGCGAGACACCAGATGGGCATTTTTCCACAGATAATCACGCACCTTCGCCAGCAGTGCGGCCTCTTCGGCAAAACGCTCCATCAGAATATAGCGCGCGCCGTCCAGCGCGGCTTTGCTATCGGCGATGCCATTTTCGGCGTTCACATACGCCGCTGCCGCCAGTTCCGGCGTTTGCGACGGGTCGTTCCACAGGCTGTCTGCCAGCGGTTCGAGCCCGGCTTCAATGGCGATTTGCCCACGGGTGCGGCGTTTCGGTTTGTAGGGCAGGTAGAGGTCTTCCAGTTCGGTTTTACTCAGCGTGCTGCTAATGGCGCTGGCCAGCGCATCGGTGAGTTTGCCCTGCTCATCAATCGATTTGAGGATGGTCTGGCGGCGGTCTTCCAGCTCGCGCAGGTAGCCCAGACGGCTTTCCAGCTGGCGCAGTTGGGTATCATCGAGCCCGCCGGTCACTTCTTTACGGTAACGGGCGATAAACGGCACGGTGTTACCTTCGTCAAGCAGTTGAATAGCCGCGCTGACCTGTTCGGTGCGAGCCTGCAATTCGCTGGCGATAATCTGACTTAATGCATTCGTCATAGTGTTATTCGCGAGGTTAGGAACGTTGAAAGGATAAAGATTGGCGACAGTTATACGGATTGATGGCGAAAAATGCCAGTCAGACAACGGCGGGTTTTTACGGCATTGCCGCGCCGGGGCGACAATGCCGATAGGTTATTGCTGTGGGGTGGCGGGCGCGTCATCCACGGCAAAAGGGGCGATATAGCGCTGATAACGCGCCGGTTTGAGCTGCTGCAAATCCACCAGCACTAACCCGTCAACGCAGTGGTTGAAATCAGGGTCAACGCCGAAATCGATGAACTGCACGCCGCCTGGCTCGCACAGTTCCGAATACTGTTTATACAGCGTCGGGATGGAGCAGCCCATGTTACTGAGCATGCTTTTCAGCCGGGTCAAATCCTGTTGATAGTCCTCGCCTTCGAATTGTCGCAACACCTCCGGCAGTGAGGCGGGGTAAGGACGACGCGAACGCGCCAGTGACTGACTGGGGGCGAAATGCAGCCGGTAGAACGCTATCAGTAAATCGCGCGCCGACGACGGCATGCTGCCTGACAGTGACACCGGGCCAAACAGGTAGCGATATTGCGGGTAACGCGCCAGATACGCGCCAATGCCGAGCCACAGATAATCCAGCCCGCGTTTGCCCCAATAGCGCGGCTGGATAAAACTGCGCCCGAGCTCGATGCCATGTGCCAGAATCGGCGACATCTCCTCGCCGTACTGGAACAGGCTGTGGCTGTAGAGGCCATCGACGCCCTTGTGTTGCAGCAATTGCGCCGTCGGTGCGAAGCGATAGGCTCCCACGATATCGAGCTCGCGCTCGTCCCACAAAATCAGGTGCAGGTAGTTATCATCAAAGCTGTCCAGATCGCGGCGCTTACCGGAACCTTCGCCGACGGCGCGAAAGGCGATTTCACGCAGGCGGCCCAGTTCACGCAGAATCGGCACATAGTCTTCGCTGCCGCGCTGATAAAGATAGATTTTTTTGCCATCCGGCGTGGTGCCCAACAGTTCGCAGGCTTCCAGCGCATGCTTGAGCGCCGTGCGCTCTTCCGGCAGCGCGATAGGCTTTTCCCCGGCAAAACAGCCCGGTTTGCCCTGGCCGAGACGGTAGACGTGGCGACGAAAACGGGCGGCCAGGTCATTGGCATGCCATTCGCCCTGGCTCCAGCTGGCGTAGGGGATTTGTGCGCCGATGCGAAAGCGCAGCCGATTGCCTTGCTGACGGAACATTTCGCGCACCAGCAACAGCGTTGAGAGTGGCCGATACAGCAGGGAGGACAGATAAAATAAATTGCTGTTCCGCCCGCTGATGTGGATAGGCACAATCGGCGCACGCGCTTTGGCGGCCAGACGCAGAAAGCCGCTGTGCCAATGGCCATCGCGAATACCTTGCAGGCTAAGGCGTGACACTTCGCCAGCCGGGAAGACAATCACCGCGCCCTCACTGGCCAGATGGTTTTGAATGGCGCACAGTTGCTGGCGTTTGGTGCGGTTATTGAAGTTGTCTACCGCAAAGAACAGGTTTTTGAGCGGCTCGATGTAGCTCAATAACTGGCTGGCGACAATACGCACATCCGGGCGCACGCTGGCAACGGTACGCAGTAGCGCCAGCCCGTCCAGCGAGCCGATAGGATGATTGGCGACCAACACCACCGGCCCTTGCGAGGGGATGTTCTCTAGCGCGCCTTCCACCCGTTCACAGTTTAGGTTGAAGTAATCGAGGATCTGCTCGACCAGGTCTAACCCTTTCAGGTGCGGGTAGCGCTGGGCGAATTGCTGAAATTCATGTTCAAACAGCAGGCTGCGCAGTAGCGAGCGCTGCCAGCGGGGTGTGGGTCGATGCGGGGCGAGATCGTGTAGTATGTTGTCCAGGCTAAACATAAAAGGGCCTCCAGAATCACCGAAGGCCACGGTACGGCAGGGAAGTGACACCTTTATGTCAGTAGCGATGCCAGCCTCAACATAATGGTGTTAATGCGCGCATGATGTTGTGCGCGCATTGCCGATTATTTGTCGATAACGCCTTTTTCGCGGGCATTGATTTGCCAGCGCAGCAGCGCCGGGTAGGACTCGATTTTCTGGCGCAGCGCCGGGTCGAGCGTTTGTGCGTCCGGTTGGGTTAACATCGGTTTCTCAGCATGCCAGCGGTAATAACCGCCGCCGCCCATCGGCACCACACCCTTCGCATCAATCCACAGCTCTTCGTTATAGCCAAACGCACGCGTTGCATCGTCCTGTTCCGCCAGAATATTGCGCCCGCCTATCGTGTAGTAGGGCGTATCCGACAGGCTATAGGCATAGAGCGTCGGGTAGACATCTTTGTGCGAGCCGGGGCGCTCGGCGTCAAAATGCCAGACGGTATTGGCCAGAATGGTTTTCGGCACATACAGGTAAAACGGCACGGCGCGATCGAGGAACTGCTCTTGCGGGTATTTGGCTTTTAAGCGCCGCATTTGGTGGTCGCCGGTGGCGGCAATCAGGGTGTTATCGCCCAGAGGAGAGGCTTTCACCGCTGTAATAAAGTTGCCCAGCGCATTGGTGGCGTACTGGTAAGTTTTCGCAATCGACTCTTGCTCTGCCTGGGGCACTTCGGCATGGGCCATCATGTCGGCGGCGGCATACGCCGGGGCGGGCTGATAGCTGGCGGGCACCTGATAAGGCGGGTGGTTCGTCACCGTCAGAATGCTGATGAAAACCGGCTGGCTCGACTGCGAGAGCAGCGTTTGCGCCAGACGGAAGGCAAATTCATCCGGTATGCCCCAGTCGGTGAGCATGGCGCGGGACTCGGGGTAACGCTCCATCAGCGAGCTTTGGTCATAGACTTCATCCACGCCGAGTCGTGGCAGGTAGTTGCCCAGATTGCGCCACATGCGGCTGCCTGAGGTGATGAAAATTACCTTGTAACCGGCCTTTTTGTAAACGGCGTAGGGCGTGTCATTCAGCACCGTATGCTGTGCCGATGAGTGGCTCAGGTTCTGCACCGGGCTTAGGAAAAACATGGCGGCAAACGAAGGCGCGGTGCCGTTACCTTCCGAGACAAAACGCCGGAACACGAAATCAGACGCAAAATGCGGGCGCAGCGCGCCCAGCAGGTCAGTTTCCGGCAAGTGGTCATAAACCAGCATATTGCTGCCCATGCTTTCCATCAGCGCCATCACCACATTCGGGCGGTGCGCGGCAAGCCAGGGGTTGGCTGGCGTACGGCCTTCCAGCGCAGGCAGGCCGCTTTGCTGGCGCAGCCGTTCGCCGCTGCTGCGCGCTACCTGCTCAAGGCGCACGTCTTCTCCCCGGTCGCCAATCGCCCAGGCTGACGCCATTAAGCCGTTGGGAACCAGTTTATTGAGAATCACGACAGAGGAGATTTGCGCATCGTTGCGGCGCAGCGGAAAGGTGCTCATGCTGCCGCGAATCATGGCGAAAAACAGCAGCAGACTGACAAGCAGGTAAACGACAAAGACCGCGCTATGCCAGAAACGGCGCTGGGGCGGCGGTGCTATCGTGCGTTTGCCAAGCGCGGCCAGCGCGAGCGAAAAAAGCAGTATCAGCAACAGTGACGGCACCACCGGATAATCCTGCCAGATGTTAGCTAACACGGCGGTAGAGTCTTCATCTATCAGCCCGAAAGCGAAGATATCGATGTAGGTGTGGTAGGTCTGATAATAAAAATAGTTGCCGACAGCGATGCCGCTAATCAGCAACGCCGCCCCCGCCAGATACCAGGGGGTAATCCGCTGTAGCCAGCGCCAGCCGCTGCGATGCACGGCAATCAGCAGCCCGATAACCAGCAGCGGAGCCAGAATAATCGACACCGCGCGTAAATCGTAACGCAACCCGGTCAGCCACAGCAGGCTGACGTCGTGTTCATAACCGGATAATTGCTGCTTGTCGGTAAAAACCTGAAACATCACCAGACGGGTGGCCGACAGAAATAACGCTAAGAGCATCACCTGTAACCACAGCCGGTCTTCAGAAACGAGCGGGCGTGTTGTTGATACATACCTATTCTTATGCTGACCAAATTATGCGTGGCGCAATAGTATAGTTTGATGACACTGAAATCTCAGTGATGTGACGCGCAGGTGAATTGCTAAGGTAAAAAAATGTAAACGGCAGCCTGTGCTGCCGTTTTGTGTCAGTTCAGCATCACCAGCCCGCAGGTTGCTGATAATCGATGTGGTTGATGTACCAGGTTCTGGGGCCTGCGGGGGTCGGCACCACCGCTTCTTCGTCCACCGCTTTTTTCAGCAGCGCCCGCGCCATTGGCGCATCAATCGAGATGTAATCTTTGCGGCCATAAATTTCATCCGGGCCGACAATGCGAAAACGTTTAATGTCTCCGTCCTCATTTTCCACCTCGACCCAGGCACCGAAGAAGACTTTGCCATCTTGCTGCGGCGAGTAATCAACCACCCTGACCACTTGCAGGCGCTTACGCAGATAGCGCACGCGGCGGTCAATTTCGCGTAACAGGCGCTTATTGTAGAGATAGTCGGCATTCTCACTGCGATCGCCAAGGCTGGCGGCCCAGGCGACTTTTTCAGTAATTTCCGGGCGGCGTTCTTTCCACAGGTAGTTCAGTTCCTGATGCAGAGCCTCGTAGCCCTCGCGGGTTATCAAATCGGTTTTCATACGCGTTGACTGAAATGTGAAGAGAGTAGAATCGTCATAATCGTTGAGTGTGAGATAACATAGCCTATACCCGCCGTACTTCAAACTACTGAAGTGATGGGCTTTAGTGGGGTGATATAACGCGAACGGCTTGATTACAACGCGTTTTTATATTCTTTGTAACAATTTCGCCTAGAATATATACCAGAAACGGCTGTCAGTCTGTTGCGGGTTTCTTAACAATATCAGTATCGGCGGCTATCACGTCTTTTGGAGAATACGATGCAAGAGAATTATAAAATTCTGGTGGTGGATGACGATATGCGCCTGCGTGCGTTACTGGAGCGTTACCTGACTGAACAGGGCTTCCAGGTGCGTAGCGTTGCCAACGCCGAACAGATGGATCGCCTGCTGACTCGCGAATCTTTTCATCTGATGGTGCTGGATTTAATGCTGCCGGGTGAAGATGGGTTGTCGATTTGCCGACGTCTGCGTAGCCAGAGCAACCCGATGCCCATCATCATGGTGACGGCGAAAGGTGAAGAGGTGGATAGGATTGTCGGGCTGGAGATTGGCGCTGACGACTATATCCCTAAACCGTTTAACCCGCGCGAACTGCTGGCGCGTATTCGTGCGGTGCTGCGCCGTCAGGCCAATGAACTGCCGGGCGCGCCCTCGCAGGAAGAGGCGATTATCGCGTTTGGTAAATTCAAACTGAACCTGGGTACACGGGAAATGTTCCGTGATGACGAGCCGATGCCGTTGACCAGCGGAGAGTTTGCCGTGCTTAAGGCGTTGGTCAGCCACCCGCGTGAGCCGTTATCGCGCGATAAGTTGATGAATCTGGCACGTGGCCGTGAGTACAGCGCTATGGAGCGTTCTATCGACGTGCAGATTTCCCGCCTGCGCCGCATGGTGGAAGAAGACCCGGCGCATCCGCGTTATATTCAGACGGTCTGGGGGTTGGGTTACGTCTTTGTACCGGAAGGCAGTAAAGCATGATTCGATGGCGCTTCTCCCCGCGCAGCGCCTTCGCCCGTACGCTGTTGCTGATCGTCACGCTGCTGTTTGTCAGTCTTGTCACCACCTATCTGGTGGTGCTTAATTTCGCGATTCTGCCCAGCCTGCAACAGTTCAACAAGGTGCTGGCCTATGAGGTCAGAATGCTGATGACGGACAAATTGCAGCTTGAAGATGGCTCAACCCTGGATGTGCCACCGGCATTTCGCCGGGAAATCTACCGTGAGCTTGGCATCTCGTTGTATACCAATGCGGCCGCTGAAGAGAGCGGCTTGCGCTGGGCGCAGCACTATAAGTTCCTCAGCCAGCAAATGGCCCAGCAATTGGGCGGGCCGACCGAAGTGCGGGTTGAAGTCAGCAAAAATACCCCGGTTGTGTGGCTGAAAACATGGTTATCGCCGGATATCTGGGTGCGGGTGCTGTTAACAGAAATTCATCAGGGCGATTTTTCGCCGCTGTTTCGCTATACGCTGGCGATCATGCTGCTGGTGATTGGCGGTGCCTGGCTGTTTATTCGGGTGCAAAACCGGCCATTGGTCGAACTGGAACATGCGGCCATTCAGGTTGGTAAGGGCATTATTCCCCAACCGCTGCGTGAATATGGTGCCTCGGAGGTGCGTTCGGTGACGCGAGCGTTTAACCAGATGGCGGCCGGGGTAAAGCTGCTGGCTGATGATCGCACCTTGCTGATGGCCGGGGTCAGCCACGATTTGCGCACCCCGCTGACGCGCATTCGTCTGGCCACCGAGATGATGGGGCAGGAAGACGAATATCTGGCGGAATCGATCAATAAAGACATTGAAGAGTGCAACGCCATCATTGAACAGTTCATCGATTACCTGCGCACCGGGCAGGAAATGCAGATGGAGGTGGCCGATCTCAACAGTATTCTGGGTGAAGTGGTGGCGGCTGAGAGCGGCTACGAGCGGGAGATTGACAGCGAATTCGCTAACGGCGAGCTACAGATAAAAGCCAGCCCGCTGTCAATTAAACGCGCGGCGCTTAATCTGGTGGTGAATGCCACCCGCTACGGCAATGGCTGGATTCGTGTCAGCAGTGGCCGCGAGTTACAACGCGCCTGGTTTCAGGTGGAAGATGACGGCCCAGGTATTGACCCATCGCAGCTCAAGCACTTGTTTCAACCGTTTGTACGCGGTGATAGCGCCCGTAGCACCAGCGGCACCGGGTTAGGGCTGGCGATCGTGCAACGCATTATCGATGCGCATAACGGCTCGCTGGATGTTGGTGTCAGTGAACGTGGTGGCCTGCGTGTGCGTGCCTATCTGCCTTTGTTGTTTATCTATCCGGCGGGGACGGGCGTGGTGCGCGAGTCATCGCGCGCGTCAGCCGTGACGGTTAGCCCACGTGGTCGTAAAAAGCGGCATGAAACACGGCAATAGCCGGTGATAGCCCGCTGCCTGCGGAAAAGGGCAGGTGGAGCGTAAGGCGCGGCAAGTATGACTGAGACGCCCCTCTCACAGGGAGAGGGGCGACGACGTTAGCGTTTCGGCCCGGCGCTGACCAGCGCAGCGCCTGCGGGCGTATCGGTGTATTTATCGAAGTTAGTGATAAAGCGTTGCGCCAGATCGTGCGCTTTCTCTTCCCATTGCGCCGGATCGGCGTAGGTATCGCGTGGATCCAGAATCGCCGGGTTCACGCCAGGCAGCGCGGTCGGGATCGTCAGATCAAAGATAGGCAACGTCTGGGTTTCGGCATCATCAATGCTGCCATTCAGGATTGCGTCAATAATACCGCGCGTGTCCTTGATGGAGATGCGCTTGCCGGTGCCGTTCCAGCCGGTATTGACCAGATATGCTTTGGCCCCTGCCGCCTGCATCCGCTTCACCAGCACTTCGGCATACTGCGTCGGGTGCAGCGTCAGAAACGCCGCGCCAAAGCAGGCAGAGAACGTCGGCGTCGGTTCGGTAACACCGCGCTCGGTTCCCGCCAGTTTGGCGGTAAAGCCAGACAGGAAGTGGTATTGCGTCTGGTCAGCGGTCAGGCGAGACACCGGCGGCAGCACCCCGAATGCATCAGCCGTGAGGAAGATGACTTTGGTGGCATGCCCGGCTTTGGAAACCGGTTTAACGATATTCTCGATGTGATAAATCGGGTAGGAAACACGGGTGTTTTCCGTTTTCGAGCCGTCGTTAAAATCAACGCTGCCATCAGCGCGTACCGTCACGTTCTCCAGCAGCGCATCGCGGCGAATCGCATGATAAATATCGGGTTCGGCTTCGGCAGACAGGTTGATGGTCTTGGCATAGCAACCGCCTTCGAAGTTAAACACGCCATCATCGTCCCAGCCGTGCTCATCATCGCCAATCAGCTGGCGTTTCGGGTCAGTCGACAGGGTGGTTTTACCGGTGCCGGACAAACCGAAGAATACGGCAACATCGCCTTTTTCGCCGACGTTTGCCGAGCAGTGCATCGAGGCGATGCCTTTAAGCGGCAGCAGGTAGTTCATGATGGAGAACAACCCTTTTTTCATCTCGCCGCCATACCAGGTGCCGCCGATTAGCTGAATGCGCTCGGTCAGGTTGAACGCCACGAAATTTTCCGAGTTTAGCCCCTGCTCCTGCCACTGTGGGTTGGTGCATTTAGCGCCGTTCATCACGATGAAGTCCGGCTCAAAGCCTTGCAGCTCTTCTTGCGTCGGGCGGATAAACATGTTTTTCACGAAATGCGCCTGCCAGGCCACCTCGGTGATGAAACGCACCTTCAGGCGGGTGTCTGCATTGGCGCCACAGAAGGCGTCCACCACAAACAGACGCTTGCCAGACAACTGTTGCGTGACCTGTTGTTTGAGATGCTGCCAGGTTTCCTGACTGAGCGGGTGGTTGTCATTTTTACCTTTACCCTGATCAGACCACCACACGGTGTCACGCGTTACCTCATCGCGCACAATGTATTTATCTTTCGGGGAACGGCCAGTAAAAATGCCGGTATCAACGGCAACTGCACCCAGTTGGGTTTCGATGCCGCGTTCATAGCCTTGTAGGGTAGGGGAGGTTTCTTCAGTAAAAAGTAAATCGTAGCTCGGGTTGTAGACAATTTCGCGGACATCATTGATGCCATAAGCCGTCAGTGCTTGTGGCTGAATGCCTTTCATCTGCATGTTGCTACTCCTTGGTTGTTATTGTCGTACTGTTACAAGTGTAGGAGGTGAGCTTATTTTAGCCGCGATAACAATCAAAAAATTAAATAAATTCATTAATAACTTTGCTTATACATGTGAATAAAAAGTAACCAAACGGTGATTTTTTGGGCGAATTCTGATGGCGTTTCGGTAAGTGCGGTAGACGGCTGAACGCAGGGGAGTGCGGAACAGACAACGGCCCAACAATGAGCCGCTATCTGGCGGTCGGGTATCTCGGGGCGGGGAATTAGTGCAGCGTGGTGCCAGAGGCTGACTGACGAATCTCGGCGATGTCCTGGGCGTCAAACGCATAGTGGCTGCCGCAATAGTCGCAGTGCATGTCTATCTCTCCATCTTGTACCAGCATATCGTCCACCTCTTGCGGCTGGAGTGCCATCAGCGCATCGGCGCAGCGCGCTTTGGAGCAATGGCAGTGAAACGCCACCGGCTGCGGTTCATATAACGTGACGTTTTCCTGATGATATAAGCGGTAGAGCACATCGTTAGCGCTAAGGCCAAACAGCTCTTCACCTTTCACCGTTGCAGTCAACTGCGTGAGGTGATCAAACTCATCGCGGCTGCCCTGCTGTGCCGGTAGCACTTGCAACAGCATACCTGCGGCACAGGCGCGGCCTTCGTGCTCGCCGGTGCGGATAAACAGGCGCGTGGGTAACTGCTCGGATTGCTGAAAATAGTTTTCCAGGCAGCTTGCCACATCGTCACCTTCCAGACCCACGACGCCCTGGTAACGCTCGCCTTCGGTTGGCGTAATGGTGATAACCAGATAACCGTTACCCATCATGTCGTGTAGCGAACTGTCGGCGGCAATATCGCCTTGCAAGCGCGCCACTCCGCGCATCTGCTGCTGGTGGTTGCCGTTAATCACCGCCAGTTTCAACGGGCCGTCGCCTTGTAGCTGCACGGTAATATCACCGCTAAATTTCAACGTGGCGGTGAGCAAACTGGTGGCAACCAGCATTTCACCGAGCAACTGTTTCACCGGCTGTGGGTAGTCATGGTTCGCCAGCATCTGCTGGAATGTTTCGCTCACTGTTACCAGTTCGCCGCGCACGGCATGGTTTTCAAACAGGTAACGGTGTAATTGGTCGTGATTGGCCATAATGCTCTCTCGTGGTGACGGTGGCTTATTCCACGTCACTGTATTTGAATTTGATTAAATCCCGGCGCTCTTTTTTGTCAGGCCGCCTGTCCGGGTGCGGCATAGATAATGCGTTCATTTTTCTGGCTATCGCCAGTTTTTCACGTTTTTCGATGCTCTGTGCCGTCTCTTCGTACAGCATTTGCGCCTGCGCTGCCGGGCGACGCTGGTCGCTGATGAGAAGTACCTTAACGGTGCGCTCATCACTGCCCTGACGCAGGGTAATCTCTGCCCCCGTTTCTACCAGTTTTCCGGGCTTGCTGCGTTGACCGTTGTAATGCACTTTGCCGCCATCAATCATCTCCCGGGCCAGTGCGCGGGTTTTGTAAAACCGCGCGGCCCACAGCCATTTATCCAGCCGGACGCTAGTGTCATCGTCAGGTTCATGCGCGTTGTTTTTACTCATGAGCACTCCTGATGGGTCATAAACGTTGACTGAGTGATGCCCGGCAGCAGTGCCCGATAATCGCTCATTGACGGATGCTGGTCGAAGGCGTTTGGTTCACTACGGGTCGAATCAGGATTGCGTACGCCAAGGCAATAACGGATGCCGAAGGTTTTCGCCGCGTCCAGAATCGGCTCGTTGTCATCCACAAACAGGGTTCGCGCCGGGTCAAAGCCGATTTGCGCCTGTACCGCCTGCCACAACCGCTGGTCTTCTTTGGGATACCCATAAGTATGGGTGGAAAGCAGTAAATCAAGGTGCTTATCAAGGCCGGTGTGCGCTATTTTTACCGCCAGACTATGCGGATGTGCATTGGTGAGCAAAATTGTTCGGCGGCCGCTTTCGCGCAGCGCCTGCAAAAAGGGTGGAGTATCGTCCCGCAGGCGCGCCCGATGCCCGATATCGCTGGTCATCTGATAAATATCCAGCCCCAGTCGCTCACTCCAGTAGTCAAAACAGTACCAGTCCAGGGTGTGACGAACGGCATGGTATTCCTGGTGAATCAACGCGTGCGCCTGCTCCATGCTGAGGTTGCGCTGGTGGCTAAGGGTTTCTGGCACCAGTTGTAGCCAGAAATAGCTGTCAAATGCCAGGTCGAGCAGCGTGCCATCCATATCCAGTAAGACGGTATCAATCGCATTCCAGTTCAGTTCGGGATTCATGTGTACTCCGGGTAAATGTCCTGACATGGAAAACCGGGTATCAGGCGCTAGAGATTCTCAACGCGGCAGAGAGGTGCTGGCGTAAATGTTACCAGCGTCATATCGTCGCTAAAAGCGGCAGATGGCGTACTTGCCTTGCGCCGCTGTTGCATCAGGAAGGGATCACGTTACCGTACATCGCGTTTCCCGTCGCGGGTGCCTCGGGCACCAGATGGCGCGCGTAGTATTGCTGGATATTCGCGATACGCTGCTGATTGCGGCGGCGTTTAACCAGCACGAACACCAGATTCAGGATCAGAAGTACGCTGAATGCCAACAACAACAGGCAGGCACCCAGAGAACGCCACATGGTTACGGCATCCGGTTCGCTGTGCAGCGAGATATGGCGAGTGCCGTTAGCATCGATACTCAACTGGGTAATGATGCCGCTGGCTTCAAAGGGGGTATGCAAGAGCATCGCAGATAGCCGCTGTAATTCCTGCCATTGCTCTTGTGGCGGAAAATCCCGCAGCGAGGTAGGCGGGTTGGGGTGGTTGACAAACTGACGCCCTTCGTCGCTGCGCAGCAGAAAGCCTCCGGGCGGCGGGCTATTGAGCGCGCTGGCGGCGGTGAGCGTTTCTCGGTTGTAGAATTCGTCGGTGGCGTTTTTCACTAACGATTCGAGTGATTCGGCGCTGACCGGGCGTAGTACTACGCTCATGCCTTTGAGTGCGCCAGATCGCGCCCGTTTCACCAGCGAATCCCAGTTTTTGACATTCCCCAAATTTGCCAGCGCATTTTTAAGGCGCGTGCAATCCTCTTCTCTTTCGCACAATGCGTCAGTTTTCAGCACGATATCCGAGAAATTGTTCAGCAGGATCATGCCTGATTTTTGAATCGCATCCGCCAATTGCGCGCTGACCTGATTCTCGCTTACTGCCGGATGTAATTGCTCCTGAACGGTTTTTTGCAGGGCGGCTGTTTTATCAATCACTTCGGATTCGGGGAGCGGCAGTGGCGCGGCCTTGTTCCAGTAAATGCCCGCACAATCAAAAGGCGCGAAAGCAGGCGCATGCGCTGACGCCGCGTGCTTTTGCGCAGGGACATAACACATGCCGGAACTGCGTACCTGGAGTTTGTCTCCGACATGCAGCGCCAGACGCTCCAGTTCTTCAACCTGAGTGACTTTGATGTTCTCCGCGCCCTGTACCCAGGCCAGGCTGAGTTTTAGCGGCAGGTCGAGCGGCACCGAGGCGAGTAGCAACACCAGACTGGCCAGCGCGCCAATAGCCAGCACGACATTCTTACCCCAGTGCTGGAGCGGGAAAAATTTCACTTCGTTATGCAACGACAGGTATTTACCTTGGCGCACAACGTGACGATTGAGGTAAATATCGACATCGGTTTTGACGCCGAGATCGTAGCCGATATAGGGCTGCCAATGAGGGGGATAAATCAGATCGATATTACCCAATGAGACATTATTGATGGGGTTCTGGTTGGTATCGCTGAATAACCCCATGCATTGAGGTGTACCGTGGAGACAGTGGACTTCGCGCAGCTCTTTTTGCGAGGGCGGGCGTAATAGGTGCCAGCATCCCCATGCCACCATCAGGCAGGCAGCGGCCGCCAGCCAGGGCAACACGGCGAGCGGGCTGGTTAAACTGAAAACAAGCAACAAAAATGCCGCGCTTAACAGGCCAGCCTCACGCAGGCCGCGTGAGCGGTGTACCGCATGCTCTTCAGGCGTTTCCTTACGGATGGCGACCAATTCGGTGTGTTCATGCGCGTCCGGCCTGATGGACGCCTGTTCGACGTGGGGTTCCGTACCGGTGGCGCTGTCTAGTTCATGGATAAACTCAGTAAGAGAATGCCCGTTCAGCGAGATAACTAAAGGGAGCGAGCGCGTTTTGATGAGCTCAATTTCGTTATTCTGCGTAATGAACGGCTCCCAACGTGCCGGCAGATGAACTTCCTGAGTATCAATATAATAGCGCCATTTATTGGGCGCATCGGTGCTGAGTCCGTAACGCGTGATGCTGTGGGTCATCGGATATACCCGATTACCCGGCAACAGGCGGGGCAGGCGCGATGTTGGGGCGGCTAATAATGGCGTAGCGGTTCCGTCTTGCACCATGGCCAGATAACGTTCAATAGCAATACGCTCTGATGCCGTCAGTTGACGATGCCCTGACGGCGTAATAGGCAGACGCTTGGCGAACAAAAGACGACGATACATGAGATAGCCAATAACCCCCCCTGACACCATCAGGCAGGCAAACAATACAGCCAATATGATGAGTATTGTGCTCATATTATCTCCGGCCAACAGCCTAGGGTTCCCTTTGTGATTGCTGGATAGTAACAAAACTACGCGAACCTTGTTAATCCATGACTGACTGTTACTGGCTGAATTAACCGGCTATTACTTGTTTAACTGTGTATCGTAGCAAGCAAACCTGAAAGCAAAAATGAGGAAAGTCTGAATTTTTTTCATCAATGCTTTGAGGACGATGTTGGGCGTCACCATAACTCTTTCCATAAGAAAAGTTTATGTGTTTATTGTGTTGCCAGGATGTGAGCTTGACATGATAAAGTTGCAGCAGCTGTTAATGTTAACGCACAATGTGACTCACTGAATAGTCTTTAGGAAACGACCGTTCTACCAGGCTTTTTGCAGCGTGTATGAACCTATATGGGAAACGCCCATTGATGTTTCCTCATCGAGGCCACGATGAACAATAACTTGAAAAAACCCAAAATCCTAAATGTTGAGACCGTTGCCCGCTCACGCTTGTTTAATGTGGAGTCTGTGGATTTGGAGTTCAGCAACGGTGAGCGCCGTCTCTATGAGCGGATGCGTCCATCAGGCCGGGATGCGGTGATGATTGTTCCCGTGCAGGGAGATGAGTTGCTACTGGTTCGTGAATATGCGGTGGGGATTGAGCAATACGAATTGGGCTTTCCTAAAGGGCTGATTGATCCCGGTGAGGGCGTATTTGATGCGGCAAACCGCGAGCTGATGGAGGAGGCGGGCTTTGGCGCACAACGCTTTGAGCTGCTATCAACCTTGACGATGGCACCTTCCTATTTCTCCAGCAGTATGCATATCGTGGCGGCAAACGGCCTCTATCCACAGCGCCTGCAAGGTGATGAGCCTGAACCGCTGCAACTGGTACGCTGGCCGCTGGCAGAGATGATGTCGTTATTAAACGAACCTGATTTTCGCGAGGCGCGTAATGTGAGCGCCCTGTTTTTGCTGCAACGCTGGCTGAACGCGTAAAAAAGGCGCGATAAACGCGCCTTTGCAGAGATTAAAAGAGCTCTTCAGCCTGTCCGCTGCTGCTATTGAACAGCGTGGTTCCCGCATCATGTACCGCCCGCTCGGTCGGCTGGGTGCCGTCAATGAAATATTCCTGACGACTATTCCCACCGCCATCGGACAATTTGCCGCTGCTGCGATCTATCGTCACGGTGACAACGCCCTGCGGTGGCGGCGTTTTTTGTTCTGGTACGCCAGCAAGGGCGACTTTCATGAAATCATCCCAGGCGGGTTCAGCGGTTTTCGCGCCGCCCTCATAACCGGATGCCTGATCGCGAATGACGCCCGATGCGGAGGCTTTGCCAAGATCCCGCCGGTGATCATCAAAACCTATCCACACCGAGGCCACGATATTGGGGCCATAGCCGGAAAACCAGGCATCTTTTGAGTTATTGGTTGTACCGGTTTTGCCACCGATGTCGTGGCGTTGCAGCACTTTCCCTGCGCGCCAGCCAGTACCCATCCAGCCAGGTTCGCCAAACACGTTGCTGTTAAGCGCGTCTTTAATCAAAAACGCCAATGGCGTACTAATGACATGGGGAGCATAGGGTTGCGTGGCGGCCTGACGCGCGACTTCCGCCGGGGTAATCGCATCGGGCTGAGGTTCCGCCGCCGCCGTGCGTGCGGCAGAAATAGCCACGTTTTCCATGCTGTCGTCCGATAGCACCGCAGAGCGCTGGGTATCACCGTAAATCACCGGGAGATTACAGGTATCGCATACCACTTTCGGGACGGCGCTAAACAGCGTATTGCCTGCCGCATTATCAATTTTGGTAATGAAATACGGGTCAACCAGATAGCCGCCGTTCGCCATCACCGCATAACCGCGCACCACTTGCAGCGGCGTGAAGGAGGCTGCGCCTAGCGCCAGCGATTCGGTATGCACAATATTTTGCTCAGGGAAACCGAAGCGTTCCAGATAGCTGGCGGCATAATCGACGCCCATGGCCCGCATGGCACGCACCATAACAACGTTCTTCGACTGCCCCAGCCCTTGGCGCAGGCGAATGGGGCCATCGTAGACGGCGGGCGAGTTTTTCGGGCTCCAGTCAGAACCGGCACCTGGGTCCCAGCGGGTAATGGGGGCGTCATTGAGAATCGTCGCCAGCGTCAGGCCTTTGTCCATTGCGGCGGTATACAGGAAGGGCTTGATGTTAGAGCCTACCTGCCGTAATGCCTGAGTAGCGCGGTTAAATTTGCTCTGGTTGAAATCAAAACCGCCCACCAGCGCCAGAATTGAACCGTCTTTGGGGTTGAGCGACACCAGCGCGGAATTGACATCCGGCACTTGCGCCAGCCACCAGTCGTTATCAACTTTGCGTATCCAGATTTGCTGGCCGGCTTCCAGTACGTCTGTCACCCGCTTCGGCGTTGGGCCTTGCTGGTCATCAGAGCGGTATGGCCGCGCCCAACGCACACCTGCCAACGGCAAGTCGACTTTCTCGCCGCTTGCCATCATGGCATGGGCTTTATCGGCGCTGGCATCTGTCACCACCGCCGGGAATAACGGGCCGTAAACCGGCAGTTTTTTCAGCGCATCGACAATCTTATCTTGCGTCCAGGCAGGCGTACCGACTTTCCACAGCACCTGATCGGCGCCACGGTAGCCATGACGGATGTCGTATGCGAGCACATTGTTGTGTACGGCTTCTTCTGCGGCTAATTGCAGCTTGCGCGTGATGGTTGTGTAGACTTTGTAACCATCGTTATACGCATCTTCGCCATACCGCTTGAACATTTCCTGACGCACCATCTCTGCGATGTATGGTGCGGAAAAACCGATTTCTGGCGCGTGATAGTCCGCCACCAGCTTTTCGCTGCGCGCCTGCTCATACTGCGTTTGATTAATGTAGTTCTCATCAAGCATACGCGAGAGCACCACATTGCGGCGTGACACCGCCCTGTCGTAGGAGTAGAGCGGGTTAAATGTTGATGGGGCTTTGGGTAAACCGGCAATCATCGCCATTTGCGCCAGTGAAAGCTGATCAACCGACTTACCAAAATAAACCTGCGCTGCCGCGCCGACGCCGTATGCGCGGTAGCCCAAATAAATTTTGTTCAGATACAGCTCGAGAATTTCTTCTTTCGTCAGCGTTTGCTCAATACGAATAGCCAGAAACACCTCTTTGATTTTCCTCAATAAGGTGCGTTCAGGGCTCAGAAAGAAATTACGCGCCAACTGCTGGGTTATCGTACTGGCGCCTTGAGTGGCATGGCCGGATGTCAGCGCGATCACCGTAGCGCGGATAATCCCCTGAGGGTCAATCCCATGGTGCTCGAAAAAGCGGCTGTCTTCGGTGGCGATAAAGGCGTTCACCAACGTTGGCGGCACTTGATCCAGTTTTAACGGAATACGACGCTTTTCGCCAAACTGGGCAATTAACTCACCCTCTGCGCTGTAAACCTGCATAGGTGTTTGCAGGCGTACATCCTTGAGTGTGGCGACATCAGGTAACTGAGGCTCGATATAGCGATAAAGGCCAAAGAGCGAAGCGGCTCCCAACAGGATGCAACTGACTGCAAAGATGAATAAGTACTTTACGAACTTCACTGGAGATTTTCCATTCAGTAGCGATTGAATAGTTTATAAACAGACGGGCGCTAGTATAAAGGGAAGCCAGCAAGGTGGATATGTTCTTTTTTATAACGATAAGGAGATCGAACACCCATGGTTTATCCCATCTGGCAGGTTGGGCTGGACATCCAGCATGATATGGTGCGTGCTTTGGCCGTTCAGCGCCGCCGACATGGTTGGCAATTGCGTGATTGGTGGCAACTGCCTTTGCCGGACGAAACGTTACGCGGCGCTAGTCTACATCATCCTGAGGCGCTTTGTACGGTTCTTCGTCAATGGCGTAAGGGATTACCGCGTTACATCTCACTGCGTGTGGGATTCCCCGCTTCACGGGTATTGCTACAGCGGCTGGCGATACCCGACCCGCGTTTGCGTGAGCCCTATCGTGGCGGATATATCCGCAGCCGGATGGCGCAATTACTGCCTGTTGGCGTTGAGGATATCGCACTGGATTATCGCCCCGATCCCCAGGCGCCAGAGTCATTACTGGTGATTGCAGCACGGCAAACGGAGCTTAATGCCTGGTTGCACTGCCTGACGCAAGCAGGATTACGGGCGGATAGTGTTGATATCACGCCGTGTGCGCTGCGCTGTATGGCGGCATTTGCCGGTTTGGCGCAAGATCGCTTGCTGATACACCGCGTTAGCGATCATTGGTTGTGGGTGTCGCCACTCAATGAACCGTTGGCATTTGGTACGCTGCATTCAGATGAGATTGCCGATGAGTCTACGTTGCTCACCGCAGTGAATGCGCGCTACCAGCAAAGTGAGTGGCGCGATGCGTATCTGAGCGCGACCCGAGAGCCGCCGATGCAGCAAGGCACATCCGGTTTGCTTGATTGGTCTGTCTTGGGCGCTTTTCACATTCATCCTCCTTTGCCCGCCAACCCGGCGGCATTTGCTATCGCCGCTGGGTTAGCGGTTAGAGCGGAGGATAGCCTATGTTGATGATTAATCTCTTGCCCTGGCGTCAACGGTTGGCCTATCGGCGTGCCCGATTCGCTCTGGTCGTGAGTGTGGGCGCGTTGCTGCTGGCGTTAACGCTAGCGATAAGCGCCTGTAGTGACAGGCAGCAACAGCGCCTTCGGCTAGAGCGGCACGTTATCAGCGCCCAGGAACAACGGGTTCGCTATGAGCGCCTTTATCGTCAGATGCACAATGACTGGCTGGCGTATGAAAAACAGCAAGCGTTACAGTTAGCCCGGCGACAGGGGCGATTGCAGAATCAGCGTTATCAGCAATTACTGGAACAATTGCCGGTACGAGTGCCTGATGCCGTTTGGTTCACCGAGATGGAAGGCGTAGATAAGCAATTGCACGTATCCGGGATGGGCCATAGCTATGATGACATCATGCGCCTGGTCAACCGCCTGTCGGAATGGCCTGTGGTTGAGCGAGTGCGGCTTGAGCATGTGCGCCTTGAGGCGACATCGGGCTCGTTGCTGCGCTTTTCGTTACGCCTGAACTGGCGGAAATTCGGCGCGTCTCAGGGGGAATAATGAAGCAGGAATATTTCGCCGCTCTTCTTCGCACGCTGACACTACGCTTGCTTGCTGTACCGCTATGGCAGCTATTGCTGCTGCCTGCGCTGGCGATACTTTCACTGGTGTTGATGGCATACGGTCTCTGGTCTCGTAATACACACCAGTCGCTGAATACACTTGAGCAGCAATATCAACAACATCAGCAAGCCATCGAACAGATGCGAGGCAATATCGCCCGTATTCCTGTCCATGTGTTGCGACGTGGCCCGCCTGCGCTGGCCGTGATGGATAACACCCATATTGAGGTGGCATCGCTGTTAGAAAAGCCGATTCGTCAGTCTGGCGTCGTGTTGGCTGACTGGCAGCCGATATCAGGGTCGCAGTCGATAGCCGCACCTCCTACAGCGGCATCGCCTACAACTGTACCTACTACAGTTGCACCGACTACCGCTGCACCTCCGACGGTATGGCAACTGACCTTGCATACCAGCTATGGCGCGCTGCTCAATTTTCTTGTCTGCCTGAACACACTTGAGGTCGTGCTGGGTATTGAACGGGTGTCGTTACGACAGCGTGAAGGCAGGCTGGTTGCCGAGTTGCAATTGTCGTTGCCGCTGGCGTCGGAGCCAGTGCCATGACGCCGATAAGATGGGGGCTGTTTGGGATATGGTTATTCAGTGGGCAAATTATCGCGGCAGCGCAACTGGCACCGGTTCGCGATCCTTTTGCGCCGCCAGCACCGCCTTGTCACGCGGTATCTGGCGCTAATAACTGGCAATTAAGAGGCGTGATGGGGTCAGCATCGGGCTGGATGGGGTGGTTGGTACAGGAAAATCGTTGGTTACGTATTACTGAAGGTGACGTCATTTCCCCTGATGGCTGGACAGTTAGCCGGGTCGATACCCATGGCGTAACGCTGCTGCCACCGTCGGGAGCAATACGATGTCGCAACGATCCCCTGCGTTTACCCGCACCGCTATTACCCACACCGACATTACCCACAGTGCCATTATCCACAGTGCCGTTATCCACAGTGCTATCGCGTCAGTAGCCTGCCCTTAGCATGTAAGTTATTTAAGGAATGAAGGATGAGTACAGGATGTATAGCGCGTTGTCTTTGCGGTGTGCTGCTGCTGGCGGCGTTGAGTGTGAACGCCCGTGATGGACAGCCGATTTCACTGGTCTTTGAGGATGCGCCGGTACAAAAAGTCTTACAGGCATTAGCTGACCATCAGCAACTCAATCTGGTGGTTGCGCCAGGGGTAAGTGGCAATCTTAGCCTTAATTTACACCAAATACCCTGGCAGCAGGCGCTTGAGATTATTCTCCAGATGGGGCAGCTCTCGCTTGAGCAGCACGGCACCGTGATGATGGTGTATCCCGACAGCCATATAAAAGTACGCCAGCAACAGCAGGAGGAATACGCAGAAAAGCAGCGCCAGCAATTGCCGTTACAGAATCGTGCCTTCGCATTGCAATATGCAGAGGCAAGCGAGGTGCTATCGAATTTGCAAAGTCAAAAAGGGACGCTGCTTACGGCGCGCGGCAGCGCATCGGTGGATAAACGCACCAACACCCTGCTAGTGCGTGACACCGGCGATGCGCTGGTGCAGGTTGACGCCTGGATTACCACATTGGATAAGCCCGTCGCGCAAGTTCAATTGGCTGCGCACATTGTGACGATAAGTAGCGAACACCTGAACGCGCTTGGGGTCAACTGGGGCATGTCCGAGGCGGCCAGTTCGGCGCAACAGGCGCTGCAAATGCACCGTTTTAATGTCAACCTGCCTGTTGAGTCACCCTCTATCAATGCGGGTTTTCATTTGGCTCGCCTTAGCGGGCGTTTGCTGGATTTAGAACTGACCGCGCTGGAACAGGAAAATGAAGTAGAGATTATCGCCAGTCCGCGTTTATTTACCGCGCATCAGCAGACTGCCAGCATCAAGCAGGGGACTGAAATTCCTTATCAGGTATCCAGCGGTGCCAGCGGCTCGACGTCGATTGAATTTAAAGAGGCGGTGCTGGGGATGGAGGTGACACCGAAGATTTTGCATAACGGCCAGATAACGCTCAACTTGTTGATTAGCCAGAACATGCCGGGGCGCGCTATCAAGCAGGGCGAGGACGGTGAAGCGCTGGCGATTGATAAACAGGAAATCCAGACACAGGTAACGGTGCAGGATGGCGAAACCATTGTACTGGGCGGGATTTTTCAGCAGCAAAAAAATCAAGGCGCGCGCCAGGTTCCAGGATTGGCAACCCTGCCGGGAATTGGCTACTGGTTTCGCAGCACCAGTCAGCAACATACCCGACGCGAATTGGTGATTTTCATTACTCCGACGCTCATTGCGTCGGCGAAGGGCGCAGCCACCGCAGGCTGATTATTCTGCTGAATTGGCGTTATTTACTGGCATAACGCGTTGAGGTTTTTGGTAATCTTTTGTGTGTCTGGCGGTATCATTCGTCAAATAGTGTCGTTCATCGTTTGACGATACCGCCGTTTTAGCATACAAGGATAGCGGCTTGAGCACGGCAGTGGCGTTCCATCGTCTGAATGAGTCAGCGAGGTGTAGATAAAATGTACATTTACCTCCGCCTGATTCATGTGGCATTTTATTCGGTTGCCAAACTACCCTGAGTATTGAGATAATTTTTTGTCTGATTCTCGCACTATCGCTCATGAGGTTTCAGTTTAGGTTCCGCCGCAGGTTACATGGCGGGGCGGGTTATCATTAACGAATTTCTTAGTAATACCAAAAAAATGGCAGAGAAACGCAATATCTTTCTGGTTGGGCCTATGGGTGCCGGCAAAAGCACTATTGGCCGTCAGTTAGCGCAGCAGCTCAATATGGAATTTTTCGACTCCGATCAAGAAATTGAGCGACGTACCGGGGCTGATGTGGGCTGGGTATTCGATGTGGAAGGAGAAGAAGGCTTCCGCGAGCGCGAAGAGAAAGTCATTAATGAATTGACAGAAAAACAGGGCATTGTGCTGGCGACAGGCGGTGGGTCGGTGAAATCCCGCGAAACTCGCAATCGTCTGTCTGCACGCGGCGTGGTGGTCTATCTGGAAACGACTATCGAGAAGCAACTGGCCCGTACTCAACGCGATAAGAAGCGCCCACTGTTACAGGTTGAAACCCCACCACGTGAAGTGTTGGAGGCGTTGGCGAAAGAGCGCAACCCGCTGTATGAAGAAATCGCTGATGTCACCATTCGTACTGATGAACAAAGCGCCAAAGTCGTTGCTAACCAGATTATCAGTATGCTGGAAAACAACTGATTTGGTGTAACTTCCTGCCTACCGCAGGTTTCTGACAGATCAATGGAACGCGCATGGAAAGAGTTACCGTCACCCTTGGGGAACGCAGTTACCCTATTACGATAGCCGCTGGCCTTTTTAATGAAGCCGCCTCTTTTATGCCGCTCAAAGCGGGCGATCAGGTGATGCTGGTGACAAATGAAACACTGGCACCGCTTTATCTTGACACTGTGCGTGATGTGTTAGAAACCGTTGGTGTGCGGGTGGATCAGGTGATTTTGCCTGATGGCGAGCAGTATAAATCGCTGACGGTTCTGGAGCAGGTTTTTTCCGCCCTGCTGGCAAAACCGCACGGTCGTGATACCACGCTGGTGGCGCTGGGTGGCGGTGTCATTGGTGATTTAACCGGATTTGCCGCCGCCAGTTATCAACGCGGTGTGCGGTTCATTCAGGTGCCTACCACACTCCTTTCACAGGTTGACTCCTCTGTCGGGGGTAAAACTGCCGTCAATCACCCGTTGGGGAAAAACATGATTGGTGCGTTTTATCAACCCGCATCGGTGGTGGTTGATCTGAATTGTCTGAAAACGCTGCCAGCACGTGAGTTGTCCTCTGGGCTTGCGGAGGTCATCAAGTACGGCATCATTTTGGATAGAGTATTCTTTGAGTGGCTTGAGGTTCACATTGAAGCGCTCAGGAACTTGCAGGATGACGCATTGGCGTATTGCATCCGCCGTTGCTGCGAGCTAAAGGCGGAAGTCGTGGCGGCTGATGAGCGCGAATCCGGTTTACGCGCCCTGCTGAATTTAGGTCATACCTACGGACACGCGATCGAAGCAGAAATGGGGTATGGCAACTGGCTTCATGGCGAAGCCGTATCCGCAGGTATGGTGATGGCGGCACAGGCGGCTCGTCGCCTCGGGCAATTGAGTGCCTGGGATGTTGAGCGTATTAAACTGTTGCTGTTGAGGGCCGGGTTGCCGGTTACGGGCCCGAAAGAGATGGCTCCTGAGGCCTATTTGCCTCACATGATGCGTGATAAGAAAGTGCTGGCGGGTGAGTTGCGTCTGGTGCTGCCTACGGCGATTGGTCAGTCCGAAGTTCGTGGTGGCATTGCACATGAGCTGGTTCTGGCGTCCATTGCTGATTGCCTCCCCTGAAACATTGTTTCAGTTATCTGATAACCATTCGGCATTTTTCCGATGGTTTACGTTTAAAATACAATACCTTATGATTCGGCTTTCGCAGGTTCATCAGTCTGGGGAAGCTAGCCTTTCAGTTGGAGGGTATAAATGGATGAGTTTAATCCAGAAGATGCGTTGAAGCCGGATACCAGCGATCGACGGCCCGCGCGTCAGCAGAAACGTGGTAAAAGCCTTTCTGCCCCCAGTGTTTCGTTATCCAAACAACATACTATGATTGGTATCGGCATCGTTGTTTTGGTGCTGTTGATTATTGGTATCGGTTCAGCGCTTCAGTCGCCGGGTCAAAATTCGGCGGCGCCAGCCTCTTCCGGGGGTGGGAAAAACATTGATTTAGCCTCATCGATGTCTGATAACCAGAGCGCAACTGTTACGCCAGCGCCTTCCGCGCCAGCGGCGGCGAATTCTGGTGCGCCGCAGCCATTGAGCGGGCAGCCGATTGCTGGCACGCCGACGCAAGCGCCGCTGGTGCCGCAGAACAGTAACCAGCAGCGTATCGAGCTACCTGGCAACATTACGGATGCGTTATCTCAGCCGCAGCAGCAGGAGCGCGTAAATGCATTCTCTGCCGGTCTTCCTACCGAACCTGCGACGGTGTATTCCCCGCCGACTAAAGGTGGCCGTGCGCCATCGCCATCGGCATCGGTAGAAAAGGCACCAGCACCTGCGCCAACGCGCACTCAGCCGGAGAAGGTTGAAAAGCCGTCATCGCATAAGTCGCCAGAGCCGAAACCCGAGCCGAAAGAGGCCGCGCATCCGGTTGTGAATACGCATAAAACGCCAACGACAGCGTTGGTGCCTGCGCCATCGAGCAAACCGTCCGTTGCGCCTAAACCTGCAACTGCGGTTGTGCCCCATAGTGCCGCCACACCGGTTGCAACACCGACTGCAACGGGGGCGTCGATTCAAGGTGCGCCTGCGAGCCATTTTACGTTGCAGCTCAGTAGTGCTTCTCGCGAAGATTCGTTGAAGACGTATGCCAGAGAACTGCGTCTGACGAATTATTGGGTGTATGAAACAAAGCGTGATGGTCGCCCTTGGTATGTTTTGGTGAATGGCGTATATGCCTCGTCGGAAGATGCTAAACGTGCGATTTCGTCGCTGCCTGCTGATGTTCAGGCGAAAAAACCCTGGGTCAGGCCGATCCGTCAGGTGAAGCAGGACGTAACCAAGTAACACCAAATTGGCCCTGATGTGCTGTCTTAACAGAGTACAATCCGTGGCTCTGAACTGTGTGAGTAATTAACGACGGCATGAAGAAAAACCGCGCGTTCTTAAAATGGGCTGGTGGTAAATATCCGCTGGTAGAAGAGATTCGTCGATATCTGCCAGCCGGAGAGCGATTAATCGAGCCTTTCGTCGGTGCTGGGTCTGTGTTTCTTAATACCGACTACGACAGCTACATTCTGGCGGATATCAACAGTGATCTGATCAATCTGTATAACATCGTCAAAAACAAAACCGATGAGTTTATTGGTGATGCCCGCAAATTGTTTATTGATGAAATGAATACATCTGAGGCGTTTTACCGCTTAAGGGATGAATTTAACCTTTGTACCCATGACTATCGTCGGGCGCTGTTGTTCTTGTATCTAAACCGCCATTGTTATAACGGGTTATGCCGTTACAACATGCGCGGAGCGTTTAATGTGCCTTTTGGCCGTTATAAGAAACCCTATTTTCCTGAAGAAGAGCTGTACTGGTTCGCGCAAAAGGCGCAGAACGCGGTCTTTGTTTGTGAACATTATGAGCAAACATTAACCAATGCGTTATCCGGTTCGGTGGTGTATTGCGATCCACCGTATGCGCCTTTATCGGCAACGGCGAACTTTACCGCCTACCACACCAACAATTTCAACACGCAAGACCAGCAAAACCTGGCGCAATTGGCGCAGCGATTATCATCTCAGGGCCATATTCCGGTCTTGATTTCCAATCATGATACGGTGCTGACCCGCGAGTGGTATCGCGGAGCCTCTGCATTGTATGTGGTAAAGGCGCGTCGAACCATTAGCCGCAATATTTCTGGCCGCAGCAAAGTCAATGAGTTGCTGGCGTTATATTGTTAGGCCTGCGCGCGTCTGGCGGTGTTGGTGGATGAAAAAAGAAACAACAGGAACCGCGTAGCGGTTTCCTGACTGAGCGGCTGCACAGGTGTGTCTTCACAGTATCGTGCCGGCAGCGAGATACAAACTTGATGGTTTGGAGAAACGCATGAAACCGTTTTTAATCGCCCCGTCTATTTTGTCCGCCGACTTTGCCCGTCTTGGTGAGGATACGGCAAATGCGCTGGCCGCCGGGGCGGATGTCGTTCATTTTGATGTGATGGACAATCATTACGTCCCGAATTTGACCATTGGCCCGCTGGTACTGAAGTCATTACGCCATTATGGTATTACCGCACCGATAGACGTACATCTGATGGTGAAGCCGGTTGACAGGCTGATCCCGGATTTCGCCGAAGCCGGCGCCAGTTTTATTACCTTCCACCCGGAAGCGTCGGAGCATGTTGATCGGACGTTGCAACTGATTAAAGACCACGGTTGTAAAGCGGGTTTGGTGTTTAACCCGGCGACGTCGCTCAGTTATCTTGACTATGTGATGGATAAACTCGACATCATTTTACTGATGTCGGTAAACCCTGGGTTTGGCGGGCAGTCGTTTATTCCGGCAACGCTCGATAAGTTACGTCAGGTACGTCAGCGTATTGACGAGAGCGGTTACGATATTCGTCTGGAAGTTGACGGCGGCGTGAAAGTGGAAAACATCGCGCAAATTGCCGCCGCTGGTGCCGACATGTTTGTTGCCGGGTCAGCCATTTTCGGCCAGCCGGATTATCAGGCGGTGATTGCCCGTATGCGTCAGGAATTGGAGACGGTAACTCATGCCTGATTTCAGCGTGGTTCGTGGTATTGCGTTTGATCTTGATGGGACGTTAGTCAACAGCGCTCCGGGTCTGGCTCATGCGGTCGATATGGCCTTGGGGGCACTGTCGTTACCCCATGCCGGGGAAGCGCAGGTGGCGACCTGGATCGGTAACGGAGCCGATGTGTTGGTAGAACGTGCGTTGCGTTGGGCGGGTATGGAGCCAACGGCGCAGCAGATTCACGACACCCGAACGCTATTCGATAAATATTATGCGCGTTCGGTGGAAAGCGGCAGCCTGCTCTACCCCGACGTGCGGGAAACGTTGGCACAACTGGCGCAGCGTGGTTTTCGCCTGGCCGTCGTAACCAACAAGCCCACCCCTTTTGTTGCGCCTTTGCTTGATGCGTTGGGTATCAGCGAGTATTTTTCGTTAATCCTGGGCGGCGATGATGTCGCCGAGAAAAAACCCCATCCCGCGCCGCTCTATATGGTGTTAGGCAAGCTCGGGCTGCACGCGCATGAATTACTGTTTGTCGGTGACTCGCGCAACGACATCCAGGCTGCCCGCGCGGCAGGTTGCCCGTGCGTCGGCATGACGTATGGATATAACTACGGTGAAGCGATAGCCCTTAGCCACCCGGATGTGGTGCTGGAGCGCTTTACGGATTTACTGCCCGTTGTCGGGGCCTCCCTTTTACACGATCAGGAAGCATGACATGAGTAAGCCCATTGTATTTAGCGGCGCACAGCCGTCAGGCGAATTAACCATTGGTAACTACATGGGTGCGTTACGTCAGTGGGTTAACATGCAGGATGATTTTGACTGCATTTATTGCATTGTCGATCAACACGCGATAACGGTACGCCAAGACCCGCAGCAGCTGCGTAAAGCAACGTTGGATACGCTGGCGTTGTATCTGGCTTGCGGCATCGATCCGCAGAAGAGCACTATCTTTGTGCAATCCCACGTGCCGGAACATGCGCAACTGGGCTGGTTGCTCAACTGCTATACCTATTTCGGCGAACTGAGCCGCATGACGCAGTTTAAAGATAAATCAGCGCGTTATGCCGAGAACATTAACGCCGGGTTGTTTGATTATCCGGTATTGATGGCTGCCGATATTCTGCTCTACCAGACCAATCAGGTGCCGGTAGGCGAAGATCAAAAGCAGCATCTGGAGTTAAGCCGCGATATCGCCCAGCGCTTTAACGCGATTTACGGTGAGGTGTTCCGTATTCCTGAACCGTTTATTCCCAAATCCGGCGCGCGGGTGATGTCGTTGCTGGAGCCGACCAAGAAGATGTCCAAGTCAGATGACAACCGCAATAACGTCATCGGCCTGCTGGAAGACCCGAAAGCGGTGGTGAAGAAGATTAAACGCGCCGTCACCGATTCTGACGAGCCGCCGGTGGTGCGCTACGACGTACAAAATAAAGCCGGTGTTTCGAACCTGTTGGATATTCTCAGTGGTGTAACCGGTAAAGCGATTGCGGAATTAGAGCAGGAATTCGCCGGGCAGATGTATGGGCATCTGAAAGGCGCGGTGGCAGAGGCGGTATCTGGCATGCTCAGTGAGTTGCAAGAGCGTTATCATCGTTTTCGTAACGACGAGGCGTTTTTACAGCAGGTGATGCGTGACGGCGCACAAAAAGCCAGCGCTCGTGCTCAGGAAACATTGAGCAAAGTCTATGATGTCGTGGGGTTTGTCGCACGGACATAACGTTTGGTTCCCCATTATTCCGCCACGATAACGCCGTGCCCGTCAGGGGCGGCGTTTTTTATTGTCAGCGTTAAACCACCTCCTTGGGAGGTGGTGATTGTTTTTCTCGGCATGGAACGCTTGTAAATAGGGCAAATGCATAATCATCGGGCGAATAATTTTCACAGATGTCGTAAATTGCCTAATGACGTCACAGTAGTGTTGCTCAATAATTATTAAAAATAAAACAGGGTTTTATTAAATCAGCGCAGTATTTTTATTCCTGATGTAATGGGCAATAAATATGCATGCTGGTAGGCGCATCACCTTCAGGCAGGTAATCACCGTGAAAATTGAATCTATTGATGTCACCGTCTTCACTTATCCCACGCGTCGCGTTTCCGATAGCGCAGGCCATTCACATCCAGGGGAAGAACATCAGGCCAGTATGGCGCTTTTGACCATCAGCACTGATGATGGGCATAAAGGCTATGCTTTTGCGCCACCGGAAGTGGTGCGCCCTTATGTGGTTAACAGCTTTTTCCGCAAAGTGCTGATAGGCCAGAACCCGTTTGATCGCGAGCGGCTTTGGCAGGATTTGGTGCACTGGCAACGAGGCAGCGCACATCAACTGACGGATCGGGCGCTGGCGATTGTGGAGCAGGCGTTGTGGGATTTGGCAGGACGCGTATTGAATATGCCTGTCTATAAACTGCTGGGTGGCTATCGCGATAAGGTGCCTGCGTATGGCAGCACCATGTGTGGCGATGAACTGCAAGGCGGCTTGTCTACGCCAGATGAGTATGGTCAGTTTGCTGAGAAATTGGTACAGCGTGGCTATAAAGCGATTAAATTGCATACCTGGATGCCGCCGGTCTCTTTTGCCCCCAGCCCGCAGATGGATGTCAAAGCTTGTGCGGCGGTGCGCGAAGCGGTCGGGCCGGATATCAGTTTGATGCTGGATGGCTACCATTGGTATAGCCGTAGCGAAGCGCTTTACATTGGCCGTGAATTGCAGAAGCTGAATTTCACCTGGTTTGAAGAGCCGATGGAAGAACAGAGCATGGCGTCTTACCGTTGGTTGAGTAGCAATCTGGACATTGACGTGATAGGCCCGGAAAGTCTTGGCGGCAAATACTTCAGCCGTGCAGACTGGGTGAAAGAGGGCGCTTGTGACATTTTGCGCGCCGGTGTTCAGGGCGTGGGCGGGATTTCACCTTGTCTGAAAGTGGCGCATCTGGCGGAAGCATTCGGCATGGATTGCGAAATCCACGGCAATGGCGCAGCCAACCTGTCGGTCGTCGGCGCGGTGAAAAACTGCCGCTGGTATGAACGCGGCCTGTTGCACCCCTTCATGAACTATGATGAACCGGCGGCGTACTTAAATTCACTGGTTGACCCGATGGATGACGAAGGTTTCGTGCATTTGTCACAGCTCCCGGGACTGGGTGAAGACATTAACTTCGACTGGATTGACGCTCACACCGTCAGCAAAGCGTAATCGCATTGCGCTGTGTGCCGCCCGCCGCAAGCCGTATTTTTCTGACTTGCGGCGGCGGTATCTGTGGTCTTGGGGCGATTGAGAGTAAGATAGGGAGGCGGAACGCACAAATAGTGCTGTTTTTATCAGCAATGAATGGGCAGGATCGCGTAAAAAAAAGTAAATGGGTAGCGTAGCGGTGTGTGGCTATTTAAAATCGGTACGCTCTCTGTCGTTGATCCTCAAAAGGAATTCTTCATGTCAAAACGTCTATTGGCTGCGGTAGCCACCGTGCTCTCTCTGACCGCATTTACTCCGGCTTTTGCCGCACCGGCTTCGACCCATGTGTTGTTGACCACTACCGCAGGTAATATCGAGCTGGCATTGGATGACCAAAAAGCGCCGGTTTCCGTAAAAAACTTTGTTGATTACGTCAACAGCGGTTTTTACAACGGCACGCTGTTCCATCGTGTGATCCCTGGGTTTATGGTGCAGGGCGGCGGTTTTAGCAGCGATATGAAACAAAAGTCCACCAATTCGCCGGTTAAGAACGAAGCCGATAACGGTTTACGCAACTTGCGCGGCACCATTGCGATGGCGCGTACCAGTGAGAAAGACAGTGCGACCAGCCAGTTCTTTATTAACGTTGCCGATAACGCCTTCCTCGATCACGGCCAGCGTGATTTCGGTTACGCAGTATTTGGTAAGGTGGTAAAAGGCATGGAAGTGGCGGATAAAATTTCTCAGGTGCAGACGGAGAATGTCGGGCCGTACCAGAATGTCCCCTCCAAACCGATTGTGATTCAGTCAGCGAAAATCATTAAGAAGTAAATTAAGAAGTCAATAATGTTTGTCCGTTGACGGCTTTTGAGCGATGTCCCCATTCCCGTGTCATTGCGGGTATGGGGCGATGAGCTCGTCGTTAATGCACTGATAACGTCAGCTTTTTATCTTCAATCAGCATGTGTTGGGTAATCACTTCGTATACCACGTAGTGAAACAGCTCCATCATGCCTATCTGTTGTTGTTCAAACCGTTGCTGAAGTTCGCCTGCCCGCCATAATAAATGGCTGTGTAATTGGGCATGGTGTGCGGCATCCGGGTGACGTATCTCCCATAACCACTGTTCTTCATGCTGCATGTGATCGTTGAGAATATCGATAATCTGGCTTATCTGATGCAAAAACGCCTCACGCGAACCGTTATTTAAAATTATCTGCAACAGCGCATTTGCCTGGCTAAACAGGTACTGATGCTCTTTATCGACCTCCGCGTGGCCGACTTCGTAGTTGGGATGCCAGGTGAGGTGGATAAGATGGGTCTCTGGCAACGACATTGCCGCTAAAGTCGGGTCTACCAATAGCGTCTCGGTTTCTATCCGGTTACGACCTGCGGCTTTGGCGCGATAGAGCGCCAAATCGGCCCGGCCTAGCCAGCTTTCCCAATGGTCGGTTGACTGGCAAACCGCTACGCCGATGCTGGTTGTTATCTGTAAGTTATGCGCAAAACGTTGTGACTCCAGCGCTTTGCGAAGGCGCTCTGCGGTTTGTATCGCGCCGCTTATTCCGGTCGCGGGCAGGATAACCACGAACTCCTCACCGCCCCAGCGCCCGAGTACATCGGTTGTGCGTAAAATGGAGCGTGCGGTATGGGCAAAGGCTTTTAGCACGTCATCACCAGTGGCGTGACCATAATCGTCATTCACATTTTTAAAGTGATCCAGGTCGAGCATCAGTAATGACACCGGGTAGCCGTAGCGTTCTAAGCGGGCCATCTCCTGACGGGCTATCTCTTGTACCCGGATTCGGTTCCAGCAACCGGTGAGATTGTCTTGCCGCAGCATCAGATTGTTGAGATGGTCGGAGCGATCTTTCGCCATCATCATCAGGCCGTTAGCGACGAAAAGCAGCGTAGAAAAGTTGGCGACATTAATCACCGTTTGCAAAGACGAGCTGGTGAGTAAGCTTTCCGGGTATTCTCCACTGACTAACAGCATCAATAGGCGATGCAGAATACTCACAATATTAATACTCAGCCCGAGCACCATCAGGTTTCGCCCGCGTACCGGTTGGCTATCATCTTGTAAGCGACGTCGCGTTAACAGGTAGCCGATGACCACACAGGCCTGAATCATGGATAACAGGCCACTGACGACGGTACGTGCATTCTGGTTATCCAACATAATACTAAAGAATGCAGCGGCGAAGGCGACAGGCCCCCATAGCAGGAGGCGTGGTACCGGGCGTTGCTGGAAGGTGGTGACAGATAGCAGCAGCAGTGAGTAGGCTAATGCAACCAACGTGTTTGAGGGAATAATCGATATCGCGTTGGGGATGTGCCCTCGCAGGGCATACAGTATGTAGGCAATACCGTGGAACACCAGCGCCCAGGTGCAAATAATCAGCCCTTTGTCGCGCTGGCTGTGTGCCGACCAGCGGGTACACACTGCCAGAGCAAAGCTTGAGACGATGATCATGAGAAACATAGTAGGGACATCGACTCGCATAGTTCACCTCAAAATAAAAAGTTACCGCTGCTGGCGCAAAGATTATTTGCGACTCAACGGAAAATCGGCGGGGCTTTATTTTTTTCTTCCATGGTGACACGGCGACAGGTTAATGAATATTGAAACCGATACCGCGAGTCGTGAACTCGAATGTCAAACTCACCCGGTGCTGACACCAATAAAATAAGCGCCGCACGCGTTACCCGACGGCCGCTGTAAACCTCATGGTGTGTAGCGTTGTCCTGTTTGTTGTCACCTTAATTGGCTTGCGCCCGTTCTCCCTGGGGGAGGCTATTCTGTGTTGCTATGTGTATCCGCTGCGGCTGCGAAAATATACCTGTATGGCGGGTATTATCAACACCATCATGGATGATCGCGGCCGTTTCGGTTCGGTTTTTTATGCTGTGGCTGGAGAGTCGCTGTTTTCATTAAAACAGTGATACTGGTATACGTTTTCATAGGAGTTTTTGTCAATATAACCGTCATTTTTCGAGCGAAAAGCCGTGTGCTGATTGATAGAGCGGAAGGATTAGGTGTACCCAACCTGGCAGCGGTGCGGGTAGGTATATCGGTCTATCCGGTGAGATGTCAGGGCGTGAGCACTCTTTTTGACTGGCAATGACACAAAGATAAAACCGGTGATGTGTGTTTCACATCACCGGTTTGAGAGTTGATACTCACATTACCTAATGGATTATTCGAGGTCTTTCGCCATTTGTTGCAGCCAGCTATCCACGCCGGTGCTGGGAACCGTCAGTGTGCGCGCGGTGGCGGTCGCGGTAGGGTAGCCTCCTACTTCACTTTGGCTGTTAACAAAGGCTCCGCTACGTTTTTGGAAATCACTGACGATGCGTTTGTCTACCGCATCCCGGTCTTTTGGCCGGGCACCCGCATGCTGAGTGACCTGATTTGCGACTGACGATGCGCTGAGGGCCGTCAGGCCCGTCGGCCACACGGGGGCGGATTGCAGCAGTTTAATACCGGTAGACGCACCAGAGGTGAGGGCAACGGCTTTCCCTGCTTTGTCGAATGCCAGATTATCGCTCATCCAGACATCACCGCCGGTCGTGTTGCTGCCAACCAGCGGCAGACCCGCCTGGGTATTCACGCCGTGGTACATTACGTTACCGGCAATTGCCACCTTGGGATTGACCGGCAGCTCACGCCCTTCCCATTCGCTCTGAATGACCCCAACGCGAATGCCCCAAATACCTGGGTTGTAAATCAGGTTGTTCACCACCACGCCGGTTGCCGCGCCCTTAAACCATGGGTTGCGCTCGTTATTGTGGGCGTACAGGTTGCCGATGATGGCCGCATTGGTCACGTTATCGTGTACCAGTGTTCCCATCGAGTGGATGCCTTTTGAGTGGCTGGAGTCATACAGGCCTTCGGCAATAATGTTATTAGAGAAGGTGATGTTATGTGCGGTACCGGATGGGCCATCGTAGCGCGGGCCGGAAACGGAGAGGTTTTCATCCGTACCCCAGGCGAAGCTACAGTGATCGACCACGACGTTGTACGCGTCTTTTCCATTGACCGAGACATCTTTCTCAAAGCCGCTCTTCTTGGCATGGCCGTTATCGCCGATACGAAAACGAATATGCTGGATAAGCACGTCATGGGCGGTGATAGAGACGCCGCCTTTGACTAAGGTAATACCCGGTGATGGTGCGGTCTGGCCGGCGATGGTGACGAAGGGTTCGGCCAGTCGGATGTCTTTTTCACCCAAATCGATGATGCCACCGACTTCAAATACGATGATACGCGGCCCTTTGGTGGCCAGTGCTTCACGCAGCGAGCCTGGCCCACTGTCTTTGAGCGTGGTGACGCGAATAATTTTACCGCCGCTACCGGCGACGGTTTCAGTGCCAAATCCTTTTAAGTCTGGTGCAGCGGTGCTGGCAGCCTGAGCGCTTAAGACTGTTGCGCTAAACAGCAATGCAGATAACAGAGTCAGTTTCATAATGGCTTAATCCTTATGCCAAACGCAGGCCGGTTTTACGAGCAACTGCGGCAGAAGATAACCGGATCAGTCGATGAGGGTATCGCTTGTCCGAAAACGGTGAAAACAACGCCACCTGATGTTATCAAACCGATATTATCAACCGATGCTATCAGGTGGCGCAGAGCGCCTCACGTATCCGTAAGGCGCAGAGGGGGCGCTTATTTACCGCAAGCCGCAGCGGTCAGGGTCGCCAGGTTTTTGCCAACACCGGCATAGCTGGCCAGCTTGTCTTTCACACACTGTGCGCTGACCGGGCTGTAGCTATAAGGTACGGTGGGGTAAGTACCGGTAGAGACCCAGGCATCCGCGTTTTTGTACGCTTTGGTGTCTGCATCCCAGGTGATGTTATAGGTAGCAAAATCAGCCGGTTTGGTGATGTTGTTGCCTTTCAGTACCCAGGTGCCGAAGTTGCTGCCGTCGTACCGGGATGTAACCGGGTCAACCGCATTTTCAAACCAGTTGTTTTCCACCAGCGCTTTACCGTTCTGGCGGACGTTGATGCCGGAACTGGTGATTTTGGTGTACAGGTTGTTATAGGTATGAACGTTACCGCCGCGTTGTAATGGCAGACGGGCATTCACGTCGCTATAGATGTTGTGATGATAAGTGATGTTGCGTTCAGCGCTATCGGTGGCACTGAAGCCTGCCAGACCGACTTTCTTCACGCCGTGGATGTAGTTATAGGAGATGGTGACGTAAGTCGCGCCTTTTTTGATATCAAACGCAGACTCAAAAGTGGTATCGCCATCTTTGGTGCCATCACACTCGTGGTTGGCAGCAAACAATTCGTTATGATCCAACCAGACGTTCGGCGAGTTGTCGATACGGAACATGTCGCCGTCCTGAGCGCCGCCCGGCAGGTAGCCGATACGCATGTTACGGACGACCACGTTCTCAGAGTTCACAATCCAGATACCAAAGTTAGCTGAAGAGCCGTTAGCACCGATAATGGTGATGCCTTTGGTGAAATCTTTGATTTCCACGCCACGGGCGTCTTTGGCGGATTGACTACAGATATCGGCCGCCGCCGCGTTGATCAGGCTGTCTTCATTGCCGGTATAAGTAATGATCAGCGGGTAGGCACCGCCTTTCACTTTCTTGCCGTTGGCATCAAGTTTGGCCGCTTCAACAAAATTCAGAATATCCTGCATCGAGGTGGCCGTTTTCTTGACGGCACCCGCGACATCACCACCGTCAGTTTTGGTATAACCGCCAGTATCCGCTGCCAGACTTGCGTGGCTCATCGCCAGCAGTACGCCTGCTGCAATCGGGGCAATCAATGCTTTCATGTGTCGAGTTCCTGTTTTCGAAAGTAGTGTGATGGGGCATTTATCGATCCATATGCCCTTATGTTCTGGTTGGTGCGGTAGGGGAGCCCCATCTGTCGCTTTCCTGCAACGTCAGGCCATCGGGATAGATAAGTAAAACCGAATCGCACGAATCAACCTGTGCTCAGTTTTAGCGCAAAAGAGAAACATTTCAATAGATGAAACGCCAGTTCATTATCAGAATCGATAATGTTTGTTTGAATTTTGACAGGCGTCACTTTTGTCGGTCAGAGTTCAGACCTCCCGGTTATAACTATTGATAATTAAAAAATGCTGAATTATTAGCTTTGATAGCAATGGCCACCGTGAGGGAGATAGCTGCACACGAAAATGCAATATTCGGGGATGATGCAGGATTGAGGCGGCCATCACAAAGCGGGCCGAAGCCCGCTTACATTGAACCGTGTTGATACCCAGTCAGGAGCGTTATTGACAGGCCGCGCTGGTGAGTGTCGCCAGGTTTTTATCCACCCCGGCGTAGTTAGCCAGCTTGTTCTTCACGCACTGGGCGCTGACCGGGGCGTAGCTGTAGGTGACAGCCGGGAATGTGCCGTTGGATGTCCAGCTATCTGCATTGACATACGGTTTGGTGTCGCCATTCCAGGTGATGTTGTAGGTGGCAAAATCAGCCGGTTTGGTGATGTTGTTATTTTTGAGCACCCAGGTGCCAAAATTTTTCCCATCATAGCGTGATGTTACCGGGTTCACTGCATTCTCAAACCAGTTGTTTTCGATCAGCGCCTGGCCGTTTTGACGCACATTTAACCCTGAACTGGTGACGTTGCCATACAGGTTGTTGTAAGCGTGTACCAGGCCGCCGCGTTGCAGCGGCAGGCGTGCGTTAACGTCGTTGTACAGGTTGTGGTGATAGGTGATGTTACGCCCGGTATCGCTGGAGCTTGAGCCATCCAGACCGACCTTTTTCACCCCGTGGATGTAGTTATACGAGACGGTCACGGTATCCGATGCGCCTTTGATATCCACCGCCGATTCAAACGTCGTGTCGTTATCCGGCGTGCCGGGGCATTCATGGTTAGCGGCGAACAGTTCGTTGTGGTCAATCCACACGCTCGGAGAATCATCCACCCGGATCATATCGCCATCTTTCGCGCCGCCCGGCAAATAACCAATACGCATGTTTTGCACGACCACGTCAGAGGACTTTTTAATCCAGATACCAAAGTTGGCAGAGGAACCCTTCGCGCCGATGATGGTGACACCTTTGGTGAACTCTTTGATTTCAACCCCTCTTGGGTCTTTACTCCACTGCGAGCAGATGTCGGCAGCGGCGGCGTTGATCAGGCTATCTTCATTACCGGTATAGGTAATCACCAACGGATAAGCGCCGCCTTTGATTTTCTTACCATTAGCATCAAGACGGGCAGCGGCGATGATATCGACGATATCCTGCATTGAGTTGGCGGTTTTGCTGACTGCGCCAGCCACATTACCACCTGCTGTAACGGCAAAGCCTCCGGTATCGGTCGCTGCCAGCGCGCTTTGACTTAAGGCCAGTAACAATCCAGCGGTAATCGGGGTAATAAGTGCTTTCATTGAACGTGTTCCTGTGTTTTTAAACCATCAACGTGGAGTGGGCGGAGTAATTCCCTGTGCCCCCATAACCGGGTGACGTGGAGTAATGAATAAATTCAAGCCATGTATTCCCGTCACTCAGCGTCAGTTTTAGTGCGAAAATCACACAATTCAACCAGTGAAATGTCATTTCACTATCTGGATCGAAAAGATTTTTTAATAGTTTTGAGCGGGCTCACGATTAGCCAGAGGAGGACATAACAAGGAAACTAATTAGGAAACCTTTATAATTTTGCTTTGGGATTAATTGTGGTTTTCGTCACATTTGAGAATTCTCTATTCAATGCTCACCCCGTATTTCCACGCCAAAGCGCCGCGCCAGCCTGAGGCATGACTGCTTAACCTGCTGCTGAAAAACACCCGATATCACCTTACGCACAGCAGGTAAACGAGATGCAACAGACCGATGAACTGAGCATTGCCCCAGAAGGGCTGCACGATATAACACGAAGGCGCACGCTGCGCGACTATGGCGCTAACATGGCTGAACGGCAGCGCTATTTTGCGGGGTTTCAAACCAACCAGCAGGGGGAGTTTGATGCGCTGTTGCGCCCATTGCTGGAGATGAACCTGTTGAATTTGGGCGACAGCGATGAAGACGGGGCCTATCAGGTCAACAGTAAACCGTTTGAGCGCGCGGTGGTGGCCTACTACGCCCGTCTCTGGAAGATGCCCTCGCCCTATTGGGGATACCTGACCGCCATGGGCTCCACCGAGGGCAATCTGTTTGCGCTGTGGAATGCGCGTGATTTTCTGTGTGGTGCGCCAACCATCGAATGGCCTGCGCACACGCACGCGCGTTATGCGCCAGTGGTGCTCTATAGCGCCAGCAGCCATTACTCGATTGCCAAGGCCTGCCGGTTATTGCGACTGGCAACCCCCGCAGAGATTGGGCCGATGCTTGGGCGTAGCCCGTTGAATAACGGTATCTGGCCGCAGGCGCTGGCATGTGATGAGCAAGGCCGTATTGATGTCGCCGCCTTATTGCAGTTGGTGGCGTTTTTCCACCGTTACCGGCGGCCAGTGATTATTTGCCTGACGCTTGGCACCACTTTTAGCGGTGCCAGCGACGACTGGCAGCAGATAGGTGCCTGGCTTGAGCAAAATTTGCCGCCCAACAGCGCCGGGCAGCGTAGTTATTGGCTGCATGTGGATGGCGCGCTTGGCGCGAACTACCTGTCTTTTTGGCCGGAACCGGCAGGAAGAAAACTGGCGATTGATGCTCAGGTGGCATCGCTACAGTCGTTATGCGCCAGCCCGTATAAGTGGATCAGCATGCCCTGGCCGTGTGGTGTGGTGATGCTGAATGCCCGCTATCGCACCACCGCGACGGAGAGCCCTCATTATATCGGCAGCCGCGATGCCACGCTGTCAGGCTCGCGTCCCGGTTTGTCAGCCGTTGTGCTATGGAATCAACTCAGTCGTCTTGGTGAGGCCGGACAGCGCACGTTGATCCAGCAATGCTATGAAATGCAGCGTTACGTCCATCAACAGCTACGTTTGTTATTTGCAAGGCTCGACCCGACGCAGGCGCATTTATGCCTGTTGCCCTTGCTGCCGGGGTCACTGATGGTGCAGTTCAGCGCGCCAAATCCGACGATTATCGAGCGCTTCTCCCTGTCTTGCGAGCACGTCGAGGTGAAAGGAAAACCGCTGCGGTTATGCCACCTGGTTATCTTACCGCATTGCCAGCGTGCCCGGCTCGATAGCCTGGTGTGGGCGCTGGGACGACCCGGCGCATTCCTGCCGAGCGGGGAGGCGTAAGATGCGATATTTATGCCTGGCGCTTTTCGGTGGCCTACTGCTGTCGATGACGGCGTATGCTGACCCTATGGCTGATTCAGCCGCCGCCCTTGCGCCAAACAGCCTGACGGTGGTGCATCATCCATTAACCTCAAACCGCCTCTCGTCGCCATCCAGCCCAGCCAAACCCCAGGAACTGCCATCGGACGCTCAACCGGTCGAGGTGAACGTCAGCCTGTTTATCAACAAAATCTACGGGGTGAATACGCTGGAGCAGAGCTATAAGGTGGATGGTTATATCGTGGCGCAGTGGAGTGGCAAACCCCGCAAAACGCCGGACGGAAAACCGCTGGTGGTTGAAAATGCGCAAATTGAACGCTGGATAACCCAGGGCGTGTGGGTGCCGACGCTGGAGTTTATCAATGTGGTCGGAAGCCCGGACATCGGCAATAAACGGCTGATGCTGTTTCCTGATGGGCGGGTGATTTATAACGCCCGCTTTCTCGGCACGTTCAGCAACGATATGGATTTTCGCTTATTTCCTTTCGATCATCAGCAATTTGTGCTGGAACTGGAGCCATTTTCTTTTAATAACCAGCAACTGCATTTTAACTCCATTTGGGTTTACAACGAGAACATCAACAATGAAGAGATCGATGAATGGTGGGTGAGGGGCAAGGCACATACGCGTATCAGCGACGTGCGTTACGATCACCTCAGCACGGTGCAACCGAATCAGAATATTTTCTCCCGTATTACGGTGCAGCTTGATGCGGTACGTAACCCTTCGTATTACCTGTGGAGTTTTATTCTACCGCTTGGGTTGATTATTGCCGCGTCGTGGAGCGTGTTCTGGCTGGAGTCGTTTGCCGAGCGATTGCAAACATCATTCACGCTGATGCTCACCGTGGTGGCCTATGCCTTTTACACCAGCAATATCCTGCCGCGCCTGCCTTATACCACCATCATCGATCAGATGATCATTGCCGGATACGGCAGCATTTTCGCCGCTATTTTACTGATTATCTTTGCACATCATCGCCAGATGCGCGGGACGGATACCGAATGGCTGATGCGGCGTTGTCGGCTGATTTTTCCTCTGAGTATTTTAATCATCGGCGGCATGTTGGTTGCCCGAGGGGTGAATTTATGACGCGCTCATCAACGCGGGCGGCGCTGGCTGAGGCCGTGTTCGCCAGCCTGATTTTTATCATGTTACTGGGGTTTTCCACTTACATGGTTTATCACAAGTCGATTAATGCGCTAGAACAAGAGATCAAAATCGGCCTGTTGTCTACGGTGCGGGCCGCCGCATCAACACTGGCTGGCGAACAGTATCAGGGCATTACCGCCGACACATCGCGTGATGATGCACACTATCAGCAACTGGCGACACAATTGGAACGGATTCGTCAGGCATCACAAGATGTGCGCTATATCTACACCACGATACAAGACCATGAACAGGTGCGTTTTGTGGTCAACCCCAGCCCGCAAAATGACAACGATGGCGATGGCCTGCCGGACTTACCTCCTGCGCTGATGCAGGTTTACGACCATGCGCCAGCAGAGCTGATGAGCGCATTACAGCGCCATCAGACCGGCGTCTCTGACCAGCCCTATCGCGACGAATGGGGCACATTCATCAGCGCATATGCGCCATTTTACGACAATCAGGGCAGATTCTGCGGTGTACTGGCGATGGATCTTGAGTTATCAAGCTTCTACCAGCGGCTGGAGGCGCTGAATCAGGTATTTCGCAAAGCCATTATTACTATCGCTTTTCTCGGATTAGTGGTGGGGCTGGCAGTATGGTGGATGCGGCGTAACAGCCAGCAGGTGCGGGAACAGCTTGCCAGCCGCGAGCAGGCGTATGCGGCGTTGTTGCATGCCACAACGCCACTGCAATTAGCGCGCATGCGCGACTGGCCACTACCGCTGTGTTTCTTGCGGGGCGGGCAGCCCTCGGCGGCGGCGTGGCCGCCTCTCCCTGTTTGCTGCGATGAACCGCCGCCACCCTCGCAGTGGCAACAGCATAGCCTGTGCGCGTGGTGGCAGGCGACGACGCCGTTGTTGATTCCTTGCCCGCACTCGACCCTCACCCTGCACCTGCCTGACCCGATAGAAGCGCGATTTGCGCCTGAGTATTACCTGTCTTTCTGGCAGCACAGCTTGCGGCTGTGGCGGCAACTGGCGCGACAGCCGCTGAGGATCGATCTCCATTTACATGAAGAAGCGCGGCTGTATTGGGTGATATCGGTTCACATCACGCTCAATAGCGAGACGCCGGAGCACCCGGCAGAGGATGAGGCAGCGCTCGGCTGGTGGTCTGCTTTTTTACGCTGGCAGGCGCAGGCGGAATCTGCGCAGGTGTCGCTGGTTTCGTCAACGCAGGGACATTTGTGTCTGCATTGGCGGCTGGCCAAGTTTCCCGAGGTGGCATGATGCGACGTCAATTCGCCGTGTTGTTTATTCTACAAACCTTTTTTATTCAACTGGTTTCCGGCATTAACTACGTCACTATTCCGGTGCTGATGAGCCAGCAGGGTAACAGCAATGTGTGGGTCGGGTTGGCCATGTCGTGTGAGATTATCGGCGTGTTGCTGTTTCACCAGCGCCTTAACCGGTTGCTTAAACGCATCGGCTTCGTCTGGGCTGCGCTCCTGTTGGTGGTGTTACGGGCGGCATTATGCGTCAGTATGGCCTGGCAGCAGCATTATGCCGGATGGCTGGCGACGATTCTGGGCTATGGCGTGTGTACCGGTATGCAGCTTATCTTGCTGCAAACCTGGCTAAATCAACTCCCGTTACGGCGTCGCGGGTTGGTGATGGGGCTGTTTTCTGCGGCGCTATCGCTTGGCGTGGCGCTGGGGCCGGTCATACTACAGATGCTGCCTTTGTCGATATCGCAACGTTTTTTCCTGACGGCGTGCCTGAGCCTTAGCGCCCTGTCGCTGGTGTGGGTGGCCCGCCGCTGCCCGCCTGCTGGTGCCGTTTCTCAGGTTCGTTTTCGTTTTGTCTGTCGCCATGCCCGCGCCATTCTGGTTTCAGCTCTGGTGGGCGGCGTCAGTTTCTATGGCCTGCCTAACTTTTTGATGCTTTATGGTCTCAGTGACGGTTTGGGGGAGGAGCGCGCCTCGTTGTTAATGACCATGTTTATGCTCGGTAGCGTCACGCTGGGTATGCTCGTCAGCCTGCTATCCGACTGGGTGAACCGACAGTGGATAGTGGTGTGCTGTATTTTCTGTTCGGTGGTCTGTGCGGTATTTCTGGCATTGGCGGTGTACTCCGATTATGGCGCAACGCTGTGCCTGCTGTATGTCTGGGGAGGCTGCATGGGCGGGATTTACAGTATCGGGTTGTCGCTGCTGGGCGATCGGTTTCACCCGCATCAGCAGATGTCCGCCAGCATGAGCTACACCCTGATGGATTCACTGGGCGGCATTGCCGGGCTCATTAGCATCGGTTTCATGATGGATAGCATGGGGCCGGAAGGGATGACGCTGGTATTGGTGCTGGTGGGCTGTGCGTTTCTCTGCTATCTGGTCTGGGAGTTGGTGGAACACCAGACGCCATTTCAGTAATGACCGCGACCGATAAAGCTGGTGTGGCAGCAGCAGCGTGCGGTCGCACACGGCACATCGGTAATTTGCCCGGGTTAGCTGCACGTCTGCCGGTCTTTTGCCGATATTTCCCCAAGAGCGCGTGCCCCTTTCCTTTGCACACTGAGGCTATTCGGCACCATTCGACACCATTAAGGAGAAAACCAATGAGCCTTGAAATCAGTCAGGAAATATTAAAGAAAATCATGACCGCCGCCAGTGCCGACGATCTGGCCTTATTTCAACCGGCGTTACAAAAAGAGTGCCCGACCGCCGGTATCGACACGGCGTTACGTTTTGCGCACTTTATCGCCCAGATAGCCCATGAAAGTAATGAACTACGCGCACGCGTTGAAAATTTAAATTACAGCGCCAAGGGGCTGCGCTCAATATTCGGGCGCTATTTCACCACCGATGAGATGGCCGCCCAGTATGAGCGCAAGCCGGAAGCTATCGCCAATATTGTCTACGCCAACCGCATGGGAAATGGCGCAACCGAAACGGGTGATGGCTGGAAATACCGTGGCCGGGGGCTGATTCAGTTAACCGGGCGCGATAACTATCAGGCGTGCGGCAACGCCATTGGTCAGGATTTGGTCTCCAACCCGGATCGGATTAGCCAAAATCCAGATGTATCCGTCGCTGCGGCGCTGTGGTTTTGGAATAAAAATGGATTGAGTGAGTATGCAGACCAGGATGACATTAATACCATCACCCGGCGGATCAACGGTGGGTTAAACGGGCTGGTGGATCGCAAAAACTATCTGGCAAAAGCAAAGCGCGCATTGGGTTAACGTTTATGTGGGCGCGGCGTAACCGGTGGTGCAGAAAGTCACCTGGCCCGGTTACGCCATTAGCAAGAAAGTCACAGCGTGCAGCATATATTCAGTAAATATACAGTATTTTATGTGCATTTTTAAATTAACACATTGAATCTAAACGATTTGATATAAATGATACTAAAGTGATACCAAAATTTTTTTAAAGTAGAGTTAGGATAAGTTCATCCGCTAAATATAAATAATCTGTACCAGTGTGTGTCACAAACGATGATATTTGATAGTGCTACTTATTCAAATCATCAGAAATTACAGCAGAGAATTTTTTTATTTTTAGTGTCAATTTTTATGTGGATAATTTTCTTTCAATAGTGAAAGAAATATTGTTTCAGGAATGAACGGTGATTCATGACGAACGTCGGAAATCACGAGCTCAGGCAGATAATGCTAATTGAAACGCCGGGGATTTTTTAATTCCATATTCAGGAAAGAGAATGATGATGAACCCATCAAACCATCATGCTGAGTTAGTTGATAATCCACTGACTGGATTACAGCAATTAGGGATAAATGGAGAAGGAATAAAGGTCGCTATTATTGATGGCGCTATTGATGGTCATCATCCGATTTTGAATCACTTAAAAATAGAGTGTGCTTCTGATAGTGAGAATAACAGTACCTCGCACGGTACGGCTGTGTGCAGCATTATTGGTGGACAGGGTGTCGGTATTGCACCTGGCGTAAATATTATCAGTATTCCTGTATTTCATGAAGATAAGCAAGGAAATATACAGGGGTGCTCTGAACGCGCATTGGCGAAGGCAATTCGTGATGCCCGACTCAGTGGTTGCCATATTATTAATATCAGCGGTGCGTCATTGTCATCAACGGGTCATGGGACGGATGAATTACGTAAAGCCGTTGAGGATTGTGAGCAACACGGGATTTTAATTGTTGCCGCCGTCGGTAATGAGGGTCTCAACAGTGAATCGTTACCGGCATCTATGGATTTTGTTTTGGCTGTCGGCGCCTGTGATAAAGAGGGATTGCCCGCTTCATTTAATAACTACGGGGTGAAACTAAGAAGGAAAATGTTGCTGGCATCAGGTGTCTCAATCCCTGTCGCCACGCCGAATTATGATCTGTCTGTTGTATCCGGTAGCAGTTTTTCTGCTCCTGTGGTGTCAGCCATAGCGGCGCTGCTGATGGGGGCAATGAAGGTAGCAAACGATCGTCGTGCACCAGAAATGATACGGGACGTGCTGTTTAACACTGCCACCCCGTTAGTGCTGTCAGCGGCAGCGAATCGGGAGTCAGTGATATACCGATTAAATATTCAGAAATTATTCCGGCGTATAGCACAGGAATTCTATCACCAACCATCAAAAAGGATCGTGACCATGTCAACTGAAGAAAACACTATTGAGCCTGTGGCGACAGCGCTGCTGGTTCCCTCAATTATCGATACCCATCAGGATGTTATTCCGGCGGGGGAAACCTCTGCAACACCGGTGAGTACCAGCGTGGATGCGGGCAATGCCGTTGCCGTATCGGTACGTGACAGCGGATTATCTCTGCCGAAAATCAGCGATCCGGCGGCGAATCATTATGTCCATGCGCCCGCTCGCCGGATTATGCCGCAGTCTTCCGCCTTGGATGCACGCACGGTTCGCGATCAGGAAAAAATCTTTGCCATCGGCCAGATTGGTTATGATTTTGGTACCGAGGCCCGTCTGGACTATTTTACCCAGGTGATGGGAAATAAAAGCGGCTATCCCTTTGACCCGGTTCATATGGCTGAACATTTAAATACCGGTGATAACGCTGAACAATCCAATGCGTTGATCTGGACATTAAAAATAGATGGCATTCCCGTTTATGCCATTAAGCCGGATGCGCAATTTGCTGTGCTGGAATATGCGCGATTAGTGGAATTCCTGTATGAACAGGAAACCAAAGGCGTGGAGCGTGTTTCTATTGCAGGGACGATCAGTGGAGAAACCCGACTGTTTAATGGCCAGGTTATTCCAACGATTAGCCCGGTATTACGCGGCATGTTTAACTGGGAATCGCAGGATATCTCTAAAATGCTCATGGGTGAAAGCGCCGTCGGTACGCCGAAATCGAAAGAGCTGGTTAACTTTATTAATCGTATTTACTACGAGCTGCGTAACCGGGGTTATGAATCGAATGAGCGTGCGATTAACTACGCTGCAACCAATGCCTATCAAATGAAAGAAATCTTTGATGATGCGTTTGCAGAAGGATTATTCCTCAACAAAATCAGCGCAGAGCGTAGCCCGGTTAGCCGCCCGGAATCAGACTGCTGGGATGTGGTGTTAGAGTTCTTTAATCCGAAAGAGCGCCTGACCGCTGCCCGTAAATTATATCGCTATACCATTGATGTCAGCGACGTCATGCCAATTACCATTGGCACCTTGCGTAACTGGCACGCTTATTAATGTGACTGATTATTCATATTCGCTATGACGCCATTATGTTCTGTTTAATTTTGTCTCTGAGTATCGGTGCAATTTATAAATAGACATATTGCAAAAATCATCACTGGTTATTTCGGTGTTAGAATTTAATTGTATTAAATTTGCCGCTATCTGGTGGCATTAACCTGGGGATGACCCCAAATAAACTGTAAATAAACTCAAGGAGAAATACACATGAAACTTCCAACTCAGGCTCATAACGTAAACCGCGCTAACCGTATCGCTGAAGCTAAAGCTACGGGTGTTAACCCTGCATTCTGGGGTGATGTACTGAATGTACTGAAAAAAGCGGGCCAGGGCGCGCTGGCCGGTGTTCTGAACGGCTAATCCGCCTAAGTGCATGACCTTCGGGTCATGCACTTTTTTGTTTGTACGCCAATAAGTAATACCAATAAATAATACCGATATGGCCTGAATAAATGGCCAACGAAATTAAATTTGTATCACGTTATTAACATCAGGGGATACCACGTTTAGCTGAATAACATCATAAAAAATTGATATACGCCTTTTATGGGTTATCGCTTTACTCCATGCGCTTTTCTGACTTCTGATGGCGAGGAAGAGTACCACCATAAAAGTAGTGTATTAATTCTCATTGCAAAGAGGAACCTATGTCTAATAACGGAGTTTTAGTGAACACAGTTATGATTAAAGATCTTAGGCTAAAAAAAATTGAGTCAGGAGGAGCTCTCTGAGCGGAGCCTTGAATCAAGGTGCTATATTTCAATAGCCACAATAAAAAGGGCTGAATTGGGGAAGCCTGTATCAAGAAAGACACTTCATAAGTTGGCTAAATTTTTCGACGTTGCCGCAGATAACCTCATCATGCCAGTGCGAGAACGCGGTTGTGATAACTTTAGTTACAATGATTATGTTAATTTTATCTTTTCTGGTTCCTATAAAACACTGATTTCACATGATGCAAATAAAAATTAAAAATATCATAACGGCAGTTTTTGTTTTTTGAGGAATAAATGAAATATCTTAATAATAAAAATGGAGATTTTATGACAGTATGGCACACATCACATAACCAAATGGCATCGGGTTTAAACGGTTTATATTTTTATTCAATGAGTACATCAGCGCCGCCATTCAGAATAGAGATTAATGCTGAAGTGGGGTGATAATACTGATGTGCTGGTTTTTCAGGGAACGGATTGAATCACCCAGGTAAAGGGTGATGCGAGAGTAAAGGGACTTACTTTTAATTTTTATGTTGTGTTTTTATGTTGTGTTTTTATTTATATGGCTTTAGGTGGCTGTTTTTTAAATGGCTTATGGTTTTTATTGCATGTTGATATCATTTTTTAAACGAAAAGCATTCCTGGTAATAATCGGTTGTTAATAACACAAGCTATTTCTCTGTAAGTCATCATGGTCTGGCGTGAATAAAGGATTTTTCCGTGAAAACAGAAAACAAGCTATCTGATATACAGCACAGCATTGCTGATGGAAATATTTCCTCTGGTCGATATGAGCACCATGATTATTCCTGTGCTTATCCCATCCCGGAATTTATTTTCCTGCCCTCGGCACTGCGTGCGCAATTAGAGACGATGCTCACTAACGGTATGCCATTGTTTTTATCATGTGAGCCGGGAGCGGATTTATCTGAGGTGATGGCATATATTCGCGCCAGGCTTCAGGCGTCTGATAACCGATATGTTGAGCTCTCATTCGATAAGGATCTGCGTGCGCAATTAGGCGCTATCGGTGAGGAACTGGCGTCGCACAAACCGCTGACGCTCTGTTTTGGCGGTGTTGATGCGCTTGATGCGTTATGCCAGCAGGAAACGGTGACGTCTTTGCAACAGGTGTGCCGTGACTATCAAGGTATACGCCTGCTGTTTTGTCTGCATGATGTCGCACCAGACAGCCAGACGACGGCGGAATCGATGGCGTATTTGACGTCGGCGCTAGGGGCGCAACGTTTATCCATCCCCGCGCTGAAAGGGCGCACGCAGGATATTAATGAACTGATTCATAGTGCTTGCCTGGCTTACCGGCAGTCGGCCCGCCAGACATTACACCCGGATGTGTTAGCGCAATTACAGCACTATGACTGGCCGGGTAATGTGCGCCAGTTATGGCAAAGTCTTGCGCGGCTATTAATGCTCAGTGATGAGGCGGAAATTGATATGCGTCAGGCTGGCCGCATTTTGCCGCATATTATGACGGCCGCGACGGGTGAGGGCGCAAAGCGGCTGATTAATCGCCCGCTGTGCGATGCGATTTTGCAGCGGAATCATCAGGTTTTACACCAGTTTCACCCGTCGGTTATTAAGGCGTTGATGTACCTGGGGGAGCATTTCCAGCGCGAAGTGACACTGATTGAACTGGCGGACAATGCCCACATCAGCCCTTCACACCTCTCTTATTTGCTGAAAAACAGCCTGAGATTGTCGTTTAAACAGATCTTGAATCAGGTACGCATTTTTTATGCCTGTCAGCGACTCGAATGCCACCCGATGAGCCGCATCACCAATCTTTATCTCGATTGCGGTTATGGCGACCTGAGCCACTTCGAGAAGATGTTTAAGCGTTATACCGGGCTGACGCCGATTGAGTTTCGCAAGCAATTTAACCCTGCGGTACTGCGTGATGAAACCGGGTGATAGCCCGGTTTTGAGCCGCTGTGCGCTGGCGTTCACACCCAGCCACGCGGCACGACCCTGCGTTTTACCTCTCTCACGCCTGCCATTCTCGCCCCTTTTGCCCTGCGGATGCGGTTTTTTCTGCGACGTTTTATGTTATTAACGCCGTTGGCCTACTATCATGGCGTGTCAGCCAATCAGGGCAATAGATGAAACATGCTGCTACTTATCGACAACTACGACTCCTTTACCTACAACCTCTATCAGTATTTCTGCGAGCTGGGCGCTCAGGTGCAGGTCAGGCGTAACGACACGCTGACGCTGGCCGACATCGAACAGTTAGCCCCACAGCAACTGGTGATTTCGCCGGGCCCCTGTACGCCGGATGACGCCGGTATCTCGCTGGCCGCTATCCACCACTTTGCCGGTAAATTACCGATTCTTGGCGTGTGCCTGGGTCATCAGGCGCTGGGTCAGGTTTTTGGCGCACGCGTGGTGCGGGCGCGCGAGGTGATGCATGGCAAAACCTCACCGGTGCGTCATACCGCGCAGGGGGTGTTTCGCGGGCTGGCGAATCCGCTGACGGTGACGCGCTATCACTCGCTGATTCTGGAACACGCCTCGTTGCCCGATTGCTTTGACGTGACCGCCTGGACGGAGCGCGATGGCGCGGTGGATGAGATTATGGGCGTGCGCCACCGTACTTTGCCGCTCGAAGGGGTGCAGTTTCACCCGGAAAGTATTCTCAGCCAGCAAGGGCACCAGCTATTGAGAAATTTCCTTGATTTATAGCCGGATAACCCGCGCCACGCGCACTCAGGCAGATTAGGGATTGCCTATTTTTGATTTTTTATGCATATTTATTGACTATATTTTCACTGGTAGTCACGGAATAACTACGACGGGGCCGCAGATGGCGACAGAAAAAACAGCAGTAACACGGGATACATTCGACAAAGTTATTCTTCCGGTTTATGCACCTGCGCAGTTTGTGCCGGTAAAAGGCAAGGGAAGCCGGGTGTGGGATCAACAAGGCAAAGAGTACATCGACTTTTCCGGTGGCATCGCGGTAACGGCGCTGGGCCATTGCCACCCGGCGCTGGTGGCGGCGTTGAAAGAGCAGGGTGAAACGCTTTGGCACACCAGTAACGTGTTCACCAATGAACCGGCGCTGCGCCTGGCCAGCAAGCTGATTGCCGCCACCTTTGCTGACCGTGTGTTTTTTGCTAACTCTGGCGCAGAAGCCAATGAAGCGGCGTTCAAGCTGGCGCGCCATTACGCGATCACCCGCCACAGCCCGTACAAAACCAAGATAATTTCGTTTTATCAGTCGTTCCATGGCCGCACGCTGTTTACCGTATCGGTCGGCGGGCAGCCGAAATACGCTGACGGTTTCGGCCCGAAACCGGCGGATATCGTGCATGTGCCGTTTAACGATCTGGATGCGGTGAAAGCGGTGATGGATGACCACACCTGTGCAGTGGTGCTGGAGCCGATTCAGGGCGAAGGCGGCGTGACACCGGCGACCCCTGAATTTCTCAACGGTGTGCGTGAGCTGTGTGACCAGCATCAGGCGCTGCTGGTGTTTGATGAAGTGCAGTGCGGCATGGGGCGCAGCGGCAAACTGTTCTCGTACATGCATTACGGCATTACGCCAGACATTTTGACCACCGCCAAAGCGCTGGGTGGCGGTTTCCCTGTCAGCGCCATGCTGACGACCGAAGAGATTGCGTCGGTGATGGCGGTTGGCACACACGGCACCACCTATGGCGGCAACCCGCTGGCCTGTGCGGTGGCAGAAGCGGCGCTGGATGTTATCAATACGCCGGAAGTGCTCTCTGGCGTGGCTGAAAACCATGCCCGCTTTGTCAGTGCGCTGGAGCGTATCAACGCTCAGTATGGCATTTTCGATGAAGTTCGCGGTATGGGGCTGTTGCTCGGTGCGCAGTTAAAACCGGCCTGGCATGGCCGTGCCCGCGATTTTCTGGCGGCCTCGGCCGAGCTGGGGCTGATGATTCTGGTGGCGGGGCCGGATGTTATCCGGTTTGTGCCGTCGCTGGTGATTACACCGCAAGAGATAGACCAGGGCATGGCGCTGTTTGAAAAAGCAGTCGCGCAGGTGGTTCAGGGCGCATAACCCTGAAAGGTATCTGAGTCAGGCCCGGCTAGCCTGCCTGACTCGGACGCCGTTACAGCCGTGTGGTTCACCAATATTGTTAAACCGGTATTATTACACCCGTATTGTTACACCGGTATTGTTACACCAGAATCACGTTAACGCCTTTGTCGCGCAACTGGGCCACCACGTGTGCATCGGCATCGTTACCGGTGATGAGAATATCTATCCTGTCGGATGCGCAAAACAGCATTCCGGCGCGTTGCCCCACTTTGGTACTGTCCGCCAGCACCACCAGCCGCCCAATGTGATTGAGCATCTTTTGCTCGGCCATCGCCGTGAGCATGTCCATTTTGTAGAGGCCATCGGCGGTAATGCCTTTACCGCTGGTGAACATCCAGTGCCCGGCGTACAGCGAGGAGATTTCATCCTGCGGTGCCAGCGTGATGGACTGCGACTTGTTGTACTGCCCGCCGATAATCACCACGCCGTCATGATCATGCTCAATCAGGTAGTTCGCCAGCGGGAAATAGTTGGTGATGACCTGCACATCTTGCCCGCAAATCTCCTGCCCTAACACAAATGCGGTGGAGCCGCAGTTGATGACAGCGCTTTCGCCGGGTTTAATCAGCGCCGCCGCCGCCTGGGCGATGCGCATTTTTTCCCCGTGATTGGCAAACTCACCGTGAGTCACGCTCTCATGGCTGTTGAGCGGCGACCATTGGCTTTTGGCTTGCGCCAGCGCCTCCGCCCCGTTGCGGACTTTACGCAACTTACCGGAATCATTGAGTTTATTGATATCCCGGCGGGCGGTGGCAGGCGAAATATCAAAGGCCTGCATGATGCCCGTCACCGACAGGTGACGTCGTTGATTGAGCAGTTCCAGAATGGCGCTGTGGCGTTGAGCTTCTGTCATATCGTGCCTGATGGTGATTGAATCTGATTTTTTTATGATTATATCCCGCATGCGTATGAATGACAGCGATTCTTTTAATGGCATATTTTTTGATGATATATCTTTTGATAACGCGGCATCAGGCCAGCGCCAGCCCGACCTGACGGCCTATATCGGCCAGGCGCGAGCGGGCCAGCGTCAGGTTTTGCGCCCACTGCGCATCATTGGCCCACATCTCCAGCACCAGCGGGCCGTTGTAGCCGATATCTGCCAGCGTCTGGAAGATGGCGCGGAAATCGACTTCGCCTTCGCCAATCACCAGATCGCGGAATTGGCCCTGACTGCTGGCCGAGACTTTGCGCGTGTCTTTTAGGTGAATCTGCACAATATGATCGCAACTGAGTTTGAGCTCGGTGCAGGTGTCGTAGTTCCAGCCGGTGATATTGCCCACGTCCGGGTAGGCCATAAAGTAAGGCGAGGGAATGGCTTTTTTCAGTACCTCAAATTTACTCAGTGAGTTGAGGTAGGGCGTATCCATGATTTCGACGCCCAGCATGATGCCTGCGCGCTCTGCCATGCGGGTAGCGGCTTTCATGCCGTCGATAAAATGCAGATGCGTTTCGCTGGAGGGCGTTTCGTAATAGACATCATAACCGGCGAGCTGAATGCAGCGGATACCCAGTTTGTAAGCCAGATTGATAGCCTGTGCCATGATGTCGTGCGCCTGCTGGCGTATCGCCGGGTCGTGTGAGCCAAACGGAAAGCGGCGGTGGGCGCTCAGGCACAGGGATTGCAACGGGAAGTTGTGTTGTTCGCACAAATGGCGCAGTTGATAGATTTCCGCATCGCTCCAGGCCAGACGCTGCAATTTTTCATCGGACTCATCCTACTGACATTTCAATAAAATCAAAGCCTAGCTCTTTGGCGGCCAGAATTTTTTCTTCCCACGTCAGCGTGGCGGGCAGCGCCTTCTCATACAGCCCAAGGCGAAAGGGTTTGTCAAAGTTGTGCATGGTGCCTCCTGAGTCAGACGGGAAAGTGATGTTGCAGAATATCGAGAATGCCGCGCCCATCGTTGCTGTGCTCTGTCACGCAATCGGCCTGACGGCGGATGACCTCTTCCGCGTTAGCCATGGCGACGCCGAGACCGGCAAGGCGCAGCATGGACAGGTCATTATGGTTATCGCCGATGGCGATGAGTTGTGCCGGGTCGATGTGCTGCTGTTGGAGATAGTCGTTCAGGCGCGCGCCCTTGTTGTTGCCGTGGCGGGCAAAATCAATGCGGTTCGACCAGGATTGTTCGCCGCTAAACTGCGCCTTCACCCACGGCAATTCAGCAAAGGCGCGGACTTCGGCCACCTCGCCTTCCACTACAAATTTCCAGACATGGCGGCTTTCGGCCAACGCCGCATCCAGACTCTCGACTTTCATGATGTGCGGGCGGATGGCGTCGGGAAAACGCGCGGCCCAGTCGCAGAGCGCCTCCATATACCGGATTGGCGAGTGGGCGGCGTACACCATCCGGTCAGTCAGGTACATCACCAGATTGAGCCGGTGCTCACGCGCCAGCGCCATGAAGCGTTTTGCATCATCATGGGGGATGGCGTTTTCCGCCAGAATGCGTTGCGCGCGGTAGTCGTATACATAGGTGCCGTTACAACAGATTATCGGCGTAGTCAGGCCAAGCTCATGATGATAGGGGTGGGCAGCGGTGTGGTGCCTGCCGGTGACGAGGATCACACAGGCCTGCTCTTTAATGCGCTCAATGGCTGCTTTAACGCTCGGGTTAATGGTGTGCTGGCTGGTGAGGGTAGTGCCATCGAGATCCAGCGCCAGTGCCTGATAACGCATGATGAGCCTCTTTTTGTGACCGATTTTGCTGTGGCCGACGTTGTTGTTACCGATGTTGCTGTAACCGATATTGCTGTAACCGATGTCGTTCGCCTGGTGCGGCGGCTGGCTGCCCGTGCCGGGCAGCCGTAACGTCGAATAACCGTGGCTTTACAGGAACGATTTGTAGGGCAGTTCGGGCTCATCGATGAAGATATCGTCGAAGCCACGCGGGTGCTGGTAGTGCAGTGTGTTTTTATCGGTCGGGAAGGTGTATTTACCGCCGACCTGCCAGAAGAACGGGCGGAACTGGTAGCCGAGGCGATCCTTTTTCATGTTCCACAGCACTTCGATTTCACGCGGGTCGCTCTGGAAGTTAGCCCAAATATCATGATGGAACGGGATAACCACCTGAGTATTGAGTGACTCACCGGCGCGCAAAATGTCAGACGCGGTCATTTTGTCAGTGACACCGCGTGGGTTCTCGCCATAAGAGAGCAGCGCGACATCAATCTGGTAGTCGTTGCCGTGTTTGGCGTAGTAGTTGGAATAGTGCGAATCACCGGAGTGGTAGAGATTGCCGCCGGAGGTTTTCACCAGATAGTTGACCGCACGGTCGTCCATGCCATCGAGGATACTTTTGTCGGTGGAGGAGACGCCAGCAGGCAGCGTGACCAGCGCGGTGCGATCGAACGCATCCAGTACCTGAATGACGATATCGCCAACCGGGATCTCATCGCCGACACGGGCGATAACGCAGCGCTCGGCGGGCACTCCCCAGCGTTGCCAGAGCTCGACACAGGCTTTCGGGCCGATAAATTTTACGTGTGAGCCGCAGTTCTTCAGCACGGCAGCCGCCACGTTCACATCAATGTGATCGGCATGGTCGTGGGTCGCCAGCACGGCGTCTATCTGTTTGATACCGAACGGGTCGAGCACAAACGGCGAGGTTCTCAGGTTGGGTTGTAGCTTGCGCACCCCGCCCATACGCATCATCTGGTGTTGTTTATTCATGTACGGGTTGGCGTGGGTTTTTTTGCCGGTGCCACACCAGAAATCGATGGAGATATTGGTATTGCCTGCCGACTTCAGCCAAATGCCGGTGCAACCCAGCCACCACATGGCGAAGGTCTCTGCCTTGACCTCTTCCTGTTCAATCTCTTCGTTTAACCAGGTGCCCCATTCCGGGAACGTGCTCAGGATCCAGGACTCACGGGTGATTTCATCAATCTTGCTCATCGGACATACCTTTCTGGTTTGGATGGCGCACTGCGATGGGGAAACCCGGTAGACATATCTGGGAACCCGGCAGCGGATCATCGGACATGACAGGGCGCACATTGCGGCACGCCTATGATTGCTTTTGATTTTTAATGACTATATCAGCGTCATTTTTGATTATCAATGATTGCAATGATTGTTTTGTGATGCAGGCGATGATTTGCTGTTGGCTCTATCGGGAGTGATTTTTTATCTTTATGTTTTTATTAATTTTAATGATTTTTTGTGTCTTCGTGGCTGGATCGTTTGCATTAAATGCCAGAGAAAATCATTCTCAATCGAGAACGATTGTCGATCATTTTGGGGTTTTTAAGAGATTTTATGCCTCACGACATTCATCACAAAAAATCATTTTTTGATGAAATATGATTATGTCGTGAGTTTATTAAGGTAATGGCCAATGCTGTCCAACGCCAACCACATGAATGCAAGCAAGAATGAATGCAAGAAAACCCATATTTATACGGGTGGTGATGCACTCCGCCACTCCAATAGCAATCCAATAGCAGTGTAATTGTCCTTATGTTGGACGGAGCAACGTTATGGAAACCCTCTACAGCATTTTTTATATTTTCTACAACCAGGTGATGACCAAAGCCCCGCTGCTATTGGGGTTGGTGACATGTATTGGTTATCTGCTACTCAGGCGTGATGGCACCACCGTCATTAAAGGCACGGTCAAGACGATTGTGGGTTTTATGCTGGTACAGGTGGGCTCAACCACGCTGGTCGCGGGTTTTAAACCCGTTATCGATAAAATTTCAGAATATCATCATCTTTACTGGCTCGGTCATCGACCCTTACACCACCATGATGGCGACCATGGAAACCATGGGCAGTCGCTACTCCTGGGTCGGTTACGCGGTTTTGCTGGCGCTGGGCCTGAACATCCTGCTGGTGGTTTTCCGGCGTCTGACCGGTATTCGTACCATCATGTTGACCGGCCACATCATGTTTCAGCAGGTCGGGCTGGTGGCGGTGTTTTATGTGGTGATGGGCGCGTCGATGTGGGAAACCATCCTCTATTCTGCGGTTATCATGGCGCTGTACTGGGGGATTTCGTCCAACATTATGTTTAAGCCGACAGAGGCGGTAACGGGTGGGGCGGGGTTCTCAATTGGCCACCAGCAACAGGTCGCTTCCTGGATTGCAACCAAACTGGCTCCCAAACTGGGCGATAAAGAAGAGAGTGTCGATAAGCTCGACCTGCCCAAGTGGTTACACATTTTTCATGACAGCATCACGGCGACCGCCATCGTGATGACGCTGTTTTTCGGCATCATCCTGCTCTCTTTTGGCCTGGATAACCTACAGAAAATGGCCGGTTCGACGCACTGGACTATCTACATTGTGGAAACGGGCCTGCGTTTTGCCGTCGCCATTCAGGTGATTGTTGCGGGCGTGCGTATGTTTGTGGCCGAACTTTCCGAAGCGTTTAAAGGCATTTCCGAACGCGTGATCCCCAATGCGGTGCTGGCGATTGACTGCGCGGCTATCTACGCCTATTCGCCGAATGCAATGGTGTTCGGTTTTATCTGGGGGACGCTGGGCCAGTTCCTTGCCGTACTTGGCCTGTTACTGTGCCACTCCTCCATCATGATAATCCCCGGTTTTATTCCGATGTTCTTCTCCAATGCCACCATCGGCGTGTTCGCCAACCACTTTGGCGGCTGGCGCGCGGTGATGAAAATCTGCTTTGTGATGGGGATTATTGAGGTGCTGGGCTCCGCCTGGGCGATTCACCTGTTTGCCCAGAACGGCGCCAGTTTTAATGGCTGGATGGGGATGGCGGACTGGGCGCTGGTGTTCCCGGCCATCATGCAGGGGCTGTCGTTCTCTTCGCTGTTCTTTGTGTTACTGCTGGCCGGTGCGCTGGTCTACATGTACTTCGCATCACGCACGCTGCGCGCAGAGGAAGATTCGGCGCAGCCGGTGGCCAGCGAAGCTACAGCGGGCCACGATAATATGCCCAGCCGCGATGCGGATACCCAGCCGGTGAGCGCTGCGAATGCGAACGCTCGGGTGGTGCGTATTCTGGCAGTATGCGGTAACGGCCAGGGTTCTTCGATGATGATGAAAATGAAGATAGGCAAGTTCCTTGAACAACGGGGAGTGCCGCACATCATGGATTCCTGCGCTGTGGCAGATTACAAGACCAAACTGCCAACCACCGACATTATCGTTTCCTCGAAGCATCTGGCGGGTGAAATGAGCCCCGGTGACGGCAAGTTTGTACTGGGCGTGCAGAACATGCTCAACCCAAATTCTTTCGGTGATGAGTTGCTAGGCCTTATCAAGAAAAACTTTGCCGGTTAATCACGCGTGCCTTCCTTGCTGCGTCAGGAAGGCCTAAGGAGAAGGACATGAAATTCAAACAATCGTTAATCGACAATAACTCCGTATTGCTTAATGCCAGCGCCGCTGACTGGCGTGATGCCATCAAACTGGGTACGGATATGTTGATTGCGTCCGGCGCTGTTGAGCCGCGTTATCACGAGGCGATTATCAGCAGTATCGAGAAAATGGGCCCGTATATCGTGATTGCGCCGCAATTCGCCATGCCGCACGCCCGGCCGGAAAACGGCGTGAATCGCACCGCCTTTGCGCTGGTGACATTGACCACGCCGGTGAAATTTGACGGTGAAGATGAACCGGTGGATGTGCTGGTGACGCTGGCGGGCAGCACCTCGGATGAACACATGGAAGGGTTGATGGAAGTGACCCAGGTGTTGGAAGACGAGAACAGCGACACCGGGATAAACCTTGATAAATTGCGGGTATGCACCAGCCGCGAAGAGGTCTTTAGCGTAATTGATAAGGCGCTGGCACAGCCTGCCTGAGCCGTAATAAGGCGCTCCGTGTCAGGGGCGCAGGAGAGAATCATGATGTACCAGCAATTGAAGGCTATCGTACTGCAAGCCAACCTGTTGCTTCCCCGGCACGGCCTGGTGACGTTGACCTGGGGCAATGTTTCGCAGATTGATCGCTCGCTTGGGGTTATCGCCATCAAACCGTCGGGCGTCTCGTATGAGCAGATGACGCTGGACGATATCGTGGTGGTAGACATGGACGGGCGTGTGGTGGAAGGGCACCTTAACCCTTCCAGCGATACGGCCACCCATCTGGCGTTGTACCAGGCGTTTAGCGGTATCGGCGGTATTGTGCATACCCATTCACGCCACGGCACTATCTGGGCACAGGCGGGGCTGGACATCCCGGCGCTGGGCACCACCCATGCCGACTATTTCTATGGCGATATTCCCTGCACCCGCGCGTTGAGCGAGCAGGAAATTGCCTGTGAGTATGAGAAAAACACCGGCGCGGTGATTGTCGAAGAGTTTCAGCGCCGGGATCTCGACCCGCTGGCCGTACCGGGTGCGGTGATAACCGGGCATGCGCCCTTCTGCTGGGGGAAAAACGCGATGGATGCAGTACACAATGCGCTGGTGCTCGAAGAGGTGGCGGCGATGGCGCTGTCTACCCGCTTGCTTAATCCGACGATTCATATCGATCAGGCGCTTTCTGATAAACACTATTTCAGAAAACATGGCGCGAATGCTTATTACGGCCAGCGTTAAAGCTTATTTATTTTTAACCGGTGGTTATTTTTAAACAGTAGTTATTTTTAAACAATATTTATTTCCAGGCTTTATTATTTTTAAGCTTTATTACGTTTAAACCTTATTGCTTTTATTCATCGACGGTCTGCGCCAGCGACCTGAAATAGTGTATTGAGAACCATTGAAATAAATAGTGGCATCAGGCCACGGGCCGCGCTCGCTCGCAATCCGGTGATTTCACTATTTTCACTCTTGGAGAGGAATCAGTTATGACTAAACCTATGCTGCAAATCGCCCTGGACTCGACTGACCTGGCAACAGCGATTGAGATTGCTGACCGCGTCAGCGGGTTTGTTGAAGTCATTGAGGTAGGCACCATTCTGGCCTTTGCTGAAGGCATGACGGCGGTGCGCACGCTGCGTGAGCGCCACCCCAAACACATTATTGTGTGTGATATGAAAACCACCGATGGCGGCGCTATTTTGGCACGCATGGCATTCTCTGCCGGGGCGAACTGGATAACCGTTTCAGCGGCGGCGCACGTTGCCACTATTGCGGCCTGCAAAAAAGTGGCCGATGAGTTTGGCGGGGAAATCCAGATTGAACTGTATGGCAACTGGAACCTTGATGATGCCCGTCAGTGGGTCGATATGGGCATTACGCAGGCGATTTATCACCGCTCGCGCGATGCCGAGCTCGCCGGGGTCAACTGGACGCATGACGATCTTGGCCGGATGCGCGCGCTGTCTGAGTTGGGGCTGGAGCTGTCAATTACCGGCGGTATTGTGCCGCAGGATATTCATCTGTTTGAGGGGATTAGCGCCAAGACCTTTATTGCTGGCCGTGCGCTGGCGTCTGAGAGCGGTAAAGCGACGGCTGAGGCTCTGCGCACCGAGATCAATAAATACTGGTCGTAACGCGTCGCCCGCGACACTCACCGATACGCAAAATAAGCAGGGCGGCCATTGGCCGCCCTTGCTGATATTAAAAAACCCGTTCAGATGGAAAACGGGCTGACGCCCGATCAGCGCGTGCCGTAAACCACGATGGTTTTACCGTGAGCGGAGATAAGATTCTGGTCTTCCAGCATTTTCAGGATACGACCGACAGTTTCACGGGAACAGCCGACTATCTGGCCTATCTCCTGACGGGTAATCTTGATCTGCATACCATCCGGGTGGGTCATGGCATCCGGTTGTTTGGCCAGATTCAGTAAGGTCTGTGCGATACGCCCTGTGACATCCAAAAATGCCAGATTGCCGACTTTCTGCGAGGTGACTTGCAGGCGACGGGCCATCTGCGAGGAGAGGCGCATCAGAATATCCGGGTTAACCTGGATAAGCTGGCGGAATTTTTTGTAGGAAATTTCAGCGACTTCACAGGCAGTTTTTGCCCGAACCCATGCACTGCGCTCCTGCCCATCTTCAAACAAGCCAAGCTCGCCGATAAAATCGCCCTGATTCAGATAAGACAGAATCATTTCCTTGCCTTCTTCATCCTTAATCAGCACGGCAACCGAGCCTTTTACGATGTAGTAAAGCGTCTCTGCTTTTTCACCCTGATGGATCAGAGTGCTCTTCGATGGGTACTTGTGAATGTGACAATGAGAAAGGAACCATTCGAGAGTCGGGTCTGTTTGCGGTTTGCCGAGAACCATTCGCTGTTATCCTCTGTTGTAATTCACTGCGCAAATCACAGGGCTCAGAGTTCCCTGTACGGCGTGATAACATAGTTATAATTCAAATTCCGTCCTGGCGGAATGACGTCAGGGATGATACGGAGACGGTCTATCAATGACGCCGGTAAACCGATGGCAGTCAGGCAGCAGCCCGACACACACGGGTTTACGTCCTCCGTTTGTAACACAGGTTGAGTGTAGTGTCTCGTGTTGTCTCGCTTCAGCATGATTAAGCTCTGATTATCAGGCTTTTTTGTACATGAGCGGTGCAAAATTTCAAAAATAGTTGATTGAGGGCAAAATTATGCAGGCTCGGGTGAAGTGGGTTGAGGGATTGACGTTTTTAGGTGAGTCCGCATCCGGTCATCAGGTGCTGATGGATGGCAATTCAGGCGATAAAGCGCCCAGCCCGATGGAAATGGTGCTGATGGCAGCGGGCAGCTGTAGCGCCATTGATGTGGTCTCCATACTGCAAAAAGGTCGCCATGACGTAACGGATTGCGAAGTGCGTTTGAGCGCCGAGCGGCGTGAAGAGGCGCCGCGCCTGTTCACCGCTATCAATCTGCACTTTATCGTCACGGGCAACGCGCTATCGGAAAAAGCCGTTGAGCGCGCGGTGTCGCTGTCAGCGGAAAAATACTGCTCGGTGGCGCTGATGCTGGAAAAAGCGGTGCAGATAACGCACAGCCATGAAGTGGTAGCGCAGGGTTAACGCACCGGCTCGCGGCGGCTTCATCGCCGTCGCACCGTGTCAGGCAAGGCCATTACCCGTAATCAGTCGCCGCACCAGCGGTGTCATAATCAGCTCCATCGCCAGCCCCATTTTGCCGCCCGGCACCACCAGCGTATTGATGTGTGAAATAAACGACCCCTGTAGCATCGCCAGCAGATAGGGGTAATCCATGTTGTCCAGCCCCTGAAAATGAATCACCACAAAGCTTTCATCCATTGAGGGAATGGCTTTGGCGGCAAACGGATTCGAGGTGTCAACCGTCGGGACACGCTGAAAGTTGATATGGGTGCGGGAAAACTGCGGGGTGATATAGGTGATGTAATCCTCCATTGAGCGCACCACCGAGTCCATCACCGCTTCGCGCGAATGGCCGCGCTCGTTGATGTCACGCACCAGTTTTTGTATCCACTCCAGATTGACGATAGGCACCACCCCCACCAGCAGGTCAACGTGCTGTGCGACGTTATGCTGGGCGGTAACAACGCCGCCATGCAGCCCCTCATAAAACAGCAGGTCGGTCGGCTGCGGCATCGGCTCCCAGGGCGTAAATGTTCCCGGCACCTGATGGTAGGGAATGGCCTCATCATAGGTGTGCAGGTATTTGCGGGTCTGGCCGGTGCCGGTGCGACCGTAATCGATAAATGCCTGCTCCAGTTGGCTAAAGTCATTGGCTTCCGGCCCAAAATAACTGATATGACGACCCACATCGCGCGCTTTACGGATAGCCATATCCATTTCCGGTCGGGTATAGCGGTGATAACTGTCGCCGTCTACCAGCGCGGCGCGCAGGTTAAGTTGCTGGAAAATTTTGCGAAATGCCAGGCTGGTGGTGGTGGTTCCGGCGCCGCTGGAACCGGTGACTGCGATAATCGGGTGCTGATGTGACATGCAAACCTCCGCTGATTGATGCTGCGAAACCGGGCCATCCTGGTGCGATAACCGTTGTTGTGATTAAGCGTTGTTATTATTGAGGACGTTCTGATGCCGGGCGCTATCGGAAAGCCGCTGTCGCCAGACGGGTTTCCTTCGGCCCGCCTATCTGCCGTGATAACCAGATCGTGATAAACCGATCGTTATAACCGAATTCCTGCTGGCCGTCAGGCGTCTGCGGCCATTGTTAGCCTATTTGCCGCTTGCCGCCACGCCAATTTGCGTTTGGCGCAATTCATCTCATCATGCGTTGCGCTCAGTGCGGCCAAGCTGGTTGCGCGGCATGATATTGACGGTTTCATGCAGTTCAGACCACACCAGCACTACCTCGCCCTGACGGAGTTGCTGCTCGACGGCGGCAACTTTCTCCTCAAGCGAGCGTTCATGCTCGCCGTAATCGGTGCCTTCGCGCAGCACAAAGGCTTCAATCAGGTTTTGTAGCGTGGGGGCCGCCAGTTCCTGCCAGGGGATTATCATGGTGTTAGCTCCGGTTGGGTTCCAGATAGGTCGTCAGCCAGTCGGGGACGCACTGCTCCAGCCATAATTGTGGCTGACGCCAGGTGCCGCTGACAAAACCGACATGGCCACCGTGTTCGGTCAGGTAATAATGGATGTTGTCCGGCAATTGCGACAGTTCGGGAATGACATCGGCGGTCATGAATGGGTCATCTTTGGCATGAACCACCAACAAGGGCTGGCGAATCTGCGCCAGTCGCGGCAGCGCGCTGCTGCGCCGGTAGTAATCATCGGCATCGGCAAACCCGTGTAACTGTGCCGTGACGAGCTGGTCGAACTCTTTGAGATGACGTATTTTGCGCAGCCGCTCGGCGGAAACCGGCAGGCAGTTCGGGTAGGCGGCAAGCTTACGCAAGGCATTGCGGCGCAACAAATTGAGCAAATAGCCCTGATAAACGCGCGAGAATCCGCGCTCTAGCCGACGGCTGCACGGCTCGAGCTGTAACGGCGCGGAGATAATCGCCGCGACGTCAGGCCGGTGAGCGCTATCCTGTCGGCTCAACAGGCAAGCCAGCATGTTGCCGCCAAGAGAGACGCCGATGGCCGCAGTAGGCACGCTGCCGAAGGTGTGTGAGAGCCAGCCAAGGAAGTAGCTGGCATCATCGGTTTCCCCGGCGTGATAGCCCCGTGCCATACGGTTGGGCTGGCGGCCACAGCCGCGAAAATGCATCACCACCGCCAGCCAGCCGCGTTGCTGACAGGCGGCCATCATGCCGTGGGCGTAAGGGCTGTGAAAACTGCCCTCAAGACCATGAAACAGCACCACGCGGGGTTTGTGTCGCGCCGCTTGCGGGTCTTCACTCCAGGCCAGCTCAACGAAATCGCCGTCTGGCAGCGTCAGCGTCTGCCAGAGGGGCTGAAGTACCGGGCGGCGGCGCAGCAAGCGCGGCAGCATAGTCTGCAAGTGGGGGTTGCTCACCCCAGCCAGGGGCTGAAACAGCGAATTACGGTGTGAAATACGGTTCATAAACGGTGAATGATGCGTTATGTGTCGTGATGAAGCGGTGCCCCTGCATGGGGGAGACCGGGCGAAAAGCTTGTCTGTGCCAGGGTGCGCTGCTAGCTTGATGGTTTCATACCAAATTCATACCTGTTAAGGGATTGCCGTTTCATGGAGCACGTTAGCCTGTTTCTCTCAATGCTCGGTTTTTTGTGGGTCGCTGCAATTACACCGGGCCCTAATAATATGCTACTTACCGCCTCGGCGGCCAATTTTGGTCTGTGGCGATCGATGCCGCTGATGATAGGCATCATGCTGGGTATGCAAAGCATGTTGCTGCTGGTGGCGCTGGGATTAGGCAGCCTGACTCTGCTCTACCCGACGCTGCATCTGGCCTTAAAGGTGCTAGGGAGCCTCTACCTGCTCTGGCTGTCATGGAAAATCGCCACCGCCGCTTATGAACGGCTTGATACCGACAGCGCACCTTCACGGCCAATGCCGTTCTATCAGGGCGGGCTGTTGCAGTTTTTGAACCCGAAGGCCTGGTTAATGGCTCTGGGCGCCGTCGCCGGTTTTAGCCTCGCCGGTGAAGGGTATGTCGGCTCGGTGGTTGCCATCAGTATTGCGATGTTCAGCGTTAATCTGGTGGCCGGGTTTATCTGGTTAGGGTTTGGCGCGCTGATAGGCCGCCTGCTGCAAAGCCCGCGCGCCTGGAAAATATTCAATCTGGCGATGGGCGTGCTGACGGCCACCTGCGTGTTGATGGTCTGGCACTAGCCTTGAGTGACGCACGGCGGGCTTTCAGGCCGCGCCGTGATTAACGCCGGTGTATGCCTTACGCCGGGTTTTCCGCTTCACGCAGGAACTGCTCAAGCTGCTCTTGCGCGTCCAGCCACGCCATTTCCGCGTCTTCCAGTGCGGTTTTGGTGCTGCTTTGCTGTTGCAGGCAGTCGGTTAGCTCGCTTTTACGGCTGGCATCGTAAAGGGCGCTATCCGAAAGGCGCTCTTCCAGCGTACTGAGCGTGGCCTGCAGTTTCTCCATTTGCTGTTCAAGCTGGCTGATTTGCTTACGCAATGGTTGCGTGAGCGTGCGCAGCTCCGCCTCCCGGCGCTTTTGCTCTTTGCGCGATTGCGCGCTGTTAGCGGCATTCTCTTTCGGCGTGCTCTCGGCGCTGCTGTCCTGCTTTTGCGCATCCAGCAGCCATTGCTGATAGTCCTCCAGATCGCCGTCAAACGGCTCGACTTTGCCGCCGTGTACCAGATAGAGATCATCGGTGGTCGAACGGATAAGGTGCCTGTCGTGCGACACCACCACCAGCGCGCCTTCAAAATCAATCAATGCTTCGGTTAGCGCCTGACGCATATCGAGGTCAAGGTGGTTGGTCGGTTCATCGAGCAGCAACAGGTTCGGGCGCTGCCAGACGATGAGCGCCAGCACCAGCCGCGCTTTTTCACCACCGGAAAAGCGCTCGGTGTGCTCGGTGACTTTATCGCCGCGAAAACCGAAACCGCCCAGATAATCACGCAGTTGCTGCTCGGTTTCCCGGTCGGCCAGGCGGGTCAGGTGCTGGAGCGGTGATTCGTCTGCGCGCAGAAACTCCAGTTGATGCTGGGCGAAATAACCAAGGCGCACGCCTTTGGCCAAGCCAATATCACCGCTAAAGGGCTGGATTTCACCGGCGAGCAGTTTGATAAGCGTCGATTTCCCGGCCCCGTTGTGACCCAGTAAACCGATACGCGAGCCCGGCACCAGATTAAGTTTGATGGAGTCGAGGATCAGGCGGTCGCCATAGCCAGCGCTGACTTTTTCCATACGCAACAGCGGGTTGGGCAATGCTTCTGGCACCCGGAAACTGAAGCGGAACGGGTTATCGACATGCGCAGGCGCAATCAGCTCCATGCGCTCCAGCATCTTGATGCGGCTTTGCGCCTGCTTGGCTTTGCTGGCCTTGGCGCGAAAGCGGTCGATGTAGTGTTGCAGGTGAGTGACGCGCTCTTGCTGGTGCTCGTAGAGCGCCTGCTGCTGGGCCAGCCGCGTCGCACGTTGCTGCTCAAACGAGGTGTAATTGCCGGTGTACTCAAACAGCGTTTCCTGCTCAATATGCAGGATTTTATTGGCAATCGGGTCAAGAAAGTCGCGGTCATGGGAGATAAGCACCAGTGTGCCGGGGTAGTTTTTCAGCCATTTCTCCAGCCAGATAACCGCATCCAAATCCAGGTGGTTGGTCGGTTCGTCGAGCAGCAGCAAGTCAGAGCGGCAAATCAGCGCCTGCGCCAGATTCAGGCGCATACGCCAGCCGCCGGAGAAATCGCTGACGGAACGTTGCAATTGTTCTTGCTGAAAACCGAGCCCGTTGAGAAGGCTGGCGGCGCGAGACTGGATTGTCCAGGCTTGTATCGCATCCAGCTTGCCGTGCAAGGTGGCGATGGCATGACCATCATTGTGCGCATTGGCCGCCTCAAGCCCGGCTTCCAACTGCCGGAACTCACGATCGCCGTCAATCACATAGTCAATCGCGGAGCGCGCCAGCGCGGGGGTCTCCTGATTTACCCAGGCCAGCGCCCAGTTTTGTGGAAACGTCATGTTGCCGCCATCGGCGCTGATTTCCCCTTTCAGCAGTGACAACAGGGTTGATTTGCCACAACCATTTTTTCCCACCAGGCCCACTTTCTGGCCGGGGTTAATCGTGGCGGAGGCATTGTCCAGCAGTACCCGTGTACCGCGTCGAATTTGCAGTGAAGAGAAAACAATCATAACGCGCCAAATGTTCAAATATGTTAAATTACTGAGTAACTAACAGGACGCTGACGTCCTGCCTTAATTAATTGTTGCTCGTATTACTGCACCGCATGGTAGCCGAAAATACCGACAATGACGACGCCTTGGAGGGGAATGATGTTGCAGCCACCGAAGATTTTGCTGCTGTTTGCCCATCCTGAATCACAGAGTTCGGTTGCGAATAAGCTGTTATTGCATTACGCCCGCCAGTGCGGGCATGTCACTGTGCACGATCTTTATGCACATTACCCCGATTTTTTTATCGATATTCACCATGAGCAGCAGTTGCTGCGTGAACATCAACTGATCGTCTTTCAGCACCCGCTTTACACCTACAGTTGCCCGGCGCTGCTCAAAGAGTGGATGGACAGGGTGCTGACGCGTGGCTTTGCCAATGGCGTCGGCGGTACGGCGCTGACGGGCAAGTATTGGCGTTCGGTTGTCACCACCGGAGAGCAGGAGGATGCCTATCATGCTTCTGGTGTTAATCGCTACACCATGGATGATGTTTTAAGGCCGTTTGAGATGACGGCGGCCATGTGCCACATGAATTGGCTCTCGCCACTGGTGATTTACTGGGCCCGGCGCTTACCGCCCGGGGTGTTGCAAGACCATGCCAGAGCCTATGGCGACTGGCTGGCGTCACCCTTGTTGCCGGGGGATCTCTAGAGCATGGAAACGTCCTCTTCATTGCTAAATGCGGGTGTGTTGTTTTTATTTGTCGCCGTGTTGATGGTGCCGATTGCCGCACGGCTGGGGATTGGCGCGGTGCTGGGCTATTTGCTGGCCGGGATTGCCATTGGCCCGTGGGGGCTGGGGTTTATTCGTGATGTCGATGCCATTTTGCATTTTTCCGAGCTGGGTGTTGTGTTTCTGATGTTTATCATCGGCCTGGAACTGGAGCCGGATAAACTGTGGCGCTTACGGCGTTCTATTTTTGGCATTGGTGCCGCACAGGTGCTGATTTGCGCCGCCGCGCTGGGCGGCGTGTTGTATCTGAACCGCTTTTCCTGGCAATCGGCGTTGATTGGCGGCATTGGGCTGGCGATGTCGTCTACTGCCATTGCGCTGCAATTGATGCGCGAGAAGGGCATGAATCGCAATGAAGCCGGTCAACTCGGCTTCTCGGTGCTGCTGTTTCAGGATTTGGCGGTGATCCCGGCATTGGCCTTGATTCCCGTGCTGGCGGGGGTGCAAGGCGAACTGGATGACTGGAATCAGGTTGGGCTGAAAGTGATGGCCTTTGGCGGCATGCTCATCGGTGGCCGCTATCTGGTGCGGCCGTTGTTCCGCTTTATTGCCGCATCCGGGGTGCGAGAGGTGTTTACTGCCGCCGCCCTGCTGTTGGTATTAGGCTCTGCGCTGTTTATGGATGCGTTGGGGCTGTCGATGGCGCTTGGCACCTTTATCGCGGGGGTGTTGCTGGCAGAAAGCGAGTACCGCCACGAGCTGGAGATAGCCATTGAGCCGTTCAAAGGGCTGCTGCTGGGGCTGTTTTTCATCTCGGTGGGCATGGCGCTGAATCTGGGTGTGCTGTACGCCAATATTTTGATGGTGCTGTCAGCGGTGGCGATTCTGGTGGTGGCCAAGGGGCTGATTTTGTACCTGCTGGCCCGTGTTTATGGTTTGCGTTCTTCCGAGCGTTTGCAATTCGCCGGGGTATTGAGCCAGGGCGGTGAATTTGCGTTTGTGCTGTTTTCCTCGGCGGCGGCCCATAAAGTGCTAAAAGGTGCGCAATTGCCGCTGTTACTGGTGACGGTCACATTATCCATGATGGTGACGCCGTTATTAATGCAGGTCATCGATCGTGTGCTGGCGCGTCGTTTTAATGCGAGCGATGAACCGGATGAAGCGCCTTACGTAGAAAATGACGAGCCGCAGGTGATCGTGGTCGGCTTTGGTCGTTTCGGTCAGGTGATTGCCCGTTTGCTGATGGCCAACAAAATGCGCATTACTGTGCTGGAGCGTGATATCAGCGCTGTTAGCCTGATGCGCAGTTACGGTTATAAAGTCTATTACGGTGATGCCACGGAGCTTGAGTTGCTGCGTGCGGCCGGGGCTGAACAGGCTCAATCTATCGTGATTACCTGTAATGAGCCGGAAGACACCATGACCCTGGTGCATTTGTGCCAGCAGCATTTTCCCAATCTGGAAATTCTGGCGCGGGCGCGCGGGCGCGTTGAAGCGCATGAGTTGCTGAAGTCGGGCGTGACGCAATTTTCGCGTGAAACGTTTTCCAGCGCACTGGAGCTCGGGCGTAAGACGCTGATTACGCTTGGTATGCATCCGCATCAGGCTTATCGGGCACAGCAGCATTTTCGGCGGCTCGACATGCGTATGTTGCGTGAACTGATGCCACAAACGCAGGGCGATGTGGCGCAGATTTCTCGTGTTAAAGAGGCGCGGCGCGAGCTGGAAGACATTTTTGAGCGCGAAATGCAGCGCGAGCGGCGCAGGCCAGATGACTGGGATGAGTTTTAACCGCGCGTGATGTGCTGGCATCGCCGCCAGAGCGATCATCACGGATCATCAATGGGGAGCATCATGCAAAAAGTTACCACTCGAAAACGTTTTATTGCCGGTGCCGTCTGCCCGAAATGCCAGACGCAGGATACGCTGGCGGTTGGGCGTGAAGGGGACGATGACGTCGTGGTCTGTGTGCAATGTGGTTATCAGCAGAGTCAGGCCGAAGCGCCGCTTAAGGCCACGGCTGCGCCTGTGGGAGAAATCATCGGCCTGTTTCGCCCGCAGTAACGGCGGTGCGCGCCTGCGTTCAGGTGCATGAAACCGTTACGGGTGTCTGCGGTGGCTTGGCCTGCGGCAGTCCGGGCAGAGTTTTTTTCCCTCATGCAGTACAGGGGGCCAATTTTCCGCTACAATTTGCGCAAAATTGATTTCCAACGCTAGGAGATATCATGAAAGTAGCAAAAGACCTGGTGGTCAGCCTCGCCTATCAGGTACGTACAGAAGATGGAGTATTGGTTGATGAGTCTCCGGTGAGCGCACCGCTGGACTATCTGCACGGTCACGGTTCGCTGATTTCCGGTCTGGAAAAAGCGCTGGAAGGCCGTGATGTGGGCGAGCGCTTTGACGTCAGCGTTGGCGCTAACGACGCGTACGGCGAATACGATGACAATCTGGTGCAGCGCGTGCCAAAAGACGTGTTCGTGGGTGTCGATGAGTTACAGGTTGGCATGCGTTTTCTGGCTGATACCGACCAGGGGCCGGTACCGGTGGAAATCACCGAAGTACAGGACGACCATGTTGTGGTTGATGGCAACCACATGCTGGCTGGCCAGAATCTGAAATTCAACGTGGAAGTGGTGGCTATTCGTGAAGCAACGGCGGAAGAGCTTGAGCACGGCCATGTGCATGGCGCGCACGATCATGACCACGACCATGAAGGCTGCTGCGGCGGTCACGGCCACGACCATGACCACGAGCATGGTAAAGGCGGTTGCGGCGGTAACGGCGGTTGCGGTTGCCACCACTGATTGACCTTGTTGTAAAAAGGCCGCTTGCGCGGCCTTTTTTTATGCGCCTTCTCCGTCAGGTCAGGCGCGGGGTTAAACGTCGGGCGTCAGCAAAACCGGTTACTCTTTGCCGACCAGCATCGCGTCCTGCGGGGCGTTGTCGCGCTGGGCGCGCGTCATCAGAAAATAGCTGTATCCTGCCAGCATCAACACGATAAACAGCCCGCCAATGACCGGGTTGAACCACAGCATCGCTATCAGGCAGATAACCGAGAGCACCAGCGCGATTGCGGGCAATACCGGGTAGCCGGGTGCCAAAAAGGTGCGCGTTAGCATCGGTTCGGTACGGCGCAGGCGAAACAGGCTCAACATACTCATCATGTACATAACATTGGCACCGAACACGGCCATGGTAATCATGGCGGCGGTCAGGTTCATGTCCTGCAGGTGAATCCAGTTATCGCTAAAAATGGTGGCAATACCGATGACGCCACCGGTCAGAATGGCGCGGTGCGGCGTTTGAAAGCGCGACAGTTTCGCCAGCCCGGCAGGGAGATACCCGGCGCGTGCCAGTGCGAAGAACTGGCGTGAGTAGCCAAGAATAATGCCGTGGAAGCTGGCGATAAGCCCGAACAAGCCAATCCACACCAGCATGTGCATCCAGCCGGAGTTTGCGCCTACTACCGTCTTCATGGCCTGTGGCAGTGGGTCGTTAATGTTAGACAGCGCGCGCCAGTCACCCACGCCACCGGCCATCACCATCACGCCAAGCGCCAGCACCACCAGCGTGATAATACCGCCGATGTAGGCTTTAGGGATGGTGCGCTGTGGGTCTTTGGCTTCTTCTGCCGCCATTGCCGCGCCCTCAATAGCCAGAAAGAACCAGATAGCAAACGGAATCGCGGCAAAAATACCGGCAATGGCCGTGCTGCCGAATTGGTCGCTGCCCGCCCAGCCGTTGGCGACAAAATGGCTGACGCTAAAGCCCGGTGCCACCACGCCCATGAACACCAGCAGCTCGATAACCGCCAGCACCGTCACGCACAGTTCAAACATGGCCGCCAGTTTTACGCCCAGAATGTTGAGCGCCATGAAGATGAGATACGCGCCGGTTGCGGCATAACGCGGGTCAAGAGAGGGGTACTGCACATTCAGGTAGGCACCAATCGCCATGGCGATAGAGGGGGGAGCGAACACAAATTCTATCAAGGTTGCCATACCGGCAATCAATCCACCGGTTTCGCCGAAGGCACGGCGGCTGTAGGCAAACGGGCCGCCTGCGTGTGGGATTGCCGTGGTCAGCTCGGTAAAACTAAAAATAAAACAGGTGTACATGGCGGCAATAATCAATGTAGTGACGAGAAAACCCAGTGTCCCCGCCACTCCCCAGCCATAACTCCAGCCAAAATACTCACCGGAAATCACCAGACCGACGGCGATCCCCCACAGATGAAGCGTACCCAAAGTGGGTTTTAACTGCATTGTCATGACGCTCTCCCCTACAAGACGTGGCATAAAAACCGTCGGTTTTTATCACCACTGATAGCTAAAACATGGATGGTCAACCGTCCGTTGGATGGCTGCGTGGTCAAAACCTATCGGCGATTCGCTGATTGCTGATTAAAGCGCGGCATAGTTTTTGTGCGTGCGTTGGGTATCTTTGTCATGCCATTAGCCTGCCGGATGTGCCGGGAAGCCCGCTTGTTGCCGATAATGCGCCAGCGCGGTAGCCGAGACTTGACCCCAACCCGGAGATTTTTGCGCGCTGCGGTCAAACGGCCTGCCGTGACCGGGGGCAATGTCGCGTGCAGTCAAGTAATGATGTTTTTGTGTCAAGCATCACAACCTAAGACGTTCCATCCTGAAAGCCTGGCAGTGCCCTGTCACGGGCACCCCGTTGAATGAGATCACTCGTGGGGCAACGAAGATGGCTGAACAGTACGATACGCTTGATAACACCACTCTTGACCAGTTAGCCGCGCAGGCGATAACGCGCTACCCATTGGCGTTGCAAGGTTCCTTGTCGCTGCTGTGCCGCTCTGAAAACGCCACCTATTGCGTGCAAGCGCAGGGCAAGCGTTATGCCATGCGTATCCACCGCCCCGGCTATCATCAACGTGAAGAGATAGCCTGTGAATTACTGTGGCTTGATGCGCTGCGCGCAGAGGGGATTACCGTACCGCAGGCGATAGGTGGGATGGATGGCGAGAAGGTGCAAACCGTCGTGATGAATGACGGCACCACTCGCAACGTGGTGCTGTTTCACTGGATTGACGGCGTGATGCCGACGACCGCCGTCAATGCCGCCGCGTTCGAGCAACTGGGGATTATCACCGCCCGTCTGCATCAGCACAGCCGTCGCTGGGTGACGCCCTCCGGTTTTCGCCGTATTGTCTGGGATCACGACACGATGGTTGGGCCGAAGGGACACTGGGGACACTGGCAGGAAGCGCCGAACCTGCGTGTTGCCGATTACCCGGTTGTTGAGGATGCCATCGCGCACGTGCGTGAGGCGCTGGCGGCTTACGGTAAGGGGAGTCAGCGTTATGGTCTGATTCACGCCGATCTTCGTCTGACCAATTTGCTGCTGCAAGCGGGGGAAACACAGGTGATTGATTTTGATGACTGTGGTTTTGGCTGGTATTTGCACGATTTGGCAGCGGCCATCAGCTTTGTTGAGCATCACCCCAGTGCGCCAGACTGGGTAGCCGGTTGGCTGGCCGGTTATCAGCGGATTTGTCCGTTGAGCGCGGAAGATAAAGCGGTTATCCCGGCGTTGCTGATTCAGCGGCGTATTCAACTGATGGCCTGGGCGGGTTCTCATCGCCAGACTGAGCAGGCGATAAGTCTGGGGGCAGACTGGAGTGCGCACAGCGTGCGGCTGTGTCGCCGCTACCTGGAAAACTGCGCGTTGCCGGTGGGGGCCTGACGCGCCGCCGCCATAATGCTCTGTTTTTGTGTGAGCACGGTATCCGTGGGATGCACCATACATGCGCAATCACCGCTATTTTCTGGTGCCTTGAGGTGCTGGCTATCAATATGACTCGATATTTATCAATGCATTATGTCTGGTATGGAAATTGCAGGTTGATGATATTGTGTCGGTTGTGTGAGGCAGCATCATGGAAACTCCCTCTTTTCGGCTCCCGCCGCTTGCCGCATTACCCATCGGGCACCATGGGGTGCTGGCGGCGGCGGCATCTGGCCTGACGGCGTTTATTGGCGAGAAGGGCGGCGATGCCGATCGTATTTTAGGGATCAGCGGGATTGACCCGGAGCGGCTCGGTTGCCCGACGCTGAGTGTCGGGTTGGTTAACTATTGCCGGGTATTGGAGGAGGCGGCCCGCTATTCCGCCTGTGACAACTTCGGTTTGCACTATGGTCGGCAATTCAAACCGCAGTCGCTCGGGCTGATAGGCTATGTTGGGTTATGCAGCGCTACGCTGGAGCAGGCATTGCATAACGTCGTCACGGCTTTTCCGTTTCATCAGCATGACACCCTGATCCGTCTGGTGGATAAAGGCGACTGCTGGCGTTTTGACTATCAGGTGCGCCACGGTGCAATCTTACACTGCCGTCAGGATGCGGAACTGACACTGGGGATGATCTTAAATCTGATTCGTCATGCTGCGGGTAAAAACTGGGCCCCCCGCGAAGTGCATTTCGAGCATCCTCGTCCTGAGCAGTGGCATGAGCACTGTAAAGTGTTTGATGCGCCAGTCTATTTTGACCAACCGTTCAACTCCTTACTCATCCCTAAACGCGACGTCATGCGCGCGATGCCCGAGCATGACCCGCTGCTGTTGCTGGTGGTGCAGGATGCGCTGCGCCAGCTCAATAGCGAGGCGCCGCAGCAAAGCGTGGTTGAAATGGCGCGGGCGCGGTTGCGTCAGGCGCTGCCGCAGGGTGAACCGGCACTGGAAGAGGTGGCCGAACAGTTAGGACTCTCGAGTTGGTCTTTACAGCGCCGCCTGAAAGAAGAGGGCATCACCTTTACCCAACTGGTGGAGAAGGTGCGTTGTGAAATGGCCACGCATTATCTGCAACAGCGCCAGCTGTCGATTTCCGAGATGGCGTTTTTGCTTGGCTACTCCGAGGTGAGCGCATTTTCCCGCGCGTTTCGCCGCTGGTTTGGCATCAGCCCCCGGCAGTGGCGCAAAGCCTGACGTTATCGACGTGGTTTTTCGCCAGCCAGCCGGTGAGACGGCGGTGATTCTGGCGGATAGTCAGTAATGTGGCGGCGGCGTCTCTTCTGATTGCGACGCGATCATCGAGGGAGAGGCGGCGCGCAGTTTTTCTGTCATTAACCGCAGCTGTTCGCGTAACCGCGCCATTTCCAGTTCGTGCTGAACCACGGTCTGATTCAACACCTCAATGGTCATATCCTGAAAAGCCAGGCGACTTTCCAGCAATTCGAGCCGTTGCTCCAGTGATGATGGTGACATTCTGTTCCCTCCGCTGCGTTGTGCGCAGAGTGTGTCAGAAAGTGTAAGTTTCTGGTAGTAAAACCGCATGTCATCGCGCTGCTTTCCTGTGGAGCGGAATTTTTCGCTATCCGGTGCGGCACGTCGTTGTATTGTCTTTATGCACGACGTTATAGTAGCTGGCGAAATGTTAATGTTGCCGGGGCATGGTGCTCCGAATGTTGGAGAGATGGATGAAATCACTGTTTAAAGTCACACTGTTGACGGCGGCTATGGGACTGGCCTTGAGCACGGGCGTTATGGCTGAAGATGCGGTCAAAACTGCGGATACGGCAGCCGCTGCACCGGCTGCGGCTGATGCGGCGAAAGCTGCACCGTCTAAATTCAAGAGCGACGAAGAAGCTGCCGCGTATGCACTGGGTGCATCATTAGGCCGTTACATGGATAATTCCCTGAAAGAACAGGAAAAATTAGGCATCAAACTGGATAAACAGCAATTAATCCAGGGCGTGCAGGATGCGTTCGCTGACAAGAGCAAACTGTCTGACGAAGAGATAGAGAAAACCCTGCAATCATTTGAGGGCCGAGTGAAAGAAGCTGCTCAGGCGAAAATGAAGCAGGATGCCAAAGATAATGCCGATAAAGGCACCAAGTATCGCGACGCGTTTGCGAAAGAGAAAGGCGTGAAGAAAACCGAATCCGGCTTGCTCTATCAGGTAGACAAGGAAGGAACCGGCAATGCGCCGAAAGACAGCGATACCGTTGTTGTGAATTACAAAGGTTCGTTGGTTGATGGCGCGGAGTTTGATAACTCCTACAAACGCGGCGAGCCGCTCTCTTTCCGTCTGGATGGTGTTATCCCCGGCTGGACAGAAGGCCTCAAGCATGTGAAGAAAGGCGGTAAGATCAAGCTGGTTATCCCACCGGCTCTGGCTTATGGTGAAGCAGGCGTACCGGGTATTCCGGCTAACTCTACGCTGGTGTTCGAAGTTGAACTGCTGGATATCAAAGCGGATGCAGAGGCTAAAGCAGCTGATGCACCGAAAGCTGATGCAGCAAAAGCGGAAAAACCGGCTGACGAAAAAGCGAAGAAAGCCGCACAGTAAGCGCATTGCGCACAGTAAGTGCATTGACAGCGGCTGGGTGTTGCGCTCTGGCAACACGGCCACGATGCTATCAGTACCGCCGGTGTATCACATCGGCGGTTTTTTTATCTCTAAAATTGCAGGCTGATTGGTTGTGTCAGGCTGCGTCTTGCGGCGCGTAACCTATCAGGCTGTCATCGTGGTATTTGAACACTACCCGCGCCTGGGTTCCGGTTCTGTCGCTGCGGTTTTCCAGAAAAAACTCGCCGTAATGTAATTGTACGATGCGGGTGACAATACTCAGCCCGAGCCCGATACCGCCATAGCGCGTATCCATGCGTACAAAGGCTTTGGTTAATTCGCCGACCTGAGATTCATTAATCCCCGGCCCTTCATCGGCGACGATAAACTCGGTGCTGTCATCGTCATGTTCAAGGATGGTGATGGTGATGGTGCTGTTTTCCGGGCTATAACGGTGTGCGTTTTCTACCAGATTACGTAACAGCAGTTGTATCAGGGTCATGTTGCCCGGCACGCGCCTGATGTGTTCAGGCGATCGCCAGTCAAGCCGTTGCTGGCGAATGGCGACCATCTGTTCCAGTTCGTCTTTCTTCGGGGCGATGACATCCTCAAGCAGTGAAATCATTTCATAATGACCGGCCGCCAGCTCGTTACTGGCGCGCGCCAGCAATAACAGCTGTTCAATGGTTTTTGTCAGTTGATCGACGCGTTTTATTAATGGCTGGCAGTCAATGTGGTGCAGTTGTTCGTGCAGTTCCAGACTCAGCCGGATGCCTGCCAGCGGCGTACGCAGTTCGTGGGCGACATTCGAGGCGAATTGCCGGTCTCGACGCAGTGACTCGCTAAACCGCACAAATAACTGATTCATGCTGGTAATCACCGCTGCAATCTCGGTGACGTCGCTGCGCTGTTGCAACGGTTCCAGATTTTCCGCCGTGCGGTTGTGCAATTCGTCCTGAAGCGTTAGCAATGGCCGGGTTATCCAGTTCACCGCATGCGCGCACATTATCAGCGAGGCAATGACCATCACCAGGCTTGGAATACTCAGTGACGCAATCGCTTCATGCACTTCGAGCTGGATATCCTGAGTGAGGTTCTTTGCCGTTAGCGTCTGTTCAACCAGTAACTGAATTTGCTCTTCGCTTTCATGCCATAACCACACCACGCTCAGTAACTGACTGACCAGCAAAATGCACCCTAATGTCAGAATCAATCGGGTACGGATGCTGGCGGTTCTCTCCATTGGGGAAGGGCGTGGAAAAAGCCTCATGACGGATCTTCCTTGGTTAACAGATAACCAAATCCGCGCAGCGTCTTGATGCGGTTTTTACCAATTTTTTGTCGCAGGTTATGGATGTGAACTTCCAGTGAATTGGAGGAGGGGTCATCATCCCAACTGTAGAGATCCTGATGAAGTACCTCGCGGTGTACCTGCGAGCCTGCTTTCAAAATAAGCCGCGAGAGAATGGCAAACTCCTTTGGCGTTAACACCACCGGTTTATCATCCAGCATGACCTGTTGACTGTTGAGATCAAGCGTAATGTTATCCACCCGAATCCAGCTATCGCTAGAGCCCTGATGTCGGCGTATCAGCGCCCGGACGCGGGCCTGAAATTCGCTTAATGCAAAGGGTTTGATCATGTAATCGTCAGCCCCGACATCGAGGCCGATTACGCGGTCATCAACGGTGTCGCGGGCCGTCAGGATCAACACCGGCTGTTTGTAGTTATTCCGCCGCCAGCGCCCCAGCAGCGTGAGGCCATCTTCATCCGGTAGCCCTAAATCCAGCACCACCAGGCTATAGTGAGCGCTAACAATCAGCGCGTCTGCTTCGCGGGCGGTGGCGGCGCAATCACACACATAACCCTCGTGGCGCATCGCCTGTAACAACCCTTCCTGTAACAACGTATCATCTTCAACAATCAACAGTTTCATGAAGTGCCCCGACACGATTGCAGGATATCAAGCGGCGCCTGATATTCCTGGGTCGCAATGTTAAACATGCCCAGAACGGTGTGGAAAAGGTTGTCCTGGGAGAAACGCTGCTCATTGGCCTGTTTACGCATACAACTATCATTGATGGCAAATTGCTGCTGATAGCCGCTGGAAAACCACATTAGCATCGGGATATGCGTTTGTTGTGTGGGGGCGATGGCATACGGCATGCTGTGCAGATACACGCCATCTTCACCCAGTGACTCACCGTGGTCAGAGAGATAGACCAACGCGGTGTTAAACTTATCCTGATGCCCTTTCAAGACATTAATTGCCTTATCAACAATATAGTCTATGTAGAGAATCGTATTGTCGTAAGTATTGATTAATGATTCGCGTGAGCACGTTTGGATTTGGTTGGTATCGCAGCTGGGGGTAAATGCCTTAAAGGTATTGGGGTAGCGCTGGTAGTAGGCAGGGCCGTGGCTACCCATGGTATGCAGTACGATAATTCCGTCGTTATTCAATTGATTAATGTGTTCTTCCATGCCGCTAAACAGCGCTTCATCAAGGCATTCGCCTTCTGAACACAGCTCCGGCAGGTTCAGGTTAATAATGTCTTGCGTCGGCACTCGGGCACAGGCACCTTTGCAGCCGCCATCATTTTCATGCCAGCGAACGTTAATCCCCGCGTGTTGCAGGACATCGAGTAACCCTTCCTGATGAGCGGCCAATTGCTCGTCATAGTGCTCCCTTGGCATGTTTGAGAACATGCACGGAACCGAGACGCCGGTAGACGTACCGCACGATGAAGTCTGGCTGAAATAGATAACATTCTGATTGGTCAGGCGCGGGTTGGTGGGTTTGCTGTACCCGCCCAGCGAGAAGTTTTCTGCGCGGGAGGTTTCGCCTACGACCAGAATAACCAGGTTTTTCTTGCCATTATCGGATGGCATCGGCTTTTTATGCGCATCCAGACCAATTTGCACTAATGGCTGATTACTTTGCGCATGGTGCCGGTAATAAGAAATGTTGGCGAAAATCAGATTGCTGGGCGTTAGCGATTTAACCAGTTCTTTGTTGTTACGCATCAGCGAGGCGTAATCTTTATAGAAGAACGCGGCGACCAGTAAAATAACCACAACCGAGACCAGCACATTAAGGCTGCGAGCGCCGATGGTCAGGTAGCTGAAAGGGGCAGGCTTGATTTTTATCCATAACGCCGCCACCGCAGGCACGATGCCCAGTAACGTCAGCCAGATGAGATATTGCGGTGTGACCAACGCCATTGATTCGGCAAAGGTGGTTTCAAACACGTTTTGCATCATGATGCGATCGATGATGATGCCGTAATTCATCATAAAATATTGCACGGCCGCGCCGCCCAGCAGTAACAGGGCAACCACTATCTGGCGCAACCAGGAAAAGCACAGCAGAATCAATAAAATATTTAAAACAGAAAAAATCACTACTGGCATAGAGGCCAAAAACAGGCCATCGCGCAGAGTCGTTACCTCGATTAAATGAGAAACCTGACGGTAATAGGCGATATTTTGTACCAGGGTAATAAAACCGGCGAAAATCAGGTTATAGATAAAACTGTTCAAAACAGGGCGGGATAGTCGAGGTAATTTAAACATTCGGATAGGCCATCCATGAGGGATTAAATGTGATGCGACGCACTCTAAAGAGCGTAAATTAACGCAACCTTAAGATGCCACAGCTAAGGCGCAACGTGAAATACAAAGGACGACGTCAGGGTTATTTGATAGACTTATCGGCCTGTCAAATACAATGATAATGACGTTGAGGGTGGTGCCTGTCATGTCTACTTCGCTTGTGAACGGCGAATCCCATGATCTTGATTTACTAGACCAGCGCCCGTTTATACCAACAGATTACGAGATACTGAAATCGTACGAAGCGGTGGTTGACGGCCTGGCGATGTTAATTGGCGATCATTGCGAGATAGTACTGCATTCGTTGGAAGACCTGAAGTGTTCTGCTGTGCGTATTGCGAATGGCGAACACACCGGACGTAAAATCGGCTCCCCCATTACCGATTTGGCCCTGCGCATGCTGCATGATATGGCCGGTGAAGATAGCAGTGTATCGAAAGCCTATTTCACCCGCGCGAAAAGCGGCGTGTTGATGAAGTCTGTGACCATTGCTATCCGTAACCGTGAGCAGCGCGTGATAGGTTTATTGTGCATCAATATGAACCTTGATGTGCCGTTCTCTCAGATTATGCAAACCTTCCTGCCGCCAGAAATCAAGGAAGTGGCCTCCTCGGTGAATTTTGCCTCTTCCGTTGATGAACTGGTGGCCCAGACGCTGGAATTTACTATTGAAGAGGTCAATGCCGACCGCAGCGTATCCAACAATGCCAAAAATCGTCAGATCGTGCTGAATCTGTATGAAAAAGGGATTTTTGACATCAAAGACGCCATTAATCAGGTGGCCGATCGGTTAAATATCTCCAAGCACACGGTGTATTTGTACATCCGCCAGTTCAAAAGTGGCGACTTCAGCGGGCACGATCGGTGATGTTGCGTTACTGCCTGCTGGTAACTGGCCCGGCCTATGGCACTCAACAAGCGAGCAGCGCCTATCAGTTCGCTCAGGCTCTGCTTACGCAAGGTCATCAGTTACAGAGCGTGTTTTTCTACCGCGAAGGGGTGCTGAATGCGAACCAACTCACCGCCCCTGCCAGCGACGAGTTTGACCTGGTGCGCGCCTGGCAGCAGTTGGCGCAAGCCCATCAGGTCACGCTCAATGTCTGTGTGGCGGCGGCGTTGCGGCGAGGTGTGACCGATACGCAGCAAGCCGGGCAATTGAAGCTGGCCTCGGCTAACCTTCAGCCCGGCTTCTTGTTAAGCGGGCTTGGCGAGTTATCCGAGTCGGTTCTCACCTGTGACCGAGTAGTACAGTTTTAATAATCATAGCGTTTTCGCGGTGGAGATACGTCACGATGGCTGGTCGCGTTGCTTTTGTTTTTACTCAGCCCCCTCATGGTAGTGCCGCTGGTCGGGAAGGTCTTGATGCGCTGCTGGCGATGTCGGCGCTTACCGAAGAGATTGGCGTTTTTTTTCTTGCCGATGGCGTCTTGCAACTGCTTCCATCACAGCAGCCCGACAAAATTTTGATGCGTAATTATATCGCTACGTTCGGCGTGTTGCCGCTCTATGACATACAACACTGCTACCTGTGCGAAGCGTCAATGCGCCAGCGGGGGTTATCAGCCCAGACAAACTGGGTGTTGGATGTCGATGTTCTGGCCCCTGAAGCATTGCGAACCATACTGAATACGTATGACCGCGTGCTGACTTTTTGAGCTGATTGAGCTGACTCTCATGTTACATACCGTTGCGCGTTCGCCTTATCACATCGATTTAGAGGCGCTGATTCGTATGACCTGCGCTGACGATGCTATCTTATTAATACAGGATGGCGTTATTGCCGCGCTTGACGGATCGTCAGTCTGTGAGCGTTTGCGTTCCTCCTCTCCTGCCTCGGTTTATGCACTGATAGAGGATGTCGAGGCGCGCGGTTTGACTGCGCAAATTTCCAGCGCAGTCACGTTAGTTGACTATACTGGATTTGTGAGACTGACTGCCCTGCATACCCGGCAACTGGCTTGGTGATTTGACCCTTTTGTATATTTCTTGACTCCTTACCCGGCCAGTCCTAAAATTCTGCGTCCTCATACTTTGCCTCTGTCTCGGTATGGGGTGATTTATTACGTGTTTACGAAGCAAAACCCAGGAGCTTTTTTAATGGCAACAATTAACCAGCTGGTACGCAAACCACGCTCCCTGAAGGCTGCTAAAAGCAACGTTCCGGCGCTGGAAGCATGCCCGCAGAAACGTGGCGTATGTACCCGTGTATATACTACCACTCCGAAAAAACCGAACTCCGCACTGCGTAAAGTATGTCGTGTTCGTTTAACCAACGGTTTTGAAGTTACCTCCTATATCGGCGGTGAAGGTCATAACCTGCAGGAGCACTCCGTGATCCTGATCCGTGGCGGTCGTGTTAAAGACCTGCCAGGTGTGCGTTACCACACCGTTCGTGGCGCGCTGGACTGCTCTGGTGTTAAAGACCGTAAGCAATCCCGTTCCAAATACGGCGTGAAGAAGCCGAAGGCTTAATGGTTCTCCGTTAAGTAAGGCCAAACGTTTTAACTTTAATGTCAAACTAAACTCGTAGAGTTTTGGACAATCCTGAATTAACAACGGAGTATTTCCATGCCACGTCGTCGCGTCATTGGTCAGCGTAAAATTCTGCCAGATCCGAAATTCGGATCAGAACTGCTGGCTAAATTTGTCAATATCCTGATGGTAGATGGTAAAAAATCTACTGCAGAAGCAATCGTCTATACTGCGCTGGAGACCCTGGCTCAGCGCTCAGGTAAAGACCACCTGGAAGCCTTTGAAGCAGCACTGGACAACGTGCGTCCGACTGTCGAAGTTAAGTCTCGTCGCGTTGGTGGTTCTACTTATCAGGTTCCGGTTGAAGTTCGTCCGGTTCGTCGCAATGCTCTGGCTATGCGTTGGATCGTTGAAGCTGCTCGTAAACGCGGTGATAAATCCATGGCTTTACGCCTGGCGAACGAACTTTCTGATGCAGCAGACAACAAAGGTACTGCTGTGAAGAAACGTGAAGACGTTCACCGTATGGCTGAAGCCAACAAGGCGTTCGCTCACTACCGCTGGTAATCCCTGCGTAGACGTTAATAACCCGGCGGGTGCCCAACAGGCTAACCCGTCTGGGTTTTACTACTTAGAACGCCCTAGGAATAGAGGAAACAAATGGCTCGTACAACACCCATTGCACGCTATCGTAATATCGGTATCAGTGCACACATCGACGCCGGTAAGACCACTACCACTGAACGTATTCTGTTCTACACCGGTGTAAACCACAAAATCGGTGAAGTTCACGACGGCGCCGCGACCATGGACTGGATGGAGCAGGAACAGGAGCGTGGTATTACCATTACCTCCGCTGCGACCACCGCTTTCTGGTCCGGTATGGCTAAACAGTATGAACCGCACCGCATCAACATCATCGACACCCCGGGGCACGTTGACTTCACCATCGAAGTAGAACGTTCCATGCGTGTACTGGATGGCGCAGTGATGGTTTACTGTGCGGTAGGTGGTGTTCAGCCGCAGTCTGAAACCGTATGGCGTCAGGCAAACAAATATAAAGTTCCGCGTATTGCGTTCGTTAACAAAATGGACCGTATGGGCGCGAACTTCCTGAAAGTGGTTGACCAGATTAAAGCACGTCTGGGTGCCAACCCGGTTCCGTTGCAGCTGGCTATCGGCGCTGAAGAAGCGTTCACCGGTGTTGTTGACCTGGTGAAAATGAAAGCCATCAACTGGAACGAAGCAGACCAAGGTACGACCTTCGTTTACGAAGACATCCCGGCTGATATGCAGGATCTGGCAACCGAGTGGCACCAGAACCTGATCGAATCCGCAGCTGAAGCGTCTGAAGAGCTGATGGAGAAATACCTGGGTGGTGAAGAACTGACTGAAGCAGAAATCAAAACTGCTCTGCGTCAGCGCGTTCTGAACAACGAAATCATCCTGGTAACTTGTGGTTCTGCGTTCAAGAACAAAGGTGTTCAGGCAATGCTGGATGCCGTTATCGATTACCTGCCTGCGCCGACCGATGTTCCGGCCATCAAAGGTATGCTGGACGACGGTAAAGACACGCCTGCTGAACGTCACGCTAGCGATGACGAGCCTTTCTCTGCACTGGCGTTCAAAATCGCAACTGACCCGTTTGTGGGTAACTTGACGTTCTTCCGCGTGTACTCCGGTGTCGTTAACTCCGGTGATACCGTACTGAACTCAGTGAAATCTGAGCGTGAGCGTTTTGGCCGTATCGTTCAGATGCACGCCAACAAGCGTGAAGAGATTAAAGAAGTTCGCGCAGGTGACATCGCCGCTGCGATCGGTCTGAAAGACGTGATCACCGGTGACACACTGTGTAACCCGGATCATCCGATCATTCTGGAGCGTATGGAATTCCCTGAGCCGGTTATCTCCATCGCTGTAGAACCGAAAACCAAAGCTGACCAGGAAAAAATGGGTCTGGCTCTGGGCCGTCTGGCGAAAGAAGACCCGTCTTTCCGCGTATGGACTGACGAAGAGTCAAACCAGACCATCATCGCAGGTATGGGTGAGCTGCACCTCGACATCATCGTTGACCGTATGAAGCGTGAATTCAACGTTGAAGCGAACGTAGGTAAACCGCAGGTTGCTTATCGTGAAGCGATTCGCGCTAAAGTTACCGACGTTGAAGGTAAACACGCCAAACAGTCTGGTGGTCGTGGTCAGTACGGTCATGTTGTTATCGACATGTACCCGCTGGAGCCGGGCTCTAACCCGAAAGGTTACGAGTTCGTCAACGACATCAAAGGTGGTGTAATTCCTGGCGAATACATCCCGGCCGTTGATAAAGGCATTCAGGAGCAGTTGAAAGCGGGCCCGCTGGCTGGCTTCCCGGTGGTTGATCTGGGTGTGCGTCTGCACTTCGGTTCTTACCATGACGTTGACTCCTCTGAATTGGCGTTTAAACTGGCCGCGTCTATTGCCTTTAAAGCCGCGTTCAGCAAAGCAAGCCCTGTTCTGCTTGAGCCGATCATGAAGGTTGAAGTAGAAACGCCGGAAGAGAACACCGGTGACGTCATCGGTGACTTGAGCCGTCGTCGTGGTATGCTGCGTGGTCAAGAATCCAACGTGACTGGCGTTGTGATTCACGCTGAAGTTCCGTTGTCTGAAATGTTCGGATATGCAACTCAGCTGCGCTCTCTGACCAAAGGTCGTGCTTCTTACTCCATGGAGTTCCTGAAGTACGATGATGCGCCGAACAACGTTGCCCAGGCCGTTATCGAAGCCCGTCGTAAGTAATAAACCTATAGTAAATTACTTAGGTTTAACAAAACATTGATCCCGTGCTCTCTCCATGAGGGGAGAGCATTTGAGTAAGGAATATAGCCGTGTCTAAAGAAAAATTTGAACGTACAAAACCGCACGTTAACGTCGGTACTATCGGCCACGTTGACCATGGTAAAACAACGCTGACCGCTGCCATCACTACCGTTCTGGCAAAAACCTACGGTGGTCAGGCTCGTGCATTCGACCAGATCGATAACGCGCCGGAAGAAAAAGCACGTGGTATCACCATCAACACCTCTCACGTTGAATACGATACCCCGACTCGTCACTACGCGCACGTTGACTGCCCAGGGCACGCCGACTACGTGAAAAACATGATCACCGGTGCGGCCCAGATGGACGGCGCTATCCTGGTTGTTGCTGCGACTGACGGCCCGATGCCGCAGACTCGTGAGCACATCCTGCTGGGTCGTCAGGTAGGCGTTCCGTTCATCATCGTGTTCCTGAACAAATGCGACATGGTTGATGACGAAGAGCTGCTGGAACTGGTTGAGATGGAAGTGCGCGAGCTGCTGTCTCAGTACGACTTCCCGGGCGACGACACGCCGGTTATCCGTGGTTCCGCGCTGAAAGCGCTGGAAGGTGAAGCCGAGTGGGAAGCGAAAATCATCGAACTGGCCGAAGCACTGGACAGCTACATCCCGGAACCTGAGCGTGCGATTGACAAGCCGTTCCTGCTGCCGATCGAAGACGTATTCTCTATCTCTGGCCGTGGTACCGTTGTGACCGGTCGTGTAGAGCGCGGTATCGTGAAAGTGGGTGAAGAAGTGGAAATCGTGGGTATCAAAGACACCGCGAAAACCACCTGTACCGGCGTTGAAATGTTCCGCAAACTGCTGGACGAAGGCCGTGCGGGCGAGAACGTGGGCGTTCTGCTGCGTGGTACCAAACGTGATGAAGTTGAGCGTGGTCAGGTACTGGCTAAACCGGGCTCAATCAAGCCGCACACTCAGTTCGAATCTGAAGTGTATATCCTGAGCAAAGACGAAGGTGGCCGTCATACGCCGTTCTTTAAAGGCTACCGTCCGCAGTTCTACTTCCGTACGACTGACGTGACTGGCACCATCGAACTGCCGGAAGGCGTGGAAATGGTAATGCCTGGCGACAACATCAAGATGGTCGTAAACCTGATCGCGCCGATCGCGATGGACGACGGTCTGCGTTTCGCAATCCGTGAAGGTGGCCGTACTGTAGGCGCCGGCGTGGTTGCTAAAGTTATCGCTTAATTTGCAATAACTTATATACGCAATGAAAAGGGCACTTTGGTGCCCTTTTTTATGTGTTCTTATGCTAATTGAAATAAAAACGATTCTTATTTACTATACGACCAGTTGATTAAAAAATGAGTGGCTCGTGTATGTATGTCTGCTTGTGTAATGCGATTTCTGACAAAGTCATCCGACAGGTTGTTCGTCAACATCGCACGGCATCTCTCAAACAATTAAAGCAGTTTGTTCCGGTTGGCACAGAATGTGGTAAATGCCTGCGTCAGGCTCGGCTGATTATTGATGATGAAATAGCAAAAGATGCGAAATTCAATCAAGTTGCATAATCAGAACCTGACCACCTTTTGACTCTGCCCGAAGCGCTTCTACACTTTTTAGTACTGGAGCGGAGGAGTTGAGCTATGAAAGGTGATAAAAACGTCATTGCGCATTTGAATAAGCTATTGGGCAACGAATTGGTGGCGATTAACCAGTATTTTTTGCATGCCCGTATGTTTAAAAACATGGGGCCTGAAGCGTCTGAACGACCATGAATATCATGAATCGATAGATGAAATGAAGCATGCTGACCGTTATATCGAGCGAATTCTATTTTTAGAAGGCATTCCCAATCTACAAGATCTTGGCAAGCTGAACATTGGTGAGGATGTAGAGGAGATGCTGCGTTCCGATTTGGCTTTAGAATTGGAAGGTGCGAAAAGCCTTCGTGAGGCTATCGCCTATGCAGACTCGGTTCGGGATTATGTCAGCCGCGATCTCATGATTAGCGTACTGGCTGATGAGGAAGAGCACATCGATTGGCTGGAAACTGAACTGGAACTGATTGCCCGATTAGGTATCCAGAATTACCTCCAAACGCAGTTGAAAGAAGAGGCATCATGACCGTATGTCGATTAAACCGTGAGTTTCATCTTTCGGTTGCTTCCTGAACAAATATACGTATAATGCGCGGGCCTACCTGAAATGGTAGGCCTGATTCTTTAAAGAATCAGCAGGCAGGCAATAAGCCCGCTAAACAATACTCCCGATATGGGGGTTATGTACTGTGAACGATTACACTCCCCCATCAATCGTAATGGGTGTGAGGAGTAATTATTTTCGTTTATAAAATAATTGGAGCTCTGGTCTCATGCAGAACCAAAGAATCCGTATCCGCCTGAAAGCGTTTGATCATCGTCTGATCGATCAATCAACTGCGGAAATTGTCGAGACTGCCAAGCGCACTGGTGCGCAGGTTCGCGGTCCGATTCCGCTGCCGACCCGCAAAGAGCGCTTCACCGTTCTGATCTCCCCGCACGTTAACAAAGACGCGCGCGATCAGTACGAAATCCGCACTCACAAGCGTCTGGTTGACATCGTTGAGCCAACTGAGAAAACCGTTGATGCTCTGATGCGTCTGGATCTGGCTGCCGGTGTAGACGTGCAGATCAGCCTGGGTTAATCAGGTCATTGAGCGATTGAGAGGTTGAAACAATGATTGGTTTAGTCGGTAAAAAAGTGGGTATGACCCGCATCTTCACTGAAGACGGCGTATCTATCCCAGTAACCGTAATCGAAATTGAAGCAAACCGCGTAACTCAGGTCAGAAACCTGGAGAACGACGGATACCGTGCTGTCCAGGTCACTACCGGCGCTAAAAAAGCTAACCGTGTGACCAAACCGGAAGCAGGTCATTTCGCTAAAGCGGGTGTTGAAGCAGGTCGCGTTCTGCGCGAATTCCGTCTTGCTGACGGTGAAGAATTCGCAGTAGGGCAGAACATCAGCGTTGAAATTTTCGCTGACGTTAAAAAAGTAGACGTTACCGGTACTTCTAAAGGTAAAGGCTTTGCCGGTACCGTTAAGCGCTGGAACTTCCGCACTCAGGATGCTACCCACGGTAACTCCTTGTCTCACCGCGTTCCGGGTTCTATCGGTCAGAACCAGACTCCGGGCAAAGTGTTTAAAGGCAAAAAAATGGCAGGCCAGCTGGGTAACGAACGTGTCACCGTTCAGAGCCTGGACGTAGTACGTGTTGACGCTGAGCGCAACCTGCTGCTGGTTAAAGGTGCAGTCCCGGGTGCAACCGGTAGCGACCTGATCGTTAAACCGGCTGTGAAGGCGTGAGGAGATAGCAATGGAATTAGTATTGAAAGACGCGCAAAGCGCGCTGACTGTTTCCGAAACTACCTTCGGTCGTGATTTCAACGAAGCGCTGGTTCACCAGGTTGTTGTTGCTTACGCAGCAGGTGCCCGTCAAGGTACTCGCGCTCAGAAGACCCGTGCTGAAGTAACTGGTTCCGGTAAAAAACCGTGGCGTCAGAAAGGCACAGGCCGTGCGCGTTCTGGTTCTATCAAGAGCCCGATCTGGCGTTCTGGTGGCGTAACTTTTGCTGCCAAACCGCAGGATCACAGCCAGAAAGTAAACAAAAAGATGTACCGTGGCGCGCTGAAAAGCATTCTGTCCGAACTGGTACGTCAAGACCGTCTGATCGTTGTCGAGAAGTTCTCTGTTGAAGCGCCGAAAACTAAACTTTTGGCTCAGAAACTGAAAGAACTGGCGCTGGATGACGTGCTGATCATCACTGGTGAGCTGGATGAAAACCTGTTCCTGGCCGCTCGTAACCTGTACAAGGTTGACGTGCGTGACGTAGCAGGTATCGATCCGGTTAGCCTGATCGCCTTCGACAAAGTGGTTATGACTGCTGATGCTGTTAAGCAAGTTGAGGAGATGCTGGCATGATTCGTGAAGAACGTCTGCTGAAAGTATTGCGCGCGCCGCACGTTTCTGAAAAAGCGTCTACTGCGATGGAAAAGAACAACACCATCGTACTCAAAGTTGCTAAAGACGCGACTAAAGCAGAAATCAAAGCTGCTGTGCAGAAACTGTTTGAAGTCGAAGTCAATGACGTACGCACCCTGGTTGTCAAAGGGAAAGTAAAACGTCACGGACAGCGTATCGGTCGTCGTAGCGACTGGAAAAAAGCTTACGTCACCCTGAAAGAAGGCCAGAATCTGGACTTCATCGGCGGCGCAGAGTAAGTCGGAGGAGTAATACAATGGCAGTTGTTAAATGTAAACCGACATCTCCGGGTCGTCGCCACGTTGTTAAAGTGGTTAACCCTGAGCTGCACAAGGGCAAACCGTTTGCTCCGTTGCTGGAAAAAAACAGCAAATCCGGTGGTCGTAACAACAATGGCCGTATCACCACTCGTCATATCGGTGGTGGCCACAAACAGGCTTACCGTATTGTTGACTTCAAACGCAACAAAGACGGTATTCCGGCAGTTGTTGAGCGTCTTGAGTACGATCCGAACCGTTCTGCGAACATCGCACTGGTTCTGTACAAAGACGGTGAGCGCCGTTATATCCTGGCACCGAAAGGCCTGAAAGCCGGTGACCAGATTCAGTCTGGTGTTGATGCTGCAATCAAAACCGGTAACACCCTGCCGATGCGTAACATCCCGGTCGGTTCAACGGTTCACAACGTAGAAATGAAACCAGGTAAAGGCGGCCAGCTGGCTCGCTCTGCTGGTGCCTACGTTCAGATCGTTGCTCGTGAAGGTGCTTACGTTACCCTGCGTCTGCGTTCTGGCGAAATGCGTAAAGTCGAATCTGACTGCCGCGCAACGCTGGGCGAAGTCGGCAACGCAGAGCATATGCTGCGCGTGCTGGGTAAAGCAGGTGCTGCACGCTGGCGTGGTATTCGTCCGACCGTTCGCGGTACGGCAATGAACCCGGTTGACCACCCGCACGGTGGTGGTGAAGGTCGTAACTTTGGTAAGCACCCGGTTACTCCGTGGGGCGTTCAGACCAAAGGTAAGAAGACCCGCAGCAACAAGCGTACTGATAAATTCATCGTACGTCGCCGTACTAAATAATTTTAGAGGATAAACCATGCCACGTTCTCTCAAGAAAGGTCCATTTATTGACCTGCACTTGCTGAAGAAGGTAGAGAAAGCGGTGGAAAGCGGTGACAAGAAGCCCCTGCGCACCTGGTCCCGTCGCTCAACGATCTTTCCAAACATGATCGGTTTGACCATCGCTGTCCATAATGGTCGTCAGCACGTTCCGGTATTCATCTCTGATGAAATGGTCGGACACAAGCTGGGTGAATTCGCGCCGACTCGTACTTATCGCGGCCACGCGGCTGATAAAAAAGCCAAGAAGAAATAAGGTAGGAGGAAGAGATGGAAACTATCGCTAAACATCGCCATGCTCGTTCTTCTGCCCAGAAGGTTCGCCTGGTGGCTGACCTGATTCGCGGTAAGAAAGTGTCGCAAGCTCTGGAAATTCTGACCTATACCAACAAGAAAGCTGCTGGTCTGGTTAAGAAAGTACTGGAGTCTGCCATTGCTAACGCAGAACACAACGATGGCGCTGACATTGACGATCTGAAAGTTGCGAAAATCTTCGTAGACGAAGGCCCGAGCATGAAACGCATTATGCCGCGTGCTAAAGGTCGTGCGGATCGCATCCTGAAGCGTACCAGCCACATCACTGTGGTTGTGTCCGATCGCTGAGACTCTGGAGACTAGCAATGGGTCAGAAAGTACATCCTAATGGTATTCGCCTGGGTATTGTCAAAACTTGGAACTCTACCTGGTATGCGAATACCAAAGAATTCGCTGACAACCTGGACAGCGATTTTAAAGTTCGTCAGTACCTGAACAAGGAACTGGAGAAAGCCTCCGTTTCTCGCATCGTTATCGAGCGTCCGGCTAAAAGCATTCGTGTGACCATTCACACTGCTCGCCCGGGTATCGTTATCGGTAAAAAAGGTGAAGACGTTGAAAAACTGCGTAAGGGCGTAGCGGATATCGCTGGCGTACCGGCGCAGATTAATATCGCCGAAGTTCGTAAGCCTGAACTGGACGCTAAACTGGTTGCCGACAGCATCACTTCTCAGCTGGAACGTCGTGTTATGTTCCGTCGCGCGATGAAACGTGCTGTTCAGAACGCCATGCGTCTGGGCGCTAAAGGTATCAAAGTTGAAGTTAGCGGTCGTCTGGGCGGCGCTGAAATCGCTACGTACTGAATGGTACCGCGAAGGTCGCGTTCCGTTGCACACACTGCGCGCTGACATTGACTACAACACCTCTGAAGCGCACACCACTTACGGTGTCATCGGTGTGAAAGTGTGGATCTTCAAAGGTGAGATCCTGGGTGGTATGGCTGCCGTTGAACAACCGGAAAAACCGGCTGCTCAACCGAAAAAGCAGCAGCGTAAAGGCCGCAAGTAAGGAGAGTCGCTGAATGTTACAACCAAAGCGTACAAAATTCCGTAAAGTGCACAAAGGCCGCAACCGTGGTCTGGCTGCAGGTACGGATGTGAGCTTCGGCACTTTCGGTCTGAAAGCTGTTGGCCGCGGTCGCCTGACTGCTCGTCAAATCGAAGCTGCTCGTCGTGCTATGACTCGTGCTGTTAAGCGTCAAGGTAAGATCTGGATCCGTGTATTCCCGGACAAACCGATCACCGAGAAACCGCTTGAAGTGCGTATGGGTAAAGGTAAAGGTAACGTGGAGTATTGGGTTGCCTTGATTCAGCCAGGTAAAGTCCTGTACGAAATGGACGGGGTGCCGGAAGAGTTAGCCCGCGAGGCATTCGAACTGGCAGCAGCGAAACTGCCGATCAAAACCACCTTTGTAACTAAGACGGTGATGTAATGAAAGCAAAAGAGCTGCGTGAAAAGAGCGTTGAAGAGCTGAATACCGAACTGCTCGGACTGCTGCGTGAACAGTTCAATCTGCGCATGCAGGCTGCCAGCGGTCAGCTGCAACAAACTCACCTGTTGAAGCAAGTGCGCCGTAATGTCGCACGTGTTAAGACTTTACTGACTGAGAAGGCGGGTGCGTAATGACCGATAAAATCCGTACTCTGCAAGGTCGTGTTGTTAGTGACAAAATGCAGAAATCTGCTGTTGTCGCTATTGAGCGTTTTGTGAAACACCCGATCTACGGTAAATTCATCAAGCGCACGACCAAGCTGCACGTGCATGACGAGAACAACGAATGTGGAATCGGTGACGTGGTTGAAATCCGCGAATGCCGTCCACTGTCTAAGACTAAATCTTGGACGCTGGTTCGCGTTGTAGAGAAAGCGGTTCTGTAATACAGTAAGCGCTCTCGAATAAGATAAACGGCTCAATACTGTTGGGCCGTTTATTTTTTCTACCCATATTGAATAAGCAGTGTTATAATGCTGCGCCCTCAATTATGGGGCTTTTTTAACGACCTGATTCTGGGTCCCATAAGTAGTAGTTGACATTAGCGGAGCACTAACATGATCCAAGAACAGACTATGCTGAACGTGGCCGACAACTCCGGTGCACGTCGCGTAATGTGTATCAAGGTTCTGGGTGGCTCGCACCGTCGCTACGCAGGCGTCGGCGATATCATCAAAATTACCATTAAGGAAGCAATTCCTCGTGGCAAGGTGAAGAAAGGCGACGTGCTGAAGGCGGTAGTGGTGCGCACCAGGAAGGGTGTTCGTCGCCCTGACGGTTCTGTCGTTCGCTTCGATGGCAATGCTTGTGTTCTTCTGAACAATAACAGCGAGCAGCCGATCGGTACGCGTATTTTTGGGCCGGTAACTCGTGAGCTGCGTTCTGAGAAGTTCATGAAAATTATCTCTCTGGCACCAGAAGTACTGTAAGGAGCGAACCATGGCAGCGAAAATCCGTCGTGATGACGAAGTTATCGTGCTAACCGGCAAAGATAAAGGTAAGCGCGGTAAAGTAAAAAATGTCCTGTCTTCTGGCAAGGTCATTGTTGAAGGTATCAACCTGGTTAAAAAACATCAGAAGCCGGTTCCGGCACTGAATCAACCAGGCGGCATCGTTGAAAAAGAAGCTGCAGTTCAGGTTTCTAACGTTGCAATCTTCAATGCGGCCACTGGCAAGGCGGACCGTGTAGGCTTTAGATTCGAAGACGGCAAAAAAGTCCGTTTCTTCAAGTCTAACAGCGAAACTATCAAGTAATTTGGAGTAGTACGATGGCGAAACTGCATGATTACTACAAAGACGAAGTAGTTAGCAAACTGATGACTCAGTTTAACTACCATTCTGTCATGCAAGTCCCTCGGGTCGAGAAGATCACCCTGAACATGGGTGTTGGTGAAGCGATTGCTGACAAAAAACTGCTGGATAACGCAGCAGCTGACTTGACAGCGATCTCCGGTCAAAAGCCGTTGATCACCAAAGCACGCAAATCTGTTGCAGGCTTCAAAATCCGTCAGGGCTATCCGATCGGCTGTAAAGTAACTCTGCGTGGCGAACGCATGTGGGAGTTCTTTGAACGTCTGATCACCATTGCTGTACCGCGTATCCGCGATTTCCGCGGTCTGTCTTCGAAATCTTTCGATGGCCGTGGTAACTACAGCATGGGCGTGCGTGAGCAGATCATCTTCCCGGAAATCGACTATGACAAAGTCGATCGCGTTCGTGGTTTGGATATTACCATTACCACCACTGCGAAAACCGATGATGAAGGCCGTGCTCTGCTGGCTGCCTTTAACTTCCCGTTCCGCAAGTAAGGTAGGGTTACTAATGGCTAAGCAATCCATGAAAGCACGCGAAGTCAAACGCGTGAAACTGGCTAATAAATTCTTCGCTAAACGCGTAGAACTGAAAGCTATTATTTCTGACGTGAACGCTTCCGACGAAGATCGTTGGGACGCTGTTCTGAAGCTGCAGACTCTGCCGCGTGATTCCAGCCCGTCCCGTCAGCGTAACCGCTGCCGCCAGACTGGTCGTCCGCACGCTTTCCTGCGGAAGTTCGGGTTGAGCCGTATCAAGGTCCGTGAAGCCGCCATGCGCGGTGAAATTCCGGGTCTGAAAAAGGCTAGCTGGTAATTGTCACCAATTGAATCACGGGAGTAAAGACAGATGAGCATGCAAGATCCGATCGCGGATATGCTGACCCGTATCCGTAACGGTCAGGCCGCGAACAAAGTTGCGGTCACCATGCCTTCCTCCAAGCTGAAAGTGGCAATTGCCAAAGTGCTGAAGGAAGAAGGTTATATTGAAGATTACAAAATCGAAGGCGACACCAAGCCTGTACTGGAACTGAGTCTGAAGTATTTCCAGGGTAAGGCAGTGGTAGAAAGCATTCAGCGTGTAAGCCGTCCTGGTCTGCGCATCTATAAACGCAAAGATGAGCTGCCAAAAGTTATGGCCGGTTTAGGTATCGCAGTTGTTTCTACCTCTAAAGGTGTGATGACTGATCGTGCAGCTCGCCAGGCTGGTCTTGGTGGCGAGATTATCTGCTACGTAGCTTAATCGGGAGGAAAGAATGTCTCGTGTTGCAAAAGCACCCGTCGTCATTCCTGCCGGCGTAGAGGTAAAACTCAACGGTCAGGATATTTCGATTAAGGGTAAGAACGGCGAGCTGACCCGCAAAGTCAACGCTGCTGTAGAAGTTAAACAAGCTGATAACGTGCTGACTTTCGCTCCGCGCGAAGGTTTCGCTGATGGCTGGGCTCAGGCCGGGACTACCCGCGCTCTGCTGAACAGCATGGTTATCGGTGTTACCGAAGGCTTCACCAAAAAGCTGCAACTGGTAGGTGTAGGTTATCGTGCAGCCGTGAAAGGTAATGTGGTGAATTTGGCCCTGGGCTTCTCTCACCCGATCGATCACGAACTGCCTGCAGGTATTACTGCCGAATGTCCGTCTCAGACTGAAATCGTGCTGAAAGGCGCTGATAAACAGCTGATCGGTCAGGTAGCGGCTGACCTGCGCGCCTACCGTCGTCCTGAGCCTTATAAAGGCAAGGGTGTTCGTTACGCCGATGAAGTCGTGCGTACCAAAGAGGCTAAGAAGAAGTAAGGTAACACTATGGATAAGAAATCAGCTCGTATCCGTCGTGCAACCCGCGCACGTCGCAAGCTCCGTGAACTGGGTGCGACTCGTCTGGTGGTACATCGTACCCCCCGTCATATTTATGCGCAGGTTATCGCACCGAACGGTTCTGAAGTCCTGGTAGCCGCTTCTACTGTAGAAAAAGCTATCGCTGAACAACTGAAGTACACCGGTAACAAAGACGCAGCTGCTGCTGTTGGTAAAGCTGTTGCTGAACGCGCTCTGGAAAAAGGCATCAAAGCAGTCGCTTTTGACCGTTCCGGTTTCCAATATCATGGTCGAGTCCAGGCACTGGCAGATGCTGCCCGTGAAGCTGGCCTTCAGTTCTAAGGTAGAGGTGTAAGATGGCTCACATCGAAAAACAAGCTGGCGAACTGCAGGAAAAGCTGATCGCGGTAAATCGCGTATCTAAAACCGTTAAAGGTGGTCGTATTTTCTCCTTCACCGCACTGACTGTAGTGGGTGATGGTAATGGCCGCGTTGGTTTTGGTTACGGTAAAGCACGCGAAGTTCCAGCAGCGATTCAGAAAGCGATGGAAAAAGCCCGTCGCAATATGATGAATGTCGCGCTGAACAACGGCACTCTGCAGCACCCGGTTAAAGGTGCGCACACAGGTTCTCGTGTGTTCATGCAGCCAGCTTCCGAAGGTACCGGTATCATCGCCGGTGGTGCAATGCGCGCCGTTCTGGAAGTTGCAGGGGTTCATAACGTATTGGCTAAAGCCTATGGTTCCACTAACCCGATTAACGTGGTTCGTGCAACTATCGACGGTCTGGCCAACATGAAATCCCCGGAAATGGTCGCTGCCAAGCGTGGTAAATCCGTTGAAGACATTCTGGGGTAATTGACCATGGCAAAGACTATTAAAATCACTCAAACCCGTAGTGCAATCGGTCGTCTGCCGAAACACAAGGCAACGCTGCTTGGCCTGGGTCTGCGTCGTATTGGTCATACCGTTGAGCGTGAAGATACGCCAGCAGTTCGTGGTATGGTCAACGCGGTTTCCTATATGGTTAAAGTGGAGGAGTAACAGATGCGTTTGAATACTCTGTCTCCGGCCGAAGGCTCTAAACACGCTGCAAAGCGCGTTGGTCGCGGCATCGGTTCTGGCCTCGGTAAGACGGGCGGCCGTGGTGTCAAAGGTCAGAACTCTCGTTCTGGCGGTGGCGTGCGCCGTGGTTTTGAAGGCGGTCAAATGCCTTTATACCGTCGTCTGCCGAAGTTCGGCTTCACTTCTCGCAAAGCAATGATTACAGCCGAAGTTCGTCTGTCTGATCTGGCTCGCGTTGAAGGTGATGTTGTCGATCTGAATACGCTGAAAGCTGCTAACGTCATCGGCGTTCAGATTGAATTTGCGAAAGTAATTCTGTCTGGCGAAGTTGCACGTCCGGTTACGATCCGTGGTTTGCGCGTCACTAAAGGTGCTCGTGCTGCGATCGAAGCTGCTGGCGGCAAAATTGAGGAATAAGTAGCAGATGGCTAAACAACCAGGATTAGATTTTCAAAGTGCTAAAGGCGGAGTTGGCGAGCTGAAGCGCAGACTGCTGTTTGTAATCGGCGCGCTAATTGTTTTCCGTATTGGCTCTTTTATTCCAATTCCTGGTATTGATGCCACTGTGCTTGCCAAATTGCTCGAACAACAGCGTGGCACCATCATTGAAATGTTTAATATGTTCTCTGGTGGTGCACTTAGCCGTGCTTCGATTTTTGCTCTGGGTATCATGCCGTATATTTCGGCATCCATCATCATTCAATTATTGACGGTGGTTCACCCGGCTTTAGCGGAAATAAAGAAGGAAGGGGAAGCTGGCAGACGTAAGATTAGCCAGTACACCCGTTACGGTACTTTGGTGTTAGGTATATTTCAGTCAATCGGTATTGCTACCGGTTTACCCAATATGCCAGGAATGCAGGATCTCGTGATTAATCCCGGTTTTGCATTCTATTTCACCGCTGTTGTCAGCTTAGTCACAGGAACTATGTTCCTGATGTGGCTAGGCGAGCAGATTACTGAACGAGGTATCGGTAACGGTATCTCGATTATAATCTTTGCTGGTATTGTTGCGGGGCTTCCGCCGGCTATTGGCCATACCATCGAGCAAGCGCGGCAAGGCGATCTGCACTTCCTCCTGTTGCTGTTGGTTGCAGTGCTGGTATTCGCGGTGACTTTCTTTGTGGTGTTTATCGAACGTGGTCAACGTCGTATTGTCGTTAATTACGCTAAACGTCAGCAAGGGCGTCGCGTGTATGCTGCTCAGAGCACACATTTGCCGTTAAAAGTGAACATGGCAGGGGTTATCCCAGCTATTTTTGCTTCTAGCATAATATTGTTCCCGGCGACGATTGCATCGTGGTTTGGGGGCGGTACAGGCTGGAGCTGGTTAACGACTATTTCGTTGTATTTACAACCAGGTCAGCCGCTTTATGTGTTACTCTATGCATCTGCAATCATCTTCTTCTGTTTCTTCTATACAGCGTTGGTATTTAACCCGCGTGAAACAGCAGATAACCTGAAGAAGTCCGGTGCATTCGTGCCAGGAATTCGTCCGGGAGAACAAACGGCAAAATATATTGATAAAGTAATGACGCGCCTGACCTTGGTTGGTGCGATGTATATTACTTTTATCTGCCTCATCCCGGAGTTCATGCGTGACGCAATGAAAGTGCCGTTCTACTTCGGTGGTACGTCACTGTTGATCGTTGTTGTTGTGATCATGGACTTTATGGCTCAAGTGCAAACGCTATTGATGTCGAGTCAATATGAGTCTGCATTGAAGAAGGCAAATCTGAAAGGCTATAGTCGCTAATTAGATTTCGCTTGAGAAGTTACGGAGAGTAAAAATGAAAGTTCGTGCTTCCGTCAAGAAATTATGTCGTAACTGTAAGATCGTTAAGCGTAACGGCATCGTTCGCGTCATCTGCAGCGCCGAACCGAAGCATAAACAGCGTCAAGGCTGATTATCTCGCATATTTTTCTTGCAAAGTTGGATTGAGCTGGCTAGATTAGCCAGCCAATCTTTTGTATGTAACTGCAATATCATTTGAGTATCCTGAAAACGGGCTTTTCAGTATGGTATTGCTTTATAAAAATTGTAGGAGTGCATAGTGGCCCGTATAGCAGGCATTAACATTCCTGATCATAAACATACCGTTATCGCATTAACTTCGATCTACGGTATCGGCAAGACTCGTTCTAAGGCTATTTGTGCTGAAACGGGTATCGCTGAAGATGTTAAGATCAGTGAGCTGTCTGAAGAACAAATTGATCAGCTGCGTGATGCAGTTGGTAAATTCGTTGTTGAAGGTGATCTGCGTCGTGAAATCACCCTGAGCATCAAGCGTCTGATGGATCTTGGTACTTATCGTGGTTTGCGTCACCGTCGTGGTCTGCCGGTACGCGGTCAGCGTACTAAGACTAACGCACGTACCCGTAAGGGTCCGCGCAAACCGATCAAGAAATAATCGGGGTGATTGAATAATGGCAAAGGCACCTATTCGTGCACGTAAGCGTGTAAGAAAGCAAGTCTCTGACGGTGTGGCTCATATCCATGCTTCTTTCAACAACACCATCGTTACTATTACCGATCGTCAGGGTAATGCGTTGGGTTGGGCAACTGCCGGTGGTTCCGGTTTCCGTGGTTCTCGTAAATCCACTCCGTTCGCCGCTCAGGTAGCAGCAGAGCGCTGCGCTGAAGCTGTGAAAGAGTACGGTATCAAGAATCTGGAAGTTATGGTTAAAGGACCTGGTCCGGGCCGTGAGTCTACTATCCGCGCTCTGAACGCGGCTGGTTTCCGCATCACTAATATTACTGATGTGACTCCGATCCCTCATAACGGTTGTCGTCCGCCGAAAAAGCGCCGCGTGTAACGCCGCTTTTAGGATTGCTGGAGAAAGAAAATGGCAAGATATTTGGGTCCTAAGCTCAAGCTGAGCCGTCGTGAAGGCACCGACCTGTTTTTAAAGTCTGGTGTTCGTGCGATCGATTCCAAGTGTAAAATTGAACAAGCTCCTGGTCAGCACGGCGCACGTAAACCGCGTCTGTCCGACTATGGTGTACAGTTGCGTGAAAAGCAGAAAGTTCGCCGTATCTACGGTGTTCTGGAACGCCAGTTCCGTAACTACTACAAAGAAGCCGCTCGTCTGAAAGGCAATACAGGTGCAAACCTGTTGCAGTTGCTGGAAGGCCGTTTGGACAACGTTGTTTACCGTATGGGGTTCGGTGCGACTCGTGCAGAAGCACGTCAGTTGGTGAGCCACAAAGCTGTCATGGTAAACGGTCGCGTTGTTAACATCGCTTCTTATCAGGTATCTCCGAATGACGTAGTCAGCATCCGCGAGAAAGCGAAAAAGCAGTCTCGTGTTAAGGCCGCTTTGGAGCTGGCTGAACAGCGTGAAAAGCCAACTTGGCTGGAAGTTGATGCTGCCAAGATGGAAGGTGTGTTCAAACGTATTCCTGAACGTACCGATCTGTCTGCGGACATTAATGAACACCTGATCGTCGAGCTTTACTCCAAGTAAAGCTTAGTACCAAAGAGAGGACACAATGCAGGGTTCTGTGACAGAGTTTCTAAAACCGCGCCTGGTAGATATCGAGCAAGTCAGTTCGACGCACGCCAAGGTGACCCTTGAGCCGTTAGAGCGGGGCTTCGGCCATACTCTTGGTAACGCACTGCGCCGTATTCTGCTTTCATCCATGCCTGGTTGCGCGGTGACCGAGGTTGAGATTGATGGTGTACTGCACGAGTACAGCACCAAAGAAGGCGTACAGGAAGATATCCTGGAAATCCTGCTCAACCTGAAAGGGCTGGCGGTGAGAGTTCAAGGCAAAGATGAAGTTATTCTTACCCTGAATAAATCTGGCATTGGCCCTGTGACTGCAGCCGACATCACCCATGATGGTGATGTCGAAATCGTCAAGCCACAGCATGTAATCTGCCATCTGACCGATGAGAACGCATCTATCAATATGCGTATTAAAGTTCAGCGTGGTCGTGGTTATGTGCCGGCGTCTGCCCGTATACATACGGAAGAAGATGAGCGCCCGATTGGTCGCCTGTTAGTGGACGCATGCTACAGCCCTGTTGAGCGTATCGCTTACAATGTTGAAGCAGCGCGTGTTGAACAGCGTACTGACCTGGACAAGCTGGTCATCGAAATGGAAACCAATGGCACGATCGATCCTGAAGAGGCGATCCGCCGTGCGGCGACTATTCTGGCCGAACAACTGGAAGCTTTTGTTGATTTACGTGATGTACGTCAGCCAGAAGTGAAAGAAGAAAAACCAGAATTCGATCCGATCCTGCTGCGCCCTGTTGACGATCTTGAATTGACTGTCCGCTCTGCTAACTGTCTTAAGGCAGAAGCTATCCACTACATCGGTGATCTGGTACAGCGTACCGAGGTTGAATTGCTTAAAACGCCTAACCTGGGTAAAAAATCTCTTACTGAGATTAAAGACGTGCTGGCTTCGCGTGGTTTGTCTCTGGGCATGCGCCTGGAAAACTGGCCACCTGCAAGCATTGCCGATGAGTAACCAGATCACAGGTTAAGGTTTTACTGAGAAGGATAAGGTCATGCGCCATCGTAAGAGTGGTCGTCAACTGAACCGTAACAGCAGCCATCGCCAGGCTATGTTCCGTAACATGGCTGGTTCTCTGGTTCGTCATGAGATTATCAAGACGACCCTGCCGAAAGCGAAAGAGCTGCGTCGTGTTGTTGAACCGCTGATTACTCTTGCCAAGACCGACAGCGTTGCTAATCGTCGTCTGGCATTTGCCCGTACTCGTGATAACGAGATCGTGGCTAAACTGTTTAATGAACTGGGCCCGCGTTTTGCGAGCCGTGCCGGTGGTTACACTCGTATTCTGAAGTGTGGCTTCCGTGCTGGTGACAATGCGCCGATGGCATACATCGAGCTCGTTGATCGCGCAGTTTCTGCAACAGAAGAAGTTGCTACTGCGGAGTAATCTGCACTAGCGTAAAAAAGCCGGGGAAACCCGGTTTTTTTACGTCCTTATTTTAGCCCTCCACTCGCTGTTCGAGCGCTTTTCAAGCTATTATCATGTGAACAAAATCTCCGGTATGGGGTTGTGTTATGTTTCCGATTGATGAATGGGCTGAACGTTATATTCTTGAAGCACAACAGCGTGGAGAATTAGATAATCTGTCGGGAAGTGGTAAGCCTCTTCGATTAGAGGATAATAGTGCGGTGCCTGCTGAATTACGTGGTATATATCACCTGATGAAAAATGCAGGTTTTCTGCCAGCAGAGCTGTCAGGTCGTAAAGAAGCATTGATGATTGCTGACTTATTACATGCAACAAGCCCGGCATCAGAAGAGCATGTAGAGTTATCCAGAAAATTGAGATCGTTAGCATTACGATTACAATTGTCAGGAATAAATACGGATTTTCTGAATAACGTTTATCAGTACGCCTTGAATGATGGGTATAATAAGTCTGATAATACACCTGGGGTATAACTATAGTATTAGGTTTGTATAATTGCAGGTAATGTTGAAATTAACCAATGAGGCAGATATATGTCGAAATATCGTCATACTAAAGGAAAAATAACTGATAATGCGCTTGAAGCTTTGCTCCATGATCCACTGTTTCGTCAGCGTATAGAACAGAATATGAAAGGAAAAGGCAGTTATCGCCGTAAAGAAAAACACAAAAATACATCAGCACGTAACGGCTGGGAGGCCAGTGATAAGAATGCCATTTTTATCACTGGCCTTTTAGTTTGTTGTCCGGTTTTTGAGTAATTATCCATTACCTGACGGCTTTGTAGCGCTCTCTTTGAGTAAATCCCGAATCTCTGCTAATAACTTTCCTTCCGGCGTAAGCTTTGGTGTTGCATCAGGCTCTACCTGCTGTGCGCGGCGTAGCTTGTTCATGATTTTGATAGCCATAAAAATGGCGAATGTAACGATGATAAAATCAAAGACACTCTGAAGAAATGCACCATAGTTGATGCTGACGGCGGCGATATTATCGTGAGCCTCTCGTAATACCCAATGAAACTGTTTGAAATCGACTCCGCCAATAAGCAACCCTAATGGCGGCATAATGATATCTGAAACCAGCGACGAGACGATTTTACTGAAGGCTGCGCCAATAATGACACCGACAGCAAGATCAACAACGTTGCCTCGCATAGCAAATTCACGAAATTCTTTTATCACACTCATGGCTTATTCTCCCGCTATCCACTTTATAAAGCGTAACAAGTGAGGGGAAAATTGCCATAAGAGATATCCATAAGGCGTGGATCACGCCTATGGTATGTGGCGTTATAAAAAGAAAGGGCTTGGCTGGAATAAACGTTCGACGTCGGAAATGTATTTTTTGTCAGTTAAAAACATAATAACGTGGTCGCCTTGTTCTATCTGTAGATTGTTATTGGCGATAATGACATCGTCACCGCGTACAATCGCACCGATGATGGTACCCGGCGGTAGTTTAATATCCGCCACCATGCGACCAACTACTTTTGATGTGCCTTCATCGCCATGAGCAATCGCCTCAATCGCTTCTGCAACACCGCGCCGCAGCGATGACACGCTGACAATATCCGCCTTTCTCACATGGCCTAACAGCGCGGAAATGGTCGCTTGCTGTGGAGAGATGGCGACATCAATAACGCTTCCCTGTACAAGATCGACATAGGCGCGACGTTGAATCAGTACCATCGCTTTCTTGGCACCCATGCGTTTAGCGAGCATGGCTGACATGATATTAGCTTCATCATCATTGGTAATGGCGATAAATACATCGACCTGCTCAACGTGCTCTTGAGTCAGCAGTTCCTGGTCGGATGCATCACCATGAAAGACGATGGTATGTTGTAGCCTTTCTGCCAGCTCTGCGGCACGCTGGGCATCACGCTCGATGAGCTTAACACTGTAATCTTTTTCCAGCTTACGGGCCAACCCGGCACCGACGTTGCCTCCGCCGACAATCATGATGCGTTTATACGGTTTTTCTAGCCGCTGCATTTCACTCATCACTGCGCGAATATGCTGTGAAGCGGCGATAAAGAATACTTCGTCACCGGCCTCAATGACCGTCGATCCCTGTGGGCGAATGGGGCGGTCGTGGCGGAAGATGGCCGCAACCCGGGTTTCGATATGCGGCATGTGATCACGCATGGTAGAGATGGCATTACCCACAAGCGGGCCACCGTAATACGCATTTACCGCCGCAATACTGACTTTTCCTTGGGCAAAATTGACAACCTGAAGAGCGCCGGGATATTCAATCAATTTATAAATATTATCGATGACTAACTGTTCGGGTGAAATCAGGTGATCGATAGGGACGGCTTCCGCATTAAATAACAATCCTGACTCACGAATGTATTCAGCTGAACGAATACGCGCGATACGGTTGGGAGTGTTAAACAGCGTATAAGCAACCTGACAAGCAATCATGTTTGTTTCATCAGCATTAGTGACAGCGATCAGCATATCGGCGTCTTCCGCACCAGCTTCGCGTAATACGCGTGGGTGGGAGGCATAACCTGTAACAACACGTAGATCGAATTTATCCTGCAGCTGACGTAATCGGGTTGTGTTGGTGTCAACAACCGTGATGTCATTATTTTCGCCTGACAGATTCTCCGCCAGCGTTCCGCCAACCTGACCTGCACCAAGAATGATTATCTTCATTGTAATCTCTGCTGTATTTATCTCTGTCGAGAAGACTGACAATTACGAGGTTTTTACCAGCTTCGCATAAAAGAAACCATCACCATCCAGAGCAGATGGCAGATTTTGAATTCCAGGACGAGAAGTATTGCCTGTGTCACGTAGTGAGGCATCGGCATGGCGTTGCAGAAATGACGTTATCTGCTGCTGATTTTCTTCCGGCAGAATCGAACACGTTGCATAGACAAGTGTTCCCCCTTTTTTCAGATGCGGCCAGATAGCTTCCAAAATGGCCTGTTGCAGTGCTGATAATTCATTGATGTCGCTATCCCGGCGTAACCATTTAATATCCGGGTGCCTTCTAATAACCCCTGTTGCCGAACAAGGTGCATCCAGCAGAATGCGGTCGAACTGTTTGTCACCACACCACAATGATGGTGTTCTGCCGTCACCGCATTTTACGTCTGCATGCTGATTCAGACGTTGCAGATTCTCATACACTCGCTTCAAGCGTTGTTCATCAACATCAACGGCCATAACACGCGCCTGTGGCGCAGCTTCGAGTATATGGGTCGTTTTCCCGCCCGGTGCGGCACAGAGATCAAGAATATCTTCGCCATTTTGCGGTGCTAGCCAGTGGACACACCCTTGTGCAGAAGCATCCTGCACCGTGACCCATCCTTGCGCGAATCCCGGTAACTGATTAACAGCGCAAGGTGTTTCAAGATTAATTGCATCAGCATAGCGGTTATGCGGATGAGCATTGATGCCTTGCTCTTGCAACAACGCAAGATAAGTCTCGCGTGTATGGTGTAGCCGGTTGACCCTGAGCCACATTGGCGGATGTTGGTTGTTTGCCACAACGAGCTGTTCCCACTGGTCTGGATAAGCGGCTTTCAGACGCAACAGCAACCAGTCGGGATGTGAATAATAGGCTGGCGTATTTCGCACTCGTGACGTCAATTCCTCTTGCTGACGTTGGAATTGACGCAGGACACCATTAATCAGGCCTTTTAATTGAGGACGCTTGAGGGCAACGGCGCCATTCACCGTTTCCGCCAGTGCAGCATGAGCGGGAATGCGAGTGTATGTGAGTTGATAGAGGCCGACCATAAGCAGGTAATGGAGGTTCTTTTGCTTACCAGTCAACGGTTTAGCCATCAATTGATGAATGTACCACTCCAGTTCTGACAGTACACGTAATACGCCAAAACAGATCTCCTGAAGTAACGCTCTATCCTTGTCACTGATATCACGCTGAAGAGCAGGGAGGATATGGCTAAGAGATTGACCTTGTTCAACGACCTGGACAAGGGCGTTAGCAGCGATACTGCGAAGATTGTAGGTGCTTTTCATGAAATTTTGGCTGGTAGATGAATATAGAGGTACCGACAAGTCTTGTCGGTACCGTAGTGTTAGGCCAGTACGAGGCCTGGAGTGAACCATTCGCGGCGAGAGTTTAATAAATCTTGTGCCGGCATCGCTTTTTTGCCCGATGGCTGCAATATTTGCATATTTAATATGCCATCAATAGTAGCAACCTGGATGCCGTTTTTATCCGCTCGAAGTAGGGTTCCCGGTGACGGTAGATTTGTAGCCGCGATGGCTTGCGCTTGCCACACTTTGACCGGCTGGTCTTCTACAGTGAAATAGCTGACGGGCCAGGGGTTGAATGCGCGTATACACCGCTCCAACTGTTCGGCTGATAAGTGCCAGTTGAGACGCGCTTCTTCCTTGCTGAGTTTTTCTGCGTAAGTTGCTAATTCATTGTCCTGCGGCTCGGCGACAGCAGTGTTGGCAGATAACTGTGAAAGCGTGGCCAATAGTCCCTGCGGCCCCAGTTTTGCCAGTGTGTCATAGAGTGAGGCACTGGTGTCATCAGGTAAAATCGGGCAGGTCACTTTATGCAGCATAGCTCCGGTATCAAGGCCGGCATCCATTTGCATAATAGTGACGCCGGTCTGACTATCGCCCGCCCAAAGAGCACGTTGTATTGGCGCAGCGCCACGCCAGCGTGGCAACAGTGAACCATGGACATTAATGCATCCTAGCCGTGGCATGTCCAAAACGGCCTGAGGCAAAATCAACCCGTAGGCAACCACCACCATGATATCTGCATTGAGGTCGGCAACGCTTTGCTGGTTCTCCGTCGGACGTAAAGACGTCGGTTGAAAAACAGGAATATCATGTTGTTGAGCGAGCAGCTTTACTGGGCTGGGTGTCAGCTTATTGCCGCGCCCGGCAGGACGGTCTGGCTGGGTAAATACGCCAACGACGCTGTGTTCTGATGATAACAACGCCTCAAGATGTTGAGCGGCAAAATCTGGCGTTCCTGCAAAAATAATACGTAATGACACGAGCTCTCCTGCCCAGAGATAGGTTGACGACAATGAATTATGCCCGGCTGTTTAGCCTGGCTAATTTTTCCAGTTTTTGCCGAATACGTTGACGCTTCATTGGCGATAAGTAATCAACAAACAGCTTGCCAACCAGATGATCCATTTCGTGCTGGATACAAATAGCCAACAATCCCTCTGCTTGCAGCTCAAACGGCTTACCTTCACGGTCAAGGGCGCGCACCTTGATACTTTCCGCACGCGGAACTAATGCGCGGGTCTCAGGAATGGAAAGACAGCCCTCTTCAATACCGGTATCGCCAGATTTTTCGAGCAGTTCAGGGTTAATCAGTACCAGCTGCTGATCGCGCTCTTCTGATACATCAATCACGATAATCTGCTGATGCACATCAACCTGGGTAGCGGCAAGGCCAATCCCTTCTTCCGCATACATTGTCTCGAACATATCGTCCACAATGCGCTGGATCTCTGCATCAACTTCTCTTACTGGCTTTGCCTGAATGCGAAGCCGTTCGTCTGGAAAATGTAATACTTGCAAGACTGACATAGGTTTTTAGATCTGTATTCAGGTGGTTAAAAGGCTCCAGCGTTTATTGTAGACATTTCCGCCGGTGATTGACAGCATCGTGACCTAGGTCAAAACAGCGCGTGGGGGCGTTATGACAGAGATGGAAATCTGGCTTAGGTTTGCGTTAGTCAGGGGAATAAACGCCCGGCGCTGTACTGAGTTGTGTGAGTGCTTACTCGCTGCTAATGACTTTTCCGACCGCTATCTGCGAGCCTTGGGGTTAAAGGAACGTCAAATTGTACAGTTTTTCCATTTAAAGCATCAGGACGTTGATGCAGTGGCCCGTTGGCAGGAGCATCCCTTACATCATTTAGTGACATTTAATCACCCTGATTACCCTCCTTTGCTAGAGCACATTACGTCACCGCCTTTGTGCCTTTTTGTCGAGGGAGATAAGTCTGCGCTTTCGTTACCACAGGTGGCGGTAGTCGGAAGCCGCCATCACACGCCGTATGGTGAACAGTGGGGAGACTATTTTGGCCAGTCTCTTGCCGCGCATTCGCTGGTTGTTACCAGTGGTCTTGCTATAGGTATTGATGGAATTGCACACCGAGCCGCTTTGGATGCCGGTGGAAAAACGATTGCCGTGCTTGGAAGTGGACTACATCATCTGTACCCGGCCCGTCACCGCGATCTTGCTGGCGACATTGTGGCGCATGGTGGCACATTGGTCTCCGAGTTCTTGTTAGATACTCCCCCGCTACCCGTTAACTTTCCCCGGCGTAACCGTATTATCAGTGGACTTAGCCTTGGCGTGCTGGTGGTTGAAGCATCACTGCGTAGTGGCTCGCTGGTGACAGCTCGTTATGCATTGGAACAAAACCGGGAGGTCTTCGTGTTGCCTGGCGCACTGGGCAATCCCATGACTGAAGGGAATCATTGGTTGATACAACAAGGTGCTTATCTCGTGACTCAACCCAAAGACATTTTTGCGCAACTCCATAATGGCCTGCGTTGGTTTGCCGATATTTCCAATGAGAGCAGTCCTGAAATTATTTGCTCAACGCACAGTGAACGGGAATTGCCATTTGCTGATGTGTTGGCTACCGTAGGAGATGAGGTTACACCTGTTGACGTTGTCGCTGAACGTGCCGGCCAACCTGTGCCAGAGGTAGTGAATAAGTTACTGGATCTGGAGTTAGCAGGGTGGATCGCAGCTGTACCCGGCGGCTATGTCCGAATAAGGAGGGCAGGCCATGTTCGACGTACTCATGTACTTGTTTGAAACTTACATCCACAATGAAACTGAAATGCGTGTTGATCAGGATACGTTGACTGATGACCTCACTCGCGCTGGATTTGATCGTGATGATATTTACAGCGCACTCGACTGGCTGGAGAAATTGGCTGATTTACAAGAAGGCCAAACACCGCCATTGGCTCTCGCCAGCGATCCTCTGGCTGTACGTATTTACACCGCTGAAGAGGAACAACGGCTTGATGCAGATTGCAGGGGCTTTTTGCTGTTTCTTGAGCAAATCAAAGTATTAAGCCTGGAAACCCGCGAGATGGTGATTGATAGGGTGATGGCGCTTGAGACGCAAGACTTCGATCTTGAAGATCTCAAATGGGTTATTTTGATGGTGTTGTTCAACGTGCCGGGTTGTGAAAATGCATATCAGCAAATGGAAGATTTACTCTTTGAGCCTCATGAAGGGTATTTGCAGTAGCCAGGAATCTGAGTAAATCATGGTGAAGCCGGTACTGACTGTTGAAACACAGCAACAGGTTTGCCCTGATTGTGGGGCTGCGCTGGTTATCCGTTCGGGTAAGCGCGGCCCATTTTTCGGTTGTTCCAGTTATCCTGACTGTAACTATGTTCGAGCATTAAAACCGTATGCCGATGGGCATGTGGTGAAAGTGCTTGATGGCCAACAATGTCCTCTTTGTCATGCAATATTGGTGCTGCGCCAGGGGCGGTATGGCATGTTTATCGGGTGCAGCCGTTATCCTGATTGTGAACATACGCAGACGATAGATAGCCCCGATGAAACCTCTGCTTTGTGCCCCCAGTGTGGCGAAGGGCGATTATTGCAACGTAAGTCGCGTTACGGAAAAGTCTTTTATGCGTGTGAGCGTTATCCGGCTTGCCAGTTTGCCCTGAATCACGCACCTGTCGCAGGTACCTGTATCCACTGCCACTATCCTTTATTGATTGAAAAGAGAACGGCGCAAGGTATTAAGCGTTTTTGCGCCAGCAAGCTGTGTGGTAAACCTGTAACTGATGACCTTTCCCAGAATGACGAAGTGTAAATGCGTCAGTAGCAACAGTAGTGAATATAGGTAAGTAACGTGACGACAGAAGAATTAGTTCCACTTATTCAATTACTACGTGAAGAGCGGGTGATTGCGTATCCGACAGAGGCCGTATTTGGCCTTGGCTGCGATCCCGATAGCGAGATTGCAGTAGAAAGATTGTTGGCATTAAAACAAAGGCCAAGAGATAAAGGGCTGATTTTGATCGCGGCAAATTATCAGCAGCTTGAACCTTATGTGGAGATATCTGCATTATCAGAGAGCCAGCGTCAGGCCGTTTTCGCAACCTGGCCGGGCCCTTTTACTTGGGTTATCCCCGCTAAATCGACAACGCCAGAGTGGTTGACGGGGCGTTTTAGCTCACTGGCTGTGCGTGTCAGCGATCATCCACTGGTGCAGCGGCTTTGCCTTGATTTTGGAAAACCGCTGGTTTCCACCAGCGCTAACTTAAGCGGTCAGCCGCCTTGTCGCACTTATCAGGAAGTCATAGCGCAGTTCGATAGCCATTTCCCTGTACTTAACGGTGATGTTGGTGGTCGATTAAATCCGTCGGAAATTCGAGATGCGTTGACTGGCGAAATGCTACGTCAAGGGTAGTGACTATTTGGAGAACGAATGTGTCTGTAATTCCCTCTTTTGCTGTTTTTGGACATCCTATTGCACATAGCAAATCGCCGCGCATTCATGCGTTGTTCGCTGCACAAACCGGCCGTACATTGGCCTATGAACGTATCCTGGCACCGCTGGATAATTTTGAAGAAAGTCTGCGTGCCTATTTTCAGCAGGGAGCGCAAGGTGCCAATATTACTGCTCCTTTTAAAGAGCGGGCGTGTGGTGTTATGCATAGCTTGAGTGAGCGAGCATCATCTGCCGGTGCCGTAAATACAGTATTAAAGCGTGATGATGGCTCTTTATATGGTGATAATACGGATGGCATTGGCTTATTGAGTGACCTGCAACAGCACGACTTTATTGCATCGGGCTGTAATGTTTTGCTGATTGGCGCTGGCGGAGCTGCTCGCGGCGTTATCCAACCGTTGCTGACATATGGATGTCGCTTGGTCATCACGAATCGCACCTTTGATAAGGCTGCATCGCTGGCACAGCATTTCTCAACAGTTGGTGAAATAAAAGCGTTACCGATGGAAGAATTAAATGGCCATCATTTTGATTTGATTATTAATGCGACATCATCCGGTGTTGCGGGCGGTGTCCCTGCATTACCAGCATCGTTAATCTCAGCAGCAACCTGCTGCTACGATATGTTTTATTTAGCTGGGCCAACACCTTTTTTAGCATGGTGCATTCAACATGGCGCGCAGCGTTATCTGGATGGCATGGGGATGTTGGTTTGGCAAGCAGCGCATGCGTTCCAGTTATGGCATGGTCTGATGCCTGATGTCGGCCCGGTTATTGAGAAAATGAAACACGAGCTGGCAGGATGAATCAGCATATTCAATACCCTGACCGAGAAGCATGGTCTGATGACGAGTACGCCATCGTGTTTCCGGTTCTCGTTGGCGGATTTCAGCATGACTGTGTGCTTGGGCAAAGCACACTGCTCGCGCGTTATGGCAATAAAGCACCAGAGCAGTGGCTGGCGCTGTTCCGTCAACATCGTTGGGACTGGGAAGAAGAGTTCGAACGCGCCATCCGTAATGACGAATATGATGACGTCGGGCGTTTTGTCCTTCCTTCGGATGGGGTAAATCAGACGGATGCATGACTGGTAATGGGGGAGCCATCAGCCATTCGACGCTGGCGTAGTCATATATTCATTTTTCCAACGTACGTAATTATCGGAAGAATAAAGTAGCCCATTTTTTTCTTGTTCAGTCAGTGGGCGAATCTTTCTGGCTGGGCTACCAAGGTAAAGATGGCCCTTCTCTAATGTTTTTCCTGAGGATACCAGGCTGCCAGCACCAATAATGACATCATCTTCAATGACTGCACCATCAAGGATTATCGATCCCATACCGACAAGCACGCGATTGCCGATGTGACAACCGTGTAGCATCACTTTATGTCCAACGGTGACGTCCTCTCCAATAATTAACGGATTGCCGATAGAGTTTGTTTCGGATCGATGCGTGACGTGAAGGACGCTACCATCCTGAATATTAGTACGAGCTCCTATTTTGATAGCGTTGACATCGCCTCTGATAACAACCAATGGCCAGACACTGACATTTTCAGCAAGCGTCACATCGCCAATAATGACGCTTGAGGGATCTATCATGACGTTTTCGCCAATGACTGGGTGAGTATTTTTGAACGCACGCAATGGATGAGACATATTTCCATCATCTCCAAAAGGATAAAAAGTGAGTGAGATCGTTAACAGATCCGGCATTTCGCTCAGAAAATAACGCCGATCGTACAATAACTCAACGCAGGGGTGGAAAAATGTGCGAACAGAAAAAAAGATCGAAAAAAGGGTTGTGTAACCCGTTCGGATCCCTATAATGCGACCCCACTGACACGGCAACAGCGGCAACGCAACGCGGTGTCAGCAAAGAGAAAACGAAAATAAACGTTGACTCTTCATGAGGAAAGCGTAGTATACGCCACCTCGCGACAGCAGGCTCAGGCCGGTCGCACTGCTCTTTAACAATTAATCAGACAATCTGTGTGGGCACTCGCAGGACACTTCGCAAAAACTTTTGTGAAAGTCTTGAAGAGTGACAACAGTTAATTCATTACGAATAAACAGTAAATTCTTTGAGCACCGTTTTCTTCGGAAAACACAATCAAACTTAAATTGAAGAGTTTGATCATGGCTCAGATTGAACGCTGGCGGCAGGCCTAACACATGCAAGTCGAGCGGTAGCACAAAGGAGCTTGCTCCTTGGGTGACGAGCGGCGGACGGGTGAGTAATGTCTGGGAAACTGCCTGATGGAGGGGGATAACTACTGGAAACGGTAGCTAATACCGCATAACGTCTTCGGACCAAAGAGGGGGACCTTCGGGCCTCTTGCCATCAGATGTGCCCAGATGGGATTAGCTAGTAGGTGAGGTAATGGCTCACCTAGGCGACGATCCCTAGCTGGTCTGAGAGGATGACCAGCCACACTGGAACTGAGACACGGTCCAGACTCCTACGGGAGGCAGCAGTGGGGAATATTGCACAATGGGCGCAAGCCTGATGTGCAGCCATGCCGCGTGTGTGAAGAAGGCCTTCGGGTTGTAAAGCACTTTCAGCGGGGAGGAAGGCGACAAGGTTAATAACCTTGTCGATTGACGTTACCCGCAGAAGAAGCACCGGCTAACTCCGTGCCAGCAGCCGCGGTAATACGGAGGGTGCAAGCGTTAATCGGAATGACTGGGCGTAAAGCGCACGCAGGCGGTCTGTTAAGTTGGATGTGAAATCCCCGGGCTTAACCTGGGAACTGCATTCAAAACTGACAGGCTAGAGTCTCGTAGAGGGGGGTAGAATTCCAGGTGTAGCGGTGAAATGCGTAGAGATTTGGAGGAATACCGGTGGCGAAGGCGGCCCCCTGGACGAAGACTGACGCTCAGGTGCGAAAGCGTGGGGAGCAAACAGGATTAGATACCCTGGTAGTCCACGCTGTAAACGATGTCGATTTGGAGGTTGTGCCCTTGAGGCGTGGCTTCCGGAGCTAACGCGTTAAATCGACCGCCTGGGGAGTACGGCCGCAAGGTTAAAACTCAAATGAATTGACGGGGGCCCGCACAAGCGGTGGAGCATGTGGTTTAATTCGATGCAACGCGAAGAACCTTACCTACTCTTGACATCCAGAGAAGCCTGCAGAGATGCGGGTGTGCCTTCGGGAGCTCTGAGACAGGTGCTGCATGGCTGTCGTCAGCTCGTGTTGTGAAATGTTGGGTTAAGTCCCGCAACGAGCGCAACCCTTATCCTCTGTTGCCAGCACTTCGGGTGGGAACTCAAAGGAGACTGCCGGTGATAAACCGGAGGAAGGTGGGGATGACGTCAAGTCATCATGGCCCTTACGAGTAGGGCTACACACGTGCTACAATGGCGTATACAAAGAGAAGCGACCTCGCGAGAGCAAGCGGACCTCATAAAGTACGTCGTAGTCCGGATTGGAGTCTGCAACTCGACTCCATGAAGTCGGAATCGCTAGTAATCGTAGATCAGAATGCTACGGTGAATACGTTCCCGGGCCTTGTACACACCGCCCGTCACACCATGGGAGTGGGTTGCAAAAGAAGTAGGTAGCTTAACCTTCGGGAGGGCGCTTACCACTTTGTGATTCATGACTGGGGTGGAAGTCGTAACAAGGTAACCGTAGGGGAACCTGCGGTTGGATCACCTCCTTACCGAGTGAAGAGTCTGCGTGGTGTCCACACAGATTGTCTGATGAAGAAAACGAGCAGTAAAACCTTATAGGCTTGTAGCTCAGGTGGTTAGAGCGCACCCCTGATAAGGGTGAGGTCGGTGGTTCAATACCACACAGGCCTACCAGTTTCGCGAGGGTGCGAGAGCACGGCGCGGGGCTGAAAAAGGTTGTACTCACTACGATGGGGCTATAGCTCAGCTGGGAGAGCGCCTGCTTTGCACGCAGGAGGTCTGCGGTTCTATCCCGCATAGCTCCACCATTAACGAATGACTTCAGAGTGTACTGGAAACAGTATGCTGCGAAGTATTCTGCTCTTTAACAATCTGGAACAAGCTGAAAATTGAAACGACAGCATGTGTATGCGAATGCATGTGTTGTTCGAGTCTCTCAAAAACTTGCATCCCGAAACACTTTCGGGTTGTGAGGTTAAGCGACTAAGCGTACACGGTGGATGCCTAGGCAGTCAGAGGCGATGAAGGGCGTGCTAATCTGCGATAAGCGTCGGCAAGGTGATATGAACCGTTATACCCGACGATACCCGAATGGGGAAACCCAGTGTGTTTCGACACACTATCACACACTGAATTCATAGGTGTGTGAGGCGAACCGGGGGAACTGAAACATCTCAGTACCCCGAGGAAAAGAAATCAACCGAGATTCCCCAGTAGCGGCGAGCGAACGGGGAAGAGCCCAGAACCTGAATCGGCTTGTGTGTCAGTGGAAGCGTCTGGAAAGGCGCACGATACAGGGTGACAGTCCCGTACACGAAGATGCACAGGTCGTGAGTTCGATGAGTAGGGCGGGACACGTGGTATCCTGTCTGAATATGGGGGGACCATCCTCCAAGGCTAAATACTCCTGACTGACCGATAGTGAACCAGTACCGTGAGGGAAAGGCGAAAAGAACCCCGGCGAGGGGAGTGAAATAGAACCTGAAACCGTGTACGTACAAGCAGTGGGAGCCTTGATTTATCAGGGTGACTGCGTACCTTTTGTATAATGGGTCAGCGACTTATATTCTGTAGCAAGGTTAACCCATAGGGGAGCCGCAGGGAAACCGAGTCTTAACTGGGCGTTAAGTTGCAGGGTATAGACCCGAAACCCGGTGATCTAGCCATGGGCAGGTTGAAGGTTGGGTAACACTAACTGGAGGACCGAACCGACTAATGTTGAAAAATTAGCGGATGACTTGTGGCTGGGGGTGAAAGGCCAATCAAACCGGGAGATAGCTGGTTCTCCCCGAAAGCTATTTAGGTAGCGCCTCGTGAATTCATCTTCGGGGGTAGAGCACTGTTTCGGCTAGGGGGCCATCCCGGCTTACCAACCCGATGCAAACTGCGAATACCGAAGAATGTTATCACGGGAGACACACGGCGGGTGCTAACGTCCGTCGTGAAGAGGGAAACAACCCAGACCGCCAGCTAAGGTCCCAAAGTCATGGTTAAGTGGGAAACGATGTGGGAAGGCCCAGACAGCCAGGATGTTGGCTTAGAAGCAGCCATCATTTAAAGAAAGCGTAATAGCTCACTGGTCGAGTCGGCCTGCGCGGAAGATGTAACGGGGCTAAAACCATGCACCGAAGCTGCGGCAGCGACACTTATGTGTTGTTGGGTAGGGGAGCGTTCTGTAAGCCTGTGAAGGTGGCCTGTGAGGGCTGCTGGAGGTATCAGAAGTGCGAATGCTGACATAAGTAACGATAATGCGGGTGAAAAACCCGCACGCCGGAAGACCAAGGGTTCCTGTCCAACGTTAATCGGGGCAGGGTGAGTCGACCCCTAAGGCGAGGCTGAAAAGCGTAGTCGATGGGAAACAGGTTAATATTCCTGTACTTGGTGTTACTGCGAAGGGGGACGGAGAAGGCTATGTCATCCGGGCGACGGTTGTCCCGGTTTAAGCGTGCAGGTGGGTGGACCAGGCAAATCCGGTCTGCTGTTAACACTGAGGCGTAATGACGAGGTACTACGGTACTGAAGTGACAGATGCCCTGCTTCCAGGAAAAGCCTCTAAGCATCAGGTAACATTGAATCGTACCCCAAACCGACACAGGTGGTCAGGTAGAGAATACTCAGGCGCTTGAGAGAACTCGGGTGAAGGAACTAGGCAAAATGGTGCCGTAACTTCGGGGAGAAGGCACGCTCCTGTTGGTGAAGTCCCTTGCGGACGAAGCTGACGGGAGTCGCAGATACCAGCTGGCTGCAACTGTTTAATAAAAACACAGCACTGTGCAAACACGAAAGTGGACGTATACGGTGTGACGCCTGCCCGGTGCCGGAAGGTTAATTGATGGGGTCAGCCGCAAGGCGAAGCTCTTGATCGAAGCCCCGGTAAACGGCGGCCGTAACTATAACGGTCCTAAGGTAGCGAAATTCCTTGTCGGGTAAGTTCCGACCTGCACGAATGGCGTAATGATGGCCAGGCTGTCTCCACCCGAGACTCAGTGAAATTGAACTCGCTGTGAAGATGCAGTGTACCCGCGGCAAGACGGAAAGACCCCGTGAACCTTTACTATAGCTTGACACTGAACCTTGAGCCTTGATGTGTAGGATAGGTGGGAGGCTTTGAAGTGTGGACGCCAGTCTGCATGGAGCCAACCTTGAAATACCACCCTTTAATGTTTGATGTTCTAACGTGGGCCCCTAATCGGGGTTGCGGACAGTGTCTGGTGGGTAGTTTGTCACTGGGGCGGTCTCCTCCCAAAGAGTAACGGAGGAGCACGAAGGTTAGCTAATCCTGGTCGGACATCAGGAGGTTAGTGCAAAGGCATAAGCTAGCTTGACTGCGAGAGTGACGGCTCGAGCAGGTGCGAAAGCAGGTCTTAGTGATCCGGTGGTTCTGAATGGAAGGGCCATCGCTCAACGGATAAAAGGTACTCCGGGGATAACAGGCTGATACCGCCCAAGAGTTCATATCGACGGCGGTGTTTGGCACCTCGATGTCGGCTCATCACATCCTGGGGCTGAAGTAGGTCCCAAGGGTATGGCTGTTCGCCATTTAAAGTGGTACGCGAGCTGGGTTTAGAACGTCGTGAGACAGTTCGGTCCCTATCTGCCGTGGGCGTTGGAAGATTGAGGGGGGTTGCTCCTAGTACGAGAGGACCGGAGTGAACGCACCACTGGTGTTCGGGTTGTCATGCCAATGGCATTGCCCGGTAGCTACGTGCGGAAGAGATAACCGCTGAAAGCATCTAAGCGGGAAACTTGCCCCGAGATGAGTCTTCCCTGGGCCCTTGAGGCCCCTGAAGGGACGTTTAAGACGAAGACGTTGATAGGCTGGGTGTGTAAGCGCAGCGATGCGTTGAGCTAACCAGTACTAATGACCCGAGAGGCTTAACCTTACAACACCGAAGGTGTTTTGGTGAGAGACGCAGAGAATAGATTCAGCTTGTTCAGAGATTGGTTCGGGTGGTTATGTGGAAGCGAAAGCGGAGTATAACGGCCGGAATGAAAAGAATTTGCCTGGCGGCGATAGCGCGGTGGTCCCACCTGACCCCATGCCGAACTCAGAAGTGAAACGCCGTAGCGCCGATGGTAGTGTGGGGTCTCCCCATGCGAGAGTAGGGAACTGCCAGGCATTAAATAAGGCGAAGGGCCCGGTCGAAAGACCGGGCCTTTTGTTTTGGGTGCGGTTTAAGCGGGGGTGGGGCAATGGGGGCCCGGCACGTCGCATGCTGTGCCGTAACACACGGTCAGGCATGAAACCACGCGCCCTGTGCTGACACCCCGCCCGCTTGTCTCACCCGGTGCTATCGAAACACCAACCCATCATTGCTCAGAAGCAGATTGTTGGGAGACGCGAAGCTTGCCAGAGCCGCCCTTGACCTGCGCCTGAACCGCCATACCGTTTGTTAAAGCCGGTCTATTGGGTTTCAGACCGGCTTTTGTGTCACCCTTGCAGAAATCTTATCAATACGTCAGCATCACTACCCAGGCTTTTGCTCTTCTTGTCCATTTAGCTCGATTTTATGTATAACCATTTGAAGTATAAATAAATTTATGTCATTGGCTATTTATTTGGGCTTGATGGCAGCACCCCCCTTATTTGCCCAGCTATGCTTATCTTTAAATTGCATATTCAAAGTTGATTTTTGAATGAAAGATTTTCAACCTGGTGGGTTATGGCTCGACATTGTGTTTGAAAATCGCTATCTTTGGCTGCCTAGAAGGCTAAACGTATAAACGTATAAACGTATGTAATAAGGGGTGAGGTTATGCCGATCCGGGTTCCTGATGAGTTACCAGCGGTCAGTTTCTTGCGTTATGAAAATGTCTTTGTCATGACCTCTTCGCGCGCCAGAACGCAGGAAATTCGCCCGTTGAAGGTATTGGTGCTTAACCTGATGCCAAAGAAAATCGAGACGGAAAATCAGTTTTTGCGCCTGCTATCAAACTCTCCTTTGCAGATAGATATTCAGCTATTGCGCATCGATAGTCGCGAGTCCAAGAATACCCCAACGGAGCATCTCAATAATTTTTATTGTGATTTTGAAGATATTGAGCATGAAAATTTTGATGGTCTGATCGTAACCGGTGCCCCATTGGGATTGGTCGATTTCTGTGATGTGGTGTATTGGCCACAGATAGAGCGCATCGTCAGTTGGGCTAAAGAGCATGTTACCTCCACCCTGTTTGTCTGCTGGGCGGTTCAGGCGGCGCTCAATGTGCTTTACGGTATTCCAAAATTGACGCGAGAGGTGAAACTGTCAGGGGTTTACTCTCATCATACTTTGCAGCCTCATGCATTGTTGACGCGTGGTTTTGATGAAACCTTTCTGGCTCCCCACTCCCGCTATGCTGATTTTCCTTGTGATGTGATTCGCGAGCATACTGACTTAGAGATTCTGGCAGAGTCTGATGTGGCGGGGGCCTATCTGTTCGCCAGTAAGGATAAGCGCCTGGCGTTTGTGACCGGGCACCCTGAATATGATGCCTTGACGCTGGCTGGCGAATATTTCCGAGACAGCGATGCAGGGCTTGCGCCAGCGGTGCCGGAGAATTATTTTCCCCATAATGACCCTCAGCAAACACCTCGAGCCAGCTGGCGTAGCCATGGGCATTTACTGTTTGCTAATTGGCTGAATTATTACGTTTATCAGATAACACCGTTCGATTTGCGTCGAATGAATCCCACGTTGGATTAACCTCTTTCTCGTTTTTCCTCAAGGCACCCAAGGGTGCCTTTTCTTTTTATTTCAATGCATTAAATGTACGCCATTTTTACACGCGTCATTCCATCTTCTTTAGAAATGCCATCCTCTATTTCGTGTGACTTTTAATTCATTAAAATCAATTCATTAAGTTCATTTAAAATAAAAAATGGAAATAGTTTTTGATTTTAATTTTTGTTGCGTTAGGCTTGGTGCTGTTGGCTGAAAAATGTTCGAGTGTGGTACGTAAAGTATACGCTCATGAATGCGGTATGGGTTGAACAGGAATGACAACATGACGCAACAGACAGTAAGCACAGAATTACAGTTCATTACGCCATTTGGTGAGGCAGAGCGGCAGATTTTGACACCGGATGCCATCGCTTTTCTTACCGAATTGGTGGTGCGTTTTGCCCCTCAACAGCATCGCCTGCTGGACGCACGTAAATTGGTGCAGGCACGTATTGATACCGGAGAGCTGCCGGGTTTTATTTTGGAAAGTGATTCCATTAAAAATGATGACTGGAAAATTCGCGGTATTCCCGCCGATCTGGTCGATCGTCGTGTCGAAATTACCGGCCCGGTAGAGCGCAAAATGGTGATTAATGCGCTGAATGCCAACGTGAAAGTGTTCATGGCGGATTTTGAGGATTCACTGGCTCCCTCTTGGTCAAAAGTTATTGATGGGCAAGTGAATTTACGTGATGCGGTGCGCGGCACCATCAGCTATACCAGCGATACCGGTAAAATTTATCAACTGAATGCGAATCCGGCGGTGCTGATTTGCCGGGTACGCGGGCTGCACCTGCCGGAAAAGCACGTGCTGTGGCAAGAGCGCGCGGTTCCTGCCAGTTTGTTCGATTTTGCACTCTATTTTTTTCACAACTATCGCCCATTGCTGGCAAAAGGCAGCGGCCCCTATTTCTATTTGCCGAAAACCCAGTCATGGCAAGAGGCGGCCTGGTGGAGCGAGGTGTTTAGCTATACCGAGGCATATTTTAATTTGCCACGCGGCACCATCAAAGCGACGGTGCTGATAGAAACGTTACCTGCCGTTTTTCAGATGGACGAAATTCTCTATTACCTGCGCGATCACATTGTTGGGTTGAACTGCGGACGTTGGGATTACATTTTCAGTTATATCAAGACGTTGAAAAATCATCCCGATCGCGTATTGCCGGATCGCCAGTCAGTCACCATGGATAAGCCGTTTTTGAGTGCCTACTCACGTTTGCTGATTAAAACCTGCCACCGGCGTGGCGCATTGGCAATGGGGGGGATGGCGGCGTTTATTCCGAGTAAAGATGCCGAGCGCAATGGCTGGGTGCAGGAAAAGGTGCGTCAGGACAAGGAACTGGAAGCCCGCAACGGTCATGACGGCACCTGGATTGCCCATCCTGGTCTGGCCGACACGGTGATGCCGGTATTCAATCAATGGCTGGGCGAGCGTGCGAATCAGTTGGATGTGTTGCGTGAAGATGATGCTCCAGTGACCGCTGATGAACTGTTGGCCCCTTGCCCGGGCGAGCGCACTGAAACGGGAATGCGCGCCAATATTCGCGTGGCGGTGCAATACATCGAAGCCTGGATTTCCGGTAACGGCTGCGTGCCGATTTACGGGCTGATGGAAGATGCCGCCACGGCCGAAATCTCCCGTACCTCAATCTGGCAGTGGATTCGCCACGGTAAAACCCTGAGTGACGGGCGTGTTGTCACCAAGGTGCTGTTTCGCCAGATGTTAGCGCAAGAGATGCAGGTGATTCGCCGCGAGCTGGGCGATGCGCGTTTTGACGGCGGTCGCTTCGAGGAGGCAGGCCGTTTGATGGAGCAGATTACCACGCAGGATGCGTTAATCGACTTTCTCACCCTACCCGGTTACGACTTATTGGCTTAATCCTGTTTAATAAAAAGGAATCCCTATGAATATCTCTCGTACCCAACAAATCGAACAATTAGAACAGACATGGCGCGCCCCGCGCTGGGAGGGCATCACCAGGCCGTATCGTGCCGAGGATGTGGTAAACCTGCGCGGCTCGGTCAACCCGGCATGCACATTGGCGCAGCTTGGGGCCGAAAAACTGTGGGCATTATTAAACGGGGCCTCGCGTAAGGGGTACGTCAACTGCCTCGGCGCGCTGACCGGCGGGCAGGCGTTACAACAGGCGAAAGCCGGGCTGGAGGCGGTTTATCTTTCCGGCTGGCAGGTAGCGGCGGATGCTAACCTGGCGGCCAGTATGTACCCGGATCAATCGCTCTACCCGTCGAACTCGGTGCCTGCGGTGGTGCAGCGCATTAACAATACCTTCCGGCGGGCGGATCAGATCCAATGGTCGAATGGCATCGGGCCGGACGACCCGCGTTATACCGACTATTTTTTGCCGATTGTGGCGGATGCCGAAGCCGGTTTTGGCGGTGTACTCAATGCGTTTGAGCTGATGAAATCGATGATTGAGGCTGGTGCGGCGGCGGTGCATTTCGAAGACCAGCTCGCCTCGGTGAAGAAGTGTGGTCACATGGGCGGCAAGGTGTTGGTGCCGACGCAAGAAGCGGTGCAAAAACTGGTGGCGGCAAGGCTGGCAGCCGATGTCATGGGGGTGCCGACGCTGTTGGTCGCGCGAACCGATGCCGACGCCGCCGACCTGCTGACGTCTGATTGCGATGACTATGACCGTGATTTTGTTACCGGTGAGCGCACGGCGGAAGGCTTCTATCGAACCCGTGCTGGGGTAGATCAGGCCATCAGTCGAGGCCTGGCTTATGCGCCTTATGCCGATTTGGTGTGGTGTGAAACCTCAACGCCCGATCTGGCGTTAGCCCGACGTTTTGCCGAGGCCATTCACGCGCGTTTCCCCGGTAAGTTGCTGGCGTATAACTGCTCGCCATCCTTTAACTGGCAGAAGAATCTGGATGACAGCACCATTGCCCGCTTTCAGGATGAACTGTCGGCGATGGGCTACAAGTACCAGTTCATCACCCTGGCCGGTATTCACAGCATGTGGTTCAACATGTTCGACCTGGCGCATGCCTACGCACAGGGCGAGGGCATGAAACATTACGTTGAAAAAGTGCAGCAACCGGAGTTTGCCGCCATCAAAAACGGCTACACCTTCTCCTCGCACCAGCAGGAGGTGGGAACCGGGTATTTCGACAAAGTCACCACCCTGATTCAGGGCGGGTCATCATCGGTCACGGCGTTGACCGGTTCGACGGAAGAACAGCAGTTCTAAGATCAACACACTGCACCCTCGCGGCCAGCCTGATGCTGGCCGCGAGCCGTTTAATGGGTGATGACAGAAGGAGCGGTCGATGAACCGGGGTCGAGAGCAACTGGTGGCGCAGACCATTTTGCAGGGCTTTGATGCGCAATACGGGCGGTTTCTGGAAATTACCGCAGGCGCGCAGCAGCGTTTTGAGCAGGCGGACTGGCACGGCGTGCAGCAGGCGATGAAACAGCGCATTCAGCTTTATGACCACCATGTCGGGCTGGTGGTGGCGCAACTGGCGTGTATTAGCGAGCAGCGCTGTTATGACGCCGCATTCGTCGCGCGCGTAAAACAGCGGTATACCGCCTTGTTACCGGACTACCCCCGTTTTGAGATTGCCGAAAGCTTTTTCAACTCGGTGTATTGCCGGTTATTTCACCACCGCGAGCTGACGCCGGATAAGCTGTTTATTTTCAGCTCCCAGCCGCCACAGCCCGTTGGCGCAATGGTGCGCCCGCTGGCGCGTACCTATCACCCCCATCACGGCTGGCAGGCAATGCTGACGGGCGTATTGACGGCATTGCCGCTACGCCTGGAGTGGGAAAATCTGGCGCGTGATGTCGATTATATTCTGCGCTCGCTGGCTGAAACGTTTTCAAGCCCGGCGCTGGCGGCGGCTTCGCTTCAGGTGGCCAATGAGCTGTTTTACCGCAATAAAGCGGCATGGCTGGTGGGAAAACTGGTGTTGCCGCAGGGGATTTTCCCGTTTCTGCTGCCGATTCATCGCACGGAGCACGGCACGCTGTTTATCGATACCTGCTTAACTCACCCTGCCGATGCCAGCATCGTATTTGGGTTCGCGCGCTCTTATTTTATGGTTTACGCGCCGCTGCCCTGCGCGCTGGTGGCCTGGCTGCGCGATATTTTACCGGGTAAGACCACCGCCGAGCTGTATCTGGCGATTGGCTGCCAGAAGCACAGCAAAACCGAATATTACCGTGAGTACCTGAATTTTATTGCCCGCACCCGCGAGCAATTTGTCAGCGCGCCGGGTGTGAAAGGGATGGTGATGCTGGTGTTTACCCTGCCGGGTTTTGACCGGGTATTTAAAGTGATTAAGGATAACTTCGCGCCGCAAAAAGAGGTCAGTGAGGCGCGGGTGCGGGCCTGCTACCAACTGGTGAAAGAGCATGATCGCGTCGGTCGTATGGCCGATACGCAAGAATATGAAAACTTTGTGCTGGAAAAAGCGCGCATCAGCACCGCGTTGCTGGAAGAGCTGTGGCGCGAGGTGCCCGGCAAGCTTGATGACCTGGGCGATAGGCTGGTGATTCGTCATCTGTATATGGAACGGCGGATGACGCCGCTGAACCTCTATCTGGAGCAGGTGAGCGGGCAGGCGCTGCGCGATGTGATTGAGGAGTACGGCAATGCGATTCGCCAGATGGCGGCGGCCAATATTTTTCCCGGCGACATGCTGTTTAAAAACTTCGGCGTCACCCGCCATGGCCGGGTGGTGTTTTATGACTACGACGAAATCTGTTACATGACCGAGGTGAACTTCCGCGATCTGCCACCGCCGCGTGACATCGCCGATGAAATGGCCGCCGAACCCTGGTATAGCGTGGGGCCCAATGATGTCTTCCCACAGGAGTTTCGCCAGTTTTTGTGCAGTGACCCGAAGGTGCAGGCGCTGTTTGAGGCTCTGCACGGCGAGTTGTTCCAGGCCGATTACTGGCGGGGGTTACAGCAGCGTATTCGCGCCGGTCATATCGACGATGTCTATGCGTACCGGCGCAGAAAACGCTTTTGTCAGCGCTATGCTGACTCAATCAACGTTACTGAATTAATCAACGTGAAACACGGCTGACAGCCGTTGAGCGCGTGCCGCCATTCAGCGCGTACCACCGTATTGATAGGTAATACTTTTTGCCGCTTTGATAACCAGCGCGCCCAGCTCGGTGAGGCGATCATCCGTCATGCGTGACACCGGGCCTGAAATAGAGATGGCGGCGAAGGCTTCGTGATGCTCATCCAGAATACAGGCGGCCACGCAGCGCAGGCCCAGCGCGTGCTCTTCGTCATCCAGCGCGTAGCCTTGACGCCGAATCACCGCCAGATTGTCTTTGAGCGTCTGCGCCCCCAGCGTGTGGGTGGTGTAACTGTGCAGCCCTTTGCGGTGCAGCAACTGAGCGATTTTTTCTTCCGGCAACTGCGCCAGAAACGCTTTGCCCGCGCCGGAGGCATGCATCGGCAATTTGCCGCCGATGGGCGCGGACATACGCATTAATGCTCTGCACTGCACCTGGTCGATAATAATCGCCTGATGATCGGTGGCATCCAGTACCGCGAGGTTGACCGTTTCGCCGGAGTCTTCCATCAATTGGCGCAGCATCGGGTGTACCAGCGTGAGCAGGTTGCGGCTTTGCAAAAAACTGCTGCCGACAATGAACGCCTGCGTGCCGATAGTCCATAACCCCAGGTCTCCCACCTGACGTACAAACCCCTGTTGCTGCATGGTGGTCAACAACCGGTGGGTCGTCGAGTTGGGTAGCCCCGCCTGCTGTGCCAAATCCGTTAAAGCGATGCTGCCGTTGGCGCGGGCGATGTACTCCAGCAATGTCAGGCCCCGCGTCAGTGATTGCACTTGTCCGGCGGGCTGAACAGGCACAGTGGCACTGGCGGCCCGGGGTTTTTTGCCACGTTTGGCGGGTTCGGAAGCAGTCATGCAGAGGAGTCCTTTTTCATATCATGGAATCGATTTTCGTTTTTTCAGTACAGAATGCAACCTTCTTTTCACCGAGGATTGCCGCGCGTTTCTCAACAACGTAGGGCGCGGGCGTGGCTATCTCTTATGCTAGGATAAAGGCTCGCACAGACGACAGGTAAATAACGAGAACAAGATAATGGCAAATCGGTTACAGGCATTACAGCAGCAGCTGGCGCAGCGCATTATGATTCTGGACGGTGGCATGGGGACGATGATCCAAAGCTACCGTTTACAAGAAGAAGACTACCGGGGTGAACGCTTTGCCGACTGGCCGAGTGACCTGAAAGGCAATAATGACCTGCTGGTGCTGAGTAAACCGGAGGTGATAACCGCCATTCATCATGACTATCTGGCCGCTGGTGCCGACATTCTGGAAACCAACACGTTTAACGCCACCCGCATTGCGATGGCGGATTATCAGATGGAGGCGCTCTCGGCGGAAATTAACACCGTTGCTGCCCGGCTGGCGCGCGCCTGCGCCGATGAGTGGACGGCGCGCACGCCAGAGCGCCCGCGTTATGTGGCAGGCGTGCTGGGGCCGACCAACCGCACGGCCTCGATTTCACCCGATGTGAATGACCCGGCGTACCGTAACGTCAGCTTTGATCAACTGGTAGACGCCTACCGCGAATCGACCCGCGCATTAATTGAAGGTGGCGTCGATATCATTTTGATTGAAACCGTCTTTGACACGTTAAACGCGAAAGCGGCCGTGTTTGCGGTGGAAACCGAATTCGAGGCGTTGGGCGTCACATTGCCGGTAATGATTTCCGGCACCATTACCGACGCCTCTGGCCGTACCCTGTCCGGCCAGACCACCGAAGCCTTTTATAACTCGCTGCGCCACGCCCGGCCGCTGTCGTTTGGCCTGAACTGTGCATTGGGGCCGGATGAGCTGCGCCAGTACGTGGCGGAGCTGTCGCGCATTGCCGAGTGTTATGTCACCGCGCACCCGAACGCTGGCTTGCCGAACGCCTTTGGCGAGTACGATCTGGATGCCGAAGAGATGGCGCGCCAGATAGGGGAATGGGCGCAATCCGGCTTCCTGAATATTATCGGTGGCTGTTGCGGCACCACGCCTGAGCACATCGCCGCGATGGTGAAAGCGGTCGAGGGTGTGGCTCCGCGCGCCTTGCCTGCGCTGCCAGTGGCCTGCCGCCTTTCCGGGCTGGAGCCGCTCAATATTGGCAGCGACACGCTGTTTGTGAACGTCGGTGAACGTACCAACGTTACCGGTTCGGCCAAATTCAAGCGCCTTATCAAAGAAGAAAAATATAACGAAGCGCTGGATGTGGCGCGCCAGCAGGTGGAAAGCGGCGCGCAGATTATCGACATCAACATGGACGAAGGGATGCTCAATGCGCAGGAAGCGATGGTGCGCTTTCTGAACTTGATTGCCGGTGAGCCAGACATTGCCCGCGTGCCCATTATGATTGACTCCTCGAAGTGGGACGTGGTGGAGGCCGGGCTGAAATGTATTCAGGGCAAAGGGATTGTTAACTCGATTTCGATGAAAGAGGGCGTGGACGCCTTTGTGCATCACGCCCGGCTGGTCAGGCGTTACGGTGCTGCCGTGGTGGTGATGGCGTTTGACGAGGTCGGCCAGGCCGATACCCGCGCGCGCAAAATCGAGATTTGCCGCCGCGCCTACCAGATCCTGACCGAAGAGGTCGGTTTCCCGCCGGAAGACATCATTTTCGACCCGAACATTTTTGCCGTCGCGACCGGTATCGAAGAGCACAACAACTACGCGGTGGACTTCATTGAAGCCTGTGCTGACATCAAAGCCCAACTGCCGCATGCGATGATTTCCGGCGGCGTGTCTAACGTGTCGTTCTCGTTTCGCGGCAACGAACCGGTGCGTGAGGCGATTCACGCCGTGTTCCTGTATTACGCCATTCGCAACGGCATGGACATGGGCATCGTCAACGCCGGTCAGTTGGCTATTTACGACGACTTGCCCGCTGAACTGCGTGACGCCGTCGAAGACGTGATTCTCAACCGGCGTGACGACGGCACCGAGCGCTTGCTGGCGATGGCCGAAAAATACCGTGGCACCAAGTCGGATGACGACAGCAATAAAGGCGAAGCCGAGTGGCGCGGCTGGCCGGTGAGAAAACGGCTGGAATATGCGTTGGTGAAAGGGATTACCGAATTCATCGAGCAGGACACCGAGGAAGCGCGCGCGCAGTCAACCCGGCCCATCGAGGTGATTGAAGGCCCGCTGATGGACGGCATGAATGTGGTCGGCGACCTGTTCGGCGCGGGGAAAATGTTCCTGCCGCAGGTGGTGAAATCCGCGCGTGTGATGAAGCAGGCGGTGGCCTATCTGGAGCCGTTTATTCAGGCCAGCAAGGAGGCAGGCAGCAGCGCCGGTAAAATCTTGCTGGCGACGGTGAAAGGCGATGTTCACGACATCGGCAAGAACATCGTCGGCGTGGTGTTGCAGTGCAACAACTACGAAATCATCGATTTGGGCGTGATGGTACCGGCTGACAAAATCCTTAAGACGGCGCGTGAAGAAAACGTCGATATTATCGGCCTGTCGGGGTTGATCACCCCGTCGCTGGACGAAATGGTCAACGTTGCCAAAGAGATGGAGCGCCAGGGCTTTACGTTGCCGTTGCTGATTGGCGGGGCGACCACCTCCAAGGCGCACACGGCGGTGAAAATCGAGCAGAACTACAGTGGCCCGACGGTGTATGTGCAAAATGCCTCACGTTCGGTCAGCGTGGTGTCGGCGCTGCTCTCGGATACGCAACACGACGATTTTGTGGCGCGCATTCGCAAAGAGTATGAAACGGTGCGCATCCAGCACGCCCGTAAAAAACCGCGCACGCCGCCGGTGTCGCTTACGGTGGCGCGCAATAACGCCATGCCGATTGACTGGGAGACGCTACACACCGCCGGTGGCGCACCGCTTGGGCGTACAGCCGGTTTTCGCCAGCATCGAGACATTACGCCACTATATCGACTGGACTCCATTCTTCATGACCTGGTCGCTGGCGGGCAAATATCCGCAGATCCTGACCGATGAGGTGGTGGGCGAAGAGGCGCAACGCCTGTTTGCCGATGCCAATGCCATGCTCGATAGCCTGGCTGCCAGCGGCGCATTAAACCCGCGCGGGGTCGTGGGCCTGTTCCCGGCTAACCGGGTGGGGGATGACATTGAAATCTATACCGACGAGCGGCGTACCGAGGTGCTGGCCGTCAGCCATCAGTTACGCCAGCAAACCGAAAAAACCGATTTCCCGAATTACTGTCTGGCGGATTTTGTTGCACCGCTATCCAGCGGCAAACCTGACTATTTGGGGGCATTTGCCGTGACCGGCGGGCTTGAAGAAGACGCGCTGGCGGCACAGTGGGAAGCCCAACACGACGATTACAACAAAATCATGCTCAAGGCGCTGGCTGACCGGCTGGCAGAGGCCTTCGCCGAGTACCTGCACGAGCGGGTGCGCAAGGTCTACTGGGGCTATGCGCCGAACGAGAACCTCGGTAATGAGGAGCTTATCCGTGAAAATTATCAGGGGATTCGTCCGGCACCGGGCTACCCCGCCTGCCCGGAGCACACCGAAAAGGCGACTATCTGGCAATTGCTGGATGTGGACAACACCGTTGGCATGAAACTCACCGAGTCTTATGCCATGTGGCCGGGGGCGTCGGTATCGGGCTGGTATTTCAGCCACCCGGACAGCAAGTATTTCGCCGTGGCGCAAATCCAGCGCGATCAGGTTGAAGACTACGCGGCCCGCAAGCAGATGCCGGTCGAGGAGGTTGAACGCTGGCTGGCACCGAATCTGGGCTATGATGCAGATTGAGTCATGAGAGACTAAAAAAAACAGGCCGAGATAAACCGGCCTGTTTCATTTAGCGTTGCGGATACTGATTCGTTTAGTACAGTCCAATCACTTTCCACCACAGCAACCCGGCAGACATAAAAATCGCCTGATTAATTAAACTAATCACAAACCCGGTGCGCCACCACACGGCGGTGGGGACGTAGCCTGCGCCAAACAAAATCGGCCCTCTGGCGTGGGTATATTGGGTGAGTGAGCAGTACAGGCTGCTGGTGAACGCCAGCATCAGCGCCATCGGTGCGGCGGGGATTTGCAAATGAATACCCACGCCAAGGAAAACGGCATACAGTGCGGCGATTTGGGCGTTGCCGCTGGCAAAAAAGTAGTGCGTGTAGAAGTAGGCGGCATTGAGCAGCAACAGTACCAGCACCCAACTGGTGCCTTGCATCATGTGGCCGATGTTGTTGCCGATAAGATCGCCAAACCACGTCGTGAAACCCAGTTTTTTCAACTGGTTTGCCATCATCAGCAGTGCGGCGAACCAAATCAGCGTATCCCACGCGCCTTTCTCACCTTTGATATCCTCCCAGCTTAATACGCCGCTCAGTAGCAGCAGCGAAAGGCCGACGAAGGAGGCGGTGGTCGCATCAACACCCAGCGTGTCACCGAAAATCCACAGCACCAACAAGATGAGCACCGTTGCAGCCATCAGCCACTCGCCGCGCGTCATCCTGCCCATTTTGTTCAGCTCGTCAATCGCTATTCTCGGCGCATCCGGCGTGTGGCGAACTTCCGGTTTAACCAGCACATAGACGCACAGCGGTACCAGCAGCAGGGAAATCACGCACGGCACGACGGCGGCGACAAACCAGCTTCCCCAGGTGATGGTGACGCCCGCATTGGCCGCCAGTTTTACTGCCAGCAAATTGCCGGTATAACCAGTCATAAACAGCGCCGCAGTCACGTCGTTAACGTTGCCGATACAGGTCACTAAGAAGGTGCCGATTTTGCTGCGCGATGCATCTTCCGGTCTGGAATCGAAGCTGCGCGCCAGTGAATCGGCAATCGGGTAAATGACCCCGCCACAGCGTGCGGTGTTACTGGGCATGGCCGGGGAGAGTACCAAATCGGCGAACGCCAGCCCGTAAGCCAGCCCTAGCGTGCGTTTACCGAGCATTCTTATCATTTGCAGTGCGATACGACGGCCCAACCCGGTTTTGATAAAACCCCGGGCAATCATAAATGCCACGACAATCAGCCAGATAAGCGAGCTGTTTAGGTCGCTCAGAGCGGTCAGGATCGCGGCATTGGCGTTTGTATCACCGGCGGCGTAGGTCAGTGCAAACAGCGTAATGCTGATAATCCCGATCGCCCCGATGGGTAACACATTGGCCACAATACTGACGATAGTCGCAACGAATAACACCGCAGAGTGCCAGGCTGCGGGTTTCAGGCCAACGGGTGGGGTGAGCTGCCAGAAAAAGGCGGCGATAGCCACGATGATGATCAGCGCCAGCCAATTCAATCCATACGCGGTTTTGGTCTTCATCTGTATTTCCTTGCAATGGAATCAAAGAGAGAGTCATCGGGAGCGCGTGAGGCGACCGTTGAGAAAAGCATAACGCTGGGCAAATGGATGATGGGAGAAATGTGTTTGGTTATTGATTTAGAGCGTGATTTTAAAAAATTTCCCCGCATTTCCACCCATGGAGCCAGGCAGGAACAGGTAAAATGGGGGCTATTTTAACCCGCGACGGGCGATGGCCAGGAGGCTGACCCGCTGCGGTGATTCACCCGGTGATACCGGCGTACCGGCGATATGATGACGTGCTTTTGATAAGGGATAGGGGGTGTTGTGTTAACGCTGCTGCATTTGTTGTCTGCTATCGCATTGCTGGTTTGGGGCACACATATTGTGCGAACCGGGATTATGCGCGTCTATGGTGCCCGGTTACGGCATACCCTCAGTGACAGCGTCAAACGTAAACCGTTGGCTTTTCTGGCTGGAATCGGCGTGACTGCGCTGGTGCAAAGCAGTAACGCCACGACGTTGCTGACCACCTCTTTTGTCGCGCAAGGGTTGATTGCGCTCTCGCCCGCGTTGGTGATTATTCTGGGCGCGGATGTCGGCACGGCGCTGATGGTGCGGGTGCTGACTTTCGACCTCTCCTGGCTGTCGCCGTTGCTGATTTTCTTTGGCGTGGTGTTCTTTTTAACACGTAAGCAGACCCGTGCCGGGCAACTGGGCCGCGTTGGTATCGGCCTTGGCTTGATTCTGCTGGCGCTGGAGCTGATTGTGCAATCCGCCACCCCGATTACGCAAACCACCGGGGTAAAAGTGCTGTTCTCTTCACTGACCGGCGACGTGATGCTGGATGCGCTGGTAGGCGCCATATTTGCCATCGTCAGTTATTCCAGCCTGGCGGCCGTATTACTGACGGCCACGCTTACCGCCAGCCACGTTATCTCGCTGGATGTCGCGTTGTGCCTGGTGATCGGCGCTAATTTGGGCAGCGGTATTTTGGCGCTCGCTAACACCAGCGCGCAGGGGCAGGCGGCAAGACAGGTGGCGCTTGGCAGCATGTTCTTCAAATTAATCGGTTGTCTGCCCGCGTTGCCTGCGATTGGTTATTTGGCGCAGGGCATGGCGGCCGTGCCATTGCCGGACGAGGAGCGGGTTATCTATTTTCACCTGATTTACAATCTGGTGCGCTGTGTGTTGTTACTGCCTTTTACTGGCCGAATGGCTGAACTGTGCTGCAACCTTGTGCGGGCTGAACCTGAGCTTGACCCGCGTTTGCGTCCACGCCATTTGGATGTGAGTGCGCTGGATACCCCGACGCTGGCGCTGGCGAATGCGGCGCGTGAGACATTGCGTATCGGCGATGTGATAGAGCAGATGCTGAAGATGTTTCAGGATGTCTTGCAAGGTAACACCCAGCAAGCGCGTGAGATTCGAAAACTTGATGACGATGTGGATGTGCTCTATAACGCCATCAAGCTTTATCTGGCGCAGATTGAGAAAGCCGGTTTGCATGAGCGGGATTCCCAGCGTTGGGCGGAAGTGATTGAAATGGCGCTGAGTCTTGAGCAAGCTGGCGATATTATCGAGCGAGTGGTCTGCGATCTTGACGATCAGGCGCCGAATGGATTGCGCGGCTTTTCAGCACAAGGGCTGAATGAACTGAATGCGCTTTATGATTTGCTGATGAATAACCTGCGCTTGGGGATGTCGGTGTTTCTCTCCTCTGATGTCACTAGCGCGAAGCGCCTGCGCCGAGCCAAACACCGCTTTCGCATTCTCAACCGGCGTTACTCCCACGCGCATGTGGACAGATTGCATCAACAGAATGTGCAAAGTCTGGAAACCAGCTCCCTGCACCTCGGTTTGCTGGGGGACATGAACCGGCTTAATTCGCTGTTCTGTTCGGTCGCCTATAACGTGCTGATGGTGACGGAAGAAGAGGATGATGGGCGTGAAGAGTCTGTTGCGCCAATGTGAGGTTCGATAATGTGAGGCGCCATCGCATGGCTAACGATGGCGCACACACGCGCGCCAGCTTAGGCGCGCTGGGTGTGTTGCGCCTCAGCGCGCCTGCTCAATCACGCCATACCAACCCAGCCCCTGATAGCTTTCATAGCCCGGCGTCAGTGCAAAAGAGACGGTTTTGTCTTGCGCCTGATAATAGCCGGAGCGTTTACCGTCGGTATGCAACGTCATACGCTCGCCCAGTGCGATACTGTTATCTGAACAGGCGATGACGCGTGACGTGGAATCGACAATCATGCAGCGTGTGCGTTGCCACTCTTCTTCGCTAAGACGCACGCTTTTCACCACGGTGTCCGCCTGTGCAGCCCAATCAAAGAAAATCAGCAATGCGCCGATGGGGTTGCCATGCTCCTCGCCGCCTTCACGAATGGCGGTAGCGTAGGTGGCGACGGCGGCATGACGCAACTGCGGCAGAGTTTGGATATCGGCGGCGACATAATCGGCTCCGCTGCGTGTGGCGATAGCCCGGCGAAACACCTCCATGTCGGCGATGTTCTGGCCCGCAACCGGGTACTCCTGTGACCGGCCATTGGCCAGAATAGTGCCGTCCAGATCCGTTACCCACAAGTCGAGATAGACCGTGTAGCTGCCCAAAATCACGGATAAGCGCTGTGACGCGTGGCGGCGAGCGGTCATATCCGGTGCGCTGGCGCACTCAACCACCGCCGCATCGGTTGCCCACCAGCGCACATCACAAGAGCGCTCATACAGGTTACGGTCGATGATGTCTATCATGTTCAGCGCCAGATCGACGCAGCGACCGCTTTCATGATGGTGCAGTTGCGACATCATGTTGTCGCCAAGCTCCGTCAGTTTAGAAAGCGAACCGGCCAGCTCTTGATTCAGGGATGTGGTGATTTCGCTAATCAGCGAAGCAACATGTTTCACCTGATTGGCGACAACCGCAAATCCCCGGCCAGCCTCGCCTGCCCGTGCCGCTTCAATCAGTGCATTGAGTGCTAAAAATGTGGTTTCCCGGTTTATTTGGTCAATATCGGCGATTTTATGATTAGCGACTTTTCGAATGTGGTGACTGAGCTCGACAATTTCATGAGGATTTGCCATGCGATTTCTCCCTGTTTCCTTTCATCGAAAAAATGAAATGTGTTTTACGCCTTAATCAATAAACCGGGCGCAGAAATAGATAGATAACTTGCCCCGAATTCTGCGGGCTGACTAATACACACGATTAATGTTAAATAAGAAAGCTAAAAAAGATTATTTCATGGTTGCTGAGGCGATATTATTAAAAATAATCAGAATTTCTTTTTTTCTAAAACAGATTATTTTGTACGTAAATTAACAGCGGGTTTATTCTGCCATTTCGCTGATAAATGGAGCGTATTACCAGCTACAGACTCCTTACACTGAATAATAGACTGCAATATGATGATGTGGTGGGGGCATTTGAGTATAAGTCCGGCGCATTTTCTGAACGAAACACCCAAGCGAAATACTCAAACGAAATGCCTGAACCCAATGACCTACGCAGGTATGCAATAGAGCGTGCGCTGGCACGGCATAGCGGCTTTTTCAGCCACAGTCGGTGTAAAGCGGTAAAGCGGTAAAGCGGTAAAGCGGTAAAGCGGTAAAGCGGTAAAGCGGTAAAGCGGTAAAACGAGGGCTTTGCAATATGATTGCCTATTCTTTTTATTTGCCGAAAATAATCGGTGAGAACGGTTATTTCAGCTGACGGATCGCAGTGATAATTAGCTCAGGTAAGATAAGAGCGAAAATAAATAACGAGAGCGAAAGCGTGGTGAGCTCAGGCAGGCTGTGAGTAATGATGGCGGGGTTTTACGGCGGTGCGGGTAAATACGTTACGTGAAAAAAGCATGACGCCGACAGGCGGCGTCATGGGTTAAAATAACGGTTCATTCGAATGACATTATTCGAATTACGTTATTCGAATAAATTACGATGCAAGGTTTGCACCACCTGTTCTGCATCCTGCGCGGGTACCAGGAAGCAGAGGTTGTGGCTGCTGGCACCGTAACAGATAAGGCGAATATTAAACGGTTCGAGCACGCCAAATACCTCTTTACCGACACCGCAGGCTTGCGACAGTTGATTGCCAATTAATGCCACCAGAGACATATTTTCTTCGACTTCAACCCGGCACAGTGAAGAGAGCTCGGTTAGCAATGCACTCGACAGCAGGCTGTCGCCGGTTGAAGTGGAGCCGGTGGTGTCCAGCGTCAAGGCGACGTTGACTTCTGAGGTGGTAATCAAGTCTACCGAAATATTGTGGCGCGCAAGAATACTGAACACTTCCGCCAGGAAACCGCGTGCGTGCAGCATGTTAAGGCTGTGCAGCGTTAACAGCGTTTGCTTGCGACGCAGCGCCAGTGCGCGGAACAGCGGCGGGTTGTCTGTCTGGTTGCACACCAGCGTGCCACCGGCTGCCGGGTCTTTACTGGAGCCGACAAACACCGGAATATCGCTACGCACGGCGGGCAACAGTGTTGCCGGGTGCAGCACTTTGGCACCGAACGTCGCCATTTCAGCGGCTTCTTCAAAGGTAATTTGGTCGATGCGGTGAGCCGACGGCACCACGCGCGGGTCAGTGGTATAAATACCGGGGACGTCAGTCCAGATGTCGATGCGCCCGACATGGAGCGCTTCGCCCAGCAGGGCGGCGGTATAGTCACTGCCGCCACGCCCGAGCGTGGTGGTGCGGCCTTTGGCTTCGCTGCCGATAAAGCCCTGGGTTATCACCAATCCTTTTGCCAGACGCGGTGCCAGTTGGCTGCGGGTCAGTTCACCCAGCGCATCGCAATCCGGTTCAGCGCGGCCAAAACGATCGTTAGTGCGCATGATTTTACGCACGTCAAACCACTCGGCGGCGACGCTGCGCTCACGCAGAATTTCGACAAACAGCAGGGTAGACATCAGCTCGCCGTGGCTGACCAGCTCGTCGGTCAGCGCATTGGATGTGGCAAGGGCTGCGGCTTCCGACAACCGCGCGACGTTATCCAGCATGCGATCAATTTCCTCGCGGATGACGGCAGGCTGGTTGAGGCGGTCAATGATAGCGTATTGAATCTGGCGCAATTTATCTAACTGCGCGAGGCGCTCTGATGCCGGCAGGCCTTCGGCCAGTGCGACCAGCAAATTGGTCACGCCCGCAGAGGCGGACAGCACCACCACACGCACCAGTGGGTCAGCCAGTACGATATCGGCGCTGCGGTTCATGGCGTCAAAATCCGCGACGCTGGTGCCGCCGAATTTCGCAATAATCAGAGAGGTACTCGTGTTAGCAGACATTTAAAAAACCTCGTGTCAGGGGCGCGATTGTCATCATTGACAACAGCATTCCATCGTTAAGCCTTGGCACAAGGGAAGAGCGGTAAGCAGGGGGCAGGCGTAGGATCGAACTACGGCACACCCAGAAGCGCTCCACCTTGCTTATCATTGCGCGTTGCGCAACGATGCGGGTGACAACCCAGGGGATTCAGCCCCTGTAGTCGATAGCGACCACACCGCAGTGACCTGCTACCTCGGCACCGCTCCCCCTCGGGTATCATCGTCGGATACGGCTCCTCCGATACCTCACCTGGGCGGTGCTCCTCTTCTGGCTTGCGCAACCTGTGCGCAAGTAGTCTTTTACAAATAGCGGGTAACGTCGCGGCTGTCAATCAACATTGAAATCATGATTGAAATCATGCGTGGCTTTTCGCAAGAAAAGGGCTTCCCCGTGCCGCGTTAAGGGATACAATCGGGACAAAACGCAGGCGTGATTCGCTTGCTAACTGAAAGATTTGTTCTCAAACCGAAGAGTAGTGTGATGAAAAATATCAACCCGACGCAGACCGCCGCCTGGCAAGCATTGCAGCAGCATTTTGCTGCGATGAAAACGGTAACTATCAGCGAACTGTTCGCGCAGGATAGCGCGCGTTTTGCCCGCTTTTCCGCCACGTTTGCCGACCAGATTTTGGTGGATTATTCCAAAAACCGGATCACGGCTGAAACGCTGGAGAAATTGCAGGCGCTGGCACGTGAAACCGAGCTGGCCGAGGCGATTCGCGCCATGTTTAGCGGCGAGAAAATCAACCGTACCGAAGAGCGTTCGGTGCTGCATGTCGCGTTGCGCAACCGCAGTAACAGCCCGATTCTGGTGGATGGCAAAGATGTGATGCCGGAAGTCAACGCGGTGCTGGCGAAGATGAAACAGTTTAGCGAGCGGGTGATAAACGGTGACTGGAAAGGCTATACCGGCAAGACGATCACCGATGTGGTGAATATCGGTATCGGCGGCTCTGACTTAGGCCCGTTTATGGTGACGGAGGCGCTGCGTCCGTATAAAAACCATTTGAATATGCACTTTGTCTCTAACGTGGATGGCACGCATATCGCGGAAACCCTCAAGCGCGTTAACCCGGAAACCACGCTGTTCCTGGTCGCCTCGAAGACGTTCACCACGCAGGAAACCATGACCAATGCGCACAGCGCCCGCGACTGGTTCCTGGACACAGCGGGTGATGCGAAGCATGTCGCCAAACACTTTGCCGCGCTCTCAACCAATGCGCCAGCGGTGGCCGCGTTCGGTATTGATACTGCGAATATGTTCGAGTTTTGGGATTGGGTCGGCGGGCGCTATTCGCTGTGGTCTGCGATTGGTTTGTCGATTGCGCTGTCCGTCGGTTTCGACCATTTTGAACAACTGCTCAGTGGCGCTCATGCCATGGATCAGCACTTCGCGAGTACCCCTTTTGAGCAGAACCTGCCGGTATTGCTGGCGCTGATCGGCATCTGGTACAACAACTTTTTCGGTGCGGAAACCGAAGCCATTCTGCCCTACGACCAGTACATGCACCGTTTTGCCGCTTACTTCCAGCAGGGCAATATGGAATCTAACGGCAAGTACATCGATCGCAATGGCAATGCGGTGGATTACCAGACTGGCCCCATTATTTGGGGAGAGCCGGGCACCAACGGCCAGCATGCGTTCTATCAACTGATCCATCAGGGCACCAAGTTGATTCCGTGCGATTTTATTGCACCAGCGGTCAGCCATAACCCGCTCAGTGATCATCACAGCAAGCTGCTGTCGAACTTTTTTGCCCAGACGGAAGCTCTGGCGTTCGGTAAATCGCGTGCGGCGGTGGATGCCGAGTTTGCACAAGCCGGGAAGTCCGCCAGTGACGTTGAGCACATCGCGCCGTTCAAAGTGTTTGAAGGCAACCGCCCGACCAATTCCATCTTACTGCGTGAAATTACGCCATATAGCCTGGGCGCATTGATCGCGCTGTATGAGCACAAGATATTCACTCAGGGTGCCATTCTGAATATCTTCACCTTCGACCAATGGGGTGTTGAGCTGGGCAAACAGTTGGCTAACCGCATTTTGCCTGAACTTCAGGATGACAGCGCAGTGAGCAGCCACGACAGCTCCACCAATGGGCTGATTAACTGCTTTAAACAGTGGCGTGCGTAATAACGGTGACGGCGCACATGACGCAATGATTATCACAGGCCCCGCATTTGGGGCCTGTGTGTTTACAGTGATGTGATCGCTGTCATGATGATGTCACCGTGGGTACAGCGGTGGGCGCAAATAGTGATGGCTGTGCTGCGGATTACCTGCCCGATGGTGGTAACATCAAGCGGTTTTGTCATCCAATAGGTGTGCCAGGCCTCAGTTTGGTGGGCTCTGGTTAATAGGTTGATTATCACGGAGGGGAGCATGCGGATTCGCATACTGATGGTACTGGCTGGCGTGACTCTGCTGGCAGGATGTAGCACCACGAACCCACTGACGGCAGCCGGTCAATCGGTTCGTTTCAGTGACACGAAACCGGCGGCGCAATGCCAGTTGCTGGGAAATATCACGGGTACACAATCTAACTGGCTATCGGGCAGTGGCAATGAGGGCAGCGCAATGCGCGGTGCGGCCAATGACCTGCGTAACCGCGCGGCCGAAATGGGTGGTAACGTGATTTATGGCGTGACCACTCCCAGCCAAACCTTCCTTTCAAGCTTTGCGCCACTCGATAGCAAGATGCAAGGGCAGGTTTATAAGTGCCCATAATTCCGTGCCCATAATAAGGGCGGCTGTTATCGTCACCGGTCGCTACCGGTGACGCATCTCGGCTTATGCCTGACTGACTTGCTGTACCATACCGATATCAAGTAGCGTTTTACTGGCTTCACCGCCTATCTCTCTTGCCAGACTCGGCACTAAATACCCGGACACTTTCGTCATAAGCTGGCGCACCAGCGCGCGCGCTTCGTTATCCGGCACCAGAAAATGCGCGGCCCCCTGCACTTTATCCAGCACATGCAGGTAATAGGGCAGGATACCCGCATCAAACAGGGCATTACTCAGCGTGGCAAGGGCATCAGCATTGTCGTTCACGCCACGCAATAACACACTTTGGTTCAGCAGTGTCACGTTCGCTTCACGCAGGCGCTGCATCGCATAACGCAGGCTTTGGTCTATCTCGTTAGCATGGTTGATGTGCGTCACCAGAATGACCTGCAACGGGCTGTTGGCTAACCGCTGGCAGAGCGTATCGGTGATGCGCGCAGGGATAACGACCGGTAAGCGCGAGTGAATACGCAGACGCTTAATGTGTGAAATCTGCTCGAGCTCGCTTAATAGCCAGTCAAGTTCATGGTCTTTCGCCATCAATGGGTCGCCACCCGAGAAAATGATTTCATCAAGCTCGGGGTGCTGGCGAATATAGTCTAGCGCCTGACGCCAGTTCGCCTTGTTGCCCTGATTGTCCTGATAGGGGAAGTGGCGGCGAAAGCAATAACGGCAATTCACCGCGCAACCGCCCTTCACCAGCAGCAATGCCCGATTGTGATACTTATGCAGCAGACCGGGCACAACGCTGTGTTGTTCATCGAGCGGGTCATGGCTGAAACCGGGCGTTGAGATGAACTCCTCTTGTGCCGTCAGCACCTGCAATAGCAGCGGGTCATGGGCATCACTGCGGCGCATGCGCGCAACGAATGCGCGCGGCACGCGCAGCGGAAATAGCGTGCGCGCATCACGCCCGGCGCGCAGCTGTGGGTGATTCTCCAGCTCGAGAATGTGAAGCAGTTCATCAGGATCGGTAATAACGTCGGCCAGTTGTGCTAACCAATCTTCTCTGGAAGGTATATTTAGGGTTACAATGTGTGCCATTTTTTTGGCTAAGTACCAGTATTAATGTAGAGGGCCTTTATGGCGACTTATTCTAGCAACGATTTCCGTTCCGGTCTTAAAATCATGTTCGAAGGCGAGCCGTATGCCATCGAATCCAGTGAGTTTGTGAAACCGGGTAAAGGCCAGGCTTTTGCTCGTGTTAAAATGCGCCGCCTGTTGACAGGTTCCCGCGTTGAGAAAACCTTCAAGTCTACCGATTCCGCAGAAGGCGCAGACGTGATGGATACCAACATGAACTACCTGTATAACGACGGTGAGTTCTACCATTTCATGCACCCGGAAACGTTTGAACAGCATCAGGTTGATGCTAAAACCGTTGGCGATTCCGCCAAGTGGTTGCAGGATAATGCAGAGTGTATCGTTACGCTGTGGGATGGCCGTCCGATCGCTGTTCAGCCGCCGAACTTTATCGAAGCAGAAATCACTGAGACCGACCCTGGCCTGAAAGGTGACACAGCGGGTACGGGCGGTAAACCGGCAACGCTGTCTACCGGCGCGGTAGTGAAAGTGCCGTTGTTTGTGCAGATTGGCGAAGTGATTAAAGTGGATACCCGCTCCGGTGAATACGTTTCCCGCGTGAAGTAACCTCTGCTGTGGTACGTAAACGGCCTGACGGCGGGTTACGTACCACCTGATAACGGGGCACCCCGGTATTTCCTCTTTCCCTGCATGTGACAAATTCGCTCACACTCGCCAGCGCTTGTCCGATGGTGTTTTATCCCCCATCACGTAAAATGCCGCCTTCTCTGCTATGAAGGAGCGCACCAATGTCCCCATTGATTATTACCGTCTGTATGCTGACCCTCAGCAATGTGTTCATGACGTTTGCCTGGTACGGGCACTTACGCTACTTCAGTGGCCGTACCTGGATGATTGCCGCACTGGTGAGCTGGGGGATTGCGCTGTTTGAGTACCTGTTGCAGGTGCCCGCCAACCGTATCGGCTACCAGGTGGCTTCTGCCGGACAACTAAAAATTCTGCAAGAGGTGATAAGCCTGTCGGTATTTATTCCCTTTTCAATAATCATTCTCAAAGAACCCTTCCGCACGGATTATATTTGGGCCGGTCTGTGTTTACTCGGCGCGGTATTTTTTATGTTCCGCGATAAGATTATGGGTTAATTGGCACAATTATTTTTGCGTATCATTCGCGTATAAAAAGCCGGTGCCGGAAATAAGGCCTGCCGTCAGGCAGTAAATAAAACGCGGTTTTACTATTTTTATTTACTGCCTGATGACGACGCGAAGCGTCGTTATTTTCCGTTAACGGTGAGCTGATTCACCCAGATTAATTTGTCGGTGTCAAAACCGTTACGTCGTGCCGCTGCAATCAGAGCCTGACGAATCAATGGCGATAATGTTGGCGTGCGAGAAAGTATCCAAAGATAGTCACGGTTTGGCCCGCACACCACCGCATATTGGTAATCGTTATCCAGCGCGATGATGTTATAGCCGCCATAAAAGGGGCCGAAGAACGAGACTTTCAGTGCGCCTTGTGTGGGGGCTCCGGTGAAATCGCCTTTCCCGATACTTTCACGCCAGCGCTGGCTGGCTGGGTCAAATCCGCGATTCACCACCGTAATGCCGCCGCCTTCGCGCAGGCTGTAGGTGGCGCTGACGCGCTCCAGACCGCGCTCAAAGCGGTTATCGAAGCGGGCAATTTCATACCAGGTGCCGAGATAACGGGGCAGCGAGAAATTTGCCACGACATTTACGCCCGCAGGCGGTTTCGGGCTGCTGCAAGAAACGGTGAACAACGCAGTTAGCGAGACAATCCACAAACGCCAGTGGGCCATAGCTGATGCTCCCAGGTTAACATGCGTTAACGGTAGGAAAATCGGGCAGAAGATGCAATGCAGAAGATGCAATAAAAAACGGCCCGCATTCGCAGGCCGTCTACCAGCGTTGACAGCGGTTTTACAGTGTGACGACACCAATAACGGTGACGACTGACAAAATAGCCGCCAGGCCGTAAAACACCCATTTACCGGCCGGAACGTGAATTTTCAGGTCGTGCATGGCGTGGTGGATACGGTGTAACCCACACCATAACGGCAGCACAATCATCAGCAGCAGAAAGGCGCGGCCAACAAAGCTGTGGCTAAATGCTGCGATACGATCGTAGCTCAGGGCATGGGAAAACAGCCCCAGCGGCAGCAGAATACCGACCAGCAGAATGATCACCGGCCCGAAAAAGGCGCTCCACATACCACCGGCACCGAACAGACCCCAGAATGGCGGTTCATCAGACCGTTTAGGTTGTTGATTAATCACAATATCTCTCCTGTTCAGAACAGCAAGGCGATGGCTAACACCGCCAGTGTAATGACCACTGCCGTTGCCCAAAGCCCTTTCACCATCGGCTCTGGCCCCATTTTTTCGTCATTGACGATGATAATGCTGGCTTTGGGTGCCAGATCGAACCAGGTTTTGGTGTGTAACACGGCGGCCAGTAACGCAATGATGTTAATCAGCAGCACCAGCGGATTTTGCAAAAAGCCGACAAACTGGCTCCAGCCTTCGGGCCCGCCTTTGAGCGAGAACACGCCGTGCAGCAACACGATACTGAACCAGACTGCGGGCACCGCTGTGCCTTCACGCAGCATGTAAAAGCGATAAAAACCGAGTTTCTGCCACCAGGTCGGCGTCATACCACGGACATACGCTTTGCGTTTGGTTTTCATGAATAGACTCCCTCCCTTATTGTGGTCTCAGCATGGCAATCATGAAGTCTTTGGCGCTCTCCACTTTGCTTTGCTGGATAGCCGCCGCCGGATCGACGTGCTTCGGACACACTTCGGAGCAGTAGCCCACGAAAGTACAAGACCAGACGCCGTTGTCGCCATTGAGCTGCGGCATACGCTCTTTTTTACCGTGATCGCGGTTATCAAGATTGTAGCGGTGTGCCAGCGTGATGGCGGCCGGCCCGATGAACTCGGGGTTCAGACCGAACTGCGGGCAAGCGGCATAGCACAGGCCGCAGTTGATGCAGCCGGAGAACTGATGGTATTTCGCCATCTGTGCCGGCGTCTGCTGGTTCGGGCCTTGCTCTGGTGTGCGGTTGTTGCCGATGATGTAAGGCTTGATGGCTTCCAGGCTTTCGATGAAGTGCGTCATATCGACCACCAAATCGCGCTCGATAGGGAAGTTGCCCAGCGCCTCAATCTTCATGCCATTCGGATAATCGCGCAGGAAGGTCTTACAGGCCAGTTTCGGCACGTTGTTGACCATCATGCCGCAGGAGCCGCAAATCGCCATACGGCATGACCAGCGATAAGAGAGATCCGGGGCCAAATTGTCTTTGATGTAACCGAGCGCGTCTAACAGCGAGGTTTCACGGCTATACGGCACGTCATAGCTGTCGAAGTACGGCGCGCTATCCTGCTCCGGGTTATAGCGCATGACGTCCATTTTCAGGGTTTGCAACTCAGCCATTCGCTTGCTCCTTCTTGTTTTTCTCCTGAGCTTCGGCCTCGGCACCATACACGCGTTCTGCAGGTGGCAGCTTGGTGATTTTCACGTCGCTGTACTCCAGACGGGGCGCGCCTTCCGGGGTATAAAACGCCAGCGTATGCTTCAGGAAATTGACATCATCACGTTTGGTGCAGCCTTCATCCAAACGCTGGTGCGCACCGCGTGACTCTTTGCGGTTGATGGCAGAATGGGCCATACATTCAGCGACATCCAGTCCATGCCCCAGTTCGATGGTGTAGAGCAAGTCGGTGTTAAACACACTGGAATGGTCGCTGATTTTCACACGTTTGAAGCGTTCTTTCAGTTCGGCCAGCTTATCAACGGTTTTCTGCATCAGTTCGGTGGTGCGATAAATACCGCAGCCCTCTTCCATCGACAGACCCATTTCGTCACGGATTTTAGCCCAGCTTTCTGTGCCTTCCTGCTTCATCAGGGCGTTCAGACGCTGTTCTACATCACGGGCCTGAGCGTCCAGCGCGCTGCTGTTGGCCGGTGACGCTTCCCGTGAGCGCTCGACGGCTTTTTCTCCCGCCATGCGGCCAAATACCACCAGCTCGGCGAGCGAGTTAGAGCCGAGGCGGTTCGCACCATGCAGGCCGACAGAGGAACATTCGCCTGCGGCAAACAGCCCTTTGATGCGGGTTTCACACTGCTGGTCGGTTTCGATACCGCCCATGGTGTAGTGCGCGGTGGGGCGAATCGGAATCGGCTCTTTGACCGGGTCAACGCCGACATACGCTTTGGCCAGTTCGCAAATGAACGGCAGGCGCTCTTTGAGTTTCTTCTCGCCCAGATGACGCAAATCGAGGTAGACCACGTCGCCGAGCGGGGTGGGAACGGTGCGGCCAGCGCGCCATTCATGCCAGAATGCCTGCGAGACTTTATCGCGCGGCCCCAGCTCCATGTATTTGTTTTTCGGCTCGCCCAGCGGCGTTTCCGGCCCGAGGCCGTAGTCTTGCAGGTAGCGGTAGCCGTCTTTGTTGACCATGATGCCGCCTTCGCCACGGCAGCCTTCAGTCATCAGGATACCGGAGCCCGGCAGGCCGGTTGGGTGGTACTGAACAAATTCCATATCGCGCAGCGGAACGCCGTGGCGGAATGCCATACCCATGCCGTCGCCGGTGACAATACCGCCGTTGGTGTTATAGCGATAGACGCGGCCTGCGCCGCCGGTTGCCATAATGACGGCGTTCGCGCGAATTTGAATCAGCGAACCTTCCATCATATTGATGGCGACCACACCACGGGCATGACCGTCATCGACCAGGATATCGAGAACGAAATGTTCGTCGAAACGCTGAATCTGCGGATATTGCAATGAAGTCTGGAACAGCGTGTGCAGCATGTGGAAGCCGGTTTTGTCTGCGGCAAACCAGGTGCGCTCTATCTTCATGCCACCAAAGCGGCGTACGTTGACGGAACCATCGGGTTTACGGCTCCACGGGCAGCCCCATTGTTCGAGCTGGGTCATTTCACGCGGGCATTGCTGCACGAAGTGATCCACCACGTCCTGCTCACACAGCCAGTCACCGCCCGCGACGGTGTCGTGGAAGTGAAAGTCGAAGCTGTCGTGATCTTGTGTGACCGCCGCCGACCCACCTTCTGCCGCCACAGTGTGGCTACGCATTGGGTAGACTTTGGAAATCAGCGCAATCTTGAGTTGGGGATTTGCTTGTGCCGCAGCAATCGCGGCCCGTAAACCTGCTCCCCCGGCCCCGATAATGGCCAAATCGGCATTAAAGGTTTGCACTGCATGCCTCCAGTTACTTAAGTTAAATAAATTAAATTAAGAAAATAATATGAAGTACAGCCTAATCATTTATTTTCCGTTTTAATTCAAGGTCAATAAATTGAGTGAAAAAATATGTGCTTAGTTAGCTGCGAAGATTAAATCACTCTTTTTTGTATGGAAATGATTATAGCGATTTGAGGCTGGCTGAAATTTGATGTGATCCAGCATTTTGCGGTTTTTTAATATCTCTTCAGCGATATTTTAGAAAACGTGGTGAGCCAGATGATTTATTGCCTAAATAATTTTATCGCTGTAAAGCAAGGTTTGTTATGGCGTTTGTTTACCTGTGAATTGCCGTGTTTTTATCGTCAGTGACCTGTCAAAAACAGGCGTAACAATCTGTTGTTGAGCGTAACGGGCAAGACGATTTTTCGTCTCAATGTGCGCTGAGATTCAGGGTAAAAACATTCGCCGGATAGATTTGTCTGGCCGTGGTGATGCAGGTAGACTGCACCTCCGGTTAGAGTGTGGAGTAGATATCATGAGCGAAACGGCAAACTGGCAGCCGAGTGCCTCTGTGGCCAACCTGTTGAAGCGGGCGTCGATAATGAGAAACATTCGGCGCTTTTTTTCAGATAGAGGCTTGCTGGAAGTAGAAACGCCGTCCATGAGTCAGGCAACGGTAACAGACATTCATTTGTTCCCTTTCCAGACCCAGTTTGTTGGCCCTGGCGCGGCTCAAGGCATGACGCTGTATCTGATGACCAGCCCGGAATACCATATGAAGCGTTTGCTGGCGGCGGGAAGCGGGCCGATATTCCAGCTATGCCGCAGTTTTCGTAATGAAGAGTCAGGGCGCTACCATAACCCTGAATTCACGATGCTTGAGTGGTATCGCCCGCACTATGACATGTACCGGCTGATGAATGAGGTCGATGATTTACTACAGCAGGTGCTGGAGTGCGACGGTGCGGAGATGCTCTCTTATCAGCAGGCGTTCCAGCGCCATTTGGCGGTCGATCCGCTCTCGGTAGACAAGGCGCAACTGCGTGAGGTGGCCGAGAAGATTGGCGTGGGCGAGGTGGCGAGCCGTGAAGAGGATCGCGACACGTTGCTGCAACTGCTGTTTGCATTCGGCGTCGAACCGCATATTGGCCGCGATAAACCGACATTCGTTTATCACTTCCCTGCCACGCAAGCATCGCTGGCGGAGATCAGTACCGAAGACCACCGTGTTGCCGAGCGTTTCGAGGTTTACTTTAAAGGCGTGGAACTGGCGAACGGTTTTTGTGAATTGACAGACAGTAAAGAGCAGCGCCAGCGTTTTGATCAAGATAATCGCAAACGTGCCGCGCGTGGTTTGCCGGTGCAACCGATAGATGAAAACTTGCTGACGGCATTGGATAGCGGTATTCCGCCCTGTTCAGGGGTCGCGGTTGGGGTTGACCGCCTGATGATGCTGGCGCTGAAAGCAGACTCCATCGGTGAGGTGATTGCTTTTACGGTCGATCGCGCCTGATACCGTTTTCTCTTATTCAGCATCGCGTTTGACAGAAACCACGGAAGCTATTGCTTACCGTGGTTTTCTTTATTCAGCGCAATGATCACGTAAGCGCCATTACACCCCCCCCGTAGTACGGGTTGAGGTGGCGGCGTTACGTCCGGTTATCTGTACGGAGTCCATTTGCACCTGGAACGGCGGGAATGGCATCACCAGATGATGCTGGCGATAGCTTTCCAGAATCAACTGGTGTAATTCGTGGCGCAGCGGCATGCGGTGGCCCATTTCGGCGGCGAAGATCCGCAGCTCGAAAATCTGGATACCCTGACGTAAATCCACCAAATACACCTCCGGCGGCGGATTATCCAGCACCAGCGAGCAGCGTTTGACCGCATTGAGCAGCAGCGCTGTCACCTCTTGGGTATTGGCCTCAGCCGGTGCCGGGATGGAGAGCACCACGCGCGTGACCGAGTCAGACAGCGACCAGTTGATAAACTGCTCGGTAATAAACGCTTTGTTGGGCACGATTATCTCTTTGCGATCCCAATCGGTGATGGTGGTGGCGCGGGTGTTAATGCGCATCACGCTGCCGGTCAAATCGCGAATGGTGACGGTATCGCCAATGCGAATCGGTTTTTCAAACAGAATGATCAACCCGGAGATAAAGTTGGCGAAAATCTCCTGCAAACCGAAGCCTAGCCCGACACCGAGCGCGGCGACCAGCCATTGCAGTTTCGACCACTCAATGCCGATAAGCGAAAAACCGGTCAGGCCGCCGATGAGCATCATCAGGTATTTACTGACCGTTGTAATGGCGTAGCCCGTACCGGGTGACAGTTCAATGTGCTGGAGTATCGCCAGCTCCAGCAGCGCGGGAAGATTACGCACCAGTTGTGCGGTGATGATAAACACCAGCAGGGCAATCAGCACGGCTGCGAGGGTAATCGGTTGGACGCTTTCCACGCCTTTTACCGTGCTGGTGACATCCCACAGGTGGATGTTCTCCATAAACGCAAACGCGGAGTGGATTTCTGACCATAATGCAATCACCGACACCAGCGCGATTAATGTCAGCAGCGAACGTACCAGCTTTAATGAGCGTGCGCTGATGGCATCCAAATCGACGACGGGCTCGTCCACGGCTTCTGCGCTGTTTTCGTGCGCGGTATTGGCCTCTTCCTCGCCTCTGGCCCGCGCCGCCAGGATTTCAGCACGGCGCTGCCTGGCGCGGTCAAACGCGATGCGGCGACGCTGAATCAGCATCCAGCGGCGGATGATATGGTAGATGACCAGCAGGAAAAACCAGATAGACACCGAGGTTTCCAGCCTCGCCAGCAGGGCCTGCGCGGTGGTGAGATAACCGAGGCAAGAGGCCAGCGCGGCGATGAGTGGAATACAGATCATCAGGTTCCACATTGCGCGGTTGACCGGGTTTTCGCCTGAGCCCTCTTTGTCGAGATAGAGCGGAATACCCGCACGTTTGAAACTGGTCGTCACCAGGCTCAGTGCCATACACAGCAAAATGAAGCACAAACGCCCCAGCGTACCCGAGAATTCGCGTTCATTGAGATTATCAAAGGTGATCAGCGCCATCACCAGCGGCACGATAAAACCAATCGAGAGGCGATAGTAGCGCATCGCGCGAGCTACCTGCTTCGGCGGCCAGCCAAAGTGTACGATGAACAGTCCCTGACGGTGGGAAAAGGCCGCGCAGATCATCACTACCCACATCAAGGGGACGGTGGCGGTCACGCTGTCGCCGATGGCCACCGCGACCGGGTAAGGCCAGGCATTTTGCAGGCCATAACCCAGCACCGCCCACAAGACCGGCAAGGGCATCGCCACCATCACCGACCAGAACACGGTGCGCAGCGTCAGCATAAAATAGTCGAGCGTGACCTTTCCGACCCGGCCACTGGCGCGCTCCAAAAAGGCATGATAATGGCGGCGTGAGCTGATACTCAGGGCAACCAGCAGCAGTGCTGCCAGCAGGGGCAGCAGCGTCGTCTGGGTGGTGCCCATCATCAGTAGTGCGCTGCTCAGTTGCGTTAGCGTATCGAGCGATAACACGCGCGAGAGATCGCGCAGCAGGTTGAGCGGATAGGCAAAACCAATTGGGTCAACATCCGCCACCCAGAACAGGTAACGATGGGCGGCATCACGGATTTCCGTCAGCGCATCTTCCAGTTGGCTGCTGGCTACCTTGAGTTTGGTGAACTCAAGGATTTGCGTATCGCAGCCGGAGATGAGCGATCCCAGCAGATCGCGCTGGGTGCGTAGCTGATCGTTGACGATTTTCTGCTGGGCGCTGGTGAGCGGCGAGCCATCATCCTGTCGCGTTGGTTCTGCGCTGGCGGCGAGCTTATTGAGCATCTCTTCATAGTAGAGCCGGTGGGCGCGCTGTTGTGCCATGTCGCCATCAAGCTGTTGAGGCTTGGGCGTGTCCGGCAGTCGGGCCACCTGCGCACGCAGCGTTTCCCCCAGTGCGGGCGATGAACCAAGCCATTGCGCCTGTTCACGCAGGGTGCTTAATGCTTGACGAACTTGCAGTGTCTGGGCGGTCGTTTGGCGCTGGAGCGCGGCAATGCTATCCATGCGCTGCGCCTGCTGATTCAGCGCCAGAGAGAGCTCCCGATTGGTCTGTAGCAGGCTGGTGACTGCTGAGGGCAAGTTACCCTGTTGTTCCGCCAGTTGTTCCGTTCTCTCCAGCGCCTGCTCGGCTTCGCGCTGGCGTAAGTTATTGAGCGTACTGCGTAATAGCTGTAATTGCTTATCCAGTCTGTCGCGCCGCTTTTTATAAACATCCGCTTGCAGGCGGGATAACTCTTGTCGGTTGCTGGCCGATAGCTGTGCCAGCTCCAGCTCCTCGACCCGGCTTTTACGTAGCGCAACCTCCGCCTGCAATGCGGCCAGCTGCGCCTGACCTTGGGCGGTGGCCGGGTTGCCGAGGGCTTGCAAACGCCGTTCGGCGTCGCTCAGGGCGCGGTTGGCTTCAGTTTGTTGCTGCGGTAACTGGGCCAGTGAGTCGCTGATTTCGCGCAGGCGATCCTGCTCTTGCTGTAGCTGGCGGCTTTGTTCGAGCAACTGGCTACTTAACTGGACTATCTGCTGTTCCAGTTCGTTGGCTGACCCGGTTTTTGTCGGCTGGCTCGGTTTGGCCTCTTCTGCATCGGCTTGCTGACGCAGCTCTCGCGTTAACCGAGGATAATCGTCAATCGCTTGCTGATAAGCGTCGGCGCGCTGGCGCGTCTCCCGGCGCTCATCCAATAGCCGCAATGCAGACTGCCATTCCTTGATGGTGTCCGCCTGCGCAGCGGCATTCTTGCTGTTTTCCGCCTGCTGGAGCTCCTGCCTGAGTTGCGCTTCATCGGGTAATTGCGCGGCCTGCGACGTGACGGATAACCAACATCCCAACAGCAAAATCAGGATAAGACGCACGGCAGGCCTCCTCAGGCTAAGGGGTGGGGTCAGGGAGTGAGGGTGTCGTCGTGTCCATCGGTGGCAGTGTTGGCTGTATTATCAATGGCCTGAGCCATGGATTCACCCATACGTGTGACACTTTGGCTTGCCAGCCCCGGCAGCAGTTCGATACTGTCTTTCACAAACAGGTTGATGACGGTTGAACCGAGCTTGAAGCGGCCCATTTCATCACCTTTCTCGAGGATGACCGCATCCTCGCCTTCCAGTGGATACGCCCAACGTTTGATGATGCCTTCACGCGGCGGGGTGATGACGCCAGCCCACACGGTTTCAATGCTGCCGACAATCGTGGCACCGACCAGAATCTGCACCATCGGCCCGAACGGGGTATCAAACAGACAGATAACACGTTCATTGCGGGCAAACAGGTTGGGCACATTGGCGGCCGTGAGCGGGTTGACGGAAAACAGCGAACCAGGCACGTAAATCATGTCACGCAATACGCCGTCACACGGCATGTGTACGCGGTGATAGTCGCGTGGCGAGAGATAGGTGGTGACAAACAGGCCATCGCGAAACAGGTCGGCAATAATGTAATTGCCAGCGAGCAGCGCCTCGAGCGAATAGTTGTGCCCTTTGGCCTGTAAAATCATGTCGTCATCGATAGCGCCTAATTGGGAAATCGCACCGTCGGCCGGGAACACCAACCGGTTTGGCAGCGGATCAACCGGGCGAATGCCGGGTTTTAGCGGGCGCACGAAAAACTCGTTAAAGCTGCGATAAGAAGCGGTATCAGGCTGCTGCGCTTCTTGCATATTGACCTTATAAACACGAGCGAACAGGTCAATAACCAGCCTGGTGAGTAGGCCGCCCTGACGCTCGGCGGCCCAGCCTGCCAGTTGCGTCAGCCAAACTTTAGGGAGCAGATGGTGTAGAGCAATCTTGATGCTGTCCAGCACAGTTAACCTCGTTATATGTTAAGGCGCGCCATTAAAGGGGGCGCATTGTCGCGGTGGATACCATAGCGGCGGATACCATAGCGGCGGATACAATAAATGTCAGTTATCGGGCGCTGAAAAGGATTTACGTGTTTTTACCTGCGCCATGCTTTCCAGAATGCGGTGGTAATTATCGAAACGCTCAGGGGCGATGTCGCCGCGCTCCAGCGCTGCGCGAATCGCGCAACCGGGGTCGGCGTCATGCTTACAATCGCGGAACTTACAGCTGCCGAGATAATCGCGGAATTCGATAAAACCGCGCGTGACTTGCTCAGGCTCCAAATGCCACAGGCCAAACTCGCGTACGCCCGGTGAGTCGATAACATCTCCGCCATGCGGGAAGTGGTACAACCGGGCGGCGGTGGTGGTGTGTTGGCCAAGCCCGGAGTTATCAGAGACGTTGTTGACCAGGATCTGTGCGCCCTGCGGGTAGAGCAGCGCGTTGAGCAGGCTCGATTTGCCCACGCCAGACTGCCCGGCAAAAATACTGATGCGGTCGGTAAGGGCGGCTTCGAGTTCGGCAAGCCCCTGCTGGCTATGGCTTGATACCATCAGCACCCGATAGCCGAGATGACGGTAGATATCCATCACCTCTTCGACAAATTCCCGCCCTTCGTCATCCAGCAAATCGGTTTTGTTCAACACGATCAACGGTTCAACATCCAGCGTTTCGCAAGCAACCAGATAACGGTCAACGATGTTGAGCGACAGTTCCGGTAAAATGGCCGAGACGATGACAATCTGGTCGATGTTGGCGGCAATCGGTTTCAGGCCGTCATAGTAGTCGGGTCGGGTCAGAACCGAGTGGCGTGGATGAACGGCTTCGACAATACCGCTGATGCCTGATTGCGTTTCACTGCCTGCGCGCCAGACCACCCGATCGCCTGTCACCAGCGAGCTCAGGGTGCGGCGAATATTGCAGCGGTGCAACGCGCCATCAGGTGCCTCCACATCGGCGTGCATACCAAAACGGCTGATGATCACCCCTTCTTGCGGCTCGCCTAGCTGGCTATCGTCCCATTCGACTTTGCTGTCGGCATGCTTCAGGCGACGCTGGTGGTTCGCGCTGACCCGCCGTTGCTGGCCTTTTGACAGTTTCTTTTTACTCACGCAGTCTCTCTTGTTTCGGCACTTATCGCCGGTGGCGATGGAAGCGACTATAATACACGCTATTTTATTTTAATTAACCGCCGGTGGCGCTGTCAGCCTGCTGGTGAAACGTCCACGGGAATGGCAACAATGGTAAACGAAAACAACCTTATCTGGATCGATTTGGAAATGACGGGGCTAGACCCCGAGCGCGATCGCATAATCGAAATCGCCACACTGGTGACGGATGCCAACCTGAACATTCTGGCCGAAGGCCCGACGCTTGCGGTACATCAGTCAGACAGCCAGTTGGCGCTGATGGATGACTGGAATGTGCGCACCCACACCGCCAGCGGGCTGGTCGAGCGTGTCAAAGCCAGCCGCTATGATGACCGTGCCGCCGAGCTGGAAACGCTGCGTTTTCTGCAACAGTGGGTGCCAGCTGGCAAATCGCCGATTTGCGGCAACAGTATCGGGCAGGATCGCCGCTTCCTGTTTCGCTACATGCCGGAACTGGAAGCCTATTTCCATTACCGTTATCTGGATGTCAGTACCCTTAAAGAACTCGCCCGCCGCTGGAAACCCGACATGCTAACGGGCTTTAAAAAGCGTAATACCCACCAGGCGCTGGATGACATCCGTGAGTCGGTGGCGGAATTGGCTTACTACCGTGAGCATTTTATCCAGCTTTAAGCACAAAAGCTGTACTGTATCGTCACTGTACTGCCTGTTTTTTCCGCACATTGCCGATTTTGTAGGCGTATGCACGGTATTTCGCATTTCAGGGGTTGCACAATCACTCTTTTTTCGTATAATGCGCCCCACGTAACGACGCTGCAGTGCAACGTGTTATTGTCCACCCAAGCGGGAATAGCTCAGTTGGTAGAGCACGACCTTGCCAAGGTCGGGGTCGCGAGTTCGAGTCTCGTTTCCCGCTCCAAATTTGTGATACAGAACCAGTTCTGTATCAATACAGAAAACCACCGAAAGGTGGTTTTTTTGTGCCTGATATTCTGCTGTCAGGCGCTTGATGTGCTCTTTCTTTCCTGTCACCAACACGTTTTCTTTTATCGCTATCGCTATCGCTATCGCTATCGCGTGATTTCTTCATGCCGTTGACGGCTCGCTGTATGGCGATGCGGCTGGCGGGCATGGATTCATTAATCGTTTTTTTGCTTTCGTCACCTTTTGGCCAGGACTGGTCTACTATAGTTCCATACATATAGTTCCATATATAAAGCATGACTAATTATTGAATATTCAGTCTGTTGTCTTTCATTGTGCTGATTGGTTTACACACACCGTCGTCAGCGTTAAGGCAGGTTAATGTGAAGCGTATTCATCATTGTGCGTGGCATCGTTTTTTGGCGTTGTTAACGTTTTGCCTCAGTGGTTATCAGGCGCAGGCATTGGCCAGTGACCCGTTATTGAGCACCACCTCTCACCCCGTCCCGATAGATGTCACCGCTGATAATCAGGTGCGCGGTATGTTAGTGGCTGTTGACCAGGCGACGCTCTCCAGCGATTTGGCCGGGCGTATTGTGGAGATGCCGCTCCGGGAGGGGGAGTCGTTTAAAAAAGGCGATTTACTGGCGCGTTTTGATTGCGCGATTTATCAGGCTCAACTGGCTGCCTCACAAGCGGCGGCGCGGGCGGCTGAAGCGGAATTAAACCAGAACCAACAATTGGCGCAGTTAAAATCGGTCGGCAAACATGCGGTGGCACTCTCTGCCGCCCGCCTTGCTCAGGCGCAAGCCGAAAGTCAGGTCTATCAGATTCAAACCAGTCGCTGTCGCTTGTCGGCCCCGTTTGACGGGCAAGTCGTGAAACGGCGGGCGCAGGCTTATGAGAGTGTCCCCGCCGGTGCCCCGGTCGTCGATGTGGTGAATAATCATAATCTGGAAATCAGCCTGCTGGTGCCTTCGCGCTGGCTGGCGACGCTGAAACCGGGAGTGGCGTTTACCTTCACACCGGATGAAACCGGCAAGCCGCTTCGTGCGCATGTCGCCAGGCTGGGCGCGCGCATTGATGAAAGCAGCCAAACGTTAAGTCTGACTGGCGTGCTTGATAGCAAAGAGAATGCCTTGATGGCTGGCATGAGTGGTTCAGCGCATTTTTCGGAGCAACCGTGACCCCATCCTCTCCTCTTGCTTCTGCGTCTTCCGCGTCTGAGTCTTCAGCCTCTGCGCCGACGGCCTCCAGCGAGCGCGTATTTGCCCGCTTTCTGGATATTGAACATCAGGCGCGTGCCGCCAGTACCGTTGAGGCGTTGGCCTACTGCATTGTTAATGACAGCCAGACGTTATTTGGTTTTCGTCATGCGGCCCTGGTGATTAACGGTCGGGTGCGGGCTGTGACCGGGGTGACGCAGCCTGCGCCGCATGCGCCGTTTGTGGCATTTGTCGAACGTGCCTGCGCGCAGCGCAGCGAGGCGCAGTCACAAACCTGCGCCGTTGTTGACGCCATGACGCTTGATGAGCAAAGCCGCGCCGACTGGCAGGCATTGTCTGCCCCCGAGGTGCTATGGTCGCCGTTTAAAGACCGGCAAGGGCGCGTGTTTGGCGGTATTTGGTATGCCAAAGATACGCCGTGGCTCCCTGCTGAACACATACTGGCGGATAGACTGGCTCAGGCATTCGGCCATGCCTGGCTGGCGCTGGAGCCGCAACCGTTGTGGCGACGCGCGCGCTGGCGCTGGAAAATCGCGCTCGCTTGTCTGATGGTGGCTGGCGCTCTGTGTATTCCGGTGCGTCAGTCAGTGCTGGCTCCGGCGGAAGTGATCCCGTTTAACGGTCAGGTGATTGCCGCTCCTCTGGATGGGGTGATTCAGTCATTTGTCGTGCGGCCAAACCAGCGGGTGCGTAAAGGCGAATTGCTGGTGCGTTTTGATGACACAACGCTAAAAGCGCAGGCGGATGTGGCCGAGCGCGCGGTTAATGTGGCTGAAGCAGAGTACCGCGCCAGCGCACAGCGTGCGTTTCAGGATGCGGACTCCAAGACCCGGCTGGATTTTCTGGCCGCTCAGGTGGCGCAAAAGCGGGCCGAGCGTGACTATGCCACGGCGTTGCTGGGGCGTGCTGACGTCCGCGCCGATCGTGATGGCATCGCCGTGTTTGCCGATGATGAACGCTGGATAGGCAAACCGGTGCGTACCGGCGAGCGCTTGATGGAACTGGCTGACCCGGCCTCCGTGTCGCTGCGCATTGAACTGGATGTCGGCGATGCGATTGACCTGCCGCCGCAAGCGAATGTGACGCTATTTCTTGATAGCGACCCGATGACGCCACACCGCGCAAGTCTGGTGCGTTCGGCATATGAGTCGGAGCTGACGCCCGCCGGGAATCTGGCGTACCGGCTTGATGCGCGTTTTAGTGATAGCGCGCCGCGTATCGGGCTGCGAGGAACGGCCAAACTGTCTGGTGATAATGTGCCGCTGGCGGTGTACCTGTTCCGTCGGCCACTGGCGGTAGTGCGTCAATCGGTGGGGATATGAGTGAGTTATTGCCTGTACTGCGCGCCGATTTACAGTTGGTGACAGCCGCCAGCGGTCTGGATGGCGCGCCGCGATGGGTACTGTCCGATCCGGTGACGGGCCATTACTTCACATTAACGCCTTCGGCAATCCGCCTGCTGCGCCACTGGTCTTTAGGCGATCCTCAGGCGGTGCTGGCAGCGGCGAACCGTGACCCCGGTTTACCTTTACAGGAAAACGAGCTGGCGCAGTTACTGCGCTTTTTACGCACCCACGATTTGATTGCCGCCAGCGACCCGCAGCAACGGCTGGGATATGTGTTTAAGGCGGCACACTCTCGTGTGAGCCTGTGGAAAACGCTGCTGCATCAATACCTGTTTTTTCGTATTCCGCTGTGGCGACCCGATCCATGGCTTAATCGCTGTTGGCCGTGGTTGCAGCGGATAGGCAGGCCGTGTTTGCGCCTGTTGTTGCCCTTGATTCTGCTGTGTGGCGTGTTTTTGGTGAGCCGCGACTGGGTGCGTTATACCCATGGTTTCCCGCATTTGTTCAGTTTGCCCGGCATGATGACATTTGGCTGCGCGCTGGTTTTCGCCAAATTTGTCCACGAGCTCGGCCATGCGTTTATGGCAAAGCGCGCCGGGTGCCGCGTACAAACCATGGGTGTCGCATTCATTGTGCTGTTTCCGCTGTTTTATACCGATGTGTCTGATGCCTGGCGCGTGAGCGATCGGCGTGCCCGCCTGTTGATTAGCGCTGGCGGTATTTTGGCTGAGTTGTCGCTGGCGGTGCTCGCCTTGCTGGTGTGGTCGCTATTGGATGAGGGCCCACTGCGTACAGCGGCCTTTATGCTATCCGGCGTGACGTGGATAACCACACTGATGGTGAACCTGAATCCGCTGATGCGCTTCGATGGCTATTTTCTGTTGAGCGACGCCTGGCAGGTGGAGAATTTGCAGTCACGCGCTTACGCATTATGTCGCTGGCGGCTGCGAGAGCTGCTGTTTGGCTATGGCCTGGCTGCGCCGGAAACCTGGTCGCCCGCCATGCAGCGTAAACTGCTGCTCTGGGGTTATGCGTCATGGGTGTGGCGTTTTTTCCTGTTTTTCGGCATTGCGCTGGTGGTGTATCACTTTTTTATCAAAGTTATCGGTATTGGTCTGATGATGGTGGAAATCGGCTGGTTTATTGCCTTGCCAATACTTAAAGAAGCTCATATCTGGTGGTCTATGCGACAGTTGTCACACCCGTTTACCCTGTTGAGAACGTTGTTCATCGCCAGCATCGTCGCGCTGCTGCTGTGCTACCCGTGGCGCGGCAGTGTGCGTATTCCTGCGGTGCTGGGCGCGGAGAATGTCAGCGTGCTGTATGCCCCGGTTAGCGCGCAGGTGCTGTCCGTGCAGGTGACGGAAGGCCAGCGCGTACAGGCTGGCGACGTGCTGATGACGCTCTATTCGTCCGATCTGGAATACCGCTTATCCATTGAGCGCCAGCAAATAGCCGTATTGCAGCAGAAATTATTGCGCGGCGCGGTGCGTCAGGAAACCGCCAGCGAAACGGAAGTCATGAGTCGGCAACTGGCTGAGTCATTGGCGCGTTATCGCGGCCTGATGGCACAGCGTCAGCGCCTGACTATCATCGCACCGCAGGCCGGTCAGGTCAGGGATATTGCCTGGGCGCTGACGCGCGATCGCTGGCTGACCACCGATTTGCCTTTGCTGCGGGTGGTTGACATCGGCGCGGGTAAACTCCAGGGCTATGTGCCCGAGCAGTCTCTCAGCCGCGTGCATTCCGGCCAGCAAGGGGTCTTTATTGCCGATGACCCGATGTTCCCCAAGGTGACAGTGAAGCTTGAGGCGATCGCGCCTACCGGTAGCCCTTATCTTCAGCAGGATATTCTCTCGTCTGATCATGGCGGGCCGGTTGCGGTACGGCGTAACAGTGAGCGCTTGCCTCAGCCCACTCAAGCCCAGTACGGCGTGCGGTTTGTCACGCTAGAGGCGCGGTCACTTCCCGTCCAACCGCTACGCGGCAGCGTCATGCTGGACGGGGAAAAAGAGTCGATGCTTGGTGCCGTGTGGCGTCGGCTCATGGCGCTGGGAATTCGGGAAAGCGGGTTTTGATGTAGAGAAGCAAGGGCTTTTTATGAGCAATATGGTTAATTTTATTAAATTGTTTTTTATGTGATGCTCCGAAAAGTAATTTATTTGTGTTAGCGGAAAATCTCTCCTGTCTGGGCTATGTTTTTATTGTTAATTGAAATTTATTTCAATCTATTCAGAGCATGAACATTGCTTTTATTTATCTGGTTTTCCCCAGATACATTAATAATCATTCAATAAATTATATAGTTAAGTGTTTTTCAATGGCGAGGAGAGAGATCCATGATGCACGCTCGAAAAATGTTTACGCAAACAGCAATAACGGTAGCAATTATTGGTGGCGCTCTGTGTCCGCAGATTGCCTCAGCCTGTGGCCCGGAGGAATATATTGGTTCCATCTGTTATACCGCAGCACAATTTTGTCCTTCCGGCTTTGTGCCAGCGGATGGGCGTTCACTGACCATTCAGCAGAATAACGCGCTCTATTCCTTATTAAGCACTGTCTACGGTGGCGATGGCAAAACAACGTTTAATGTGCCTGATTTACGTGGTCGTGTGGCGGTAGGGCAGGGGTCTATTACGGAGGCAGATTTCAGGAGTATTGGGACAAAAGCAGGCAATACCCGAGTGATGCTGGCATCCAATCAGATAGCTCCGCATCTCCACCCGGCAACCTTCACGCCCAGTACGACGCCAACAACCGATGTGACTGTTCCGGCACAGACGGGAAATTTAGGTGTGACAGCGTTGCTGCCACTTGTGACGGCCGTGAGTGGCAGTGCAACGGCGACGCCTACACCGGCGACGGGAGCGAATAATTTTCTCGGTGCTTTAACCGGCAAGGCAATTAATGGTTTATCAAGTTACAACGTCAACTTTACTGGGGTGTTCTCGCAAACGAGACCTAGCCCGGTGACGGCTTCAGCGCCGGTTGATACTACCGTGACAGGTACGGCCTCAACACCCTCATTCACTTTCAAAGTACCAACTGGCGGGACGGTTGCTGTGGGGGCGAATATTCCGGCAGCAACACAGGCCCCTGTTGATGTTCGGCAGCCTTCGCTGACGTTGTTGCCGTGTATTGCCGTTGATGGTTTGTATCCACCAAGAGATTATTGAGTGAATTCTGGCAAGGAGGTGTGGCTTCCTTGCCAGATTTTTTATGTGGGTCACATTCGTCAGAGTAGTGCTATCAGTGGGTGCTATGTCGTTAATCATCGGTCAATATCGGAGTTTTTTATGCTGTGGCGTAAATTCTTTAAAAGGCAGGCTCGCCAGTTAACCGCTGATTCTGTAACGGCGGCAGAACCGTTTATCTGCGGTTATGTTTTGGAAGCCCGTATGCTATTTGATGGTGCGGTTGCAGCTACCGTTGAGCAGACGACAAACACCGCTGAACAAACGGCAGACACACACACAGCGACGAAAGCGGTCGCCACAGAGTCAACCCAGTCTGACAGCAGCCATGCTACTCAGAATGATGCGGCGCATACCTCGGATAGCACGGATGTTGCGGCGAGTGCGGTGACGGCGGCACATAAAGAAGTGGTGTTTATCGATACCTCGGTGGCGGGGTATCAGACGCTGGTCGCCAACGTTCCAGCCGGGATGGACGTGGTATTGCTGGACGGCAGCAAAGATGGTTTGACGCAGATGGCCGTATGGGCGCAAACACACAGCGGTTACGATGCTATTCATGTCCTCAGTCATGGTAGTGAGGGAGCCGCACAACTCGGTACCCTGACGCTAAACAGCACCACGGCTCTTGCCCGGGCTAATGATTTGGCGACGCTCGGTGCAGCTCTGAATGCCGACGGTGATCTCTTGCTGTATGGCTGTGATGTGGCGCAGGCCTCCGGGCAGCAGTTTGCCTCGCTGCTGGCGCAGTTGACTTCGGCGGATGTCGCGGCGTCAACCAATCCAACAGGGGCATCGGCGCTCGGTGGTGATTGGGTCACAGAATTTCATACCGGAGAGATTGGCGTACAGGATTTGGCTATCACCAGCTACACCAGTCTGTTGTCGGTGAGTGGCACCTCGGTCACGGTGACCGCGCCCAACGATCCGAGTACAGAGTACATATCCTTGACGTCGGTAAGTAGCGGGGTTGAATTTGATCTCGACGGTAATAACAATACGGCTGATATTAACCCGACCAATAACACAGTGACGATTACTTACAACCCTGGTGCAAACCTAGGGGGGAGTTTTGATCTGGTGTTTCAGGGAGGCAATCTCGACCATTTCACTGGTATCACCAAAACATCCAGTAGCGGGACAAACGCGAACGACGTGACAGCCTCCGTTTCCGGTAAAACCATCCATATTACTGTTAATGACGCGAACGGCGGGTTTAGTGGCGGGACGCTCGTCTTCACCTTCACTTCCGTCGATGTATCAACGGATACCGCACCTACCGTTACCGGGAGCGCAACCAACCCCACCTATACCGAGAATGGCTCTGGCGTGAGCCTGTTTTCAGGCGTATCCGCCTCAACCCATGACAGCGGGCAGACGTTTAGCGGCGCGGTGTTTACCGTCAGCAATGTGGCGGATACCACTGAATATCTGACCATTAACGGCGTGGGCGTTGCCCTTACTAACGGCAATAGCCTCTCTCTCGGCAGTGGTTACGGTACGGCCAGCGTCAGCAAGAGTGGCAATACGGCGACGGTGACGCTAACCGGCGCCTCCCTCTCGGATGCCAATATGAGCACGTTATTGTCGGGGATGACCTATCGCAACAGCAGCGAAAACCCGTCAGTGACATCACGCACGGTGACGTTAAGCCAGTTAACCGACAGCGGCAGTTCGAATAATACGGCGTCGCCCGGCTTTAGCAGCCAGGTGACGGTTCATGCCGTCAATGACGCGCCGACGGATATCTCGCTCACATCAGGCAGCATTGGCCAGTCGTTGGGCAGTAATGGCACGGTGGGCACGCTCAGTGCGACGGACGTTGACTCCAGCTCCTTTACTTATACGTTGGTGTCAGGCACTGGCAGCACAAACAACAACCTGTTTACTATCACCGGCAACACGCTGAAGGTGAATAATGCCGCCACCATGACGCCTGGGGCTTACTCGGTGCGGGTACAGGTGAGTGATGGCACGGACACCTATCAAAAAGTCTTTTCCGTCACGGTCAGTGATGATGTCAGGCCGACATTTGACGTTGCGCCTGCGGCCAGCAATATCAGCGGCAGTGGTTTTGACCTTTCCGCCAGCATCGATGAAGCGGGCACCCTTTATTATGTGATTGTCGCTGACGGGGCCTCAGCCCCGAGCGTGAGTCAGATTATCGCCGGGCAGAATGCCTCGGGGGTGACAGCAATCGGTTCTGGCAGCCAGGTCGTCAGCAGCGCGCCCTATACCACGTCCTTTAGCGTGACGGGGCTGAATGGCGCAACCAGCTACGATGTGTACATGGTGGCAAAAGACAGCGCCAACAATCAGATACTCAGCGCCACCAAGGTCGATGTCACCACCTCGTCCAATTCGGCCCCTGTTTTTAGTAACCTCAACGGTGGCGCAACCTTTACTGAAAAGGGCAGCGCGGTCGTGATAGATAGCAACGTCGCCGTCGCCGATACCGAGCTGGATGCCCTGAGTGGCGGCCTTGGCAACTACAGCGGTGCATCGCTCACTCTGGCGCGTAATGGCGGGGCAAACAGCCAGGATAGCTTCGGCAATAGCGGGCTGTTGGGGGCGCTGACTGCGGGACAAAGCTTTACCTACAACGGAACGGCGGTCGGTAACGTCACCACCCATTCGGGCGGTACACTGGCGCTGACGTTTAATGGCAACGCCACCTCGGCGATAGTGAATGCGGTGCTGCAATCGCTGACCTATGCCAACAGTTCTGATAATCCGCCAGCCAGCGTGACACTTAACTGGGTGTTCAATGATGGCGCGCTTAACAGCAGTGGCACCAATCAGGCGATAGTGAGTATTACGCCAGTTAACGACACACCGACCATCAGCAATATGTCGGTCAGCAAAACCTTTAATGAGGATAGCGCCCAGACCTTTAGCGCCTCGGATTTCGGTTTCAGCGATGTGGATAGCGGTGACACGCTGCAAGCCGTGACCATCGTCACCGCGCCGACCGCCGGTGAGCTGTTTATTGACGCCAACAGCGATGGGGTGCGTGGCGTCGGCGATACGCTTATCAGTGATGGTGCGACGGTCAGTGCGTCGGATATCAGCAAGCTGACCTTTCGCCCGGCAGCTAATGCCAATGGCGTCGGCTATGCCAGCTTTACCTGGAAAGTCAGCGACGGTACGGTGTTATCTAACGATGTCGGCACCATGACCCTCGATGTGACGGCGGTCAACGACGCACCGGTTATCAGCGCGACGTCGGTCAGCAAAACCTTCAACGAGGATAGCACCCAGACGTTCAGCGCATCCGACTTTGGTTTCAGTGACGTAGACAGCGGCAATACGCTGCAATCCATCACCATTGTCAGCGCACCGACGGCAGGCGAGCTGTTTATTGATGCCAACAGTGACGGGGTGCGCGGCGGGGGCGATACCCTTATCAGCAATGGCTCGGTCGTCAGCGCCGCCGATATCGGTAAATTAACCTTCCGCCCGGAAGCCAATGCCAACGGAGCAAGCTACAGCAACTTTACCTGGCAAGTCAGTGACGGCACGGCATTGTCCGCCAATACCGGCACCATGACGCTGAACGTTACCCCCATTAACGATGCACCAACGCTGAATAATTCGGCGACGGCGACACTGACCGGCACCAATGAAAATACCATGTCGGCGGCCACGGCCGTGACCTTGCTGTTGAGTCAGGCTGGTTATGGCGATGTGGACAGTGGCGCACAAATCGGCCTTGCGATTACCAGCAGCGTGGGTCGTGGCGGCTGGCAATACTCTACCGACAGTGGTGCCAACTGGTTTAACCTCGGGTCGGTATCGGCGTCTTCGGCGCTGTTACTCAACTCATCAGCGCAACTTCGCTATGTCCCAGACGGTGCAAACGGTGAAACCGCGAGCCTGAATTTCCGGGCCTGGGATCAGACATCCGGCACGGCGACGGCGGGGGCCAGCCGTGGCCTGGCGGATACCGCCACGACCGGTGGCAGCAGCGCCTTCTCGACCAACAGCGCGCTGGCTTCACTGGCGGTGACGGACGTGAATGACACGCCGACGTTAAGCAATGCTATCGGCGCTCAAAGCGTGGTGAAGGAGACGCCTTTCAGCTTTACCGTGCCGTCGAATACTTTTGCTGATGTTGACAGCGGCGATGTGCTGACCTTAAGCGCTACGCAGGCAGACGGCTCGGCGCTGCCGGGCTGGCTCAGTTTCAACCCGGCCACGCGTACCTTCTCCGGCACGCCGGGCAGCAGCGATGTCGGCAACCTGAGTATTCGGGTGACGGCGACCGATGGCAGCAACGCCTCGGTGAGCACCACCTTCGGCCTTGCGGTCAATAACAGCAACCAGCCGCCGGTGCTGTCCACGCCTGTTGCCGATCAGTCGGTGGCGCAAAACGGCGCATTCAGCTTTACCGTGCCGGCCAACACCTTCACCGATGCCGACAGCGGCGATGTGCTGACTTTAAGTGCTACGCAGGCAGACGGCTCGGCGCTGCCGGGCTGGCTCAGTTTCAACCCGGCCACACGTACCTTCTCCGGCACGCCGGGCAATGGCGATGTCGGCAACCTGAGTATTCGGGTAACGGCGACCGATGGCAGCAACGCCTCGGTGAGCACCACCTTTGCGCTGGCGGTGAGCAACGTCAATGACGCGCCGGTAGTGAGCGGCACGCTGGCGGCGCAGTCGGTGGCGCAAAACGGCGCATTCAGCTTTACCGTGCCGGCCAACACCTTCACCGATGCCGACAGCGGCGATGTGCTGACCTTTAGCGCTACGCAGGCAGACGGCTCGGCACTGCCGGGCTGGCTCACCTTCAACCCGGCCACGCGCACCTTCTCCGGCACACCGGGCAGCAGCGATGTGGGCAACCTGAGTATTCGGGTGACGGCGACCGATGGCAGCAACGCCTCGGTGAGCACCACCTTTGCGCTGGCGGTGAGCAACGTCAATGACGCGCCGGTCGTGAGCGGCACGCTGGCGGCGCAGGCAGTGGTGCAAAATGGCGCATTCAGCTTTACCGTGCCGGCCAACACCTTCACCGACGCCGACAGCGGCGATGTGCTGACCCTGAGTGCTACGCAGGCAGACGGCTCGGCGCTGCCGGGCTGGCTCAGTTTCAACCCGGCCACGCGTACCTTCTCCGGCACGCCGGGCAGCAGCGATGTGGGCAACCTGAGTATTCGGGTGACGGCAACCGATGGCAGCAACGCCTCGGTGAGCACCACCTTTGCGCTGGCGGTGAGCAACGTCAATGATGCGCCGGTAGTGAACGGCACGCTGGCGGCGCAGGCAGTGGCGCAAAACGGCGCATTCAGCTTTACCGTGCCGGCCAACACCTTCACCGATGCCGACAGCGGCGATGTGCTGACCTTAAGCGCTACGCAGGCAGACGGCTCGGCGCTGCCGGGCTGGCTCAGTTTCAACCCGGCCACGCGTACCTTCTCCGGCACGCCGGGCAGCAGCGATGTCGGCAACCTGAGTATTCGGGTGACGGCAACCGATAGCAGCAACGCCTCGGTGAGCACCACCTTTGCGCTGGCGGTGAGTGCGGCAACGGTTGAGGCCCCGAATATCACCCAACTTCTTCAGGACAGTAGCAATACGCTCTCCAGTGTCACCGGCACGTCCGTAACGACATTACCCCCGGTGGGATCTGCCGGGAATGCCGCGCCGGTGGCGTTGGGCACATTGATTACCTCTTCCTCTTTAGGGGCGGTCGATAACCGCGCAGAGAGCGCTAGCACCACAATTACCTCGACGATTTTTCAATCGCCCCAACGTACCTCAACCGCTGGGGGGGCAGTGGTCAGCCAACTGGCCAGTTCATTTGCACAACTGACAAACGGCGCGGGTGCGAGCCTGTTTGATAGCGCCTTGGGATCATTTCCGAGTTTTAACACCGGTGGCGCGTTAGGGGGCAGTTCGTCGTTGTCGGGCTTGTTCTCTGGTATCCATCTGCCCTCATTGTCACCGATGGCGGTGTTCTCTGGCGGCAGCTGGCGTGATGTCAACTCGACCAGTCGCATGACGACGGCTTCGCTGCGCGCGGATGATTCAGCGCAAGCGGTTGCCGCGCAGTTCGCTGTGGGGTTGGATGTGCAACTACAGCAGATTGGCGCACAAGAGTGGCAGCGCTTATCGGTGATTGAGCAGGCATTACAGGAGATAGCGGCCGCAGAACCGTATCACGATGAGGGGTCGCAACAGCAAGGGTAATGCGACCGGGAAATGATGAACGCATAGCAATTCATTGAGAACAACACATAAAAAACAATAACAGTCAGTTCAGGAACAGGAGTGGGATCGTGTCAAACTGTCGGAAATTCTTTAGCCTCAGCGTGATGGTGATGGCCATGACCGGTTGTGCCGTTACCAGTCAGCCGCTATCAAAAGAGCAGCGTGAACAGCACATCGCGCAGGATAAGGTCGCCATGTTCAGCCAGCAGGAGCCGGTGACAGCACCGATTACGCTGTATGACGCGATGGCACGGGCACTGAAATATAACCTCGAAGCGCGGCTCAAGGTGATGGAGCAGGCTCTGTCGCAGCAACAGCTGGAGCTGGCCCGCTATGATATGTTGCCGCAGGTGGCGATGTCGGCCGGGTATGTCGGGCGCAGCAATACCAGTGCTTCGAGCAGCCGCAGTATCTCCAGTGGCCAGCAATCTCTCGAACCGTCCACCTCGCTTGACAGAAACCGGGGTGTGGCCGATTTGACGATGGTCTGGAACGTACTGGACTTTGGTGTCAGCTACGTTGGTGCGAAGCAAAAGGCTGACCAGCGCTGGATTGCGGATGAGCGCAAACGCAAAGTGGTGCATACCATTTTGCAGGACGTGCGTTCGGCATACTGGCGCGCGGTCGCTGCCGAGCGTTTGCTTGGACGCATCGACAGCCTGATTGCGCGCGTGAATCAGGCGCGTGAAGCCAGTGAGCACATGAGTTCTCAGCAGGTTGGCGACCCGGTGGAGGCGTTGACGTATCGCCGCGCGCTGATTGAAGCGGTGCGCCAACTGGAAGAACAGCGCCGTGCCTTGTCGCTGGCAAAAACCGAGCTGGCGACGCTGATGAACCTGCCGCTCGATACGCCCTACACGCTAGCCTTGCCAGACAACCACGAGCTGGCGGTGCCTGCGCTGAATGTGGATGTGAACACGCTGGAGCAGGCGGCATTACTGAGTCGCCCTGAGCTTCGCGAGCAAGAGTATCAGGTACGTATCCACGCCGCCGAAACCCGTAAAACCCTATTGCGTATGTTGCCGGGGCTGGAGGTCAGCGCTGGCGGCCATTATGACAGTAACTCTTTTATGGTGAATCAGAGCTGGGCGGATGTTGGCGTCAAAGTGACCTGGAACCTGTTTAATCTGTTCTCCGGGCCTGCCGCTTATCAGACGGCGCAGGCTGGCGAGCGCGTCTCACAAGTGCAGCGGCAAGCGATGTCGCTCGCTATCATGGCGCAGCTATATATTGCCCGGGCCAATTTCAACGAAGCGCTGCGACAGTATAAAACCAGCGCGGAATTGCGCGACCTTGACGGCCAGATAGCCGAACAGCTGAGAAACCGTTACAAAGCCAACAGCATTGGCGAACTGCAACTGATTCAAGGCGAACTGAACGCGCTGAATGCGAATTTGCGTCAGGATCTGGCGTATGCGGAACTGCGCAATACCTACGGGCAGATCCTCTCGACCGTCGGGTTGGATTTGCTGCCGAAAACGCTGCCGTCTACCCGCCTTGCTGATTTGAGCCAGGCATTGCGCCAGTCAGAAGCGCAGTGGCAGCAGGGCAAAATCAGCGCGTTGCAGTCATTCTAAGCAGCGGTTGCATGACAAGAGGGCAACAACGCGTTGCCCTCATATTTTTTAGCGTGGTGCGCTGATTGACAGCGCAGGCGCGCTTTCCAGATTGAAGAACATCATCGTGTCATCCAGGCTTTTCGCCTGCTCGTGCAGTGAGGTGCTGGCAGAGGCGGACTCTTCCACCAGCGCGGCATTTTGCTGCGAAGTCTGTTCCAGTTGCGAAATAGCCACATTCACCTGTTCAATGCCTTTCACCTGTTCTGCCGAGGCCATGGCAATGTGCGTCATAAAATCGTGTACGCGCGCAATTTCCTCGACCAGCCGCGTCATATCCTGCGTGGAGTGAGACGCCACTTTTTCGCCAAACTCAATTTCTTGTGCCGTTTTCTCAATCAACTCTTTGATTTCACGCGCTGAACCGGCGCTGCGCTGCGCCAGGCTGCGCACTTCGGCGGCGACCACGGCGAAACCTTTACCGGCTTCACCGGCGCGGGCGGCTTCCACGGCGGCATTGAGCGCCAGAATGTTGGTTTGAAACGCGATGCCGTCCATGATGCTGATAATGTCATTGATCTTGTTGGAGCTCTCGGAAATGTGCTGGATCCGCTCGATCATCTGGCTGAAATTGGTGGCATTCTTTTGCGCCAGTGTTGATACCGAATCGGTCAGTTCCATGGCCTTGCCGGTATTGGCGGTATTTTCCTGCACCGACGAGGTTATCTGTTCCATGCTGGCGGCCGTCTGCTCTACGGAGGCAGCCTGTGCTTCCGTGCGGGCGGCAAAGTCGCGGTTGGCGGCGGAGATCTGTTCGGCGCCGGTGGCAACAGAGCTGGCGGAGTCCCTGACCGTCAGCACGATGTGACGAAACGCCTGTTGCATATCCTGTAGCGAGTGCATCAGCTCGCCCATTTCTGTGTTGTGCTGCGGCGGAATATCCAGCGTCAGTACGCCTTTTTCCATCATGCCGAAATAGGTTCGGACCTGTTTTATCGGTCTTAGCACCACGGTACGCACAAACTTCAGCGTAAACAGGCTCAGGAGCAACACCGCAATCAGCGTAACGGTTAAAACCTTCAGCGTATGCTGGTAGAAATGGTCTGCATTCTCTATCTCTTCGTGGCCAATGTTCTGGGCCAGCGTGACAAACTGGGTGAGTTTTTGGCGAAAGGTGACGCCTTTCTCCAGCGCCGTCGGCACCAGTGTCGTGTAGAAACGATCGACGTTGCGCTCGCGCAGCGTGGTGAGCATCGGGGCGATGGCATTATTCATGTAGTCATTGAAATCATTGTCGATTTCACCACGCAGCACGCGGCCCTGAGCACTCAGCGCCGGGGTCGCACGCAGTTCTTTCATGGCTGCATTGGCTGAATCGATATAACCGGCCAGACGAGTGAGCGCAGACTCGATGGCGGCATTGTCTTTTTTATCCTCAATGGCCAATGCAGCATTAATGCCTGCCAGACGCGCGTTGAGCATTTCGGCATACGCAGCATACAGTGGAACCAGTTGGTCGCCTTCAATGGCGCTGACTTTGCGGATGGATTGATTACTTTGCACCGAAGAGTACAAACTGAATGTGCATACCGTGAGCAACAACAGTGCAAATAACGCGATAACGCCATACAAGCCATGACTGATTCTGACTTTTTCTAACATCCCTTGTCTCCTTAGTACAACGGGTTTCCCTGCCTGACGACGCTCTCTTGCTGCCGTTACGCGCAAGAAATGGCTGGTAAGGCAATACTGTGTGACATCAGTGATGAGCGACACCAGCAATTGTCACGCAACCTGATTGCGCGCCAGCCTAATACTTTTATGACAAAGGGTTGTTGACGTAGATTAAAATGAGAATCCATCACGCTTGCGAATTGCGGTGATTGCGTAACGAATGAGCAGGCTGGTCGCTACCGTGTGTTGGTAAAACCGTATTATTAAAACCGTATTAGTAACAAGGTTTTAGTAAAGCAGTCTTCAGCGGGAGGCTGTTTTTCATCTAAATCGCTTGCTATTTAATTTCGAGCGATGTAGATTCAACGCCATGAACAGCAACGACACCCAAACGATGCCCACACTGAGTGATGACGCCTTCCGGCTGGACGGCCAGCTCTGTTTCGCACTCTACTCGGCAAACCTGGCGATGAACAAATTGTATCGCCGCCTGCTGAGTGAACTGAACCTCACTTATCCACAGTATCTGGTGATGCTGGTGTTGTGGGAGCGTGATGGGTTAACCGTGTCTGAACTGGGCGAGCGCTTGTTTCTTGATTCAGCAACGCTTACCCCGTTGTTAAAACGCCTGCAAAGCGCCGGGTTGTTGAGCCGCCATCGCGGTGTGCAGGACGAACGTCAGGTCTTGATTATGCTGACGGACGAGGGCCGTGCGCTGCAACAACGCGCGAAAGCGGTGCCGGAAGGGGTGTTTTGCGCCACAGAGTGCAATGCCGAACAGTTGCGCGCCATCAAGCAAGATCTGGAGACGCTGCGCAGCAGCCTGATACGGCATGTTTAAGCCAGTGAATACGCAGGTCGCACGATCTGCTTTTTTAGATCTAATTAAGTAGTGTGCGATTTAATTTTTCGCAATTTAAATGATTTTTTCTTCACTCAACAGGAGTCACACCATGTCTATTGAAAACGTTCTGTACGTCGCTCATGCCCAGGCTAACGGTGGTCGTGATGGCCGCGCGGTCTCTTCCGATCAACAACTGGATGTTAAACTGACCACCCCGCGTGAGCTGGGCGGTGCCGGTGGTGAGGGCACCAACCCGGAGCAACTGTTTGCCGCCGGTTATTCAGCCTGCTTCCTTGGTGCGCTGAAGTTTGTTGGCGCGCGCGATAAAATCGCCATTCCGGCAGGCACCACCATTAATGGCAGCGTCGGTATCGGTGCGATTCCAAATGGCTTTGGCATTGAAGTCGAACTGAAAATTGCGCTGCCGGGGCTGGATCGCGCTGTGGCCGAAGCGCTGGTCGAGAAAGCGCACATCGTTTGCCCGTACTCCAACGCCACGCGCGGCAACATTGATGTCACGCTGACGGTTATCTGAACCCGGTGACAAGCGGGCCCGGCCACGCGGTGCCAGGGCCTGAAAGCATCCCGGTTTTTCACCAAAAATCGGGATGCGCTAAAGTACCTTATTTAGAAAGCTGGCGGTGCGCGGATGGGCGGGGTGATTAAGCACCTGATGCGCGTCGCCGCTTTCCACGATTTTGCCATCCACCATGAACACCACCCGATCGGCCACTTCGCGGGCAAAACCTATCTCATGGGTGACGATCACCATCGTGACGCCCGACCGCGCCAAATCTTTAATCACGTCCAGCACCTCGCCCACCAGTTCCGGGTCGAGCGCGGAGGTCGGTTCGTCAAACAACATCACTTTTGGGTTGAGCGCCAGCGCCCGGGCAATGGCAATACGCTGCTGTTGACCGCCGGACAGGTGGCGCGGGTAGGCATGCGCTTTGTGGCGTAGCCCCACTTTGTCCAGCAACGCCAGCGCCACATGCTGGGCTTTGGCGCGGCTGTACAAGCGGTGCGCGCGCGGCGCTTCGATAATGTTTTCCAGCACCGTCAGGTGGGGAAACAGGTTGAAATTCTGAAAGACGTAGCCGACGCCGATGCGCTGGCGCAGGATGTCGTGCTCTTTCAGTTCATACAGCGTATCCCCCGCGCGGCGGTAGCCGATGTAGTCACCGTCAATACGGATGGTGCCTTCATCCACCCGCTCCAGGTGGTTGATGGTGCGCAACAGCGTGGACTTACCGGAGCCGGACGGCCCGATAATCACCGTTACCGAGCCGGGCGGCAGCGTCAGGTTAATATTGTCCAGCGCCCGGTGCGTACCGAACCATTTGCCCACCCCGTGAATATCTATCCGGCCTTGTTCGCTGATGGCGCGCGGCGCGGTACGTGGAACCGAGTAGAGATCAATGGCTTCAGACATCGTGCTTCTCCCTGAAAATCAATGCGGGCGACGCGCTATGCGTCGTTGAAAGATATACCGTTGAAAGATATACCGTTGAAAGAGGCGTCGTTGGACTATGTGCCGCTCAACGATCCGCCACAGCGGGTGGGGCGGTATTTCACGCACGGCACCCCGTGCCACATAGCGCTCGACGAAATACTGCAACACCGACAGCACGCTGGTGAGAACCAGATACCAGATGGCCGCTACCATCAGCAGCGGAATGACCTGTTGGGTGCGGTTGTAAATCACCTGTACGGTGTAAAACAGCTCGGGCAGCGCCAGCACGTATACCACCGAGGTGCCTTTGGCGAGGCTGATGATTTCGTTGAAGCCGGTCGGCAGTATTGAGCGCAGCGCCTGCGGCAAAATAATGCGCCAGGTACGCCGATACCCCGGCAGGCCGAGTGCGGCTGCCGCCTCAAACTGCCCGGCATCGACGCCGAGAATGCCGCCGCGAATAATTTCTGCGGTGTAGGCCGATTGCACCAGCGTCAGCCCCAGCACCGCCACGGCAAACGGGCCGAGCACATCGATGGTGGGGTAGCGGAAAAACTCGAAAGATGTGAAAGGGATGCCCAGCGCCAGCGCGTCATACAGGTATGAAAAATTGTAGAGAATAATCAGCACCAGAATCAACGGCAGCGATCGAAACAGCCAGATGTACAGCCACGCCAGCGTACTGAGCAGCGCGGACGATGACAGCCGGGCCAGCGCCAGCGCGGTGCCCGCAATAATGCTAAACAGGGTGCCGAGTAGCGTCAGCAGCAGCGTGCGCCCGAGCCCTTCCAGAATCACCGGATGAAAGAAATAACTGGCGAATACCGGCCACTCCCAGCGCTCATTGAGTGCCACGGACTCAACGATACCGGCGAGAATAAACAGCGAAAAGAACGCACCCGCGATACGCAGCGGGTAACGCGCTGGCACGACGCGCAATGGCGTTGCCGGGGCATCGGCCAGGCGCTCGGGCGCTGAAGCATGGAGAGATGAGGTCATGAGCGTATACCTTTTATATTTTTAGCCGTCTTAAACCTTTATCCGTTTTAAACCTTTATCCGTTTTATACCTTCACCCGTTCTGGCGGCGTGGCGCGCGCAGGCGTCGGTTTATGCAGCGGTTTACGAAACGGCAGCCGACCATCGTGCGGAGGCAGGCTGTAATATTCGCTGTCGATGGTGGTATCAAACTGCGGCTGATAGCCTGCGCTGAGGTAAAGTCCGACCGCCTCCGGCTGGCGAAAGCCGGTGGTCAGGAAGACCTCGCTGTAGCCGAGCCTGCGGGCGTGATGTTCCAGTTCGCGCAGCACCCGTCTGGCCAGCCCCTGACGTCGCAGGGTTTTATCCGTCCAGATGCGTTTTAGCTCGGCGGTTGTGGCGTCATAACGTTTGAATGCGCCGGTGGCGATGGGGCGCTCATCGCGCAGCAGCACGATAAAAATACCGTCAGGCTGCTGATAAAGTCCTTGCGGCTCTGGTTCGTGGTTATCGAAGTAATCGCCGTAGCGCTGTCGGTATTCGTCAAACAGCCCATCAATAATGGGCACGATACGCGCCTCTTGCGGGTCAGTGATGATGAAACGCTCGTCAGACATGCTCTGCTCCTTATGCGGTCCTACCGGTTGCCCTCTAGGAGGCCGGGCGATTAGGGCGCGACGTCGCCCAGTCCCGGCGGGTTAATTTCCGAGCGGCTGATACGCTCGACGCTCTCCCCCCAACGGTTCAACACCTGGTCATATTCGCCCTGCTGAATCACGCCGTTCAGCGCGCTGTTAATGGCATTCACCAGGCCGTTGCCTTTGCGGGTCGCCACCGCGATGTGCGCCACTTGCGGCCAGCCGCCGTTAATGGTTCCGACCAGGCGGGTTTGCCCGTTTAGTGCGGCTTTGTACGCGCCGGTAACGTTAGGGCCAAAGGTGGCATCGGCGCGTCCAGACTGAAGGTTCAGGTTGGCGGCAGCGGTATCGGTAACGTAGACAGGCACAAACGCGGGCAGCCCGGCGGCGCGGTTTTGTTTATCCCAGTCGAGCAGGATGGCTTCCTGATTGGTGCCGGAACCGACGATGATTTTCAGCCCGGCGATATCTTTAGCGCTCTGAATCGTTTTGATTTTACTGGTAGATTTTACGTAAAAACCCAGCGTATCGGCGCGGTAGGTCGCAAAGTCAAAGCGCTCTTTGCGCGCTTTTGTCACGGTGACGTTGGTAATCGCCGCATCGTATTTGCCGGATGCCACGCCGAGCGGCCAGTCTTCCCACGAGGTTGCAACCAGTTTCAGCTCCAGGCCAAGGCTGTCGGCCACCAGTCTGGCAATGTCCGGTTCGCTGCCGATAAGACTCTTATTGTCGTCAGCCAGAAACATCAGCGGCGGTGAGGAGCCGACTACCGCCACCGCGACGGTGAGTTTACCGGGCTCGACGAACGTGAACCCCGGTGGGATTTGTGCAATGGCCTGCGGGTTCTTGGGCGCATGAATCGGCTGTTGGTTGGCTTTGAGATCGATGCCAGCCGCATGGGTATTGGCGAGTAATAATCCGCCAGTCAGTAAGGCGACGGCGAGCCGATAAAACGAACGAGCGGTGAACGTCTGCATAGCATATTCCTTGGAAATAAATATCTCGGTATGAAACGCGGCGGTTACTCATCCAGCCCGCGTGGGTTGACCTCGGAGCGCGTGACTTTTTCGTCATTCTCACCCCAGCGATCGAGCACCTGTGCGTATTGCCCACCGGCAATCAGGCCGTTGAGCGCAGTGCTGATAGGTTGCGCCAGCCCATTGCCCTTTCGGGTGGTGACAGCTACTGAGGCAACGCTTGGGCCGATGCCGACCATCCGCGTTTGCCCGGTCAGCGCGGCCTTGTATGCCCCGATGGCGTGCGGGCCGAAAAAGGCATCCACCCGGCCAGACTGGATGCTCAGGTTGGCGGCGGCATCGTCGGTCACGTAGACCGGCTGCACCGGCGGCAAGCCCTGCGCGCGGTTCTGACTGTCCCAGCGCAGCAGGATGTATTCCTGATTGGTGCCGGAACCGACTATCACCTTCAGCCCCGCCACGTCTGCGGGCCCGCGAATGGCCTGAATCCGGCTGTTGGTTTTGACATAAAAACCCAGCGTATCAATACGGTACGTCGCAAAATCGAATTTCTCTTTGCGCGCTTTGGTGACGGCAATATTGATGATGGCGGCATCAAAGCGGCCTGCCGCTATCCCCAGCGGCCAGTCTTCCCAGGCCGTTGGCACCAGCTTGAGCCTGAGGCCCAGAGCGTCGGCAAGCAGCCGGGCGATGTCCGGGTCGCTGCCGATATGGGTTTTGTTGTCATCAGCCAGCAAAGCCAGCGGCGGTGAGCTGAGATGGCTGATTGCCACCGTCAGCGTGCCGGGTGAGGCAAAGGCAAATCCGGCGGGGATTTCGCCAATCGCCTGTGCATTTGGGGGGGCATGTATCGGCAATTGGTTTGCTTGCAGGTCGATACGCCCAGCGTTTGCTGCTTGCACGGCGGCAGACAAAAGCAGCGCCGCCAGCTGCCACTGCGTTACCCGGCGCGTTTTCATGGTGCCGCTTCCTCGCTGGTCTGGCGGGCGGCGGCGTAACGATTATGCGGATACTCCAGCGCCAGGTTTTCCCGCAGCGTGTGGCCGGAATACGCCTGGCGAAATAGGCCGCGCTGTTGCAGCAGCGGCACGACGCTATCGACAAAGCGCGTGAAGTTATCCGGCGTGGCGCTCTGGATAATAAAACCGTCAGCGGCGCGCTGTTCGAACCACTGTTGCAGCCCGTCAGCCACCTGTTGCGGCGTGCCGCTAAACAGCGGGCGCGGCGTGGCCGCTTCCAGCGCCACCTGGCGCAGCGTCAGGCCGCGTTCACGGGCGTTGCGTTTGATTTCATCGGTGGTGCTGCGAAAACTGTTTTGCCCGAGCGAGCCGATATCCGGGAAGGGTTCATCCAGCGGGTGTTGTGAAAAATCGTAATGCTCGAAATAACGGCCAAGATAATTGAGCGCCTCATCCACCGTGACCAGCGCGGCAGTTTCCTGATACTGGCGCTCGACGTCCGCTGCATCGTCGCCGACCAGCACGCTCACGCCCTGAAAAATGTGCAGCTGATCTTCGCGCCGCCCATGCTGCGGCAGTTGTTGCTTAACATCACGGTAGAAAGCCTGCGCCTCGGCCAGCGTGTGCTGGTGCGTGAAAATAGCGTCAGCATGGCTGGCGGCCAGTTGCTTGCCATCATCCGATGCGCCAGCCTGAAAGATAATTGGCCGGCCTTGCGGCGTGCGGCCAATATTCAGCGGCCCGGCCACCGAGAAGAACTCGCCGTGATGATTGAGCGGGTGCAGTTTTTGCGGGTCGAAAAAGCGGCCGCTGGCCTGGTCGCGGATAAAGGCGTCATCCTCCCAGGAATCCCACAGCCCTTTCACTACCTGTAAGAATTCGTCGGCGATGCGATAGCGCAGGGCGTGTTCCGGGTGCTGGCTACGCGAGAAATTTTTCGCCGAGCCCTCCAGCGGTGATGTCACCACGTTCCAACCGGCACGGCCATGGCTCAGGTGGTCGAGGCTGGCGAACTGCCTTGCGGCGGTAAAGGGTTCGCTGTAGGAGGTGGATAACGTACCGACCAGGCCAATATGCTCGGTGGTGGCCGCCAGTGCGGATAACAGCGTCAGCGGTTCGAAGCGGTTAAGAAAATGGGGGATCGATTTCTCGTTGATATACAGGCCATCGGCAACAAAGGCGAAGTCAAATTTCCCTTGTTCAGCTTTTTTCACCGTATCGAGCACAAAGCCGAAATTAATGCTGGCGTCCGGCACCACGTTCTTGTGCCGCCAGGCCGACATATTACCGGCTGCGCCCTGCAATATTACCCCTAGCCTGAGCTGGCGCGCAGCGGGGCTTGTATTTTGTTTATGAAGCGTTTTTTCACTCATTCACCGCATGCTCCCTGTCAGAATATGTCGCGAAAAGCCGCCTGTTTCCGGCACGGGTTACGTACCGGACTGGCCCGCTGTTTTGATGGTTAATCGATGGTTAATAAAACTGAAAAATACTATTGATGAGAGGATACAAGATGTAAAACAACAAAATTGAATATGGAAAATCAAAAAAACGTTTCAGTTTGAGTTGTGATTTATTTATTCATAAATCGGGATTTGAAAATGAGAAATAAAACCGTTTGCCGAATGGTTCTCGACAGGAAAGTAACGCAATGAGATGAGTTAGTTCATTATGCGGATTATTTCCAGCCTTATTTAATAAGTCGTGACGCGTGATGAAGATGAAATAGTAAAAAACGATGAATAGTGAAAAAGTTCACTAACGAAATCCTGTTTTGTTATTTATAAATTTTTACTGTCTATGAAAGTATGCGGAAAATCTAATCAGGATCACAGAAGGAAAATATATGGGTTATCGCCTTAGCTTATTGGATCAAAGCCCGATTACCGAGGGGATGACGGCGGCCGATGCGCTGGCTCAGACGGTTGAGCTCGCTCGCCTTGCTGAGGCGTCGGGATATTTCCGTTTCTGGGTTTCAGAGCATCACAATAGCGATGGATTGGCCGGTTCCTCGCCGGAAGTCTTGATAGCCTGGTTACTGGCGCATACCCGCCATATTCGTATTGGTTCCGGTGGCGTGATGTTACAGCATTACAGCCCTTATAAAGTCGCGGAGAATTTTCATGTGTTGTCTTCGCTGGCGTCAGGGCGCGTTGATATAGGCATTGGCAAAGCGCCCGGCGGTTTTCCGCTTGCAACTCAGGCGCTACAGCAGGAAATTGCGCCGACGCATCGCGTCCTCTTTGACGATAAGCTGCGGCAACTGGATACCTTGCTGAAGGCTACGTCAGCAACGGATGATGCGTTGCGCGCTACGCCAATACCCCCGCAGTCGCCAGCGCGTTTTCTGCTGGGGGCGAGTGCGCAAAGCGCCCGGCTTGCGGCGTCGCTGGGGTGGAATTTCGTTTTCGCCGGGTTTATTCAACCCAGCGAAAATCTCCTGACCGAAGCACTACTGACCTGGCGCGAGTATCAACCAGAGCAGGCGCAGGCGCTGTTATCGCTGGCGGTAATTGTGGCTGACAGCCATGAGGAGGCGAAAGCGCTGGCGGGAGAGCGCTACAACTACAAGGTCTACATTGAAGACCGTGCGCCGCTGAATGTGTTAACGCAAGAGCAAGCCGAGACATTGGTTCAGCAGTCGGGCAGCACGCAGTTTCGTATCGAGCAACAAGCGCAGAACATTCTGTACGGCACGGTGCAGGAGGTACACCGTCAGTTGCAGGTTTACCAGCAGCGTTTTGGTATTAACGAATTCATCATTCATACCCCGATTAGCGAACCCGCTGCGCGGCGGGCATCCATTCTGGGGTTGGCCGCCGGACTTAAGGCGTTTGATGCACATCAGGAGTGACGCTCTCCCGCTTGCTGCCGTTCTGTCGGATAGTGAGTAACATTTCCAGCAGGCTTGGGTAATCGAGCAGGCTGGAGAAATCCGCTTCTTCTCCATCGCGACGGGGCAGAATATGGCACTGTAATTCCCGCTCGTAATGGCGTGGATATTGTGCTTTTTCAATTGCGGGCAGCGCGCGATAGTTTCTGAGCACTTCGGTAAAAAAGCGTATTTGCCATTGTGGCTGGTGATAGTGTTGGCAGGCGTGTTTGACAATTTTCTGTCGCCACGCTCTATCTTGCGCGTAGGCTTCGCTCCAGGCGGCACGCCTTTCATTGAGGGTAAAGACACCGCTTTCGTCATAAACAATGAGCGACAACTGGTGATAAGCCAGCCCGCAGAATGGATTTTTGCTGGTGCCGTTGATAAATGCGGTTGCCTGACGGGTACGCGCTAACTGCTCGGGAGGCAGGCCAGTCTGCGGCTCTAAGCGCTCATCCTGATGGGCGGTGTGGTGCTCGATGCCGGTGAGCTGATCGAGCAGCGCTCTGGCTTTGCAGTGCAATTCCCGTCGGCTTAATGCGTTTGCACGAGTCTCGGCACGCAGGGCTGCATCATGTAGTTGCCTTTCAAGCAGGTAAGATAAAAATATATTGCTATATGACATAGGCGTTCTCTCCAGGAATGAGCCAGCAACCTGCTTCTAAAAAGCTTGCATAAATAAAGAATGAATAGTGGTTGTGGTGTTGTCAGATATTAACGCTATGCGAAATAGGCAGTTTTTATTTTTGCTTTGCTCTGCCTTTCATTGATACTTTATTTCTTGTCGGCTTAATCTGCCAGAATGAAGGTTCGTGCTCAATAAGATTTTATCGTCAGACTACTATATTCATTTTTTCGCAACATACGGCGTACTTTATGGCTGAAGTTATTTACCTCCGTCAATCAGTAAAATCATAGAGTGTGCGCGCTGTTACTCTCTTTTTGATAACTTGAATGATGATATATATAGCAAGATTATATCAAAAATAAATATTCACGGGCTGCACGGAATTTCCCTGTCGGCGCGAAACAAATAGCCTATTGCGGTCGCTACAGCATATAAATGCGCAGATAAATAAGCGCAATAGGGGAGGGCGAGATAAACCTGTGTGTGGTGAGCCATGCTGTGCGGCGGTATGCTGGCGACATAATCATCAAACAGTACATAGGGCATAAAAAATGGCTTGCCATCGCCATTAAAGGCGTCCATAATCAGCGCCATTCCAAACGCCTTAAAGTGTTAAAGCCTTTATAATCAACCAGTTAGGTATGATTAAGAATTAGATGCTTCAAGGCGCTTTGAATACCTTTCCTAAGCGGGAATAGCTCAGTTGGTAGAGCACGACCTTGCCAAGGTCGGGGTCGCGAGTTCGAGTCTCGTTTCCCGCTCCAAGTTTCTCCTCAGTGTTATCACTTTTTCCTGTGTCAAAATTGTTCTGTGCGACAACGCGTTACGTTATCATCAGCGTTATTTTACGGTGATAAGCGTTATGACCTCTATTCTGTTGCTTGATGCTCGTGCTGAGGAATTGCAGGCTGCATTAAGTCATTCATCTCTGGCGTTGCCGCTGGTGCTTGGCAACGGCGATATTCGCCAGGCTGCACAATGCGACATTTGGGTTGGTGAGCCGGATAAAGCGGCGGCATTACTGGCGCAGGGTATTAAACCTCGCTGGTTACAATCGACGTGGGCGGGTTATAAACCGCTGCTGGCACCGTCATTGCCGCGTGACTACCGTCTGAGCCGGGCGGTTGGCGTGTTCGGCCAGGCGATAGCTGAATATATACTGGCGTATCTGTTGCACCATGAATTGCACTTGTCCGAACGTTGGCAGCGCCAGCAGGCTGGCGAGTGGAAAGCGATTCTGCCGGGATCGTTAGCCGGTCGGCAGGTGCTGATTGTCGGGGCGGGGGATATAGGCTGTGAAGTCGCCGGATTTTTGCGTCCTTTTGGTGTGACGCTGCACGGTATTGCACGCACGCCGCGCGAGATGGCCGCGTTTGATCGCGTGGACGGGCTGGCTTCTTTAGCCTCAGCGCTGGCGGATGCCGACTACGTGATTAACATTTTGCCCGACACCCCAGCGACGACGGATATTTATCATGCCGATGTTTTTGCGGCGATGAAGCGTTCGGCGTTGTTTATCAATGTGGGGCGCGGCAGTGCGGTCGTGGATGCTGATTTATGTATGGCGCTGACGCAAGGGTGGATTGCGGCAGCGGTGCTGGATGTCTTTCGTCAGGAGCCTCTACCGGCCGGGCATCCGTTTTGGCACACGCCGAATTTAACCCTGACTGCACATGTGGCAGGCCCATTGGTTCCGGCTCGTTTGGCCCGATTATTGCTCGATAACGTGCCGCGCTATCTGGCGGGCCAGCCCCTGCAAGGTGAGGTCGATTTTTCGTTGCCTTATTAAACGCCCCCGCCATTGCGCCAGAGGACGTCATGGCGGGAGAGAAAATTATTTCTCCCCCCTCTTGTCAGCGCATCCGGTTTCGTTCATAATGCTGCCCTCTTCGCGATGAAGTGTTTTAAATTACAGGAAAATCAAGTAGTTATCTGTAAATTAGCGAAGTAAACCAACGCAGTGTTATCTCTTTTGTTGGCAGGTTTAAGAAAAACCTCAGCAATAAGATGCCTTAAATGCGGGAATAGCTCAGTTGGTAGAGCACGACCTTGCCAAGGTCGGGGTCGCGAGTTCGAGTCTCGTTTCCCGCTCCAGTTTTCTTCTTCTCTCTTGTTGTCTTTTTAGCCAGTTTGTCATGGCGATTTACATTTTCCTAAACAGACTTATCCACAGCTCTGGAACAGGATATTCGCTTGACAATACCCGCTGTTGTTAATTCGCCGTAATTTCAACTTATTGAAATTAGAAGATAATTTTATGATAAAAAACGCTATCAGGATCACTTGTACTTTTTGTGATGCTTGATTGACAACGTTTTTTTTAAATTATCCACAGCCAAATGGGGTAATCGCGCGCTCTTGCTGCGAATGGGAAAAGTCTCAGGCATCACGCGGTAAACCCTTTTCAACGGCGCGCACGAGGCGTTTCTTTTGTGCTGGCTGCACGTCAAGTGCGTGTTGTTCGCGCCGTGCCTGCTGTTGCGCTATCGCCCAGTGAATATGTTCGTCAAGCAGGGCGCTTTCGCCGAGCCGGGCTTGCAGCGCCAGTACAATTTGTGCGTCATACGGCGCATTGCCCAGCGCCACGGCGATATTGCGTAGCCAGCGCTGATGGCCGATACGGCGAATGGCCGAACCTTCGGTAATGCGTAGGAAGTGAGCTTCATCCCAACGGAATAATGTCAATAATTCAGGGGCATGTAATGCCGCGCGTGGGCTGAAGTCGGGCTCATCGGTTAACGATGAAAAGCGGTTCCAGGGGCAAATAAGCTGGCAGTCATCGCAGCCGTAAATGCGATTGCCCATCAAGGGGCGTAATGCTTCGGGAATGGCGCCTTCAAGCTCAATGGTCAGATAGGAAATGCAGCGTCGGGCATCAATGGTATAAGGCTCGACAATTGCACCGGTCGGGCAGGTGGTCATGCACGCGACACACTTGCCGCACTGTTCTGCAACGGGTTGATCAACGGGCAAGGGCAAATCTATCAGCAATTCACCCAAAAAAAACCAGGAGCCCGCGTCGCGGCTTAATATCAGTGAGTGCTTGCCAACCCAACCAAGCCCGGCTTTAGCGGCTAATGGCCGCTCCATTATGGGGGCTGAGTCAACAAACGGGCGAAATTGCAATGCGCCGCAGTGTTCTGCTATCTGTTCACCTAACTTTTTCAGCCGTTGACGCAGTAACTTGTGGTAATCACGTCCCAGCGCATAGCGGCTGACATAACCGAGGTGCGGGTTTTTCAAGGTACTGGCAAAGGCGGCTTTGGCTGGCAGGTAATTCATGCGTACGCTGATAACCCGCAAGGTGCCGGGCAGCAGCTCATGCGGGCGGGCGCGCATCATGCCGTGGCGAGCCATCCATGCCATCTCACCGTGATACTGTTTATCGAGCCAGGCTTGCAGGCGCGGTTCTTCATGGGATAAGTCGGTATCGCAAATACCGACATGCTGGAAACCCAGTTCCTGCCCCCACTGTTTGATATGTAGCGCGAGTTCGTCGAGATCGAAGGGATAAGTCATGGTGAATCATCTGGCAGCAAGATAGGGCGGAATTTTACCATACCGTCATGCGGGCGTGTGCCGCCTGTGGCGACAATGCCTGTCCCTTGCTAACGTGCATGCTATCGTTGTACATACCGCAGAGAAACCATGTGTCAGAACACGCCTATGTCTCAGAACATGCATTTACCTCACAATACCCCGCCTGTTGCGCATATTGATGGCGTGACGGTAGCGCCGATGCGCCCCGGCAGCTTACCTGAAGCCGTTTTTCCCTCGGAGTGGATACGCCGTGAGGAGAGTCGGGCCGCGCAGGAAAGCGGTACGTCATTGGACGGGCTCATGCAGCGAGCCGGGGAAGCGGCATTCAACCTGGTGCGTGAGTTGTATCCGACGGCGCGCCATTGGCTGATTTTATGCGGGCACGGTAACAATGGCGGCGACGGTTATGTCGTGGCGCGGCTGGCTAAAGCGGCGGGCATTACCGTAACGCTGGTTTCCTGTATCGGCGATCGTCCATTGCCGCCTCAGGCGCAGCGGGCGTATCAGGCATGGCGGGCATCGGGCGGCGAGGTACTGATAGCTGACGCCGCCTGGCCGCAAACGGTGGATGTGATTATTGATGCACTGCTTGGCAGCGGGCTGACCCACGCGCCGCGTGCGCCTTATGATGCGCTGATAGCCGCAGCGAATCGTCATCCGGCACCGGTGATTGCGCTGGATGTTCCTTCCGGGCTGAATGCACAGACCGGCGCGTGTGGCGGCGAGGTGATTGTGGCGTCGCATACGCTGACGTTTATTGCGCTCAAACCGGGCTTGCTGACAGGCAATGCGCGCAATGTGGTGGGGCAGTGTCATTATCATGCGCTGGGGCTTGCGGCGTGGCTCTCTTTGCAATCTGCGCCAATACACCGGTTTGATGCGTTTTCGTTGCCGATGTGGTTGAAACCACGGCGCGCGACAGCACATAAAGGCGACCATGGCCGATTGCTGCTCATCGGCGGCGATGAAGGCACCGGCGGCGCGATTTTCATGGCTGGAGAGGCCGCATTACGTAGCGGCGCGGGTTTAGTGCGGGTGCTTACTCACCGCACCTATCTGGCGGCGCTTCTGGTGGCGCGCCCTGAATTGATGGTGCAGGCGTTAAGCGCCGAGACATTGCATCAGGGCCTTGAATGGGCCGATGTGGTCGTGATTGGGCCGGGGCTTGGCCTGCGAGAGTGGGGGAAAAACGCACTGCGCGAGGTAGAAAATTGTAACAAACCAATGTTATGGGACGCGGATGCGCTCAACTTGCTGGCAATCAGCCCGCATAAACGTCAGAATCGCGTGCTAACGCCCCATCCCGGTGAGGCGGCTCGTCTGCTGAATTGCCGCATTGCCGAGGTAGAAAGTGACCGCTTACTTGCGGCACAACGGCTGGTAAAACGCTACGGCGGTATCGTGGTGTTAAAAGGTGCCGGTACGGTATTAGCCAGCGCTGACGGCGAAATGGCGATTGCGGATGTCGGCAACCCCGGTATGGCCAGCGGCGGTATGGGCGATGTGCTGTCAGGCATGATTGGCGCGATGCTGGCGCAGGGGCTGCCGATGTATGACGCCGCATGCGCCGGCTGCGTCGCCCACGGTGCCGCCGCTGATGAGCTGGCGCGCATACGCGGTACCCGAGGCATGCTGGCGACCGATCTGATGGCGGTATTAGCGAAATATGTCAATCCTGAGCAGATATCTTTAGAAAAGACACAATGAAAACGCTTTTGTTACCTTTGCCCGATGAGGCAGCCACCGTCGCGCTGGGCGCGGCATTAGCCACGGCTTGTGATAAAGCCACCACGATTTATCTTTTCGGCGATCTGGGCGCAGGTAAAACCACGTTGAGCCGAGGTTTTTTGCATGCGCTTGGCCATCAGGGCAACGTAAAAAGCCCGACGTATACACTGGTTGAGCCTTACGCATTATTGCCACGGCCAGTGTATCACTTTGATCTTTATCGTCTGGCTGACCCTGAAGAACTTGAGTTTATGGGCATCCGTGATTATTTGTCACAGGATGCGATTTGTCTTATCGAATGGCCGGAGCAAGGCGCTGGCGTGTTGCCACAGGCCGATGTTGAATTGCGCCTGGACTATCAGGGCGGCGGACGCCAGGCCAGCGTTTGTGCCCGTACTGCTCTGGGCGAGACCATTGTAACGGCGCTGGCAGAGCGCATGCGGTCATGATGGCGCGGCTGATTCACACCGTCTTGCTTGGGCTGTTGCTGCTGGCCTCGCCGCTGTGGGCCAGTAACCTGACGGATATTCAGGTGAATAACGCCGCAGGTGATGCCGTAGTCACGCTAAGTTTCAGCGGGCCGCCGGTATATGAGTATGCGCTGGCAACTAATCCGAGCCGGGTGACGATTGATATCAACCAGTCTGGCGCGATGAAAGGGCTACCGCTGACATTTAACGGCCAGAACCTGATTGCCCGCATTCGAACCAGCCCGACCAACGATCGGAAAAGCCTGCGATTGGTGCTGGAGTTGACGCAAAAAGCGCAGGTTCGGGCGGTAAAAGAGAGCAATCGCGCAATTTTTACGCTCACGGCTGAACGCAAGCCGCCCCCGGCAAAACCGGTATCGTCTCCCACGCAACCGGCGGTTCAGGCAGGGCGTAACCCGATGTTATCTCAGGCCTCTTCTGCGTCTCCTGCCTCCGGGGTAGCAAACCGAGCCGCCGGGCGGATCAACGGTGAGAGAATTACGGTGGCGATCGACGCCGGTCACGGTGGTCAGGACCCTGGTGCGATTGGCCCTGGCGGACTACACGAAAAAACGGTGACTATCGCTATCGCCCGTAAATTGCGCGCCATGATGAGCAGCGATCCGGCATTTAAGCCGGTGCTTACCCGCGATGGCGATTACTTTATTTCCGTGATGGGGCGCTCTGAGGTTGCGCGCAAGCAAGGGGCGAATCTGCTGGTCTCGATTCATGCCGATGCCGCGCCAAACCGGGGTGCAACGGGCGCGTCGGTTTGGGTGTTGTCGAATCGGCGGGCGAACAGTGAAATGGCCGGTTGGCTGGAGCAGCATGAAAAGCAGTCTGAGTTACTGGGCGGCGCGGGTGATCTGTTAGCCAATAGCGCGGCTGACCCTTATCTTAGCCAGGCGGTGCTGGATCTGCAGTTTGGTCATTCACAGCGCGTCGGGTATGACGTTGCGGTAAAAGTATTGCGTGAATTACAGCGCGTGGGGAGTTTGCACAAACGCAGGCCAGAGCATGCCAGTCTGGGGGTTCTGCGCTCACCGGATATTCCATCTTTACTGGTGGAAACCGGGTTTATTTCTAATCCAAGCGAGGAGCGGCTGCTGGGCAGCAGTGAGTATCAGGAGAAAATTGCCAATGCCATTTATCAGGGATTGCGCAGTTATTTCCAGACTCATCCGTTACAAAACGTCCCAAAGCAGGAAAACCGTCCGCTTCATACGCAGACGGTGAAAAACACAGCGGCTGAGTCAAACCGCCACACATCAGCGGCCTCTGCCGCAGCCGGGAGCACGCGCCATACGGTTGTCAGCGGCGAGACGCTCTCTGGTATTGCGGCGCGCTATGGCGTCAGTATGGCGGTGATTCGCGAGATGAATCATCTAAAGAAAGATGTTGTATGGGTCGGCCAGCGCTTGAAAATTCCCTCGGGTGTGACACAAACGGCCAACCGTTCTGCAACGCCGGGGGGCGTCGCGGTAACGCCCCCGGCGGCTAAACAGCCATCGGCCAAAATCTCCCCTTCGAAGGCAACATCCACGGCAGCGGCGCAAAAATCGCCTCCTTTAAAAGAGGCAACGGTGAGAAAACACAAAGTGGTGCAGGGCGATACACTGAGCGCCATTGCCAGTCGTTATCGGGTGAGTATGAAAGCCATCCAGCAAGTGAATAATATGTCTACCGGTACTGTGCAGTTAGGACAGACGCTGATTATCCCTTCTGCCTGAAACCCAAGTGGGTGAAATGAGGAGAGCCATGCCGATTCAGGTGCTGCCACCCCAGTTAGCCAACCAGATAGCCGCCGGTGAAGTGGTGGAAAGACCGGCTTCTGTGGTGAAAGAACTCGTGGAAAACAGTCTCGATGCCGGGGCAACGCGCATCGATATTGAAATTGAGCGCGGCGGCGCCAGGCTCATTCGCATTCGTGATAACGGGTGTGGTATTGGCAAAGAGGAGCTGGCGCTGGCGCTGTCACGCCATGCGACCAGTAAAATCGCCACGCTGGATGACCTGGAAGCCATCGTGAGCCTGGGATTCCGGGGCGAAGCGCTGGCCAGTATCAGCTCAGTCTCCCGGCTGACTTTAACGTCACGCACTGAGGCCCAGAGCGAAGCCTGGCAGGCTTACGCGGAAGGCCGTGATATGGCTGTCACCGTCAAACCGGCGGCTCATCCGGTGGGGACAACGCTTGAAGTGCTGGATTTGTTTTATAACACCCCGGCGCGCCGTAAATTTCTGCGCACGGAGAAAACCGAATTCATGCACATCGATGAAGTGGTGCGGCGCATCGCGCTGGCACGTTTCGATGTGGCTATCACCTTGCATCATAACGGGAAAATTATCCGGCAATACCGTGCGGTGACGGAAGCCGGGCCGCGTGAGAAACGCCTTGGCAGCATCTGCGGTGCGGCCTTTTTACAGCACGCGCTAGCCCTTTCCTGGCAGCATGGCGATTTAAATATTCATGGCTGGGTGGCCGACCCGGCGGGGTCTCGCCAGTTGCCTGAGATGCAATATTGCTATGTTAACCAGCGTATGATGCGCGATCGCCTGATTAATCATGCCATCCGACAGGCTTATCAGGAGCAATTGCAGGGCGAACAGCAGCCAGCCTATGTACTGTATCTGGATGTCGATCCTCATCAAGTGGATGTCAATGTGCATCCGGCCAAGCATGAAGTTCGTTTTCATCAGGCCCGTCTGGTGCATGACTTCATCTATCAGGCGGTGATGAGCGTTCTGCAACAGGCAGCATCGCCAACGCATGATATGGCGGCGGCATCCGTCCCTTCACCCACGCCATGGCAGCAGGAGAATCGCCCGGCTGCGGGTGATAATCACTTTGCCCGACCGGCACCCTCGCGCGGCGATGAGTCCCCGACGGAGCCCGCCGCCCGTTCTCCCTCAGCAGCGCCGCGTGCGCGTGCCGGTCACTATGGCGAGGGATACCAGAAAAAGCAGGGGGAGGTATACCAGCGATTGTTACATCCTGAACCTGTAACGCCGCGTTCGGCCCAGGAAGCGCCCCCCGCGCCATCGCTCGCGCCGACAACACGGCGGCAGGTCGATACGGCGCATGCGCATCAGGTGCAGGATAGGGATACACCGCTGGAAAGCCACACGCTGGGGCTTGGACGAGTCTTGATGATCTGCCCACCCAGTTATGCGCTGGTGGAGTATCATCAACGTGTGGCGCTGTTATCACTGACAGTGGCGCAGCGCTATTTATGGCAAGCGCAACTGACCCCGACGGAACAGGAAGGGTTACGGCCACAGCCGTTGCTTATTCCCCAGCGCCTGATGCTGACTGACGACGAACGCGCGGTTTTACAGCAGCATCAGCCCTTGCTGGCTCGTATGGGGATTGAGGTTGAGGTGGCCGCCGCACACGTTACGTTGCGGGCAGTACCTTTACCATTGAGACAACAAAATTTACAAAACTTGATCTCTGAACTGTTAGGCTATCTCACTGATTCTCATGATGTGATGCCCGCTGCGCTGGCAGCGTGGATGGCCAGGCAGTTAGGCGGTGAGCGTGATAACTGGACGCAGGCACAGGCGATACAACTGCTGGCAGAGGTAGAGCGATTGTGCCCGGAATGCGTTAAGTCACCGCCATCAGAATTGTTACAGATGATGGATATTGAGGCCGCCATCAAGGCGTTAAAACATGAGTGAGTTTGCAACAGCACATCAGCATTCGGGCACATCATCGTATCCTCCGGCCATTTTTATTATGGGGCCGACGGCGTCGGGGAAAACGGCGCTGGCAATGGCGCTCTGCGCGCACTTGCCGGTTGAGATAATCAGCGTTGATTCAGCGCTGATTTATCGCGGAATGGATATTGGTACGGCGAAACCAAGCCCGGATGAACTGGCCCGTACCCCGCATCGATTGATCGATATTCTTGATCCGGCCCAGGCGTATTCAGCAGCGGATTTCCGCCGTGATGCGCTAGAGGCCATGGCAGAGATTACCGCCGCCGGACGCATCCCGTTATTGGTCGGCGGCACCATGTTGTATTTTAAGGCGCTGTTGGAAGGGTTGTCGCCACTGCCGCCTGCGGATGCGCAGGTACGCCAGGAAATTGAAGAGCGTTCGCGTGTTGAGGGATGGGAGGCGCTACATCGCCAGTTGAGTGTTATCGATCCCGTTGCGGCTGCTCGGATTCATCCAAATGATCCACAGAGACTGTCGCGAGCACTGGAAGTTTTTTTCGTTTCAGGTAACACTTTAACTGAGTTGACAAAGACATCCGGTGAAGCGTTACCCTACCGTGCTCATCAGTTTGCGATTGCACCTTCAAGCCGTGAACTGTTGCACGAGCGCATAGCGCTACGCTTTCAGTTGATGTTGGAAGCAGGTTTTGAAACCGAAGCCCGGGCATTATTCGCCCGATCTGATCTGCATCCTGCATTACCTTCTATCCGTTGTGTCGGATATCGCCAGATGTGGTCATATCTTTCTGGTGAGATAGATTACGATGAGATGGTGTATCGTGGTGTTTGCGCAACCCGGCAGTTGGCGAAACGTCAAATGACCTGGCTGCGCGGTTGGGAACAGGTTTGCTGGCTTGACAGCGATCGTCCCGAAGAGGCGTTACACAAGGTGATACAGGTTGTTGGTGCATAGAATGGACGATTGTGTACAATCATTTGCGTCTACAATTGACTGATTCTCGGCACAAAACTTTTATAACGTTATTTTAGGGCCGCGAGGCTCTTTGTTACAAACAACAAGCAAATAAGGAAAATATAGAATGGCTAAGGGGCAATCTTTGCAAGATCCGTTCTTGAACGCTCTGCGTCGCGAACGTGTTCCGGTTTCGATTTATTTAGTTAACGGTATCAAGTTGCAAGGTCAGATCGAGTCTTTCGATCAGTTTGTGATCCTGCTGAAGAACACGGTCAGCCAGATGGTATACAAACACGCCATTTCCACGGTAGTGCCGTCACGTCCGGTGTCTCATCACAGTAATAATCCTGGTTCAAATAACTACCACTCCAATAACCAGTCTGCGTCGCAACAGCCGCAGCAGGAAAGTGATGACGCGGAATAACGCGTCTTTACCCGTCTACCACGGCGGAAAATGTGCTGACTACAGCTTTTTTCACCGCCGTGGTTGCTTCTATCTAAGAGGGCGTCCGGTTGTTTGACCGTTATGAAGCCGGTGAACAGGCCATATTAGTTCATATTTACTTTTCGCAAGAGAAAGATACTGAAGACTTGCTGGAGTTCGAATCTCTGGTTTCTTCAGCCGGAATTGAGGCGATGCAGGTGATTACCGGCAGTCGCAAGGCCCCGCACCCCAAATATTTTGTCGGCGAAGGCAAGGCGGAAGAGATTGCTGCTGCCGTGAAAGCGACAGGGGCTTTCGTCGTTCTGTTTGATCACGCATTAACACCTGCTCAAGAGCGCAACTTAGAACGGCTGTGTGAATGCCGGGTTATCGATCGTACCGGCCTGATTTTAGATATTTTTGCTCAACGGGCACGCACCCATGAGGGGAAATTGCAGGTTGAGCTGGCGCAATTGCGCCATCTGGCGACACGCCTGGTACGCGGCTGGACTCACCTTGAGCGCCAGAAAGGCGGGATCGGCTTACGTGGCCCAGGTGAAACACAGTTGGAAACAGACCGACGTCTGTTACGCAATCGCATTAGTCAGATTTTGTCTCGACTTGAGCGGGTCGAGAAGCAGCGTGAGCAAGGGCGACGCGCCCGAACGCGAGCCGATGTACCGACGGTGTCATTGGTTGGGTATACCAATGCCGGTAAGTCTACCCTGTTTAATCACATGACATCGGCGCAGGTGTATGCAGCGGATCAGCTGTTTGCCACATTAGATCCAACCTTACGGCGTATCGATGTCGATGACGTTGGCGATGTGGTCTTGGCCGATACCGTTGGTTTTATTCGTCAACTGCCGCACGATTTGGTCGCTGCGTTCAAAGCGACATTACAGGAGACGCGAGAAGCGTCGCTGTTACTGCATGTGGTCGATGCTTCAGATGCGCGTGTTGACGAAAATATCGATGCAGTAAACGAAGTGCTCTGTGAAATTGAAGCGGATGATATCCCGTTTCTCTTCATTATGAATAAGATCGATAGACTTGAGCATTTCGAGCCCCGTATTGACAGGGATGAAGAGAATCGGCCTGTCAGAGTCTGGCTTTCCGCGCAGACCGGGGAAGGCATCCCGTTGTTATTTCAGGCGCTGACGGAGCGACTCTCTGGCGAGATAGCCCAGTATTCCTTGCATCTGCCGGTGCAGGCCGGGCGGTTGCGAAGCCGTTTTTATCAGCTTCAGGCAATAGAAAAAGAGTGGATTGAAGAAGACGGCAGCGTAGGGTTGATAGTCAGAATGCCGATTATCGACTGGCGGCGTCTGTGTAAGCAGGAACGAGAATTACAGGATTATATTGTCTGAGTAACACAGACGTCTCATGACTCTGGGACATTGACCCCGAAAAATACCTATCATAATGAATGGAGCTAAACATGGCGTGGAATCAGCCCGGTAACAACGGACAGGACCGCGACCCGTGGGGGAGCAGCAATAACAATAGCGGCAACTCTGGCGGAAACAATAAAGGCGGACGAGATCAGGGGCCGCCTGATCTTGATGATATATTCCGTAAATTAAGCAAAAAGCTCGGTGATCTGGGTGGAAAATCGTCAGGGTCTGGCACTCAAAGCAGTAACGGCAACACCAGCCGTATTGCCGGATTGGTGGTCGCAGCGGCGCTGGTTGTGTGGGGTGTCAGCGGTTTTTATACCATCAAAGAAGCAGAGCGTGGCGTCGTTACCCGGTTTGGCAAGTTCAGTCATTTGGTCGGCCCAGGGCTTAACTGGAAGCCCACCTTTGTCGATTCGGTGCGAGCGGTGAACGTTGAGTCGGTGCGCGAGCTGGCGACATCGGGCGTCATGCTGACCTCTGATGAAAATGTGGTGCGGGTTGAAATGAACGTGCAGTATCGTGTCACCCAGCCAGATAAGTACCTGTTTAGCGTGACCAACGCAGACGATAGCCTGCGTCAGGCCACGGACAGCGCGCTGCGTGGTGTGATTGGTAAATACACCATGGATAAAATCCTGACCGAAGGACGTACCATTGTGCGTACCGATACCCAGCGCGTGCTGGAGGAAACGGTGCGCCCTTACGATATGGGTATCACGTTGTTGGACGTTAACTTCCAGACGGCGCGTCCGCCTGAAGAAGTCAAAGCCGCGTTTGATGATGCAATTGCCGCGCGTGAGAACGAGCAGCAGTATATTCGTGAAGCCGAGGCGTATGCGAACGAAGTTCAGCCGCGCGCCAATGGTCAGGCCCAACGTATTCTGGAAGAGTCGCGTGCGTATAAAGATCGTACCATTCTGGAAGCTCAGGGTGAGGTTTCCCGCTTCTCTCGGCTGTTGCCGGAATATAAAGCTGCGCCAGAGATTACCCGTGAGCGCCTGTACATCGAGACGATGGAGCGAGTATTGAGCCACACCAGCAAAGTGCTGGTCAGTGATAAGAGTAATAACCTGATGGTGTTACCGTTGGATCAACTGATGCGTGGCCAAAGCGCAAGCACTCCGTCTGGCAGTAACGGTGCCACTGCGCCACAGGCTCCATTACGTTTACCGGCCGTATCCGGTAATACGGGGGCCAGCTATACGCCGCGCACGACTGGTGCGAATGGCGGCATTATGGAGCAGCGCCGCGCCAATGCGCAGCGTGATGAGATAATCCGCGTAGGGAGAGAATAATCAATGCGTAAGTCAGTCCTCTTTATTCTTATCCCGATACTGCTGTTGGTGTATGCCTCGTTATTTGTGGTGCAGGAAGGCCAGCGTGGCATCGTGATGCGTTTTGGCAAAGTGTTGCGCGACGATGAGAATAAACCGTTGGTTTATTTACCTGGTCTGCACATGAAGGTTCCATTCATGGAATCCGTTAAAATGCTCGATGCCCGTATTCAGACGATGGAAAATCAGGCCGATCGCTTCATCACCAAAGAGCAGAAAGACCTGATTGTCGATTCGTACATCAAATGGCGTATCAGCGATTTTAGCCGTTACTATCTGGCGACCGGCGGTGGTGATGTGTCGCAAGCGGAAGTGCTGCTGAAACGTAAATTCAGTGACCGCCTGCGCTCGGAAATTGGCCGTCTGGATGTGAAAGGTATTGTGACCGACTCGCGCGGGCAATTGATGTCTGATGTACGCGAAGCGTTGAACAACGGTACGGGTGAAACAACGGAAGCGGACAATGCCATCGCGTCTGCGGCCGCCCGCGTTGCACGTGAAACCAATACGGACGCTGCTCGCCTGAATCCGAACAGTATGGCGGCGCTCGGTATTGAAGTGATTGATGTGCGTATCAAGCAGATTAACCTGCCGACAGAAGTCTCCGATGCTATTTACCAGCGTATGCGCGCAGAGCGTGAAGCGGTTGCTCGTCGTCATCGTTCACAGGGTCAGGAGCAGGCGGAGAAGATAAAAGCCGCAGCCGATTATGAAGTGACGCGCACGTTAGCAGAAGCGGAGCGTCAGGGGCGTATGTTACGCGGTGAAGGTGATGCGGAGTCAGCCAAGCTTTTTGCGGCTGCCTTTAGTCAAGACCCCGATTTTTATGGGTTTATCCGCAGCCTGCGTGCTTATGAAAACAGCTTTAATAACATGAATCAGGATGTGCTGGTGTTGAGCCCTGATAGTGATTTCTTCCGGTACATGAAGTTGCCGGAAAAAACGCTCTCTTCGCGTTAACCGCACATTCACTGCGTTTATTGCCACTATAAAGCCCGTATCGACGGGCTTTTTTCTGTCTGGAGTCTTTGTATGAGTGCGAGTATTTGGCTGGCGTTAGGGTTGGTACTCATTATTGAGGGGTTAGGGCCCTTACTGTTTCCACGCCTCTGGCGGCGTATGATCCTGACGATGGCTCAACTCCCCGACAATATTTTACGCCGCTTTGGTGGGGCAATTGTGGTTGCTGGCTGTGTTATCTACTACATGTTGCGTAGCCGAATGAATGGCTGAAATTTTCATCAAGAAATGTGCGCAAACGTGTGCTAAAACTACTGAAAGCGAAAAGATGAGATGGTAGAATCCTTTTTTAACCAATCTGGTGATTCTTGAGATGGGTAAGAACGTCGTCGTACTGGGCACCCAATGGGGTGACGAAGGTAAAGGCAAGGTCGTAGACCTGCTGACTGAACGGGCCAAATATGTTGTGCGCTACCAGGGTGGTCACAACGCTGGTCATACGCTGGTTATCAACGGTGAAAAAACCGTTCTTCATTTAATTCCCTCCGGTATTCTTCGCGAGAATGTAGTGAGCATCATCGGTAACGGTGTGGTGCTGGCACCGGATGCGCTGATGAAAGAGATGACTGCACTGGAAGCGCGTGGCGTGCCGGTGCGTGAGCGTCTGTTGCTTTCTGAGGCTTGTCCGCTGATTCTCCCGTATCATGTCGCACTGGATAACGCACGAGAAAAAGCGCGCGGTGCCAAAGCGATTGGTACCACCGGGCGTGGTATCGGCCCTGCTTATGAAGACAAAGTGGCTCGCCGTGGTTTGCGCGTGGGCGATCTGTTTGATCGCGAGACTTTCGCCGTCAAACTGAAAGAAATCATGGAATACCATAACTTCCAACTGGTGCAGTATTACAAAACTGAACCTGTGGATTACCAAAAAACGCTGGACGATGTACTGGCGGTTGCCGACATCCTGACGGCAATGGTGGTGGATGTTTCTGATCTTCTGCACAAAGCGCATCAGCGTGGCGACTTCGTCATGTTTGAAGGCGCACAGGGCACCTTGCTGGATATCGACCACGGTACTTATCCGTATGTCACCTCGTCCAACACTACCGCAGGTGGTGTCGCGACCGGTTCAGGGTTAGGCCCACGTTATGTGGATTACGTGCTGGGTATCGTCAAAGCGTACTCAACGCGTGTCGGTGCGGGCCCGTTCCCGACTGAGCTGTTTGATGATGTTGGTGAGCATCTGTCACATAAAGGTAATGAGTTTGGCGCAACTACCGGGCGTCGCCGCCGTACCGGCTGGCTGGATGCGGTAGCCGTACGTCGTGCCGTACAGATTAACTCATTATCGGGTTTCTGCCTGACCAAGCTGGATGTGCTTGATGGCCTGAACGAAGTGAAAATTTGCGTTGGCTATCGTATGCCTGATGGCAACGAAGTTGACGTGACGCCGCTGGCGGCTGATGGCTGGGAAGGTATCGAGCCAATTTATGAGACCCTGCCGGGCTGGTCTGAGAGCACCTTTGGTGTAAAAGAGTACAGCAAGCTGCCGCAGGCTGCGCTCAACTACATCAAACGTATTGAGGAAGTGACCGGTGTGCCGGTAGACATCATTTCCACCGGGCCTGATCGTGAAGAAACCATGATCCTGCGCGACCCCTTTGACGCGTGAGTTTGACGATGTCGAGATGAAAAAGGACGGGCTTGCCCCGTCCTTTTTGCTATTACCGGTTTTAACAGGGGCAAGGTTGATGGTTGATTATGCTGTGAAAAAAGTTCATTGCCCCTTGAGCTAATCTTCCTTGAACCAATCCTCTTTGAACCAATTCTTCTTGAACCGTGCCCCATTGAGCCAATGATTTTAAACCGGCTTATGCAGTGCGGCTTCTTTGGCTTGTAGCGTCTCCAGCAGTTTATTGTGGATATCGCCAAAGCCGCCATTGCTCATCACCAGAATATGATCGCCCGGCTGTGCGGTCTTGGCTATCATCTCAACCAGTGTATCGAGGTCAGCGCTCCACCAGGCCGGCTGAACACAAGCCTCAGCCACTTCTGCTACCAGCCAGGGAATATGCGCAGGCTGGAACAGGAATACGCCATCTGCGCGCCCCAGCGCCGGTGCTAACTCGTTTTTGCAATGGCCCATTTTCATGGTGTTGGAGCGCGGCTCCAGTACCGCCAGAATACGCGCGGTGCCGCCGACTTTGCTACGTAACGCAGCAAGTGTCGCAAGGATAGCCGTTGGGTGATGTGCAAAATCATCGTACACGCTGACGCCGTGCGCCGTACCGCGTAATTCCAGCCGCCGACGTGCGTTGATAAAACCACCCAGCGCCTGACACGCTTGTGCCGGGGGAACACCGACATGCCGTGCGGCGGCTATCGCCATCAGGCCATTGTGCATGTTGTGCTCGCCGACCACACTCCAGTTAACCTCACCGACGAGTTGGTCATTGAGGTAGACCTGAAATACGCTGGCATCAGCAGTGACTTTCTTCGCTTTCCAGATACCCTCTTCGCCGACCAGCTCCTGCTCGCTCCAGCAGCCCATGCCAATCACCTGCTTGAGATGGGCGTCGTGGGAAGGGACAATAATGCGACCTTTGCCCGGCACCAGACGTACCAAATGGTGGAACTGTTTCTGAATCGCTTTAAGGTCGTCAAAAATATCCGCGTGATCGAATTCCAGATTGTTCAGAATTAGCGTGCGTGGGCTGTAGTGGACGAATTTGGAGCGTTTGTCGAAGAAAGCGCAGTCGTATTCGTCTGCTTCAACAACGAAGAAAGGGCTATCGCCGAGGCGAGCCGAAACCGTGAAATTACCGGGTACTCCGCCTATCACGAAGCCGGGCTGATAGCCGCACGCTTCCAAAATCCATGTCACCATGCCTGCAGTCGTGGTCTTACCATGTGTTCCGGCAACCGCGATGACCCAACGCTCACGCAATACGTGATCGTGCAGCCACTGTGGGCCGGACACATAGGGAATATTTTGCTCCAGCACCGCTTCGACGCAAGGGTTGCCACGGGTCATGGCATTACCGATGATAACCAGATCGGGCGCAGGGTTGAGTTGCGCGGGGTCATAGCCCTGAATAAGGGTTATCCCTTGCTCTTCCAGTAAGGTACTCATCGGCGGATAGACATTGGCATCCGAACCTGTTACCTGGTGTCCCTGTGAGCGAGCCAGCAGCGCCAGTCCCCCCATGAAGGTGCCACAGATTCCTAAAATATGAATACGCATACATTTTCCATCTATATTCAGAGAGTCTGCTGCCCATTCTAACGCCTGGAATACGTCATAAGAAATGGATTTGCTAGGTCTCGCTTTCTGTTTGGGCTACACTGCAAACGCAAACGCTGGCGGTACAAAACTGAAACCGCTTTTCATTCGTAGATTCTGGAATAGTGTTATGAAAACGTTAGGCGAATTTATCGTCGAAAAACAGCACGATTTCTCTCACGCGACCGGTGAGCTGACTGCGCTGCTGTCGGCCATCAAACTGGGTGCGAAGATTATCCACCGTGACATTAACAAAGCTGGTCTGGTGGACATTCTGGGCACCAGCGGTGTGTCCAACGTTCAGGGCGAAGTACAGATGAAGCTTGATCTGTATGCCAATGAAAAGCTCAAGGCGGCACTGAAGGCGCGTGGTGATGTGGCCGGTATTGCCTCTGAGGAAGAAGATGAAATTGTCATCTTTGACGGCGAGCGCGCTGAAAACGCCAAATATGTGGTGCTGATGGACCCACTGGATGGTTCTTCCAACATTGATGTTAACGTCTCCGTTGGAACCATTTTTTCTATCTATCGCCGAATTACTCCGCTGGGTACGCCGGTACGCGAAGAGGATTTTCTGCAGCCGGGTAGTCAACAGGTTGCCGCTGGTTATATCGTTTACGGCTCTTCCACGATGCTGGTGTACACCACCGGGCATGGCGTACACGCTTTTACCTATGATCCGTCGCTTGGCGTCTTTTGCCTGTCTCATGAGCGCGTTCGTTTCCCGGAAAAAGGCAGCATGTACTCCATCAACGAGGGGAACTACATTAAATTCCCGCAGGGTGTGAAGAAGTACCTGAAATACTGCCAGGAACAGGACGAAGCCACACAGCGCCCGTATACCACGCGCTATATTGGTTCTCTGGTGGCGGATTTCCATCGTAACCTGCTCAAAGGCGGCATTTATCTCTATCCGAGCACGGCCAGCTATCCTGAAGGGAAACTGCGTTTGCTATACGAATGTAACCCGATGGCGTTTCTGGCAGAGCAGGCGGGCGGTAAAGCCAGTGATGGTAAGAACCGTATTTTGGATATTACTCCGCAGAAACTGCATCAGCGTGCGCCGTTCTTTGTCGGCAATACCTCAATGGTCGAAGACCTGGAAGGGTTCCTGCGCGACTATCCCGACGCATAAAAGCGCGTTAAATCTGGTCAGGGCTTGTGTTAGGCAGCCCTGACAATTCCAGCGTGTGGCGTCAGCCTTGAACACGGCTGTGGGCGAGCGGTGTGGCGAAAGTCACCCTAATCCCGCGTTAATCGTCGCTGTCAGATGATGGGCCAGCGCTCTGCTGCTCAAACCAGCTTTCCAGAATAATCACTGCGGATGCGGCATCGACGCTGCCTTTATCCAGCGCCCGAAAGCCACCGCGATCGAACAAATCAGCCCGAGCCTCTACTGTGCTAAGGCGCTCGTCATGTAACGCCACCGCGATACCAAAACGGCCATGCAGACGCTGTGAAAATTTGCGCGCTCTGGCGGTAATCGGCTGCTCTGTCCCATCCATATTCAGCGGCAGGCCGACCACCACCAGTGCCGGTTGCCACTCTTTAAGCAGCTTGTCGATTTTCTGCCAGTCGGGAATACCGTCTTGCGCTTTGAGCGAGGTGAGGGGACGGGCGGTGCCGGTAACTTCCTGTCCGATAGCGACGCCGATACTGCGGGTACCAAAATCAAAGGCGAGCAGAGTACGGTTTCCCATCAGGCATGCCCCGCTTCGGTAGCAATATTGTGAATATCCACCCCCAGTTTTTTCGCGGCCGCCCGCCAGCGCTCGGCAATCGGCGTGTGGAACAAAATGTGTGCATCTGCGGGGACGGTGAGCCAGGCATTGTCGAGCAATTCGCTCTCCAGTTGACCCGCTTCCCAGGCCGAATAGCCCAGTGCGACCAGCGTATTGGCGGGCTGAGTTGCCGTGCCCAATGTTTCCAGCACATCTTTGGAGGTGGTTATCATGGTGTCATCAGAAATACTGATGCTGGAGGCAAACCCTTCGTAAGGGGTGTGCAGGATAAATCCCCGATCGTCAGCCAACGGGCCGCCGGAGAAAACCGGCTTGTCGAGACGAATGGCGCTGTCCCTTGGCGTGGGGGATATCTTCAGTTTTTCCAGAATATTTTCGACAGTGAACTGTTCCATCGGCTTATTAATGATAAGTCCCATCGCGCCGTCTTCATTGTGCTCACAGAGGTAAATCACGGCGCGCCGGAATACTGAGTCCTGCAAAGAGGGCATCGCAATCAGAAAATGGTGCTGTAAATTCATTGTCTTGGTTATCACTTTGCTGTCGAAGTGGAAAGGCCGGTTCCCGTCACTTGACTCAGGAACCGGAGTGCACCCGCGCGTGCGATAGGTTTAACGCTGTGCCAGCCGTCGCTCAATCGCATCCATCAGCATGCCGGTAATCGATATGTCCGGGTAGGCGGCTTCGATTTCGCGCACACAGGTCGGGCTGGTGACGTTAATTTCGGTCAACCGGTCGCCAATGATATCCAACCCGACGAAAATCAGCCCTTTTTGTTTCAATACCGGTGCAACCGTGCGGGCGATTTGCCAGTCGCTTTCACTCAACGGGCGCGCTTCACCACGTCCACCCGCTGCCAGGTTGCCACGCGTTTCGCCGCTTTTCGGTATGCGAGCCAGACAGTAAGGCACCGGTTCGCCATCCACCACCAGCACGCGCTTGTCGCCGTCTTTGATAGCGGGCAGGTAGTTCTGGGCCATACAGTAACGGCTGCCGTGTTCGGTAAGTGTTTCGATAATGACTGAAACGTTGGCATCTTCCGGCTTCAGGCGGAAAATGGATGCGCCGCCCATGCCGTCGAGCGGTTTTAGGATCACATCGCTATGGTGCTGATGAAACGCCCGTAAGCGCTCGGCGCTGCGTGTCACCAGGGTGTCTGGCGTCAGGTCGGCAAACCAGGCGGTGAACAATTTCTCGTTACAGTCACGCAGACTCTGTGGTTTGTTGACGATGAGCGTGCCTTTCTCTTCGGCGCGCTCAAGAATATAGGTTGCGTAGATAAATTCGGTATCAAACGGCGGGTCTTTACGCATCAGCACCACATCGAGCTCGTGCAGGGCGATGTCCTGCGTATCGCCGAAGGTATACCAATCGCTGTAGTCGTGCTGAACACTGAGCGTGCGGGTAGTGGCGCGCGCTTGCCCGGCGTGCAGGTAGAGATCGCCCATTTCCATATAGTGCAGCTCAAAACCACGACGCTGGGCTTCCAGCAACATCGCAAAACTGGTGTCTTTCTTGATATTGATGGATGCAATCGGGTCCATCACGATGCCAAGCTTAATCATTGTTCTCTCCTTTATCCCAGATCGCCAAACCGCACCTGTAATGCGGTAATGGCGGTGAGCGCAGTGGTTTCAGTACGCAGTACACGCGGCCCGAGCAGAATATCGGTAAACCCGTGTCTGGCAGTCATGGCAATTTCATCTGCTGAAAGCCCGCCTTCAGGCCCAATCAACAACCGGATTCGTGACAGCGGTAACGGCAGCGTATTGATGCTGTGTTGCGCCCGTGGGTGCAGATTCAGTTTTAATGCGTCATCGTCCTGCGCGCACCAGCTTTCCAGCGTTTGTGCGGCACGAATTTCCGGCAGACGGTTTCTGCCGCACTGTTCACAGGCAGCAATGGCAATTTTTTGCCACTGCTGAATTTTTTTCTCCAGCCGGTCGGCATCCAGCTTGACGCCGCAGCGTTCGGAAAACAGTGGGGTAATAATATTGACGCCCAGTTCGATGGATTTCTGGATGGTGAATTCCATTTTTTCGCCGCGAGACATCACCTGACCGAGATGCAGGTGCAACGGTGATTCCCGGTTTTCCTCTCTGCCCGTGGCATAGCGCACGCGCACAGCTTTCTTTTCCACCTGCACTATCTGTGCGTCAAACACGTGATTACTGCCATCGAATAGCTGTAATGACTGGCCTGCGGTCATTCGCAGAACCCGACCTACATGATTGGCGGCATCGTCGCTCAGGTTTGTCTCTCCCCCTTGAGCTGCAAGCGTCTCAGGGTGAAAAATGCGCGGTATTCGCATGAATTGTTTGGCCTTAACCTCATCTGGGTTCAATGGGCGCGATAGCCCTACAGGTCGCGGCCGCCGTGTTTGACAGCGGCGAAGCGTACTCAGTGATACAGGAATCAAGCCGTTATAGTAGGGAGCCCGGCTATGGCTGGCAAGCCTGTTGCACATACGGGTTATGGTTGCCCTGTACAGCGGCGATACGCGACTCGCGGGTGCATTCCCAGCGTGTTACCGGGTACTGTTTATCCCAGGCCTCAAATAGCTGGGTTTGCTGGCGTGACAGGTTTAACTGGTAGCGATCCCGCATATAAAAATAGGTACGGGCAATTGCGCCACGCGCCCGTTCAGGCGGTTCGGCGAGCTGATTTTTAAAGTCAATTTTCATTTCGCACTGCCCATATTGGCGCTCGCCGCCGTTCCACTGGCTGTACATGAAATTACCGCGATCGCCGTTCACCTCGCCGATAGCGGGTTGCAGGTTGTGCAAGTCGGTTTCCAGTTGGCGGTAAACCTCGTCTTTGGTGCAGTTTTTGCGCCCGCCGTCTTGCCAGCATTGACGCTGATGGCCAAATTGCCAGGCCGGAACGACATGTTCCCATTCGATGCGGCTGGCGCGGTTAGCATCTTTACGCACCTGATAACCGCAAGAAGCCAGATTCGGTACCCCTTTTTTGCCCTGCCAGTCTATCTTGCAGCCACAATAAAACGAACCGGGCGCATCCTGATGGATCTTGGCGGCCGCTGCCTTGGCCTGGGTAAAGTTATTGATGTCCTGAGCGATGGCAGTCAGAGAGCTCAGGCCCGCGCTGAACGCAGCGACAATCACAACATTGCGAAGCATATTCCAGTATTCCAGCGAAGTGAAAAACGGCAGCGTACCTGAAGAATGGCGTATAGGCCAAGCTAAAAAAAGCAGCATGAAATGCTGAAATTATCTTCAGAAAAGGGCTTGTGACTAGCTGGTGTGCTGCTGTCTTGCTGATGGCAGCCATGATGTCACGGTGAGGCGTTCTGCTCGGTCAGCGCTTGCAAGCGGCTACCGCAGTGGCGGCAGCGGTATTCTGCTTCACCGCGCACAACACGGTTATGGCGACGCAATGTGAGCTGATGCTGTCTACAGGCGCATTGGTAGTGGAACGTTTGACCTTGTACCGATGCAACGGCAAAGCGATGCGTACGATGCGCAGGCGTATTCAGGACGGTTTCCATCATCCAGCGCCATTCTTTACCATGCGGCGCGGTTTTGCCAAAACGGGCATACACCAGCAGATGCGCCAGCTCGTGTGGTACCACTTCATCAACAAACGCCTGTTGATTCTCTTGCAGCAATACCGGATTGAGGCGAATTTCCCACTGTTTTAGCCAGGCGCTACCGGCGATGGCACCACGCTGTTGATAATTGATCGCGGGTTCAGGGTAGTGTTGGCCTAAATGTTCATTGGCCTGGCGGAGTTTTTCTCGCAGGCAGTGCATGACGGATTGGTGCAGGGCTATCGGGAGTCGTAACGAGCGGTTCATGTTGGCAGCTTACGGCCTTGGTGGTTGCGATGCAATCATTGCCCACCGCTAAACATCGCGCAATAAAAAAACGGTGAAGCCAGGCCTCACCGTTTTTTAGTGCCTTGGGAAACGGCAAATTATTTCAGACCGGCAGCCTCACGCAGTTTTTCTGCCACGTCAGTTTTTTCCCACGGGAATTCTTCACGGCCAAAGTGACCGTAAGCGGCGGTCTTCTGGTAGATCGGATGCAGCAAGTCCAGCATCTGAATCAAACCGTAAGGACGCAGATCGAAGAACTGACGAACCAGATCAACCAAGCGATCGCTGGAGACTTTCTCCGTACCGAAGGTTTCCACCATGATGGAGGTCGGTTCCGCCACGCCAATCGCGTAAGACACCTGAATTTCACAGCGATCGGCCAGGCCCGCAGCGACAATATTTTTCGCCACATAGCGAGCGGCGTAAGCGGCAGAGCGATCCACTTTTGACGGGTCTTTACCAGAGAATGCGCCACCGCCGTGACGCGCTGCGCCGCCGTAAGTATCAACGATGATTTTACGCCCGGTCAGGCCGCAGTCACCCATTGGCCCGCCGATGACAAAACGGCCAGTCGGGTTGATGAAATATTTGGTATTGGCAGAGAGCCATTCAGACGGCAGCACCGGCTTGATTATCTCTTCCATCACCGCTTCCTGAAGCTCTTTCTGGGCGATGGATTCTGAATGCTGGGTAGACAGCACCACGGCATCAATACCGACGATTTTGCCATTGTCATAGGCGAACGTAACCTGACTTTTCGCATCCGGGCGCAGCCACGGCAGGGTGCCGTTTTTGCGCACTTCAGACTGGCGCTGCACCAGACGGTGCGCGTAAGTGATAGGCGCAGGCATCAGTACGTCAGTTTCATTGGTAGCATAGCCGAACATCAAGCCCTGATCGCCTGCACCTTGCTCCAGCGGATCTTTACGGTCAACACCTTGATTAATATCTGGAGATTGCTTGCCGATGGCGCTTAATACGGCACAAGAGTTCGCATCAAAGCCCATTTCGGAATTGACGTAGCCAATATCACGCACGGTGCGGCGTGTGATCTCTTCGATATCCACCCAGGCACTGGTGGTTATCTCACCACCGACTAACACCATGCCGGTTTTTACGTAAGTTTCGCAGGCAACGCGTGCTTTGGGGTCTTGCTCCAGAATCGCGTCAAGGACGGCATCAGAAATCTGGTCAGCGATTTTATCAGGATGTCCTTCGGAGACCGATTCGGACGTAAAAAGGTGTTTAGCCATGAGTTTCTTTACCTTATAAGCTAAAGCCGTTTAAGCAATGTATCCCGCTCTTCCTCAGATTGCCGCCGCACAGCGTGATAAATCAGGCCGAACGCGATAGCGCTCTCTTTTCAGAACGCTGGCAACGTGAATCACTGGGGGAGATACCATTAATCAGTATGGATGGATTAACATCTGGACGGCTATTCTAGGTTACACGTTGGCCCCTTGCCAGCAGTTTTTGTACCCAAACGGCCCATTGTTAATAGGTATAGGCCGTTTTTCTTGCAATGACAGGGTTTTTTACTATTTTCATTTTGCTTTTCCGGGGAGGGATAGGTATAAACGGCGGGCGGTTTTGTTGTCCGTCACCCGGGGTTGCTTCACACTGGCGATGAGCGGTTTTTTATCCTGAAAAACTGCTATGTTTTGCTATAAAACGTGTGTGAAAACCGGGATGGTGTTACGCGGTTTTTCTGATGATTTTCGTGATAGCCTGACCGCATTCTGCGGCGAGCGTGGAGGTGATAGGATTAATGATCCGTTGTTTATTGAGTGAGTTGCGCCCGCTGCGCTTTCCTTCTGACGCCTCGACGTCACTGACTCAATCCTTTGAATCCTTTGCGCTATTTGCCCGAAGTTGCCTGTCCCGCAGCGCAACGCAGGACTCCCGAGCTGGCTAACCTGCTTTTTTCTCTGCACCAATGAATGCGTTTGGCGTTCTTCTGGTGGTGTTTTCCCTGGTTTTTACCGACCCGAACCTCGGAGTCTGACATCGTGTTTTACACTAATAAGAGTCATAAAACGGCGGCATACTATGGCCTGCCGGTTGTTTCGCTATCGGCTTTCTGCGCCATCGCGGCGCGGCAGGTATCTGTTGCGGGAAAAAATGTGATTATTCATCAAGAAGTGCTAGAGGGGAGTCGCCATGTCTGACGATATGATTCAACCGTACTCGTCAGTGGCGGGTAAACACGATCATCTGCGCTCCATGCAGGAGGTTGCCATGAATGACCGCGATGCCAGTGAAATGCTGCGCACTTATAATATCGCCTGGTGGGGCAATAATTATTATGACGTCAACGAGTTGGGGCATATCAGCGTCTGTCCTGACCCGGATGTACCGCAAGCCCGCGTTGATCTCGCCAAGCTGGTGAAGGCTCGTCAGCAGGATAATCAACGCCTGCCCGCGCTGTTTTGTTTCCCACAGATTCTGCAACACCGCCTGCGCTCCATCAATGCGGCGTTTAAACGCGCGCGCGAGTCTTTCGGTTATGAAGGCGGTTATTTTCTGGTTTATCCCATCAAAGTTAACCAACATCGCCGCGTGATTGAGTCGCTAATCAATTCCGGCGAGCCGCTGGGCCTGGAAGCCGGTTCTAAAGCCGAGCTGATGGCGGTACTCGGCCATGCCGGAATGACGCGCTCGGTGATTGTGTGTAACGGCTATAAAGACCGCGAATATATCCGTCTGGCGCTGATTGGTGAAAAGCTCGGCCACAAGGTGTATCTGGTCATCGAGAAGATGTCCGAAATTAAACTGGTGCTGGAAGAAGCAGAGCGCCTTAATGTGGTGCCTCGTCTGGGCGTGCGTGCGCGTTTGGCCTCGCAAGGCTCGGGTAAATGGCAGTCAAGCGGCGGTGAAAAATCCAAGTTTGGCCTGGCGGCAACCCAGGTGCTGCAACTGGTAGAACTGCTACGCAGTGCCAACCGTCTGGATTGCCTGCAATTGCTGCATTTCCATCTTGGTTCCCAATTGGCCAATATTCGCGATATCGCCACCGGCGTACGTGAGTCGGCGCGTTTTTATGTTGAGCTGCATAAGCTTGGCGTCAATATTCAGTGCTTTGATGTCGGCGGTGGCCTTGGCGTCGATTATGAAGGGACGCGCTCGCAGTCAGACTGCTCGGTCAACTATGGCCTGAACGAATACGCCAATAACGTGATTTGGGGCATTGGCGATGCCTGTAATGAGTACGGCCTGCCGCATCCGACGGTTATCACGGAGTCCGGGCGTGCAGTGACGGCTCACCACACCGTTTTGGTCTCGAATATTATTGGTGTTGAGCGTAATGAGTTCAGCGAGCCCACGCAGCCGGATGCCGATGCTCCGCGTGCGCTGGAAAGCTTATGGGATACCTGGCAGGAAATTCAGGAGCCGGGCAACCGCCGTTCACTGCGTGAGTGGCTGCACGACAGCCAGATGGACTTGAACGATATCCACACGCAGTATACCCACGGTATGCTGGATTTAACCCAGCGCGCGCAGGCCGAGCAGCTGTATCTGAATATTTGTCAGCGCCTGCAACAGCAACTTGACCCGAGTAACCGCGCCCATCGGCCGATTATCGACGAGCTGCAAGAGCGTATGGCGGACAAGCTGTATGTGAATTTCTCACTGTTCCAGTCAATGCCGGATGCCTGGGGGATTGACCAGCTTTTCCCGGTGCTGCCGTTAGAAGGGTTAGACAAACCGCCGCAGCGCCGCGCGGTGCTGCTTGATATCACCTGTGATTCCGATGGTGCCATCGATCACTATGTGGATGGCGATGGCGTGGCAACCACGATGCCTATGCCGCCTTATGACCCGGAAAATCCGCCGCTGCTGGGCTTTTTCATGGTGGGGGCGTATCAGGAAATCCTCGGCAACATGCACAATCTGTTTGGTGATACGTCAACGGTGGATGTGTTTGTGTTCCAGGATGGCACGGTTGAGATTGAAGAGTCTGATGAAGGTAACACGGTAGCCGACATGCTGGAGTACGTTCAGCTTGACCCGAGCGTGCTGATGTCGCGTTTTCGTGACCAGGTGAAAGAGACCGATCTGCCCCCAGAGTTGCAAACGCAATTCATGCAGGAGTTCGAAACCGGTCTTTATGGCTACACCTACCTGGAAGATGAAGAGTAAAACCGGGTAACAGAATAAAAAGGTTGAGTACCGTGGTACTCAACCTTTTTTTGTTATCAGCGTTAAACCACTTCCTTGAGAGGTGGTGATTATTTAATGAGAGTGGGCATGAACGCCGCTGTTAGCCGGTGGTTTTGGCCGCTGGCGTGCATTTTATGCGAAGCCGCTATACTGCATCAGGCTGTGTGGGCGCGTTCGGTTAACACGCTGGCTGAAAGCGGCTAACACCGTTGAGACATGTACGGTTGAAAAACGTGCGTAATCGTTGAAAATCGACGTGTATGGCTGAGTCCCAAAGCCGTGACAGCGGAAGCGGCAGAGGCAATCCGATTGTGGGGTTTATGGCGCGTGCTCATTGCGGGCTGCGCTTTTTATGTTTCTTATGACAGGAAGGAAATATGTCTGATCTTAATCGTCAGCGGCTATTTTTTACCAGCTGCTTCTCGTATGCGTTGACGGGTGCGCTGGTTATTGTCACCGGCATGGTGATGGGCGATATCGCACAGTATTTCAACGTCCCGATTGCGGATATGAGTAATACCTTTACGTTTCTTAACACCGGTATTTTGTTATCTATTTTCCTGAACGTCTGGCTGATGGACGTGTTTGCGCTGAAAAAACAGCTGATCTTCGGCTTTATTCTGATTGTGCTCTCCGTTATCGGGCTGTTTGTCGGAAAATCGCTGGCGGTGTTCTCGGCCTGCATGTTTGTGCTTGGCGTGGTCAGCGGTATTACCATGTCGATAGGGACATTCCTGATAACCCAGCTCTACGTTGGCCGCCAGCGCGGTGCTCGCCTGCTGTTTACCGACTCTTTTTTCAGCATGGCCGGGACTATTTTCCCGATTGTCGCCGCCGCACTGCTGTCGCGTCATTTCGGTTGGTACTGGATTTATGCGTGCATTGGCCTGCTCTATGTCGTGATTCTGGTATTGACGCTGTGGTCTGATTTTCCTGAAATCGGCGCAAAAAAAGCGGATGTACAACAGAATGTGGTGCAGGAAAAGTGGGGAACGGGGGTGCTGTTCCTGTCGGTGGCGGCATTGTGCTACATCCTCGGCCAGTTAGCCTTTATTCAGTGGGTGCCGGAATATGTCACCAAAACCTTCAATATGAATATTGGTGATGCAGGGGCGCTGGTCAGTAGCTTCTGGACGTCTTACATGATTGGCATGTGGGTGTTTAGCGTGGTGCTGAAATTCTTTGATTTGCAGCGTGTGGTTACGGTGCTGGCGCTGCTGGCGACCGGGGCGATGTACCTGTTTGTCAGCGCCGGGCAACCGGATTTGCTGAAATATTTCATTTTTGGCCTGGGTTTTATTTCCAGCGCGATTTACACCACCCTGATTACGCTGGGTTCACAGCAAACAAAGGTGCCGTCTCCGAAACTGGTGAATTTTATTCTGACCTGCGGCACGGTGGGCACCATGTTGACCTTTATTGTGACGGGCCCCATCGTTCAACACCTTGGCGTTCATGCCGCGTTAGTTACCGCTAACGGGTTGTATTTTGTCGTGTTTGTGATGTGTCTGTTGCTGGGGCTGGTGACTCGCCATCGTCTGCATGGCCATGAAAGCGCCACGCATTAATTCGCTGATGGCCGCAGGCCTTTCTGCGGAGGATTCATCGCTATATTTGACAAGCGGCGCACTTCGGTGCGCCGCTTGTTGTTCCATGTGCAATCAAGCCGTTTTTCATGTACATTTGGCAGTATCCTTTCTTTGCCGTTTTGAGCTAACGTATTGATTAATATGTTTTATGTTCGAAAGGTGATTGTTCAATCCGATCTGGAGTAAAGCATGTCCTCTCGTAAAGAACTTGCCAATGCTATCCGTGCGTTGAGTATGGATGGCGTGCAGAAGGCCAAATCCGGTCATCCTGGCGCACCAATGGGTATGGCGGATATCGCGGAAGTATTATGGCGCGACCATCTGAACCATAACCCGGCTAACCCAAACTGGGCCAACCGCGACCGCTTTGTGCTGTCGAATGGTCATGCATCGATGCTGATTTACAGCCTGCTGCACCTGACCGGTTATGACCTGCCGATTGACGAGCTGAAAAATTTCCGCCAGTTGCACTCCAAAACGCCGGGCCACCCGGAAGTGGGCTACACTGCGGGCGTGGAAACCACCACCGGCCCGCTTGGGCAGGGCATTGCCAATGCGGTCGGTATGGCGATTGCCGAGCGTACGCTGGCCGCGCAGTTTAACCGCCCGGGCCATGACATCGTTGACCATCACACCTACGTTTTCCTAGGTGATGGCTGCATGATGGAGGGGATTTCTCATGAAGCGTGTTCACTGGCAGGCACCCTGAAGCTGGGTAAACTGATCGCGTTTTATGATGATAACGGCATCTCCATCGACGGCCATATCGAAGGGTGGTTCACCGATGATACGGCGGCGCGTTTTGAATCTTACGGCTGGCATGTGGTGCGTGGCGTTGATGGCCACGATGCGGCGTCGATTCAACGTGCTATCGAAGAAGCGAAAAGTGTAAGCGATAAGCCGTCACTGCTGTTGTGTAAAACCACCATTGGCTTCGGTTCACCGAATAAAGCGGGCACGCATGACTCCCACGGTGCGCCGTTGGGCGATGCTGAAGTGGCCGCCACGCGTGAACAGTTGGGCTGGAAATACGGCCCGTTTGACATCCCGGCTGATATCTATGCCGCCTGGGATGCCCGCGAAGCAGGGCAGAGCAAAGAAGCGGCCTGGCAGCAGGCGTTTAACGCTTACGCCAGCGCTTATCCAGAGCTTGCCGCTGAGTTCAGCCGTCGCGTGAGCGGCGAATTGCCGATTAACTGGCAGGAAGAATCCACTCAGTTCATCGAGCAGCTACAGGCCAATCCGGCCAAAATCGCCAGCCGTAAAGCTTCGCAGAATGCGCTGGAAGCCTATGGCAAATTGCTGCCGGAGTTCCTGGGTGGGTCTGCTGACCTTGCACCGAGCAACCTGACGATTTGGTCTGGTTCCAAAGCCGTGAATGAAGATGCCGCAGGCAACTACATTCACTACGGTGTCCGTGAATTTGGCATGACGGCGATTGCCAACGGTATCTCGCTGCACGGTGGTTTTGTTCCTTATACCGCGACGTTCCTGATGTTCGTTGAATATGCCCGTAATGCGGTGCGTATGGCGGCGCTGATGAAAGTGCGCAGTATCTATGTTTACACCCATGACTCGATTGGTCTTGGCGAAGATGGCCCGACCCATCAACCGGTTGAGCAACTGGCAAGCCTGCGCGTCACGCCGAACATGAGCACCTGGCGTCCGGCGGATCAGGTAGAAACCGCCGTAGCCTGGAAATATGCCATTGAACGTAAAGACGGCCCGACGGCGCTGATTCTCTCTCGTCAGAATCTGGCACAGCAGGATCGTAGCGCGCAGCAACTGGCGGATGTGGCGAAAGGGGCCTACGTGCTCAAAGACAGCGACGGCCAGCCGCAGCTGATTCTTATTGCTACCGGTTCTGAAGTGGAACTGGCGGTGGCTGCCTGGCAGCAACTGACGGCTGACGGCATTAAGGCTCGTGTGGTGTCTATGCCGTCTACCGATGCGTTTGATAAACAGGATAAAGCTTACCGTGAGGCGGTGTTGCCTGCGGCGGTCAGTGCGCGTGTTGCCATTGAGGCCGGTATTGCTGATTACTGGTACAAATACGTTGGCCTGAATGGCGCGATTGTCGGTATGGAAGGCTTTGGCGAATCCGCACCGGCGGAAAAACTGTTTGAAATCTTTGGTTTCACCACCGATAACGTGGTGGCAAAAGCCAAAGCATTGCTGAAATAAATCCAGCACGGGTTTGAACCTTCATCAGGCCGGGATCTCCCGGCCTTTTTATTGCCCTTATCGCGTGTCCTTAGTCGCGATAGTCAGCATCTGTATGCATTACGCACGGCAAAGTGTGCGGTAATTTTTTGACGCTGATCACCCTTCTCACATCCACGCTGCGGCCATATTTCTTTTACTGTGCAATTCGTTTATTCTAGCTGAAGCGTTTCAGTTGTTGGTGTGACAGCATTCAGCGTGTCGTTTCAGTGGTGTTTGGCCCGGCATAAAAGTACGTGTAATAAGCGGTTTATTCCTGACGATGGACTGATTATTCTATGATGCGCGGTGTCTTTATCACTACACAGGGAATTTCATGACGATCCGTATTGCGATAAACGGTTTTGGTCGTATTGGTCGCAGCGTGCTGCGTGCTTTGTATGAATCCGGGCGGCGCGCCGAAATCACGGTGGTGGCGATTAATGAACTGGCCAATGCCGAAGGGATTGCCCATCTGCTCAAGTACGATAGCAGCCACGGTCGTTTTTCGTGGGATGTGCGCCAGGAGTGCGATCGCCTGTCTGTCGGTGATGACACCATCCGTTTATTGCATGAGCCAGACATTCACGGCTTGCCGTGGCGCGAGCTCGGGGTGGATATCGTATTGGACTGTAGTGGCGTGTATGGCAGCCGCGCTGAGGGTGAGGCTCATTTGGCCGCTGGGGCGAAGAAGGTGTTATTCTCCCATCCGGGCGCGCCGGAGTTGGATGCCACTATCGTCTATGGCGTTAACCATCTCGACCTGCTCCCTGCCCATCGCCTGGTGTCGAACGCCTCCTGCACCACCAACTGTATTATTCCGATTATTAAACTGCTGGACGATGCGTATGGCATCGAGAGCGGTACTGTGACGACGATCCATGCGTCGATGAACGATCAGCCGGTGATCGATGCGTATCATCATGATCTTCGGCGCACACGCGCCGCCAGTCAGTCGATCATTCCGGTGGATACCAAGCTTGCTGTGGGGATCACCCGTTTTTTTCCGAAATTCGAGGACAGGTTTGAAGCGATTTCGGTGCGAGTGCCCACGATTAACGTCACGGCGATTGATTTGAGCGTCAGTGTGAAAAATGCGGTAAACGTAAGTGAAATCAATACGCTTTTTCGCCAGTCAGCGCAGAATACATTTCGTGGTATAGTTGACTATACCGATTTGCCGCTGGTTTCCGTGGATTTCAATCACGATCCGCACAGTGCGATTGTCGATGGAACACAAACCCGGGTCAGCGGCGGGCATCTGATCAAAACGCTGGTCTGGTGTGATAATGAATGGGGCTTTGCCAACCGCATGTTGGATACAACTCGGGCAATGGCAGCCTGCGGTTTCTGATAGTCGGCGGCAGGTAACTGTCGCCTCACTCAAGCAACTTTAAAGAGAATCAACAAGAGGGTTCACCATGGCTGTAATTAAGATGACCGACTTGGATCTGGCTGGTAAACGCGTGCTGATCCGTGCGGATCTGAACGTGCCGGTTAAAGATGGCAAAGTGACGTCTGATGCGCGTATCCGCGCTTCCCTGCCGACCATTGAAATCGCCCTGAAACAGGGTGCCCGTGTGATGGTCACGTCTCATCTGGGTCGCCCGACGGAAGGCGAATACAACGAAGAGTTTTCTCTGTTGCCCGTGGTGAACTACCTGAAAGAGCGTCTGTCTTCGCCGGTTCGTCTGGCTAAAGATTACCTGGACGGCGTTGAGGTCGCGGAAGGCGAACTGGTTGTGCTGGAAAACGTGCGCTTTAACAAAGGCGAGAAGAAAGACGATGAAGTGTTGTCTAAAAAATATGCCGCACTGTGCGACGTATTTGTGATGGACGCATTCGGCACGGCTCACCGCGCGCAGGCTTCTACTCACGGTGTGGGTAAATTCGCGCCGATCGCCTGTGCCGGCCCGCTGTTGTCTGACGAGCTGGAAGCGTTGGGCAAAGCATTGGGCAACCCGGCTCGCCCGATGGTCGCCATCGTCGGTGGTTCAAAAGTATCTACAAAACTGACGGTGCTGGATTCTCTGTCTAAAATCGCTGATCAGCTGATTGTCGGTGGTGGTATCGCCAACACGTTTGTTGCCGCACAAGGCCACAACGTGGGCAAATCGCTGTATGAAGCTGAACTGATTCCTGAAGCGAAAAAACTGCTGGAAACCTGTGATATTCCGGTTCCGAGCGACGTGCGCGTAGCAACTGAGTTCTCTGAAACCGCACCGGCGACCCTGAAATCTGTCACTGCGATTAAAGATGACGAGCAGATTCTGGATCTGGGCGATGTCTCTGCAGAGCGTCTGGCTGACATCCTGAAAAATGCGAAAACCATTTTGTGGAATGGCCCGGTTGGCGTGTTTGAGTTCCCGAATTTCCGCAAAGGCACTGAAATCATTGCTCAAGCGATCGCTAACAGCGATGCGTTCTCTATCGCGGGCGGCGGTGACACACTGGCGGCAATCGACCTGTTCGGCATTGCCGACAAGATCTCCTATATTTCTACCGGCGGCGGCGCTTTCCTGGAGTTCGTGGAAGGTAAAAAACTGCCTGCTGTGGTGATGCTGGAAGAGCGCGCTCGTCAGTAACGACACGGCTGCAAACGTGGGTGATATAGATATCGCCCACGTACTGTTACCTGATGCATCGTCAGGTAGCAGGCGTCAGGCACCAATGACGCAACGCCGCACCTGTTAGCGCCATGCGCGACAGGCTGCGGTGGTTTTGCAGTGGTTGTTGTAACCGTCACCGCATGTGCAGTGGCTGTTACAACAATCATTGTTGCCGTGATAAGCATTGCCCCAGCGTCAATGATTGTCATGGTCTTCATGCATTGTAAGTAACAGACAGATCTCTAACCCTCCACGGCCAACGAAACAGGACACGTGACATGTCTAAAATCTTTGATTTCGTAAAACCTGGTGTCATCACTGGTGATGATGTTCAGAAAGTTTTCGCAGTTGCCAAAGAAAACCGCTTTGCACTGCCCGCTGTTAACTGCGTCGGTACTGACTCTGTTAACGCTGTCTTAGAAGCCGCAGCCAAAGTGCGCGCGCCGGTTATTGTTCAGTTCTCCAACGGCGGCGCTGTTTTTACCGCAGGTAAAGGCCTGAAAGCTGAAGGTCAGCAGGCGGCAATTCTGGGTGCGATTTCCGGTGCTCATCATGTCCACCAGATGGCTGAACACTATGGTGTGCCTGTTATTCTGCACACTGACCATTGCGCGAAAAAACTGTTGCCGTGGCTCGATGGCTTGCTGGATGCCGGTGAAAAACACTTTGCCGCGACCGGTAAACCGCTGTTCTCTTCTCACATGATCGACTTGTCTGAAGAGTCGCTGGAAGAGAATATCGAGATTTGCAGTAAGTATCTGGCACGTATGGCTAAACTTGGCATGACGCTGGAAATCGAACTGGGTTGCACCGGTGGTGAGGAAGATGGCGTAGACAACAGCCATCTGGATAACTCTGCGCTGTATACTCAGCCGGAAGACGTGGCGTACGCTTATGAAAAACTGAGCGCCATTAGCCCGCGTTTCACTATTGCCGCTTCTTTCGGCAACGTACACGGTGTTTACAAGCCGGGTAACGTACAACTGACGCCAAAAATTCTGCGCAACTCTCAGGAATATGTGTCTGAGAAATTCAACCTGCCGCACAACAGCCTGGACTTCGTATTCCACGGTGGTTCGGGTTCCTCTGCAGAAGAAATCGCCGAAGCCGTTAGCTACGGTGTGGTGAAAATGAACATCGATACCGATACCCAGTGGGCAACCTGGGAAGGTATCCTGAATTACTACAAGAAAAATGAAGGCTATCTGCAAGGTCAGTTGGGCAACCCGGAAGGTGACGACAACGCCGAACAAAAAATACTATGACCCGCGTGTCTGGCTGCGTGCCGGTCAGGCAAGCATGGTAGCCCGTCTGGAACAGGCGTTTAAAGAACTGAACGCTATCGACGTACTCTAAGTACCGACCAAATCATTATCGACCTGATAATTTGACTAAGGCTCCTGCGGGAGCCTTAATTTTATCTGCGTATCAAACAACCCAACGGGAGTGAATAATGGAAGAGTTGAATGTCACTGAAAGTATGGGCCGTTTACACACCTGGCTGGTAGATAACCAGCATGTGTTACTGCAATACGCGGTCAACATGATTGCGTCATTAATGATTTTGTTCGCTGGAATGGTGGCTGCTCGTGTGGTGGGCAACACGCTTAACCGCCTGATGACGGGGCGAGGCATTGATGCAACCGTCGCTGATTTTCTCTCGGCTCTGGTGCGTTATGGTGTCATTGCCTTTACTCTGATTGCCGCATTGAGCCGGGTTGGCGTGCAGACGGCATCAATTATTGGCCGTACTGGGTGCGGCGGGTTTGGCCGTCGGTTTAGCGCTACAAGGGTCATTATCTAACTTCGCTGCCGGTGTATTGCTGGTGGTGTTTCGGCCATTTCGCATTGGGGAGTTTGTCGATCTCGGCGGAATTAGCGGGACGGTTATCCAGATTCAGATTTTTTCTACCACGCTTCGCACGGCGGATGGGAAAATTATTGTAGTGCCAAATGGTAAAATTATCGCCGGTAATATTATCAACAGTTCCCGTGAGCCCGATCGACGCACTGAGATTGTCGTTAGCGTAGCCTATGATGCTGATATCGATGTGGTAAAAAAAGTGTTGGGTGATATCGTAGCGGCAGATAAGCGCATTCAGCATGAGAAAGATGTGATTATCCGGCTCAACGAAATGGGTGCCTCTTCGCTGAACTTTATTGTCAGAGTTTGGACAACAAACGGTGATGCGACGACGGTGTATTGGGATCTGCTGGAAAACTTTAAACGGGCGTTGGATCAACACCGTATCGGCATTCCTTATCCGCAAATGGATGTGCATTTACATCATGCCACCCCTTCTGCACAGTCCGGCTCATCGAATGCACCCACACGATAATGCGTGATTGATGTCCACCCTGTTGCACGTGCAGGGTGGTTTCTCCTGTTGCATCAAATAAAACGCTGTTTCATGATGTTTCATCAGTCTGAGTTGGATGTTCTGACTGATGCGATGAGAGGAAAATCAGACGTGATAAATGAACAGAGCAAGGATGAAGAGGGGAAAGCGGGAAAACCGCTGGGTAGTCAAAGTTTATTTCGTGGTTTGCAACTGATCGAAATTTTAAGCGATTACCCAAACGGGTGCCCGCTGGCACGGATTGCCGAGCTCGCTTGCATGAATAAAAGTACCGTTCACCGTTTATTACAGGGGCTGGCCGGATGTGGATATGTCACCCCTGCCCAGCAACCCGGCAGTTATCGCCTGACCACCAAATTTATTGCCGTGGGGCAAAAGGCGTTATCGTCACTCAATGTCCTGCATGTTGCGGCACCGCATCTGGAAGCGTTGAATTTGAACGTGGGGGAGACAGTAAATTTTTCAACCCGCGAAGATGACCATGCCATTTTGATTTATAAGCTGGAGCCGACGACAGGAATGATGCGCACGCGCGCGTATATCGGTCAGCATATGCCATTACACAGCTCTGCGATGGGGAAGATCTTCATGGCCTATGGCGCAGAAGATTATCCTGGCGAATATTGGCAAACCCATCATCATTTGATTCGCCCACTGACGGCAAACACCATCATTGAGCTCGACAGAATGGAGCAGGAACTGGCGGAGATTCGTCACCATGGCCTGGCGATGGATCGCGAAGAAAATGAGCTTGGGGTGTCTTGTGTTTCCGCTCCGGTGTTTGATATTCAGCAACGGGTGGCGTATGCCGTTTCTATTTCATTGTCGATGGCGCGTTTACAGCAAATCGGCATGGCTGCGTTGGTTACGCCTTTGCGTGAAACGGCACAGCATATCTCGCGTGAATTAGGGTTTATTCCTTCGCTTTGACGAGTCTATGCCGGGCGACGGCAGCATGCTGTTGCTACGATTCTGACCCTTTGGGGTAGGTATTCTCGGATATTTGCCTATATTGAGAATAGCCTGACTTGGTTAGGCTTTATCTCTCAACCAAATTCAAAGGGGATAACGTGAAGCTGAATGTTTGGGTACGAGCAGCCCTGATAGGGCTGGGGTTCGGCTGTGCATCCGCGCTGGCGGGCTATGAGTTACCTAACGGGCCGCATGTGGTGACGTCTGGCGCAGCCAGCGTTGAGGCGATGCCGGATATTGCGCGGCTGGCGATTGAAGTGAGTGTTTCGTCCAAGGAGGCTGCCGATGCGAAAAAACAGGTGGATGAGCGGGTTGCCCAATACTTCACCTTTCTGGACAAGAGCGGGATTGATAAAAAAGACATCAATGCCGCTAATTTACGCACGCAGCCTGAATATGACTATTTGAAGAATGGCAGCTCGGTGCTGAAAGGCTATCGCGCCGTGCGTCAGGTTGAAGTGACGGTGCGCCAACTGGATAAACTGAATGAATTGCTTGATGGCGCGTTAAAAACCGGCCTGAATGAAATCCATACGGTAGAACTCGGGGTTTCTCATCCAGAGGTGTATCGTGAACAGGCGCGGAAAAAAGCGATAGAGCAGGCAACGCAGCAGGCGCAATCGCTGGCTGCCGGGTTCAATACGGCTTTAGGGCCGATTTATAGCATTCGCTATCATGTTGCTAATTATCAGCCAACACCGGTTGCGCGTATGTTTAAAGCCGCAGACAGGGCTGCACCGGTAGAGGTTTCGCAAACCTATGAGCAACAGGCTATCCATTTCGATGATCAGGTTGATGTGGTATTTGAATTACAGCGCACGCCCTGATCGTGCGGACGGTGCCCCACTCGCGGGGCGCCAGCCTTAGGATTGACGCAGCACCTGACGCCCGTGACTGAGCAGCGCGTCCGTTACCTGTCGCATCATTCTGCTTTCCGGGGCGAAACGGTGCCAATACAGCATCCGGCGCTGGAATAACCCCGGCGTCAGGTCGATGAGCTCACCATTCGCGAGTTCTTTTTCGATTTGCAAATGTGGAATCATGCAACAGGTAGTGCCCTGACGTGCAAGTTGCACAAATGCCTCTGATGAATTGACGATATGGCAAGGAACACTGCCCGGCGGTAAGTCAAAATTCTGCTGTAAAAATGCCTGATGCATGTCGTCAAGGTGGTCGAACGCGACGGCTGGCGCGCGCAACAAGGCTGAACGCGTTACGCCGTTCGGGAAATAGCGGTTGGCAAAATCCGGTGAGGCGACGAACAGGTAGTCGAGCGCGCCCAGTTTATCAACCAGACAACTCGGTAACGGCTGTGGCTGAATACTCACCGCACCGACCACTTCGCCACGGCGCAGGCGTTCCTGAGTGCGGGTTTCATCTTCAACCTGTAAATTCAGTCGGATAGGCGAATCGACCAGTACCGGCTGTAGCGCAGGTAGCAGCCAGGTCGCGAGGCTGTCGGCGTTGACGGCCAGCGACAGCAACAGCGGCGTCTCACTGCTGTTTTCATTCCCCAGCCACTCTTCTTCCAGCAATTCCACTTGATGTAACAGCGCCAACAGTTTCTGGCCTTGCTCGGTCGGGCGTGGCGGAATGGTTCTTACCAACAGCGGCTGGCCGAACAGGTTCTCCAGCTGTTTTATACGCTGAGAGACGGCGGACTGAGTAATACAAAGTTTTTGTGCCGCGCGTTCAAAGCCGCGCTCACGGATCACGGCGTCCAGCGCCTGAAGCGTGCGATAGTCCGGGCGTTTCATGGAGATGAGTATTCCTTTGCGTAAAAACCATTTTGGCAATATGCCACATTTTTGTGAGGCATCGCCGAAAAAATCACATCATTTGGCGTATTTATACCTAAATACCGCTTACCGCCAGCGACAAAAGCCCCCTTTTACCGCAGCCATGTTTTATAACTACGCACACGTTTTCGTCGCTATTTTCCCACAGGCATAAACACACTATGACGCAGGATGAACTGAAAAAAGCCGTTGGCTGGGCTGCACTCGATTTTGTTCGCCCCGGCACTATTGTTGGCGTTGGTACGGGGTCTACCGCCGCGCATTTTATTGACGCGCTGGGTTCTATCAAACATCAAATCGAGGGGGCGGTTTCCAGCTCGGATGCCTCTACCGCGAAACTAAAAAGCCTGGGTATTCCGGTTTTTGACTGTAACGATGTGGATGTGCTGGATGTCTACGTTGATGGCGCAGATGAGATAAACCCTCAGATGCAGATGATTAAGGGCGGTGGCGCTGCATTAACGCGTGAAAAAATTGTTGCCTCGATAGCCCGCCAGTTTATCTGCATTGTGGACGCTTCCAAGCAAGTCGAGGTATTGGGGCGTTTCCCATTACCGGTAGAGGTGATTCCCATGGCGCGTGCGTCTGTTGCTCGCGAGTTGACAATACTCGGTGGACGGCCCGTTTATCGCGAAGGGGTGTTGACCGATAACGGCAATATTATTCTGGATGTCCATGATATGGATTTGTCGCATGCTGCTGCAATGGAAGACCGAATTAACGGCATTGCGGGGGTTGTTACCGTCGGGTTGTTTGCAAATCGCGGCGCTGATGTGGCGCTGGTTGGAACGGCTGATGGCGTGAAAACCGTCCGACTGAAGTCACGCGCAGGTTAATCTCGTCACAGCCCGTGACGCACACCCATCCGGCCGCTGAACACAGCCGCCGGATTTTTTTATCTAAAAAATCTGGCTTTTCATAACGGCTCAATTTTGGTACTTAATATTAGCTTTTCTTATTTCGTATCATTCCTGTGTGGTTCACTGAAGGGTTGGCAGTATTTTTTGCCGTGAAACGGTTACTACGAGGCATTACCGGAAGATAGGCAGGCAATCGTTTGTATTGCCGAGTGCGTATTTTTTGTTATGTTTGCACAGACTGGTTTTTGAACCGTCGCATCTGAAGTCTGAAAATAAGGTCGGGAAATGGCAAAGGTATCACTGGAAAAAGACAAGATTAAGTTCCTGTTGCTGGAAGGGGTTCACCCGAACGCGCTGGAAAATCTGCGCGCAGCGGGTTACACCAATATTGAATATCACAAAGGCGCGCTGGACACGGAAGCGCTAAAAGCATCGATTCGTGATGCGCATTTTGTGGGGATTCGTTCGCGTACTCATCTTACAGAAGAAATTTTCGCTGCCGCAGAGAAGCTGGTTGCCGTCGGGTGTTTCTGCATTGGTACGAACCAGGTTGATTTAGCCGCAGCGACCAAGCGTGGTATCCCGGTTTTCAACGCACCTTTTTCCAATACCCGTTCCGTTGCCGAGTTGGTGATAGGCGAACTGCTGTTGCTGTTGCGCGGTGTGCCGGCTGCTAACGCCAAAGCTCATCGCGGCGTGTGGCATAAACAAGCCGTAGGTTGTTTCGAAGCGCGTGGCAAAAAGCTTGGGATCATCGGTTATGGGCATATAGGTACACAATTAGGCATTCTGGCCGAAAGCCTGGGGATGTATGTCTATTTCTATGATATTGAAAGCAAATTGCCATTAGGTAATGCCCAGCAGGTACGCCATCTGTCTGATTTGCTGAACATGAGCGATGTTGTCAGTCTGCATGTGCCGGAAACCGACAGTACGCAAAATATGATTGGCGCTAATGAACTGGCGCTGATGAAGCCGGGTGCCATTCTTATCAACGCCTCCCGTGGTACTGTAGTGGATATCCCGGCCCTGAGCGACGCATTGACCAGCAAGCACCTGTCTGGCGCAGCGATTGATGTGTTCCCACAAGAGCCTGCCACCAACGCAGACCCGTTCCTGTCACCGTTGTGTGAATTCGATAACGTCATCCTGACGCCACATATCGGTGGTTCGACGGAAGAAGCGCAGGTCAACATCGGTGATGAAGTCGCCGGAAAACTGGCGAAATATTCGGACAATGGTTCCACCTTGTCAGCGGTTAACTTCCCTGAAGTTTCATTACCTGCGCATGGCGATCGGGCTAGCCGTCTGTTGCATATCCATGAAAATCGACCGGGTATCATGACGCAGATTAACCATATCTTTGCAGAACAGGGCATTAACATTGCCGCGCAGTATCTGCAAACCAGCCCGGAAATCGGCTACGTGGTAATCGATGTAGAAACGGATGGCGCAGACACCGCATTACAGCTGATGAAGTCCATTCCTGGTACTATTCGCGCCCGCTTGCTCTATTAAGCGTCAGTGATGTGCTGCCCCCGTAGCGGGGCGCAGCAAAAAGCCAGCCTGATAACGGCTGGCTTTTTATTGTTTGCAATATGGCGAATATAACCGAATACACGCCCTCTTATCACTGCGCATTGAAGACATACATATCTTATTATCATCAACCACTTGCTTACGATAAGGGTATGAACGACGCACTTTAGGCGTATTTTTTTACTTTTTTTGCCTGCCGTCAGTGAGCCGCTATTTACGCGCACAATCAGCGAATTTAGTGCTGCCGCACAATGTTTTATGACAACGGTTACGATAATTTTAGGCAATTACATTATTTTAATTCTCAGAATGAGATCGCACACAAGGAACCGGATGATTTGTACTGTCCACTCATCCACCGTGCATGATAAAGTTATAACCGCTTTTCTTTTTTAAAGAAACGACAAAATAATTAAATTGAAATATTGTTTCGTTTTTCCTGGTTGACGTGTTTTGTGACGCATTCGATAACCGGTCGTGGCGTCGTTACCGTCACGTTTTCTCAGGAAATGCTGTATGTGGCAGCGCTACTTTATATGACATTCATTCTCGTTACCCAAATGCGGCGGCCGCCGTCAGTCAGATGGGGTATGCCATCAGGCAGGCCAGCGGAAGCCACATCAGGGGGGCGTGAAGTGTTACAGGTATACGTGCTTTCGCTGCTGATGGCAGCGGAAGTGATTAGCATCTCGTGGTGAAAGTGAGAAATCAGAATGGTAAACCAAAAAGGGACTATTTCTTCGATAAACAACATTCGTCTTGTGACGCTCTTTATTACATTGCTCACTATTATTCTGGTGCTGTTTGCGATCTCGATTGGTACAGCGAGTTATTTTCTTAAACAGAGTAATGTATCGCTGGAAAGAGCGAATCTGGTATCGGATATTCGTGCCGGCATCAGCAGCAGTATGGATAACTTCCGTGTTTCCCGTCAGCTATTAGTGCAGGCTGTGGCAGCGTCACGTATTGGCGATCAGGATGCGTACAGTAAATCCTTTAATGAAGGCGTGGATCGTATCAAAAGCTCGCAGAAACGCTTTGATGATTATATGTCCCGTACGGATAAATCAGATGAGGAAAAAGCGCTGGATGCCGAGCTAACGGCAAACTACGTGGCGTATCGCGATAAGGTGATGATGCCGATGGTTGGCTTTGTTCGTAACGGTGAATTTGAAAGCACCATCGAAATAGAAACTACGCTCGGCCGCCAGTTAGACACTAACTATGCTATTCAGGTACGTAAGGAAGTGAAGTATCTGACGGATCACGCCAACAGTATTAATTCCCAGGCGGCGGCAAACTCGCAGTTGGGCAATATCCTGATGGGGATTTCGTTTGCACTGGCCATTTTGCTGGCGGTGTTGACCTATCTGGTTGTCCGTAAAGCGATTCTGGTGCCGATTAATGTATTGATGACGCGCATTCAACGTATCGCTCAAGGGGATTTGACGCATCCGGCTGAAAATCTGGGTCGTAATGAGATCGGTATTTTGGGTGAAAACCTCCAACAGATGCAGTTATCGCTGACTAACACGGTAACGGTGGTGCGTGAAGGTGCTGACTCCATTTATCAGGGGGCATCTGAAATCAGTGCAGGCAACGTCGATCTTTCTTCACGTACGGAACAGCAGGCTGCTGCGCTTGAGCAAACGGCTGCCAGCATGGAAGAGTTGACTTCGACGGTGAAACAAAACTCCGATAACGCTAACCATGCCAGCCAATTGGCGCGTAACGCGTCCAGCAAAGCCGAGCAGGGGGGAAGCATCGTACAGGATGTGGTTAATACGATGAGTGAGATTTCCTCCAGTTCGAAGAAAATTTCTGAAATTACCAGCGTTATCAACAGCATTGCATTCCAGACCAATATTCTGGCTTTGAATGCTGCTGTTGAGGCCGCACGTGCCGGTGAGCAAGGCCGTGGCTTTGCAGTGGTGGCCGGGGAAGTGCGTAGTCTGGCGCAGCGTAGTGCTCAGGCGGCAAAAGAGATTGAATCGTTAATCGGCGAGTCGGGGCGATTGGTCGAGACGGGGTCTGATTTGGTCGCCAAGGCAGGTATGACCATGGAAGAGATTGTGAAGGCCGTGGTGAGCGTGACGGATATCATGGGCGAAATTGCTTCTGCATCTGATGAGCAAAGCCGGGGAATTGGCCAGGTCAATCAGGCTGTGCTGGAAATGGAGGGAACGACTCAGCAGAATGCGGCGTTAGTTCAGCAGGCTTCTGCGGCAGCGCAATCGCTGGAATCTCAGGCGGAAAGGCTGACGCAGGCAGTGGCGGTGTTTAAACTGAGTCGTCATCAGGAGCAGGCACCTGCGCGAGCGGTGTTATCCTCTCACCGAGCGCCCTCGCAACCTGTCGCCGCTATAAGCGCCAGAAGCGGCAGCAGGAGTAGCGAACAGAATTGGGAAACGTTTTGATATTCTGTCTCTCATGCATGAGTCAATGACAGGCATGAAAAAATAATGAAAAAAGCGCCCGTCTTTATGACGGGCGCTTTGCTATCTATTGAACTCTCTATTGTTCTCTGAGAGCCGGGCGTTTTTCCGTCAGGCCTGAGAAGCCCGACGGTTGTCCTTTTCGGTGTAACGCTAACGCTTATGCCATCTTTTTATACTTGATGCGATGAGGCTCTAGTGCTTCGGCACCGAGCGTACGCTTCTTGTACTCTTCGTATTCGGTGAAGTTACCCTCGAAGAATTCGACCTTACCCTCATCCTGATAGTCGATGATATGCGTGGCGATACGATCCAGGAACCAGCGGTCATGGGAGATAACCATGGCACAGCCAGGGAACTCGAGCAGGGCGTTTTCCAGCGCGCGCAGTGTTTCGATATCAAGGTCGTTAGTCGGTTCATCAAGCAGTAGCATGTTGCCACCGACTTGCAGCAGTTTTGCCAGATGCACTCGGCCACGCTCACCACCCGATAGCTCGCCAATACGTTTGCCTTGGTCAACCCCTTTGAAGTTAAAACGACCAACATAAGCGCGGCTGGGAAGCTCGAAGTTACCGATGCGCATAATATCCTGCCCACCTGAAACCTCTTCCCACACGGTTTTACTGCCGTCCATCTTATCCCTGAACTGGTCTACCGAGGCAAGCTGTACTGTTTCACCTAACTCGATAGTGCCGGAATCCGGGTGTTCCTGACCTGATAACATACGGAACAGGGTTGATTTACCTGCACCGTTAGGGCCGATGATACCGACAATCGCGCCTTTAGGAATGGAGAACGACAGGCCGTCAATCAGCATTCGGTCGCCATAGGATTTAGCCAGATTTTGCACTTCCAGCACTTTATCGCCGAGGCGTGGGCCTGGTGGAATAAACAATTCGCTGGTTTCATTACGTTTTTGGTATTCAACGCTATTGAGCTCATCAAAGCGGGCCAGACGAGCCTTCCCTTTTGCCTGACGGCCTTTAGGGTTCTGGCGTACCCATTCCAGTTCTTTCTCAATGGATTTGCGGCGTGCCGCTTCTGTTGACGCTTCTTGAGCCAGCCGCTGATCTTTCTGCTCCAGCCAGGAAGAGTAGTTCCCTTCCCACGGAATACCCTCGCCACGGTCGAGTTCCAGAATCCAGCCTGCCACATTATCCAGGAAGTAGCGGTCATGCGTAATGGCAACAACCGTGCCTTCGTAGTCATGCAGGAATCGCTCCAGCCAGGCAACCGACTCTGCATCCAGGTGGTTGGTTGGCTCGTCCAGCAGCAGCATGTCGGGTTTTTCCAGCAACAGGCGGCAGATGGCAACGCGGCGGCGCTCACCCCCGGAGAGGTTGGCAATTTTGGCTTCCCACGCAGGCAAACGCAGTGCATCCGCAGCACGTTCAAGCTGGTTATCGAGATTGTGGCCATCATGAGCCTGAATGATGGCTTCAAGTTCACCTTGCTCTTTAGCCAATTTATCGAAATCGGCATCGGGATCGGCGTAAGCGGCGTACACTTCGTCAAGGCGGGTCAACGCGCGTTTTACTTCAGATACCGCCTCTTCAATCGCTTCGCGGACGGTGTGCTCCAGATTCAGTTGGGGCTCTTGCGGCAGATAGCCGATTTTAATCCCAGGCTGTGGTCGAGCCTCACCTTCAATGTCTGTATCAATCCCGGCCATAATACGCAGCAGGGTTGATTTACCTGCGCCATTTAGCCCCAGTACACCGATTTTGGCGCCAGGGAAAAAGCTAAGGGAGATATTTTTCAGGATATGTCGTTTCGGCGGAACCACTTTGCCGACGCGGTGCATGGTGTAAACGTATTGAGCCACGTTGCTCTGAGCCTCTTTTCTATTCGTTCAGTTTAGCGTGATGCCATTAAAGCATGGCGCTTATAGGGGCATGTTGCTGAAAGCGCGTTGTACGCTGCCAGCAAAGGGGATTTACTGTTGACGGAGTTTAGCTGTTTTCGCCAAATGATCCCAGCTATCCCGTTATTGCGTTAACGAGTCTGCGAGGTGTGTTCCAGCGGTAATGCAATCGATGGTGTGCGGTTGGTTGAAACTGCGGGCAACATGGTCTTGCCGCGATAAATCTCAATATTTTGTTCTGTCTTCAGCCCGCCGGGGCGTATCGTTGCCCAGCAGGATATGCCAAACTGACGGTCAATTTGACATCGGTTCTGTCAGGTAAACGCCGCGCGGTAGCAACCTGCCTGATGGTTTAAGGGCTGAGAGATATTAAATACATTTATCTCGGCGGCGTTGGCGGAAATAATCATGAATGAGGGCAGCAGAGAGATGTTCAGCATGAGGTATTGGCGATATGTGGCCGTCGCACTGTGTCTTATTGGGGCATCAAGCCAGGTATTGGCGGATTCGCTCAATGAACAGCGCCAGCGTTATCAGCAGGTAAAGACCGCGTGGGATGCGAACCAGATGGATGTGGTGTCCCAGCTTATGCCAACGCTACTCAACTACCCGCTTTACCCCTATCTGGAATATCGGGCATTAACGCAGGATTTGTCGACGCTGACTGTCGCGCAAGTCAAACAGTTTATGGCGGCACATCCGACGCTTCCTTCGGTTCGCACACTGAACAACAGTTTTATTAATGAGCTGGCGCGCCGTCAGGATTGGTCAGGGGTGCTGGCCTTCAGCCCGGAGCAACCCAAAGCCGTTGCTTCTCGTTGCAACTACTTATATGCGAAGGTGATGACAGGCCAGCCGCAGGGCGTGTGGGAACAAACCCAAGACATCTGGCTGGTTGGCAGCGCTTTGCCTGCGTCTTGTGACCCGTTATTTTCTGCCTGGCAGCAGCAAGGTGGATTAACCGCATTGCTGATTTTAGAGCGCATGAGGCTTGCAATGGAGGCCGGTAATGCTGGCCTGGTCAGCCATTTATCTAAACAGTTACCGGCAGATTATAAAACCATCACCGATGCATTACTGAAGTTACAAAGCAATCCCAAAGCCATTGAGCGCTTTGCCCGTAGCGTAGGCCCAACCGATTTTACACGCAAAGTGATGTTATCTGCGTTTAGCCGTCTGGCGCGTCAGGACCCAGAGGGGGCGCAAGCGCTGTTGCCGCAATTGGTGCGTTTACAAAAAGTGGGCCCTCAGGAGCGTCAGAGCATGGAAGATGACGTTGCCGGGCGCTTTATTGGAAATGACGTCACTCAGGCTCAGGCTGAGTGGCGTGATGCGGTTATTCAGCGCAGTACATCCGTACCGTTACTGGAACGTCGTGTACGTATGGCGCTGGCTCAGGGAGACAGAAGCGGGTTTTCGCAATGGTTAGCTCGTTTGCCAGCACAGGCCCGGCAGAAAGAGGAATGGCGTTATTGGGCCGCTGTCTTGATGATAGAAAAAGGGCAAAAAGCCGAAGGGGAGAGTCAACTGCGTGATTTGATGCAGATCCGAGGTTTTTATCCGATGGCGGCCGCACAGAAATTAAATGTGAATTATCCGCTAACCACGATTATTGCAGCCAAACCCGATCCTTCTCTTGGCCAGTTAGCTGAGATTGCTCGTGTAAAAGAGCTTATGTTTTGGGGGCTGGAAAGCCTGGCTCGCTCGGAATGGGGGGCGTTGGTCGCCAGCCGTGATAAACCACAGCAAGAAGCGCTGGCACGGTTTGCCCTTGAGCAACATTGGTATGATCTCAGCGTACAGGCCACTATCGTTGCCAGGTTATGGGATAACTTGCCAGAACGTTTTCCACTGGCATGGGAAGACGTGTTCCGCCAGGCAACGCAAGGGATGGGCGTGAGCCAAAGCTATGCGATGGCGATTGCGCGTCAGGAGAGTGCCTGGAACCCTCAGGCGCGCTCAAGCGTTGGCGCATCAGGGTTAATGCAGTTAATGCCGGCAACAGCCCAACATACAGCAGAGATGTTTAATATTGCCAACTATACAAGCAGTAATCAGCTGTTAGATCCGCTCATCAATATCCAATTGGGCACCCGTTATTTAGACTATGTGTATCAGTTGTTTGGGCAAAATCGGGTGCTGGCGTCAGCTGCATATAATGCCGGGCCTTCCCGTGTCAGCAATTGGTTGAAAGACAGCAGTGGCCGCCTGGATGCTGTCGCGTTCGTTGAGAGCATTCCATTTGCTGAAACCCGGGCCTATGTTAAGAACGTGCTGGCATATGATGTTTTCTACCGTAGTTTGATGCAGAAGCCAACCAGTCTGTTTACTGATAATGAGTGGCAACGACACTACTGACGCCATTGCCTCTGGGTTGCGAAAGCGGGGAAAGAATGGCTTTCGCAGCCTGTTTCATGCCATTGAGCTCCGCTTGCTCCCAGTGTGTTATGTTCGGCTGGCGGTGTCTGGAGCAGGCTGTTGGGAGAAAAATTGTACAAAAAAGAGTACAAGACGGTTGAACAGCTTTTACCTACAGGCGCTGAAGGCCGGTTATTACACTGTCGTTTGCTGGTATGTAGAGAAATATTCTAGTCATTGTGCTTTTTTTCGTCTGAAATAGTATGCTATCCTACTGTACTAGTTTAATAGTATGGCATGCCATTATGACACCATTTGCTTCCCTTGATGTTAACTCTCCCGAATACAATGATAAAGACTGGCAATCTTTTGTGGCGTTGCTGCAACTGGCGGTAGCCGAAGGTGTGGAACAGCCACTGTTACAGCTATTGTTAACCCCTGATGAGCGTGCGGCTTTAGGAACTCGGGTGAGAATTATTCAGGAGCTGATGCGCGGCAAAATGAGTCAGCGAGAGCTGAAAAACGAGCTGGGGGCCGGAATTGCAACGATTACACGAGGCTCTAACGGCCTTAAATCCGCACCGCCCAGATTAAAAACGTGGCTGGAAGCGCAATTGTTACCAGAGCATGAACCTTCTTCGCAGAAAGAGTCGTGAGTGCTTGCCAACAGTATGGTGGTCATGCGCCGGGCGTGAGTATCGGGTGTTGATAAACCGGGTTATGGAATGGCACCAGAGCCAATAACAGCGCCTGATAATACACACTGGTTCTGGATAATTTGCCATCGGTGAAGACACCGATTGCCCCGCCCTGACGTTTAATATCCTGAATACCGGTTAATCGCGCCATTTCATCGCCAAGCTCTCTGCCTGCACTAATGCCTTGCAGAATGCTGTCAGGTAGTACCAGGCTTGCGGAGCGCGACTCGCCGCGAATCGTGGCGTTTTCAATCACCATCCAGGCAAAGGTCATACTCTCTTCAATCCCTGCTTCTACGCCAACCCAGAAATCAGCTTCCGGGCGCACCTGGCGCGCTCTCATTACACGATTCCTGGCACCGGTGCGGGTTTCAACCGACCCCTGTGGCTGACTAGGTACTCCACTATCTACATCAACCCCTTCTATACGGCAATTATCTGCACCAAAGACATCAGCAAATGCTAAAGTGATGGCGCGAATTTTGGCCGGGTTGGTCGTAGATGCGACAACGTGGTACATAATGCTTCCCTACCTTGCAGTGAGTTTGACGCAGTATAACGGAAAAAGAGTATGTTACAGGTATATCTTGTTCGTCATGGTGAAACTGAATGGAACGTAGCGCGCCGTATTCAGGGACAATCAGACAGTGCATTGACGCTGGCAGGAGAGGCTCAGGCACGACGTGTGGCGGAAAGAGTGAAAAAATTGGGGATTACCCATATTTTTACCAGCGATCTTGGCAGAACACGCCATACTGCTGACATCATTGCCCAGGCGTGCGGTGAGTGCACAGTGATTCTGGAGCCGGACTTGCGTGAATTGAATATGGGAATATTGGAGGAGCGCTTGATTGACTCCCTTAGCCCTGAAGAGGAAGGATGGCGTAAGACGCTGCTTGATGGTACTCGGGATGGTCGCGTGCCTGAAGGCGAGTCGATGTCGGAACTGGCGCTAAGGATGCATCGGGTATTAGATAAGTGCCTGGCTTTACCGCAAGGCAGCCGGCCATTGTTGGTTAGCCATGGTATCGCGTTAGGTTGCCTGTTAAGCACGCTGTTGGGATTACCTGCTTTTGCCGAACGTCGATTGCGCCTGCGTAACTGTTCACTCTCTCGTGTGGATTACCAGCAAAGTCCCTGGCTTGCGCCGGGATGGGTGGTGGAAACTGCCGGAGACGTCGCTCATCTTGACGCTCCAGCCTTGGATGAAGTGCAACGTTAGCGCTGGACAGGAATAAGGTACTCACACCGAATAATTTTCGGGGGCTCTATTTCCTCTTTGTCACCCGGTGGGTGATAGCGCTCGATGTCAAACCCCTGTCGGCGAGTCAACTTATAGGTTGGCAGACAAGTGTCATAGAGCGTGATGATGAAATCCTGCAAGTTATCGGGCGGGCCTTCATAGATAAACATGGCGTATTCTCCGCCCGGCAACATCACCGGTTCACCAGGATGAACTCCATCGGGCACATGGTGGGGTTCTAATGCCGTGGTATATAGCACTTCGTGTTCATCGTCTTTCTCTTTACTTGGGCGAGAATGGTGCAAGCCATAAAGTACCGGCGGCACATGTTTCGCTTCTCCCAGATACTGCCGCCAAAAGTGAATACGAATTTCAGTTCTAAAACAGGTAATTTGCTCAAGGTTACAGGTGTAGCTTTGCGTCAGGCCCACGAGTTGTGTTTCTGGAAGGCGGATGAACTCAGGCTGTGGCATGGTAAATGCGCCGAGCCGAATCGGTGGGTGAATGCCAAACGTATTCCAGTCGTCAGCGCGCCGATATGAGGCCGGTGTTTGAGCAAACTGTTTTTTAAACGCCCGAGTGAACGTTTGCTGAGAATCGAAACGGTATTGTAAGGCGATGTCGAGAATAGGGCGGCTGGTGAGACACAGGGCGACAGCCGCTTTCGTGAGGCGACGTGCGCGAATGTATGAACCTATAGCATGCCCTGTTACTTCCTTGAACATTCTCTGTAAGTGCCACTTAGAGTAACCGGCCTTGGCTGCAACATTATCCAGTGATAACGGTTGGTCAAGATGACCTTCCAGCCAGTTAAGCAGGTCACGTATGATACTGGCTTGATCCATAGATCGTCCTCATAAAATACACTGAGCGTTAAGCGTGTAAGATCAGGCATCATAGCAATTTTTTCTCGTACGCACTTACACAAGATTTTTGTGCCTGACGAGCAAAGAATCTGATTAACATAGGCGGCGACAGCAACCTGTCCGATATATGCTCTTTGCACTACAGATAGAACACCGTTACAGCAATTAAAGAGAGAGACAACAATGAAGAAACACCTGTTCTTGACGGCGGCGGCCCTGTTTTTTGGCATGACGGCCGTGCGTGCCGAGGAGATCGGTTCAGTGGATACGGCGTTTAAGCTGCTGGGCCCGGATCATAAAATTATTGTTGAGGCGTTTGATGATCCTGATGTTACGAATGTCACTTGTTATTTAAGCCGTGCGAAAACCGGAGGAATCAAGGGCGGATTGGGACTGGCTGAAGACACATCCGATGCGGCTATTTCTTGTCAGCAGGTTGGCCCGATTACGCTGAGTGATAAAATCACAAGCAGTAAGGGTAAAGGGAATGTGGTTTTTCAGCAGAGAACTTCGTTGATTTTTAAGAAATTACAGGTCGTTCGTTTCTATGACGCGAAACGTAATGCGCTGGTCTATCTGACCTATTCTGATCGTGTTATCGATGGTTCACCGAAGAATGCACTCAGTGCGGTGCCGATTTTACCCTGGAGTAAATAATGGCTTACGTGGTTGTGCAGGCATAATAGCTGCGCGGGCATAATAAAGGCCGGGGTAAAACCCGGCCTTTTGCTTGTGATAACGTGCAGAGGAGATCAGTCCTCCAGATCACCACAAAAGCGATAACCTTCGCCATGAATAGTGGCGATGATTTCCGGCGTATCCGCCGTGGACTCGAAATGTTTACGAATGCGGCGAATCGTAACATCTACAGTACGGTCATGCGGTTTCAGCTCACGGCCAGTCATCTTCTTCAACAGCTCGGCACGGGTCTGGATTTTGCCCGGATTTTCGCAGAAGTGCAGCATGGCACGGAATTCGCTACGCGGCAGTTTATACTGCTCACCGGTCGGGCTAACCAGAGAACGGCTGTTGATATCCAGCTCCCAACCGTTAAAGCGGTAGCTTTCCACCAGACGACGCTCTTCAGTCCCGCCACCTAAATTCATGGTACGAGAGAGCAGGTTACGTGCACGAATGGTGAGTTCACGCGGATTGAACGGCTTGGTGATATAATCATCAGCACCGATTTCCAGGCCAAGAATCTTATCGACCTCGTTATCGCGCCCGGTCAGGAACATCAGCGCCACGCTTGCCTGTTCACGTAATTCACGTGCTAACAACAGGCCATTCTTACCTGGCAGATTGATATCCATAATGACCAAATTGATGTCGTGTTCAGACAGGATATGGTGCATTTCGGCGCCGTCGGTGGCTTCGTGAACGACATATCCCTCAGCCTCAAAAATACTTTTGAGGGTGTTACGAGTAACCAATTCGTCTTCGACAATAAGAATGTGCGGGGTCTGCATGTTTGCTACCTAAAATTGCCAACTAATATAGAGATTCGAAAGTACAGAAGTCCTGGTTCTCTCGGGCGTTTTGGCAAATTATGTTCACCGTTTTTTCGCCGACCGACTCAAGTACGTAAATACGTTTTGATGCACTCGTTTCCACCTGAAGCGCATCTGGTAACAGGTGACGATGAGGCCTTACAACCGGGCCTGATGTGGCGCTCAGTTTAACCTTATTAACAGCAACATAACAGCGAACACTGATTTTACCGACGGGCAAATCTACGGTTCCATTGACATATATCAAATTTCATTGTAGCACGTTAGCAATTTGTAGAAAACGCGCAATGAATGCCGATATCTATCACAATTTAACATTTTTATTTTCGCTACGGCATAATAAATGTTGATGGCTGAAGCGTTTCCGTTTTCTTGAACTCAGTGATGGGGCGTTTAGCGCCCGGCGCTGTCTGTTGTGTCGCTGATTTTGTTAGTATTTTGTTTCTTATTATCGAATTATAAAGCCAGTGTCCTTCGGGCAATCTGGGAGGTTATGTGCAGTTTTATCTTGTTTTAGTCGCCCCGGCGCGCGCGGAAAATGTCGGGGCTGCTGCCCGGGCGATGAAAACGATGGGGTTTGGTCGGCTGCGTATTGTTGATAGTTCGGCACATCTTGAACCGGCTGCGCGTTGGGTGGCTCATGGTTCTGGCGATGTGCTGGATAATGTGGAATGTTTTGCGACACTGGCGGATGCGCTGGCTGACGTTGAGTTTACCGTTGCGACAACGGCACGAAGCCGTGCTCGGTTTCATTATTACTGTACGCCTGCGCAACTGTTGCCTGTGCTGGAAGAAAAACGGCAATGGGTTTCATCTGTCGCGTTAGTGTTTGGTCGCGAAGATTCCGGGCTCACGAACGAAGAATTGGCGCTGGCGGATATCCTTACCGGTGTGCCGATGGTGGCGGATTATCCATCGCTGAATTTGGGGCAGGCTGTTATGGTGTACTGCTACCAACTGTCGTCGTTGATGGATGTTACGGCTCCGGCCGCACAACCGGCACAGCCTGGGCAGCTATCGGCATTGAGAGAGCGCTGCGATCGTCTGCTACTGGCAGTGGGCGCACAGCAAGATGAAAAGTTGCGTGACTGGCTGCAACAGCGTCTTGGGTTACTGGAGCAGCGTGACAGCGCGATGTTGCATCGACTGTTACATGACGTGGAAAAAACGTTCTCGGTTGAAGATATCAAAAAATAGTTATTTTATAGATATAAAAGCTAATATTTAAACTTAATCGAAGTATTGTGTGGTTTTTTTGTCTGTGTGCAGCCAATGCATCCATTGCGCCCCCAGTGAATCGGTGCGCCTGATAAAGAAATCCATTGACTTGACAGGGCGATTGCCCTAACTAATAAGGCAGATAAATTTTCTGCTTACAAGAACGGTACGTCATGCATTCCATCAGCCTGGTTATCACCACCATTATTATTACCACCGGTACTACCAGTAACGGTGCGGGCTGACGCGTACAGAGAAATCCAGAAAAAGCCCGCACTCGACAGTGCGGGCTTTTTTTTTACAGATATCGCGGGTTTATTTCTGCCTGCCAACGTAACAAGGCCGTAGTCAACGGTATTCAAAAACGCACCGGGCGTTTTTGACCACTGAAAATTCAGGAGAACAGACAAAAATGCGAGTGTTGAAATTTGGCGGGACTTCGGTTGCCAACGCAGAGCGGTTTGCACGCGTTGCCGATATCATTGAAAGCAATGCACGTCAGGGACAGGTTGCCACGGTATTGTCGGCACCGGCAAAGATAACCAATCACCTGGTGGCAATGGTTGAAAAAACCGTCGCCAAACAGGATACCCAGCCAAATATCGCAGAAGCAGAAGCCATTTTTGCCGATTTGTTGCAGGGATTAGCACAGTCACAGCCCGGTTTTGCCTATGACCGCTTGAAAGCGCTCGTCGATGAGGAGTTCGCCGAGATAAAACAGGTGCTGCATGGTATCGCGCTATTAGGCCAATGCCCGGATAGCGTGAACGCCGCCATGATTTGCCGTGGTGAAAAGCTCTCTATTGCAATAATGGAGGCTGTTTTCCAGGCGCGTGGTTATCACGTGTCTGTCATCGATCCCGTGCGCAGTTTGTTGGCGCAGGGCCATTATCTGGAATCGACGGTTGAGATTACCGAGTCAACCCGCCGTATTCGCGAACAGGCGATTCCGGCTGACCACGTCGTACTGATGGCGGGTTTCACTGCCGGGAATGATAAAGGCGAGTTGGTCGTGTTAGGTCGCAACGGCTCTGACTATTCGGCAGCCGTGCTGGCGGCGTGTCTGCGTGCCGATTGTTGTGAAATCTGGACTGATGTTGACGGCGTATACACCTGTGACCCACGTCAGGTACCGGATGCCCGATTGCTGAAATCCATGTCTTATCAGGAGGCGATGGAGCTGTCTTACTTCGGTGCCAAGGTGCTTCATCCTCGCACTATTGCTCCTATCGCCCAGTTCCAGATTCCCTGCCTTATCAAAAATACGGAAAATCCGCAGGCACCTGGTACGCTTATCGGGCTTGAGAGCCTCGATACCCAATACCCGGTTAAAGGCATCACCAACCTGAATAACATGGCGATGATCAACGTTTCCGGCCCCGGTATGAAAGGGATGGTGGGCATGGCCGCGCGCGTGTTTGCCGCTATGTCGCGCGCCGGTATTTCCGTTGTGCTGATTACCCAGTCGTCGTCTGAGTACAGCATCAGTTTTTGCGTGTCTCAAAGCGAGTTGCCGCGAGCCCGTAAAACGCTGGAAGATGAATTCTATCTGGAATTAAAAGAAGGCGTGCTGGAGCCGCTGGATGTGGTGCAGCGACTGGCCATCATCTCCGTGGTCGGCGACGGTATGCGCACGCTGCGCGGCCTGTCGGCGCGACTGTTTACGGCACTGGCCAGCGCCAACATCAATATTGTGGCGATAGCGCAGGGCTCGTCTGAGCGCTCAATCTCGGTGGTCGTCAATAACGACGTCGCCACCACGGGCGTGCGGGTTGCGCATCAGATGCTGTTTAACACCAATCAGGTGCTGGATGTGTTCGTCATTGGCGTGGGCGGCGTGGGCGGCGCACTGCTGGAGCAGATTCAGCGTCAACAGCCGTGGTTGAAACAAAAGCACATTGATGTGCGCGTATGCGGAATCGCCAACTCGAAAGCGATGCTGACTAACGTACACGGTATTGCGATGGACAACTGGCGTGATGAGCTGGCGCGCGCGCGTGAGCCGTTTAGTCCGGCCGCCATCAGCCGCCTGGTGAAAGAGTACCATCTGCTCAATCCGGTGATTATCGATTGTACCTCGAGCCAGGCGGTGGCTGACCAATACGTTGATTTCCTGGCTGAAGGTTTTCACGTCGTTACGCCGAACAAAAAAGCCAATACCGGCTCATTGCGCTACTACCATCAGTTGCGTCAGGCGGCGGCCAAATCGCGTCGTAAGTTCCTGTATGACACCAACGTCGGTGCGGGGTTGCCGGTTATCGAAAACTTGCAGAACCTGCTGAATGCCGGTGATGAGCTGATCCGCTTTAATGGTATTTTGTCCGGCTCGCTGTCGTTTATCTTCGGTAAGCTTGATGAAGGCATGTCGCTCTCTGCGGCAACCTTGCTGGCAAAAGAAAAAGGCTTTACCGAGCCAGACCCGCGAGATGACCTTTCCGGGATGGATGTGGCGCGTAAGTTACTGATTTTGGCGCGTGAAGCGGGCTATGAGCTGGAACTTGAGGATATTCAGGTAGATTCCGTACTGCCGCCTGACTATGCCCAGGGCGATGTTGCCAGTTTCCTGTCGCGCTTACCGGCGCTGGATGCCGAGTTCTCCCAGCGTATTGAGGCCGCCCGCGCGGAAGGTAAAGTGTTGCGTTATGTCGGTAAGATTGACGAAGGCAAATGTCAGGTGACGATCAGTGCCGTGGGCAGTAATGACCCGCTGTTTAAAGTCAAAGACGGCGAGAACGCACTGGCGTTTTACAGCCGGTACTATCAACCCTTACCACTGGTGCTGCGTGGGTACGGGGCTGGCAATGATGTGACGGCAGCCGGTGTGTTTGCTGATTTGCTGCGCACGTTGTCGTGGAAGGTAGGAGTATGAGAATGGTAAAGATTTATGCCCCGGCGTCTATCGGGAATGTCAGCGTCGGTTTTGACGTGCTGGGTGCGGCGGTATCACCGGTTGATGGCACCCTGCTGGGCGACTGTGTCACGGTGCAGGAAGCCGAGCTGTTTACCCTGCGTAATGAAGGGCGGTTTGTCAGCAAATTGCCCGATAACCCGAAAGAGAACATTGTTTATCAATGCTGGGAACGGTTCTGTCAGGAAATCGGCAAGACGGTGCCGGTCGCTATGACGCTGGAAAAGAACATGCCGATCGGCTCCGGCCTTGGCTCCAGCGCGTGTTCGGTCGTCGCCGGTTTGATGGCGATGAACGAATTCTGCGGCAAACCGCTGGATGATAACCGCCTGCTCACGCTGATGGGGGAACTGGAGGGGCGTATTTCCGGCAGCGTTCACTACGATAACGTCGCGCCCTGTTTTCTCGGCGGTATTCAGTTAATGGTCGAAGAAATGGGCATCGTCAGCCAGCCGGTGCCAGGGTTTGATGAATGGCTGTGGGTGATGGCCTATCCGGGCATTAAAGTCTCTACCGCCGAAGCGCGGGCAATCCTGCCAGCACAGTATCGCCGTCAGGATTGTATTAGCCATGGCCGTTATCTGGCCGGTTTCATCCACGCCTGTCATACCGGACAGGCGGAACTGGCGGCAAAATTAATGCAGGATGTGATTGCCGAACCGTACCGTACTCGCCTGCTGCCGGGCTTTGCGGCAGCGCGTCAGGCAACCCGTGAGCTCGGCGCGCTGGCGTGTGGTATTTCCGGCTCCGGGCCGACGCTGTTTTCCGTATGCAATGAGATGAACGCTGCCCACCGTGTAGCGGATTGGCTGCGTGAGAACTATCTGCAAAACGATGAAGGGTTTGTTCATATTTGCCGTCTGGATACCGCAGGCGCGCGACAATTGGGATAACGCATGAAACTGTACAATCTGAAAGACCACAATGAACAGGTGAGCTTTGCCGAAGCGATTAAAAAGGGGCTGGGCAGCAATCAGGGCCTGTTCTTCCCGCTGGAATTACCCGAATTCGATCGCACCACGATTGATGAACTGCTGTCGCTGGATTTTGTCACCCGCAGCAGCCGTATTTTATCGGCATTTATTGGCGATGAAATGTCTGATGAGACCGTCTATCAGCGTGTGAAAGCGGCGTTCCGCTTCCCGGCACCGGTGGTCTCAGTGAGCGAAGACATTGGCGCGCTGGAGTTGTTCCACGGCCCGACGCTGGCATTCAAGGATTTTGGTGGCCGTTTTATGGCGCAGATGCTGGCTGAAGTCGCTGGCGATGAGCAAATTACCATCCTGACTGCCACCTCCGGCGACACCGGCGCTGCCGTCGCCCACGCGTTTTACGGCCTGAAAAACGTACGCGTGGTTATCCTCTACCCGAACGGTAAAATCAGCCCGTTACAGGAAAAACTGTTCTGTACGCTCGGTGGCAATATTCACACCATTGCGATTGATAGCGACTTCGATGCATGTCAGGCGTTGGTAAAACACGCGTTTGATGACGAAGAGCTGAAACGTGCGATAGGGCTCAATTCCGCTAACTCTATTAATATCAGCCGCCTGCTGGCGCAAATCAGCTACTACTTTGAAGCGGTGGCCCAATTACCGCAGGAAGCCCGCAATCAGTTGGTGGTGTCAGTGCCGAGCGGTAACTTTGGCGACCTGACAGCGGGCCTGTTGGCCAAATCGCTGGGCTTGCCGGTGAAACGTTTTATTGCTGCCACCAATGCGAACGATACGGTGCCACGCTTTTTGCAACACGGTGTCTGGCAGCCTAACCCGACGGTGGCGACGCTCTCTAACGCAATGGATGTCAGCCAGCCGAATAACTGGCCGCGCGTAGAAGAGTTATTCCGTCGTAAGGGCTGGCCGCTGACTGCACTGGCGTTTGGTGCCGTGAGCGATGAAACCACTAAAGCGGCCATGCTGGAGCTGGAAGCGCTGGGGTATACCTCTGAGCCCCATGCGGCGATTGCCTATCGTCTGCTGCGCGATCAGCTACAGCCGGGCGAATACGGTTTGTTCCTGGGCACCGCGCATCCGGCGAAATTCAAAGAGAGTGTGGAGGCGATTCTGGGTAAAACGCTGGAACTGCCGCAAGCGCTGGCTGAACGTGCAGAGCTGGCGTTATTATCGCACCACTTTGCCGCTGATTTTGCGCAATTGCGTCAATTCCTGATGGCGTTGCCGCACTGATTCCTGATAAGCGGCCAGTGTCACGCTGCCTGGCCGCTTTCCCGGGATGTTCCGCCGAGTTAAGCGTCGCGCTCGCGGCGCTTAAAGACAAGTTCGCTTGCTGAAGAGTTCGCCGCATCAAAGTAATAGCCTTCGCTGTCGAAATCTCGCAATTGCTCAGGGTGTGTCAGCCGGTTTTGCACGATGAAGCGGCTCATTAACCCGCGCGCTTTTTTGGCGTAGAAGCTGATAACTTTGAATTTTCCATTTTTCTCATCGAGAAAAACCGGTTTTACCAACTGCGCGTTGAGTTTGGCGGGTTTGACGGCTTTGAAATACTCATCTGAGGCCAGATTAATCAGCACGTCATCCCCTTGCGCCGCCAGCGCCTGATTCAGGGTGTGCGTAATTGTGTCACCCCAGAATGGGTAGAGTGACTCTCCAGCGTCATTGCTCAGGCGCGTACCCATTTCCAGCCGGTAAGGTTGCATTAAATCCAGCGGGCGCAATACACCGTACAGGCCGGATAAAATGCGCAAATGTTGCTGGGCAAAATCAAAATCGTCTTCGCTAAAATGTTTCGCCATCAGGCCGGTATACACATCGCCTTTAAACGCCAACAGCGCCTGACGTGCATTGTCTGGCGAGAACTCGGGTTGCCATGTCTGAAAGCGAGCGGCATTAAGGTCGGCCAGCTTATCGCTGATTCCCATTAAGGATGCGATTTCGGCAGGGGTGAGCTGCTGACAGCGCGTAATGAGTTTTTGCGAATAGTCGAGCAATTCGGGTTGCGTATAGCGTGATGTGGCAAGCGGACTGGTGTAATCCAGTGTTTTGGCCGGAGAAAGAACTATCAACATTTAACGTATCCCGTGCAGGTTTTGAGTGGGCTTACTGTAGCAAACATGGTTAAAAAAAGGGGCAATAGCTGTAACAGGCATAGGGAATTAGCCGCTGTAGCGACAAAGTCGCAGCAAAATAGCAGCGAAGTAGCGATAAAGTAGCGGCAAACCGGCTAATGGCGTAGCAGAAGAGCTTGTGATTTTACTTGATTGATTTTTAAAAAATAAATCAATCTTTTGAGCCATGCGGTTGTTACCGGGCCGCTTGCGCAAGGGCCGGTGCGTGTTATTATCAGGCTCTGGCGACAGTTCCTGCCACCAGTTCATGCACAAACAATGAGAAAGGCCAACATGACGGATAAACTGACTTCCCTACGCCAATTCACCACTGTAGTGGCGGATACCGGTGATATTGCGGCAATGAAGCTTTACCAGCCGCAGGACGCCACCACCAACCCCTCTCTGATTTTGAATGCGGCCCAGATCCCAGAGTATCGCACGCTGATTGATGATGCCGTCGCCTGGGCGCGTGCGCAGAGTGACAAGCGCGAACAACAGATTATTGATGCCGGTGACAAACTGGCGGTGAATATCGGCCTTGAGATTCTTAAACTGATCCCAGGGCGTATTTCCACAGAAGTGGACGCGCGTCTTTCCTATGACACCGAGGCCAGTGTTGCCAAGGCCAAACGACTGATCAAATTGTATAACGATGCCGGTATCAGCAATGATCGCATCCTGATCAAACTGGCTTCGACCTGGCAGGGTATCCGTGCGGCAGAGCAACTGGAAAAAGAAGGTATCAACTGTAACCTGACGCTGCTGTTCTCTTTCGCTCAGGCTCGTGCGTGTGCTGAAGCGGGCGTGTTCCTGATTTCACCGTTTGTTGGCCGTATTCTGGATTGGTACAAAGCCAATGGCGATAAAAAAGAGTTTGCGGCGCATGAAGACCCGGGCGTGGTTTCCGTGACCGATATCTATGCCTACTACAAACAGCACGGCTATGAAACCGTGGTGATGGGCGCAAGTTTCCGTAATGCGGGCGAAATTCTGGAGCTGGCTGGCTGTGATCGCCTGACCATTGCTCCGGCGCTGCTCAAAGAGCTCTCTGAAAGTGAGGGTGACGTGGTGCGGAAACTGGCGTACAGCGGTGACGTCAAAGCACGTCCGGCGAAGTTAACCGAAGCGGAGTTCTACTGGCAGCATAACCAAGACCCGATGGCGGTAGATAAACTGGCTGACGGTATTCGTAAATTTGCCGTAGACCAGGGCAAACTGGAAACCATGATCGCCGAGCTGCTGTAAGCGGTGTGGTGATAAGGTGACATGCGGCCATCATACGGCCAGTGATGTTTACCCAAAAACGGCCAGCCTCTGCTGGCCGTTTTGTGTTACTGATTCTGTGTATTTCTGCATGGGTTGCCGTAAGGCGCAGCGGGTATTGGGGCTATGCCATCGTTTTAGCCATATTATCGGTGACGGTGCAGTCGCGCGTTCTTTTTGCCAGATAGAGATTAACGTCAGCCCGACGGATGATGTCATGAAGCGCTTCATCAGGGGATTCGATGGCCACCAGTCCGATACTGACAGAAATACCTGGCGCGATTTTTTGCACCTCAGCCTGTGGGTCGCCGAGATTGGCTCTGACGCGCTCTGTTACTCGAAGCGCGTTTTCCAGCGTGGTATTCGGCAGCACAATGGCAAATTCATCGCCACCCAGACGGCAAGAAATATCGTGATGACGAAAGGTATGGCGAAGCGTATCGGCCACGGCTTTTAGCGTTTCGTCCCCGGCGGCGTGCCCCAGTGTGTCATTCACTTGTTTGAAGTGATCAATATCAATCAGCATGGCGCACAAGGGCTTATTGCCCTGACGTCCGGCTTTCAGTGCGCGATTCGCGAACTGGTAAAAAGCGTCACGACGTAAAAAACCGGTCAGATCGTCATAACGGGCAGAAGCAGGCAGTTCTATCAGGTATTTCTTTGCGACCAGCGACAGCACACTTCCCATAACCGCAGTCATCAGGCTGATGCAAACCAGTGTGATAACTTCGGTTGAAGACGTGAAGACGCAGTCAATCCCTGGCGATGGGCCAAGTGTGGTGATCCGTATGCGCACGCCAATTAACTGATCCGTCGGTGATAAAATCGGGATAACGGTGGTGAGCTGGTTCTCGTCTGGCCGATTATTCCCGGCTGAAGGTAACAGATTTCTGCATACCCGGATAATGGCCATTTCATTGAGTGACAGGCTCATTTCTGACAGGCGGTTGATGCATTCGTGGTGAGTATCCCGCGTGTTAAATGACATAATGCGCACCCGGGAAAACATGGCATTGCCCACTTTGTAGAAACGATCGCTTTCGGTGGCTTCGCCGCCCGTATTGTAGGATTCGTACACCTGGATGGCATTGTCAAAATTCCGTTTTTCTTCCTGCCAGTCTTTTTGACGCGAGTTCAGCAATAACACGCTGGTCAGGGTAATAGAGAAGATACCAAATAAGAAAAATGCGGAAACGGGGTTGGCAAGTAACCGTACAAGATAGCTTTTAATTATATTCATTTACTTTTCCTGCGTTTCCCCGTGATGCGCCGTAGTACGGCAATATCGGCCATGCCCCAGGGTAGGCTTGCCTATCGAACGGTACGGCTGGTAACGCCTGATAGGGCCGTCATGCTGGTTGGGGCAGACGCTTTAGTTATGCTAATAACCGCTAAATCTGGACAGGGGGCGATGGCGTGATTTCCGGCTATCGCACGGCGGGAAATGGCCGCTGTGGTGCTTCCCTGCAAACCAAGAAATTTAGAGTATATTGTTTGAAACGATTACGCGTATCTAATCACTAACCGGCTGAATAGTTAGACATTGCAGGCGGAAATTCTCGTTTCTTATTGTTCCGTATAGATTTCGAGCATTGTCGCATTAGTACACAGATTTTTGAATGCTTTAATGCATAAGATGATGAATCGAAATTTCAGAAAAATTTTTTGATAAACAAGGGGTGTTTATGAACAGTTTGTGTGTTGGTTTGGTATCGATTTCTGATCGCGCATCCAGCGGTGTCTATCAGGATGAGGGCATTCCAGCTCTGCAAGCCTGGCTTTCAGAAGCCCTGACGACGCCTTTTGATGTACAAACCCGTTTGGTGCCGGATGAACAGCCGTTAATTGAACAGGCACTGTGCGAGCTGGTGGATGAGTGCGGTTGCCATCTGGTGTTGACGACCGGTGGCACGGGGCCGGCGCGACGCGATGTGACGCCGGATGCCACGCTCGCCGTCGCGGACAGAGAAATGCCTGGCTTTGGCGAGCAGATGCGCCAGATCAGTCTGCGTTTTGTACCCACGGCGATTTTGTCGCGTCAGGTGGGGGTGATTCGCAAGCAGGCGTTGATTTTGAACCTGCCGGGCCAACCGAAATCGATTCGTGAAACCTTGTCCGGCCTTAAAGATGCTGACGGGCAGGTCATTGTTGCAGGGATTTTTGCCAGTGTGCCTTACTGTATCCAACTGTTGGAAGGCCCGTATATTGAAACGAATCCCGATGTCGTAGCGGTTTTTCGTCCAAAAAGTGCAATTCGCGATATAAATGGCTGAATTTAGATATTTTCAATGCTAAATATTTCACCGCACTGGTGTGTAAGAATGCTGACGCTATAGTAATCTTTCGTTTACATGAAAAATGAAAGTTATTTTTCTCATCACACTAGTATTTTTTGGTGATTTATGGCTGCTGAAAAACAGCGCCGGTTGAACCGGCACGATTACAAAACCCTGTCACTGGCGGCGCTGGGGGGAGCACTGGAGTTCTACGACTTCATTATCTTTGTGTTTTTCGCCGCCGTTATTGGTGAACTCTTTTTCCCGCCGGACATCCCTGAATGGCTGCGACAGATGCAAACTTTTGGCATTTTCGCCGCTGGTTATCTTGCTCGTCCGCTGGGCGGTATTGTGATGGCGCACTTTGGCGACCGGGTTGGCCGCAAAAAAATGTTCAGCCTGAGCATTTTGCTGATGGCATTGCCGACGCTGGTGATGGGGATGTTGCCGACATATGCGAATATTGGCATCGCCGCCCCGCTGTTATTGTTACTGATGCGTGTGCTGCAAGGCGCGGCGATTGGCGGTGAAGTGCCTGGCGCTTGGGTATTTGTCGCCGAGCACGTACCGCGTGAGCGGATTGGTTTTGCCTGTGGCACCCTAACCGCTGGCCTGACGCTCGGAATTTTGTTTGGGTCAATGATTGCCACTTTACTGAATACGCTGTTGTCGCCAGCGCAGATTGCGGCAGGTGGATGGCGTATTCCATTCTTTATCGGCGGGGCATTTGGCCTGATTGCGCTTTATTTGCGCCGCTGGTTACAGGAAACGCCGATTTTCCGCGAAATGTTGGCGCATAAAACGCTGGCCGAAGAGATGCCGCTCAAAGCCGTGGTGTATCGCCATAAACGCTCGGTCATTATCTGTATGTTGCTGACCTGGATTTTATCTGCGGGCATCGTGGTCGTCATTCTGATGGCACCGGTTTATTTGCAGAAATTGTATAATATCGCACCGGCATTGACGTTGCAGGCAAATAGCCTCGCGATAGTCGCATTGATGTTCGGGTGCGTGTTGGCGGGGCTGGCTGCCGATAAAATGGGGGCGGGACGCACGTTTATTTTTGGCAGCTTACTGCTCGCGGCGTGTAGCTGGTTTTTCTACTCGCAGGCAGCGCAAAACCATACGCTGCTGTTTATCAGCTATGCGCTGGCTGGCTTGAGTGTCGGCGTTGTTGGCGCAGTGCCCTATGTGATGGTCAGAGCTTTTCCTGCCTCGGTGAGATTCTCGGGGATCTCGTTTTCGTATAACGTGGCTTACGCTATTTTCGGCGGCCTGACGCCGGTTTTTGTCACATTAGTGATGAAGTGGACGCCGCTGGCACCGGCTTTTTATGTGTTGGCGCTGTGTGCGCTGGCGCTGATACTGGGCGTTTATTTGCATAACGCGTCGTATCGCGATAGTGAAGAGTCAGCGGAGGCGATACGCTCGCCCGCATAGCGGTTATAGACACGTTTATGCTGCCATGTAAAAGCGGTCACATAAAAAAGAGGCGCATTAGCGCCTCTTTATCTATATCAGTATTCTGGTAGCTTAGTGTGCGCCACGGGCACCAATAGGCAGGACGGTACGACCATACTGTTCATTGATCACTTCAGCCATGGCCAGATAAATCGCGCTCGCACCGCACACGATCCCTTCATAACCGGCAAAGGTCAGCAGGGCATGGTTGCCGGTAATATTGCCGATAGCGAGCAGGGCAAACAGCACCGTCAGGCTGGCAAATACGAATTGCAGCGCGCGGTTAGCCGCCAGCGTGCCAAAGAACATAAACAGGGTGAAAATGCCCCACAGCGCCAGGAATACGCCGAGGAACTGGCCGTCTGCCGCTTCTGCCAGACCCATCTTCGGCAGCATGATGATAGCGACCAGCACCAGCCAGAACATACCGTAAGAGGTAAAGGCGGTAACGCCGAATGTGTTGCCTTTTTTGTATTCCAGCAGACCAGCCAGAACCTGTGCGATACCGCCGTAAAAAATCCCCATGCTCAGAATGACAGAGCTCAATGGGAAAAAGCCTGCGTTATGCAGGTTCAACAAAATAGTGGTCATCCCAAAGCCCATCAGTCCCAGTGGACCTGGATTAGCCAACGTTTTAGCGTGCATACATCCTCTGCAATAACAAAATAGTCAATATAAGTGGTCAATGTGTTGTGTTGCCTGAGTGTTTTAATCTCAGGCTATAACGAGCGATAGCTTGCCACAGAATGAGTCAATGCCTTTTTCTGCGGCGAGCGCGGCATCATAGCGGGCCAACATGGGCGAGACAACAAGATAGGGGGCGAATAATTTGATCAAAAACCGGGAAGATGCAGTTTTTTTTGGTGAGCGCCCCTTGATGCTGGAATTGTTGTCCCCATCTTAGAGTCATCAGTATGGTTTGGCTGCATGACAAAGACGATTTCGGGGTGTTGAAAAGTCGTTTTTCGCCCGCATAGTAGGTTAAACCAGCACACCGGATATGACTTTTACGTGGAGATGTTTAGATGGGTAAGATTATTGGTATCGACTTGGGTACAACCAACTCTTGTGTAGCGATTATGGACGGTACGCAGGTTAAGGTACTGGAAAACAGCGAAGGCGACCGCACTACGCCTTCCATCATTGCCTACACGCAAGATGGTGAGACTCTGGTTGGCCAACCGGCTAAACGTCAGGCGGTGACTAACCCGAAAAACACCCTGTTTGCTATCAAACGTTTGATTGGCCGTCGTTTTCAGGACGAGGAAGTGCAGCGTGATGCCGACATCATGCCGTACAAAATCATTCCGGCTGATAACGGTGATGCCTGGGTTGATGTGAAAGACCAGAAACTGGCTCCGCCGCAGATTTCCGCTGAAGTGCTGAAAAAAATGAAGAAAACAGCGGAAGATTATCTGGGTGAAACCATTACCGAAGCGGTTATCACCGTTCCGGCTTACTTCAACGATGCCCAGCGTCAGGCGACCAAAGATGCTGGCCGTATCGCTGGTCTGGAAGTCAAACGTATCATCAACGAACCGACGGCAGCGGCACTGGCTTACGGCCTGGACAAGGGCGTTGGCAACCGTACTATCGCTGTGTACGACCTGGGCGGCGGTACATTTGATATCTCCATCATCGAAATCGATGATGTTGACGGTGAGAAAACCTTCGAAGTATTGGCGACCAACGGTGACACTCACCTGGGCGGCGAAGACTTTGACAGCCGTATGATCAACTATCTGGTTGATGAATTTAAGAAAGATCAGGGCTTTGACCTGCGTAACGACCCGCTGGCGATGCAGCGTCTGAAAGAAGCGGCAGAAAAAGCGAAAATCGAGCTCTCTTCTGCCCAGCAGACTGACGTTAACCTGCCGTATATCACCGCTGATGCGACTGGCCCGAAACACCTGAACATTAAGGTGACGCGCGCCAAACTGGAATCTCTGGTTGAAGAGCTGGTGACTCGTTCTCTGGAGCCGCTGAAAGTCGCATTGCAGGATGCCGGGTTGTCCGTTTCTGACATCCACGACGTGATTTTGGTGGGCGGCCAGACGCGTATGCCGCTGGTACAGAAAAAAGTGGCGGATTTCTTCGGGAAAGAGCCGCGTAAAGACGTGAACCCGGATGAAGCTGTGGCTATCGGTGCTGCGGTGCAGGGTGGCGTGCTGGCCGGTGACGTAAAAGACGTGTTGTTGCTGGACGTAACACCGCTGTCACTGGGTATCGAAACCATGGGCGGCGTGATGACTCCGTTGATTACCAAGAACACCACCATCCCGACCAAGCACAGCCAGGTGTTCTCAACGGCGGAAGATAACCAATCTGCCGTAACCATCCATGTGTTGCAGGGTGAACGTAAACGCGCTCACGATAACAAGTCACTGGGGCAGTTTAATCTTGATGGTATCCAGGCCGCGCCGCGCGGTATGCCGCAGATTGAAGTGACGTTTGATATCGACGCCGACGGTATTTTGCATGTGTCTGCCAAAGACAAAAACAGTGGCCGTGAGCAGAACATCACCATTAAAGCGTCTTCTGGTTTGAATGAGGATGAAATTCAGAAGATGGTACGTGACGCAGAAGCGAATGCTGAAGCTGACCGTAAGTTTGAAGAGCTGGTACAGGCGCGCAATCAGGGCGATCACCTGTTGCACAGCACCCGTAAACAGCTGGAAGAAACCGGTGACAAACTGGCTGCCGCTGACAAGACCGCTATCGAAGAAGCATTGAAAGCGCTGGAAAGCGCGCTGAAGGGCGAAGACAAAGCGGATATCGACGCGAAAATCCAGAAACTTGCCGAAGCCTCGACCAAGTTGCTGGAAGCGGCGCAACAGCAGCAGGCCCAGGCGGGCGCGGCTGGCGCTGACAATGCCGCACGTAAGGATGACGATGTGGTCGATGCCGAGTTCGAAGAAGTCAAAGACAAGAAATAATCGCCCTTAGGCGGGCGCAGTAGCGGTAGCTCATACTGTTGCTGGCAACCAGCACGGGCGTCGGGGAAACTCTGCGCCCGTGCACGCATGTTGAGGGCAGGAAAAAATAATGGCGAAGCAAGACTACTACGAAATTCTGGGCGTTGCGAAAAGCGCAGATGAGCGCGAAATTAAAAAGGCTTATAAGCGGCTGGCGATGAAATATCACCCCGATCGTAATCCGGGTGATAAAGAAGCCGAAGCGAAGTTTAAAGAAGTCAAAGAAGCCTATGAAATTTTGACCGATGCTCAGAAACGTGCCGCTTACGACCAGTATGGACACGCCGCATTTGAACAAGGCGGCATGGGCGGCGGCGGTGCCGGTGGCTTCGGCGGGGCAGATTTTGGCGACATTTTTGGTGACGTGTTTGGCGATATTTTTGGCGGCGGTCGTCGTCAACGCGCCAGTCGCGGCGCTGATTTACGTTACACCATGGAGTTGACGCTCGAAGAAGCGGTGCGCGGCGTCACCAAAGAAATTCGTATTCCAACGCTGCAAGAGTGTGATGTTTGCCATGGCAGCGGTGCTAAACCTGGCAGCAATGCGGTGACGTGCCCGACGTGTCATGGCAATGGTCAGGTGCAGATGCGTCAGGGCTTTTTCACGGTGCAGCAAACCTGCCCGCACTGCCATGGACGCGGCAAAATCATCAAAGATCCTTGCACCAAGTGCCATGGTCACGGTCGTGTCGAGAAAAGTAAAACGCTGTCGGTCAAGATCCCGGCAGGGGTTGATACCGGCGATCGTATTCGTCTGGCTGGCGAAGGAGAAGCCGGGGAGTTTGGCGCTCCGGCAGGGGATTTGTACGTACAGGTTCAGGTACGCGAACACCCCATCTTCCAGCGTGAAGACAATAACCTCTATTGCGAAGTGCCGATTAACTTCGCCATGGCGGCATTAGGCGGTGAAATCGAAGTGCCAACCCTTGATGGCCGGGTGATGCTGAAAGTGCCCGCAGAAACCCAGACCGGCAAGCTGTTCCGTATGCGTGGCAAGGGCGTGAAATCAGTGCGCGGTGGCGTGCAGGGCGACCTGCTGTGCCGCGTCGTGGTCGAGACACCGGTGAACCTGAGCGACAGGCAGAAGCAACTGTTGCAAGAGTTGCAGGAAAGCTTTGGCGGCCCTACGGGTGAAGGCAACAGCCCGCGCTCTAAAAGCTTTTTCGATGGCGTGAAAAAATTCTTTGATGACCTAACTCGTTAGATGACCTAACTCGTTAATCGTGTCAATGTTGCGTGTGAAAACCGGTCGCTATGTAGCGGCCGGTTTTTTTATTTTTGGCGATAAGAAGCGGGTATTGGCTAAAGCATCGGTTTTTTCGTGTATTCAGTGCGTTTAAAACTACTTTTAACGATGGGTGAGGTGGCTTAACCTTGTCTACCCCGATGGCTGAGGAACGCGATGTTATGCCATTACGGTTTTATGGTGGTGTTTGCATGCAGTCGTGGTTTGAGTCGTGATGGGTCACGCTTGTGACAGCATGGCGTACACGCCTGATGCATTATCTGTAAGGGAGAAGAAGAATGATAAAGCTCGTTCGTTATTTGATTGGCCTTGAGGCGGCCGCTGGTCTTATTCTTATTGCCGCGACGCTGCTGGCGCTGGCTATCGCCAATCATCCGGCCACATTGCCGTGGTATCAGGCATTTTTGGATACGCCGGTTATGATGGGGATCGGCGCATTACATATTAATAAGCCGCTGCTGCTATGGATTAATGATGGCCTGATGGCATTGTTTTTTCTGATGGTCGGTCTGGAAGTGAAGCGCGAGCTGGTGATGGGTGCATTAGCCAGCCGTAAACAGGCGATGTTACCCGTGCTGGCGGCCTTCGGCGGTATGCTGGTTCCGGCACTGTTTTTCCTGCTCTTTAACGCCAGTGATGCGCAAACGCGTTCCGGCTGGGCGATTCCTACCGCGACGGATATTGCTTTTGCCGTTGGTATTTTAGTGCTGCTGGGAAAAAGGGTGCCCGTTGGCTTGAAAGTCTTTTTATTGGCGCTGGCGATTATTGATGACTTGGGCGCTATTGTGATTATTGCCCTGTTTTATACCCAGCAACTGCACTGGCTGGCGCTGTCAGGCGCGCTGGCGGCCATTGTTTTATTGGCGTATATGAATTACCAGCAGGTGATGAAAACTTCAGTTTACTTGTTGGTGGGGGCGGTGCTGTGGGTGTTTATTCTTAAGTCTGGGGTACATGCCACGCTTGCAGGCGTGATTGTCGGGTTCTTTATCCCATTGCGCGCACCGGCAGGAAAACCCTCACCGGCCGTTACGTTGGAGCATGGTTTACAAAGCTGGATAGCACTGTTGATTATTCCGCTATTTGCGTTTGCCAATGCGGGTATTTCGCTGCAAGGCGTGACATTAAATCACCTGGTTTCGCCGTTAACGTTGGGTATAGCCAGCGGCCTGTTGCTGGGTAAACCGATTGGTGTCTCGCTGTTTAGTGCCTTAGTCGTGCGTTTAGGGTTGGCCAAATTACCCGCAGGCGTGACATTACGACAGATTATGGCGGTATCCGTGTTGTGCGGTATCGGCTTTACCATGTCTATCTTCATTACGCTACTGGCATTTGGCGAAGCAGACATGCAAGACATTCTCTATGCCAAGCTGGCAATTTTGCTGACGTCTCTGGTAACGGCAGTGCTGGGCTATTTTATATTGCGCTCGATATTGCCTGCGCGCGCGCGTTAATCTTTATGGTCTACGGGGCGGGCGATAATGTCGCACATCAACTACAACCATCTCTATTATTTCTGGCACGTGTATAAAGCCGGTTCAGTGGCGACAGCCGCTGAACGGCTATTTCTGACGCCGCAGACCGTGACCGGGCAAATCAAACGATTAGAGAGGCGTTTACAGGGCAATCTGTTTAAGCGCAAAGGGCGAGGGCTGGAGCCAACCGAGCTGGGGCAATTGGTGTTCCGCTACGCCGATAAAATGTTTACGTTAAGCCAGGAGATGCTGGATATCGTTAATTATCGCAAAGAATCCAGCCTGTTATTTGACGTTGGCGTAGCGGATGCGCTTTCCAAACGCCTGGTGAGCCGGGTGCTGGAGTCGGTGGTGAATGAACAGGCGTCGATTCATTTACGCTGTTTTGAGTCAACGCATGAGCTGCTATTAGAGCAGCTCAGTCAGCATAAGCTCGATATGATTTTATCCGACTGCCCGGTCGATTCAGGCCAGCAGGCTGGATTATTTTCTCGCAAGCTGGGTGAGTGTGAGGTGAGTTTTTATTGTCGTAAACCGCTGCCTGATTTGCCATTTCCTGCGTGCCTGACCCAGCGTAAATTATTGATTCCGGCGCGCCGTACCATGTTAGGCCGGAAATTACTGAACTGGATTAGCGAGCAAAACCTGTCGGTTGATGTGATGGGGGAATTTGATGATGCGGCATTGATGATGGCGTTTGGATTGAATCATGATGCCATTTTTGTCGCGCCATCGTTGCATGTCAGTGCAATGCAAACCCATGAGGATATTCAGGCAATTGGCCGTTTGGACGGTATCAGTGAGGAGTATTATGTGATTTTCGCTGAACGCATGATTCAACATCCGGCGGTAACAGCGGATATGCAATGAGGATTTCTCTTCTCTGTTCACCTCATGAGCAAAATGCGGAGACAAAAAAACCGGCCAGAGCCGGTTTCTTTAGCGAGCTATCACGTTGCCGTGATTACTGCATCGCGCTGATCTGTGCAGCCAGATTAGATTTATGACGCGCAGCTTTGTTTTTGTGGATCAAACCTTTGCTGGCCTGACGATCCACGATCGGTTGCATGTCATTAAACGCTTTCTGCGCAGCTTCTTTATCGCCAGTGGCGATAGCCGCATACACTTTCTTGATGAAAGTACGCATCATAGAGCGACGGCTAGCGTTGTGCTTGCGACGCTTCTCAGACTGTACGGCGCGTTTCTTAGCTGATTTGATATTAGCCAAGGTACAACTCCCAAATATATTCTATCGAGGACAATTCAAAGGCCGAGGAATATGCCCTTTTAGCCTTCTTTTGTCAATGGATTTGTGCAAATAAGCGCCGTTTGTACGTCAGCGCCAGTTACGTTGTGATGGCGCGGGATTTTAGCAGCTTAAGCGCCCGGAATACAGCCTTTCACATCAGAAATTCACCCTTTACCCTGCTTATCTCAGGCGCAGTATGCCAAACGTTTGATTAGCGACTGAAAGCCATGGGGCTGCTGCCCGACGCTCGCCAGTGCTGAATGAGAATTTCTCATCGTGTTGGCAGATTAAAATCCGGTGTGCGGGCAACAAAAGGCATGAATCGCGGGTTAACCTTACCCGTTGTACAAGGTATAATCCGCCGATTTCCACTGTTTTGAGCCAGTTATGCAGCTAATTCGCGGTATACACAATCTTCAGGCCTGCCATTACGGCTGTGTGCTAACTATTGGTAACTTTGACGGTGTTCATCGCGGGCATCAGGCGCTGCTTGAACGCCTCAGGCAGGAGGGGAAATCGCGCGGGCTGCCGGTCATGGTGATGATATTCGAACCCCAGCCGCTGGAGCTGTTCGCGACAGGCAAAGCACCGGCCCGGCTGACCCGGCTGCGCGATAAAGTAAAATATTTGGCGCAGGCCGGTGTGGATTACGTACTGTGCGTTACGTTTGACGCCAGTTTTGCCGCCAATCATGCCAGTACCTTTATCTCCAGCCTGTTGGTAGAAAAGCTGGGCGTGAAATTTCTGGTGGTGGGCGATGACTTCCGTTTCGGCGCTGGTCGGGAAGGGGATTTCCTGCTATTACAGAAAGCCGGGGCCGAGCTGGGCTTTGAGGTGTACAGCACCGCCACATTTTGCCGCAGCGGTAAACGGGTGAGCAGCACCGCCGTGCGTGAGGCATTGGCAAATGATGATCTGGCGCTTGCCGGAGAACTGCTGGGCCATCCGTTCAGCATCTCAGGCCGGGTGGTACACGGCAATGAGCTGGGGCGCACCATCGGGTTTCCAACGGCTAACCTGCCTTTGAAACGCCAGGTGTCACCGGTGAGCGGTGTGTATGCCGTTGAGGTGCTTGGCTTGGGCGATGCGCCGCTGCCCGGCGTTGCCAATATCGGCACCCGCCCGACGGTGACGGGAGACAAACGCCAGCAACTGGAAGTGCATTTACTGGATATAACGCTGGATCTATATGGCAAACATATAGATGTGGTGATGAGTAAGAAATTACGTAGTGAGCAGCGGTTTGCTTCGCTGGATGCGCTGAAGCAGCAAATCGCCAACGATGTGGTGGCCGCCCGTGAGTTCTTTGGGTTAAAGGCACCGGTTTAATTTTTCTCTAGCCGAAAACGAAATCGAGAAACGAATGAGTGACTATAAAACTACCCTGAATTTGCCGGAAACAGGGTTCCCGATGCGTGGCGATTTGGCCAAGCGTGAACCTGACATGCTGAAACGTTGGTATGAGCAGGATCTGTACGGGATTATTCGTAGCGCCAAGAAGGGTAAAAAAACCTTTATCCTGCATGATGGCCCGCCCTATGCGAACGGCAACATTCACATTGGTCACTCGGTTAACAAAATCCTTAAAGATATTATTATTAAATCCAAAGGGTTATCTGGTTATGACTCGCCGTATGTGCCGGGCTGGGACTGCCACGGTCTGCCAATCGAACTGAAAGTAGAACAGTTGGTGGGCAAGCCGGGTGAAAAAGTCAGCGCTGCACAGTTCCGTGAAGAGTGCCGCAAATACGCGGCCGAGCAGGTAGCCGGACAGAAAAAAGACTTCATCCGTCTGGGTGTGCTGGGTGACTGGGATCGCCCCTACCTGACGATGGATTTTAAAACCGAAGCCAATATTATTCGCGCACTGGGCCGTATTATCAAAAACGGCCATCTGCACAAAGGTGCCAAGCCGGTACACTGGTGTGCAGACTGCGGTTCAGCCTTGGCGGAAGCGGAAGTTGAATATTACGACAAAACCTCTCCGGCGATTGATGTGGCGTTCAACGCGGTTGACCGCGCCGCTGTGCTGGCGAAATTCGGCCTGACCGCTGATGCCGTTAATGGCGATGTTGCTCTGGTTATCTGGACGACCACCCCCTGGACATTACCGGCTAACCGCGCCATTTCACTGAATGCCGAATTTGATTACGTACTGATTCAGGTAGCGGATAAAGCGATTATCGTGGCCGAAGGTCTGGCTGACTCTGTTGTCAGGCGCGTGACGGGCAGTGATGCCGTTTCTCGTCTGGGTCAGGCGGTAAAAGGCAGCGAGCTTGAATTGCTGCGTTTCCGCCATCCGTTCCTCGATTTCGATGTCCCGGCTATTTTGGGTGATCACGTCACGCTGGATGCCGGTACCGGTGCGGTACACACCGCCGGTGGCCACGGCCCGGACGACTATGTCATCAGCCAGAAATACCAGTTGGAAATTGCTAATCCGGTCGGGCCGAACGGCTGCTACCTGACGGGGACGTTCCCGGGTCTCGATGGCATGTTTGTCTTCAAGGCCAACGACAAGATAGTCGAACTGCTGCGTGAACGCGGCGCGTTGCTGCATCACGAAAAACTGCAACACAGCTACCCGTGCTGCTGGCGTCACAAGTCGCCGATTCTGTTCCGCGCTACGCCGCAGTGGTTTGTCAGCATGGATCAAAAAGGGCTGCGTGCGCAGTCGCTGTCAGAAATTAAAGGCGTGCAGTGGATTCCAGACTGGGGTCAGGCGCGCATTGAATCGATGGTGGCTAACCGCCCGGACTGGTGTATTTCCCGCCAGCGTACCTGGGGTGTGCCGATGTCGCTGTTCGTGCATAAAGAAACGCAGGAATTGCATCCGCGCACCGCTGAACTGATTGAAGCGGTAGCCGTGCGTGTTGAGCAAGACGGCATTCAGGCATGGTGGGATCTGAACCCAGCCGATCTGCTGGGTGCGGACGCCGAACACTATGAGAAAGTGCCGGATACGCTTGATGTGTGGTTCGATTCCGGCTCAACGCATGCCTCTGTGGTGGATGTGCGTCCTGAATTTGGCGGCCATGCGGCAGACATGTATCTGGAAGGCTCTGACCAGCATCGCGGCTGGTTTATGTCCTCATTGATGATTTCGACGGCGATCAACGGCAAAGCGCCGTACCGTCAGGTGTTGACGCACGGTTTTACCGTAGATGGTCAGGGCCGCAAGATGTCGAAGTCTATCGGTAATACGGTGAGCCCACAGGATGTGATGGATAAACTGGGGGCGGATATTCTGCGCCTTTGGATCGGTTCTACCGATTATTCCGGTGAAATTGCCGTTTCTGATGAGATCTTAAAACGTTCTGCCGACGCGTACCGCCGCATCCGCAATACTGCCCGTTTCCTGTTGGCGAGCCTGAATGGGTTTGACCCGGCGCAGCATAGCGTGAAGCCACAAGATATGGTGGTGCTGGATCGCTGGGCGGTGGGATGTGCCAAGGCTGCGCAGCAGGAAATTGTTGACGCTTATGAGAGCTATGATTTCCACCGTGTGGTGCAACGCCTGATGCAGTTCTGCTCGATTGAGATGGGGTCGTTCTATCTCGATATCATCAAAGATCGCCAATACACCGCGAAGAGCGATAGCGTGGCACGCCGTAGCTGCCAGACTGCGCTCTATCACATCGCTGAAGCGCTGGTGCGTTGGATGGCTCCTATCATGTCGTTTACCGCCGATGAAATCTGGGCATATTTGCCGGGCGAACGCGCTCAGTTTGTCTTTACCGAAGAGTGGTATGACGGGCTGTTCGGTCTGGCAGATAACGAATCCATGAACGATGCGTACTGGGCTGAAATATTAAAAGTGCGCGGCGAGGTCAACAAAGTGATTGAGCAGGCGCGTAACGATAAACGCGTTGGTGGTTCTCTTGAAGCTTCCGTCACCCTGTACGCTGACGACGCGCTGTTTGCTGCGCTCAGTGGCCTGCAAGACGAACTGCATTTTGCCCTGCTGACGTCCAAAGCGCGCCTGGAGCATTACGCCGATGCACCGGCTGATGCCCAGCAGAGTGAGTTGTCAGGATTGAAAATCGCCCTGAGCAAGGCTGAAGGAGAGAAGTGTCCGCGTTGCTGGCATTACGAAACGGATATTGGCAGCCACTCGGCGCATTCTGAGGTGTGTGGTCGCTGCGCGACCAATATTGGCGGCAACGGCGAAGAGCGTAAATTTGTCTGATGAGTAACTCGACTGGAGCAACAACGGGGTTGCGCTGGCTGTGGCTGGCTGCATTGGTATTAGTGGTCGATTTGGGCAGTAAACAGTGGGTGATGACCCACTTTCAACTGGGCGAATCACTGTCATTAATGCCGTTCTTCAATTTTACCTACGCCCATAACTATGGTGCGGCGTTTAGTTTTCTCGCAGATAAGGGTGGCTGGCAGCGCTGGCTGTTTGCCGCCATTGCACTGGCAATCATTGTGGCGTTACTGGCGATGATGTACCGCTCCAGCGCATCGCAGAAACTGAACAATATTGCCTATTCGCTGATTATCGGCGGGGCGATTGGTAATTTGACGGACAGACTGGTTCACGGCTATGTCATCGATTTTATGGACTTTTTTATCGGCGACTGGCATTACCCGACGTTCAATCTGGCGGATACCGCTATTGTTATTGGTGCGATGCTGATTGTGCTGGAGGGGTTTTTGGCCTCGCCACAAAAAAAGCAACTGGAAGGTAAATAATCGATGTCGTTATCTGTCACTCAGGGCTGTAGTGTGCTGGTGCATTTCACGCTGACGCTGGAAGACGGTTCTGTCGCTGAAGCGACCCGTGACAACGGCAAGCCGGCGATGTTCAGGCTTGGCGACGGTAGCTTGTCCGTTGGGCTTGAGGCGGCGCTGCTCGGGTTGACGGTAGGTGAACGGCGTCAGTTTAGCTTGCCGCCAGAATCTGCGTTTGGCCCGGCTAACCCGGATCTTATCCAGTTCTTTCTGCGCCGTGATTTTGCGCAAACCGGGGTGCCCGATGTGGGCACCATCATGCTGTTTAGCGGCATGGCGGGTAATGATATGCCTGGCATTATTCGTGAAGTGGCCGAAGAATCTGTCACGGTCGATTTTAATCACCCGCTGGCGGGCCATACCATTACCTTTGATATTGAAGCGCTGGAGATTCATCCCCCTGCCGATGGAGGTGACGCATGAAAATCCTGCTGGCTAACCCTCGTGGGTTTTGCGCCGGGGTCGATCGCGCCATCAGTATTGTGGAACGGGCGCTGGAAGTGTATGGCGCGCCGATTTATGTCCGTCATGAGGTGGTGCATAACCGCTATGTTGTGGATGGACTCCGTGAGCGCGGTGCGATTTTTATTGAGCAAATCGAAGAGGTGCCGGATGGCGCTATTCTGATTTTCTCGGCACATGGCGTATCTCAGGCGGTCAGAGCGGAAGCGAAAAGCCGTGATTTAACGGTATTCGATGCGACTTGCCCGCTGGTGACTAAGGTGCATATGGAAGTGGCGCGCGCCAGCCGGAAAGGAACGGAGGCGATTCTTATCGGCCACGCCGGGCACCCTGAAGTGGAAGGCACCATGGGTCAGTACAATAACCCCAATGGCGGTATGTATCTGGTTGAGGGGCCTGATGATGTCTGGAAACTGAAGGTGAAGGACGAGTCCAACCTCTGTTTCATGACGCAGACCACGTTATCGGTAGATGATACCTCGGCGGTGATTGATGCCCTGCGATCGCGTTTCCCGCTGATTATTGGCCCGCGCAAAGATGACATCTGTTATGCCACCACTAACCGGCAGGAAGCCGTGCGTAATCTGGCGGCGCAGGCTGATGTGGTGCTGGTGGTCGGTTCAAAAAATTCTTCCAATTCCAACCGTCTGGCGGAGTTGTCACAGCGTGTGGGTAAACCGTCTTTCCTGATTGATTCGGCAGAGGATATTCAGGAACACTGGGTAAAAGATGCAGGCTGTGTCGGCGTGACCGCTGGCGCTTCCGCTCCCGATATTCTGGTACAGCAAGTGATTAAACGCTTGCAGAGTCTCGGTGGTGATGTGGCTTTTGAGATGGAAGGGCGCGAAGAGAATATTGTGTTCGAAGTGCCGAAAGAGCTGCGTGTAGACGTGCGTGAAGTGGAATAACGCTGAAGCGATACGCAGCGGCGGCGTTTTTATCTCATCATTACCCCATTATCATGACCATCATCATAAAAGATGCCAGACGGTGTAGATCGTCTGGCATTTTTTTGGAGAACGATATGTCCCCGCTGGCGATAATTCTGGATACCGACCCTGGCATTGATGATGCAGTGGCTATCGCCGCTGCGCTGTTTTGCCCTGAGCTGGAGTTACGTTTACTGACCACGGTGGCAGGCAATGTCACCGTCGATAAAACGACGCGTAATGCGCTGCAACTGCTGGATTTCTGGCAAGCGACAGTCCCCGTTGCCGCCGGTGCCGCCGCTCCGTTGTTACGGCCATTGTCGAGCGCCGCTGATGTGCATGGTGAGTCAGGATTGGCTGGCTACCCTTTTGCGCCGCCGAGCCGTCAGGCGCTGAGTCAACCTGCGTTCCAGGCAATCTATCAATCCCTCTGCAACAGCGACAGGCCGGTTACGCTCGTCACCATTGGCCCGCTGACCAACATTGCGCTGCTGCTGATGCACTACCCTGATTGCCGCTCGCGCATTGAGCGGCTGGTGATGATGGGCGGCTCCTGTGGTCGCGGCAATGTGACCCCCAGTGCCGAATTTAATATCTCGGTTGACCCCGAAGCGGCACGGCGCGTGTTTGAAAGCGGTATTGATATTGTGATGTGCGGGCTGGATGTGACGCTCAAGGCGGTACTCACGCCAGACTATTTAGTGACCCTGCCTGCGCTTAACCGCTCCGGTGCGATGTTACATGCGCTGTTTCATCATTATCGCAGCGCCAGTATGACCGGTGGCCTGTGCATGCATGATTTGTGCGCGATAGCCTGGCTGGTGAAACCGCAGTTATTTACGCTACAGCGCTGTTTTGTCACGGTTGAGACGCAGGGAGAATTCACCGCCGGAGCAACGGTGGTGGATCTGGATAATCGTCTGCACAGGCCGGCGAATGCGCAGGTTGCTATTGCGCTGGATGTGGCAGGGTTCCGCCGCTGGGTGTCTGAGATGATGGCATCTCTGCCTTGATTCGGCCTGTTTGCCTTATGGCGTTTACTGATATTGCACCGCTGCTGTCGTAAATTTCTAATTATGCGGATTTTCGGCTGGCAGCCCGGTGCCGGGCTGGTTAACCTGAGAAGATTTTCTCACTCATTAACAGATAAAGAGTATGAATATGCGTGATGCACAGGTTCGCGTCGCTATCGCCGGTGCGGGTGGCCGCATGGGGCGGCAGTTGATTCAGGCAGCGTTACAGCTGGAGGGCGTGGTGCTGGGCGCCGCGCTGGAACGAGAAGGCTCATCCCTGATTGGCTGTGATGCCGGGGAACTGGCGGGCGTGGCAAAAACAGGCGTTGTGGTTCACAGCGCGCTGGACGCCGTGGTCGATGATTTCGACGTATTTATCGATTTTACCCGCCCGGAGGGGACGCTCAACCATCTGGCTTTTTGTCGCCAGCACGGTAAAGGCATGGTGATTGGGACAACCGGGTTTGACGATGAAGGAAAAGCGGCTATCCAGCAGGCCTCGGCTGATATCGGTATCGTGTTTGCCGCGAACTTTAGCGTTGGCGTAAACGTGTTACTGAAGCTACTGGAAAAGGCAGCGAAAGTGATGGGGGAGTATACCGATATCGAAATCATTGAAGCCCATCACCGCCATAAAGTGGATGCGCCATCAGGCACGGCGTTGGCAATGGGTGAGGCGATAGCTGGCGCGTTGGGGCGCGATTTGAAGGATTGTGCGGTCTATGCCCGTGAGGGGCATACCGGCGAGCGCGACCCTAAAAGCATCGGCTTTGCCACTGTGCGTGCAGGCGATATCGTCGGCGAGCACACCGCCATGTTTGCCGATATCGGCGAGCGCATTGAGATAACTCATAAAGCCTCAAGCCGTATGACGTTTGCAAATGGCGCTGTCAGGTCGGCATTGTGGTTAAGTGCGCATAATCAGGGTCTTTTTGATATGAGAGATGTACTTGGATTAAATGATTTATGATGCCTATTAAAAAGAGGCTTTATTTAATCCATTGATTTAAAATGGCACATTATTTTGTGCCATTTTTTTTGTAAAAAACAGGCTTCTTATTGGGTTTTGTTTATTAGATTGCTTTTTATTGTTGTTTTCTCTGTGTTTTTCTCGTTTTCTTTGTGTGCTTATTGCTGCGCAAGTCAGGTTTGCGGTGATTTTCACCACTTTGTTGTTCATTATGGTTAGCAACCGTTTACTTTTCTTAGTTGACGTATGTTTTTATCGCTGAGAATGATGATTCCTCTCTGAAGCCATAAAATACCCAAAAAAATGTTGCTTTAAGTGGACAACGGGCGGGGGCATCATTAAAATGCGCGCAATTTGCCAAAAATTTGCCTTACAGGTGGTTTTTGCATTGATTTAGCGTTTCAAACTGAATTAATATGCAAATAACGTGATTTTTTATTCCTCGGAGGGTGTTTTGATTAAGTCAGCGCTGTTGGTTCTGGAAGACGGAACCCAATTCCACGGTCGGGCCATTGGGGCAGAGGGAGCGGCAGTGGGGGAAGTGGTCTTCAATACGTCGATGACCGGTTATCAAGAAATCCTCACTGATCCTTCCTATTCCCGCCAGATTGTTACTCTTACCTATCCTCATATTGGCAATGTCGGTGCCAACAAAGCCGATGAAGAATCTCCCGCCGTTCATGCTCAAGGGTTGGTTATCCGTGATTTACCGCTGATTGCCAGCAATTACCGCAGCGAAGAAAGCCTGTCTGATTACCTCAAACGCAACAACATTGTGGCGATTGCGGATATCGACACCCGTAAGCTGACACGGCTGCTGCGTGAAAAAGGTGCGCAGAACGGTTGCATTATTGCCGGTGATGCGCCGGATGCAGCGCTGGCGCTGGAAAAAGCCAAGGTGTTTCCTGGCCTTAAGGGGATGGATCTTGCCAAAGAGGTGACGACACAATCACCCTATACCTGGTTACAGGGCAGTTGGACGCTGGAAGGGGAATTGCCCGCAGCAAAAGACGAGAGCGAACTGCCGTATCATGTGGTGGCCTATGACTACGGCGTGAAGCGCAACATCCTGCGTATGCTGGTGGATCGTGGCTGCCGCCTGACGGTTGTGCCAGCGCAAACCCCGGCTGATGAGGTACTGAAACTCAACCCGGACGGTATTTTCCTCTCCAATGGCCCCGGCGACCCGGCACCGTGCGATTACGCGATTGAGGCTATCAAAGCGTTTCTGGAAACCGATATTCCGGTGTTTGGTATCTGTCTGGGCCACCAGTTGCTGGCGCTCGCCAGCGGCGCGCAAACCGTCAAGATGAAATTCGGCCACCACGGTGGCAACCATCCGGTGAAAGATTTGGATGGCAACCGCGTGATGATAACCGCCCAAAACCATGGCTTTGCGGTCGATGAAACATCGCTGCCCGCCACGCTGCGCGCGACGCACAAATCGCTGTTCGACGGTTCGTTGCAGGGGATTCACCGCACCGATAAAGCTGCGTTCAGTTTTCAGGGGCACCCGGAAGCGAGCCCCGGCCCGCACGATGCCGCACCGCTGTTTGATCACTTCATCGAACTGATTGAGTCTTACCGTAACACCAAATAATCAGCGCTCGTTTAGTCACGCTGCGGGAAACGAACAGGGCGATAGCGCCCGGGCAGCGGTGAGTAAACGGGTTCGCAGGAGCGAGAAATGCCAAAACGTACAGACATAAAAAGTATCCTGATCCTCGGTGCCGGCCCGATTGTTATCGGTCAGGCATGTGAGTTTGACTATTCCGGTGCTCAGGCGTGTAAGGCGCTGCGTGAAGAAGGCTACCGCGTCATTCTGGTGAACTCTAACCCCGCCACCATCATGACCGACCCGGAAATGGCTGATGCCACCTACATCGAGCCGATTCACTGGGAAGTAGTGCGTAAAATTATCGAAAAAGAGCGCCCGGATGCGGTGCTGCCGACCATGGGTGGCCAGACGGCGCTGAACTGCGCGCTGGAGCTGGAGCGGCAGGGCGTGCTGGCGGAGTTTGACGTCACCATGATTGGTGCCACTGCGGATGCCATTGATAAAGCGGAAGATCGCCGCCGTTTCGACATCGCGATGAAGAAAATCGGCCTGGAAACCGCGCGTTCCGGTATTGCACACACCATGGACGAGGCGTTGGCTGTTGCGGCGGATGTGGGCTATCCCTGCATTATTCGCCCGTCCTTCACCATGGGCGGCACCGGTGGCGGCATCGCGTATAACCGCGAAGAGTTTGAAGAAATTTGTACCCGTGGCCTGGATTTGTCGCCGACCAAGGAACTGCTGATCGACGAATCGCTGATCGGCTGGAAAGAGTATGAAATGGAAGTGGTGCGGGATAAGAATGACAACTGCATCATCGTCTGCTCGATTGAAAACTTTGATGCGATGGGCATTCACACCGGTGACTCCATCACTGTCGCTCCGGCACAGACGCTGACGGACAAAGAGTATCAAATCATGCGTAACGCTTCGATGGCGGTACTGCGTGAAATCGGCGTGGAAACCGGCGGTTCTAACGTGCAGTTTGCGGTCAACCCGAAAACCGGGCGTCTGATCGTTATCGAGATGAACCCGCGCGTGTCGCGCTCCTCGGCGCTGGCCTCCAAAGCCACCGGCTTCCCGATTGCCAAAATTGCCGCCAAACTGGCAGTGGGTTACACGCTCGATGAGCTGATGAACGACATTACCGGCGGGCGTACTCCGGCGTCGTTTGAGCCGTCCATCGACTATGTTGTCACCAAGATCCCGCGCTTTAACTTTGAAAAATTCGCCGGTGCTAACGATCGTCTGACCACACAGATGAAGTCGGTAGGTGAAGTGATGGCCATTGGCCGTACCCAGCAGGAGTCGCTGCAAAAAGCGCTGCGTGGCCTGGAAGTGGGCGCGACCGGTTTCGATCCGAAAGTGAGTCTGGATGACCCGGAAGCGCTGACCAAGATCCGCCGTGAACTGAAAGATGCCGGCGGCGATCGTATCTGGTATCTGGCCGATGCATTCCGTGCCGGGATGTCGGTTGACGGCGTGTTCAACCTGACCAACATCGACCGCTGGTTCCTGGTGCAAATCGAAGAACTGGTGCGCCTGGAAGAGCAGGTGGCTGAACAAGGGGCGAATGGCCTGACGCCGGAATTCCTGCGGTTACTGAAGCGTAAGGGCTTTGCCGATGCGCGTCTGGCAAAACTGGCAGGGGTTTCTGAGAGCGAAATCCGCAAACTGCGCCAGAAATACAATCTGCACCCGGTGTATAAGCGCGTGGATACCTGTGCGGCGGAATTTGCTACCGACACCGCCTATATGTACTCCACCTATGATGAGGAGTGCGAAGCCAACCCGAATCAGGATCGCGACAAGATAATGGTGCTGGGCGGCGGGCCGAACCGTATCGGCCAGGGCATCGAGTTCGACTATTGCTGCGTGCATGCGGCGCTGGCGCTGCGTGAAGATGGTTATGAAACCATCATGGTCAACTGTAACCCGGAAACCGTCTCCACCGATTACGACACCTCCGATCGTCTCTACTTTGAGCCGGTCACGCTGGAAGACGTGCTGGAGATTGTGCGTATCGAGCAGCCGAAGGGCGTTATCGTGCAGTATGGCGGCCAGACGCCATTGAAACTGGCGCGCCAGCTTGAAGCCGCCGGTGTGCCGGTGATTGGCACCAGCCCGGATGCCATCGACCGCGCCGAAGACCGCGAGCGCTTCCAGCAGGCGGTTAACCGCCTTGGCCTGAAGCAACCGGCTAACGCCACGGTCAGCACCATCGACCAGGCGGTGGAAAAAGCCGTTAACATCGGTTATCCGCTGGTGGTGCGCCCGTCTTACGTACTGGGTGGCCGCGCGATGGAAATCGTGTATGACGAAGTGGATTTACGCCGTTACTTCCAGACCGCCGTCAGCGTTTCCAACGATGCGCCGGTACTGTTAGACCGCTTCCTGGATGATGCTGTAGAAGTGGACGTGGACGCCATTTGCGACGGTGAGCGCGTGCTGATTGGCGGCATTATGGAGCACATCGAGCAGGCGGGGGTTCACTCCGGTGACTCCGCGTGTTCACTGCCTGCCTACACCCTGAGCAAAGAAATTCAGGATGTGATGCGCCAGCAGGTAGAAAAACTGGCGTTCGAGCTTGCCGTGCGTGGCCTGATGAATGTGCAGTTCGCGGTGAAAAACAACGAAGTGTACCTGATTGAGGTGAACCCGCGTGCGGCCCGTACCGTGCCGTTTGTTTCCAAAGCGACCGGTGTGCCGCTGGCGAAAGTGGCCGCCCGCGTGATGGTGGGACAAACGCTGGCGCAGCAGGGCGTCACCAAAGAGGTGATCCCGCCGTACTACTCCGTCAAGGAAGTGGTGCTGCCGTTCAATAAATTCCCCGGCGTTGACCCGATTCTTGGGCCGGAAATGCGCTCGACCGGTGAAGTGATGGGCGTGGGCCGTACCTTCGCTGAAGCCTTTGCCAAAGCGATGCTGGGCAGCAACTCGCCGATGAAGAAAACCGGGCGTGCGCTGTTGTCGGTGCGTGAAGGCGATAAAGCGCGGGTGGTGGATTTGGCTGCGAAACTGCTTAAACACGGCTTTGAGCTGGATGCGACCCACGGTACTGCGGTGGTGTTGGGTGAGGCTGGAATTAACCCGCGCCTGGTGAACAAAGTGCACGAAGGCCGCCCGCACATTCAGGATCGCATCAAGAATGGCGAGTACACCTACATCGTCAATACCACGGCAGGTCGTCAGGCGATTGAAGATTCCAAACTGATTCGCCGCAGCGCACTGCAATATAAAGTGCATTACGACACCACCATGAACGGCGGTTTTGCCACCGCGATGTCGCTCAATGCCGATCCGACCGAGCAGGTTATTTCGGTGCAGGAAATGCATGCGCGTCTGAATGGCTAAAGCGTTACCGTGAGTTATCAGAAACGTAAACCGGCCAGTTGCTGACCGGTTTTTTTTCATCTTCAGGTTGGTGTATGGCGAGGTGGTCGATGGCGCAGGCCAGACTATCCAGGCAGGAGCGATCAGCTCAGGGCGACTTTGATGCCAAGCGTTATCAGGACGCCGCCCAGCAATTTATCGAGCAATTTTTGCGCCTTGGATAACCCTTGCCGCACTGCTTCACTTTGAATCAGTACCACCAGCAGCGGCCACCAGATAAGCGTCAGGCCGAGAATGATTCCGGCGTACCACAGCTTTTCACCGAGGCTGGAATCAAGGTTCAGTACCTGAGTAAATACCGCCAGAAAGAACAGCGTGGCCTTGGGATTGAGCAGGTTACACAGATAGCCCTGCATGAAGGCTTTCCACAGCCCGACGTGCTGGCTACGGATGCCGGAAAGGGAGAGCTGGCTGCCGCCGCGAGCGCACAATGCCTGTAGGCCAAGCCAGATAAGGTAGGCCGCGCCGACGTATTTCAGCAGGCTGAATAACCAAGGTGTGGTGGTGATAACCACGGCCAGCCCCGCGACACAGTAGGCCATATGGGTAGCAACGCCTGCGATAACGCCGAGAACAGTCATCATGGCGGCGATACGCGGATAACGCACCGCGTTTTTGATAACCAGAAAGAAGTCCGGGCCGGGAGAAATCATCCCCAGCGCAGCGATGGTGGCGACAAATAAAGAGGTCTCAAGCATGATGGATTATGTGTGGCAATCAAAGATCTGGCGGAAAAAGGTGGGCATAATACCGTCAGTGAAATTTTTTCGCACTATTCATTTTTCCACGCTATCCATCACCCGTTTTACGTGTTAATAAACTTATAAAAGCCACAGTAATAGTGGTTATATTTGGGCAGACAGTAGGGATGTAACATGGTATGTGAAACAACACAGCAACGGGATATTACCCGGTTATGTATTCAATGTGCGCTGTTGCTGTTACAGCATGGTGCGGAAAGTACACTGGTTGAACAATTGGCATCACGCCTTGGCGTTGCATTAGGGATGGATAGTGTTGAGGGCTCTATCTCGGCGAATTCGATTGTCCTGACCACCATCATGCAGGGGCATTGCCTGACATCGACGCGTAAAAATGTCGATCGCGGCATCAACATGCATGTGGTGACGGAAGTGCAGCGTGTCGTGATCATGGCCGAGCATAAGCTGTTGGATGTGGATGGCGTGGCGAAACGCTTTAGCCATATCAAGCCGTTACGCTATCCGCGCTGGTTGATGGTGACGATGGTGGCACTGTCGTGTGGTTGCTTTAGCCGCTTGAACGGCGGTGGCTGGGATGCGTTTCTGGTGACGTTGATAGCCAGCGGCATGGCGATGTATGTCCGTCAGGTACTCACGGCTCGTCATCTCAATCCATTGATTAATTTCTGTATTACCGCTTTTGTCGCCACCTCCGCATCCGGCCTGCTGATGCGGGTTCCCGGTCTGGAACAGAGCTCCTCCGTGGCGATGGCGGCCAGCGTATTGCTGCTGGTGCCTGGTTTTCCGTTGATTAATGCGGTGGCGGATATGTTTAAAGGCCATATCAATACCGGGCTGGCGCGCTGGACGATGGCGAGCCTGCTGACTCTGGCAACCTGCATTGGTGTGGTAACGGCGATGACGCTATGGGGGCTTCACGGATGGTCATTGAACTGATTGGCGCGTTGATTCAGGACATGCTGCTGGCGGCAGTCCCTGCGGTAGGGTTTGCTATGGTGTTCAATGTACCGATGCGCGCGTTACCGTACTGCGCGTTGCTTGGCGGCCTGGGGCACGGTGCGCGCTTTTTGTTGATTCGCTTTGGCGTGCCGGTTGAATGGGCAACATTTGTGGCCTCGATTATGGTGGGGATTATCGGTATTCGCTGGTCACGCTGGTTTTTGGCCCATCCGAAGGTGTTCACCGTTGCGGCTGTTATCCCGATGTTTCCCGGTATTTCTGCCTACACCGCGATGATTTCCGTGGTACAGCTCTCCCATCAGGGTTACAGCGAAGCGCTGATGCAGACGCTCATCACCAACTTTTTGAAGGCCAGCTTCATTGTGGGGGCACTGTCTATCGGTTTGTCGTTACCCGGTATCTGGATTTACCGTAAACGTCCCGGCGTATAATTCACAGGTATTCGGTGTTCTCTTAAATATTGGCTGTGGGCCCGGTTATGATATCGACGCCTCCACAGCCTTTACGTATAGTGACACCCATTTCGTAGCTTGTAGGGTTTTACCATGGTGATTAGTTTGATTGCCGCACTGGCAGTAGATCGTGTGATCGGTATGGAAAATGCCATGCCGTGGCATTTGCCCGCCGATTTAGCGTGGTTTAAGCGCAACACCCTCAATAAGCCCGTTATCATGGGGCGCAAGACATACCAGTCTATCGGCAAGCCGCTGCCTGGCCGGTTGAACATTGTGGTGAGTCGCCAGCCCGGCGATGACGATCGCGTCACTTGGGCGGATTCGCTGGAGGCTGCGCTGGCCGCCGCCGGAGAGGTTGAGGAAGTCATGGTGATCGGCGGCGGTCATGTGTATCAGCAGATGTTGCCGCGTGCCACCCGGCTTTATCTGACTCACATTGATGCTGAAGTCGAAGGCGATACCCATTTCCCGGACTATGAGCCGGATGAGTGGGTATCAAGCTTCAGCGAATTCCACGATGCCGATGAACACAACTCGCACTGCTACTGTTTCGAGATTCTTGAACGTCGCTAGTGCCTTCGCTTTGCTCACCTCGACCCGCCATCGGCGGGTTTTTTTATCCTCGCTATCTCCGGCTATTGTTGCTGATTATTGGTTTTTGTTTCTTGTCTGTATCCTGGTGTAAACGTTTGGTCATATTTATTGCGTAGCATCGGTCGTCATTCCTGCCTCGTGGTGAGGTGTGTGACCTCGCCTGAATGAACCATGCAAAGGACGTAGCCGACTATGACTGACAACACTCACCTTAATCATGACGCGCACCTGATGGATCCTGCCCGCCGCAAACTGTTAGGCCATGCCGGAGCACTGGGGCTGGCAGGGTTTCTCGGCGGAGGTATCGGTTTTTTCCCCGGCGTGACCAAGGCGGCCAACGGCAATACGCCTTCCAGCCCGTTACTCGGTTTTAAGGGCATCGCCACCTCGACGGAAGATAACATCGTGATTACGTCCGGCTACCGTGCCGAGGTGCTGATCTCCTGGGGAGAGCCGTTACTCGAAGGGGCACCGGCTTTTCATCCTGAAGGCAAGAGCAGCGCCGCCGATCAGGAAAAACAGTTTGGCGATAATAACGACGGCATGAGCTTTTTCCCGATTGATGAACGCCACGGCGTGATGGCCATCAATAACGAATATGTCAACGAGCAGTACCTGTTTGCGCACGGCGGCACCAAAGCCGTCAGCCTCGACGATGTGCGCAAATCTCAGGCCGCTCACGGTGTGTCGATTGTCGCCGTCAAGCGTGTCGCCGATTCAGTACGTTGGGAGATTGAACGCCCGTCGCGCTATAACCGCCGTATTACCGCCAATACGCCGATGCGCTTTAGCGGCCCGGCGGCAGGCCATGCGCTGTTGAAAACCGCCGCCGACCCACAGGGTATGCAGGTGCTGGGAACGTTTGGCAACTGTGCGAATGGCAAGACGCCGTGGGGCACGTACCTGACCTGTGAAGAGAACTTTGATACCTATTTCGGCACCCGTCAGGCGGACTATCAAACCACGCCAGAGCAGAAACGTTACTCATTGAAGGTCAAAGAGCCTGAGCGTAACTGGGTGGATTTTGATGACCGCTTTGATGTCGCCGCGCATCCGAACGAATTTAACCGCCACGGCTGGATTGTGGAAATCGACCCGATGAACCCGAATGCCGTGCCGGTAAAACGCACGGCGTTGGGGCGCTTCAAGCATGAGAACGCGGCTGTGACTGTGGCTAAAAATGGCCAGTTGGTGGTGTACATGGGGGATGATGAGCGCGGCGAGTTTATCTATAAATATGTCTCGGCAGGCCGGGTTGATATCAGCAACCCGGCGGCGAATGCCGCATTGCTGGATGACGGCGTGCTGTATGTTGCGCAGTTCGATGCCGATGAAGCCGGTACACCGCTAAAAGGCAAAGGGCGCTGGATTGCGCTGGAGTTTGGCAAAAATGGATTGACGCCGGAAAACGGTTTTCACAGCCAGGCAGAGGTGCTGATTTTTGCCCGTAAAGCGGCCTCACAGGTGAAGGCCACGCGCATGGACAGGCCGGAGTGGATAGCGGTGAATCCGCATGATGGCCGGGCCTATTGTACGCTGACAAACAACAGTAAACGCGGTGAAGAGGGCATGCCGGTCAATGCCGCCAACCCGCGTCCGAATAATATTTATGGCCAGATAATCCGCTGGGATGAAGGCGGCGATGCCAGTGCAACGCTGTTTAACTGGGATATGTACGCCTTGTGCGGCAATCCGGTGGCACACCCGGAGGGCGTGAATCGCGGTACGCCAAACATTACCGCAGAAAACAGCTTTAACAGCCCCGATGGATTGGGCTTTGATAAGGATGGCCGCCTGTGGATATTGACAGACGGTAACTACAGCAACAGCGGTGATTTTGTCGGCCAGGGGAATAATCAGATGCTGGTGGGCGACCCGACCAGCGGCGAGATTCGCCGTTTTATGGTCGGCCCAAAATCCTGCGAGCTGACCGGGATCGCCTTTACGCCGGATTACCGCACGCTGTTTGTTAACGTGCAGCACCCCGGTGAGAAAGGCGACTCGCATTTTCCTGGCAACAGCGTGCGGCCTCGCTCGTCGGTTATCATGATAACCCGTGAAGATGGCGGCGTGATTGGCGCGTAATGGCGTGATGTGACTGTCACCGGCGGCCATGCGCCGGTGACATTACAGCGCGATGTTGCCGCTGTTAAGCTGTGTTTGTCGCGAAGGTTGGTAAAAATAGCGTTTATCTTCCCAACGCAGGCAAGTCAGCGCTCCTCCCCAGCAACAACCGGTATCCAGTGCATAAATGCCTTCTGGCGTGCCTTTGCCTTCCAGGGATGCCCAGTGACCGAAGGCAATCGCGTACTCGGCTGCAATCGGCCCACCCAGCGAAAACCAGGGTTTAAGTAGCGACGGAGCCTGTGATGGTGCCTCTTTACACAGCATGTCAAGCTGGCCGCCGGAGAAGCAATAACGCATGCGGGTAAACACATTGGTGCTAAAGCGTAACCGGGCTAACCCACTGAGCTCCGGGCTCCAGTGGTTTGGCATATCGCCGTACATCGCATCGAGAAACAGCGGGTAGCTGTCGCTGCTGAGGATAGCTTCTACCTCGCGCGCGCACATTTTTGCCGTTTCCAGTGTCCACTGCGGCGTGATACCGGCGTGGGACATCACCAGCTTTTTCTCTTCATCGACCTGAAGCAGCGGCTGGCGGCGTAGCCAGTTAATCAGTTCGTCCGCATCCGGTGCGTTGAGCAGTGGATCTAAACGATCTTTCGGTTTATTACGGCTGATACCTGCATAGACGGCTAACAGGTGTAAATCGTGGTTGCCGAGCACCAGACGCACCGCATCGCCCAGTGAGCGTACATAGCGCAACACCTCGACGGAGTCGGGGCCGCGCGCGACCAGATCGCCGGTGAGCCACAGCGTGTCATCGTCAGGGTTAAAGCCAATTTGAGCCAATAGCGCCTTGAGTTCGACGGCGCAGCCGTGAACATCGCCAATAAGATAGGTAGCCATAATCGTTTAATGTATCAGTGAGGGGATCGCCAGGCGAAATACGCTAATAGGGGCCTGAAATGTTTCGCCCTGATGGTCAATCATCTGGTAATAGCCTTCCATGGTGCCCATTGGGGTTTCCAGAATCGCGCCGCTGGTATATTGGAATTCGCTACCGGGGTTGATAACGGGCTGAAGGCCGATAACGCCTTCGCCCTGGACTTCGGTCTGTTTACCGTTACCGTTAGTAATAAGCCAGTAGCGGTTAAGCAGTTTGACGTCATGACGCCCCAGATTGCGGATAGTAATGGTATAGGCAAAGACAAAGCGCGCTTCCTCTGGCTGGGATTGCGCTTCGACATAGAAGCTCTGAACCTGTATGCAAACTCGGGGCGCATTCATCATGACGACAACTCCAGCTTATTCCTGCGATGTGGGGTGTGCGGTCAGCCATTCGGCCAGCCGACAATATTGCATAATCGTGACGTTCTCTGCCCGGCTATTCGGGTCTACTTCCAGCGCGATGAGTTGCTCGGGAGTGAACACATTCCCCAGGCTGTTGCGCAACGTTTTCCGGCGCTGATTAAACGCCTCGGTCGTTATCCGACTTAATACGCGCGTATCCACCGCCGGATATGGCGAGGTGGTGTACGGCACCAGTCTGACTACCGCTGAGTCGACTTTGGGCGCGGGTTTGAAAGCCGTTGGCGGCACTTCCAGCACCGGGATCACCTGACAATAATACTGCGCCATCACGCTCAGACGGCCATAGGCTTTACTGTTCGGGCCTGCGACCAGGCGGTTCACCACCTCTTTTTGCAACATAAAGTGCATATCGCGAATGGCGTGAGTATAGCTGAACAGGTGGAACATCAGCGGTGTCGAAATATTATACGGAAGATTACCAAAAACCCGCAGCGGTTGTCCCGCCTGTTGCGACAGAGCGGCGAAATCGACGGTCATCGCATCCTGTTGGATGATGGTGAGCTTATCTTTCAGCGTCGGGTGTACTTCCAGACGGGCGGCCAGATCGCGGTCAAGCTCCACCACGGTGAAACGATCCATGCGATCGCCAACCGGCACGGTTAATGCGCCTAAACCCGGGCCTATCTCTACGATAGCTTGATCCGGCAGTGGGTGGATGGCGCTAACGATGCTGTCGATGACAAAGTGATCGTTAAGAAAATTTTGACCAAAACGCTTACGCGCGAAGTGGCCTTGGTGGACGCGGTTATTCATTACAGTTAGTCGTCATATCAATAGCGAGATGTAAGGCAGTACGCAGACTGCCTGAGTCGGCCTGACCGCTGGCGGCCAGTTCCAGCGCGGTGCCGTGGTCAACGGAGGTACGGATGAACGGTAGCCCCAGAGTAATATTAACAGCCCGGCCAAAGCCCTGATATTTCAGTACGGGCAAGCCCTGATCGTGATACATCGCCAACACGGCGTCGGCGTGGTCGAGATACTTGGGCTGAAACAAGGTATCGGCCGGAAGCGGGCCGACAAGCTGAATCCCAGCCTGACGCAGCTCATCGAGCGCCGGGATAATCACATCCAACTCCTCGCGCCCCATATGCCCGCCTTCTCCGGCATGTGGATTGAGCCCGCAGACGTAGATAACCGGCTGCGAAATACCGAATTTTTGCTGCAAGTCGTGATGCAAAATCGCGATCACTTCATGCAGGCTGTCGCGGGTGATCGCATCTGAAACGGCTTTGAGCGGCAGGTGGGTGGTGGCCAGAGCTACACGCAGCTCTTCGGTTGCCAGCATCATCACCACTCGCTGGCAGTGGCTGCGATCGGCGAAAAACTCGGTATGGCCGGAAAATGCGATACCGGCATCATTAATAATGCCTTTACTGCACCGGGCCGGTGACGAGAGCGGCAAATTCCCCCTGCAAGCAGCCATCGCAGGCGCGTGCCAGCGTTTCGACCACATAGCGGGCGTTGGCAACGTCTAACTGGCCTGCGACAACTGGCGCGTGGAGCGGCACCGGCAGCAGCGTCAGCGTACCGGCTTGCTGGGGTTGTGCCGGCTGCGACGGCTGATATTCGCGCCATTGCAGCGGCAGTTGCAATGCCTGCGCGCGCGTTTGCAGTAACGCCGCATCCGCGCACACCACCAGTTCCACAGGCCAGTCTTGCTGGGCCAGCGCAACAATCAGGTCGGGGCCAATCCCGGCGGGTTCGCCGGGCGTGATAACGATTCTGGCAACGCCAGTGTGGGCTATCGGGGCGCTGCCGGATTGCGGCTTTTCAGTTTGCATCAGTTCTGACCACTAATGATTTTCACGTAGGCTGCGGCACGTTTTTCCTGCATCCAGGTCTGGGCTTCTTCAGCAAATTTACGGTTAAACAGCATGCGATATGCGCGCTCTTTTTGCGTTGCGTCGGTTTTATCGACCTGACGAGAATCCAGCAATTGAATCAAGTGCCAACCGAAAGAGGAGTGAACCGGCGCACTGAGTTCGCCTTTTTGCAGTTGGGTCAGCGCATCGCGGAATGCCGGGTCGTACATATCCGGTGAGGCCCATCCCAGGTCGCCGCCCTGATTGGCGGTGCCGGGGTCTTGTGATAACTGTTTGGCGGCCGCAGCAAAGCTCAGTTTGCCGCTACGAATTTGGCTGGCGACGTCTTCAAGCCTGGCGCGAGCCTGGGCATCATTCATCACCACCGAGGTACGCAGCAGGATGTGGCGTGCGTGCATCTCTGTCACCGAAACCGCCTGATCGCCGCCACGGGTGTCATTGACACGCAAAATATGGAAACCGACGCCTGAGCGGATTGGCCCGATTATCTGGCCTTTACGCGGGCTAGAGAGACGTTCGGCAAACAGCGATGGTAACTCTTGTGGACGCCCCCATCCCATCTGGCCGCCTTTTAAGGCCTGCGGATCGGCGGAGTAGGTAATCGCCAGTTTGCCAAAATCGGCCCCTTGCGTGGCGTCTTTTACCAGCCGGTTTGCCAATGACTCGGCTTTATCAACCTGATCTTGCGTCGGGTTTTCCGCAAGCGGGATCAGAATCTGGCTGAGGTTAACTTCAGGGCCATTCGCCCCCTGGCTTGCGAGCTGTTGGGCGAGAGAGTCCACCTCTTGCGGCAGAACGGTAACGCGACGGCGCACTTCGCTGTTACGCACTTCAGCGATGGTCATATCTTTGCGAATCTGGTTGCGATAGGTGTCAAAATTGACGCCTTCATTGGCCAGCCGACCGCGTAATTGATCAAGACTCATGCGGTTTTGCGCCGCGATATTGGTGATAGAGCGATCCAGTTGCTCGTCGGAAATCTGCACGCCCATCTTCTGCGCCATCTGCATGATGATGTTATCCATGATCAGGCGTTCCAGAATTTGGTGGCGGAGCGTGCTGTCATCCGGCAGTTGCTGGCCGGCTTCCTGCGCATTCATTTTCACGGATTGCAGCAGGCTATTGATATCGCTTTCCAGCACGACACTGTTATCGACCACGGCGGCGATTTTATTTATCTCCTGCGGTGCCGCAACTGCCATATTGGCACTCAGTGCCAGCCCCAGAACAAGCGCTCTCCAGTTCTTCATACCTTTCCCGTTAATATCATCCGCCAGAGCGGGTTAAATGTTGAGAACCTATCCCATCAAAGGCTGGGTTCGCTGCCAGTTAAACCCATACGGGCCAAAAACGTTCAGCTACCGTGTATGCCAAGGTTTTTGGCCCCAGAGCGCGTGTAAACCGATGACCAAACACGCTCTGCTACGCCAGGTTCTTTATTGCTACAGGTTACTTATAGCTACCGGTTAGTTAGACGCCTCTCGTTGTCAGAGTTCCCGGCATAACACCATCATCAAATACCTTAGAAGGCGCGCTGGTAAGGCAAAATGCCCGTTGCCAGCATTTTTCCTGTTCCCAGACTGTAGTTGCTACTCAACCCGCGTAACTCAAAGCTGAAGCCGACTTTGTTGTCATACACGCTTTGGTTAAGGTTGCTGTTCCATTTGGTAATTTTACGCTCATAGCCAACGTTGACCGCCCAACAGCAGGTGTTGTATTGCAGGCCGAGTTTCTGGTCAGCAGGCTGATTCGCTTTGGTATCGTAATAGTAAGCGCCGATAATCGCCCAGCGCTCTGACAGCGGCCAACTGGCGGTAGCGCCAACCTGAGAAATACCTTGCTGATAACCCGGATTTCTGATGTTAGGTAACATTGCCTGAATGTATTCGGCACTGGCGAAACGGTAATTCAACTGGAACATACGTTCGCCACCACCACGGTATTCCAGTACCGCATCACCCAATGTGAAATTATTGATGCGTTTATCGTACTGAGCGCCGCCGCGTACGCCCCAGTTATCGGCGAATTTCCAATAGGCGTCGCCAGCCCAGGCCAGGCTGCCGCTGTCATTATTTTGGTCAATATTGGTGGATGTCCCGGTACGCGGGCGGTCAAAATAGTAAATCTGGCCGAGAGAGGCGTTAAACCGCTCCTCAAGCGCGCTGTCGTATAACCGGGTGGTGACGCCGCTCGATACCTGATTGGCTGAAGCGATACGATCCAGGCCACTGAAGGTTCTATCGCGGAACAAACCGGCGTAGTCAGCCTGCAACAATGTGGAGTCATAGGTACGAATGGATGACTGATTACGATATGGCACATACAGGTACTGCACGCGAGGTTCCAGCGTCTGGGTGTAGCCTGCCGCCCAGTCCATCTCGCGTTCAAACACCATTTTGCCGTCAGTTTTGAACTGCGGCATCACACGATTGGCGCTCTCTTTTAATGCCAGTGCCTCGGTGTTGTTGACGCCGCTGGCGAGGTATTTATCCAGATTTTCCTGCTGATAGTGGGTCGCCATCAGTTTGGTTTCGGTATTCAGGCTGGCCCATTTGTTGGCAATCGGCAGCGACAACGTCGGTTCGACATGGAAGCGGCTGGCGTCAGGGTAGACGGGGTTGACGTTGGTAAATTTCACCGCTTGACCATAGAGGTGGAAGTCAAACGGGCCGACATCGTTTTGATAGTAGTTGATATCAAGCTGCGGCATTGCGCGATACACATCCCGGCTCGCCAGACTGCTGAAAATCTGATATTGGCGCGTCGATAATGTGGCATCCCAATTCTGGTTGGCGTAGCCCAGGCTGAATTTTTGCGTGGCATAACCGTCAGTGGTATTACCGTAGAAAGAGTCGAGATCGGTAAAATAGCTCGAGTCACTGACTTTGGTGTAATCCACGCCAAAACGCCAGACCTGGTCCATCACGCCGAAATGCTGCCAGTGGAACAGCCAGCGAGTATAGTCATCATCGGCGGCGTAGCCGGATTTGCCCGACATCACGTCATTTTTGTACTGCCTGTCGTTCTCCAGCCAGTCAAATTCAACCAGGCTAAAGCCAAAACGCGACAGGTGGCGGAACTCGTTTTGCCACTGCATACCACGGTTGGTCTGCACGTGTGGGGTAATGGTGGCGTCGTAATTTGGCGCAATGTTCCAGTAATAGGGTGTAATCAGCTCAAACCCATTGCTGCTGCCATATTTGGCATTGGGGATGAGAAAACCGGAGCGGCGTCTGTCACCCAACGGAAGTTGCATATAGGGGCTGTAGAACACCGGGACACCGGCGATACGAAAGCGGGCATTCCAGATTTCAGCAACTTCTTCTTGTCTGTCCTGAATCACTTCCGAACCGACCACACTCCAGCTATCATCTCCAGGCAGGCAAGACGTAAATGAGCCGTGATCCAAAATGGTATAGCGGTTATTCTCACGCATCTTCATCTTGTCGGCGTCGCCGCGCCCTTGACGGCCAACCATTTGATAGTTGCCGTTCTCCACGTCGGTGTCTTTCGTGTTCAGGTTAGACCAGGCTTTCGGGCCTTTGAGGATCACCTGATTGTCATCGTAATGCGCATTGCCGATGGCGGTCACAGTACGGACAGGATCGGCCTGATTCGCCTGCGGCTTTTGGTTAAGCAACACCTGATCGGCGGTGAGGACACGGTTGCCTTGTTCAACGTAAACATTGCCTGAGAACACCGCATCGTTCGGATAGTTGGCCTGTGACTGGTCAGCGGTAATGTGAACCGGCAACTGGTTGGTGTCGCCCGCGACAAACGGACGGTTATACACGGGTACGCCCAACATGCACTGAGAGGCGAGATCGGCCAGCGCATGCTGGCTGTACAGCGCCGACCCGATAAGCGAGGCCAGCAAGGTTGGAAGACTTTTTTTCATACGCAGTATCAGGTGTTCCGTCATCAGGGGCAGTATGCCGGCAAACGGCCAGAGACTTGATATAACCACTGGCACGGTGCCAGTGCAAAATCCCCGCCATTTTCTATGCGTTGCCGTTAGGAGCAAAGATAAATGACGGGTATGATAAAGCAATTTTTAGCCGACGGCATGAGGATTTGAGGAGTATATGCAGTATTGGGGAAAGTTGCTGGGACTGGCGCTCGGGATTGTATCCAGCGCGGGGATCAGCGGGTTGATTATCGGGCTCTTGCTAGGTCATTTGGTTGACAGAGCCCGGGCATCCCGTCAGCGCGACTTTTTTTCCGCACAGGCGACCCGTCAGGCATTATTCTGTCTCACGACCTTTCAGGCGATGGGACATCTGGCGAAATCCAAGGGGCGGGTGACGGAGTCAGACATCCGTATCGCCACCAACATGATGGATAGGCTTGAGCTGTATGGCGAAGCGCGCAATGCGGCGCAACAGGCGTTTCGCGAAGGCAAAGCCAGTCAGTTTCCGGTGCGAAACAAGCTGCGTAAACTGCGCGATGCCTGCATCGGCCGCTTTGATCTGATTCGCATGTTTCTTGAAATTCAATTGCAGGTCGCGTTTGTTGATGGCGCGCTGCACCCTAACGAGCGCCGGTTGCTGTATGTTTTTGCCGATGAGCTGGGCGTGACGCGCGAGCAGTTTGAACTGTTCATGCGCAATATGGAACGTAACAGCCAGTCGTCGCGCCAGGGGAATTATCAGTCGCGGCAGAACAGTTACCAATCCAAGCAAAATAATCAGTCACGGCAGAACAGCCAGTCGAGACAACAAGGGCAGTCTCAGCAGGGGAGTGGGAGTTCACAGTCACAGAACAATAGCTATAACTCTTCTTCGCGTCAGGGGAATAAATCTTATCAGCGCTCGTATGGCGGGCAGTCTTATGGCCAGCGTCCGCCGGTGTCATCGCGCGGGCCTACGCTTGAGAGCGCCTGCCGCACGCTGGGCGTGCATACCAGCGATGATGCGGCGACGGTAAAACGGGCTTACCGCAAACTGATGAGTGAACATCATCCCGATAAAATGATGGGCAAAGGGCTATCGCCCAGAATGATTGAAATGGCCAAGCGCAAAGCCCAGGACATTCAGGCTGCTTACGAATTCCTCAAAACCCACAAGTTTTCCCGCTGACGCCCTGCGCGTTTCCCCACTGTCATCCTGTTGTTAACGAGACACGTCATCGTGCCGGACGCGCTTTAAAAGTCGGCTTCGCAGCGAAAATGCATCGGTGTGGCGAATGCCGGATGCGTGATAGCCAGCTCTTGAGCATGCAGTAACAGCCTTGGGGCCCGCGCCAGCGCCTCGGGCGAGGCATAAAACCCGTCGCCTAAAATCGGGTGGCCGAGCGCCAGCATATGTACCCGCAACTGGTGCGAACGTCCGGTAATCGGCATTAGGTTGACGCGAGTGGTGCCATCATCATCGCGCGAGAGAACCTGATAGGCGGTCTGAGCGGGTTTGCCCTGCTCGAAGCAGACTTTCTGTTTGGGGCGATTCGGCCAGTCACAAATCAGCGGCAGGTCTATCAGCCCTTCATCCTGCTCAAGATGGCCAAACACGCGTGCGACATAGGATTTCTTCGGCTCTCGTTCGCGAAACTGCCGTTTAAGCTCGCGCTCGGCGGCCTTGGTCAGCGCCACGGCTATTACGCCGCTGGTCGCCATATCGAGCCGATGTACGGATTCGGCGGCGGGAAAATCGGCCTGAATGCGGCTCATGATGCTGTCTTTGTGTTCCTCGGCCCGACCCGGCACTGAGAGCAGGCCGCTCGGTTTATTCACGACCATAATATGCGGGTCTTGATACAGAATATGTAACCAGGGATCGCGCGGCGGATTGTAGGGGTGCATGACAACTCCGACAGCGCGGCACGTCAGTGACGTTGCCGCGCGTATATATAGACAACCGATGGCGTTTACTGATGCGCCACCATCACCAGGCGGATAGCATCGAGACGCCAGTTGGCCTGTTGCAGGTTTTGCAGCACCTGTTCACGCTGTTCTTCCAGCGCCTCGAGTTCGTCATCACGAATATTCGGGTTGACGGCTTTCAGCGCTTGCAGACGTTCAAGTTCGCGGCGGAGTTCGGTATCGGCACGGTTTTTCGCTTCGGTGATGAGCACCTGCGCCTGTGCATCCACCACGGGCTGGGCTTTTTGCAGCATGGCATGGACATCATCTTGTACCGCATTCACCAGCTTGCTGGAGGTATGACGGTTCACCGCGCTCAACTGGCGATTGAAACTTTCAAACTCCACCTGAGCGGCCAGATTGGTGCCTTTGCGATCGAGCAGTACGCGAATCGGCGTCGGTGGCAGGAAGCGGGTCAGTTGCAGTTTTTTCGGTGCCTGCGCTTCAACCACATACACCAGCTCCGTCAGCAAGGTGCCAACCGGCAAGGCTTTATTTTTCAGCAGCGAGACGGCGCAACTGCCGGTGTCGCCGGAGAGCACCAGATCCAGCCCGTTACGAATCAGCGGGTGCTCCCAACTGACGAACTGGGCATCTTCGCGCGACAGCGCCTGCTCGCGGTCAAAGGTAATGGTGCAACCATCCTGCGGCAAGCCGGGGAAATCCGGCACCAGCATATGATCCGATGGCGTCAGCACTATCAGGTTGTCACTGCGGTCATCCTGATGGATACCGATGATATCAAACAGGTTGAGGGCAAAATTGACCAGACCGACATCATCATCCTGCTCGGCGATTGCCGCAGCCAGCGCCTGAGCCTGCTCACCGCCATTGGAGTGCAGTTCCAGCAGGCGGTCACGCCCCTGTTCCAGTTGTGCCTTGAGCTGGTCATGTTGCTGGCGACAGGTGTGGATGAGCTCATCAAGCCCGTCGGTTTCGGTGGGTTTCGCCAGCAGCGTAATCAACTGTTCATGGTGCTTATCATAAATGGTGCGACCGGTCGGGCAGGTGTGCTCGAAGGCATCGAGCCCTTCGTGATACCAGCGTACCAGCAATGCCTGCGCGGTATTTTCCAGATACGGCACCATAATCTGGATGTCACGGCTCTGGCCGATACGATCCAAACGACCGATGCGTTGCTCCAGCAGATCCGGGTTAAACGGCAGATCAAACATGATCAGATGGCTGGCGAACTGGAAGTTGCGGCCCTCGGAGCCTATCTCGGAACAGATAAGCACCTGTGCGCCGTCTTCGGCGGAGGCGAAATACGCTGCCGCCCGGTCACGCTCGAGAATCGATAGCCCTTCGTGGAACACGGCGGCACGAATCGCTTCGCGGGTGCGCAGCACTTGTTCGAGTTGCAGCGCGGTGGCGGCTTTGGCGCAGATAACCAGCACTTTTTCATCACGGTGGCTGGTGAGGAAATCCAGCATCCATTCAACGCGCGGGTCAAAGCTCCACCATGTCGCGTTATCATCTTCAAATTGCTGATAAATTTGTTCCGGGTAGAGCATGTCGCGGGCGCAGTCTTCCGCTGATTTACGCGCATTCATGATACCGGCGACGCGCATCGCGGTTTGATACTGCGTCGGCAGCGGCAGTTTTATCTGGTGCAGCTCGCGTTTCGGGAAGCCTTTTACCCCCTGGCGGGTATTACGGAACAGCACCCGGCTGGTGCCGTGGCGGTCCATCAGCATGGCTATCAGCTCCTGACGGGCGCTGATAGCATCCTCACGCTCGCTGGCGATGGATTTCAGCAGCGGCTCGATATCCTGCTCGCCCAGCATGTCGCTTAACATGTTGCGCTGCGCATCGCTGATAGGCTCACCGCCCAGCAGCAAGCTGACGGCATCCGCCACCGGGCGGTAGTGCTGTTGTTCGGCGACAAATTCCTGATAATCGTGGAAGCGATCCGGGTCAAGCAGGCGCAGGCGGGCAAAGTGGCTTTCCTGCCCTAACTGCTCTGGCGTTGCGGTCAACAGCAAGACTGCGGGCGTGACCTCGGCGAGCTTCTCAATGGCGCGGTAAGCCGCACTCGGTGCCGCTTCACTCCAGGCCAGATGGTGCGCTTCATCGACCACCAGCAAGTCCCATTCGGCATCCTGTAACTGTTCAAAGCGCGAGGGGTTGCGGCGCACAAAATCGAGCGAGCAGATGATTAACTGCTCGGTTTCAAACGGGTTGTCGCTGTCCAGACGCGCTTCGGCGTAACGCTCGTCATCAAACAGAGAAAACAGCAAGTTAAACCGGCGCAGCATCTCCACCAGCCACTGATGCTGCAAGGTTTCCGGCACCACTATCAGCACGCGCTCGGCGCGTCCGGCCAGCAGTTGCTGGTGGATAATCATGCCTGCTTCAATGGTTTTACCCAACCCTACTTCATCAGCCAGCAGCACGCGTGGCGCGTGGCGCTGGCCCACTTCACGGGCAATGTACAACTGATGCGGGATAAGGCTGGCGCGCATACCGCGCAGGCCACCCCACGGCTGCAATGCCTGCGCGTGCTGGTGCAGGCGGGCGCGGTAGCGCAGCGCAAAGCGGTCCATCCGGTCTATCTGCCCGGCAAACAGCCGGTCTTGCGGCTTATTAAAGGTGAGTTTGCTGTCTAAAAAGACTTCGCGCAGCTCGGCGGAGTCTTGCGTATCCAGCCGCTGGCCGATATAGGTGCGCAGGCCATTCTCGTCACGAATATCGTCAACCTGTAACTGCCAGCCCTCATGGCTGGTGACGGTATCGCCGGGATTGAACATCACGCGGGTGATGGGGGCGTCATTTCTGGCATAGAGGCGGTTTTCGCCGCTGGCGGGAAACAGCAACGTCACCATACGGGCATCCATCGCTACTACCGTACCCAATCCCAAATCGCTTTCTGTGTCGCTTATCCAGCGTTGACCAAGTGTAAAAGGCATAAATTCTAAACTCGATACTCGTCGTTGTCGGAGAATGTGTTGACCGGGGTCGCGCCCCTCATCTGGCAATACCTGTCCTGCCGTGCGCAACACGCCGTGGGCGATGTCGGGCATAGCGGGTAGTACGGGGATGGGAAACGCCTGATATTTTGAAAGGGCGCTATGGTACTGGATGGTGGCCTGTTCGTCACCTGTCAGGCAGCAGCATCACATTAAAATAGCCCCATTTGTCCGGTAATCAGTGTAGCAAAATCATCGTGCAGGAAGGGTAAAATTGCATCAGCCACCGGCTGAAGCTGTTTTTCGACGTAATGGCTGTAGTCGAGCGCGGAGCGGCGGTTCTCTAGCGGTTCCGGGCCGTTGACGGTAATGACATAGCTTATCCAGCCGCCGTTTTGATATTGCAGCGGCCTGTCGTGCTGGCGGTTGTAGTCGTCGGCCATGCGTGCCGCGCGCACCTGCGGTGGCACATTGCGCTGATAGTCGCTGAGTTTGTGGCGCAGGCGTTTGCGGTAGACCAGCCATGAATCATGCTCGCCACTGAGTGTGCGCTGCACGAACGCTCGCAGCCAGTCCTGATAGGGCTCGCGGTGGAATATGCGCTGGTAGAGTTGCTGCTGGAACTGTTGCGCCAGCGGCGTCCAGTCGGAGCGCACCGTTTCCAGCCCTTTAAATACCATCTGTTCGCCTTGCGCACTGTGTATCAACCCGGCGTAGCGTTTTTTGCTGCCAAGCTCGGCACCGCGAATGGTCGGCATTAAAAAGCGCTGGAAATGGGTCTCATACTCCAGCTCCAGCGCGCTGGTGAGCCCATGCTGTTGAAATAAGTGCTGTTGCCACCAGCGGTTGACGTGTTCTGCCAGTTCCTGGCCAATCGCATCTGCGGCGGCGTTACTGTGCGCTTGCTTAAGCCAGACGAATGTCGAATCGGTATCGCCGTAGATGACCTGATAGCCCCTGGCTTGAATCAGCGCCCGCGTCTGGCGCATGATGTCGTGGCCGCGTAGGGTAATCGATGAGGCGAGGCGAGGGTCGAAAAAGCGGCAGCCGCTGGAGCCGAGCACGCCATAAAACGCATTCATGATGATTTTCAGCGCCTGCGACAGCGGCTTGTCGCCGTGCTGTTTGGCCAGGTCGCGTTGCTGCCAGATAGCGGCCACAATCGCAGGCAGGCAGTGGTGCTGGCGGGAAAACCGGGCACCGAGAAAACCGGCCACGGAGTGCTGTTCATCAGCCTGCTGTAAGCCGGTAATCAACCCGACCGGGTCTATCAAAAAGGTGCGGATAATCGAGGGGTAGAGGCTTTTGTAGTCCAATACCAGCACCGAGTCGTAGAGACCGGGGCGCGAGTCCATTACATAGCCGCCTGGGCTTGCCTGCGGCGGCACCTCGCCAAGATTGGGGGCGGCGAAACCGGCGCGGTGCATACGCGGCAGGTACAGGTGGGTGAAGGCGGCCACCGAGCCGCCGCTGCGGTCGGCGGCTAACCCGGTAACACTGGCGCGCGCCAGTAAAAACGGCAGCAAGTGCGTGTGTTCGATAATGCGTGTCACCAGCTCACAATCTTTCAGGTTATAGTGCGCCAGCGCCGGTTTATTGTGGGCGAAGCGCTGCTCTATCTCATCCAGCCGTTGATAGGGGTTCTCGCTGGCTTTGCCTTCGCCAAGCAGCGTTTGCGCGACAAATTCCAGGCTAAAAGACGCAAAATGCCAGCTGGCGGATTTCAGCGCCTCAATGCCATCGACAATCAAACGGCCCGGCGCACTGGCGAAAAAGTGCCCCTGCCGGTAGCCGTGCTCCCGCCATTCCAGCGCCTGTGCGTGACGCCCAAGGCGCAGTGGGATGTGATAGCGCTCGGCGTGTTGTTGCAATACCCGTAAGTCAAACTGCACCAGATTCCAGCCGAGGATCACGTCCGGGTCATAGGTTGCCAGCCACTGATTGAGTTTTTCCAGCAGTTGCGGGCGGCTGGCGACATAATCGAGCGTCAGGCCAGCGGCCTCATCCGCCTGACCGTTGGGTGGCCCCAGCATAAAAACCTGACGCTGCCCGCACCCCTCAAGCCCAATGCAGTACAGCTCGCCGTGGCGACTGGTTTCTATATCCAGCGACACGGTTTTAAGCGTCGGCTGATAGCCAGAGGCAGGCTTAAGACGGGTATTTTCCAGCACGCCGCTGGCAGAGGGTTCACCGCTAAACCACACCGGCGCGGTGATAAAGCGCTCCATCAAAAAGCGCTCTGGCGGGCGGATATCAGCTTCATACACCGCGATATCTGCCTCGCGCAGCTGTTTTTCGATACGCAGTAACTGGCGGTATTGCTGGCAATACAGCCCCAGCAGCGGCTCGTGGTGAAAACTCTGTAGCGGCACCGGGCGCAATTGCCAGTGACGTTCGTGGCGCAACATGCGCCTGATAAGCGCCTGGTGACGTAACGGAACGAAGGCTATCGCTTGCTGCATCGGCAAGCGAACCTGACAGGGGCCATCGTCTGTGGCCAGCCAGCAATCGACCTGAATACCAGCGGGGGTATCCTGCCAATGGCGGGTTAACACAAAGCCTTGCCGGGGAGAGGTAATGCTCATCACATGTCGTCAGGGTTAGGTTGTCAGAGTCAAAAATCTACGGTGTAGAAAATTATGGGTATTTATACAGTATCTGTCCAGTTATGCCTGTGCCTGACAACGCTCTGGCGTGATACATCCCATTGCTATTCATCCCACTGCTATTATCGGCCATCGTTTGCCGCTTTCCTGCTATCATCCCGTTATCTTCGTTCATAAAAAAGCAGAAATGTAGAGATTTATGGAAGCCTGGCTGGAACATTTGATAACACAATCACTGGCCTATTCGCTGACGGCGGTGCTGCTGGTCGCGTTTCTGGAGTCACTGGCGCTGGTGGGGTTGCTGTTGCCCGGCACGCTGATGATGGCTTCACTCGGCGCGCTTATCGGCAGCGGCAACATGGGGCTTTACCCGGCCTGGGGCATGGGGATTGTCGGTTGCCTGCTGGGGGACTGGATTTCCTATTTCATCGGCTGGCGTTTTAAAGACCGGCTGCATAGCTGGTCATTTTTGCAAAAGCATCGCGCTTATCTGTACCGCACGGAAAAAATGCTGCATCACCACAGTATGGCGACGATTCTGGTCGGGCGGTTTTTTGGCCCGACGCGGCCGCTGATTCCGATGGTGGCGGGTATGCTGGAGCTTTCGCCCCGGCGTTTTGCGCTGCCGAATATTCTCGGTTGCCTCACCTGGCCGCCGGTGTATCTGCTGCCCGGCATTCTGGCGGGTGTGGCTATCGATATTCCTGCGCAGGCCGATAGCGGCAGCTTTAAGTGGTTGCTGTTGGTGACGGCGGTGTTGCTGTGGTGCGCGGGCTGGCTGCTGTGGCGTTGGTGGCGCGTCCCTCGTGGGGACGATGCCGCGTCAACCGGCGGGTTGACGGCGTCACGTCTGCGCTGGCTGGCACCCCTGTTATCGGTTATCGCCGCCGTTAGTCTGTGGCAACTGTGGCAGCATCCGTTGATGCCGGTGTACCGGCGTTTGCTGTGGCAGATTTTGCATGGATAAATGAGCCGGAGCGATACCGGTTTGCCCGGTATCGCGCCCGAGGTTAGCGGTAGAATTCCGCCACCTGATCAAAAATTCGCATCTCTTCGCCGTGGCGCGTTACCTGCAACACGTCTTCCAGCTTTTCTACCTGACTTATCATCTGTGGCAGGCGTTGATCGTCTTTCACCAACAGCCAAATGCGGCTCTGCTCGCTGTCTGGCAGCGGCATACACATAATGCCTTCGACGTTAAAGGCGCGGCGGGCAAATAAGCCACAGACATGCGACATTACGCCGGGGTGGTTGCGCACGGAAAGCTCAAGTGTCACCTGCGCGGGAATAGTCGGGGTCGTCATGATTTACTCTCCAATCATCTCAATGTTGGCGGCACCCGGCGGCACCATCGGAAGCACTTTTTCGTTGATATCAATTGCGGCATGAATGAGCACCGGGCCGGGGCGTTGCAGGGCATCACGCAGTGCGGCATGCGGGTCATCGGCGGCGTTCAGGTCACAGGTGGCGAAGCCGAATCCGGCGGCAATGGCCAGAAAATTGGTCTGATAGCGGTAATCAGAGGCAACGTAGTTTTGCTGGTAGAACAGCGCCTGTTGCTGGTGAACCAATCCCAGCGCCTGATTATTCATCAAGACGATTTTAACGTTCAGTTGCTCTTCGACGGCGGTAGCCATCTCCTGAATGTTCATCATCAAACTGCCGTCGCCGGAAAAGCACACCACAGTGCGCTCAGGCGCGGCCAGCGCAGCACCAATGGCAGCGGGCAAGCCAAAGCCCATAGTGCCGAGGCCGCCGGAGGTCAGCCATTGGCGCGAGCGGCGTAACGGGTAGGCCTGCGCCACCCACATTTGATGCTGGCCGACATCGGTGGTGATAATCGCGTTGTCATCAAGCTGCCCGGCAACCGCGTGTACCAGCCCGTAATGACTCAGCGGATCGTCCACCCTTGGCATGTTCAGCGGGAATTCGCGTTGCAGCGCCTGTACCTCATCGCGCCAGGCCTGGCGTGACTGGGTGTCGATTAACGGCAGCAACTGTGTGAGCGCGTCAGCAACATCGGCATTCAGGGCGACATGCGGTGTGCGGATTTTGCCAAGCTCGGCCGGGTCGATATCGATATGAATCACGCTGGCATCCGGGCAGAACTGTTCGGCTTTGCCGATAGCGCGGTCATCAAAGCGCGCGCCGAGCACGATAAGCAGGTCAGACTGTTGCAGGATAAGGTTGGTACAACGGGCGGCGTGCATCCCTAACATGCCAAGCGACAGCGGGTGGTCAACCGGCATGGCACCGAGCGCCATCAGCGTCATGGTGGTCGGCAACCCGGCGCGCTCCGCCAGTTCGATGGCTTGCTGATGCGCTCCGGCGCTGATGATGCCACCGCCCAGATACAGAATCGGCCGTTTGGCCTGATTAATCATCGCGGCGGCGGCGCGCAGGGCCTGGGTGTCGATAGCCGGCGCCGGGGAGAGTGCGGCCGGGGCAGGCAGTTGCGCCAGCTCAATGGTGGCGGTCTGCACGTCTTTGGGAATGTCTACCCACACCGGGCCGGGGCGACCGGATTGCGCCAGTCGAAAAGCGTCGTTAATCACCTGCGGCAGTTCGCTGATGTCGCGCACCAGATAGTTGTGTTTCGTCACGGGAATCGAGATGCCGTAGGTATCGACCTCCTGAAACGCATCTGTCCCTATCATGCCTGAGGAAACCTGAGCCGTAATGCAGACCAGCGGGATGGAATCGAGTTTGGCATCGGCGATCGCGGTCAGCAGGTTGGTGGCTCCCGGCCCGCTGGAGGCCATGCAGACGGCGGCTTTACCGCTGACGCGCGCCATCCCCTGAGCGATAAACCCGGCCCCCTGTTCATGGCGGGCCAGCACATGGCGAATGGTCTGGCTTTTGCCCAGTGCATGATACAACGGTAATGCAGCACCGCCGGGAATGCCGGTCACGGTAGTAATGCCTTGCTGTTCCAGCAGGCGGATGATCAGCTCCGCGCCTGTATAACGCATAATCCTGTCCTTTATCAGAGCCGGTGTCAGGAGAGCGGGGAGGGTAGGAAGAAGAAACCCCGCTCGGCTTGCGCCGGCGGGGTTTGGGAATCTAGGTTTGATTCGGAACCCGTTACGGCGCGCTGCCGACCACGACCACCACGCGCACGACGACGACCGCGTCAAGCAGCGCGGCGTTGTTTAGTAGTGCGAAAGTAGAGGTGGTGTGTTTCACGGAGAACCTGTGTTCGTTTTGGTTAATTAGCGACCCCATATAAGCATGAGTGCAGAAAATTCGACAAGGCTTTGCCATCATCAAAAGGCAAATTCGTGCTTAAGATCACGTTTTCCTACCACAATGACACAACCGTCAGCGTATCCCTAATCGTCGTGCCGCCTCAGGATGCTGCGACAATGCGGCGCTGGGGCCGTCGTAACAAATCTGGCCTTCAGCTATCAGCAGGCTGCGCGGTGCGATGCGCAGCGCATCGTCCAGTTGATGCGACACCATCAACAAGGTCAGCGAGCGCTCCTGACACACATGCTCGACCAGCGCCAGCATCTCCTGGCGCAGCGCTGGGTCGAGCGCGGAAAATGGCTCATCGAGCAGCAAGATCGGTTGCTGGCGAATCAGGCAGCGAGCCAGCGCAGCCCGCTGGCGCTGGCCGCCGGACACCTGCGCGGGCAGACGCTCCAGTAAACCGCTTAACCCCATGCGCTCGGCAATATCATGCAGCGTCGCATGTTGCGTGGCCGTCAGTTTCAGGCCGGGGTGTAAGCCGAGTGCGATATTCTGCCAGAGCGTCAGGTGGGCAAACAGGTTATTTTCCTGAAACAGAATCGACACCGGGCGTTGTGACGGCGCACTGGCGCGGTGGTCTTGCCCGTTAAGTGTCAGCCTGCCGCTGTCAGCCATCAGGAAACCGGCTATCAGCGCCAGCAGCGTGCTCTTGCCCGCCCCGCTGGGGCCGAGAATGGCTACACGTTCACCGGCCTTGATAGCGGCATCAAAGCGCATCGGCTGATGCTGGTAGAGGTAGGTCAGCGTATCAAGCGTTATCATTCTTGCCTGCCAGTTTCTCAATGAGCGTAAACAACAGAAAACACAGCGCCAGCAGTATCAGCGCGGTGACGGCTCCTTCGCTACTGCGATAAGCGCCGATTTGCTGATAGAGATAATACGGCAGGGTGCGAAACTGCTCGCTGCCAAACAGCGCGATGATGCCAAAATCCCCAACAGAGAGCACGCAGGCAAACGCCAGTGCGCGCATCAGCGGGGCGCGCAGGGCGCGTAATTCCACTACCCGCAGTCGCTGCCAACCGGATAACCCCAGTGACTGGCATAGCGCGTTGTAACGTGCGGCGGTGTCATACATCGGCCCTTCGAGCACTTTGCTGGCGTAGGGCAGGGCCAGCAGAGCATTGGTCAGCACCACCAAGGCATAGGGGGATGACGGTAAGCCAAGCGTGCGGTTAAACAGCAGAAAAAAGCCGCTGGCCAGCACAATGCCGGGCATCGCCAGAATCAGCATGCCGCTCAGATCCAGCCATTGCGCTGCCAGCGGTCGCTGGTGTAAGCGTAGCGAGCGGCTGCTCCACAGCAGCATCAGCGTCAGGCACACGCTCACCATCCCGGCGGCCAGTGCCACACTGACTGAGGTGCCCAGCGCCTGCCAGAGCGCAGGCTGGCTAAACACGTTGCGCATCGACGGGTTAATGCCATCCGCCAGCACCGCCAGCAGCGGCGGTAAGAGCAGAGCGAGCGCCAGCGTGATGACAAGCGTGTCGCACAGGCGGCTCCACAGGCTGTCTTGCGGGTCACGCCAGTGCAGGCGCTGGCTGGTGCCCGGCGCAAGCCAGTGGCTCAGGCGCTGGCTTGCAAGCAACAGCGCCAGACAGCAACACAGTTGCAGCAGTGCCAGCAGCGCTGCGCGCGCCGGGTCATAGTCAAAGCTCAGGGCCTGATAAATCGCCAGTTCAAGGGTGGTGGCCTGTGGGCCGCCGCCGAGCGCCAGCACGGTGGCAAAGCTTGAAAAACACAGCATAAAAATCAGCGCACCGGCGGGCAGCAGTTGGCGGCGCAACCACGGCCACTCCACCCAGCGGAAAAAGTGCCAGCTGCGCAGGCCAAGCTGGGCGGCCAACTGACGCTGTTCCGTCGGGATGTTTTGCAGCGTTTGTAAAAACAGCCGTGTTGCCAGCGGCAGGTTAAAAAAGACGTGGGCCAGCAAAATGCCCGGCAAACCGTATGGCGAAAAGCGATACGGCAGGCCGAGCAGCGCCAGCGCGTGCGCCAGCCAGCCTTCGCGGCCATACACCCGCAACAGGCCGAAGACCGCCACCAGCACCGGCAGCACCAGCGTCATGGCGCACAGGCGCAATAGCCAGCGGTGGCCGGGAAAGCGGCGACGGTATAACGCCCGGGCAAGCAGCAAGGCCGGCCCCAGCGAGAGCGCCGAAGACAGCAGCGCCTGCCAGACGCTAAAACGCAGAACGTGCCACAGGTAGTGGTCTTGCCATAAGGCGAGCCAGGGGGCATCGCCCGCCTCGTACCACAGCGCGCCGAACGCCAGCAACGCGGTGGCGCACAGCAGCCCGGCGGCGAAAACACCCGGCCACAGTGCTCCGGCAAGAAAACGCCGGGGCGTTATCAACGGCTGACGGCGCGTTGCCATGCCTGCACCCAACCCGCGCGCTGTTCTGCGACCTGCTGTGCGCTAAAGGTCAGTGCGTTGGCCGGTACGGATAAGTTTTGATAGCCTGCGGGCAGATCGGTGTGGATAGCCGGATACATCCAGTTGGTGGTCGGGATCAGGTTCTGCACCGTCGGGCTGACCATAAATTGCAGGAACTGCGTCGCCAGCTGCGGGTTTTTGCTACCCGCCAGCGACGCGGCGACTTCCACTTGCAGGTAGTGGCCTTCGCTAAAATTCGCCGCCGCATAGTTCTCTTTCTTCTCGGCAATCACATGGTAAGCCGGAGATGTGGTGTAACTGAGCACCAAATCCGCCTCGCCTTTCAGGAACAGGCCATAGGCCTCGCTCCAGCCTTTGGTGACGGTGACGGTTTTCGCCGCCAGTTTCTGCCAGGCGTCCGGCGCGTTATCGCCATACACTTTTTGCATCCACAGCAGCAGCCCCAGACCCGGCGTGCTGGTGCGCGGATCTTCATAAATCACTTTCCACGCCTGCGGCCCTTCCACCAGCTCTTTGAGGCTGGCAGGCGGGTTTTTCAGTTTGTCTTTGTTATAGACAAAGGCAAAGTAGCCGTAGTCAAAGGGCAGGAACGTGGCGTTTTGCCAGCCGCCGGGCACCGTCAACGCGCCTGTATCGATACCGTGTTTGGCAAACAGCCCGGTTTGTTCTGCCGCCTGCACCAGATTGTTATCGAGCCCCAGCACCACGTCAGCCGGGGTATTTTTACCTTCCATGCGCAGACGGTTGAGCAGCGCTACGCCATCTTCCAGCGCCACGAATTTCAGTTCGCAGTCACAGGTTTTTTCAAACGCCGCTTTGATGGATGGGCCCGGGCCCCATTCGGAAGAGAAGGAGTCGTAGGTGTAGACCGTGAGAGTCGATTTGGCGAATGCCGGGGCACTGAGCACCAGCAGGCAAGACATGAATGCAGTAAGAGAATGTTTAAGCACTTTGCGCTCCAATAATGTTGAAGGCGGCAAAGGTCTTTGAGCAGGCAAAGTATGCAGTCTCAAATCCCTTCGCCGGTATTAACCGGATCAGGTTCGACGGGTATTTTCTCAGCGGCCTGCGGCATAATTATGCCCAGGCGCACCCCGTTGAGAACGGCGCTATTGTAGAGGCTTCATGACGGCAGGAAAAGTATGATTCGCGCGGCGGGCGATATTCCTGCCTCGCTGCGCTAGTCGCTCGGTGCAAACCAGGCGGATTTAAAATCAAACCAGCCTAGTGTGTTCATGCGCAGGCCGCGCATGTTGGCCTGCCCTTGCAGGCGCAACCAGTGGTGGAAGAGCGGGTGAATGGCCGCCTCACACACCAGCGATTGGCACCACTGCGCCAGATCCAGCCCGCCCTGACGCCACTGGCGGGTGAGCGCATCCAGCTCGCCGTCCGCCAGGCAGTGGCGCAACAGCGGTAGCTCGCACAGCATGGCGAAGACAGAAAATTCCAGCGGCAGATAAAAATTGGCGCTGCCAAGCCAGAGATCGCCTGCGTCTTCGCCTTGGCACCACGCGTCGAACTCCAGTGTGCGCAGCGTCAGTTTTACGCCGTGTACCGCCAGCAACTGCTGCATGATTCCGCTTATCACCGTGTATTCCGGGTGGTCGCGATAACAACTGAGGGTAAGCTCGGTCAGGCCGGGCGGTTTATCGCGCACCCTGCGTGGCGGGCTGTGATGCCAGCGCGGCAGCAAGCCATAGGCGGGCGACCAATCGCTCTGGTAGGGGTCTGGCGCCAGGTTTAACATCGCCACCGGGCTGAGTACCTGAGATAACCAGTGGCGCACGTCCGGGTCGGTCATGGCCGGGGAGCGGCGGTCAAACAGCAGGAAATAGCACCCTTCTTCCAGCCGGTTTTCCAGTTCGTTATCAAGCGTATCATCGCCTTGCAGCGTGACGGTGCAGGCGGGGATCACCGGCGCATCGGGCAGCACCCAGATGCTCACCTCGTCAATCAGCGCCCGGTAGCCGAAGTAATCATCAAAAGCGTCTATTTTGAGCCGGTCGGGGGTATTGCGTACCACGCGATAAGGCCCGGTGCCAATCGGCTGGCGTATAAAATCGGGCAGCGTCGGCCACTCGTTGGGCAGGATCATCGCCGCCACACTGCCCAACAGCCACGGCAGCCAGCGGTCTGGCATGCTGAGATGGATATCGAGCACGAACGGCATCGGCGAGCGGATGTCGCTCAGGTGTGAAAACAGCGCCAGCGGTGTTAACCGCGTTAGCGAGGCGATAACGTCCTCCATGGTCAGTTCCCGGCCATGATGAAACCGGACAGCGGGGCGTAGATAAAAGCGCCAATGCAGCGGCGACAGCGCCTGCCAATGGTGGGCGAGATCCGCCAGCAGTTCCCCGTTTTCCTCATTTAGCTGGGTCAGGCCGCTGAAAATCTGGCGCGCCAGATGCGTTTCCGAGCGGCGCAGCGCACTGCCGGGTAACAGGTTCAGCATTGGCCGATAGTAGAGAATACGCAGCAGGTGGCGACCCTGACGCACACGGCGGCCCAGATGGGACAGCACCATCTGGCGCACGGCCTCTTTATCGCCGAGCAACTGCACCAGTTGGTCAATGCGGTCTTGCTCAAGCAGGTCTTCGGCGCGCTGTTGTTGCAAGGTCAACCCGGTGTAGAGAAAGCACAGGCGTGAGTGTTTACCGCGCCCGGCCTGCGCCTGCCAGGTCAGCCAGCCTTGCTGTTGCATCGCGCCGAGCAACGAGCGGATATGGCGGCGCGAACAGTGCAGCAGCCCGGCCAATTCTTGCAGCGTGGTGTCTGTATCCTGCCCTTGCAGGCACTGCCAGAGCCGAATGAATTGTTGTTGCAGGCGGGGCGATGGCACAGCGCGTGGCGATAGCGGGGGTGAGGACATCGATGAGGACATAAAAGAGGAACTCCATGGCTTAAGTTCATCAATATATTTTCCCCTATATTACGCGGATACTTGATGACAGCGAAGGGGCGTTATCTGAGGAGGGGCAATATGAACCGATTATTGCGTTTTTATCGCTACTGGCTGTGTCGCGGCAGCGGTTGTGGCGTGGGGCGGTTGAGTGAGGCCGAACGGATGGCCATATTGCTACAGGCCACGCAATGGCATATCGCACAGATGGATGAGAAGACGTATCGCCACTGGTTATAACGACACGTCATCGGTTAACGCTGATGGATATCACCCCCGACGGTGCTAAAGGGGGGGACTAAATGGTGGTGATAAAGGGTGGCGCTAAATAACGTGGCGGCCCACCGCCACACGATTCTGAGTAATGGTGTTGTTCACCAGCCAGCGGCCTGTTCCGCTGGCTTTTTTTATGACAGGTTTTATGGTGGCGCGTTATTCCACCGGTTTGAGGCGAGCGACGAAGTGACGCAGTACCGGCGGCTCATAGGTAAACGTCAGCCCTTTGATACTGCTGGCTCTCTCTTTGAGGACAATCAGCGAGTCGGCGATGTAGTCCATGTGGTCGTTGGTGTAGACGCGGCGCGGAATGGTCAGGCGCAGCAACTCCAGCGGCGAGGGTTTCTGTTCGCCGGTGTCCGGGTCGCGCCCCAGCAGTAATGAGCCGATTTCCACACTGCGAATACCGGCTTCCAGATAGAGCTCGTTATTGAGTGCCTGTGCCGGGAACTGCTCGGCTGGAATGTGCGGCAGCAGCTTTTTCGCATCGACAAATACCGCATGGCCGCCCACCGGGTATTGAATCGGAATACCGCCTGCGCGCAGGCGCTCGCCAAGATACGTCACCTGGCCGATGCGGTAGGTCAGGTAATCTTCGTTCATGCCTTCCTCAAGCCCTATCGCCAGCGCTTCCATGTCGCGCCCGGCCAACCCGCCATAGGTGACGAAGCCTTCCATCGGCACGCAGCGAATACGCACCTCGTTGAACAGCTCTTCGTCGCTGCGAAAACAGCACAGGCCGCCAATGTTCACCATCGGATCTTTCTTCGCTGACATGGTCAGCATATCGCCATATTGATACATCTCATGGACGATCGCTTTGATGGAGCGGTTTTCATAACCGGCTTCACGCTGTTTGATGAACCAGGCATTTTCACAAAACCGGGCAGAGTCAATCACCACCGGAATGCCGTGCTGCTGCGCGATGCGATACACCTCACGCATGTTACCCATTGAAATCGGCTGGCCGCCGGAGCTGTTACAGGTGACGGTGGTGATGATAGCCACCACGTTGTCTGCGCCATGCTGCTCAATCGTCGTCTGTAACAGGTCGAGGTCGAAGTCGCCTTTCCAGTCGTAATAGGTGGTGGTGTCAAAGGCTTTCGGCGTGACGACGTTAATGGCGCGCGCGCCGTTGAGCTCAACGTGGGCGGCGGTGGTATCAAAATGGAAATTGGAAATAAACACCGGCTTTTTGCCGCCGCCAGCGCGCTGCTTTTTGGCTATCAGGCAGGGGAACAGAATCTGCTCGGCACCGCGCCCCTGATGGGTGGGAATGGTGAACGGGTAGCCCAGCAAGGTTTGCACTTTTTCACACAAATGGTAGTAGTTGCGCGAACCGGCATAGGCTTCATCGCCCATCATCAACCCGGCCCACTGGCGGTCGCTCATGGCACCGGTGCCGGAGTCGGTCAGCAGGTCGATATACACATCCTCGCTACGCAGCAAAAACGGGTTATAGCCTGCTTCCTGCAAGGCTTTCTCCCGCTCGGCGCGGTTGGTCATACGGATGTTTTCTACCATTTTGATACGAAAAGGTTCAGGAATACGTTTCATGCAATCTCTCCTCTCGCCCGCAGGGGCGCAACGGCACCACGTTTCGGATGTGGCGTCAGTTGAATGTTATGTCAATACAAGAAAATCAGGCGGTTATGCGCCAGATGGACAAAACAACGGAAGGTCAGCGCGCGGCTGACTCAGGCATGAAGCGAGCGGGGAAAATCATTGGTCAGACGATGGTCGATATTGAACCAGGGGCGGCAATCGCCACAGAGATTCTGTCGATAACACCGGATGATGCGTGTCATGAGCCCTCCTTATCTCGTGAGTATTGGACGTCAAGCATAGGCGAAAAGCGGCGGTAAAAACCGTGATCTCACGGGCAATCCGGCACAGGCCAGCGCCGTGCGATAGGTCGATAAATTTATCAATAATGCTTCTCATTACCATTAATTGCTGGTAAAACGGTGCCAGGTAGCGGGCCTGCTGTGTTCAGGCCAGAGTCGGTGTAACACGTCGTTGTAACAGTCGTTGTAACAGTCGTTGTAACAAAAGGTGAGCAGCGTTATGGCTGGGGTAAAGGAATATAGAGTCTTTGATGTCACATTGGCGCACAAGGTCTTGCTGACGCCGTCTCTGATAGCCTGTGTGTTACAGGGCGAGGCGATAAAAGGAATGAAACTCTGTGCGCCGGATCAGCGCATCAAAGTGCTGTTGCCTGCGGAAGATGGCACGCCGTCAAGCCTGCCGCCGACAGGCGAGTGGTACAAGCTGGCGCAGGCGCTGCCCAAGGCACAGCGACCGATTGCGCGCACCTATACGCTGCGTGCGCTGGATACCGAGCGCGGCGAGATGACGGTAGAGTTTGTCGCGCACGGCACCGAAGGCCCGGCTTCCACGTGGGCGCTTGGTGCCGAGCCCGGCGCACGTTTGCAGGTGGTCGCGCCGCGTGGGGATTATGCCGGTGATAACGGCGGCTATGAGTGGGTGCAGTCCGCGCACACCCGGCAGGTGTTATTGATGGGCGATGAAACCGCGCTACCGGCCATCAAGAGTATTCTTGAGCAACTGGCGCAGCAGGATAACCCGCCGCAAGTGCAGGCGTTCATCGAAGTACCGTTACAGGCGGATTGCACCGATGACTATCGCACGTTGCCGTTTGCCGAGGTGGTGTGGCTGCCGCGCGAAGGCACGGGCGCAACTTATGGCGAGCGTTTGCTGGAAGCGGCGCGGCATTGGTCATGCCCGGTAGCGCAAGCCGTATCACACCCGGTAACGGTTGAGGATATCGCTGAGGGGGAAAAAGTCTGGCAACCGGCCAGCACCCAGCAAGGTCAATTCTTTGGCTGGGTTGCAGCGGAATCCTCTGCGGTGAAAGCATTGCGTCGCTATCTGCTGGCAGAAAAAGGGGTCGCACAGGATGCCATCACCTTCATGGCCTACTGGAGCCGTGGCCCGCGTTCACATTGAGTTTGTTGGCAAACAGCCGTGTTTTGTTGCTTGAGGAGCTTATGCAAGACCGGTGGGCGGTTTCGTGCGCGATAACGTCGATTCTCCCTTTGCAGCACCGTCGCACGCACGACAAGGAGAGGCTCAAACGCCGCCTCTCCTTGACCACTGGCTGGAGGCTAAACTGCGCCGCTAACGCGGTACCTTCGGCGTTCGCCTTCGCTGTTCGGGCCGCCCGTGACGCGTTCCATACGCGGCACGGGCTTTCGCCGCATCCATGCGGCTCACCCGGCGAAGTCGTCCACCTCAGCACAGTTTGGATGCCTGAAATCGCTTTGCCTGCGCTTAAGTCGTTTTGTCTGTAAGCCAAAAGCCCACAGAGCCAAACTAACGCAGAAACGCCGGTTGCTGTTCTTCGTAACGGGCGATGGCGGCATCGTGTTGCAGCGTCAGGCCGATGCTGTCCAGACCGTTTATCATGCAGTGGCGGCGGAAGCTGTCTATTTCAAACGCATAGGTCTTCTCGCCCGCGTTCACCTGCTGTGCCTCCAGGTCCACCGTGAAGGTAATACCGTCATGGCTGGCGACCAGTTTGAACAAGTCATCGATATCCGACTCGCTCAGTTTGACCGGCAACAGCTGGTTGTTAAACGCGTTACCGTAGAAAATATCGGCAAAGCTCGGGGCGATAACGACTTTAAAACCGTAGTCGGTCAATGCCCACGGCGCGTGCTCGCGCGAAGAACCACAGCCGAAGTTTTCGCGCGCCAGCAGAATACTGGCTCCTTTGTAGCGCGGCAGGTTCAGCACGAACTCCGGGTTAGGCTGCTGCCCGGCATCGTCAAGAAAACGCCAGTCGTGAAACAGGTGTTGACCAAAACCGGTGCGCGTCACCTTTTGCAGGAACTGCTTGGGGATAATCGCATCGGTATCGACGTTGGCGGCATCAAGCGGCACGACCAGACCTGTGTGTTGGGTAAATTTAGCCATGGTGTCGCCCCTTTTAGTTCAGTTCACGGATATCAGCAAAGCGGCCGGTTACGGCAGCGGCAGCGGCCATTGCCGGGCTGACCAGATGGGTACGTCCACCCCGGCCCTGACGCCCTTCAAAGTTACGGTTGCTGGTGGAGGCGCAGCGCTCGCCGGGGTTCAGGCGGTCATTGTTCATCGCCAGACACATGGAACAGCCGGGCAACCGCCATTCGAAACCGGCGTCGATAAAGATTTTATCCAGCCCTTCGGCTTCCGCCTGCGCCTTGACCGGGCCTGAGCCGGGCACCACGTAAGCCTGCACGCCGTCGGCCACTTTGCGCCCTTTGGCGATGGCGGCGGCGGCGCGCAAGTCTTCAATACGCGAGTTGGTGCAGGAGCCGATAAACACTTTGTCGATGGCAACATCGGTCAGTTTCACGCCCGCTTGCAGGCCCATATACGCCAGTGCTTTTTCTGCCGAGGCGCGTTCTACCGGGTCACTAAACGATTCCGGTAACGGAATGATTTGATCAACGGCAATCACCTGACCGGGGTTGGTGCCCCAGGTGACTTGCGGCGCAATGTCGGCGGCATCCAGCGTGACGACGGCATCGTAGGTGGCATCATCATCAGAACGCAGGGTGCTCCAGTAGGCAACGGCGGCATCCCAGTCGCTGCCGGTGGGGGCGAACTGGCGGCCTTTCAGGTAAGCAAAGGTGGTGTCATCCGGTGCTACCAGGCCTGCTTTTGCGCCCATTTCGATGGCCATGTTGCACAGCGTCATACGGCCTTCCATGCTCAGAGCCTGAATCGCGTTGCCGGTGAACTCCACCACATAGCCGGTGCCGCCCGCGCTGCCGGTTTTCCCGATGATGGCCAGCACGATGTCTTTGGCGGTGATGCCGGGGGCTGCTTCGCCACTGACATCAATTTTCATGGTTTTGGCGCGGCCCTGTTTCAGGGTTTGTGTCGCCAGAACGTGCTCGACTTCCGAGGTGCCGATACCAAATGCCAGCGAGCCAAACGCGCCATGAGTCGCGGTGTGAGAATCACCGCAGACGATGGTCATGCCTGGCAGCGTCATGCCTTGTTCCGGCCCGATAACATGCACGATGCCCTGAAACGGGTGGTTCAGGTCATACAACTGCACGCCGAATTCGGCACAGTTTTTGATAAGTTCCTGCATCTGGATCCGTGCCATTTCGCCGCTGGCATTGATGTCGCGGGTCTGGGTGGACACGTTATGATCCATGGTGGCAAAGGTTTTCCCTGGCTGGCGCACTTTGCGGCCCATGGCGCGCAGGCCGTCAAACGCCTGTGGTGACGTGACTTCATGCACCAGATGACGGTCGATATACAGCAACGGAGTTTCATTCGGCGCTTCGTGTACTACATGCGCCTCGAACAGTTTTTGGTATAAGGTTTTCGCCATGATTACGCCCCTTCAGCTACAAAGCGGGCAATCGCGTCGCCCATTTCATCGGTAGTGACGGCTTGCTCGCCGTTAGTCAGATCGCCGGTGCGGTAGCCTTCCGCCAGCGCGCGGTTAACGGCCTGCTCAATGGCGGTGGCGGCGTCATCGGCCCCCAGGCTGTAGCGCAGCAGCAGCGCAGCAGACAGGATTTGCGCAATCGGGTTGGCGATGTTTTTACCGGCGATATCTGGTGCCGAACCGCCCGCCGGTTCATACAAGCCAAAACCCTGCTCATTGAGGCTGGCTGACGGCAACATTCCCATAGAGCCGGTTATCATCGCGCACTCGTCGGACAAAATATCGCCGAACAGGTTAGAGCACAGCAACACGTCAAACTGCGACGGGTCTTTGATCAACTGCATGGTGGCGTTGTCGATGTACAGGTGATTGAGTTTCACGTCCGGGTAGTCACGGGCGATTTCGTTGACGATTTCGCGCCACAAAATCGAGCTTTGCAGCACGTTAGCTTTGTCGATAGAGGTGACAAGACTGCGGCGTTTGCGCGCTGATTCAAAGGCGATGCGGGCAATCCGCTCGATTTCGAAACGGTGATATACCTCGGTGTCGAACGCGCGTTCGTGCATGCCGCTGCCTTCACGGCCTTTCGGCTGACCGAAGTAAATGCCGCCGGTCAGTTCACGCACACACAGAATATCAAAGCCTTTGGCGGCGATATCACTGCGCAACGGACAGAAAGCTTCCAGCCCTTGGTACAGGCGGGCCGGGCGCAGGTTACTAAACAGACGGAAGTGTTTACGTAATGGCAGCAACGCGCCGCGTTCTGGCTGCTCTGCCGGCGGCAGGTGTTCCCATTTCGGGCCGCCGACGGAGCCAAACAGAATGGCGTCGGCCTGTTCGCAACCTTCGACCGTGCTTTGCGGCAGCGGCGTGCCCTGACGATCGATAGCAATACCGCCGACGTCATACTCGCTGGTGGTGAGCTGTAAACCGAAACGCTGGCGAACGGCGTCTAATACTTTGTATGCCTGGGCCATCACTTCCGGGCCGATGCCGTCACCGGGTAAGACGGCGATATGGTAACTCTTGGTCATCACACTGTTTCCTGACTGTTGTGTTTGTTGTGCTGCTGCAAACGTTGCACTTCTTTTTCTACCAACTGTGCGCGTTTGATGTTGTTTAATACGTTAACCATGGCGTTCGCAGAGGATTCGACGATATCCGTTGCCAGACCCACGCCGTGGAAACGGCGTCCTTGATACTCCACCACGATGTCTACCTGACCCAACGCTTCTTTGCCTTGTCCTTTGGCTGACAACTGGTATTTGACCAGATTAATCGGATAACCCGTGATACGGTTGATGGCCTGATACACCGCATCCACCGGGCCGTTGCCCGTCGCCGCTTCAGACAGTGTCTCTTCACCGCATGACAATTTGACGGATGCCGTTGCCATCACGCTTGAGCCGGACTGCACGCTAAAGTAATCGAGACGATAGAACTCGGAGCTCTCCTGCTGGTTGTTGATGAACGCCAGCGCTTCCAAATCGTAATCGAACACCTGGCCTTTCTTGTCGGCCAGTTTCAGGAAGTCGGCGTAGAGCGTATCCAGATTGTAATCATTTTCTTTGTAACCCATTTCTTCCATGCGGTGCTTAACGGCAGCACGGCCAGAACGAGACGTCAGGTTCAACTGCACTTCTTTCAGGCCGATCGATTCCGGCGTCATGATTTCGTAGTTTTCGCGGTTTTTCAGCACGCCATCCTGATGGATACCGGAAGAATGCGCGAAGGCGTTAGCGCCGACCACCGCTTTGTTCGCCGGAATCGGCATGTTGCAAATCTGGCTGACGATTTGGCTGGTGCGGTAAATTTCCTGATGGTTGATACCAGTGTGCAGGTTCATCAACTGGTTGCGCACCTTAATCGCCATAATCACTTCTTCCAGCGCACAGTTACCGGCGCGCTCGCCGATACCGTTCAGCGTGCCTTCAACCTGACGCGCACCCGCATGGACGGCAGCCATCGCGTTGCCGACCGCCAGACCCAGGTCATCGTGGGTGTGTACGGAAATAATCGCTTTATCGATGTTCGGCACGCGCTGATACAACGATGCGATGATATTGCCGAATTCGTGCGGCAGGGTATAGCCCACGGTGTCAGGGATGTTGATAGTACGAGCGCCAGCGTTGATGGCGGCTTCGACCACCCGGCTTAAGTCTTCAATCGGCGTGCGACCAGCATCTTCACAGGAGAATTCCACATCGTCGGTGTAGTTGCGCGCGCGTTTGATCATATAAATCGCGCGTTCAATGACGTCATCCAGCGTGCTGCGCAACTTGGTGGCAATGTGCATCGGCGAGGTGGCGATGAAGGTGTGAATACGAAATGCTTCGGCGACACGCAAGGATTCGGCGGCAACGTCGATATCTTTTTCGACACAGCGGGCCAGCGCACACACCCGGCTATTTTTGATGTTGCGGGCAATCGTTTGTACTGACTCGAAATCGCCGGGAGAGGAAACCGGGAAACCGACCTCCATGACATCAACGCCCATTCGTTCAAGCGCCAGCGCAATCTGCAATTTTTCTTTTACGCTGAGGCTCGCTTGCAACGCTTGTTCACCGTCACGCAACGTTGTATCGAAAATCATCACTTGTTGGCTCATCAGTCTTCTTCCTTAATGTGTTGTGTCTGACGCCCGGCGAGTAAAAAAAAACCCGCGCATTGGCGCGGGTTTTTATGTGTGGTGCGATGTGAAATCAGCTCTGACTATCGCCCACCGGCATACCGCGCAAACAAGATGCGTGTAGTAGTAGGCCCGGTAGTTTAGCGAAGTTAAACATGCTGTTTCGTCATCCAAATCGATTAAAATTCAGTTCTGCTCTTATTGGTACTTGATTCACGTTGTGATGTCAACAGCGCGATATAATACACACCAGCCACTGGGTGGGTGTCAGGTCGGTCACACTCCCTGCGCAAAAGCAGCGGAAAGCGCTTTGACGCGGCTTTGCGGCAAGGTAGACTGCCTGCCCGATTTATATCGCCGATTATTGAAATTGTCAGGCTCATGCACGCATCATGAAGACTCATTCACACTCACAAGACCCGTCACTCTCGCAATACCACCTGGTTCATCGCATTCAACAGCAGATAACCCAGCGGCCAAACGCGCTGGCGTTCCGTGAATGGGAGCCGCACCGGGAATGCCAGCTCGATTGGCATCAAGCCGGTGAACGCATCCGTCGCATTGCCTGCGGCCTGCTTGGATTAGGCGTTGATGTACAGGAGCGGGTGGCTATCTTCTCTGACAATGCGATTGCCTGGTCATTGACTGATTTAGCGTTATTGCATCTGCGCGCCGTGACCGTACCGCTATATGCCACCAGTGCGGCGGCCCAAACCGCGTTTATTCTCAACGATGCGGATATTCGAATCGTGTTTGTTGGCGGCCAGGCGCAGTTTGATCTGCTGATGTCGCTGCGTGAGAGCTGCCCACAGCTACGCACGATTATTCTGATGGATGATCAGATTCGGCGTCGCGGTTGTGATATGGCGATGTCGTTGCAGGAGTTTGAAGAGAAGGCGGAAGTGACGGTGTGGGAGCCGGTGCTGCGCCAACGCGTGGCCGAGCGTAGCCTTGATGATTTATTCACGCTTATCTACACCTCGGGCACAACCGGTGAGCCCAAAGGCGTCATGCTCGATTATGCCAATATGGCAAACCAACTGATGCTGCACGATGAGCGCCTGGACGTTGGCGGCCAGGATGTATCACTGTGTTTTCTGCCGCTGTCGCATGTGTTTGAACGAGCCTGGAGCTTTTTTATTATGCACAGCGATGCGGTGAACGTTTTTCTGCGTGATACCAATCGAGTGCGTGACGCCATGGCCGCTGTGCGGCCTACGCTAATGTGCGCAGTCCCTCGCTTTTATGAAAAAGTGTTTAGCGCAATTCATGAAAAGGTTGCGCAGGCACCCTGGTTACGTCGGTCGTTGTTTCATTGGGCGATGACGCAGGGAAAACAGGCCTTTTTACGTCGTCAGGCAGGTAAAAGCGTCGGTCTGTGGCAAACGCTGCGTTATCGTCTGGCTGACCGGCTGGTTTTGTCGCGTTTACGCCATTTGTTAGGCGGCAACGTGCGCTTTATGCCTGCCGCAGGCGCACATCTTGATAGCCGGATAATCGCGTTTTTTCAGTCGATGGGCGTGCGGATTGTCTATGGCTACGGGTTGACGGAAACCTGTGCGACCGTTTCGTGCTGGCAAGAGTATGGCGAAACCGGCTCCGTAGGGACGCCGCTGCCGGGCATTGCCGTTCGAATAGGCGAGCACAATGAGATTCAGGTGCGCGGTGCAACCGTGATGCGCGGCTACTATCGTCGCGAGCAGGAGACAGCTGCTGCGTTTACGCCTGATGGCTGGTTTAAAACCGGTGATGCCGGTGAAATAGATGAAAATGGCAATGTGTTTATCACCGAACGGCTGAAGGATCTGATGAAGACGTCCGGGGGGAAATATATTGCGCCTCAGCATTTGGAAGGTGCATTAGGCCAGGATCGCTTTATCGAACAGGTCGCGGTGATTGCCGATGCGCGTAAATATGTATCCGCACTGATTGTGCCTTGTTTTGATGCGCTGGAAGAGTATGCGCGTTCTATCAATCTTATCTATCAAGACAGGATGGAGCTGTTGCGCAATAGCCATATTTTGTCGCTGTTTGAACAGCGCCTGCATACGGTGCAAAAAGAGTTTGCCCGCTTTGAGCAGGTAAAGAAATTCACGTTGCTGGCCGCGCCGTTTAGTCTGGAGCAAGGTGAGTTGACCCCGACATTAAAACTCCGTCGAAAAGTCATTCATCAGCGTTATCAGCTGGAAATTGAAGCCATGTACACCGATTAGCAGTCGTTTTGACGGTTGATGACGGTGAGCTTTAATTTTTTGTACCAATATTTCACTCTGTAATGCATCGGCATGGCGGGATATTTTTGAATGTCATGCTGATGTGTTAGCGTTTTATCTCCTCTTACTCTCTTTTAACAGTTGATTTACTAAAAACACCGCACCGCCTGCGCGGCCGCGCGGTTTGCCTGCGTCATCATCTGGCGTTATGTTAATAAGTTATATGTTAAAACCCGGCGGCCTCCTGTGGGAGCCGTCTGTGAGCGCGGGGTTTTCCCCTGTCAATACTGCGGCGTGAAGCGTCGCTATCTGAACAAGTCGCTATCTGAACAATAAGAGGCAAACCCATGGAGATGTTGTCAGGCGCCGAAATGGTGGTTCGATCGTTGATCGATCAGGGCGTAAAACATGTGTTCGGTTATCCGGGTGGGGCGGTGCTGGATATTTATGATGCATTGCACACGGTTGGTGGCATCGAGCATATTTTAGTGCGTCATGAGCAGGGCGCGGTACACATGGCTGACGGTTATGCACGTGCAACGGGCGAGGTCGGCGTGGTGTTGGTCACATCAGGCCCTGGGGCGACGAATGCAATTACCGGGATTGCGACCGCATACATGGACTCCATTCCTCTGGTCGTGATTTCTGGTCAGGTAGCAACCTCTTTGATTGGTTATGATGCGTTTCAGGAATGCGACATGGTGGGGATTTCCCGCCCGGTGGTGAAGCATAGCTATCTGGTTAAGCGCACGGAAGATATTCCTACGGTGCTGAAGAAAGCGTTTTATCTCGCCGCCAGCGGTCGCCCAGGCCCCGTGGTGGTGGATTTGCCAAAAGATATTCTCAACATCGCCAACAAACTGCCTTATGCCTACCCGGATCAGGTCAGCCTGCGCTCTTACAACCCGACCGTGCAGGGCCATAAAGGGCAGATCAAACGCGCGTTGCAGACGCTGCTGGCCGCAGAGCGCCCGGTTATTTACAGCGGCGGCGGCGTCATTAATGCCAACTGCCATCAGCCATTGCGTGAGCTGGCAGAGAAACTGAATCTCCCTGTCGCCTGCTCGTTAATGGGATTGGGCGGCTTCCCTGGCACCCATCGCCAGTGTCTTGGCATGCTGGGCATGCACGGCACTTACGAAGCCAATATGGCAATGCACAACGCGGATGTCATCTTCGCCGTCGGGGTGCGTTTTGATGATAGAACCACCAATAATCTGGCCAAATACTGCCCGAACGCCACTATTTTGCATATTGATATCGATCCCGCCTCCATTTCTAAAACGGTAGCGGCAGATATTCCAATTGTTGGCGACGCCCATCAGGTACTGACGCTGATGCTGGATCTGTTGGCGCAAGGTGGTAATACGTCGCAGAAATTTGATGGGTTACGCGACTGGTGGCAGCTCATTGAGCAATGGCGCGCGCGCCAGTGCCTGAAGTACAGCACTGAGGGTGAAGCCATCAAACCGCAGGCTGTCATTGAAACGCTGCACCGCCTGACGCAGGGCAAGGCGTATATTGCTTCAGACGTGGGTCAGCACCAAATGTTTGCCGCACTCTATTACCCGTTTGATGAGCCGCGCCGTTGGGTGAACTCCGGCGGTCTGGGTACGATGGGGTTTGGTTTACCCGCCGCGCTGGGGATTAAGCTGGCGTTGCCGCAGGAAACCGTTATCTGCGTGACCGGTGATGGCAGTATCCAGATGAATATTCAGGAGTTATCGACGGCGTTGCAGTATGACTTACCGGTTGTCGTGGTCAGCCTGAATAACCGTTTCCTCGGTATGGTCAAACAGTGGCAGGACATGATCTATTCTGGCCGCCATTCCAGCTCATACATGGAGTCGCTGCCTGATTTTGTCAAACTGGCAGAGGCTTACGGCCATGTCGGTATCACTATCGATAAGCCGGATGAGCTTGAGTCGAAACTCACCGAGGCGCTGGAGCAAAAAAACCGTCTGGTGTTTGTGGATGTACGCGTAGACAGCAGCGAGCATGTCTATCCTATGCAAATCCGTGGCGGAGCAATGGATGAGATGTGGTTAAGTAAAACGGAGAGGACCTGATCATGCGTCGTATTTTGTCAGTATTGCTGGAGAATGAATCAGGTGCGCTGTCGCGCGTGATTGGCCTGTTTTCACAACGCGGTTATAACATTGAAAGCCTGACGGTTGCCCCAACGGATGACCCGACACTGTCTCGCATGACCATTCAAACCGTGGGTGATGAGAAAGTGCTGGAGCAGATTGAAAAACAACTGCATAAACTGGTGGATGTGCTGCGCGTGAGCGAGCTTGGGCAAGGCGCTTATGTTGAGCGCGAGCTGATGTTGGTCAAACTCCAGGCAACCGGATACGGGCGTGAAGAAGTCAAACGCAGCGCAGACATTTTTCGCGGGCAGATTGTGGATGTCACCGCCTCGCTGTATACCGTGCAACTGGTGGGCACCAGTGAAAAGCTCGATGCCTTTCTCAATAGCGTGCGTGAGGTCGCTGAAGTGATTGAGGTTGCGCGCTCAGGCGTGGTCGGCGTTGCTCGCGGCGAGCGTATCATGCGCTGACGCGAAGCTGAAACGGGGCCGGTAGTTTGGCAATATGCTGATTTTCGTACAGCAAAACTGGCTTCTATGGTGGTAATATCTAGCCCGGCTATGACGCCGGGCTTTTTACTTCTGAACCGATATAAATAATAAAAGCGGTTGCCCGTCAGTGTTTTCTGCGTTTAGATCGGTATCATATCCACGGTTAATTCATGGTTATCGGTTTATTCTTTACTTTTTATCCGGCTTATTAAGGGGTTGCCAGTGAAACTGGATGAAATTGCGCGTCTTGCTGGGGTTTCGCGTACAACGGCCAGTTACGTTATTAATGGTAAGGCGAAGCAATATCGCGTGAGCGACAAAACGGTTGAAAAAGTGATGGCGGTTGTTCGGGAACATAATTACCACCCAAACGCCGTGGCTGCCGGTTTGCGTGCCGGGCGTACCCGCTCTATCGGGCTGGTGATTCCCGATTTGGAGAATACCAGCTATACCCGTATTGCCAATTATCTGGAGCGTCAGGCGCGTCAGCGCGGTTATCAGTTGCTGATTGCCTGTTCTGAAGATCAACCCGATAACGAAATGCGTTGTATTGAACATCTGCTGCAACGTCAGGTTGACGCCATCATCGTTTCGACGGCTTTACCGCCGGAGCATCCGTTTTATCAACGTTGGGCTAACGATCCTCTGCCTATTATCGCGCTTGATAGAGCGCTTGACCGCGAGCACTTCACCAGCGTGGTTGGGGCGGATATGGAAGATGCGGAAATGCTGGCGCAGGAGTTGCGCAAAATAGACGCCCAGGCCGTGATGTATCTCGGCGCATTACCCGAGTTATCCGTGAGTTTTTTACGTGAGCAAGGGTTTCGGCAAGCCTGGGAAGGCGATGCCCGTCAGGTCAATTACATTTATGCCAATAGCTATGAACGCAGTGCTGCGGCAGCGGTATTTGAAGAGTATCTGAAAACGCATCCAATGCCTCAGGCGCTGTTCACCACGTCGTTTCCCCTGTTGCAGGGCGTCATGGATGTCACGCTAAGGCAGAGTGGCCGCTTGCCGAATAATTTGGCGATTGCCACGTTTGGCGATAATGAACTACTGGATTTTCTGGAATGTCAGGTGCTGGCGGTGGCGCAGCGTCATCGCGAAGTGGCAGAACGCGTGCTGGAACTGGTGCTGGCAAGTCTTGATGAGCCGCGCAAACCCAAGCCGGGGTTGTACCGTATCCGGCGAAATCTGTACCGACGCGGCTCTTTAGGCCGACGTTAGTGACTCGGCGCTAAGACGGTTCTGTCAGTGCGGCAGCGGTTGCCAGCACTGACAGCGTTATGGCGATGACAACATAATATGCGGCAGATGTGGCGTTCAATGCGCCACACCTCGGTGTTCTGGCGACACGGCGCGATGAAAATCAGCTGTCGGCTTGCGTTAAACCTGACGAAAAGCGTTGCGGTATGTGTGGCTATACCCCTTCTTTTTCCCTTCTTTTCGCGCGTTAGATTTGTCTGTTTCTTGTGTAAGATAATTCTTATTTTTATTCCTTTTTCTTCGTTTTTATATTCCCAATAATCGATTTCGGATTAATGACTGATAATTTGCGAACTTTGGGAAATACTGACACGGAACAGACGGCGGCAATACTCCAAAAAATAACCGTATGCCACGCCCATCAGCATGGAAATAAGCGCATTGCTGGCAACAGCTTTAATGATTTGTTCTGGTTCTGCGCCGATAATCAGTAGGATAGCGGCATAAACAGGCGACTGGAAACTGACATAAGCAAACAGATCGGCAATGTTTTTCCCTCTCTGCCCTTTCATACTAAATCGTAACGTTATCGCAACAATACGATCGCGATATACGCCATATGGCCAGGCAATAACAATATTCACCGGAATAGATAATAACCGTGAGGAAAGTGATTGCTCAAAAGTCATACCGGATAAGACGATTTCAATTGCCATCCCTGTTAGAAAACAGTAGACCACCATGGCAACGGTATCGGCGACAATACCACGAATTTTGGATGCGGAGGAAAACATCTTCTTAAACCCCTATTTGAAGTATAATATTTTACTTAATTGGCGTTTTTTTGGTTTTTGGTTTGGCTTAATTGCATTCTTATCAGTATACATATCTATTAATTATCTTTTAACTAGTGAAAAAAACTTATTTTTGATTGTTTTTTGTTCATCAGCGCGACTTTATGGCTGCAAATCGTCTTTTACGCTCTATAGATCGTGAGAGAAGTTTATTATGTTATATAAAACAATGTTTTATCTTTTCCATTAGAACGGTGACTGTCACACAGAGAAAACACTACGGCAGTGCAAAAAGAATGTTGCCAAGAAGTAAAGTGCAAGTGAATGTGAATGAGGTGGATATAACGCCAGTAGGCCGTATAAAGAATGACGCGCCTGTTGCTTAATATTTCCGGGATAAATAGATAACCTTGCCTGAAGTGGCAGATAGCGTGTGCGACATCAAAAAAATTTCATTCTGGCGAAAATAAATTCATTCTGATGTCTGTATGCGGATAAGTGCGCGAAAAATTATCAAGAAACTGTTTAAAAATCAGTCGATAAAAATAGAAATTATCGGCAGTGAAAATCAAAAAATACGTATCTAACTGTGACAATCAAAATAATATTGCATCGAATAAAAAACGCGATATCTTTAGCCTCCTTCCTGATAGCCATTAATTTTCCTTAAATAATCACAACGTTAATCTTCATTATTTCGCGGTGATGATTTTTTGGCGGTTTTTTCATACCTCAACTAAATCGGAAATAATGTTCAGGTGCCCCTGTGCTGGCTTGACAAGCTTTTAATCCGCTCCGTAAACTCTCATTAGTGGGGATTTGTGGGATAAAGTGGTAAAAAAGGTCATGAAGGGTTAAATACGGTCATGTTTCGTGGGGCGACGCTGGTCAACCTCGATGGCAAAGGACGGCTCGCCGTTCCTACCCGATACCGGGATTGGCTTACAGAGGAAGCGCAAGGCCAAATGGTTTGTACCATTGACCTGCATCAGCCCTGCCTGCTGCTTTATCTACTGCCCGAATGGGAAATTATCGAACAGAAACTTTCTCGCCTGTCCAGTATGAACCCTGTTGAACGCCGAGTTCAGCGCCTGCTGTTGGGACATGCCAGTGAATGTCAGATGGATAACGCTGGCCGGATATTAATTGCCTCAACACTGCGGCAACATGCGGGTCTTACGAAAGAAGTGATGCTGGTTGGACAGTTCAATAAATTTGAGCTGTGGGATGAACAGACCTGGTATCGACAAGTCAAGGAAGATATTGACGCAGAGCAGTCGGCTCAGGAGCCGTTATCCGAGCGGCTGCGGGATTTATCACTATAGTCATGGCAGAAACGTTTAAACACACCACTGTACTGTTGGATGAGGCTGTTAACGGCCTGGGTATCCGCAGCGACGGTATCTATATTGATGGCACGTTTGGTCGTGGTGGTCACTCGCGCCTCATTCTGTCTCATCTCGGGCCGGAAGGTCGCTTGCTGGCAATTGATCGCGACCCACAGGCTGTGGCTGTCGCTCAAACCTTTAACGATGAGCGCTTCTCGATCATTCATGGGCCATTTTCCGATCTCGCTGATTATGTTGCAGAGCGCGGTTTGACCGGCAAAATTGATGGCATTTTGCTGGATTTAGGCGTTTCTTCGCCGCAGTTGGATGACCCGGAGCGCGGTTTTTCATTTATGCGTGATGGCCCGCTCGATATGCGTATGGACCCGACCCGTGGTCAATCGGCGGCGCAATGGTTAATGAGCGCGGCTGAAGAAGACATCGCCTGGGTGCTGAAAACCTTCGGTGAAGAGCGTTTTGCCAAACGTATCGCTCGCGCCATTGTTGAGCGCAACCGCCTTGATCCACTGACGCGCACCAAAGCGCTGGCGGAGCTCATTGCGGCGGCAAGCCCGATACGGGAAAAACACAAGCACCCGGCCACCCGTTCATTTCAGGCTATTCGCATCTATATCAACAGTGAACTCGAAGAAATTGAGCGCGCCTTGAATGGGGCGTTGCAGGTGCTGGCACCCGGTGGTCGTCTGTCGGTTATCAGCTTTCATTCGCTGGAAGATAGGATTGTGAAACGCTTTATCCGTCAGCATAGCCGTGGGCCGCAAGTGCCTGCCGGATTACCGCTGACGGAAGAACAGTTGCGCAGTCAGGGCGGTCAGACGCTGAAATCGATAGGAAAAATGATGCCGCCCGAGGCTGAAGTTGCCGATAACCCGCGAGCGCGCAGCTCAGTATTGCGCTTTGCCGAGAGGCTCGCATCGTGATTGGCAATGAGCGTCATTCTCTTGGCGGCGTCATTGCGGAAGATTTGCTGCGCCACGGCAAGATAGCGGTACTGCTGCTGATAGCGGTGCTGGTGTCGGCGATTTTGGTGGTGACAACCGCACACCGCACGCGTTTGCTGACTGCCGAACGTGAGCGGTTGCTGCTTGAACGCGACGCTCTCGATATTGAATGGCGCAACCTGATTTTGGAAGAGAATGCGCTGGGCGATCACAGTCGTGTTGAACAGATCGCCACCGAAAAGCTCCATATGGTGCATGTTGATCCGTCACAGGAAAATATTGTGGTTAAGCAACAATGAGTTAATAGGTACTGCTAAATTATGAAAGCAGCGCGGCCAGGAAAGTTAAAGCGTCAGGAAGAACATGCCAGCTTTGTCAGCTGGCGTTTTGCGTTGCTGTGCGGGGGAATTTTGTTGTGCATGGTTGGCCTGATGCTGCGGGCCGCTTATTTGCAGGTTATTGCGCCCGATAAGCTGGTTCGTGAAGGTGATATGCGCTCTCTGCGCGTGCAGGAAGTCCCGACGGCACGCGGCATGATAAGCGATCGGGCGGGTCGTCCTTTGGCGGTAAGCGTGCCGGTCAACGCCATATGGGCAGATCCAAAAGAAGTGAATGATCACGGCGGCATTTCGCTAGATACTCGCTGGAAAGCGCTGGCCGATGCGTTGGATCTGCCGCTTGACCAGATTGCCGCCAAGGTGAATGCCAATCCCAGTGGCCGCTTTGTCTATCTCGCTCGTCAGATAAACCCAGCAATCGGTGAATATGTTCATAAACTTAAGTTGCCGGGCATTAATCTGCGTCAAGAGTCGCGCCGCTACTACCCTTCAGGACAAGTCACATCGCATTTAATCGGTTTTACCAATATCGATGGTCAGGGCATTGAAGGCATCGAGAAAAGCTTCGACCGCTGGTTAACCGGGCGGCCGGGTGAGCGGACGGTGCGTAAAGATCGCTTCGGCCGCGTTATCGAGGACATTTCCTCGGTAGACAGTCAGGCCGCTCATAATCTGGTGCTCAGTATTGATGAACGCTTGCAGGCGCTGGTCTACCGTGAACTGAACAATGCCGTAGCGTTTAACAAGGCGGAATCCGGTACGGCGGTGTTAGTGGATGTTAACACCGGTGAAGTGCTGGCGATGGCCAATAGCCCTTCCTATAACCCGAATAACCTGAGCGGTACAGCAACTGACGTGATTCGTAACCGGGCGATTACCGATATTTTTGAACCCGGTTCGACAGTAAAGCCGATGGTGGTGATGACGGCGCTTCAGCGTAACGTCGTGAAAGAGAATGCGGTACTCAATACGCTGCCGTATTACATCAACGGTCACGAAATCAAAGACGTGGCACGCTATAGCGAACTGACACTGGCCGGTGTGCTGCAAAAGTCCAGTAACGTTGGGGTATCACATCTGGCGCTGGCGATGCCGGCCTCTGCATTAGTGGACACTTACTCTCGTTTCGGCCTTGGTAAACCGACCAATCTGGGGTTAGTCGGTGAAAGCCTTGGCCTTTATCCAAACCGTCAACGCTGGTCGGATATCGAGCGCGCGACCTTCTCGTTTGGCTATGGGTTGATGGTGACGCCGCTGCAACTGGCCCGCGTTTACGCCACCATCGGCAGTTTTGGCGTTTATCGCCCGCTGTCGATAACCAAAGTTGACCCGCCAGTCCCCGGTGAACGGGCGTTCCCGGAATCGATAGTCCGCACGGTGGTACACATGATGGAAAGCGTGGCATTACCCGGCGGCGGCGGCACGAAAGCGGCGGTGAAGGGGTATCGCATAGCCATTAAAACCGGTACGGCAAAGAAAGTCGGCCCGGATGGAAAATACATCAACAAGTACATTGCCTATACCGCCGGAGTCGCTCCCGCCAGTAATCCGCGCTTTGCGCTGGTGGTGGTTATCAATGACCCTCAGGCGGGCAAATACTACGGTGGTGCTGTATCGGCACCGGTCTTCGGCGCAATCATGGGCGGTGTGTTACGTACCATGAACATCGAACCAGATGCGTTGGCGAACGGCGAGAAAAGTGAATTTGTGACTAACAGAAAAGAGGGTTCAGGTGACAGATCGTAACTTGCGCGATGTCCTGACGCCGTGGGTCAGTGACGCCCCGGCGTGTGCGCTGCGGGAAATGACATTAGACAGCCGTGCAGCGGCTGCCGGGGATCTGTTTGTGGCTGTGGTCGGCCATAAAACCGATGGGCGGCACTATATTCCGCAAGCTATCGCGCAGGGTGTGGCGGCGATTGTCGCGCAGGCTGATGCCGACATGCCGGACGGTAAGCGGGTTGATATGCATGGTGTCCCGGTGATTTATCTCGCCAACCTGAATCAGCGGCTCTCAGAACTGGCCGGGCGTTTTTATCACCAGCCCTCATCAGCGTTGCAACTGGTCGGCGTGACGGGCACGAACGGCAAAACCACCACGACCCAGTTATTGGCGCAATGGTGCCAGGCGTTGGGGAAAACCAGCGCGGTGATGGGCACGGTAGGCAATGGTCTGTTAGGGCATGTGGTGCCCTCAGAAAATACCACCGGTTCGGCGGTCGATGTGCAGCAAACACTCAGCCAACTGGTGGCGCAAGGGGCACAATTCGCGGCGATGGAAGTCTCCTCGCACGGACTGGTGCAGCATCGCGTTGCCGCGCTGTCGTTCGCCGCTGCGGTGTTTACCAACCTGAGCCGAGATCATCTTGATTATCACGGCGATATGGCCAGTTATGAAGCGGCTAAATGGCAACTGTTCGCCGAGCATGCGTCTGGGCAGCACATTATCAATGCAGATGACGATGTGGGACGCCGTTGGTTGTCGCGCCTGCCGGATGCCGTTGCGGTAACGATGGGCCCAGCAGGGCAGGCAGACGGGCATATTGAGCCCAGCCGTGCGCGCTGGCTGCGGGCAACGCAAGTGACCTATCACGACAGCGGTTTTACGGTGCATTTTGATTCCTGTTGGGGGGCTGGTGTTATCAACAGCCGCCTGATGGGGGCGTTTAATGTCAGTAACCTGTTGCTGGCGCTGGCGACGCTGCTGGCGTTGGGCTATCCGCTGGCGCAGTTGGTGGAAACCGGGTCTTCGCTCCAGCCGGTTTGTGGCCGCATGGAAGTGTTCGTGGCCGAGAATCGTCCGACGGTGGTGGTGGATTATGCTCATACTCCCGATGCGCTGGAAAAAGCGTTGCAGGCCGCGCGTTTGCATTGCCACGGCACGCTGTGGTGCGTGTTTGGCTGCGGCGGCGATAGGGATAAAGGTAAGCGGCCCCTGATGGGTGCGGTTGCTGAACAACTGGCCGATCGGGTGATCGTGACAGACGATAACCCGCGCAGTGAAGATCCGCATGCCATCGTGACCGATATTCTCAGTGGCTTGCTGGATGCCGGGCGCGTTCAGGTGATTGCAGGACGTGCGGAAGCGGTAACGAGTGCGGTAATGCAGGCCAGCGCGCAGGACGTGGTGCTGGTCGCGGGTAAAGGACATGAAGATTATCAACTGGTTGGTAATGAACGGCTCGATTATTCAGACCGAATCACCGTTGCCCGTTTGCTGGGGGTTATCGCATGATCCGCGTGTCGTTACGACAACTGGCCGACATCCTTGATGCGCGTCTGTTGGGAGATGACCTTTTCGTTGATGACATTTCAACCGATACCCGCAAGCTGACGGCGGGTTGCCTGTTCGTTGCATTACGTGGCGAGCAATTTGATGCTCATGATTATGCCGATGTTGCCGTTAAAGAAGGGGCGGCGGCATTACTGGTCAGTAAGCACTTACCTGTCAATGTGCCGCAATTGGTGGTGCAGGACACCCGGCAAGCGCTGGGAACCATTGGCCGCTGGGTCAGGCAGCAGAGCCGTGCGAAGGTCGTCGCCTTGACCGGTTCTTCGGGTAAAACCTCCGTCAAGGAGATGACGGCGTCCATTTTACGTCAGTGCGGCAATGTGCTGTATACCGCCGGTAATTTTAATAATGACATCGGTGTGCCGCTAACGCTGTTTCGCCTGACGTCAGAGCATGACTACGCGGTGATTGAGCTTGGTGCTAACCATGTTGGCGAAATCGCTTACACCACAGCCATGGTCTGCCCGCAAGCCGCGCTGGTGAATAATCTCGCCGCCGCGCATCTGGAAGGGTTTGGGTCTTTGCAAGGCGTTGCGCAAGCCAAAGGCGAGATTTTTGGCGGTTTGCCGCAAAGCGGTGTGGCGATAGTGAACGCGGATAGCCACGACGAAGCGCGCTGGCAGCCAGCATTACAGGGTAAGACGCTCTGGCGCTTTTCACCGCAGCAGCGCGATGGCGTGGATTTTTATGCCAGCGAGATAAACGTCGGTGCCAGGGGGACGGATTTTACCTTGCATACGCCGGTCGGTGCGATAGCGGTTACGCTGCCGTTACCCGGGCGACACAATGTTGCCAATGCGCTGGCTGCCGCCGCGCTGGCATTGGCTGTTGATGCACCGTTGGCGGCGGTGAAAGCCGGGTTAGCAGAACTGTCCGCTGTGCCTGGGCGTCTGTTCCCGATTACGCTTTCGGCGGGAAAACAGCTGCTTGATGATAGCTATAACGCCAATGTTGGTTCGATGCAGGCCGCAGTGCAGGTGCTGGCAGAAATGCCGGGATACCGTGTGATGGTGGTCGGCGATATGGCTGAATTGGGTCAGGATGCTCAGGCCTGCCACCGTCAGGTTGGCGAAGCTGCGCATCAGGCAAAGATTGATAAAGTGCTCAGTGTGGGCGTATTGAGCGCGCTCATCAGTGAAAATAGCGGCGTAGGCGAGCATTTCGCTGATAAACCCGCGTTGATTGCCCGTTTGCACGCGCTCATCGCGCAGCATAATACCCTGACGATATTAATCAAAGGCTCCCGCAGTGCGGCGATGGAGCAGGTAGTACACGCATTACAGGAGAATGCCACATGTTAGTTTGGCTGGCCGAGCATCTGGTCAAGTATTATTCCGGCTTTAACGTCTTCTCTTATTTGACGTTTCGCGCCATTGTCAGCCTGCTGACGGCATTAATGATTTCGCTGTGGATGGGGCCGCACTTGATTGCCTGGCTCCAGCGCTTGCAGATAGGCCAGGTGGTGCGTAGCGAAGGGCCGGAGTCCCATTTTAGTAAGCGCGGCACCCCGACGATGGGCGGTGTGATGATTCTGGCTTCAATCATTGCCTCGGTGTTGCTGTGGGTTAATCTGGCGAACCCTTACGTCTGGTGCGTGCTGCTGGTGTTAATCGGGTATGGCATCGTCGGGTTTGTCGATGATTACCGTAAGGTGGTGCGTAAAGACACCAAGGGGCTGATTGCGCGCTGGAAATATTTCTGGCAATCGGTGCTGGCCTTGACGGTGGCATTTTCGATGTACGCCATTGGCAAAGGCACACCGGCAACACAACTGGTGGTGCCATTCTTCAAAGATGTGATGCCACAGTTAGGGCTGCTCTATATTTTGCTGGCCTATTTTGTCATCGTCGGCACCAGTAACGCGGTGAACCTGACCGATGGCCTCGATGGGCTGGCGATTATGCCGACCGTGTTTGTCGCCGCCGGGTTTGCGCTGGTGGCCTGGGCTACCGGTAACATGAATTTCGCCAGTTATCTGCATATTCCCTACATTCGCCATGCCAGCGAGCTGGTGGTGGTGTGTACTGCCATTGTCGGTGCCGGTCTCGGTTTTCTCTGGTTTAACACTTATCCGGCCCAGGTGTTCATGGGCGAATGTCGGTTCTCTGGCTCTGGGCGGCGCGTTGGGAACGATAGCCGTGCTGCTGCGACAGGAGTTTCTGCTGGTGATTATGGGCGGTGTTTTCGTGGTGGAAACGCTGTCGGTTATCTTGCAGGTCGGTTCTTTCAAACTGCGTGGCCAGCGTATTTTCCGCATGGCGCCTATTCATCACCATTATGAACTTAAAGGGTGGCCGGAGCCGCGTGTGATTGTACGGTTCTGGATTATTTCGATGATGCTGATGCTCATCGGTTTGGTCACGCTCAAAGTACGGTAAATAAGGTACGGTAAACATGGACTATCAGGGTAGAAAGGTTGTCATTATCGGGTTAGGCCTGACAGGGCTGTCCTGTGTTGATTTTTTCCTGACGCGCGGTGTTGTGCCACGCGTGGTGGATACCCGTATCAGTCCACCGGGCCTTGATAAGTTACCTGCCAATATTGAGCGTCACCTCGGCAGCCTTAATGAAGCGTGGCTGTTGTCTGCGGATTTGATTATCGCAAGCCCCGGTATTGCGCTGGCGACGCCGCTGCTGTGTGAGGCGGCGCAGGCGGGGATTGAAATTATCGGCGATATCGAATTGTTCTGCCGTGAAGCGCAGGCACCTATCGTCGCTATCACCGGTTCCAACGGCAAGAGCACCGTGACCACGCTGGTTGGTGAAATGGCGCGCGCGGCGGGGTTAGCCGTAGGCGTAGGCGGCAATATCGGTGTTCCGGCGCTGGAACTGCTCAAGCAAGAGTGCTCGCTATATGTACTGGAGCTGTCCAGTTTTCAACTGGAAACCACCTACAGCCTGCGTGCCGCCGCTGCGACTATCCTCAATGTCACCGAAGATCACACCAACCGCTATCCGCTGGGGTTGCAGCAGTATCGTGCCGCCAAATTACGTATCTACGAACAAGCCAGCGTCTGTATTGTCAATGCGGATGATGCGTTAACCATGCCGGTACGCGGTGCCGACGATCGCTGCCTGAGTTTTGGTGTCGATGTCGGTAATTACCACCTTAATCGTCAGCAAGGGGAAACCTGGTTACGTGTTAACGGCGAGCGCGTGTTAAATACCCGCGAAATCAAACTGGTTGGGCAGCATAACTATACCAATGCGCTGGCTGCATTAGCGCTGGCTGATGCCGTTGGGATTCCGCGTGCCTCGGCGCTGACGGCGCTGACCACGTTTACCGGCTTGCCGCATCGCTTCCAACTGGCGCTGGAGCGTAACGGCGTTCGCTGGGTTAACGACTCGAAAGCCACCAATGTCGGTAGTACCGAAGCGGCGCTGAGTGGGCTGCGTGTTGATGGCACGCTGCACTTGCTGTTGGGCGGCGATGGTAAATCGGCAGATTTTTCTCCGCTGTTGCCTTATTTGCAGGGCGAGCATATCCGGCTGTACTGCTTTGGACGCGATGGCGGGCAGTTGGCGGCGCTGCGCCCTGACATTGCCGCGCAGACGGAAACCATGGCGCAATCAATGCACCTGATCGCCGAGCGTCTGCGCTCCGGTGACATGGTACTGCTCTCGCCTGCCTGCGCCAGTTTAGATCAGTTCCGCAGCTTTGAGCAGCGCGGCGACGAATTCGCCCGTTTGGCGCAGGAGCTGGGATAATGCGCATTGTCGGAGCCAGTATTGTCGGGCGTCTGAAAAGTTGGATGATGGGGACTCGCGAAAGCGATGACCTCAGCGCCGTACTGTATGATCGGACGCTGTTGTGGCTGACGCTGGGGCTGGCGATTATTGGTTTTGTGATGGTGACATCGGCATCCATGCCGGTAGGACAGCGTTTGGCAAGCGACCCGTTTTTATTTGCCAAACGTGATGCGCTCTATCTTGGGCTGGCATTTGGCTTATCGCTGGTGACGATGCGGGTGCCGATGGAGGTCTGGCAGCGCTATAGCATTGTCTTGCTGTTGGCATCCATCGTGATGCTGCTGGTGGTGTTGGTGGTTGGCAGCTCGGTGAATGGCGCATCCCGCTGGATTTCCCTTGGCCCGTTGCGTGTTCAGCCTGCCGAGCTCTCCAAGCTTTCGCTGTTTTGCTACCTCTCCAGCTATATGGTGCGCAAGGTTGATGAAGTGCGCAGTAACTTCTGGGGCTTTTGTAAACCGATGGGCGTCATGGTAGTGCTGGCGGTGCTGCTGCTGGCCCAGCCGGATCTGGGTACTGTCGTTGTGCTGTTTATTACCACGCTGGCCATGCTGTTTTTGGCCGGTGCCAAATTGTGGCAGTTTCTTGCCATTATCGGTTGCGGCGCTTTTGCCGTTGGGCTGTTGATTATTGCCGAGCCTTACCGTGTGCGCCGCGTGACCTCGTTCTGGAACCCGTGGGACGACCCGTTTGGCAGCGGCTATCAGCTCACCCAATCGCTTATGGCGTTTGGCCGTGGGGAATTATGGGGACAAGGGCTCGGTAACTCCGTACAGAAGCTGGAATACTTACCTGAAGCGCACACCGACTTTATTTTCTCCATTTTAGGAGAAGAGCTTGGCTATATCGGTGTGGTTTTAGCACTGTTAATGATATTCTGCGTCGCTTTTCGGGCGATGTCTATCGGACGCAGAGCACTGGAAATCGATCAGCGTTTTTCTGGTTTTCTGGCCTGCTCAATAGGTATCTGGTTCAGCTTTCAAACACTGGTCAATGTCGGTGCGGCGGCAGGTATGTTGCCGACGAAAGGGTTGACTCTACCGCTTATCAGTTACGGTGGTTCCAGTTTGTTGATTATGTCAACGGCCATCGTGTTGTTGTTGCGTATTGACTATGAGACGCGCCTGACGAAAGCGCAGGCGTTTACGAGGAGTGCCCGATGAGTGGCAAAGGCAAGCGTTTGATGGTGATGGCAGGCGGAACCGGTGGGCATGTGTTCCCTGGTCTTGCCGTTGCGCAACACTTGATGGCGCAGGGCTGGCAGGTGCGCTGGCTTGGCACTGCTGACAGAATGGAAGCCGAACTGGTGCCTAAACACGGCATCGATATCGACTTTATTCGCATTTCGGGGTTGAGAGGGAAGGGACTTGTTGCGCTGCTGCTTGCGCCAGTGCGTATTTTTCGCGCCGTGCGACAGGCCCAGACGATTATTCGCCGTTATCAACCCGATGTGGTGCTGGGCATGGGCGGTTATGTGTCAGGCCCGGGTGGTATTGCCGCCTGGCTGTGCGGTGTTCCGGTGGTTTTACATGAGCAAAATGGTATCGCCGGGCTGACCAATCGTTGGTTGTCGCGTATCGCCAGCCGGGTTTTACAGGCATTTCCCGGCGCTTTTTCTGACGCAGAGGTGGTGGGGAACCCGGTGCGAACCGATGTGTTGGCGCTACCGGCCCCTGAGCAACGCTTGACCGATCGCCATGGCCCGGTGCGCGTGCTGGTCGTTGGCGGCAGCCAGGGCGCGCGCGTGCTCAACCAAACGTTGCCCGGTGTGGCCGCCGCGTTGGGTGAGGCGGTGACTATCTGGCATCAGACCGGGAAAGGCGCGCAAAGCGATGTTCAGGCGGCCTATGCCGATGCCGGGCAGCCGCAGCATCGTATTACGGAATTTATCGATGATATGGCACAGGCGTATGCCTGGGCGGATGTCGTGGTATGCCGCTCTGGCGCATTAACCGTCAGTGAAGTCGCTGCCGCAGGTTTACCGGCGCTGTTCGTGCCTTTTCAGCATAAAGATCGCCAACAATATTGGAACGCTTTACCGCTGGAAAAGGCTGGGGCGGCCAAAATTATTGAACAGTCAGACCTCAGCGTTGAAGCATTAAGCACAACGCTCTCTGGCTGGGATCGGGCAACACTCCGTGAGATGGCGCAAAGAGCCCGCACGGTAGCGCACCCCGATGCAACGCAGAAGGTAGCAGAGCACGTTATCGCCGCAGCGACAGCGAACTCCTCTCGTTCTGCTCAGGATTAATGATATGGCCGGAACTCTCCCGGCATTGATGTAGGTTGCGATAAATAGTGAATACACAAGAACTGGCGAAACTGCGTTCCATCGTGCCGGAGATGCACCGAGTTAGGCACATCCATTTTGTCGGTATCGGCGGTGCCGGTATGGGTGGCATTGCTGAGGTTCTGGCGAATGAAGGCTATGAAATAAGCGGTTCTGACCTGGCACCGAATGCGGTGACGCAACAACTGACCGAGTTGGGTGCGCAGATTTATTTTCACCATCGCCCGGAAAATGTGAATAACGCAAGTGTGGTTGTGGTGTCCAGCGCGATTACAGCAGACAACCCAGAGATTATAGCGGCTCATGAGGCCCGTATTCCCGTGATTCGTCGAGCAGAAATGCTGGCAGAATTGATGCGCTTTCGTCATGGCATCGCAATTGCGGGTACGCATGGCAAAACCACGACGACGGCAATGGTCACAAGTATCTATGCCGAAGCGGGTTTAGACCCGACGTTTGTCAATGGCGGATTGGTTAAAGCGGCGGGGACGCATGCCCGTTTGGGCTCGAGCCGTTTTTTGATAGCTGAGGCGGATGAAAGCGATGCCTCGTTTCTGCATTTGCAGCCGATGGTCGCTATTGTCACCAATATTGAAGCTGACCATATGGATACGTATCAGGGCGATTTTGAGAACCTCAAACAGACGTTCATCAATTTCCTGCATAACCTGCCTTTTTATGGGCATGCGGTGATGTGCCTTGATGATGCGGTGATTCGTGAGCTGTTGCCGCGTGTTGGCCGCCATATTACGACCTATGGTTTTAGTGAGAATGCGGATGTACGCGTGGCTGATTACCGTCAGGTTGGCGCACAGGGCATGTTCACGCTGGCGCGACAGGGTAAACCGCTGCTGAATGTCACCCTCAACGCACCGGGGCGTCATAATGCGTTGAATGCCGCCGCCGCCGTCGCGGTTGCAACGGAAGAAGGTATTGACGACGAGGCCATCTTGCGGGCGCTGGCGCGTTTTCAGGGAACCGGTCGCCGCTTTGATTTTCTGGGCGAGTTTTCCCTGGTGCCGGTTAATGGCAAAAGCGGCAGCGCCATGCTGGTTGATGACTATGGGCATCATCCAACCGAGGTTGACGCGACCATTAAGGCGGCACGGGCGGGCTGGCCGGATAAGCGTGTGGTGATGATTTTCCAGCCGCACCGTTATACCCGTACTCGTGACCTGTACGATGACTTCGCGCATGTTTTGTCTCAGGTCGATGTGTTACTGATGCTGGATGTGTACCCGGCCGGTGAAGCACCGATTCCTGGTGCCGATAGCCGTTCCCTGTGTCGGACGATTCGCGGGCGCGGAAAGATAGATCCTATCATGGTGCCGGATGTTGACGCGTTACCGGAGTTACTGGCGCAAGCATTGCAGGGTGATGACCTGATACTGGTACAAGGTGCCGGTAACATTGGCAAACTGGCGCGTCGGCTGGCGGAAACCCGCCTGCAACCGGCAGCTAAAGACTGAAAATGGGAATATGAGCGCGTGATGGCAGTGATAAAACGAACCTTTATGGGTTGTCTTTTTGGCCAGAAGCCCGATGTTGAGCAGACGGGACACTGGCTGAAGCACTGCTATGAGGTGTGTTTTTCGCACTCGCCCCCGAAAAAGGCAGGGGTATTGCCGCGCATGTCTTGCGGAATTGGCTGATTAGTATGTCGCAGGCGGCGTTAAATACACACGGGCGTGAACCGGGGAACAGTTCGCGAGGCAGCAGTAACGGTGTTCAACTGGCTGGAATCGTGTTCCTGCTCATGGTGGTGGGAACTATCCTGTGGGGAAGCTGGATGGTGCTGGGGTGGATGAAAGATGCCAGCCGTCTGCCACTCTCCCGATTGGTTGTCACCGGTGAGCGGCACTACACCACCAACGATGATATTCGGCAGGCGATTTTGTCATTAGGGCCGCCAGGGACATTTATGACACAGGATGTGAATGTCATTCAGCAGCAGATAGAACGCTTACCTTGGATCAAACAAGCGAGCGTGCGCAAGCAGTGGCCGGATGAATTAAAGATTCATCTGGTTGAATATATTCCGTTTGCGCGCTGGAATGACCAGCTAATGGTTGATAGTGACGGAAATACGTTCAGCGTGCCGGCTGAACGGGTTGGTAATAAAAAACTGCCGATGCTTTATGGCCCCGAAGGCAGTGAAGACGATGTGCTTGAGGGATATCGTGAAATTAGCCAGACCCTGGTGGCAGGCAAATTCATGGTGAAGATGGTGGCGATGACCGCGCGCCATTCATGGCAGGTAGGCTTGGAAGATGATGTCCGCCTTAATCTGGGGCGTGATGACCGCAATCGGCGACTGGCGCGTTTTCTGGAGTTGTATGCGTTATTACAGCGGCAGGCTCAAACGGAAAACAAGCGGGTCAATTATGTCGATTTACGGTACGACACCGGTGCGGCAGTAGGATGGGGCCCGGCGTTTATTGAGCAGCCAAAAGACAGTGATCAGCAAAAAGACATTGGTCAGCAAAAGAACGGTAATCAGCAAAATCAGGCACAGGCTAAACAGCAATGATCAAGTCGACGGACAGAAAACTGGTAGTTGGGCTGGAAATCGGTACAGCAAAAGTCGCTGCACTGGTTGGTGAGGTTCTGCCAGATGGCATGATCAATATCATCGGTGTGGGCAGTTGCCCATCCCGGGGTATGGATAAAGGTGGTGTTAATGATTTGGAGTCGGTGGTCAAGTGTGTGCAGCGCGCCATCGACCAGGCGGAACTGATGGCGGACTGCCAGATCTCTTCGGTGTATCTGGCATTGTCTGGCAAACATATCAGTTGCCAGAACGAGATTGGTATGGTGCCTATCTCGGAAGAAGAAGTGACTCAGGACGATGTAGAAAGCGTGGTGCATACGGCCAAATCTGTCCGGGTGCGCGACGAGCACCGCATCTTGCATGTTATCCCGCAAGAGTACGCGATTGATTATCAGGAAGGGATTAAAAACCCGGTTGGCTTGTCCGGTGTCCGTATGCAGGCCAAGGTGCACCTCATCACCTGCCATAATGATATGGCGAAGAATATCGTCAAGGCAGTAGAACGCTGTGGCTTGAAAGTGGATCAACTGATTTTCGCTGGTCTGGCATCAAGTTATGCGGTGCTGACCGAGGATGAGCGGGAGTTAGGTGTCTGTGTGGTGGATATCGGCGGTGGCACCATGGATATGGCTGTTTACACCGGTGGTGCGTTACGCCACACAAAAGTGATTCCGTATGCTGGTAACGTGGTTACGAGCGATATAGCCTACGCGTTTGGTACGCCGCCGACCGATGCCGAGGCCATAAAAGTGCGTTATGGCTGTGCGCTGGGTTCGATTGTCAGCAAGGATGAAACGGTGGAAGTACCGAGTGTTGGCGGCAGGCCACCTCGTAGTCTGCAACGTCAGACCCTGGCTGAAGTGATTGAACCGCGTTACACCGAATTGTTGAATCTGGTTAATGAAGAGCTGTTGCAGTTGCAGGAGCAGTTGCGTCAGCAAGGCGTGAAACACCATCTGGCGGCTGGTATCGTGCTGACCGGCGGTGCCGCGCAGATTGATGGGCTGGCCGCCTGTGCGCAGCGTGTTTTTCATACACAGGTGCGTATTGGTCAGCCGCTAAACATTACAGGCTTAACGGATTATGCACAGGAACCCTACTATTCGACCGCTGTAGGGTTGCTGCATTACGGCAAAGAGTCTCATCTGAGTGGTGAACACGAAGTTGAGAAGCGCGCTTCTGTCAGCAACTGGTTTAAACGCCTGAATAGCTGGCTAAGAAAAGAATTTTGACGATTATCAAAAGAGATCATGATTACGACTTTTTTGATCTTGAAGTAACACAGGCACAAGACGGAGAGAGATTATGTTTGAACCAATGGAGTTAACCAACGACGCGGTGATTAAAGTCATCGGCGTCGGTGGCGGTGGCGGTAACGCCGTCGAACACATGGTGCGTGAACGCATCGAAGGTGTTGAATTCTTTGCGGTTAACACCGATGCCCAGGCACTGAGAAAAACGGCAGTAGGTCAGACAATCCAGATTGGTAGCGGTATCACCAAAGGGCTGGGTGCCGGAGCTAACCCTGAAGTGGGCCGTAATTCAGCCGAAGAAGATCGTGATGCACTGCGCACCGCTCTGGAAGGTGCAGACATGGTCTTTATTGCGGCTGGAATGGGCGGAGGCACCGGAACTGGCGCTGCACCCGTTGTCGCCGAGGTGGCTAAAGAGCTCGGCATCTTAACCGTTGCTGTGGTGACGAAGCCGTTTAACTTCGAAGGCAAAAAACGCATGGCGTTTGCCGAGCAGGGTATTGCCGAGCTCTCTAAGCATGTCGATTCGCTCATTACCATACCGAATGATAAGTTGCTGAAAGTGCTGGGGCGCGGTATCTCTTTGCTTGATGCGTTTGGCGCAGCGAACGATGTGCTAAAAGGCGCGGTTCAGGGGATTGCGGAACTGATCACTCGCCCAGGTCTGATGAACGTAGACTTCGCCGACGTGCGTACCGTGATGTCTGAAATGGGCTACGCGATGATGGGCTCTGGCGTTGCCCGTGGTGAAGACCGTGCCGAAGAAGCCGCTGAAATGGCGATTTCCAGCCCACTGCTCGAAGATATCGATCTGTCGGGTGCTCGTGGTGTGCTGGTTAACATTACTGCGGGTTTTGATCTGCGTTTGGATGAGTTTGAAACGGTAGGGAACACGATTCGTGCATTTGCTTCTGATAATGCCACGGTTGTGATCGGTACCTCGCTTGACCCAGACATGAATGACGAGCTGCGTGTTACTGTTGTGGCGACGGGTATCGGTATGGATAAACGCCCTGAAATCACGTTGGTGACGAATAAGCAGACCAGCAGCCAGCCTGTTATGGATCACCGTTATCAACAACATGGAATGGCGCCATTGCCGCAGGAGAAACCTGCTGCTAAAGTCGTGAATGATCAGAGCGTACAGCCCAATAAGGAACCGGATTATCTTGATATTCCGGCCTTCTTGCGCAAGCAGGCCGACTAAGGCCGGTTGGCATCTCCGCTCTTTGTGCTAAACTGTGCCGCCGGTCTTGGTATAAGCTAAGGCCGTAGGTTCAGATGAATGCGAGATAATATGATGATCAAACAACGTACACTAAAACGTATCGTACAGGCGACAGGGGTCGGGCTTCATACCGGCAAGAAAGTCACCCTGACTATGCGTCCTGCACCGGCAAATACCGGGGTCATCTATCGTCGCACTGACTTGAATCCACCGGTTGATTTTCCGGCTGATGCCAAATCCGTGCGTGATACCATGCTCTGTACTTGCCTGGTTAATGAGCATGACGTGCGTATTTCGACCGTGGAGCATCTGAATGCGGCTCTGGCAGGGTTGGGTATCGATAATATTGTGATTGAAGTCGATGCGCCGGAAATCCCGATTATGGATGGCAGCGCCAGTCCTTTTGTTTACCTGCTATTGGATGCGGGTATCGAAGAGCTGAATTGTGCTAAAAAATTCCTTCGCCTCAAGCAAGCTGTGCGGGTGGAAGACGGCGATAAATGGGCCGAACTGAAACCATTCAATGGTTTTAGCCTGGATTTCACCATTGATTTCAATCACCCGGTGATTGATGCCGGTTCACAGCGTTTCAAGCTGAATTTCTCCGCTGATGCGTTTGTGCGCCAGATCAGCCGCGCTCGTACCTTTGGCTTTATGCGCGATATTGAATATTTACAGTCGCGTGGTTTGTGTCTGGGTGGCAGTTTCGATTGCGCTATTGTGGTGGATGACTACCGTGTATTGAATGAAGATGGTTTGCGTTTTGATGATGAATTTGTTCGTCACAAAATGCTGGATGCCATTGGTGATCTGTTCATGTGCGGCCACAACATTATCGGTGCATTCACCGCTTTCAAATCTGGCCATGCGCTGAATAACAAATTGCTGCAAGCTGTACTGGCTAAACAGGAAGCGTGGGAATTCGTCACCTTTGAAGACGAAGCGGAAATGCCATTGGCATTCAAAGCCCCTTCTGCTGTGCTGGCGTAAGTGACGGATGATACAGAGGATAAACCATCAAGGTTAATCCCTGTATTATTAGCGCTATCGTGCTTTTGTAACGATGTAATCTTATAACGACGAGGTGTTGCTGGTATTCTCTCCGGCCAGTAACGCCAGTCGTTTTAGTATTTTCTGCAACCCCTCTGGACTTTGCTCCGCCAGGTTATTCAGTATTTCCGCACTGTGAACGCTTAACTTTCGCGTCGTCGATGGTATATCGGCTATCGTTTCGATTGTCGGCGCGCGCTCATTTTCATGCACTTTTGCGGCCAGTGCTGGATTAATCCTGATGTCGATTGCGACCAATGATGGTAGTATTTGTGCGCGCAGCGCTGACAGTATTGCGGGTTGCTCATAACGTAACCGCATTAACCAGTTGGCGCTGGCTGTTTCCAGTATCAGTAGCCCCTGTCGATAGTTAGCGACGCGGCAAAAGGGATGCAGCGCAGAGGGGAGCAAACCCATGACAGCCCGATTGAGCTTTAATAAAGCCAGTGCTCGTTGTTGAATATCGTGCAACGGGCCTGAAGCGGCTGGCGATGCGCCATCAAAAAATGACTCCAGTGATTGTGGACGGTTATCACGCATAACGCAGGCTCCGACGGAAAGAAACTTGTGATTGGTATTTTAAATCGTTGGCGACAATTTGGCAGACGTTATTTCTGGCCTCACCTGTTATTAGGTATGGTTGCGGCGACGCTTGGCCTACCTGCCAATTTTAGCGAGTCGCGTGATACCTCAACGGAACCCAATGCTGTCCCGACCGTTAGCCGCCAACACGTTTCTTACTTTAATCTTCACGATCTGGTCGCCTTAAAGGATTCTCGCCGTCGATCACTGCTGAGTAACGATTTTTGGCATCAACACGCGATTCGCACGGTCATCCGGCATCTCTCGTTTGCCTTAACGCCCGCAGTGGCGGTGACTGACGTCACTTCTGACCATCGTCAGGCGTTGCTGGAGACGCTTAACGCATTGTTAATACGTGATACGCCGCTTGCGTTTTCTGGCGTATCAGTTGTACCGCCCCCCCATACTACCCTTTCTTATCACACAGGTCTGTGGTTATCACAGGTTCAGGGCATTCGAGCCGGTCCAATGTGCTGATGGCTGCTACGCACGTGTGTGCGAGTGGTGCTTGTGTTGAAATTTTCCTTGTTTGATGTTTGCCAGCATCAGTGAACTGGCATTGTTGAGACTAAAATTATTATGTTAATCAAATTATTAACCAAAGTTTTTGGTAGCCGTAATGACCGTGCGCTGCGCCGTATGCGCAAAATTGTTGAAGTCATCAACCGCCTTGAGCCGGATATGGAGAAACTCTCCGATGACGAGCTAAAAGCGAAAACACAGCTGTTTCGTGAGCGGATTAAGAAAGGTGAAACGCTGGAAACATTACTACCGGAAGCTTTTGCTGTTGTTCGCGAAGCCAGTAAACGTGTGTTTGGCATGCGTCATTTTGATGTACAGCTGATAGGCGGCATGGTGCTGAATGAACGTTGTATTGCGGAAATGCGTACCGGTGAGGGGAAAACGTTAACCGCAACGCTGCCGGCTTACCTGAACGCGCTGACCGGTCGTGGTGTACACGTTGTAACGGTGAATGACTATCTGGCGCAGCGTGATGCGGAAAATAACCGCCCGCTGTTCGAATTTCTCGGCTTAACGGTAGGTATTAACCTGCCAGGGATGCCAGCACCAGCCAAGCGTGAGGCGTATGCAGCCGATATCACCTATGGCACTAACAATGAGTATGGTTTTGACTACCTGCGCGACAACATGGCTTTCAGCCCAGAAGAGCGTGTACAGCGCGAGTTGTATTACGCACTGGTGGATGAAGTTGACTCCATTTTAATTGACGAAGCGCGTACGCCGCTCATCATTTCCGGCCCGGCGGAGGATAGCTCTGAACTCTATATGCGGGTTAACAAAATCATCCCGCATCTGATCCGTCAGGAAAAAGAGGACTCTGATACTTTCCAGGGGGAAGGGCATTTTTCCGTTGATGAGAAGGCGCGTCAGGTTAACCTGACGGAGCGCGGTTTGGTCAAAATTGAAGAGCTGTTGGTGAATGAAGGCATCATGGCGGAAGGTGAGTCACTGTATTCTCCAACCAATATTATGCTGATGCACCATGTAACCGCAGCACTGCGCGCGCACGTCTTGTTTACCCGCGATGTGGATTACATCGTCAAAGACGACGAAGTGATCATTGTTGATGAGCACACGGGGCGTACCATGCAAGGGCGTCGCTGGTCTGATGGTTTACATCAGGCGGTAGAGGCCAAAGAAAATGTAAAAATCAACAACGAAAACCAGACGCTGGCCTCGATTACCTTCCAGAACTATTTCCGTATTTACGAAAAACTGGCGGGGATGACAGGGACGGCGGACACAGAAGCGTTTGAGTTCAGCTCCATCTATAAGCTGGATACCATTGTGGTACCGACTAACCGGCCGATGATCCGTAAAGATTTGCCTGATTTGGTCTACATGACTGAGCAGGAAAAAATCGGCGCAATCATTGAAGATATCAAAGAACGTACCGTTAAAGGCCAGCCGGTATTGGTCGGGACTATCTCGATTGAAAAATCCGAGGTGGTTTCTCATGCGCTGACGAAGGCCGGCATTACACACAATGTTCTCAATGCCAAGTTCCACGCCATGGAAGCCGATATTGTTGCGCAGGCGGGACGCTCCGGTGCCGTGACGATTGCAACTAACATGGCCGGTCGTGGTACCGATATCGTGCTGGGGGGAAGCTGGCAGTCTGAGGTTGCGCAACTTGAGAACCCGGATGATGCACAGATAGCCGAAGTTAAGGCGCGCTGGCAGCAGCGTCATGATGAGGTTCTGGCGGCAGGTGGGTTGCATATCATTGGCACCGAGCGCCATGAGTCGCGCCGTATCGATAACCAGTTGCGCGGTCGTTCTGGTCGTCAGGGGGATGCGGGCTCATCGCGTTTTTACCTGTCGATGGAAGATGCTCTGATGCGTATTTTTGCCTCCGATCGCGTGTCTAACATGATGCGTAAACTCGGTATGAAAGAAGGCGAGGCTATTGAGCATCCTTGGGTAACGAAAGCTATCGCTAACGCACAGCGTAAGGTGGAGAACCGTAACTTCGATATTCGTAAACAGCTGCTTGAATATGATGATGTGGCGAACGATCAACGACGAGCGATTTACACACAGCGTAACGAATTGCTTAACGCATCGGATGTCAGTGAAACCATCAATAGCATCCGTGAAGACGTGTTTAAAGCCACCATTGATGCGCATATTCCACCGCAATCGCTTGAGGAAATGTGGGATATTGCGGGGCTTGAGCAGCGGCTGAAAAACGATTTTGATCTCGACTTGCCGATAGCTGAGTGGCTGGATAAAGAGCCGGAATTGCATGAAGAAACGCTGCGTGAGCGTATCTATGAGCAAGCGGTGGACGTTTACCGTCGTAAAGAAGAGGTTGTGGGTAGCGACGTGATGCGTAACTTTGAAAAAGGCGTCATGCTGCAAACGCTGGATTCACTGTGGAAAGAGCATCTGGCTGCAATGGATTATCTGCGTCAGGGCATCCATTTGCGTGGCTATGCGCAAAAAGATCCAAAACAGGAGTATAAACGCGAGTCATTCGCGATGTTTGCTTCGATGCTGGAGGGCCTGAAATATGAAGTCATCAGTACCCTGAGCAAAGTGCAGATAAGAATGCCGGAAGAAATCGAGGCGCTTGAACAACAGCGCCGCGAAGAGGCCGAGCGCCTGGCCCGCCAGCAGCAACTGAGCCATCAGGATGAGGCTGCGGCCACTGGTGATGCGCCGTTTGCCGATCGCAAAATTGGCCGTAACGACCCTTGCCCGTGTGGTTCAGGGAAAAAATACAAACAGTGTCATGGCCGTTTGCAAAAATAGCGTAGCGATGGCGCGTTAAGCGGTTTGCTAAGGCGGTCTATGACCGCCTTTTTACTGATAGAGAGGAATAAGATGGTGCAAAAATCTTTATCTGTTGCCGTAGGGATTATCCGTAATCCGCAGCAGGCATTTTTTATTGCCCGCCGCCCTGAAGGGGTGCATATGGCCGGAAAATGGGAGTTTCCCGGAGGAAAGGTTGAGGAGGGCGAAACACCTGAGCAGGCCTTGGTTCGCGAATTACATGAGGAAGTCGGTATCGATGTTGTAAGCGCGCAACCTCTGGAGAGTAAAACGTTTTCAGCAGGGGATCGCATCATTACATTGCATTTTTTTCTGGTGGAGCAATGGCATGGCGAGCCGTATGGACGAGAAGGACAGGCTTCACGGTGGCTACGCGCTGATGAGCTGGATGAAAATGCATTCCCGCCTGCAAATGCGGAGATGATAAAACGTCTTAAAGCCGGTATTGCATCAGCATAAACAGGCTATGACGATTCATGCCACAGCGCGGCATGAATCGATATGTTTTCAATTGATCTGTTTTCAATTGATCTGTTTTCAATAGATCTGTTTTCACTCGATATGCGTTCTTAATCGAGGCATTTTCAGCAGCGCCTTCCTGGAAGAGGCCGAGCTTTGTGTCACCGCCCGCTGACCTACCTGAGCCGATTAGTGCTGCTCTTCGCTCCAGGTGTCGCTATCTGAAATATCTTCCTCGCTGGGGATGCGCTTTTCTTCATCGGCCCATTCGCCCAAATCAATTAGCTGGCAACGTTTACTGCAAAATGGACGATAGGGGCTGGTTTCCCGCCATTCAACAGCTTTCATGCACGTCGGGCATTTTACAAAAATTATCTCGTTATCCACGTTATCGATATCCAGTGGGGTAAAGCGAAAGATGTTCAGATGCGAGGATGTCTACCCGTATTATCCGCGCCTGTGTACCCATCAATATGATTGACCAGGCTTTTGCCCGCGCTCCCAAATGCGCTATGGGGTTTGCTAGCAGCAGGCAAGCTCAAAAGTAAACCTCGCTGGAGTAATTTGATCGCTCTCCAGCGGCAAAAAACGGATAGCAAAGCGTGTCTTATGGCCTGATACCTGTGGATAAATCTGGTGCTCGAGCGCGATTTTTAGACGCAGCAGGTCGGCATCGCTCGCGTTATCCTGATAAAAACTGTTGAGGCTGATTTGCTCACGAAACGCGCCAGCTTGACGAATGAGCTCAAGAACCGTGTCCAGCGACCGTTTCATTGCCGTGAGGCTCTCAAGCCAAATGTAGGTCTGGCGCAGTTTGACCTCTGGTATTTGATGCAGCCAAATATGCAAAGTGGGTAAGTCGAAGCTGCAACAACCGCTAGGAAGGCTAAGGCGTTGCCTGACCATACTGATAAGTTTGTCTTCACGAAGGCTCTGGCCCATTCGTGGTGCGGAGATGAGTTCTGTGGACAAATTACGAAGCTTGTGCACTAATGTGTTGATTCTTAAAATATCTGCTTCTGGAAGTTCCCCCCATTGCGCCAACTTTTGCTGTTGTCGCTCCAGCTCTTTTAGTAAATCCGGGCGTACATCGCCCCGCTCAAGGATATCCAGCAGCTCTGCTACGGCACGGAAAAATACCAGTGCGACGCTAATATCTTTTAATTCGTAGTTGTCATAGATCTGCTGGAGTAAAAACTCCAGTCGCAGCCAGGTGCGCATTTTTTCATTTAACGGATATTCAAAAAGGACTGTTGGAGTTTCATCACTCATTATGGTTCATCCTGTCAGTTGCGATGGCCGCCAGTTCGAGATAGCGCTGGTGAAGTTCGGCGATTCGCAGGGCAAGCTCGTTCGGATTATTGTTGTTGTCGATAATATCATCAGCACAGGCAAGTCGCTGCTCCCGGCTGGCTTGTGCAGCCAGAATACGCTGCGCCTGTGCTCGTGAGATTTTATCGCGTGCCATGGTGCGTTGTAATTGAATTTCCGCTGCAACATCCACGACCAATATACGTTGTGCCTGTGGTTGTAGATGATTTTCTACCAGCAGGGGTACAACCCAGAGTACATAAGGCGTTGTCGCTTCAGCTAACTGATGCCGTGTCTGTGCCTGAATGAGCGGGTGAAGCAGGGCGTTAAGCCAACACTTCTCTTCTTCATTTGCAAAAATGCGCTCGCGTAGCGCTGCACGATTTAATGAGCCATCAGGCAGCAAGATGCGACGTCCGAAATGTTCGGCAATCGCGACCAGCGCTGGCTGCCCAGGTTCTACCACCTGTCGAGCTATCACATCGGCATCGACAACACAGACGCCTAAATCGGCAAACCCTTGTGCGACGGTACTTTTTCCGCTGCCAATGCCGCCGGTTAATGCGATGGTATATGCCATAGTAATCCACTGAGAATGGCCGGATAAATTTACCGGATTCTAGCCCAATTCGGTAGAAAATCGCAGTGTTGTACACAGCCATTATTCCGTCACGATGTTTATGCCGTGAAGATGCTATTTAATACAGCCTTCGGTGTTCGTATCGGGTGAGTTTCCGTGATGAGGTCTGGGTCTCAGGCTCCGGCTAACATGTTCCCTAATTGAAAGATAGGCAGATACATGGCGATAACCAGTATGCCGACCAGACCGCCAACGGCGGTTAACAACACAGGTTCTAATGTCTGGGTCAGCATATCGGCACGCTGTTTGGTATGGCTTTCATACCAGTGCGCCAGGCGAGTAAACAGAGTATCGAGAGCACCGCTCTCTTCTCCAACACGAATGAATTGCTCGCAAGGTGAGGGATATAGCTGTGGATAGGATTGCATCGCCTGCCCGAGCGGAATGCCTTGCTCCAGTTGATGCTGTATCGCTATGAGCGAGTGCTGATATACCCGATTATTCAGTGTTGCTGCCGCACTCAGACCCACAGGAAGTGTTAACCCTGCCTGCTGTGTCATCGATAGTGTATAAAATATCTGGCTGAGGCAGTGACTTCTAATCAGTTCGCAGAGTAGCGGTAGTCTGAGCAAGAGTTGATGTTCTCGCCTTTGCCAGTGCGGGGATTTCCTGCGTAATCGCTGATAATACAGCACGACAGTTGCCGATAACCCCATGAGCCATACGCTGTAATCGCCAAGGTATCGCGAGAGAGCAAGCATCATTCGGGTGAGTAAAGGTAGCGGGGCATTGAAGGCGCTATAGAGGCTGGCGAATTCGGGTAATACCAGCGTCAGCATCAGCAAGGCAATCATAAGCCCTGAGACGATGATGAAGGCTGGGTAACGCAGCGCTTTGATAACACTGCCAGCCATTTTTTGCCGAGCCTCCTGATAGTCAGCCAATTGCGCGCAGCACTCATCCAATTTGCCGGTTAATTCACCAACGGTAACTAATGCGCTGAAAATTGGTGGAAATATATCTGGATAGTCTGCCAGAACGTTTGAAAGCGCCCGCCCCTGAGTGACTTGCAGCCGAACTTCCTGTATCAGGCAGCGCCATGCCGGTTTCTCATGCTGACTGCTTAACAAGTCAAGCGCATCGAGTAGCGGTAATCCTGCTTGTAATAGCGTGGCTAACTGCTGGATAAATAACTGCAATTGTGGCCCACGCCAGTAACGTGCTGTCAGGTAGGCGCCAGTTTTTAGGCGCAATGGCTGATAGCCCATAGATAACAAAAAATGGTAGATATCATGCTTGCTGTTACCTATGCGCTCACCGCTACACCATGTCCCATCAGGCCGTAGTGCCTGCCAGTAGTAAAGTTTGCGTTTTGCCATCATGGTTGCGGATTCCCTCTCTCTCCAACGACGCGATAGACTTCGGCAAGAGACGTAATACCTTCATGAACCAGGATTAAGCCTGCGCGCAGCAGGCCATTTTCTTCGCTCAATGGCGTGGATGGTTGATGATGTAAGTGGGCTGTTTGCGTGACGAGCCGGTGCTGAATTTCCGATGTGGCAGGCAGTAAGTCGTAGAGCGCCGCACGGCCATAGTAGCCTGAGAAACAGTGCTCACATCCAATAGGGCTCCACTGACGTAAAGGGCCAGACCAAAGTGCATCAGGCAATGAGGTGAGCTCGCGTAACGGTTGCCGACAGTGTGGACATAAACGGCGGACTAAACGTTGTGCAATGATAAGTTTCAATGCTGCGCCGAGTAAGTAGCCGGGAATGCCAAGATGACCGAGACGAGTGAGCGTCTCAATGGCTGAATTCGTGTGTAGCGTTGAGAGCACTAAATGGCCGGTTTGTGCGGCCTTCACCGCGATTTCAGCGGTTTCTGCATCGCGTATTTCGCCAATCATGATCACATCCGGGTCTTGGCGCAGTAACGCGCGCAGTACCTTGGCGAAATCCAACGGGCTTTTACTGTGCACATGGGTTTGATTAATGCCGGGAAGCGGTATTTCTACCGGGTCTTCGACGCTGCAAATATTACGGCTGACGTCATTGAGCCAGTCAATTGCGCTATAGAGTGTGAAAGTCTTGCCGCTGCCAGTCGGCCCTGTTACCAGAATTAGCCCTTGTGGTAATGCCAGTGTACGTTTGAAGAGCTGTAATGCCGGGTTGGGTAGCCCTAATTCATCGAGTTTGAGTGCCTGTTGCTGTGTTTGTAGTACCCGAAGAACAACTTTTTCGCCACCTTGAACCGGTAACGTAGCGATTCGCAGCGAGTAGACCTGCTGCCCTACTGGTAGCGTGAACTGACCATCCTGCGGCAGACGACGTTCTGCAATATTGATGCAACCCATTATCTTGAGCCTTGCAATGAGCCGGTTTGCGATATCATCCGGCACGGGAGGTGCGGGGTGTAAAACACCATCAATACGTAATCTGATGCGGTAGCCGCAGGAGAAGGGCTCGAAGTGAATGTCAGAGGCCCGCTTATGAATAGCGAGCTCTAATGTATGATTAATAAATCGAACGACCGGGACATCATCGATATCCTCTTGTGGCGCTAAGGCTGCGCTACCGTAAGTTGTTACCGTTTCCTGTGCCTGCGGCATGGTCAACCGTTGTTCAATTCGTGCGGCTGGCCACTGCTCAACGATGACCCGTCGATGACTGGTAAAACGCAACGCGGCTATCAGTTCTTCTGCCACCAAACCGGCTACAGCAATACAAACGGTGTGCTCATCCACACTTAAGAGTAAGGCATGATAGCGCTGGCAAAGCTGCTGCAACTCATGGTGGTGTGATGTGTGGGCTTGCATATCGTTCACCCCGCATTGCTGTCAAAACGGAACACGTCTTCGCAGGCCTGCCGCAGGCTTTCTGCCGTTACGTCAGGCTGGCAGGCGCGAGTCCAGCGGGGTGCGCCGTTTGGTGTATCCATGACTGGCGTCATCACAATGCGCAGGCCTTGCAGTGTTGATTGACCGGTAAGTGTAATGACGCCGCTATTGATGGTTACAGCGCTGACATAGCGTGAGGATGTGGCGGCAGGAATGCCTTGTACCCCGGCATTGCACTCGCCAAACCCGGCGTTCGTCAGCCCGCAGAGATCGACGGCAGTTTTATACGACGCCATGGTTTGCAGCATATCTGTCATCGCCGCTTTTTGTAGATAACCTTGGTAAGCCGGTATGCCTAAAGCACTCAGCATGGCAATAATGGCGATGACCACCATCAGTTCGATTAATGAAAATCCGTGTTGTGTCATGGTATGCATTCCCTGGTATGGCTGGTAGCGGCAGGATAATGGCGGCCTGTATGGTTGGCGATGAGCAGTGTTTAAATCAGGAAGCCGCCCGCTAAACCGCAGTGCTTTATGAGGGAGCGTTACAAAATAGAGGCGAAGCGCCTCGCAAAATGACGATGTGAGGGAGCGGGCCGAGAAATAGTCGTGTAGAAAAGTAGAAAAGTAGAAAAGTAGAAAAGTAGAAAAGTAGAAAAGTAGAAAAGTAGAGAAACGGAAAAAAGGATGGCGTGGAGTCTGTTGCCGCTACGCCATCAGCCCATTGGTATGCCCGGCTGATGGCGTAGCGGTTTTATGCCATCGTGCGCTAGCTAAAGCGCATCGACAAATCGAGCGCCCGCACATGCTTGGTTAACGCGCCCACCGAAATATAGTCAACGCCTGTGGCTGCGTAATCTGCCAGGGTTTGCAGTGTGACGTTGCCAGAGACTTCCAATAGCGCACGGCCGTTGGTCAATGTGACAGCTTCCCGGATGGCGGCCAGCGTAAAATTATCCAGCATGATAATGTCTGCACCTGCATCAAGAGCGTGTTGCAGTTCGTTCAGGGTCTCTACCTCGACTTCTACCGGCACATCGCTACGTAGCTGAAGGGCTTTTTCGACCGCCTGTTTGATGGAGCCGGCTGCAATAATGTGGTTCTCTTTGATAAGAAATGCATCTGCCAAACCCAGACGGTGATTGCTGCCGCCACCGCACAGTACCGCGTATTTAAGCGCAGTACGTAAACCTGGCACCGTTTTTCGCGTATCCAGCAAGCGGGTTCGTGTTCCAGTCAGTTGCGCAACATAACGGCTGACTTCGGTTGCCACGCCACTGAGCGTTTGCAGGAAATTGAGCGCGGTGCGCTCTCCGGTGAGCAGGATGCGGGAGACACCGTGTAGTTGGCACAGCACTTGATTAGCGGTCAATGCATCACCGTCTTGGACTTGCCAGTCAATGGTGATGTTGCCGCCTAACTGGCGGAATACTTCGTCCAGCCAGCGTTGGCCGCAGAAGACGCCCGCTTCACGGGTGATAATAACGGCGCTGGCCATGGTCTCTGCCGGTAATAGCTGTGCGGTGATATCGTGCTCTTGGTTGACTTCCCCCCCCAGATCCTCACGTAATGCCAGGCTGACGCTGGTGGGAATATCTTGCTCAATACGACCAAGCAGTTCGGCCTGGCGTTGTTCCTGACTATAACGGCGTGTTGTCATTGTGCGACCCCGACGGCAATTCAGAATTATGCTATCTCGCTGAATAAGAGATAGTTTTATAAATTCAGCGCGTTATTTCGTATCCCGACGATAGCCGGGATACATGATGGCAACAATCAGAAGTTGTAGCCTGCGACCAGATAATATCCCCATCCGGTAGAGCGAACATTGAATGGGCCACGGCCAAAATCTAATTCCGTGCCCTCAGCCCATTGGCCACCGTTGTGGAAGTAACGCGCGACCACAGAATAGTGCCAGTGATCGTAGTTCAAGGCCAGAATATGGCTAGAGGCAATCGCGTTGCTAGTACGTGATGGGCCTGCTGCGTTAGCCAGGTCTGAGCCGAAATCAAAGTTGGTAAAGCCGATATAGGTCAGCTTGCCGCCCCACACGGAGGCAATCGGGTAGAAGTATTTAATTTTGAAGCGGTATCCATCCCAACGATCTTCATTGGGCGCGGTGTAGTTCTGGCCCTGATACTTGGCGTAGATATTGGCAGACAGTGAGAGATCGGTGCCGGTGGCAATGTCGGTACCCAGACCTACGTACCAGGTACTCTGGCGCGAATCGTTATTACGACCCTGATCGTAGATAATATTATTCGCAACGTACCACTCTTTAAACGGGCCGAAACCTAACTGCGAGTGGGTTAATTTATCAATTGAAAAACGCGGTTCAAGTTCCATGAACAGCGGGGAACCTTTGTCCCAAATACCACGGTCAGGCGTGTTGCCCGCGCCAAACGTTTTTGGCACGTCAATATAACCGTAGAAATCAAACCAGTCTTTGCGGGCGAAAGCTTCATACTCGAGGTATACATCGTTATTCAACTGGGGCCCAAAACGCGTGTGATAGCTGCCTACAACGTTAATACTTTGATGCCACCAGTCAGAGAGATATTGCGGATCATGACTCTCCGCAAGAGTGGGTAAACTGTATGACAACGTGCTAATTGCACAGGCAGCAAGGATTTTTTTCATGACGATTCTCTGTGTTGCCCGACCTATCATCAACAGCCTGAACTATCAGCCTGTGGGATAGCCATTCGGACGGTAATAACAAAAAAATGTTGAGAAAACTTTCTGGCGATGGGGTAGGCGGAAACGTTTGCTTGCGGCGCGCGCTTTCTTAGCTTCCCATCAGAAAGAAGGGGCGCAGCATACCAGAAGACAGGCGGAACATCATAGATTGTGCGCATATTCTGCGGTGCAAGCAGTGGATAAATCTAACGCATCGGCAATGTGGCAGATGCGGTAAGATACCGACATGATAAGTCATCAGCTGTGGCAGATCGCTTAATGACTGTCACTTACATGGCAGATTGCTTAAAGGAGGAGCGATGAGGGTCGAGAATGGTTGGCTGACAGGGGTGACACATATTCTGTCACCGCATCAGGATGAACGTCCGCAGGGGGAGCTTCCCTCGCTGTTGGTCATCCATAATATTAGTTTACCGCCGGGTGAGTTTGGCGGGCCCTATATCGATAGGCTTTTTACCGGCACATTAGAGGGTAGCGACCATCCGTATTTTGCCACGATTAGCCATTTGCGGGTGTCAGCCCATTGTCTGATTCGTCGTGACGGCGAAGTTATTCAGTATGTCGCTTTTGATAAACGCGCCTGGCATGCCGGTGTTTCTCAGTTTGAGGGGCGCGAGCGCTGTAATGATTTCTCTATTGGTATTGAACTTGAAGGCACAGATAGCACGCCCTTTACCCCCGAGCAATATAACCGCCTCGCGCAGGTGACGCGGCTACTCAATGAGTATTATGGTATTACGTCGGCGCGAATTACCGGGCATAGCGACATTGCGCCAGGACGTAAAACAGACCCGGGCCCGGCATTTGATTGGGCACGGTATCAACAGTTATGGCAGGCACACGTGCAGAAAGGGGAGTAAGCCAATGACGCTGTTTAGCCTATTGTTGGTTTTAGGGTGGGAACGGGGCTTTAAGCGTAGCGATCGCTGGCAACTGGATCATCATTTGGAGCGGCTGTTTCGTCATCTTTCATCCCCGTCTTTGTTGCAGACGCTTTTCCTGTCGCTGGCAGCAATGGGGGGCGTGTTTGTGTTGCAGCGGCTGCTGAGTGGCTGGCTATTCGGCTTGCCGCAGCTTTTTCTGTGGATTGTCATTGGGCTATTGTGCATTGGCGCAGGCGAGTCGCGCCAACATTATCACCGCTATATTCAGGCGGCAAAACGCGGTGAGAGCGATGCTTGTCAGGAAATGGCGGTTGAGCTGGCGCTCATCCATGGTTTACCGCAGGAAGCGACCGCGCGCGAGCGGTTAAAAGAGCTGCAAAATGCGCTGCTGTGGTTAAATTTCCGTTTTTATCTGGCACCGCTGTTTTGGTTTGTGGTGGCAGGCCCGTATGGCGCAGTCGCATTGGTCGGCTATACCGTATTACGCGCCAGGCAATGCTGTCTCGCCCGCCATCACACGCCGCTGGAGCGCGCCAATGCGGGGGTTGATACCCTGCTGCATTGGCTTGATTGGCTTCCTGTTCGTCTGGCTGGGGTGGCGTATGCTCTGTTAGGGCATGGTGAAAAGGCACTGCCTGCATGGTTTGCCGCGATGATGGACTGGCGTTCGTCGCAGTATTGGGTGCTAACCCGGCTGGCGCAATTCTCTTTGGAAAGAGAGCCGCATAGCGACCCAATATCTACGCCACAGGCAGCGGTATCGTTGGCAAAAAAAGTTACGCAGATATTGGTTGTCGTCGTTGCTCTGTTGACGATTTACGGCACGCTGATTTAGCGGCCGATAGCGAGAAAAATAGCGAGAAAAATAGCGAGAAAAGAAGAGAGAAAATAAGAAAGAAAAAAAGAGGATGACCGCATTGCGCTCATCCTCTTTCTCTTTCGTCCGTCGGTTAAAACTGTCGGAGGTTTAAATTAATGGCGTTTTCTAAAACGGTAGCCAATACCTAATATCACCAGCCATACCGGGATCAGCAAAACAGAAATCTGAATGCCCGGAGTCATAAACATAATCACCAGTATGCCAACCATGAAGGCCAGACACAGGTAATTACCATAAGGGAACCACAGCGCCTGAAAACGTGTTTTAACGCCTTGTTTGTCCTTCGCTGCGCGGAATTTCAGGTGGGCCAGACTTATCATCGCCCAGTTGATAACCAATGCGGAAACAACCAGCGCCATCAACAGTTCAAAGGCTTTACCCGGCAGGAGATAGTTGATGAGTACGCACAAGGCGGTTGCCAGCGCTGATAATCCAATGGCGACGACAGGAACACCGCGACGATCGACTTTCAGCAGCGATTGCGGGCCATTACCTTGTTTGGCTAGGCCGTAAAGCATACGGCTGTTGCAGTATACGCAGCTGTTGTAAACAGATAGCGCAGCTGTCAGAACAACCAGATTGAGAATGTTAGCCACCAGTTCGCTGTTTAATGCATGGAAAATCATCACAAACGGGCTACCGCCTTCTACCACTTTCCCCCAAGGATAGAGAGATAACAGCACGGTGAGTGAGCCAATATAGAAGAGCAATATACGATAGAGCACCTGGTTGGTTGCGCGTGGGATGCTTTCTTCTGGTTTGTCGGCTTCAGCGGCAGTAATACCCACCAGCTCGAGGCCGCCAAACGAAAACATAATGACAGCCATCGCCATGACTAACCCGCTGATGCCATTGGGGAAAAAGCCGCCCTGTGCCCAGAGGTTGGTTACGGTTGCTTCCGGGCCGCCATGGCCGCTCATCAAAAGCCAACTGCCAAAAGCAATCATGCCGATAATCGCGGCGACTTTAATAATCGAAAACCAGAACTCCAGCTCGCCGTACATCTTGACGTTAGCGAGGTTTATGGCGTTAATCAGGACGAAAAATACCGCAGCGGAAACCCAGGTAGGCACGCCCGGCCACCAATACTGTACATAAATGCCGACTGCGCTCAGTTCTGCCATCGCGACTAATACGTAGAGCACCCAGTAGTTCCAGCCGGAGGCAAAACCGGCAAAGTTGCCCCAGTATTTGTAAGCAAAATGGCTGAATGAGCCTGCAACCGGCTCTTCTACGACCATCTCGCCTAACTGACGCATGATGAAAAACGCAATCAATCCACCTATCGCATAACCCAGCAACACCGAAGGGCCTGCCATTTTGATCGTCTGTGCGATACCGAGGAACAGGCCGGTTCCTACTGCACCCCCCAGGGCAATCAACTGTATGTGACGGTTTTTCAAGCCACGCTGTAGCGTACCGTCTTGTTGATCTTGCATGCTTTTTAACCCTCTGCCGATGGAAAGGTAAGCCGGGCACCTGCGCGGTGTGCTTGCCTTTTTACGTATATGTAATTTTATTTTTACGATATTGACAAACCTGAATTGTTATCAGTGCTATCGCGCGTCAGAGAATAGTGATAAGCGTGCAGAATTGCACTGATTTCTTGCGAGCAGAAACGCAAAAGTGTGATGTGATAATTCATGTGCCTTGCCTTCTTGCCGCTCTTACCGTGAGATGCTGGCTACCTAATGAAGCCCATCGCGGCATCTTTTTTCTCCATGGTTTTTTACACCGTACAAGATGGAGCCGTTAGCCGATGTTTTAGCTCATGACGTTCAATAATAGAGACGCGTGCCAAATACGCAGCCTCAAGGTGAAGTGAATGACTGCTTAAATGCATAGGTTTGTTTTTTTATGCGATTTTTAGTGCTTTTTATTCACTCGGTAATGGGTTAAACGGTTCAGCTTTGACTGGTTTTAGTTTCAGAAAAGTTAAAACAAACCCAGAGGTAGAATGGTAATACCACTGACCGCTTGGCGGTTTTTCCATAAAATTCCAGGCATTTGTTAAAAAGTGGGGTGATTGGTAATTTCACTCGACCTCCGTATGGACAGAAGGTGAATACTTTGTTACTTTGTGCGTCACGTTTTTAAAATTGGTATTACCAATTGACTCCGCGCTTTTCGCCGGGAAGAATCTACATGGCCTACAGCAAGATCCGTCAGCCCAAACTGTCAGATGTGATTGAACAGCAACTGGAGTTTCTGATCCTTGAAGGAACCTTGCGTCCTGGTGAGAAACTTCCTCCCGAACGTGAGTTAGCTAAACAGTTTGATGTTTCCCGCCCTTCGTTGCGCGAAGCTATCCAACGTCTTGAGGCTAAAGGATTACTTTTGCGTCGCCAGGGTGGCGGCACGTTCGTGCAGAGTAACCTCTGGCAGAGTGTCAGCGATCCGCTGGCAGAATTACTGAGTAATCACCCCGAAGCGCAGTTTGATCTCCTTGAAACCCGTCATGCACTGGAAGGCATTGCTGCTTACTACGCTGCTTTACGCGGTACGGAAGAGGACTTGCAGCGTATTCGCGACTGCCACGCGCAAATCGATACTGCGCGTGAGTCGGGAGACTTGGTCGCCGAGTCAGAAGCGGTGATGCATTATCAGGTTGCGGTCACTGAGGCGACGCACAATGTGGTGTTGCTGCATTTGCTAAGGTGCATGGGGCCAATGCTTGAGCAGAATGTCAGGCAGAATTTTGAGTTGCTTTATCTGAGTCGTGAAGTGCTGACGCAGGTGAGCGACCATCGTGCCAGAATTTTTGAGGCAATTGTCGCCCGTGAGCCGGAAAAGGCCCGCGAGGCGTCACATCGCCATCTGGCATTTATAGAAGAAGTATTGCTGGAACTTAACCGGGAACACAGCCGGCGAGAACGCTCGTTACGACGGCTCCAGCAACGCAAGGATTAGGTCGCCAGTTGGCGGCCAAATGCGGCAAACAAGACGAAGGGCCTGTCTTCCTGTGCTTTCTCCAGCGGGAACAGAGTACAAGAAGACAGGCTCCAGATAAATCCACTGATTAGAAACAGATAAGGAATACACCATGTCAGAACGTTTGAATAATGACGTGGATCCGATCGAAACGCGCGACTGGCTGCAAGCGATCGAATCGGTTATCCGTGAAGAGGGTGTTGAGCGCGCTCAGTTCCTGATTGATCAGGTGCTGACTGAAGCACGCAAAGGTGGGGTAAAGGTTGCTGCGGGCAGTGCCAGCAGTAGCTATATCAACACCATTGCGCTTGAAGATGAACCTGCATATCCGGGGAACCTTGATCTGGAGCGCCGTATTCGTTCCGCAATTCGCTGGAACGCTGTGATGACGGTACTGCGTGCCTCTAAGAAGGATCTGGAGCTGGGCGGTCACATGGCGTCTTTCCAGTCTTCCGCTACCTTCTATGAAGTGTGTTTTAACCACTTCTTCCGTGCCCGTAATGCACAGGATGGCGGCGATCTGGTGTTCTTCCAGGGCCACATTTCTCCCGGCGTTTACGCCCGTGCCTTCCTTGAAGGCCGCCTGACTGAAGAACAGATGAACAACTTCCGTCAGGAAGCGCATGGCAACGGCCTGTCTTCCTATCCGCATCCGAAACTGATGCCGGAATTCTGGCAGTTCCCAACCGTTTCTATGGGTCTTGGCCCGATTAACGCGATTTACCAGGCTAAATTCCTGAAATACCTCAATAACCGTGGTCTGAAAGATACAACGAAGCAGACTGTTTACGCCTTCCTCGGCGACGGTGAAATGGATGAGCCAGAGTCTAAGGGTGCTATCACCATCGCAACCCGTGAAAAACTGGACAACCTGGTATTCGTTATCAACTGTAACTTGCAGCGTCTGGATGGCCCGGTAACAGGTAACGGTAAAATCATCAACGAGCTGGAAGGCATCTTTGGTGGCGCAGGCTGGGAAGTTATCAAGGTTATCTGGGGCGGTCGTTGGGATGAGCTGCTGCGTAAAGATACCAGCGGTAAGCTGATTCAACTGATGAACGAAACCGTTGATGGCGACTACCAGACCTTCAAGTCCAAAAACGGTGCCTATGTACGCGAGCATTTCTTTGGTAAATACCCGGAAACTGCCGAGCTGGTGAAAGACTGGAGCGATGACGACATCTGGGCTCTGAACCGTGGTGGTCACGATCCGAAGAAAGTCTACGCTGCACTGAAAAAAGCGCAGGAAACCAAGGGCAAGCCGGTGGTTATTCTGGCTCATACCATTAAAGGTTATGGTATGGGTGATGCGGCCGAAGGCAAAAACATTGCCCATCAGGTTAAGAAAATCAACATGGACGGCGTGCGTTACTTCCGCGACCGTTTCAATGTGCCGGTTGCGGACGCAGATGTCGAAAACCTGCCGTTTATTACCTTCGACAAAAACTCCGAAGAGTACAAATACCTGCACGAACGTCGTCAGGCGCTGGAAGGCTACCTGCCGTCGCGTCAGCCGAAATTCTCTGAGAAACTGGCTCTGCCTTCACTGGAAGATTTCAGCTCGCTGTTAGAAGAACAGACCAAAGAAATCTCCACCACCATCGCATTTGTCCGTGCGCTGAATGTGATGCTGAAGAACCCGTCTATCAAAGACCGTCTGGTGCCTATCATCGCTGATGAAGCGCGTACCTTCGGTATGGAAGGTCTGTTCCGTCAGATTGGTATCTACAGCCCGAACGGTCAGCAGTACACCCCGCAGGATCGCGAGCTGGTGGCGTACTACAAAGAAGATCAGAAAGGTCAGATCCTGCAAGAAGGGATCAACGAACTGGGCGCAGGTTCATCCTGGCTGGCGGCGGCAACGTCTTACAGCACCAATGATCTGCCGATGATCCCGTTCTATATCTACTATTCAATGTTCGGTTTCCAGCGTATTGGCGACCTGTGCTGGGCGGCTGGCGACCAGCAGGCTCGCGGCTTCCTGATTGGCGGAACGTCTGGACGTACCACGCTGAACGGCGAAGGTTTGCAGCATGAAGATGGCCACAGCCATATTCAGTCGCTGACTATCCCGAACTGTATTTCCTACGATCCGGCTTTCGCTTATGAAGTCGCTGTCATCATGCATGACGGTCTGGTTCGTATGTACGGTGATGCGCAGGAAAACATTTACTACTACATCACTACGCTGAACGAAAACTACCACATGCCAGCGATGCCGAAAGGTGCCGAAGAAGGTATCCGCAAAGGTATCTACAAACTGGAAACGGTGGCGGGCAGCAAAGGTAAGGTTCAGTTGCTGGGTTCAGGTTCTATCCTGCGTCATGTGCGTGAAGCCGCACAGATCCTGGCGAATGACTACGGCATCGGTTCTGATGTGTACAGCGTCACCTCCTTCACGGAACTGGCCCGCGATGGTCAGGACTGCGAGCGTTGGAACATGCTGCACCCGACCGAAGCGCCGCGCGTACCGTACATCGCTCAGGTGATGAACGACGCACCGGCAGTCGCGTCTACCGATTACATGAAACTGTTTGCCGAGCAGGTACGCACTTACGTTCCGGCTAGCGACTACCGCGTACTGGGTACGGACGGTTTCGGTCGTTCCGACAGCCGTGAAAACCTGCGCCACCACTTTGAAGTTGATGCTTCCTATGTGGTTGTTGCTGCACTGGGCGAACTGGCTAAACGCGGTGAAGTTGAGAAATCTGTTGTGGCTGAAGCCATCAAGAAATTCGACATTAACCCTGAAAAAGTTAACCCGCGCGTAGCATAAGAAGGAAAGCGTAATGGCTATCGAAATCAACGTACCGGATATCGGTGCAGATGAAGTTGAAGTCACCGAAGTGCTGGTCAAAGTGGGTGACAAAGTGGACGCCGAGCAGTCGCTTATCACTGTAGAAGGCGACAAGGCTTCGATGGAAGTGCCCTCACCGCAAGCCGGTGTGGTGAAAGAAATCAAAGTAGCGGTTGGTGACAAAGTCGCGACCGGTAAATTAATCATGGTCTTTGAAGCAGAGGGTGCGGCGGCTGCCGCACCGGCTCCAGCCGCTGCTGCGCCAGCGCCTGCTGCGGCACCTGCCGCTGCCAGCGCCGCCAAAGAGGTGGAAGTACCGGATATCGGCGGTGACGAAGTTGAAGTGACCGAAGTGTTGGTGAAAGTCGGCGATGCTGTAAGCGCCGAACAATCACTGATTACCGTTGAAGGCGATAAAGCTTCAATGGAAGTGCCAGCACCGTTTGCGGGCACCGTCAAAGAAATTCGCATCAAGGCAGGCGACAAGGTAAAAACTGGCTCGCTTATCATGGTGTTTGAGGTGGCGGGTGCCGCGCCTGCGGCGGCAGCGGCTCCTGTAGCCAGTGCCCCGGTTGCGGCCCCGGCTGTGAGCAGTGGCGCCAAAGACGTCAACGTGCCGGATATCGGCGGCGATGAAGTCGAAGTGACCGAAGTGCTGGTGAAAGTCGGTGATAAAGTGGCGGCCGAACAGTCGCTGATTACCGTTGAAGGTGACAAAGCCTCAATGGAAGTCCCGGCACCGTTTGCGGGCACCGTAAAAGAAATCAAAGTCAGCACCGGTAGCAAAGTCAAAACCGGTTCGCTGATTATGGTGTTCGAAGTCGAAGGTGCGGCTCCGGCAGTGGCTTCTGTTGCTGCGGCACCGGCTCAGGCAGCCAGCGCTCCAGCGGCGGCTCCTGCTCCGGCGGCAGCGAAAGCCGAGGGTAAGAGCGAGTTTGCTGAAAATGACGCTTATATCCATGCGACCCCGGTTATCCGCCGTCTGGCACGTGAATTTGGCGTGAATCTGGCGAAAGTAAAAGGCACTGGCCGTAAAGGTCGTATCCTGCGTGAAGACGTGCAGGCGTATGTGAAAGACGCGGTAAAACGCGCTGAATCTGCGCCAGCTGCGGGTGCGGCGACCGGCGGTTCTCTGCCTGGCTTGCTGCCGTGGCCGAAAGTCGATTTCAGCAAATTTGGTGAAATCGAAGAAGTCGAGTTGGGCCGTATTCAGAAGATCTCTGGTGCCAACCTGAGCCGTAACTGGGTGGTTATTCCGCACGTTACGCACTTCGACAAAACCGATATCACCGATCTGGAAGCGTTCCGCAAACAGCAGAACGTGGAAGCCGAGAAGCGTAAGCTGGATGTGAAGATAACGCCAGTCGTGTTCATCATGAAAGCCGTTGCGACTGCGCTTGAGCAGATGCCGCGTTTCAACAGCTCACTGTCTGAAGACGCCCAGCGCCTGACGTTGAAGAAATACATCAACATCGGTGTAGCGGTAGATACGCCAAATGGCCTGGTTGTGCCGGTGTTCAAGGATGTTAACAAGAAAGGCATCATTGAGTTATCTCGTGAGCTGACCGTCATCTCCAAGAAAGCCCGTGATGGTAAACTGACGGCAGGCGAAATGCAGGGCGGATGCTTTACCATCTCCAGCATTGGTGGTTTGGGAACGACCCACTTCGCACCTATCGTCAATGCACCGGAAGTGGCGATTCTTGGGGTGTCTAAATCCTCGATGGAGCCGGTCTGGAATGGTAAAGAGTTTGTGCCGCGCCTGATGCTGCCTATCTCCTTGTCGTTCGACCACCGCGTGATCGACGGTGCTGATGGTGCCCGCTTTATCACCATCATCAACAACACACTGAGCGATATTCGCCGGTTGGTGATGTAACCGTAGAGGCTGGCCCTGCGGCCAGCCTTTTTGTTCATGCCCGCACCGTAGCACACCGCCTGTGTTCTATTGGTGCGAGTGAGGCGCACCGTTACGTGCTTTGCAGATTATTAACAATTCTGTAAACTGCTGGCGGTGGACGCGTCCCGGTGGATGACGGGCGTAATGACTTGACTCGCCATAAATAACGACGTCTGACCCGCCGGACAAACAAAACAAGAGGTCATGATGAGTACTGAAATTAAAGCTCAGGTGGTGGTACTTGGCGCGGGCCCCGCAGGTTACTCTGCGGCGTTCCGTTGTGCAGATTTAGGTCTGGAAACGGTATTGGTTGAGCGCTACTCCACGTTGGGTGGTGTTTGTCTGAATGTCGGCTGTATTCCTTCCAAAGCGCTGTTGCATGTCGCGAAAGTTATCGAAGAGGCCAAAGCATTGGCTGAACACGGTATCGTTTTTGGCGAACCGCAGACTGACATCAATAAAATCCGTACCTGGAAAGAGAAAGTCATCAATCAGTTGACCGGTGGTCTGGCTGGTATGGCGAAAGGCCGTAAAGTCAAAGTCGTCAACGGTTTTGGTAAATTTACCGGCCCGAATACGCTGGTCGTAGAAGGCGAAGGTGGCAACACCACGGTAAATTTTGATAATGCCATTATTGCTGCGGGTTCCCGCCCGATCCAACTGCCGTTTATTCCTCATGACGATCCGCGCGTGTGGGATTCGACCGATGCGCTGGAGCTGAAAACTGTTCCTGGCCGTCTGCTGGTCATGGGTGGCGGTATTATCGGCCTGGAAATGGGCACGGTCTATCATGCTCTGGGTTCGCAGATAGACGTTGTGGAAATGTTCGATCAAGTGATCCCCGCAGCCGATAAAGACATCGTTAAAGTATTCACTAAGCGTATCAGCAAGAAATTTAACCTGATGCTGGAAACGAAAGTGACTGCGGTAGAAGCCAAAGAAGATGGCATCTATGTGTCGATGGAAGGCAAAAATGCGCCTGCTGAAGCACAGCGTTATGATGCGGTGTTGGTGGCTATCGGCCGTGTGCCGAATGGCAAGCTGCTGGATGCGGGTCAGGCGGGTGTAGAGGTCGATGAGCGCGGCTTTATCCGTGTGGACAAGCAATTGCGCACTAACGTGCCGCACATCTACGCTATCGGTGACATCGTCGGTCAGCCGATGCTGGCGCACAAAGGCGTACATGAAGGCCATGTTGCCGCTGAAGTGATCTCCGGTAAGAAACACTACTTCGATCCGAAAGTGATCCCGTCTATCGCCTATACCGAGCCGGAAGTGGCTTGGGTCGGTTTGACTGAGAAAGAAGCGAAAGAGAAAGGCATCAGCTACGAAACCGCCGTGTTCCCGTGGGCGGCATCAGGCCGTGCGATCGCCTCTGATTGCGCTGACGGTATGACCAAGCTGATTTTCGACAAAGAAACGCACCGTGTGATCGGTGGGGCGATTGTCGGCACCAACGGCGGTGAACTGTTGGGTGAAATTGGTCTGGCCATTGAAATGGGCTGTGACGCTGAAGACATCGCGTTGACCATTCATGCTCACCCGACGCTGCATGAATCTGTCGGCCTGGCCGCAGAAGTGTTTGAAGGCAGTATTACCGACCTGCCAAACGCCAAAGCGAAGAAGAAATAATTCGTGACTCCGTCGGTATCCGGCGGAGTGCGGCGTATCTTGCTGTTTTCCTCTCTATCCGGCACGTGTTGCCGGATTTTTTTTAACCTTGCTCCCAGAATTTATTTTTCTCCCTATGCTGGATTAAAGAGTGATTTACACTCTGTCACAGCACGGAACATCGCGAATGATCAAAGGGAGGTGCTCATGACGATGTGCATGAAAACGTTCATCATAACGTCCATGAAAAAATTTAGCGTACGTCGTATCCTCAGTACCCTGATGGGATGTCTGGTCAGTTTTTCGCTTATGGCTAATGATACTGCTTACACAACGCGTGCAATCACCGATGACGCGCTACCCACGTTCTACCCGCAACTTAAACAACAGCTTACCTATCCTGACTCCTGGCTGTCCGGGCGTTATCACCACTTTGCCGACTGGCAGAAACACGCCAGACAGCTCGTGCGCGCACAGCTTCTGACGCCAGATTCCCAGCGCGCTTTTTCACCACAGGTTATTGATAATCAGGATAGGGGGGACTATGTCGCCCAGAAAGTGGTGTTTAACCTCACGGATGAGAGTCGGGTGGCGGGGTTAATGCTCGTGCCGAAAACGCCTGCACCACACCCAGCGGTGCTATTACTGCACGATCACGGCGCGAAATTTGATATTGGTAAAGAGAAAATGGTTCGTCCGTGGGGCGATGAGGGCCGTATCGCCTCCGCTACCGCCTGGGCTGAACGCTACTTCTCCGGGCGTTTTGTGGGTGATGAACTGGCCCGGCGAGGTTATGTGGTATTCGCCGTGGACGCACTGGGATTTGGCGACCGAGGGCCGCTGAAATACGAGCAACAGCAGGCGCTGGCCAGTAATTTCTTTAACCTTGGCCGCTCGCTGGCGGGTTTGGTGGCTTATGAAGATACCCGAGCACTGGATTTTTTGGCCTCGTTGCCAGAGGTTGACCCTAAGCGTATCGGCGTACTGGGGTTTTCCATGGGGGCCTATCGCGCCTGGCAACTGGCGGCGTTATCTGATAAAGCGGCGGCCAGCGCCGCCATCGCCTGGATGGGGACGTATGACGGCCTGATGGTGCCTGGCAATAACATCCTGCGTGGTCAGTCATCGTTTTATATGTTGCACCCCGGTTTGCCCGCGCATCTGGATTTTCCTGATGTAGCCAGCATTGCCGCACCACGCCCGATGCTGCTTTTTAACGGTGGTAAAGACCCTTTGTTTAGCCAACCGGTGGTGGAAGAGGCGTATCGGCGTCTGCATCAGGTGTGGCAGTCGCAGCATGCGCAGGCGCAACTGGAAACGCGCATCTGGCCGGATCTGGGGCATGTGTTCTATCAGGAACAGCAAGATGCGGTGTTTCACTGGCTGGATAGCAAACTGGGTGTGTCAGAAGCGCATTCGGGGCGTTCGCGGTGAGGCCCCGACTGGCCCGACTAAGACGATGCGGCTATGAAAGCCAATGCACCAGCGCTGATAGCGACCCCGGTGCGGCCAGCAAGCAGGCCTGGCGTATTTGACGGGCTGGCAGCGTGGGCAGCAGCTTCAGCGTTTGGTCAAGTTTGGCTAGCACGTCAGTCGGCATGGCGGCGGTTTGCTGCCAGCTCACTCTGGCGTTCAGGCTGCTTCCTCCTTTTAGCCACAGGGTGACGTCATGAAAACGCGCATCGGGATTTTGCTCATCTGGCGGTGCATTGGAATCTGGCTGACGTGAGACGCTGCTGGCTAACGTGGCGATATGTTGTTCAACCGGGCTTTCGCTAAAGCGCTCTAAGCGTAATTCACCTTCAATGAGTGCGGCTGCAATCACATATTCCAGACTAAAACGCCCCTCAACACCGGTGCGGGCCTGATGGATAAATGGAGCGGCATCACCACCTGGCGGGAAGGAAACCGTGATTCGCTCAACGGATGCGGCTAACTGCTCAAACGGCAGGTTGGTATGCCGCTGCCACTCAGCCCGTAGTTGAAAGGCGGCTTCGGCGGCGCTGTGTGTACCACCACAGGTAGGATAGCGTTTGAACGTCAACCCTGGCGTCTCAATACGCCACGGGTTGCTCCAGTTGTCTATCAATGCGCTGCTATGGTGTTGACCGTCGCCGTGGGCACTCAGAAAGGCCTCCACCACGCTGTCGTGGTTGCCGTGAAACCCGGCCAATGCTAGCTGAACGGCGCTTAAACCGGCGCGAGCCGCCAGCCCGGCATGCAGTGGCTTCATTGCTGAACCAAATTGCGCACGCAGCCCGGCTCCCTGGGTTGCAGCGATACCGAGCGCGTTTGCTGTCTGCTCGACGGTCGTCCGGCAGGCATGGCACACCGCAGCAGCCGCGGCCAGCGCACCTAGCGTTGCGGTGTTATGGTAGCCAAGGCTGTAGTGGCGCGGCCCGGCGGCTAATCCGAGCCGTCCGGCGGTTTCTATACCGATGACATAAGCGCTGAGAAAATCGGCTTCGGTGAGCGAGCGCTCGCTGGCCAGCGCGAATAAAGCGGGCAAGATAACCGTGCCGGGGTGGCCACGAAAGCTTGAATGAAAGTCATCAAAATCGAGTGCGTGGCCCGCGTAGCCCAGCAGCAGGCTGCGCGTCTGGCTATCGCTGCCCTGATAGACAGACTTCAGCGGGGTAAAGCCGCTATCGACAACCGCGCCATACCAGATGGGCAACACGCAGGCGAGAAAATCGATGACGCCATCGCGGGCAAGATGCTGTGCGTGTGAGTCTGGATGGGTTGTGACAATACGCTCCGCCAGTTGGCGGGTGAGGCTTTCGTGGGCAGACATACTGCTTGTGTGAGCAGAAATAGTGCTTGCGTGAGCAGACATAGTAATAGTGGCTCAGGTCATTTGCTGATGGATAAAAATAAACACAATGCCGCATGGGGCATCATGTACATGGGACATCATGTATAGGCTACGAATCGTTGGTCGCGTCAATTGAAGATAACGGTGAAATCCCTGCGGCTCAAGTCGGTTTAGGTAACGGAGTTCACTGGAGATAGCGCCCTTTTTATCCTTGTTGTTTATGTGGTTTGCCCGGTGGTTGATTTTCATGTCAACTGCTATGCTGGCCTTTATAGCCCATTTACTGAATTACGGGTTGCGCGGCGTGCGCTGGTGTCCCGATATCGTGCTGGTACAGCGCTGTTAAATGAAAGGTATGAGTACGTTGCGTCAACACGGGAACCGAAAATATAAAAATAACCGTGACGGGCAGCTTATTTATGAAATGTTGCTTTAATGTAAACGAATTAACAATCAGTTTGAACTCTGGTATGCTCGATTAGCTGGACTGGGCCGCTGGTTTTGGCTATTCACGCACAGCTCATTCATCAAGATCGGTAATGATCATAAATCATTTGCGTGGCGGGGCCAGTGTAAACGAATCCAATGCCGCTCACTCAAATCGGTGATCGGAGGAGTGACAACCCGGCAAAAACTGATGTTAAAGGCTGATGTTAAAGTGGTTTGTCACGGCCCATCGGGCAGGGTAAAAAAGCCAACGTACCGGCAACGTGAAGTAGGGGAACAACCTGGAACTGAGTGCCGGGCATAATTAGACAATGAGAGCGAGGAGAACGTCGTGCTAGAAGAATATCGCAAGCACGTAGCCGAGCGGGCTGCACAAGGGATCGTACCCAAACCGCTAGAGGCTTCGCAAATGGCGGCATTGGTGGAATTGCTGAAAAATCCCCCCGCCGGAGAAGAAGAATTTTTAGTCGATCTGTTAGTGAACCGCGTTCCGCCTGGTGTTGATGAGGCGGCCTATGTCAAAGCCAGTTTCCTGGCAGCCATCACCAAAGGCGAGACGGTCTCTCCTCTCGTCACTCCTGAAAAAGCCACTGAATTACTGGGCACCATGCAAGGCGGCTACAATATTCAGCCGTTGATCGAGGCGTTAGACAGCCCCACTCTGGCTCCGGTCGCGGCCAAGGCGTTATCGCATACCCTGCTGATGTTCGACAACTTTTACGATGTAGAAGAAAAAGCCAAAGCGGGTAACAGCTATGCACAGCAGGTCGTGAAATCCTGGGCCGACGCTGAATGGTTCCTGTCTCGCGAGCAACTGGCTGAAAAAATTACTGTTACTGTTTTTAAAGTAACAGGGGAAACCAACACCGATGATCTGTCGCCGGCACAAGATGCCTGGTCGCGCCCGGATATTCCGCTGCACGCGCTGGCGATGCTGAAAAACGCTCGCGAGGGCATTGAGCCGGATCAAGCCGGTGCCGTTGGCCCTATCAAACAGATAGACGCGCTGAATAAGAAAGGCTTCCCGCTGGCGTATGTCGGTGATGTGGTGGGGACGGGCTCTTCACGTAAATCTGCCACCAACTCGGTGCTGTGGTTCATGGGGGAAGATATCCCGAATGTGCCAAATAAGCGTGCGGGCGGCGTAGTGCTGGGCGGTAAAATTGCGCCAATCTTCTTTAACACCATGGAAGATGCCGGTGCATTGCCGATTGAAGTGGATGTCACCAAACTGAATATGGGCGATGTGATTGACATCTACCCGTACAAAGGCGAGGTACGTCATCACGAAACCGATGAGCTGTTGGCTAATTTTGAGCTGAAAACCGATGTGCTGCTGGACGAAGTCCGCGCCGGTGGCCGTATTCCACTGATTATCGGTCGTGGTTTGACGGCGAAAGCGCGCGAAGCTCTCGCTTTGCCGCACAGTGACGTTTTCCGTCAGGCGAAAGATGTGGCGCAGAGCGATCGCGGCTTCTCGCTGGCACAGAAAATGGTTGGCCGTGCCTGCGGCGTGGATGGTATTCGTCCGGGCGCTTACTGCGAGCCGAAGATGACGTCAGTGGGGTCGCAAGATACCACCGGCCCGATGACCCGTGATGAGCTGAAAGACTTGGCGTGTCTCGGTTTCTCTGCCGATCTGGTGATGCAGTCTTTCTGTCACACGGCGGCCTATCCGAAACCGGTGGATGTGAACACTCATCACACCCTGCCGGATTTCATCATGAACCGTGGCGGTGTGTCGCTGCGTCCGGGTGATGGCGTCATCCACTCCTGGTTAAACCGCATGCTGTTGCCGGATACCGTCGGCACCGGCGGTGACTCCCATACCCGTTTCCCGATCGGTATCTCTTTCCCGGCGGGTTCTGGTCTGGTGGCGTTTGCTGCTGCAACCGGCGTGATGCCGCTGGATATGCCGGAATCGGTGCTGGTGCGTTTTAAAGGCCAGATGCAGCCGGGCATTACCCTGCGTGATCTGGTGCATGCTATCCCGTATTACGCTATCCAGCAGGGGCTGCTGACCGTTGAGAAGAAAGGTAAGAAAAACATCTTCTCTGGCCGCATTCTGGAAATTGAAGGCTTGCCGGACTTGAAAGTCGAGCAGGCGTTTGAACTGACTGATGCCTCGGCAGAGCGCTCGGCGGCGGGCTGTACCATTAAGCTTAACAAAGAGCCGATCATCGAGTACCTGAACTCGAATATCGTGCTGCTGAAGTGGATGATTGCTGAAGGGTATGGCGACCGTCGCACGCTGGAGCGCCGTATTCAGGGCATGGAAAAATGGCTGGCAGACCCGCAGTTGCTTGAGGCTGATGGCGATGCCGAATATGCCGCAGTGATTGATATCGATCTGAACGAGATCAAAGAGCCGATTCTGTGTGCGCCGAACGATCCTGATGATGCGCGTTTGCTGTCTACCGTGCAGGGCGACAAGATCGATGAAGTGTTTATCGGTTCGTGCATGACCAACATCGGCCATTTCCGTGCCGCAGGCAAACTGTTGGATCAAAACAAAGGTCAGTTACCGACGCGCCTGTGGGTGGCTCCGCCGACCCGTATGGATGCAGCACAACTGACCGAAGAAGGTTACTACAGCGTATTTGGCAAAAGTGGCGCGCGGGTTGAAATCCCCGGTTGCTCGCTGTGCATGGGCAACCAGGCACGTGTCGCTGATGGTTCAACCGTCGTCTCTACTTCGACCCGTAACTTCCCGAACCGTCTGGGCAATGGCGCGAATGTGTATCTGGCGTCTGCCGAGCTGGCCGCTGTGGCCGCTCTGTTAGGGAAACTGCCGACACCGCAAGAGTATCAGGCGTATATGGAGCAGGTAGATAAAACGGCTGTGGATACTTACCGTTATCTCAACTTTGATCAGTTGCAGCAATACGCTGATAAAGCTGACAAGGTGATCTTCCAGACCGCCGTCTAAATCGCTATAGTTCGTCGTAACATAAGGAAGGGAGGCCGTGAGGCCTCCCTTTTTTGCTCTTTTACCACCGAGATGTTTCTCAGGGTGGCATGCTGGAGAACGAATATGGACTATGAATTTTTGCGTGATGTGACCGGGCAGGTCGTCGTGCGCATGTCGATGGGGCATGAAGCCGTCGGCCACTGGCTAAATGAAGAAGTTAAAGGGCAGCAGGGCGTGCTTGATGAAGTCGAGGCTGCGGTACGTGAACTGGCAGGCAGTGAACGCCAGTGGGAGCGGGCTGGCCATGAATATTCACTGTTATTAGACAGTGAAGAGGTGATGGTGCGAGCCAATCAACTGGCGTTTGATACCAGCGAGCTGGAAGAAGGCATGAGTTATTATGATGAAGAGAGCCTGTCGCTGTGCGGGCTGGATGATTTTCTGGCATTGCTGGAAAAATACCGCGCTTTTATTGATAAGGGCTAACGGCGGCTGTGTATGTGTGCGTTGGTCGTTGGGGCCGGTGACGGCAGCCGGTGCTATTTTGCTTGCCTTGTGAACATGTCAGGTTAGCCGGTTGCCGATATATACCCGTCATACTTCAAGTTGCAGGTGCGTTGGCTTTAATGACTCGGCCCACCCTTGGGCCTCGCCCTAAAGGGCCAACGCGTTGCGTTGTTCAACGCGCCTGCGTGTTGTCCTGCAACTCAAATTATTTAGGGTATCAATCTATTACTGTAATCCGATTCGACATAAATCCATTCCTGTAAACCCATTGATTGCTGCCAGTGTGACTCGCGAAGTTATATCATTGTCTCCAATCGTATTAATAGAATGAGACGATGTACCCACCTATCGATTGTGGTGCCAATTTGACTTAGTATGAAATAAGAATATGACTGAGACATAAAAAAAACAGTCAGTGATGAGGTTGGCACCGGAGGCAGTATGAAAAATACCATGACGGTAAAAAAGCAAATTGTGGTTGGTTTTATTATTCCGATTGTTGTCAGTGTGTTGTTGGGTGTTTTAGGGTTGCTGACGATTCGCCATATCAGCTCGATTTTAACTGAAATTAATGATGAAAATAGCGTTAAGCAATTTTATGCGGTGAATTTACGCGGTAGCGTGCATGACCGGTCGATTGCTATGCGTGATTTACTGATTGCCGATAAACAAGAATCTGTTTCTATCATTAATCATATCAATGAATTATCTGATTTCTATCAACAATCAGATACGCGTCTTGATGCCATGTTGCGGAAATCGGATGCGACAGAAAAAGAAAAACAGTTATATAAAAATATTCAGCAATCGGCTAATAAAACCCGGGAAATTATCGAACAGTTGATTCGCCTGCAACGTGACGAAAAAAATGATGCTGCGCGTATTCTTTTATTAAATGAAGGGCGTGCGGCATTTGTACAATGGCTGGCGGACGTGAATGCATTTATAAATGATGAGGCCGCGCAGAATAATCAATTAACGCTTGCAGCCAGAGAAACAGCACGTCATTTTTCGCTGGCGATGCCGGTTATTTTATTTGCGGCAATATTATTGGGCACACTGGCGATGCTGGCGACCCGACGCCGTATTTTCCAGTCGCTGGGGGCGGAGCCTGCCGTGTTATTAGCGATGACCAGAGCGATAGCGTCAGGGAATTTGACGGTCAAAACGGCGATTAATGAAAAGCAGCAATACAGTGTGATGGCCGCCATTGAAACCATGCGCCAGTCATTAATCGCGATTGTGGCACACGTACTCACCAGCGCTGATGGCGTAACCTCAGCCAGTGAGAATATCCGTACAAGCAGCGTAGAGTTATCACAGCGCACCGATACGCAGGCCGTTGCATTGCAGCATACCGCGTCGGCAATGGGGCAGGTGTCGGCATCCGTGCAGGAGAATGCGGCCAATGCCCGGCAAGCGAGCCAGTTATCGGAGAATGCCGCGCATGAAATGCATCAGGGCTATCAGCTGGTGAGCCAAATCGTCAGTACCATGGAGAGTATTAAGCAGCATTCGGACAGCATTTCCTCCATTACCCAAGTGATTGAAGGTATTGCGTTCCAGACTAACATTCTGGCTATCAATGCCGCTGTGGAAGCCGCGCGAGCCGGCGATGTCGGACGGGGGTTCTCCGTTGTGGCAGCGGAAATACGCGCGTTATCGCAGAAGACCACCGCCTCTGCGCATGAGATAAAAAAACTTATCGATGCTTCATCAGACAAGATTGGCACGGGCTATAGCGAAATCAGTCAGGCTGCCGAGGTGATGCAGAAAATTAATCAGTCGGTGGATTTATCGAGTGAGTTTATCAGGAAGATTGCGGATACCTCGGCAGAGCAATCCGTCGCCACGCAGGGCATAGCGCGCTCCCTTGCCGACATGGAGCTCTCGACCCAGCAGAATGCGGCGATGGTCGAGCAAACGGCGACGGAAACCGCTTATCTGGAAACCCATTCACAGCAGCTGAAACAATCTGTCAGCCGTTTTAGCGTGGAGGAGCGGGCGCTAGCCCCTGCGGTTAATGGCGCTGCCCGCTGGCGTGTAATCAGTGGGATAACCCGTCGTATCATCATGTCGCCGCCGTATCGTGGCACAGGCGACCGCAAGCGGCGCAGGGCATCCCTTGCGACGCTTGCCGCTAACGCTGTGTGATTAACCCCCGCACGGCTCACCGCGTTAGAGCGACGCGCCGCCGCAGATAACCAGTTGCTGGCCGGTGATGGCTGATGCCGATGGCGACAGCAGGTAGGCCACCAAATCTGCGACTTCCTGCGGCTGGATAAATCGGCCAATCGGCGGCAGTTTCGGCGGCGAGCTTTGTCTTCCCGGTTGGTTGAGCATCGGTGTTTCGGTGGCACCCGGTGCCACGATATTCACCGTGATGCCGCGTGGCGCGAGCTCTGCCGCCCAGCTTCGCACCATGCCGATCATCGCCGATTTGGTGGCGACGTACTGGCTGCGTCCGGCGGCACCGCTGGCGGTGCGGCTGCCCAGCAGAACGATGCGCCCGCCCTGCGGCAGTTTGTTCACCAGCCGGTCGGCCAGCACTTCCGCCACCTGAATATGCAACTGCCACAACTGCTCGCTGTCGGCGTAGGACAGCGCACCCAGTGTGGCGGCTTTCATCACCCCGGCGGCATGAATCACTGCATCGACGGCGGGCAGGCTGTCCAGCAACGCGCAGAGCGCCGGTGTATCGGTGATATCCAGCGGATAATGCGTGAAGTTCGGATGCTGATGCGCACCGGGCTGGCGCGATAGCCCAATCACTTTCCAGCCCGCTGCCAGCAGCGTGGTGGTAATGGCAGCGCCGATGCCGGAACTGCTGCCGGTGATCACCGCCTGTTTCTGTGCTGACATACGGCTTACCCCTGCGTGTTCAGTAATTCAACCGGTACTTTGAACACCGCTTTTTTCACTGGCGCGGGTTGGTCGTTGATGGCGCACAGCGCCTGATGCGGTTCGCCGGGATAGAAGGTGACGAAATCCCCGGCGGAGAGCCGAATGGCGTGCGGCACCTGCGGCTTATCCAGAATAAACAGATCCGGTTTGCGCTCGGTGGCGGCGCGATCGCCTGCGTCATTCAGGTCGTAGCCGATGATCTCTTCGCCTGCCAGAATCAACTGAATATCGAGAAAACGGCGGTGGAATTCGGTATGGCGTTCGGCTTTCGGCGCAGTCGATACCGTGCCGATAGAGTAAAACCAGTCAACGCCTTCGGGCTGGTATTTGCCTTCCCGCAAGGCGTTTAGCTGTGTGAGCGTGAAGCCGGACAGAATACGAAGCAGTGGTTCAGGCAACGTTGCCAGCGGCAGATGATTCAGATTACCTGCGATCATTAGCGGTTCCTTAGCAAGTAGTGAGCAAATTGAAGGGAGGCGGCGAGAGTCTCCCTGAACGGGAATGAACCGTGCGGCTACCCGCGCCATTTTGTCGGCAACGGGCCAACAAGGTGTGGGTAGCCACTGATTACCTCCCCGGCAACGGGGAGGGGCGGGGAGCGGTATTAGCCTTTGACCCACGCCTCGCTGACGCAGACGTACTTAATCGCCTGGCGGAAGTAGGTAAACGCGATGTGCAGTTTGCCGTCCGGCCCCTGTTTGATGCTGGGGTAGGAGAACTCGCGGTTACGCTTATCCGTCGAGTTATTGGTCATGCAGTAACCGTCACCCACTTCCAGATTGCGCTGCCACGGCCAGGTTTTACCGCCGTCTTCGGAAATCGCCAGCGTCATCGGCGCGCGCGGTGCGCCCCAGAAGGCGCTGCGTCCGGCGGTGATTTCCGGCATTTTGGCCTCGCTCTCTTCTTCATCTTCGATTTCGTCATACAGCGACAGGCGGCGTTCGGTCGCGCCGTCGGCATTCATGGCGTTAAACACCAGTGCCAGATGGCCGTTATCGAGCGTCGTCACCTGAATCGACGAGTTGTTGTTAGGCAGCGTGGTCGCCTCCGGCTCTGACCAGGTTTCCCCGCCGTCGGTGGAGTGGCTGCGGTAGATGAAATCGGCCCAGCGGCTACGGAACAGCGCCAGCAGGGTGCCGTCTTTGAGCAGGGTGATGTTCATGTGTACACAGCCGGTGCTGTTCGGCACCACCGATTCACGCCAGGTTTGCCCCTGATCGCTTGAGATTTTCACCGCGCTGATATCATCGTTGCCGACCCATTTTTCACCCGGCTGGATGCGGCAGTAGAACACCGGCAGCAGCCAGTCGCCGTTGGGCAGCACGGTAATCGGCTGGCGGATAAAGGTGCCGGGCTGCTCCAGCAGCGTGCCAATCTCACCCCAGGTCTCGCCTTGATCCTGCGACTGGCGGTAACGCACGATGGCGGTGTCCTGATTGCCGGATTTCTGTGCGGTGTACAGTAACCACAGTACGCCGTCCGGTGCCAGAAACAGCACCGGGTTCTGTTCGGAGCGAGTCGGGTCGTCGGAGAGCTTGACGGCAGGTGTCCATTGGTTGCTGCCGTTGACCAGTCGCGACAGGTAAATCGAGATGTCCGACACCCCTTCCTGCGTGCCGCCGAACCAGACGCACAGCACATCGCCGTTAGGCAGATGCAGCAGGTTAGACGCATGGTTCTGCGGACATTCTGACGGAATGTAGGCATCAAGACGTTGGTTGTCAGCATCAGCCGGGCGCACCAGGCCGTCGCGTTCGATGGTAATGGTTTCGGTCGTCATGACTACTTAGGCTCCAGAGTGGGGGACGGATGGTTCAGTTTTTTGTCCGGCTTTGGCGGCTTTGTTGGGGATCAGGCGGTCAATCGCCATCACCACCGCCGGTGTTGCCAGGGCAATGTACATATTGTCGATGCCAAATGGGTTGCCCATGATGTACCACACGGATGTCACCACACACGACAAAATCAAACCGGCGTTGACGCCACGGGAACTGCTAAAGAACGGCAGGTAGAAGGCAACCATTGCCACCACGGAAATCGACAGGCGAATGGCACGGGTGAAGAACGACAGTTTCAGCACTTCCGGCACCAGCAGCACGAACACCAGCGGCAGGAAACCGATGATGAGCGAGAACACGCGCGTCATCTTGAACTCTTTTTCTGGCGTCGGTTTGCAGTACGGCACGTAGAAATCTTTCACGATAAGAGATGCAATCGCCAGTGCAACGGTACTCACGCTGATGAAGATAGAGGCGACCAGCGACGTCGTCACCAGGCCTGCCAGCCACGGATTCATGTCCTGCAGGAAGATGGGCAGCGCGTACAGGCTCTTGATTTCCGGGTGGACGAATTTAGCCGCAACACCGATGATGGCAATCGCAATGGCAATCGGCATACAGAACAGGAACGCAATCCAGGTCGCCCGTTTGGCAGATTTCTCATCTTTGGTGGAGGCAATAGCCTGAATCACAAACTGGGTACAGAAAATCGAGCCGATAGTCCCGATAAGCCATGCGCCGATGGTGCTGGCACCGATGCTGCCGTCCCATGTCCAGTAGAATTCCGGCATCTTCTCGACCATCGGCGTGATGCCGCCAGTCATTTTCAGCGCCACGTACAGAATAATCATCACGCCAACGTATTTCAGGCCGCTGTGGATAAGCGTGACGTAAGCAACGCCTTTGATGCCGCCGAAGTAGAAATAGAAGGTACTGACGATAGCGGTAATCAGTGCCGCCACCGGCAGACTGACTTTCAGCACGGTGGAGATGGCCGCCGCGCCGCTGACGTAGTTACCGACGTTCACCAGCAACAGCGCGTAGATCATGATGATGGAGATAATGTTCTTGGTGGTGTTGCCATAACGTTCGGCAATCGCCCCGGAAATGGTGATTTTCCCGGTGTTATAAATCTTTTTCACCAGAATCATGCCAAACAGCAGGAAACCGATGGCGGCGCCAATCACCGACCAGGAGGCGGCGATACCGCTTTCAAAGGCGGCCTGCGAGGTGCCGACGGTCGATTTCGCGCCGATAAATTCGGTCATCAACAGCACGCCGACGATAAACGCGGGCAGCGCGCGTGAGCCTTCCATGAATTCTGCGTTGGAGTTACTGCGCAGGCGCAGCGTCAGCCAGGAGGTAAGGGCAATATAGACAACAATTATCCCGATGATGATAAGTGTGTCTGTCAGATCAAAATGGTTCATGGTTTTCGATCCTGTAGGAGTAAGGGTAAGCGTTCATTCACTCAGCGAACGGTTGAATAATCTGACGAATAGTGTCTTCATCCTGGGCAGAGAACTGGATGGGATAGCGGCTGACGCCGACGTCCTGCCCCATCAGTACCAACGCCTTTTTCACCACCGCAGGTGAGAACGCAACGGCATAAAGCGTTTTGCGCAGCTCGCTCACCTGCTCCTGCGCCTGACGGGAGCCTTCGATGTCACCGGCGTGGAAACGGTGCCAGATTTCGCTAATGGCGCGTGGCGCAACGTTGGCAAGACCAGAAATACAGGCGGAGCAGCCGTCAACGAAGCCTTGATGAATCAGTGAGTCCGGGCCGTTGAGCACATCGCAGCCCGGCATATCTTTTACCGCGCTCAGGAAACCGCTCAGGCTCTCGTAACTACCGGCGCTGTCTTTGATGCCAATAATGTTCGGGTGCTCGGCCAGTACGCGCACCGTTTCCGGTTGCAGCGTATTGCCGGTACGGGCCGGAATGTTGTACATGAACACCGGTACCGGCAGCGCGTCTGCCACTTCCCGGTAATGGGCAATCAGCTCACTTTGCTTGAGCGGCACGAAATACGGCGTAATCACGGAAACGGCATCCACGCCCAGTGCGGCGATGCGTTTGCCGAGCTTGATGGTTTCACGGGTCGAAATTTCACCGATATGTGCCACGACGGGCACTTTTCCGGCGGCTTCGTCCACGCAGGTTTCGGTGACGGCTACTTTCTCGTCGGTGTGCAACACAAAGAATTCACCGTTGGTGCCGTTACAGAAAATGCCGTTGCCGTAGCGCATCTGGCGTTGAACCTGCTGGCGCAGGGCGGTGGGGCTGAATTCCCCCTGATGGTCAAAGGGCGTGACGATCGCGGTCAGAACGCCTTTAATTGGTTTACTCATTGTTATGCCTCGTTATTCATCAACCGTTATATACCCGTCATACCTCACGTTGCCGGCGTGTTGACTGCGTTCGCTCACCCGAATCACGTACCGAAGTAAGCTCATCGGGGTTCACTCTCTCGTCGCCTTCCTGCCACTCGAATTATTTGGGGTATATGTCAACTGTTATGTAGCAAAATCGTTGTTCACTAACCTGCTGTGCGTCCCTGGAAAAGCGCATTAAAACAGGCTTGAGTAGATGGCGTGTACATCGTCGGCGCGTACTGTCGTTGGGACATTCTTCATCAAGCGTTGCACCTGTAACGCCGAGTCCACCAGGTAGGGCAAATCATCCCGGCTAATGCCCAATTGTTGCAGCGATGACGGCAGATTCAGTCGTTTCACCAGCGCGGTGAAGTAATCCACCAGCGCAGCGGCTTTCTGCTCAGTGGAAAGCGACTGGTTGGCGTCTGGCAGCAGGTCATAAGCCTGAGCGAATTTTTCTGCTGCGGCATGTTGCACAAAACGCATACACGGTGCCAATAAAATGGCGTTCGCCACCCCGTGTGGAATGTGGTATTTGCCGCCCAACGGGTAAGACATGGCATGCACCAGATGGGTGCCCGCATGGGCGATGGCCGCGCCACCGTAATAAGACGCCCACAGCATATTCAAGCGCGCTTCCAGATTGCCCGGCTCATTGACGGCTGTTTCGATGTTGGCGAACAGTTTCTTCATGCCGATTAAGGCATAGTTATCCGCTACCGGGTTGGCGATGGTGGCCGTGAAACACTCAATCAGGTGACAGAGCGCATCAATGCCGGTTGAGGCGGCGATGTGCGCTGGCATGCTGGTGGTCAGTTCAGGGATCAGCGCCACATAATCCGGCAGCATCACCGGGGTGATAATGCCCACTTTGGTTTCTTTTTCCGGGATAGCCAGAATCGCGTTGGGCGTGGCTTCGGAACCGGTGCCCGCTGTTGTTGGGATCAGCAACGAAGTGGTGCGACGCGTCGGTTTGCGGCCTTCCAGCAGGCTATCAAGCGTGATGCCTTCTTCGCCAGAGCACAGCAGCGACAGCAGTTTGGCGACGTCCAGTACGCTACCACCGCCGACGCCTATCACCAGATCAGGCTGGGTGGCAGGCAATTGCTGCAAGACTGCCGCCACATCATGCTGGCTCGGCTCTGCCGGTACGTTATCAATGACCGAAAGCTGCGGCACGTGCGTTTTCAACTGGGCCATCAGGGTCTGCACGCCCGTTAAACCGACAATATTCTTGTCCGTGACCAGCAGGACATGCTGCTTGTCGCGCAGCAGGTAACTGAGATCCAACAGTGCCTGATAACCGCTGATAAGAGTGCTGTTGATATTCATACGATGACCTTGTCTTCTCGCCTTTTCACTGCGATGTCAGTGAGATATGAGTGATTTATTTCAATCACATCTTGTGTTTGTGATGGAAATAAATCGTTTTTTCGCATTGTGTGGCTAATTTATAGGTGAAATTGGTTTTGAATAATTTGATATTGCTCACATATAATCAAACGTGATTCAATATAATCAATTTAAGGTTGTCGAACAGAGGGAGAGCGGGCATGTCAGACCGGCGTGAACTGGCCAACGTACGTGAACTGGCCAACGTATTAGTGGTGGCAGATGATTTTACCGGCGCGAATGATGCCGGCGTTGGGCTGGCGCGCAAAGGGGCGCACGTGAGCGTGCTGTTTGATGTGCTGCATATGCATAACGCGCCAGCGGGCGATGCATGGGTTGTCAACACGGATAGCCGGGCGTTATCGGCCCGGCTAGCGGCAGAACGAACCACGCAGGCGGTATCGGCATGGCGGCAACGGGAGGCTGGCGGCTGGATTATCAAAAAGATCGACTCCACGTTACGCGGCAATCCCGGTGCAGAAATTGACGCTGCCTTGACTGCCGCCGGGCTGTCGCTGGCGCTGGTGGCTCCCGCCGCGCCGACGCTTGGCCGCATTACCCGCGATGGCCAGGTGTGGGTATACGGTAAGTTGCTGACCGACACCGAATTCGCCAGCGATCCGAAAACGCCGGTACGCTCGGCGTGCGTGGGGGAGCGGCTGGCCGAGCAGACGCCGCTTGCTCAGGCGCGGCTGTCTTTGCGCGAGGTGCGCGACCAGCAGCTTGCCGCGCGCCTGCAACAGCTCTGCGATAGCGGCGTGCGCCTGGTGGTGCTGGATGCCGAGTCGCAACAGGATCTCGACGCGATTGTACGCGCTGCCGCCCAATTGCCGGAAAAACCGCTGTTGGCGGGCTCCGCCGGGATGAGTGATGCGCTGGCGCGGCAGTTGACGCTGCGGTCCCCGTGCCGGGCGCTGCTGGCGGTCGTCGGTTCGATGAGCGAAATCGCTCAATTACAGATTCAGGCTGCCAGCCAGCGTGCGGATGTCACGCTGCTGGAGGTGGATATCGACAGCGTATTGGCGGGGGATGAGGGCATAGCGCAAACCGTCGCGCAGGCAACGGCCTCATTAAGCCACGGTCAGCACTGCATCGTGCGTACCTGCCATAACAACAATCAGCGGTTTGAGGTAGAGCGCTTATGTCAGCGCCACGGCATGAACCGTCAGCAATTGGGGGATGCCATTAGTCAACGGCTGGGTGAACTGACGCGGCAGATAGTGCAGCGCCAGCGACCGGGCGGGCTCTATTTATCGGGCGGGGATATTGCGATAGCGGCAGCCAATGCGCTGCACGCCAACGGATTTCGCATTCTGGGGCAAATTGCCGGTTGCGTTCCCTGGGGACGCCTGCAAGACAGCCTGGCAGGAGATATCCCTGTGATGACGAAAGCGGGCGGGTTTGGCGATGACGCCACCCTGCTACATGTTTTGCGTTTTATTGAGGAGAGTGCGTGTGAGTAAAATTATTGCGGTAACAATGGGCGACCCGGCAGGCATTGGCCCTGAAATCATCATTAAGGCGCTGGCTGAAGGTGAGTTATCTGGCGCATCGGCAGTGGTGGTGGGCTGCGTACAGACGCTGCGCCGTATTCTGGCATTAGGCGTAGTGCCGCAGGTGGAGCTCAATGAAATTGCGCGTCCTGCCGATGCGCGTTTCGCGCCCGGCGTGATTAACGTGATTGATGAGCCGCTGGCCGATCCTGACAACCTCAAGCAAGGGGTGGTACAGGCGCAGGCGGGCGATTTGGCCTATCGCTGCGTGAAACGTGCGACTGAGCTGGCGATGGCGGGTGAAGTCCATGCCATTGCCACCGCACCGCTCAATAAAGAAGCGCTGCACTCCGCCGGGCATCTCTATCCGGGGCATACCGAGTTGCTGGCGAAGCTGACCAACAGCCGCGATTACGCCATGGTGCTCTATACCGACAAACTCAAAGTGATTCACGTCACCACCCATATTGCGTTGCGTAAATTCCTGGACACGCTGAACCGCGATCGGGTGGAAACCGTGATTGCCATGGCCGATACCTTCCTCAAACGTGTCGGCTATCAGGCTCCGCGCATTGCGGTTGCCGGGGTGAACCCGCATGCCGGTGAGAACGGTTTGTTTGGCGATGAGGAAATCAAGATTGTCGGCCCGTCCATCGAGGCGATGAAAGCCAAAGGTATCGATGCCTACGGCCCGTGCCCGCCGGACACCGTTTACCTACAGGCTTATGAAGGTCAATACGACATGGTGGTGGCGATGTATCACGATCAAGGACACATTCCGCTGAAGCTATTGGGCTTCTATGATGGCGTGAATATCACGGCCGGGCTGCCGTTTATTCGCACCTCAGCCGATCACGGCACGGCCTTTGATATCGCCTGGACAGGTAAAGCGAAGCCTGAGAGTATGGCCGTTTCGATTAAACTGGCGATGCAATTAGCCTGATAACAAACAAGCCTGATAACAAACAAGCCTGATAACGAACGAGCCTGATAGCGAGCGCTGACAGCGCGGGGCGTTTGTCGGCAAACGCGCTTATCCGGCCAGTGTCAGACGGTAGTGACGCCTGCCTCGTCGCCTTTTTGTGAAGGCAAAAGAGGCAGGCTTGATGCCTGATATGGCATAATCCTCCCCTGTCAGCCGTGAAAGGCATCGCCAGTCGCAGTAAAATGTTGCCAGTCGCGGTAAGGCGTTGTCGGTGGCGGTAAGGTGTTGCCGGTGGCGAGAGAGCAAGGAACCTGTTAATGAGGTCGTGGGGCATAGATTGACTGATACGTTGCGTATAACCGGAGAGCGAGTGAAAGGGCAGAGCCGTCTTGATCAGATTCTGGATTATCTGAAAAGTCATAATCTGGTGACGGTGGATGAGCTGGTGACGGTCATTGATGCTTCTCCTGCGACTATCCGGCGCGATTTGATAAAACTCGACGAACAGGGGGTTATCAGCCGCAGCCACGGTGGGGTGACGCTCAACCGTTTTATCCCTTCCCAGCCCACCACCAATGAAAAATTACAGCGTAGCCTGGCAGAGAAGCAGGCGATAGCGCGACAGGCGGCTGCGCTGGTGAAACCGGGCAATGCCGTGGTGCTGGATGCGGGCACGACGATGCTGGAACTGGCGCGTAATTTGACCCACTTGCCGCTGCGCGTGATTACCGCTGATTTGCAAATTGCGCTGTTTTTGTGTGAGTTCAAGCAAATCGAGGTGACGATTATCGGCGGGCGCATTGATGACAGCAGCCAGTCTTGTATCGGCGAGCACGGGCGTCGCCTGCTGCGCAGCGTCTATCCTGATATTGCTTTTATCAGCTGTAACTCGTGGAGTCTGGAGAAGGGCATTACCACGCCAACCGAGGAAAAAGCTGGGATCAAGCAGGATCTTGGTGCCAATGCCAGTCGCCGGGTATTACTGGCCGACAGCAGTAAATACGGCGCTTATTCGCTGTTTTGCGTGTCGCCGTTGTCTGAATTGACCGATATTATTACCGATAGCGCGTTACCGGCCGAGGTGGAGCGCCAGCTGCGCGCCCAGCCGTTGGAACTGCAATTGGTGACGGTAACAGGCCGCTGATCTGCGGCCTTTTTCCGCTGTATCTCACTCGCTGTTTCCCGCCGTTTTCTGTTTTCCACTCTCTGTTTTCCACTCTCCATTTTCCACGGTCTATTTTTCACCGTCTATTTCTCACTCTTTCTCGCTCCTCTACCCTATGCGGTTGGGATTATGCGCCGGGTGACGTTCGTTGCCTGAAATCGATATATAAAACGCTGATTCAGTTGTGTCACGATGCCGGTTCACTCATCAGGCCATCAGGAGAGGTGTATGGGGATCACCCGTTTGAATCACGCTGTTTTATATGTATCGGATGTGGAAAAAAGCACCGCGTTCTACCGTGATGTGCTGGGGTTTCGCCCAAAGCCGGGTGGCCGTCAGGCAGTATTTACCCAGGCGGCAGAATCGGATAACGACCATGATCTGGCGCTGTTTGCGAAAAATCAGGGGCAGCAGCGGGCGGGGGTGTTTCGCGCGCGCGGCGAGCAACCCGGCGAGCATGAACCCCCCGCCGGGCTTTACCATCTGGCGTGGGAGGTTGATTCGCTGCACGAGTTAAAGCGCATTCGCGACACGCTGGCGCAAGAGGGGCGTTTAGGGCTGGAGGAAGATCACGGCGTGCATAAAAGCGTGTACGGACATGACCCGGATGGCCTGCTGTTTGAGATAACCTGGTTTATTCCTGCCAATCAACTGACGGCGGCAGATAGTGACGCCCAAGGCATTCAGCCGCTGGATTTCGATAAAGAACTGGCGCGTTTTGGGTAAGCCGGGATGATGAGCATAGGCTGAGGGTTCTCAGCCTATGTGCTGCTTATTTATGCTACTTATTTATGCCATTTATTTATCCCATTTGGCTTTGGGCGGCTGATAAGACAGCGCTTTGTCCAGCACCGCTTCGGGGCTGTCTGAAACGATAAGCATGTCGAGATAATCCTGCTTCATGAAGCCATCGCGCACGGTACGGGCGATAAAATCGATAAAGCCGTCATAGTAGCCGTTGACGTTAAACAGGATGCAGGCTTTATGGTGCAGGCCCAGTTGCGCCCAGGTCCACTGTTCGATGATTTCTTCCAGCGTACCGGCACCGCCCGGCAACGCGATGAACACATCGGCCAGTTCAGCCATTTTCGCTTTGCGCTCATGCATGTCTTCTGTGATAACCAGTTCAGTGAGCGTCGGGTGCGCCAGTTCTTTATTCACCAGGTGCTTAGGGATAACTCCGGTTATGTGGCCGCCATAGGCCAGCGCGGTATCCGCCACCAGCCCCATCAGGCCCACCTTCCCGCCGCCGTAAACAATACCGGCGTTCTGGCTGACCAGATAACGGATGAGAGATTGCGTCTGTTGCTGATAAATCGCGTTGTTACCGAGAGCTGAACCGCAAAATACGCCGAACTTCAACATAGTATTCCTTCTGTAACCTGAGTTTATCGATGCTGTCTGTCAGATGACGGCAGGAGCGAGTGGGGTAGACCTTCGCTCGATTAACCAGAGCGTTATCGCGCCATCAGCATAATCGAAACGGCGATGAGGGGCTATCGAACGATAATCAGAACGCAGGGGGCAAAACGCGGTGCGGCGACATGGCGAGGCAGGCGGACTGCCCGGCGATACCGGGCAGCCTGCTGGCTTACTTCATACCGGCAGCCAGGGTGTCAACATTGTGCTTAAAGGCAGCGGTGTAGGTCGCGGCCGGGCCACTGGCATCCGTCAGCGCCTCTGGGTACAGTTCGCCGCCCGGCTGTGCGCCGCTGGCGTCAGCGATTTGTTTCACCAGACGCGGGTCGGTCTGGTTTTCGATGAAATAGAGCTTAACCTGCTCCTGTTTTATCTGGGTGATGAGCTTCGCGACGGTTTTGCTGCTGGCCTGTGATTCGGTAGAGTAGCCCACCGGTGAGAGGAAACGTACGCCATAAGCGGCGGCAAAGTACCCGAAAGCGTCGTGGCTGGTCAGCACTTTGCGTTTGTCCTTCGGGATTGCGGCGAACGTTTGTGTGGCGTAGTCATCCAACTGTTGTAACTGTTGAATATAGCGATCGCCTTGCTGACGATACTCATTGGCGTGCTGCGGGTCTGCTTTTACCAGCGCCTCGACGATATTATGGGCGTAGCTGATGCCGTTTTTCATGCTGTTCCAGGCATGCGGGTCGGTGACGGTTTTCCCATCCTCTGCCATTTTCAGCGTGTGAATGCCGTGGCTTGCCGTTATCACTTCGCCTTTGTAACCAGAGGCTTTAATCAGGCGATCCAGCCAGCCTTCCAGCCCAAGGCCGTTAACGAACACGAGATCCGCCTGTGACAGCGTTTTGCTGTCTTTGGGGGAGGGCTCGAACTCATGCGGGTCGCCATTGGGTTTGACCAGCATGGTGACATCGACGTATGCGCCGCCGATTTGGCTGACCATATCGCCCAGCACAGAAAAACTGGCAACCACATTCAATGCCTTGGCCATCGCCATAGGGCTTAACAGCAAACCGGCCAGTAGTACAGTCAATACAGAACGTTTCATTTTCTCTTCCCTCTCAGTGAGTCGTAGTGCGACCTGTGCGTAACATGCCGCCATTGGAACCAAACAGAACCGAAAAACAGAACAACAGCGTGGTGGTGAGGATGACCGCCGGGCCTGCGGGCAAATCGGCATAGTAAGACCAGATAAGCCCGACCAGGCTGGCTGTAGCACCGATAACAACGGCGAGCGCCAGCATCACCGGCAGGCGGCGGCTCCAGAAACGGGCACAGGCGGCAGGCAGCATCATCATGCCGACGGCCATCAATGTGCCAAGGAGCTGAAATCCGGCGACCAGATTCAGTACCACCAGTGACAGAAACACCCCGTGAATCATCGCGCGCGCGCGGTGTGACAGCAGGCGCATGAAGGTGACATCAAACGATTCAATCACCAGTGCCCGATAGATAACCGCCAGTATCAGCACCGAGGCGGAACTGATAGCGCCAATGGTGATAAGGGCCTCAGCATCAATTGCCAGTATCGAGCCAAACAGCACATGCAGCAGGTCAACGCTTGAGCCGCGCAGCGACACCAGCGTGACGCCGAGCGCCAGTGAGCCGAGGTAAAAGCCCGCGAAGCTGGCATCCTCTTTTAGCTCGGTGCGGCGGCTGACCACCCCGGAGAGCATGGCAACGGAGAGCCCGGCAATAAAACCGCCGATGCCCATTGCCAGCAGCGACATACCAGAAATCAGGTAGCCGATGGCCACACCGGGCAGCACCGCATGAGAGAGCGCATCGCCTATCAAACTCATACGACGCAACAGCAAAAAGCAGCCGAGCGGCGCGGCACTGAGCGTTAACGCCAGACAGCCGACCAGCGCGCGGCGCATGAAGCCAAAATCGCTAAACGGTGTGGTTAGCAGTTCGAGCCACATCATGTCACCTGCCTTAGCGCCGGGCGCCGGGCCTGTTCCAGCGGCGGCGTGGCGGCAGCGTTAGCCGCCAGAACCGATGAGCCATCGCCCCAGCGATGGCTGCCTGGGTGCAGCATCAGTACCTGAGGAAAGTGAGTCCTTACCTGCTCAAGATCGTGCAGTACCGCCAAAATGGTACGCCCTTGCTGATGTAACTGGTGGATGGTCGCCAGCAACAACTGAGTGGTGTGTTCATCAATGCCGGTAAACGGCTCATCCAGCAAAATGACCGGTGATTGCATCACCAGCAGTCTGGCAAACAGCACCCGTTGCAGTTGGCCGCCTGACAGCGTGCCGATCGGTGCGTGCACGGCCTCGGCCATGCCGACGGTGTGAAGCGCCTGCTGCGCATGTTGACGCCAGGTGCCGCTGATGCGGCCAAGTAAACCGCAATGCGGCACACACCCCATCAGCACCAGATCGCTGACGCTAAGAGGAAATTGCCTGTCAAACTCACTGAGCTGCGGCAGATAGCCAAGCGAGCGGCGCGCCTGTGGCGCCATACAGAAATGGCCTGACAGCGCAGGCAACAGCCCGGCGAGTGTTTTCAATAAGGTGGATTTACCCGAGCCGTTGGCACCGATAATTGCCGTGAGCGAGCCGTGTTCAAAGCAGCCATCAAGCGTGCCGAGCGGCTGACCGGAATAGCCGAACGTCAGTGAATGCAGTGCAATCATGCCAGCGCCACCGCCCAGCCAATCAATCCCCACAGTAACAACAACATCATGCCAGCCAGCCCCAGACGGGCGACGGCAGAAAACGCGTAAAGACTGGTCACAGTATCCTCCGATTAATCATCATATGTTATAACATAACAATTATGAGCGGGGGAATCAGAGGTAAAAAAGTGTGTCCGGCTGGCGGCAGAGCGGGATGTACGCTGACGACTGGCGTTGTGCCGTCGTCATGGCGTCTGGCAAAGAAGGGGCAAAGGCCAAAGATCAAGCATATTGCGCAGGCGTGGGGCAGTAAAACCGGGAGATTTTTAGCCGGGCGCTGCGTCTTCAGGGTAGAGCGCGTAGCCATGTACGGCGAGAAGGCGCGCGCCGTCCAGCGCGTCGCCGCTCGGCGGCGATAAGCGCTGTTGCCACGCTGGCGACAACCAGGGGCGGATGTGCAGGCCAATACTGCCCATCAGCGACAGGCGTGGCAGCGAATGGCGTGACACCGCCGCCAGCAGCGCTTCAATTTCGTGGGCGGTGTGTTGCAGCAGTGCGGTGGCCTGCGCGTCACCCTGACGGGCGCAATCAAATACGGCAGGCGCGAACCGGGCGTAGTCTCCCGGCTGGGCCTGTTGGAGCCACTGCTCTGCATCCTGTTGATTGTCAAAGGGAAGGGCGTGTTGTTGACTGAGCGCAGACGGTGCCGCCCAGCCCTGTCTGACGCCCCATAAATATTGCAATGCCGCAAGGCCAAGACGCGCCCCGCTGCCTTGATCGGAAATCGGGAATTCGTGGCCGCCATAGGCGGTGATGGTACACGGTTGCCATGCCAGTGCGCAGGAGCCCGTACCGGCTATCACCACACCGGCTTCTTTACCCTGGTTCACTGCAAGACAAGCGCCCAGCGCATCGGTATTGAGCACTTGCGAGGCATAGCCGTGCGGCAACGCCAGAAACGCCTGATAAGCGCTGCGATGCTCGGCACCAGCCAGCGCCAGCCCGACATGCAGGCGCGCAGCGTCCGCTGTACTCAAGCCGCTGTGTCGCAGCGCCTGATGCAGCGCGTCATCCACCGACTGGCGCACAGCGGCAACGCCAAGCAGCAGGTTGGCGCGTCCCCCGACACCCTGACCGAGCGGGGTGCCATCCGCGCAATAAAGACGCGCCCGGCACCCGGTGCCGCCGCCATCGACCCCGGCATACAGCGGCGCGCGTGCGTTATCGTTACTGCTCATTCACGGAACTCCCGGTGGTTATCGTCGCTCAGTGCCGCCAAACAGCAGGCGCACAGCGGCCCACTGAGCCAAACCTGTTGCGCCTGTTGCGCCCTTGCAACATCCAGCAAATGCTGTAGTTCCTGGGTACTCTGTTTGAGCAGCCGTTGGGCGAGCGGGTCGTGCGGGTGGGCCAGAATATCGGCGGCCAGTGCCGCATAATCAGCGGCACGCGCCTGTTTTGACCAGTCCACCACCTGCTCGATATGGCCGGAGAAATGGCGAAAGAGTTGCTCTGCCAGCGGTGTCGAAGGGGTGATGCCTTCAACCGCCTGCAACATGGCCTGTACGCCAGACAGCCCCAGACGAGCCAGGCTCGCCGGGTCGCCGAGCGGAAACAGGCCGCCGCCGTAGCAGTGCAACGTGCCCGGTTGCCAGTGCAACAGCCGGGTGAACGCGCCGCTCACCAGCAACCAGCGCGAAGTATCCGGCCAGTGCCGCTGACAGTGTTCATGTTCTGCCTGCCGGTCGAACGGAGTATCACCGTCAATCGCGACAGACATGAGCGCAAGTTTCATCCCGGCGTGACTCCGCTTGTTTATTGGGCTTTTTGCTGTTGACGGTTGCTGGTAATGGTCTGATTGAGTCGTTTGACGTCATTGTCCGTCAGGCGCAAATACTCCTCATACGACACCTGATTATTCAGATATTGCGTGAAGCGCGTCAGGATTATCGGGTACAGCTCGCTGCCGCCAAGACTCTCCATTTTCTCCCAGTCGAAGACATACGCCGGAATTTTGGCGATTTCAGCGCGTGCCGTATTCAGCCCCTCAATCACATGCTGATCTTTCGTTTGGTAGTTCAGGTTGGCGATATCCGCGCCGACAATAATGTTAAAGCGTTCGGCAACTTCACGCTGGGTCGCTTCGCTGCCCAGCCACTCCATGAACTCCGCCACTTCTTTCGGATGCTTACTGGTCTTAAACGGCATAATGAAGGTGGCACCGCCCATCGAAATACATTTTTCTTTGCACGGCGCAGGCAGCATTTTCCAGTCGAAACCGTTGCCGACTTGCTTACTGAACTGGTTTAACTGCCAGTTGCCGGAGAAATAGGTGACGATGTTGCCGTTCACAAAGTCATCCGCCATGCTTTTGTACTGCCCGCCACCGGCGGCACCCCACATTTCACGCGGGAAAATCCCTTCGTCTGACCAGCGTTTTAAATCTTTGATCCAGGCCTGTGCCGCCGCATCGGGGAAGTTTATCTGGCCGTCTTTATCGTAGCGAGCGCCATAGGAGTAGGCCGGGCCGGAGAAGCGAAAACCGCTGCGATCGATAGTAAACGGGATCGCCACGCCGGTTTTTTCCGCCACTTTCTTCGAGGCCTGCATCAGTTGTTCCATGGTGTAACCCGGCTGCGGCAGCGGCACGCCTGCTTGCTGGAACAACGTGGCATTGACGAACGGCAGGTCTGCCGTCCAGGAGGCGACAAAGCCCGGCAGCGCATTGTCTTTATGCACCCCTTTGATGCGCATAATTTTTTCAATGCCCGCGCCGTAACGCTTTTCAAATCCGGCGGCGTCCGTCAGATAAGGGCGCAGGTCGAGCGTGTAGGAAAGCAGGCCCATCTGGGTGGTTTTGGCGATATCCGGGCCGAGGCCGGCGGCCAGTTGCATCGGTAATTGGGTTTGCAGCGCGTTATAACCGGTGCTGACAAAATTAACGTCAATATGATCGTTATTTTGTGAAAACGATTTAACTTTCTGCTCCATAAAATGAACCAGCTCTGGATCGTCGTCACTGTATAAAAAAGTAATTTGTGTTTTAGCGGCGATAGCGCTGTTGCTGGCAAGCGCACCCAGCGTGATGAAGGAAAATAACAGCGCGTGTTGATAGCGATTCATAAACCCCTTCCTTCCAAAAATAGGTAGCGCCGGTTAATACCCATTACCCTGACACACTGGGTATCGCTGACGGCATTCCTGATGCATGAATGCAAATTTGCATAACTGTCCTTTGTGGCGGCCAATTATGAGCAAAAATAGCGGTGTTTTTTGTGAAGCATATTAAATATATTTCGGCTTTTAGCTGAGTCAATCTCTTTTTGTGATAAGAATCGCATATTGTTCATCCAATAATTTACTCTATAATGCAAAAAGACGATGTTAAGTGCAAATTGGCAAATAATGCAAAATTTGCATTATTTCGATACGAAACGCGTCAGAGCACCAGAAAGTTGCATGGTGTGAATGAATAAATCGCATTGCGCACAATAACGGTGCAGGCGCATTAAAAATATCCATTATTTTAATAATTGTGTTTATTTTTGATGTTTTCATTCACCATGCATTTTTATTGTGCCATCCGTTTTCGATATTTCGTTTATTCGCTAAAGCGGCAACAAAGGATTCAGCATGAATATCGGTTGGGTATTAAAGCAGAACAGCGTCATTAACCGCTTTATGATTACCTCACTTGCGGAAAAATATTATCCGGCGGAAGTCGATACGTTGCCGGATACCGTTAATTACCGTTTTATTAATGGCTTTGTAGATGTAGGGGTATTGCCCTGCCGCGTGCGTTTTCTCAAAGAAACCGCCCCGCGCGAGATAAGCCTGCCGAATCATGTCGATTTTAACGCCCTCTGGAGTGGCGGAGATCAGAGCCAATCGGTCAATTTCAGCGACTTCTGGCCGTGCCCGACGCATGTGCAGCGCTTTGCCCGCTGTTTTATTTACAGCGATGGTTTGCACGCTGCGCGCTTTAGGTTAGGGACGTGCGGTGGCGTGACGCTGTGGCTCAATGGCCGGCAAATTGCCCGCTTCACGCCGTTTAGCCGCAATACCGAGCAGTTCTGCGAGTTGGTACTGCCGCTGCAATTGGGCCTCAATACGCTGGTGGTGCATGCAGAAGAGCTGTGTGAACGCGATACGGACTACCTGTTTAGCCTGCGCTATCTCGATGAGCGGCCATTACGCTGGCAACTCGCGCCGGATGCGACGTGCAGCGAGCGTTTATGGGCGATGGATAACTGGCTCAATAGCCTGTCGCTTGGCGAGAACCTGATTAACCATGACACGCTAACCCTGCATTCTGCGGTGCCGCTCCCCGAAGCGGTGACGGTGCATCACCACCTGTTGTGTAACGTCAATGAATCCGTCACGCCCTGGCAGCAGCAACAGGCGCTTTGTGCCGGGCAAACCGACTGGCAGGCTCAGTTACCGGCAGGGCTGGTCGGGTATTACGATTTGGTGTGCCGCGCAGAGTACGAGGGGATCTCGCTGAGTCGTAACATCAGTTTTGGCCGCCTGCCGACCCAAACCCTGCCCGCATTACCCTCGCTGGCACAGCGGCGGGAGCACCTATTGCGCCACACGGCGCGACACGGTTTTGAACGTATTGGCCGGGTGCTGGCCAGTTTTGCGACCGGCGAAGGCACCGAGGCTATCGACCCTATTCTCAATCAGGTGTTGCACAAAATCAGCCGCCGTGAAGACTGTGCCGATTTTCAACTGGTGCCGCTTATCTGGCTGTGGCAGCGCTATCAAGGGCAGCGCCTGAGCGCACCGCAGTGGCAGCGCGTGCGTACCGCCATTCTCGGTTTTCGTTATTGGATTGATGAGCCGGGCTGCGACACCATGTGGTTTTGGAGCGAAAACCACTGCCTGTGTTTCCACGTCGCCCAGTATCTGGCGGGGCAAAATTTCCCGGATGAGGTGTTTGTGTGCAGCGGCCGCACCGGGCGCGAGCAGCATGCGATTGCGCGTCAACGGCTGGATCGCTGGTTTGATGCCATTTTGACGCACGGCCTGGTGGAGTGGAACTCGGCTGCCTATTACCCGATTGACCTTATCGGTTTACTGGCGCTTTCAGAGCTGGCTGGCGATGAAAGTTTGCGGGAGCGCGCGCGTACCGTTATCGACAGAATCGTGCTGATGACCGCCTGGGTACACCAAAACGGTGTGGCCGTCGGCACCATGGGGCGGGCGTATGACAAAGAGCTGCGCTCAGGCATGCTGACCGAGCTGGCCGGTTTCTGCGCGCTGCTCTGGGGCGAAGGCTGGATGCTCCCGCACTGCGCCGCCTTGCCGTTAATGTGCCTGAGCCAATATCAACCGCCGCAGGAAGCGCAAGCCATCGCGCAGTGGCTCTCGCCGCAGGGCGCACAGGCGCGCTGGGTGCAGGGGCTTGATCGCAGCGCGAACGTCATTGCCTGGAAACAGCAGGATGTGGCGTTCTCTTCGGTGTTTGATCACCATCCCGGCGAACCGGGGCACCAGCAGCACGTGCTGGATATCCGTCTGGGTCGCCATTATGCCGCCCGGTTGTGGGTCAATCACCCCGGTGAAGACCGCCCTGACGGGGTACACCGCCCGTCCTACTGGGCCGGAAATGGCCGCCTGCCGCAGGTGATGCAGCACCGTAACCGCGCCTGGATGCTGTTTGATTTGCAGCATGATTTGCGCCGCTGGACGCACCTGTATTTGCCGCGTACCGCGCTTGATGAGGTGGTGGTTGAGGCGTGCTGGTGTTTTGTGCGCGGCGGCAATGGCTATGCCGCGCTGCACAATCCCGCCGGATTACAGCTGCACACGCCGCAAGGCGGCCAACCGGACAGCGAATTGCGGGCGTTTGGCGAGAGTAATGTCTGGTATATCGCCGTAGATAGCGGTGCAGGCAGCCTCGGCTTTGCTGAATTTATCGCGCGCTTTCGTCATCGTCAGGTACAGCAGTTACCCGACGGTAGCGTGCAGTTTGATGACCCCGATTATGGCCTGATGGCCTGGCAGCCGGAGGGCGGTTTTACCATCGACAGTCAGCCGTTCGTTTTTCCCGACACCGTATCGGTGATACCACAGCGTACTGAGGAGGTGCAGTAACATGACCGAACACACGCCACAGGCTCTTGAGGGCGTTCCGCCGTTGACGCCGCAAAATATCGATACGCTGTTGGATAAGGTGGCGCTGGCATTTTGCCGCCTGAAAGCGATTGATAGTGTCACCGAAGAGGTGCCCGCCAGCGACACGCTGACTATCCAGTTTGAAGAGTGGGACTGGGAGGTAGGCGTCGGGTTATATGGTTTCTGGAAACTGGCGCAACAGCGTGGCGATGGCGCGATGCTGGCGGCGCTGGCGCAGTGGTATGAACAAAAATTACAGGCCGGATTACCGCCCCGGCAAATCAACTCGACCGCACCGATGCTGGTGCTGGCGCTATTGTGCCGTGATGACCCTCGCCCGCACTGGTTACAGGCGGTCGAAGAGTGGGCCGACTGGCTGCTGCATTCGTTGCCGAAAACCGAAGACGGCGGTTTTCAACACACGGTGAAAGAGCGCCCGAATACCGGGCAACTGTGGGATGACACGCTGTTTATGGCCGGGCTGTTTCTCGTCGTCAGCGCCGGGGTGCTCAACCGTCAGGCGTTGCAGGATGAAGCGGAATACCAGTTATTGACGCACGCGCGTTATCTGGCCGATGCCCCCAGCGGGCTGTGGTATCACGGCTGGACGTTTCTTGGCCGTCACCATTATGCCGGAGCGTTCTGGGGGCGGGGCAATGCCTGGGTCACGCTGGTGTTGCCGGAAATCTGCTGGCTGGCGCAAACCCCGCTCTCGCCGCCGGTTCAACGCACGCTGGAAGCCATCTTAACGCAGCAGACAAACGCACTGGCGGCCTGCCAGCATCACTCCGGGTTGTGGCACACGCTGCTCAATGACCCGGACTCACCGCTGGAAACGTCGGCCAGCGCCGGGTTCATCGCCGGAATTCTGAATGCCCGCAGGCTCGGTATGCTGGCGGATTTCCCCGCAGAGGTGCTGGAGAAAGGCCTGGCGGCGGTGGTGGCGCAAATTGACCCGCAAGGCGTGGTGCAAGGCGTGTCTGATGGCACGGCGATGGGTCATGACCTGCAATTTTATCACGACATTCCCAATGTGGCGGTGCCCTATGGCCAGGCACTGGTCATGCTGATGCTGCTGGCGCAGCGACATTCTGTGTGAGGACGCGGTAATGGCAAGTCTGGAACTGAAAAACATCCATAAGAGTTATGGCGCAGTGCCTGTGATTAAAGGGGTGAACCTGAGTATCCGCGACGGTGAGTTTATCGTGTTTGTCGGGCCGTCAGGTTGTGGTAAATCGACGATGCTGCGCATGATTGCCGGGCTTGAATCTATCACCGAGGGCGAGCTGTGGATTGGCGATCGTAACGTTAATGCGCTGGGCCCGGCGGAGCGCAAGATAGCGATGGTGTTTCAGTCCTATGCGCTCTATCCGCATTTATCGGTGCGTAAAAACCTGGCTTTCGGGCTGGAAAACCTGCATTTCCCCAAAGACGAGATAGCGCGGCGCATTGAGCAGGCCGCCCGCATGCTGGGGCTGGAGCCTTATCTGGAGCGTAAACCGCGTGCTTTGTCGGGCGGTCAGCAGCAGCGCGTGGCCATTGGCCGGGCGATTGTCCGTGACCCGGATCTGTTCTTGTTTGACGAGCCGTTATCTAACCTCGATGCCAAACTGCGCGTGCAAACCCGAGGCGAGTTGACCCGGCTGCATCAAAAACTGCGCACCACCATGATTTACGTCACCCACGATCAGGTGGAAGCGATGACGATGGCGCAGCGTATCGTGGTGTTTAATGGCGGGCGTATCGAACAGGTCGGCACGCCATTGGAGCTGTTTAACCGGCCTTGTAATAAATTTGTCGCCGGGTTTATCGGTTCGCCGCGCATGAATATCTTCCCGGTGACGCTTGGCAACTGCACGGCGGATGGCGTCGAGGTGCAGTGTCCGTCGGGCATGGTGTTAACGCTGCCGTTTCGCGGCGAAGCCGGAAAATGCGTGGAGCTCGGTATCCGCCCGTCGCATTGCCAGTTGGTTGGCGATCAGGAGGGCGGCATTTCACTGTGCATTGACCGCTGTGAAATGATGGGGCATGAAACCTTTATCTACGGACGCTGCGCCGGAATGGACAATGAACTGATCGTGCATTTGCCAGGCCACCATGAGTTTCGCAGCGGCGAGCTGGTTTTTGTGCGCTTCCCTGAGGCCAGCTGCCACCTGTTTGATGCCGATAGCGGTGAGACACTGACTCGCCTGACTGACCCACAAGCCTGATAACCGGAGAGCGCCATGAAGCAAAATCCTTTGTTCCAGCCCGGTGCATCGCTGGTGGATACCTTGGTCACGCCAGTGGAGAAATCGGTCAATTTGCTGCAAAAATTCGGTGGGCGGCGGGTGATGCCGTGGTTTTTTATCGCCCCGAACATGCTGCTGTTTGCCGTGTTTGTGTTTATTCCGATTCTGCTGGCGGTGTGTTACGCCTTTACCGGCGGCACCAACATCCTGCTGTGGGATCGCCCGTTTATCGGGTTGCAGAATTTTACCACCTTACTCAGTTGCGAACGTTACACCGAACCGGCTTCCTGCGAGCAGGACTTGTTCTGGACGGGGATTTACAACACCGTGTCCTTCACCTTCTTCAACGTGGTGTGTACGCTCGGCGTGGCGTTGGTGACGGCGCTGATCCTCAATCGCAAAATCATGGCCAGAGGGTTCTTTCGCGCCATCTTTTTCTATCCGGTACTGCTCTCACCGGTGGTGGTGGGGCTGGTGTGGCAGTGGTTTCTTAACCGCAATGGCCTGCTTAACCTGGTGTTGTCATCACTGGGGGGCCAACCTATCACGTTCTTGCTGGAGCCGTCGCTGGCGCGCTTTTGGGTGGTATTTGTCTCGGTGTGGTTTCACGTTGGCTTTTATACCCTGATTCTGCTGGCCGGGTTACAGGCTATCCCAAGCGATATTTATGAAGCGGCGGCGGTGGACGGCACCTCGCGCTGGCGCGGTTTTTATCGCCTGACGCTGCCGTTACTGGCGCCCAATATTCTGGTGGTGGTGATTCTGCTGACCATCAACAGCGTGCAGATTTTCGATGAAGCCTGGGTGCTGACCAACGGCGGCGGGCCGGGCACCGCCAACAACTTTATTGTGCAGTATATCTATCAGACGGCGTTTTCCTCCAATGCCTCGCTGTATGGGCTGGCATCGGCAGCGTCGGTGCTGATGGGGCTGGTGTTAATGATCCTCACGGCATTGCAGTTCTTGCTTACCCGCCGTCTGGAAGGCAAAAAATAACCGGGAGTCGGCATCATGAAGATCATTGCATTTCTTACCCGTACCCGCTATCCAGGGCGGATTCATGTCACCGATATTTTAAGCTGGGTGTGGCTGGTCATCGGCACATTGCTGGTGCTGATACCGGTGATGTGGGCGGCGATGTCATCGCTGAAAACCCCATCGGAAATCAACCGCTTTCCGCCCAGTTTTCTGCCGGAGGCGGCCAGCACGGTGACGTTGCCTGAGTACCCCAAACCGCTGGAGCTGTGGCAGGCGAAACTTGAAGATGGCAGTGACAAAACGCTGGCGATGGTGCGGCGTATCGGCCTGCTGGCGCAAATGGTTGACCCGAAAGCACCGCAAGAGGTGATTCGGGTGCCGGTGCAAAACCTGACGCCGCAGAAAACCCTGCATCTGGAAACGGATAACTACGCCACGCCGCTGGCGAAATTTCACTTCGCGACCTATCTGAAAAACACCGTATTCGTCACGGTGATGGCGACTTTGCTGACGCTGCTATTGAGCTCGATGGCGGCATTTGCGCTGGCGAAATATGAGTTTCGCGGGCGCGGCACGGTGCTGACGCTGTTTTTGTCTACCATGATGATCCCCCTGTCGGTGGTGATGGTGCCGACGTTTTTGGTGGTCATTGGCCTGCATATGGGCGATAACCTGTGGGGGGTGATTATCCCGACTATTGCCACGCCGACCGGGGTGTTCCTGCTGCGCCAATACATGCTGACCATTCCTGACGAACTGATTGAAGCTGCGCGCATTGACGCGGCCAGCGAGTTTCGGATTTACTGGAAAATCATTCTGCCGCTCACCGCGCCTGCGCTGGCGGTGTTGGCGATTTTCTCGGTTATCTGGCGCTGGAATGACTTCCTGTGGCCGTTAATCGTGCTGTCCAGCCAGGATAATTTTACGTTGCAAATCGGTCTTAATGCGTTTCAGGGGCAGTTCTCGGTGCAGTGGCACTACATTCTGGCGATGACCATGCTCTCGCTTTTACCGGTGACGGCGGTGTTTGTGTTCCTGCAAAAATATATCACCACCGGCATTGCCAATACGGGAATGAAATAGATGGCGACACTCAAGGAGATTGCCGAACGCGCGGGCGTGTCTATCAGCACGGTGTCGCGGGTGTTGAGCGGCAGCGCGCCCATCAGCGCCAAAGTGCGCCAGCAGGTGATGTCGATTGCCGCCGAGCAAGGCTATCCGCTTCATAAAGCCGCTAAAATCGCCGAAACCCCCGATCCGCTGCGCCATATTATGCTGGCGACACCGCGTAACCTGATGCTGGAAAGCGAGCTGAATCTGGTTTCGCTGACGTTGATTAACCGGCTAAAAGCCCTGTGCCAGCAGCGCAATATCCAGCTCAGTCCGTTTGTCGGCGAGCCGGATAGCATTAACGAGCAGCAGTTGCTGGAGGCGCTGCACGCCGATAAAGCCAACGGTATTCTGATCGTCAACGACGACCACCCGACGTTGCTCAATGCGGTGGCGGAAAGCGGTGTACCGGCGGTGTTAATTAACGGCGAAGACCCCACCATGCGCCTTAACACGGTGATGCCAGCCAATCACTACTCGGCCACCGCCGCCGTGCGCTACCTGATAGCGCAGGGGCACCGGCGCATTCTGCACCTCACCTGGCCGTCACGTCAGACCATCCGTGAGCGCGAGCGCGGCTATCGTGATGCGTTGGCCGAGGCCGGTATCGCCGTTGATGAGCGCCTGATTCTGTCGCTGCCGGATTTTCAGCCGCTGACCGCGCGCGATGCGCTGCGCCACTGGCTGGCTGCGCATCCTGATAGGCTGGGGGTGACGGCCATCTTCTGCGCAGCCGATAATCAGGCCATCGGCGTGACGGATGCGCTCAATCACCACGGCTTGCGCGTACCGCAAGACATGTCGGTGATGGGCATGGATGACATCCTGCCGCTCGACATGCTGCCGCTGTCGCTCACCACCGTCCATTTGCCGTTTGAGGAGATGGCGCGCGCCGCACTCCAGTTACTGACGCAACAATTGCTACCGGCGCAGGCGCTCGGTATTGCCCAGCGGATTGAATTGGCCGGGCATCTGGTGGTGCGTGAATCGGTGCTGGCAACACCGGCTGGCGCATCCGTCGGCGTGTCTTAGGGCGACGACAGGGCGTTTGCGAGCGCCTCGTGAGTGCGCGGTTTGACCGGCTGGCGGCCTGCCAGCCAGCCTGAATTAGCCCGATAGTCACTCAGTGCAATTATTCCTGTGGGATGGAACTGGCCGCAACGTGGCGGACACTTAACGTTGTCATGTCCATTACACAGGAAAGCGATGATGTTCATTCGTTCTGCCGCCTCCCCGCACGCCGGGGCGTCGTCTGCGGCGTCTGCCGCTGAGGTCATTCGCGCCTCGGCGTTGTCAAAAGACGCGCTGGCGCATACTCAGGCCTTTAAACAACACCCGCAGCGTTATCTTGAGCATCACTTGCTGGATATTTCCGGGGTGATGCGTGCGAATGATAAAACCGGCACGCCGATGCAGCTCAACGAGAGCCCGAAAAAGGGGTACTTTGCGCTGATTCCCGATGCGATGGATAAAAATAAAGTCAGCCTCAAGCCCGTCACCGTGGCAAGTACCCGAGAGGCGGAGCAGGCGATTTACGCCCATTGGATCCCGTTTAAAAGCGGCGATGTTCTGCCGGGCTATACCGATATACCGAAGAACCCGCGCCTGGCCGCCGCACATGACAACGCGGTCTTTGCCTTCACGCCTGGGATGAATGGCTGTTCGCTGGAGGTGAGAGAGCACCCGGAGCGTAGCGATTATTATCGCGTCTTTCATAACCAGCACCCCACCAGACAAAAACAGAGCGACCTGATTCATGAGCATGCCGGTAGCCGGGTGGATGCATTTAGCGAGAAAGAGTATTTCCAGCCCCACAGTGTGGCGTTGATGCCGGTTTCAGCCAATGTGATGCACTTCAATCCACATCAGAGCGGCTGGGAGTTTATCGGCCAGCCGCAGGGGATTAACCCGCATAATAATACGGTGCAGCCAATGCCGCAGGGGAAGGTCGTGTCACGGCCATTGGCTGCCTCAGGCTGATTGGTCTGGGCGGATATCGCGCCAGGCATATCAGCCGTACCAGCCGCATCGCTTACGGATTGCGCTCGCGCCGGTTCTTGCGTAAATGCTGCCTGACTAAAATCGCCACGATAATCGCGGCAAACAGCAACAACAGCAGCATCTGATACTGCTGCCAGTAAGGGTCGGCCAGCAGCGCCAGCACCAGCACGGCGCTAAACAGCACCACAAAACCGCTAAACCAGACGGACTCAATGATGCGCCGCAGAGGGAAAAACCACAGGCTGACCAGCCAGCTTAACGCCATCAGCCAAAAGGTGACGAATAGCGTCAGGCGTAATACCCAGCGGTTCGGGCAGACCACATCCATCACTTGTTCGACCCCGCGCGCCATGTACGCCAGCGGCGCGGGCAGCGTGGTCTCTGGCGGGTAGAAAGTGCGTTCAATCACCTGTTGGCTCTCCTCATCAAGTGGCAGCGGCCAGTAAGCCGCGCCGGAAAAACTCCAGCTGCTATAGCGCACCAGCTCGCTGAACGCCGCCGACGACGGCTGCGTGCCTGAGTGGATAAGCACCGGCACCATCTTGCGATACAGCGCGGGGACGTCGGCCTGCGGTTGCTGGCTGAGAAAATCATGCAGGTTACGCAATTGCGTCTGCGTGTTGGGCGCAGGCGTGGGGCTATCGCCGCTGTCGGTTTGCAGAATAAACAGCGTGATATAGGGCAGCAGTTCGCGCAGATTCTCCAGCCGGTAGAAGCCTTGCCCGGCGATGAGCGCCTCCGGCGGGACTATCAGGTTAATCGCGTACAGCGGCGCGCCGTCAACGGGCCGGGGCTGGGGGTTCAGGCTGCGATATAGCACCTGCACAAAACGGATGAACGCCTGCTGGCTGGCGTGGGTGGTCAGGCGCGTCAGGTCGAAATCCAGCGTCAGGCCATCGCCCTGGGTATAGGGCGCGCTGTGGCCGAAAGTCAGCCAGGGGCGCGCCAGATTAACCCAGTCATCGGCAAGCGGCGTCTGGATGCTGTCGCGCAAGTGAGTGACCAGCGACGTCGTCAGCAGGCTCATCAGCACCGGCGCAGACAGCTTGCGCGGCGTGGACACCACCAGATCAACATCGGTTCGGTAGCGGTGAGCGAGCCGAATAAAATCAGCTTCAGGGCGGCTGGCCCGCCAGTTCGGTGGCAACACCAATTGCGGGCCGCGCGCGCCGGGCAGCACCGACGCCGAGAAATAGCCGATGCGATCCAGATGGCGAAAATTGAGGCTTTGTCCCTCCGTCAATGGCCGCCAGTAAGGATAAAAACCGTAGAAGAGCGCCTGCGGGCCGCTGATATTGGGCTGGCTCTCTTCACACCCGCAATGCTCTGACGCCCGCCACACCATGGCAGGCAAACGCGGTGTCGCCAGGCCGGGTTTGTAGGCCAGGTTCACAAGGCGCTGCCAGTTTTCGCTGCCGAGCGAAGATAACCCGGCCAGTTTCAGGGCAACCTGCAAATGGTAGCGATCGGCAAACGGGATATTTTTCAGCGTCGCCAGCTGCGCCAGCGCGCGCTCATCCAGCGAAACCAGATGCAGATCCAGATAGGCCAACTCCAGCGCATTTGGGTTGATGGCATACAGCGTGACCGGCGCGGGCGCGGTCGGTGCGCGGTTGCTATTTGATGCTGAAGCCGATGCCGATGCTGAAACCGAACCCAATGCCGATTCGGAATCCGATTCCGGCTCCGGCTCTGCGCTGTCGCCCGGTTCGCGGGCGTCATCTGCGGCTGTATTGGGGCGTTGAGGGCGTCTGTCCGGTGCAGGCACCGTTTCGACAATCTGTTGCAAGATTTGCTGCTCGTCGCCGCGTAACTGGCGAATCAGCGGGCGCACGGCGTTATTGAGCGCTGCCGGATTGGTGAACTGTTGGCTGGTGAGCGCATCAAGCTGGGTTTGCAGGCGGTGGTGTTCTGACAGTGTGCGCAGGTCTGCATCGCTTAACAGGTAGTAGCCTTGCGGCAAAGGTTCAACGACCGCCTGCTCGCCAGGTGGCTGGGCGTTGAGAAACTCAATGGTTTTTTGCGTCGGCCATTGCAGCAGCTCGGGCGGGCTTAACCGGCTGCGCCAAAAAGGGAACAGCTGATTCAGCTCTGAGATTTTGGTCAAGGCGACCAGCAAATCCTCGGCGAAACGGTTGCGGTTAGGCGCAGGATCAATGGCGAATTCAGCGCAAAAGGTGGCCAGCCATTTGCGGGTTTTCGGGCCAAAGATGCCATCGGCGAGGTAGTCGCCCGGTTGGTGGTAATCGGCCTGATAGTCAGGCTCGTCGCGGTAAATCATCGCCAGCCTACCCTGGGTGATATGCGTAAACCGTCGGCCATCCATGTGCGACAACGCCTGAAAACACTGCGCATAGCCCGCCGATGCCGCCAGCGTATTGGCGGCGGGCGGCGCGGAATGAGTCGTCGGCGACAGCAGGCTACCGAGCAGCAGCGCTGCCGCCGCCAGTGGCCTGCGAAGGGAGAAGGCGAATCCTGTGCCAGATTGCATGTTCATGGTGAGCAAATCTCCGAAAGGCAGCGTGCGTGATGCGGCGTTAACGCCACACCACCTGTAATGGGTGCGCCATCCAGGGGTATTTGATGGGGCTAAAACTCCACGGCAGGTGGTCAAGTAGCATGTCAAAAGGCCCCGCCAGCACCTCCAGCCGCCAGCTATCGGCCTGTCGCCACAAATGGCCTTCACGCTGTAAGAAGGTCTGTTGCAACCCGAGGCTGGATGTCTGCCCCAACGCTTTCCAGTGTTGTCGCACGGCGTCAAGCAGGCTGACGAGGGTGTTGCGGCTGTCGCTATCCGGCGCGGCGGTGGCGGGCAGCGCCGCGTTTAGCGGCATACCGCAGAGCAGTTTGTTGAGCGCCAGCTGATATTCCGCCCCCATCGGCCCTGCATCCACCAGCGAGTGCAGGCAGGCAATCGCTTGATAGCGCGCAGACTCGCCGCAAAACTCGCCCTGTTGCACTAGCCGAAGAGTGGTGAACAGGCGTGGCAGGTACGGCGCAAACAGCACCAGACCGGCATTTGTCACCACGATGGGGTCATCGGGGCCGAGTGGTTCGTCGCCGCCCCAGTCAGGCACGGCAGCGCTGACTGGCAGCGGTAGCGAGGTGGGCGTCGCGTCATGGGCGGGCGTCTGCGCTGCCGCTGTCTTGCCGGGCGCGCCGTCGTGCCTATCGGGGCGGGCTTCAGGCTGCGGCAAGTACGGGGGTTGCAGGCAGGCTCGCAACCGTTCAGTCAGCCGGTGTGTGGCGGGCAAGACGTGCGTGGCCGCCTGCTCAAGCAGAAAACGGTAGAGCGGCTCTGGCGCATCGCTGTGGCTGCGCTGTTGCCAGTCTGCGCCCAGTAACGCCAGATAGCGGCGGATAAATGGCGCGATATCGACGCGCGCGCCCGTGGTCGGTAGCGCCTGATACAAGCCATACCAAAACAGGCTTTCCAGCGTTTGTGGTTTAGCCCGGTACAGCGGGTGGTGCAGGCACAGGTTGGTTATCAGGCGGGCGTAAGGATACAGCGCCATGAAATCATCCCGGCAGCGGTGCGATAGCAGGGCGGTGTGCAGGCTCTCCGGCAGTCGTGCGGCTAATTGTCGGGCGTTACTGGCCGAGCGCAGGCAGGGCAGCAGTAAGCGACACAGCGCCTCAATATCGTGCGCCAGCAAGGTACGCAGCGCGGCAATCACCTCACCGGTGAGTCTGGGGGCGGCATCGGCGCAAAAACGCGTCAGGCAGTCTCGTGCCTGGTCGGGCGTTAGCCGCTGAGAGGCGCGCGGTGAGACCCGCGCCGCTGGCTTCGGCGTGGGGTTTGGCGGGGGCGGTGCGGTGACGCGGGGCGCGGGTGACAGGCTGACGGCGCGACGGATGGCCTGCCAGTCAGGTAACTGATTGGCCGCCAGTTGCGCCATCACCTCGCCGTAAAAGGCTTGCCGCTGTGTCGGGCTCAGGGCGCGGGTCGCGTAGTCCAGCGCGCGGGTTATCGGGTGGTGGCGCAGCGCAGGCTGGCGCAGTTGTAGCAACAGCATCACGATGCGAACCGCCTGCGATGGGCGCAGGGCCGCGCACAGCCGCTGCCAGCGCGCCGGGTAACAGGCTGATGTGGCCTGCAAGCGTTGAATTAACAGCGGGTTGTAGGCCTGTAAGTAGCCGAGGCAGCGTAATACATCGTCTGGTTCACCGTGACGATGCTGTGACCAGTGTGCATACGCCTCCTGTGGCGGCTGGAAACGGCGTGTCGGGTTGGCGTGGCGCAGCACGTGCTGTAGGTACTGATAGCAGGCGCTGTCGAGCGGCGGCAAGGGCGAGGGCGCGATGTCTTCCTCACTGCGCCAGACCGGGAGGTCGGGCGCAGTAGCGGCGTCAGCGGGCGTCGCATCATGCGATTCATGCGATTCATGCAATTCATGAGATTGCGGGGCGGCGTCGCCCGCATATTGCCCGGTGTCGTCTGCACCGGTGTTATCGGGCTCAGGCGGTGGCGAGGCGAGTTGAACCGGTGATGACGCAGGGGGCTCGCAGGCCAGCGCAGCGAGCAGCGCCAGTAGCGACTGATGCAGCGCCGTATTGACCGGCGGGCGCTGTAAGGCGTGCTGTAGCGCCTCAAGCAGTCTGGGGTAGCTGAGATTATGGTGCGCCGCCACCTGGCGCAGCAGCATGTCCAGGTAAGCCCGGCGATTAAATTCGCTGCCGCGCGCCGCCAGCAGATAGTTCAGCGTCAGGTGCCAGAGGCTTTCGGTCAGTTGGGGGGTATTCAGGCCCTCGCCGGTCGGCGGCGGGGCGCTCGCCTGCACCTCGGTCAGCACCAGGTGGATAAAGGGCGCGGCCGCCGGTTCCAGCAGGTTTAACAGCCGCTCACGGGTCGGTATGCCGAAATGTGCTATCCAGTGTTGGCGCACCCGCTCGGCCTGCGCGCAGCTAAATAACAGGTGGCTCAGTAGCGGTAAGTCTTCGCTGTGGCAGCGCTGCCATATCAGGTTGACCGTCTCCTCATCGCCGTGTTGCAGCGCCTGTTGCCACCACAGCCAGCGCGAGGCGGTGCGCGCGGGTTCATCCGGCTCGTCATGGTGGCGTTCCCCGGCTACCGGCTGCGCGGGGTACGCTTGCGAGGGGGGAACCCGCTGGGCGGGGGGTGCCAGCGTGTCGCGCAGTAGCGCCAACAGTGACAGCAGTTGCTGGCGCAGTGCGCTGTCGCCCTGCCAGAGCGTCAGGTGCTGATGCAGGCTGTCTAGCATGGCGGTGTGCGCCAGATTGTAATGCGCCGCCATGCGCGCCACCAATCCGGCCAGGTAACGGCGTTTGTTGAATTGGCTGCCGCGCTGCACCAGCAGGTAATGCAGCGTGAATTCGTGCAAATGGTGGCGCGCCCCGGCCAACGTCTCTGGCGCCGGTGGTGTTTCTGCCGGGGTAAACCAGTGCGGCTGGCGAATAACATCGCGAAGAAACGGGTGAGCCTGCGGCGCCAGCAACAGCAAAACATCATCAAAGTACGCATCATCCAGCGCTTGAGCGATGGCGCGGATAATCTCCGGCTGCTGGCTGCACGCATAGAGCGCCAACTGAAAGCGCTGTCGCTGCGGGCCAATCAGTTCAGGCCACAGCGGTAACAGTTCCTGATGCAGCCGCCGCTGCATCAGCGCCTGATGAATGCGCTGATGCCAATGGTGATGTAGCTGAAGGCGCAGCGCGGCGGGCAGGGCCGCCGTGTCCCGACGGATGGCCAGACTGTGCAGCGCTATCGTCTGGTAGGTAGGGTCAAGCCGCGCCAGCCAGCGGCTCAGTGCGTTGGCCGGCAGTTGTGACACCAGCCGGGCGAGCAGGGCGTGCGGCTGTGCGCTCGTGCGTAATAGCTGCATCAGGCGAGTGTGATGCAGGCGTACCGCCTCTGCCAGCCAGTGGCGGCCATCCTCACCCTGATACCACCCGACACGGCTTGGGTAGTGCCAGGGCATGACGCCCCGCTGTAAAAAAAAGTGTAACTGTTGCCAGCTCGCCTGCGCGTCATCCCATACCGTAATCGGGGGAGCCGCATCCTGTTTGGTCAGCGGCGGCGGTGTGCCCGGCGCATCCGTCGGTGTGGCGTCGGTCATTGCGGCAGGCGACGCTGCGAACAGCGCGACCAACTGGCGTTCGAGCGCGGGGGTGGCCTGTTGCGCGATGTCATCGGCGGGCAGTACGCCGAGATCAAGCGTTAACTGGTCAATCACCCAATGCTGGTGCGGCGGGGAAAAACGCCCGAACAGCGTGTCCATATGCTCCAGCAGCACGTGTTTCACCCAGCGTGGTGCCTGTTGCTCCAGTTGGGTGGCGAGCGCCGGGGTGTCAACATCGAATGTCAGGATGGCGGTATCAATGCGGTGTGGCTGGGTCATGCGTCCTGTCCTTGTGGTGGGGAAGGGGGTGGGGAAAAGGTCATCTCTGTCGCGCAGGGGCGGCCTGCGTCGGGTTCAATGGCGCAGAGGCGTAGCGTCAGCCAGGCCATCAGGCGGGCTGCCGCCTGATGACAGGCGGGGCTATCGGGCTGATGGGCGCGGGCATGGCGCCAGTCAAGGTAGTTGCGCTCAAAGGCCCGCATCGCCTCAAGGTCGAGCCAGTGACAGCGCACCAGCAGGTGCGCCGGGCTTTGGCTGGCGATAAGCCGGTCAGCCTGATGACGAAACACCGGGTCGCTTCCTCTGGCGCTGTAGCCGGGCAAGATGAGGCTCAGTTGAGCAAAAAACGCATCGGGGGTTTTGGCAGCGGGCTGAGGCGGATGCGCAGGGCGCAACAGATCGTGCTCGACCACATAGACCCCTTCGCATAACCGGTTCAGGCGCAGCAATGCGCGCCTCAGTTGGTTGATGAAGGTAATCAGCGGTTTTGGGTCGCTGCTGCAACCAAGACTTAGCCAGAGCCCCGGCGCGCTGTTTAGGCGGAATAACGCCTGATAATCGCCCTGTTGCGGGCGGGCGAAGATCTGGTAATTCGCCAGATGAATTCCGCGAGCAAGCAGCGCAACCGGCTGCGGCTGGCTGGCGAGCAGTTGCCGATAACGCGCGCCGACCGGGTTGTCGTCCTGCGGCCAGAGTAACTCAGGCGGCGGGCCTTCCTCAGTCAGGCCACTGTCGGCGTCATGGTCGGCGGTGGCCGCCGAGGTTAATGGCACATCCAGCAGCGCGTCGCCAATTTCGTCTGGCAGCCACTGCAATTGCCAGCGTCCGGTGTCGCTGTAAAGAAACGCCTCATCGTCGATAAAGCGCTGCGCAGGCTGCTCAAGCACCTGGCTGTAAGGCCAGCCGACGGCGTCATCCATGCCGAGCAGCAGGGCGAGCCGCTGGCTAAATCCGCCGCGATGGGTGGGGTCATCAAGGCAATCTGCACCGCAGCGCTCGCGCGTGAGCGTGGCAATCTGTGCAAGAAAGCGCTGCGGGTAGCGCAGCCGTCGCGGGGTGGCTGACGGTTCGCTTTCATTGTCCAGCGGCTGCCAGAAGCGCGCATCCGGCTGCTCGCCATACAGCGCCAGCAGGTAGTCAAATAACCGGCTTTTGCGCTCAAGGTAGTGATCGACATTCGCCAGCAACGCCGGAAAAACCTGTTCCGGCTGACGGGGGTAAAGCGTGCTGATACCGGCAAAATGTGCGTCATCGAGCAACGCGAAGCGGTAACTGCATCCGGCGTCAATCCGGGTGGAAAACAGGTCGCGCAGGTTTGCAAGACCGGCGCAGAAATTAGCCATCAACTGCTCAAATAACAGGATGTATCCGCGAAATTGCTGAATTTGCATCTGTTCCTGGCGGTTAAGCGCGCCGGGTGAGGCGGGGGCGTCCAGCCGGTAGACCGCCGGGAACAGCGCCTGAATCGAGCGATATGCTGCCAGCGGGCGGAAATGGCCTTGCGGCGGCAGGTTCAGGCTGGCTGACTGACGGCGTAACTGCTCGCTCAGGGTGCTTTTCTGGCGCTGGCGTTGCGCCAGTCGAATCAACATGGTGCTGAAATCTATCGCCAGCGTCTGGCCCTGATAGGTGAGATGCAGGTGGATATCGGCCGGGTGTCTGGGCAGCAAGAGCCAGTCGCCGGGGCCGATGTGGGTCGGGGGCGGTGCCGTCTGGTCGCCGCTCAGTAATTGTAAGCGCTGAATGTGCGCTATCGCATCGAGCGTAATCAGCTGTGAATAGAGCGAGGTAAGCGGGCGCTGTGCGGGGGGCGCATCGTACAGCGAATGATCCGGGTGGTTGTCATCATCCAGCCACAGTAAGGTTTGGTGGTAGATTTCCGCCGCCAGCGCGTCAGCATCATCGTGATGTAGCAAGGCGATGTCGGCATGCAGTTGCAGGCCCTGACTGTCGATAAGCCTGATGTCAGCCAGATCTTCGCACAGGTTGCGTTGACGCTGATAAAAGCGCGCCACGTCATGGATAAGGCGCTCGCGTAACGCGGGCGTCTCAAGCAGGCGCTGGCGCGCTTGGTCATTTGGCAGCAGTTGGATATGGTAGCGGCCCTGCGCGTCGCTATTGACCCACACTTGTTCGATGTCGCTAAAGTGGCTGAGAAGCGCGCGCTGATAATCCTGCCGGGTGCAGGGGCGGGCCGGGAAAATCTGTTCCGGCAGCATCAACCCTTGCGCGGCGTAATCCAGCGTACCGTCCGGGCGCGTCAGGTAGTCCGGCAGCGCAAAATCAGTGCGGTAGATAAGATCGCTCAACCCAAAGCACAGCAGTTCCAGCAGCGTGACGCCCGGATCGTGTCGGTTGTAATCGCTCCAGCGTTGGCCGCTTAAGCGCTGGACGTCGGCCAGCGCGTCGCGCAGCAGCGAGGCCAGATTGTCCGGGTCTTGCCGGGGAGCGTCTCTCTTAATAAACGAGGCGGCCGTCATGTTACACCTCACTGACGAGCGGCAGGCTGCCTTGCATATACGCGTCGTGCCATAGCTGCGTCAGGTGGCAGCGCACCACAATGCCTTCGCCGTAAGCGGTTTGGGTGCGAATTTGCAACCGATAGCGGCGAAGGGGGCTATGGCGGTCAGAGGATGCGCTCTCGCGGTGCCAGCGCAGCGCCAGTTTGTCGGCGCGTGAATGGTAGTAGGCGTGACGGGGGCGGATGCGATTTTTATGGCCAAACAGATTGAACCAAAACCCATCCGGCGCACAGGTGTTAAGCGCAATGGCATGCATCAGCGCATAGCGACCGGAATGACGAATGCCGACGCCTGCCACCACTTCAAAAGCCTGACAGCCTTCCAGCGGCGGGGTCAGATCGTGCCATTGACCATCGGCGGGCAAACGCTCGGCCCACTGCGTGCCGCAGCGTCCCTCAGAGGCGATGACCCCTTGCACATCCAGCGCATGGCGCGGTGTTGCGGTATTAATGCCGGTGTACCCTTCCGGCGTCAGGGTGAGCTGTGCGGTGGCGTCGTTTTGCCCGCGCCCATTGTCGGTATGGCGCTGCCAGGCGAGATGATGGGTATCCGGTTGCAGCGTCAGTGACCACCGTTCACGGGTAGGGTCGTGGTCGCGATAAAATGTCATCAGCCGGGCGTGGGCATCCAGCGTCGAGACTTTCAGCCCTTGATCCGGCGTTTTATCAAACCCTTCCTCGATTTTATTGACGGAGGAGTCAATCAGGTCGGCAAAATGTTCGGCGGATGGCATCGCCCCTTGGCGGAAATAGTTCTTCAAGGTATTGCGATTGCGTTTGGCCACAGCGTTGCTCTCCCGTGCTGGTGATATCAGTCTGGTTATCCCGGTAGACAGTTACCCGGTAGACAGTTACCCGGTAGACAGTTAACCGTGACGGCAGCAGCGAGGGGGACTGCCGCCGCCACGGTGAACGGGCTACCCGACGGTGATGAAGCTTTCACCCAGCGTCAGGTCGCCAATGCCGGTTTTGCGCGCAGGCTGAGGCGTCAGTTCGCTACTGACCCGCAGGTCGTGCTGTTCCACCGGCAAGATAATATTCCAGCGATAGCGTGGCGTTAGCCCGGTCAGAAGCGCGCTGTTTTCGGCGGGATTGCGGATCTGTGCGGCGGCGGGCTCGCTGGCGCTGTCAAACAGCTGCCAGTGTGGTGGCGCAGTGTCTATCCCCGGCTGGCAACTTAGGGTAAACAGCGAAAAGCCGGTGACAAAACGGACATAACTGCGATGGGCGATAAACGCCTCGATTTGGCGCAACGCTACCGTGTGGCCGAAGCCCCGGTTGACGCTCTCTTCGCGCCACGGGCACAGGTAATCGTTGATGTCCTGATTCAGGCGGCGCAGCATCAGCCCGGTATGCTGCCCCGCCTCGAACGTGACCGTGCAGCGTACCTGCACTTTTTCGTAGTGCGGCGCGCGCACGTCTATGGCGGCAAACGGTGGCGACAGCGTCTGTAAATAACGCTGGATGTGCGCCAGCCGCGCCGCGCTGACCGGCAAAGGCTGGCAGGGCTGATGCTGGCAGGCGTGATGGCGCGGGTAGACCAACAGCAACAGCCGCCCCGGATGATGGCCCGGCACACCAAAGCGGGTGTGGGCAAAGCAGCGAACCTGCCCGATATCCGGGAAGTGTTGTAGCACCAGACGTTCATAATCCCACCCGGTCAGCGCGCGGCCTTTATGACGCAACTGTTCACTGACGCGAGCGCGAAAGGCGTCGGTAGACTCGCGTGCGGGCGTCGGGCGCAGCGGTAACATCTGCACCACATGCCCAAGCCCGGCCTGTGGCGATAGTACCCGCCAGTTGAGGGTGTCTTGCGCGCTGGGCGGTGTGTCACCACGGTGCATAGCCCCTGCGGTGTCGCCGCCGGTGGCCGTCGGCGAATCCTCTGGCGTGGGCCACTGTCGCGTGGCGCGTACCACATGGGGCGTCACGTGCAGGCAGTTGGCGTAGTGACCGATACCCTCGTCGGTGCTAACCCGCAGCCAGTAATGGCCGTTGGGCATCAGTGTGTGACTATCGTTGATGTCGGCGGGGAGTTCGAGCGTGATAATGCCAGACACGGTAAACCCTTCGGTCGTATCGGCGATAACCTGAGACGCCGACATCGCCTGCCAGCGGTTATCCACCAGATAGTGCCAGTGGAATACCGGTGCCGGGCCGATATGCACACCGGCGGCGCGGTCATCAAGATGAAAAAACAGATTGAGCAGGCTGCCGGGCGCGCGGCCCTGAAGCGCGATAAACACATTGCCATCGTTATCATAGCGAGGAAAAAGCGTGCAGCCATGCCCGTTGGCGGAGTCATCGGGGTAACGCTGCGCATGGCCAAACGGGTGCAAATGCACAAGGTGGCTGTGCCGCGCACCGGCAGGCGCAGGCTCGCCGGGTTGCAGGCGCGAACGGGCGCGATAGCCGAGTGTCAGGCGCTGGATAGCGGGCGTATAGGGCGGATTGGGGGCGGGCAAGGGCTGACGGCGGCCCAGCCATCGACGGCGCAATGGGCTATTCATCAGCAAGGTGTCGCTGACGAGCGCGCTGTAGCGGCGGTGGCCGAAGGCGTGCCCGGGCGCACATAGCGTCAGGCGCAGCAGGCCGTTGCGCCGCGCCGAGTCAAACGAGGGTTCGTCGCTGCCGCAGGCGCTTTGCTCGGGCTTAAAATCATGCTGCACATCGGCGTGTATTTGTATGCCGGGGAGTAGCCGCTGGCTTGTGGCATCGCTGCCAAACAGCGCGACCGGCTGGCCGACGTTTTTCCATTCGCCGTCGCGCAGCACCGAGAGCTGCGCGCGAAACGCCTGATTACGGTAGTCACCGGGATAGCGCTGATAGTGGCGGGCGAAGCCGTCGTTATCGCCCGGCAGGTTTGCCCAGTCGATAGCCAGCGTGAGCGCGTGCAACGGCTTTTGCGCCACTTCGTAGCTGGCAAGGGTGAGCGACGAAGGGCAGGTTGGCTGAGTGCCAAACGGGTAGAACGTCTTGCTGGCATCGGCCTGTCCGTCTGGCGTGTGTACCTCTATCGCGGTGACGCCATCGACCTGCGTGTCGATAATCACGCTGCCCAGCACCCAGTCATGCAACAGTGAGTAGGGGAAAAAAGGCGTGTCCGGCTGCATGTCCAGCACGATTGCGGCGCACGCGCCAGAGCCGATGTCGCCATGCCGTTGCGGGTCGCAGGGAATGACGGCGGCAAAACCCGGTGAGAGCGTAAAACTCAGGCGCAGCCCGTAAGGGCCGTCGTCGTCGGCAGATAACGGCTGCAAACGGTAGGTGTCCACCGTCTGCCAGCCGGTCTCGCTACTCAGGCGCACGCGTAGCAGGCCGTCGCACAGCCGGTGGAACCCGGCCTGCGCGCTGTAACCCAGCCATTCGGCCAGCACCGCCAGACTACTGGCCGGCAGATGAGGCTGACTGAGCGACAAAATCAACGCCCGGTCATCGTGGTGCAGAAAGGGCGTGCGGCTTAACAACTGGCGGCTAAAGAGCTGGCCGATGAGTCGGCAGCAGTGTGTGGCGTCCTGCGCCTGAGACAACAAACCGAGCAAGAAATATTTGTACAGTAGCGTGATGACCTCAGGCTCGCTGCGCTGGCGCAGGGCGAATCGCTGCATCGGCGTCAGTGCCGCGACCAGTTGCTTAATCGCCGCATCAGCCCCTGTTGCCGGTAACAGCGCGGGCATTGACTGAGCCAGTATCGCCAACGCGGTTTTCAGGCGGTGCGGCAACAGGTAGGGCGGCGCATCGCGCAACAGCGCGACCTGCTGCGCCAGCGCCGGGCGTTCGGCTTCGTGCAAATTCAGCGTCAGGCTGACCTGACGCCGCCCCTCGGGGAGATAGAGCACCGGGTCAAGAATCGCGATACCCGGTGAGCGGGGTTGCGCATGCTGATGCAGGCCGGGCGTTTCGCCAAACAGCGCCAGCAGCGTGCGGGTACGCGGGGTATCCGCCTGCCATGGCCACAGGCTATCGCTATGGATGGCGGTGACAAAACCTAACTCCCGCTCTGGCGACATCAGCGGGTCGCGCTTCAGTAGCAGCGAATAGACGGCGGTCACGCTGACGTCGCTGACCCAGAGCGGCCGCTCGCTGTGATAACGGATATCACGCTGTTGTGCATCCTGACCGGCGCTAAACGCGCTACCTGCCGCCAGCAACACCGGCTCGCTCTGGCGCGCCTCCAGCGACAGTTTGAGAAATACCGCATCTGTCGGGCCGGGCAGCGGCTGTTGTTGCAACACATCGCGGTAGTAAAAATCGAGATGGCGTTCGGTAAAACGGTTGATGCGCGCCTGCGCACGCGCCAATTGACGCAAAAAACTGAGGTAGAGCGCCATTTGCGGCGCATGGCCGTCATGCGCGAGCGCGGCCTCGAATGCGCTGCGGCAGTCACGCTGCCACTGAATGATGGCGTTCAGCGCGCAGGAAAAGCAGCCTTGTAGCTGCTCATCCAGCACCGAGAGCGCGGGCAATTCGGCGGCGCTCAGTAGCGGGTAAGTGCTGGCATGAAAGTGCGGCGACTGATAGCGGATGCCCCATAGCGGGTCGAGCTGATGCAGCGCGGGGGGTGCCAGCAGCGACGGGTGGCCCGGCGAGAGCGCTTGCGCCAGCATCACCAGTAACTGAAAGGGCCGGGCGAGCGAAGCGCTGATTACCGTTTGCATCATCAGGCTCAGGCGATCCGCGCCTGGGCTGTGGCCGGGTGTCAGGGTACGGTAGCTGTTATCCAGCGTGAAATAGAGCTGCAACAGATAAGTGAGTAACGCCGGGAGCCCTTGCGAACGGGCGTGGCGAAAGCGGCTTTGTTCGCGCCGGGCATCCAATGACAGCAGCGTTGCCATCGCGGTGATATCACTGTTATCAAACAGCGCGCGCCAGTTGCCAGCGGGCGTTGCGCTGCCGTCATCAAACGTGATGTTGGCGGCGATGTCTCGCGCCAGCACCAGCAGCGTCTCAAACGACAACTCATCGACCTGAAAATAGCCGTCGGTCAGCGCGGCGGGTAAGCGCTGGTGCTGTGCTGTGGCAGGCGGCGGTGGCGGCGGAGCCCAAGTATCGGTCATCGGGGCAGTACCTTGTGGTGGTGTGTTGGGTTAAGCCGATAGCGCAGGCATACGGCGTTGCTGCGCACCGGCGGCGTCAGTTATCAGGCGCTGACTAACGTGCCTTCCCGTAGATAGAACGGGTACACCATGTTGCTGCGGGTGTTGGTGGCAATCAGCGTGTAGTCGAGGTGGATAAGCAATGTGCCGTCGGCGGCGCGGCTGTCATCAAGCGTGACGGACTCAAGGCGAATGCGCGGCTCAAAAAACAGCACCGCCTGTTCAATGCTGGTTTTCATCTCGGTCAGGGTCGAGAGAGTGAGCGTGTCAAACACCCGGCCCTGTAGATCGCAGCCGTAATCCGGTGCGATCAGGCGCTCGCCGGGGCGGGTGGCAAGCAGCAGGCATAAACTTTGGCGCACATCTTCATCGCCGCTGACCATGCCAATGTGCAGCGTGTACGGGTCAAACTGCGGCGGAAACCCCCAGCCGGTGCCGAGGAAAGCATTGTCGTTGGTCATTCATCCTCCGATTAACACGGTAAACAGCCCAAGGGCGATGCTGCCGCCGTGGGCAGTGTTATCGCCAAGGCGCGCGGCCGGTTTGCCGCCAATCAGCACCGTGGCCGATCCTTTGATGATCACATCCGGCGGCCCGACGCACAGGCAGTTGTCGCCGAGCACCGCCGCCGGTAGCTGGCCTATCAGCACCGTGGGCACGCCGGGGCCAAGCACCGGGCCGCCAACGTGGGGGATCGGCGGTAATCCGGGTGTCACCATCGGGCAGGTGTGTAAATCGGTCAGTCGGGCTGCGGGCGGCATGGTCGTCTCTCGTGTGGTGTGACGCGTATCGTCGCGGGCGTCAGTTGATCATCACGATGCCGCCTTTGACCACCGTCTGGCCGGAGGCGGTCAGTTCGGCGGTGGCCGAGCCTTTGGCGCTAAACGCGGTTTTTGCCGACAGGCTGACATTCATGCCCTGTGCGCTCAGGTCGCCTTTGGCGCTGATATCCACCGTGCGCGCGGCGTTGAGCGTGATTTGCCCTTTGGCGTTGAGCGTGATGTCTTTCGGGCTCTCCAGCGTGATGCCGCTGTCATTGAGCGTGACGCGGTTGCCGTGCTGGTCTTGCAGCGCGACGGTTTTATCTTTGTCACTGAGCCGCCACTGATTGCCGCCGGGGGTGAGCAGGGTGACGCTTTTTTCTTTGTCATCAAATTGCAGGCTTAACTGGCTGCGGGTGAGCAGGGTTTTCAGGCGGTTTTCGCCCTCAAGCGCCAGCGGCGGCGGGTTTTTACTGCTATAGAGACTGCCGAGCACCACCGGGTCTGACGGGTTGTTGTTGAAATAACCGAGCACCACTTCATCGCCGATTTCCGGCACAAACTGCGCGCCGATGCCGTTTGAGGCGTAATAACTGGCGAGACGCGCCCAGATGCCATCATGCTCGGCCTGCATCACCGGCACGCTCACCTGAATGCGGTGCTGTTTTGCCGGGTCGCCGTCGAGCTGTTTGACGATGCCTATCTGCAAGCCTTCCACCGCCGGTAGCAGGCCGCTTGCTGGCGGTGCCGCCAGGTCGCGGTGTTCAGCCGACCACAGCGCGGGCATACCGAAGCTGAGGTGCGTCAACCACTGGCCCTGGCTTATCTGGTGGCGAATGCCGCTGACATACAGATTGCCGTTAAAACGCGCGCCGACGCCGGTCAGCGCCACCAGCGTGTTCAGGCGCGCCCGCGCCGTGCCCTGGCAGGTTAACGTGCCGCACAGCCGTGACAGCGCGGATTTCACCTGTTGCCCGCGCGCCCAGTGTTGCAGCGCCCCGGCACTCAGCGGCGTGGCGCTTTGCAGGCGCACACCTTCCAGCCCTAGCGCTCCGGCGAGCTTATCCGCGCTGAGGTTGCCCTGCTGACTGACGGATAGCGCGGCTGCCTGCTGCGAGAGAGGCTGCTGGCTGGCCGGGTCCCAGCCGACGCTGGTGACGGCGCGAAACTGGTAGCGGGCGTCGATATCGGCATGCAGCGCGATAATATCCTCGCCGTAGGTGAGCGTGAGTTGCGCTGAACCGTCCAGACAGGGCGGTGCGATGGTTATCTTATTGTCTTCATTACAGATAACCATTGCGTTGGCTTCGGCGCGCGCGAGCAGAAAATCCCAGTCGGTGCAGTGAAATTGCACCAGCTCGCCGTGCTGCCCGGATGTGCGTGCAATGGCGGCGCTGACGCCCGCGCAGCGGCCAATAAGCTGTTGCCAGATATCGCTGTCGCTCTGTTGCAGGTAGTTGTCGTTGCGCCGCGCCAGCGTCATGCCAATGGCGCTGTCACGGCAGTCGATAACCAGTTGCGGCTGGTTGCCCTCGTCAATACGAATACCGTGGCGCACAATCACGCCGCTGAAAATGCACTGCTCCTGACTGGCATAACCGGCGTACAGGCTCAGGGTGTTGCCGGGTAAAAACAGGCTGTCATCACTGAGCGGCAGGCGGTTTTGCGGCATGTCGCCATCGGCTATCACGATGCGGGCACGCGCAATACGGTTGACGTGTTTTTCCACGTCAATGGCGATAATCGGGATGTCGCTGCCGAGCGAGCGCCCGTTGCTGTGCAGCGTACACGTCACCACGCCGTCACTGTTTTTTGCCGGTGAATCCGCCATTGCGGTCTCCTTTGGTCATGGTGATATCCGCCCGGTTACGCCAGCGGCGGAAAATAGAGCCGGGTGCCGGGGGTGAGGTGGCACAGCGTATTGAGGTCGTTATGGCGGGCGACCGCCGGGCAGTAGGCGATATCCTGATAAATTTGCTGACAAAGCCTGGGTAGGGTGTCGCCTTGCTGCACCACCACGCAGTGGGTGAGATCCGGTGAGGAGCGGTTAGCGCGTAACCCTTGCTCGCGGCTGTCGAGGTAGTTGTGAAATCGCAGGCTGACCGTGGCGCGCAGCGGCGCACCGGCGGCATCAAACAGCGAGTAGTGAATGGTCAGCCGGGTCAACCGCCCTTTAAACGACAGCGAGCCCCAGCTCAGGACAACCACGCTCGGTTCGTGTTTGTCGCCGACATAGCGGTATACCACCTCCTTTAGCCGGGTAATCTGGCTTGCCACATCGCTTTTTTGCGCCGACTCCACCACGCCGGTGCCGTCGATGATGATGTCAAAACTGAGGCTTTCGCTCTGGTAGCTGGCAAAGCCCAAACGCGGTGCCAGGCTACCCGGTGGGCGGCTGCCGCGAGCCTGATTGCTGTAGTCAATGCCGTGGCTGTGGTGCAGCGTGGCCGGGTTTAGCATGACATTAAACTGCTGTTTTTTATCCAGCGTGCGGATGTTCAGTTTTTGCATGGCAGGCCTCTGTTAACGGGGGCTTCGGCATGGGCAGCATCGCGGCGACTAGCGCTCGCGCGGCTCTGCCTGCGGTTGATGAATCGCCTCGTCTGACGGTGGCGCAGCCGGGTCGTCCTGGCCGGTGGCCGCAGGCGGGGTGTGCGCGGCGTCATCGGTTGCCTGTGTCGGCGCATCGCCACAATGGGTGACGTTGGCGTAAATGGTTAATTGCCGTATTTCGATGGTCATGTCGGGCTCCAGATGTCAAAGGGTGAGAAACCGAATTCGGTGATGACAGCTAAACGCGCTACTGCTTGCGTTTGCTGCGGCTAAAGCACAGCACAATCTCTTCGACCGCCACCTCGTTGCGGCTGGCGTGAAAGCGCCCCACCTGCCAGCTAATCGGGTAGGCGTTGTAAAACAGCCAGGTACGCAGCGGGTCGCCTTGCTCATTGAGCAGGCTGACGCTCAGGTCTTTGGTGACAATCGCCTGATTAAGCTGCCCTTCCAGGCAGCTTTTGCACCAGCGCACCAACAGCGAGTTGGCCGCCGTCAGCCCCCGGCGCAGGCGTAGCGGTTGCTGGCGAATACCGACCGGCAGGTGATAGACACTGTTGCCGCCGCCCTCGATAAACGGCTGGGTTTCGAGGTGGGTTTCAATGCCGCTAATCTCTTCAAAGGCCTGATCGTCACTGCCGTTATCAATACTGACCCGGAAGTAAAACGCCGCGAGCGGCCACTCCGGTTGCGCGCTGGTTTTTTGCATCGGTCTATCCGCCTGTTTGCCGTTATCCTGTCAAAAGCGTGCTGATACAGCTGGCCCGTTGTCGCACCGGCCAGCGGGGTAACGCCTTAGACAGAAACCTGTAACCCTTCATGCGCCAGTTCGATGGTTTCTATCGCCACTTCGTTGCCGTCCGATTTCAAATCAGTGCCGCTGACCCTAGTCGGCCAGGCGTTCTTGAGTTTCCAGGTCATCGCCGGGCTGCCGCTCTCATCGAGCAAATTGATGGTGACGGCGGTACGGGCAATGGTGTTCATCTTGATTTTGGCAAACCAGTCATAGAAGTGATTGTCTTTGACGAAGATGCCTTTTTTGAGCGTGACATTGCCTGACTTGATGATGCCCGGCATTTTGATGGTGGAAAAAACCGGGCTGTTACCGGCGCGGTATTCGATAATCTGCGCTTCGATATCCAGGCCGGTGATTTCCTGAAACGACGCCACCATACCGGCGCCTGCGCCACCATCCCATTTCACTTCGAAGTGAAATTTGGGCATCGGCCATACGGTGCCGGACTGCGCTGAACCGTCATCTGCCATGAGTGTTCTCCTTGATGGGGGAAATAAAACGTAAAATCATCCACACAGACTCAGGATTTCTGCATCTGCTGCTGGAAGGTAATTTCGATAAATTCCGCCGGACGGCTGATGGCGACCAGCACCGTAATACGCAAGATGCCTTCGAGAATGTCTTGCGGCGTCATGGTCTTGCCAAGCCCGACATCAACGCTGTAGGCATCTTCCGGGGAAGAACCGGCCAGCCCGCCGCGTTTCCAGATGCCGAACAGAAAGTTTTCTATCATGCTCTCCATCGACACCCAGGTATTGGCGGTATTGGGTTCAAACACATAGGCTTTGGCCGCCAGCCGGATCGACTCTTCGAGCATGATCATGGTGCGGCGCACGTTCACGTAGCGCCAGTCAAGGCTGTTGCCATCGAGCGTGCGCGCCCCCCACACCAGCGTGCCTTCCCCCATAAACGTGCGCAGCGCATTAATCGATTTACCCTGCGTGGTGACGTTCAGGTCTTCCTGCTCATCGGCGCTGATGTTGACGCTGGGTGACACCACCGCGCTCAGGCTGACGTTCGCCGGGGCTTTCCACACGCCGCGCGTGTTATCCACCATGGTGTAGATACCCGCCATGGCCGCTGCGGGCGGCAGCAGGTTTTGCTGACGCTTGAGGTTATCGAGCAGGCTTTTATAAACCGGGCTGATGGAGAACAGCGTCTTATGCAACAGCGCGTGTTGCGTTGCGCCCTCGGTGGCCGACAGCCTGGCGATTTCATCCAGCATTTGCTGTTTTTTCGCCGCTTTCAGTTTGTTGCCGCCGCTGCTTAACTGTTCCTCAGTGAGCCCTTCGAGCTCTTTAAAGGCAGCGGTGATTTCTGCCGTCAGCACGCGGGTGAGTTCGTCGGGATTATTGATGTTGGCAAAACTGATGTCGCTGTCTTGCACAATCGAGGTGTGCAGCCAGGGATAATAGGCGCTGGCGTAATCGAGATAATTGATGCCGAGCTTGTCGCGAAACTGGCTGATGCAATCCCCCGTCGGGTCTTGCCGGTCTTTATAACCTTGCCAGATATCAAGAAGGGCGATGCGGTTTCTCATGTTACCGCCACAGTGCTCAAGCACCGCCTGCTGCACATTGATGCAGTCATCCTCTTTCAGGCAGATGGCTTCCGGCATTAGCACCATGGTGGGCTCCGGCTCTTTGAGTAACGGCGTAATGCCATTTTTCAACGCGCTGGCATCAATATCGTCCTGATAGCTGCCCACCGAGACAATATAACAAGGGCCGCCGCCATTCTGGAAAAAGAACAGCATGCTGTAATAGAGCAAATAACGGGTATTTGCCAGCGAGAGCGTGTAGCTTTTCCCCTCCTGATTAAAGGCAATATCTTCCGGGCGATCTGCTGTTTTTTCGACAATATCAAATTTGTGCAATGGTGCGCCGCCGAAATAATGACGAAAGTCCGACATGGACGTAATACGCCACGGCTTATTGCGCAGTGAAACACTGCCATTTTCAGCTTTTTCGCTATAGCCGATAAAAGCAGGCACCGCCGTGGCGACTTCCACCACTGAATTGGGAAAAGCATTTTTTTCGACAATATAAACGCCTGGGGTTTTCATTACGCCCATAAACGATTTCCTTTTGGTTAAATAAATTCACCCTGCGGGTTTTTCGCCTAAATAACAGCGGTGCCTGGTACGGTGACTGCGTATTTATTGTTTGCTAATCATTCACGATGATTTCTGCCAATATTTCGTATTGGTGATTTATTTTCATTCGGCATAAATGTAATGGCATTGCCAGCGGCAGCGTTTGTCGTAATACCTTGCCGTTTTGGTGCAACTGAAAACGATAGGGCGATTTTTTTTGTATCCATAACGGTTGTTGTGAAATAAAAACCTGGGCGAGTTGCCCGTTTAATAATATTTCCGTCCCCTGGTAATCAAATATTTCCGTACCGGTTTCATCACGAATATGGCATTGCGGTGTAACATAAGGTGCCGTCAACAGGTATTTCCAGCGTCGGCAGGCGGCCATCAATGGCACGATACAGGGTGCCTGCGGCCATCTTGCTGTTTGTGCGCCCGGCGCTAAGGCCGCCTGTGCGATAAACGCGGCGATGAAGGGTGGCGCCAGCCGTACATCGACCACCCAGTCCGGGCGGCGTGACTGGCGTTCAACATGCGCCGCGATGCCATCATGCGCGCTCAGTCGCACGGCCTGCGACAACGGTGCGAAGAGCGAACAATAAAAGTTGTACCCGCCGCTGCCCGGTGCGTGCGCGGTATAACAGGAAAACTGCGCATCCTGCATAAAGAACAGCAGTTGCAGCCGAATGCCGTCATCAGCCAGCGCTAACGCCGCGCTATGCGTATCCGCCAGTATGCTGACGCCATTGGGCCGGGGTTTTATCAGCAGTCCGTACTGCGCCGCGACCGGCTGACTGGCATAAGCCAGCTTGCTGTAAAACGGCAGCGGCTCATCAGCCGGGAAAAAACCGTGCTCAATGTGCAATTCAAATAGCGTGGCGTAATGGCTCATGTGCGCTAACTCTTGCTGACTGCAACCTCAACCTGACCGACGCTTTCTGCTTGCGACTGAATACTGTGGCTGCCCGCTATCATCACCCGCAGGCGATACACCGCTGACGGTAAATAACGGCTACCCAGCATTTGCCACAATACACTGAGTTCATGACGCGGCAGGTTTTCCATCTCCACTAATATTTGCTCAATAGCGCCATCCATATCTGGGGCGTTATAACGATTAAATTGGGGGTTTTTATGCAGGAACGCCATAGCGTGCGCCAGCATCGTTAATCCTTGAGGATATTGTGTGCCGGTGAAATTTGCTGCCACCATAATATTCACCCGTACATACAATGGCTGGGTGGCCAGCGTATAACGGTTATTTGACATCATGGCCTGATTGCGATGCGGCAGCGTCTCCTTTTCGATACCGGCTAAAAATACCACGAGTTTATTTTTGGTGAGTGGAAACATTTTGCCATCGTCATCCGCCGGATTAGCGATGACGACCAGCTCATCATGCAGCTTCAGCATATTCTTTAAATATTGATTTAGCTGTTTCGCCAGATAATCAAGAGACGCGGAAATCATACTGTTGTCCTTATTTGAAAACGATGTTTTCACTTTTTTAGTGTTGCAATGTGGTGAATAAAAAACAGTATTACTGATGAAAGGTATGACGAAAAGAGTGAGCGGAGATTTGGCGGGGTAAATAATAATTAAATCCGATTAATGATGATGTAAGAGTTTATGTTATTAAAAAATAAACCTGTTGGTAATCTTTTGGGCAGAGAATCTCTATGATATTCTTACCCGAATTGCTGCCTAACCCCGTTGTTTGAATAGAGTCTAAAGTGCATGCTTTGCCTTTCTTTCATTTCGGGTGGGTATCATTTATTTTTCTTTTATCTGTCTGGAGGCTGTTTACATGACACTTGGTCGCTCTCTTTTTTTTCTCTTAAGCCTTGCGCTCGTTTCATCATACGCAACGGGTGCTGAAAAATGGTTTGATGGTGTTACCTGCAATACTGATATTCCCTCAGCATTAATCGGGCGTCATACGCCAAACGATCGGGTTGTTACTATCGAAGGTAGATACAAAAACATTGGTCTGGAAAATCATGGTGCATTTGGAATGGAAAAAGACGGTGATCCCTGGACATTGACTTTCTGGCAAATATGCGGCCGAGAATATTTACTGCTTGAACGCCGTAGCGTCGTTAAGGATGTATTGATGTCTCCTTTGCCAAAAGAAAATCCTGCATCGAAAATCGTTTCTTGCGATGTTGACGACACGAATTCTTATAGCACGGCGATTACGTTCATTCCGTCAGAGGAGACGCCGTGGCCAAAACAGGTTAAGCAAGCCTGGATAGTCGATGACAAGAAACTCAAATTCTCGAAAATTGAAGGTAAAAAAATTGTTTGTAACCCATAGTTAACATTTGAGCTGAATGGATACGATAGGTGAATGCATTGGTGCAAAACTTGTATGGTGCGTTCACCTAAGTCAGGACATGCGGCTTGCCTGATGCATTTATACAATTCAGAGCACGCTCTGTTAGCGTATTTTGCCATTATGGCGATGTCGTTTCGCTCCCTAACCTCAAACAGAGAAATCAGCATGCGATTATTACTGGTCGGCGCAACCGGGCTGGTGGGGCAACAGGTGTTATTACAGGCACTGGCTGACTCGCGTATTGCTCAGGTGGTGGCACCGGTGCGGCGTGAATTACCGGCGCACGATAAGCTGCTGGCGCCACGGGTGGATTTTGAACATCTGCCGCAAGACGCCGCGTGGTGGCAGGTGGATGCGGTGATTTGCACGCTCGGCTCCACCATCAAAACCACAGGCAGTCAGGCGGCGTTTTACCGGGTCGATCACGACTACCCATTGGCCGTTGCGCGGCTGGCTCATGCACAGGGAACGCCGACCTACGTACTGAATTCGGCGGCGGGCGCTAACGCCGCCTCGCGTTTTTTCTACAACCGGGTGAAAGGCGAACTGGAGCGCGATCTGGCTGCGGTGGGATTTTCCTCACTCACCTCGGTGCGACCTGGGTTAATTGGCGGTGAGCGCGATGAGCGTCGGCCCGGCGAATGGGCGGCACAGCAGTTACTGCGCGCGCTACATCCGTTGCTGCCACCACGCTGGCGTATTAACCCGGCGGGACGTATTGCAGAGGCATTGCTGACAGCAGCGCTACAGCCCGTCGCTGGCATACAAACGATAACCCCTGAACGCCTGGTATGACGTTAAGGAAAACCCCATAAAGCAGGATGAGATATGAATAGCGAAATGTTACCGGTTGAATTGGCAAAAGCGTATCGGCTGATTAATCACGGGCCGACGGTGCTGGTGTCTGCCAGTCATGCCGGCATTGATGATGTGATGGCGGCCGCCTGGTGCTGCGGGTTAGACTTCACCCCGGCAAAACTGACGGTGGTACTCGATAAGGCAACGAAAACTCGCGAACTGCTGGAAAATAGCGGCTATTTCGCTATTCAGGTGCCAACGGTGGCGCAGCTGGCGTTGACGAATCAGGTTGGCAGCATCAGCCTGCGCAATGACCCGGACAAGCTGGCGCGCTGTCAGGTGGAACTGTTTCGTCGCAGCGAGTCGGATGTCCCTTTGGTGGCAGGATGCGCGGCCTGGTTATTGTGCAAACTGATCCCTGAGCCTCACAACCAGCAAACCTACGATCTGTTTATCGGCGAGGTGGTGGGAGCCTGGGCCGACTCACGAGTCTTTAGTGACGGTCACTGGCATTTCGAGGATGCCGACCCTATGTTGCGCAGCCTGCACCATGTGGCCGGTGGCCATTACTATGCGATTGGCGACGCCTTTGACGCGAAAGAGAGTTGATACGGCGGATACAAAAGACGGGTGGTCATAAAAAGGGTGGCCATAAAACAACGCCCTGTTTTTACAGGGCGCAGTGTATGGAGAATAACGCGGTTATCAGAACGGAATATCGTCGTCAAAATCCATTGGCGGTTCGTTGCCTGGCATCGGCGCGCTTTGCTGCGCACGGGACTGGCCGCCGCCGCTGAACTGGTTGGCTTGCTGCGGCTGTTGCGGTTGGCCCCAGCCACCTTGTGGTGCGTTACCGCCCATATTGCCGCCGCCCATGTTGCCACCCGCAGGTGCGCCGCCACCGTTACGGCCGCCCAACATTTGCATGCTGCCGGAGATATCGACCACAACTTCAGTGGTGTAGCGATCCTGGCCGCCCTGATCCTGCCATTTACGGGTGCGCAACTGACCTTCGATATACACCTGAGAGCCTTTACGCAGGTATTCACCGGCGATTTCCGCCAGCTTGCCGTAAAGGGCAACACGGTGCCACTCGGTGCGCTCTTTCTGCTCGCCGGTCTGCTTATCGCGCCAGCTGTCTGACGTGGCCAGAGTCAGGTTGGCGACCGCACCGCCGTTCGGCATGTAGCGAACTTCCGGGTCTTGACCCAGATTGCCGATAAGAATCACTTTGTTAACGCCTCTGCTGGCCATTTGGTGTCTCCTGAAGAATCACTTTTTTAAAGTTTAAGCGATCAATTCTATCACGCCACCGTGACAGATAATACCCGCGAGCCGTGCCGCATTCTTTATTTCCCGGCGATGAACATTGCCGTCAGATACTGGATATCCATTCAGTTTTGTTTGTGCCATAATCGATCGTTTCTACTGGCTTTCTTTGGCATACAGCCGGTGTGCCGGGGCCAACACGGTGTCTTTTGCGAGAAAAGTGTGCATGGATAAGATAGAAATTCGTGGTGCCCGAACCCATAACCTGAAGAATATCAACCTGATTATTCCGCGCGATAAACTGATCGTCGTGACAGGGTTATCCGGTTCTGGCAAATCCTCACTGGCGTTTGACACGCTGTATGCTGAAGGTCAGCGTCGTTATGTCGAGTCGCTCTCGGCTTATGCGCGTCAGTTCCTGTCGCTGATGGAAAAACCGGATGTCGATCATATTGAAGGGTTGTCGCCCGCCATTTCCATCGAGCAGAAATCTACCTCGCACAACCCGCGTTCTACCGTCGGCACCATCACTGAAATCCACGATTATCTGCGTCTGCTGTTTGCCCGCGTTGGCGAGCCGCGCTGTCCAGAACACGATATTCCGCTGGATGCGCAAACCGTCAGCCAGATGGTGGATAACGTGCTGGCCCAGCCGGAAGGCAAACGGCTGATGCTGCTGGCTCCGGTCGTGAAAGATCGCAAAGGCGAGCACACCAAAACGCTGGAAAATCTGGCGACGCAGGGTTACATCCGTGCCCGTATCGACGGCGAGGTGTGCGATCTTTCCGATCCGCCGAAACTGGAATTGCAGAAAAAACACACTATCGAAGTGGTGGTGGATCGCTTCAAGGTACGTGACGATCTGGCGCAGCGCCTCGCCGAGTCGTTTGAAACCGCGCTGGAGCTGTCTGGCGGCAGCGCAGTGGTGGCGGATATGGACGATCCGAACGCGCCTGAGCTGTTGTTCTCCGCCAATTTTGCCTGCCCGGTGTGTGGCTATAGCATGCATGAGCTGGAGCCCCGGCTGTTTTCCTTTAACAACCCGGCGGGAGCCTGCCCGACCTGTGACGGGCTGGGCGTGCAGCAGTTTTTTGACCCGGCGCGCGTGGTGCAAAACGGCGAGCTGTCGCTGGCCGGTGGCGCGATTCGCGGCTGGGATCGCCGTAACTTCTACTATTTTCAGATGCTGCGTTCGCTGGCGGAACACTATGAATTTGACGTGGAAGCGCCGTTCGACAGCCTTAGCGCATCGATTCAGAAAGTGATTCTTTACGGTTCCGGCAAAGAAAATATCGAATTCAAGTACATCAACGATCGCGGTGATACTTCGGTGCGTCGCCACCCGTTTGAAGGGGTGCTCAACAATATGGAGCGCCGCTACAAGGAAACCGAATCGACCGCTGTGCGTGAGGAACTGGCGAAATTTATCAGCAACCGCTCGTGCGCCAGCTGTCACGGTACGCGTCTGCGTGAAGAGGCGCGCCACGTCTACGTGGAGCAGACCACGCTACCGCAGATTGCCGACATGAGCATCGGCCATGCGCTGACCTTTTTCGAAAACATCAAACTGAGCGGCCAGCGGGCGAAAATCGCCGAAAAAGTGCTGAAAGAGATTGGTGACAGGCTGCGTTTTCTGGTCAACGTGGGGCTGAATTACCTGTCGCTGTCGCGCTCGGCGGAAACTTTGTCGGGCGGCGAAGCGCAGCGTATTCGTCTGGCGAGCCAAATCGGTGCCGGGCTGGTGGGGGTGATGTATGTGCTCGATGAGCCGTCAATCGGCCTGCACCAGCGCGATAACGAGCGCCTGCTGGAAACGTTGATTCACCTGCGTAATCTCGGCAATACGGTTATCGTGGTGGAACACGATGAAGATGCGATTCGCGCCGCTGACCACATTATCGATATCGGCCCCGGCGCGGGTGTACACGGCGGTCAGGTGATTGCCGAAGGTACGGCCACGCAGATTATGGCGGTGCCGGAATCGCTGACCGGCCAATACCTGAGCGGCGCGCGCAAAATCGCCATTCCGGCGCAGCGCGTACAGGGCGATCCCTCGAAGGTGTTAAAACTGATTGGTGCGCGCGGCAACAACCTCAAAGACGTGACGCTGACGCTGCCGGTTGGCCTGTTCACCTGTATTACCGGGGTGTCCGGCTCCGGTAAATCGACGCTGATTAACGACACGCTGTTCCCGATTGCCCAGCGCCAGCTTAACGGCGGCGAGCTGAACGAACCGGCACCGTACCGCGAGATTCAAGGGCTGGAGCAGTTCGATAAGGTGATCGATATCGATCAAAGCCCGATCGGTCGAACCCCGCGCTCCAACCCGGCTACTTACACCGGCGTGTTCACGCCGATCCGCGAGCTGTTCGCCGGTGTACCGGAAGCGCGCAGCCGTGGCTATAACCCTGGCCGTTTCAGCTTTAACGTGCGCGGTGGCCGCTGTGAAGCCTGCCAGGGCGATGGGGTGATCAAGGTGGAAATGCATTTTCTGCCAGATATTTACGTGCCCTGTGACCAGTGCAAAGGCAAACGCTATAACCGCGAAACGCTGGAGATTAAATACAAGGGCAAGAGCATCCACGAAGTGCTGGAGATGACCATCGAAGATGCCCGCGAGTTCTTTGATGCCATTCCGGCGCTGGCGCGTAAGCTGCAAACGCTAATCGACGTCGGCTTGTCGTATATCCGGCTGGGGCAGTCGGCCACCACTTTGTCTGGTGGCGAAGCGCAGCGCGTGAAGCTGGCGCGTGAGCTGTCAAAACGTGGCACCGGCCAGACGCTGTATATTCTGGACGAGCCGACCACCGGGCTGCACTTTGCCGATATCCAGCAACTGCTGGAGGTGTTGCACCAGCTGCGCGACCAGGGCAACACCATTGTGGTGATTGAGCACAATCTGGATGTTATCAAAACCGCCGACTGGATTGTCGATCTGGGGCCGGAAGGGGGCAGCGGCGGCGGCGAGATTCTGGTGTCCGGCACGCCGGAAACGGTAGCCCAGTGCGAACAATCCCACACTGCCCGGTTCCTGAAACCGATTCTGGATCGGGGTTAGTCCCGCCAGCAAGATGAGGTTTGTTAAGCGCGGCGAGCCGCGCTTTTTTATGCCAATCACTCACCACCACAGGAGAGATGAAATGTGGAAACAATACGATATTCGGCTTAAACCTCGCGCCCGTGGCTTTCATTTGATAACCGATGAAGTGCTGGGGCAGGTGACGGATTTACGTAATGTAAATGTCGGGTTGCTGCATGTGTTTATCTGCCACACGTCGGCGTCGTTGACGGTCAATGAAAATGCCGACCCCACGGTGCGCCAGGATTTCGAGAACTTCTTTAACCAGCTGGTGCCGCAAGACGAGCCTTATTATCGCCATACTTATGAAGGCAGCGACGATATGCCGGCACACCTGAAAAGTAGCCTGCTCGGCAGTAGCCTGACGCTACCGGTGCGCAATGGCCGTTTGCAGGTCGGCACCTGGCAGGGCATTTACCTGTGTGAGCACCGCAACCACGGCGGCAGCCGCTCGCTGGTGGTGACGTTGCAGGGGGAATAACGGTGGAACCATAAACGGTGGCCACTAATGCTGGATAAGTGAAATATCGTCTGAGAGGTAATCCACCACCACCCGATTGCGGCCAGCATGTTTGGCTCTGTATAAGGCGTTATCGGCGATTTTCAGCGCGGCATCCAGTGATGATTTTTGCGGGTTGAAGGTGGTCACGCCCAGTGAAATGGTTATCTGGCGCAGAGGGGCTTCGGGCAGGTAAGTGGTGCTGGCGACGGTGTTACGTAAGCGTTCGGCTATCACGCTGGTGATGTGGATGTCGGCGCCCGGCAGCAAGATAACAAACTCTTCGCCGCCAACCCGACACACCAGATCGCTTTTACGGAAATTTTTACGCAACTGCTGACTGAGTTTACGGATGACTTCATCGCCGACATCATGGCCAAATGAGTCGTTGATCGATTTAAAATGGTCAATATCGATGGCGATGACCGAAATTTTTTTATGTTCATTGCGGATTTCATCCAGGCTCTCCTGCATTCCTCTGCGGTTGAGCATGCCGGAAAGCGGGTCGGTATGCGCTTCTGAACTGAGCCTGCCGATGCGCTTATGCAGCAGCACCGTCCCCATCAGCAGCACGCGCTTTAACTGCTCGATTTCCAGATACCAGGCATTAACGGCTTTAATCTTGCCGATAACCCCTGCTTGTTCCATGGTGCTGGCGGATTTAGCCAACTGGCGCAGCGGCCTGGCGATGTAAAACGCCAAAATCGTCAATGCCAGCAGCGTAATGATGCCGAGCGGCGTGCCCTGGCGCAGCACGCTGAACATCACGTTATTCAGCGCCTCTTCTATGGAATGGAATGATTGCTGCGTAATAATAACCCAGTCTACTTTTTGTGTACGGATATAGCTTGCCGGTGAAGGAATGCCTTGCTCATCGGGCATCATAAAATCGCCTTTCGGTTGTTTGGCTAACTGTGCCGAAAAGTGTGGTAGCTGCAATTGAGTGCCGATTTTCTCCGCATCGTGGTGATAAATAATAGTGCCATTATTATCAACGACATAAGTATTAAAACTGTCGTTGCTAAATTGGGTATTCATAAACTCGTTTTCAATGCGGTGATTATTCAGATAAAGCGAGCCGCCGATATACCCCAGATAATTTCCGCGCTCATCCAGCACCGGGTAAGAAATAAAAATAATATAATTGCCGCGCGGCGAGACAAACGGCGCGCTAATAAAAAAGCGTTTTGACTGTAGGGTTTTTTGCTGCCCTTCGCTATTAAGGGTGACGCCCGCCAGATTCAGCGATGGCGGCGATGCGGCGATCACCTGGCTCTTTTCGGTGACGACCAGCATAGAGTTAAAGCGATGGCTGAGTTGATGGATGCGTTGTAACTCGGTTTGTAGCTGGAGCAAATTCCCTGACTGGACATTGGCGCTAATCAGTCTGGCGCTATAGGCTAGCTGCTCCTCCGAGGCCGTGAAAAACGTATCCACCGTAGAGGCTAATTTAGCTGAGTAGCTGGCATTCACCTTAACGGCTTGCTCAACAAGTAATTTTTTCTGCACGCTATAAATAGCCAGATAGCTGTTCAACAGCGTCGTAAACATACTGGCGAGAGACATGAACAGAATCAAATGCAACAGATTAATTCGCAGCCGCTTTTTTATTCGCATTGTAATAATAGTTACCTGCTTCTGATTGGAATGCACCCGCCAGATATCAGAACGCGAAGACACGGGCTTTTATCAGGCATTCTCACTAATCCGTTGCATTAATTCGCGCAGCCCACTCGCAATGGCTAATAGAAAATACAGGATTGCGAATCTCAACCGGGTTGGGATATCTCCCCCGTGACAGATATCCATCTATACTCGTTATACATCAACCCGTCATACTTCAACCCGTCATACTTCAGGTTGCAGGTGCGTTGGCCTGCAACTTGAATTATTGGGGGTATATACGTGGCACCAGCAGGTTTGACGTCGCGCTGCGGCGCTGGCAAAAACCAGCCACGCCACCCGGTTTGCGTCATCAGAGGGAAACTTACCGCTTTTGTCTGGTTGCATCGGGTGTTGCTCAGTCAGGATGCCCATATTACTGATCAAGTAATAGTCAATGGTTAAAATAGTGTCAACCAGCGAGGCAAGAATTTTGGCGGCTCAGAAGGCAGCGCAGTCATCGTTGCTCATGCGCTGACTGCCGGAGAGGGCGGCTATACCCGCGTGCTGATCCCATTTCACCTCTCTTGCTTATTGTTTATTAAGTTACTGTTAGCTTGTTAACTAAATAATGTGTCGTTACTGTTATTTTTGTGTTTTTATTGTTGCTATTTCCGATCAATAAACGGTTATTGATAGTTTTATTCTATTTTTGATTTATATTTGAATGTTTTTATCGATCGAAACGTAAAGGTTGTTAGAATGGAACGCGGGTAAAAATCAGGGAGCGGCGTTATGTACCGGCAACAGTAAAAACGTATGATTATTTAGCATCCGTTTTATCCCGGCATTATTTCCGCGCCGTTTTATTGTTTTTGGGCTCTAAGCATATTTAGTTATGAACATATTTTTTCTAAATATGTTCTTTAAGCACGCTGTTTTCTAAATACGTATTTTTAAACACGTACTTTCTAAACACGTACTTTCTAAACACGAGCTTGCTAAACACGAACTTGCTAAACATAGTAGAAAAAATCCTTATTCTCCCGGCAATAGATAAGGAATTTGTCATTGTGATGACAAGCCGAAAAGTATTACTCATTGAGCGCGGCATGATTATCACGATTATTGGTGGCGTGGGAGTCGATTCTGCCATGTTTACTCGGGCCCGCACCTGACATTATCTGTATGGCGTTTTATTCTTAACAAAGGAGTGAAGAGCTAATGATACGTTTATCTGACTGGCGGATCGGTTCCCGTATGGGCGCAGGGTTTTCGGCGTTGGCGGTAATGTTGTTGATTGTAGGCGGCTTGGCCATCGTTAAATTGGGTAATTTCCATGAGAATGCCCGCGATATTGTTCAGGATATTTATCCGCAAACCGTCGATGCCAATAATCTGATTGAGAATGTCAACGAAGGTGTCAGGATATTTCAGCAATTACTGCTGGTTGCTGGTGATGAAAAAATTAAGGCCGTGACAGAGCAAATCCCTCCAGTCTCACAGGAAATAACCCGATTAATGGATGAATTAGAAAAACAGGCTCATCTGGAAAATAATTCCGATGTCCAACGGGTTATTAGTGATATTCGCACCATTCGTGCAGACTTTCTTAATTCAGGCCAAAAAATTATTGCACAGGTAAAAGCGGGCGATCGCGATGGTGCGATTGACGAGTTTAATCAGCACCTGAATCCGGCTCAAAAAGCCTACCGCAAGGCGGTGCGTCAACTGGTGAATTATCAGGATGACGTCATGAGAAAAACGGTAGATAGCATGTCGGCCACTTACCATGATATCCGTTTGGTGCTGCTGGCTATTCTGGGGTTTGGCGTGGCGCTCAGTATCTGGGTCGCATTGGCGATTACTCGCAGTGTTACCCAACCGATTCAACAGGCGTTGGTGATGGCTGACCGCGTTTCACAAGGCGACCTCACGTTACATATCGCGAGCGAACGTAAAGATGAAGCCGGTCAACTGCTGCATGCGCTCGATAACATGAATGCCAGCCTGCGCCAGATAGTCGGGCAGGTGCGCGACGGCGCGCAGGCTATTTCCAGCGCGGCTTCACAAATTGCCGCCGGTAATCAGGATTTATCATCCCGCACCGAAGAGCAGGCCAGTTCGCTGGAACAAACGGCGGCCTCGATGGAGGAACTGGTTTCCACGATTAAGAATACGGCGGATAACACCCATCAGGCGACGGCGATCGCTAACCAGGCGTCGTCGGCGGCACAACGCAGCGGTGAGGTGATGCTTTCCGTCACCCATAAAATGCGCGGCATTCGTGAAGCGTCGCAGCGCATGGCGGAAATCATCAGCGTGATTGATGGTATTGCCTTTCAGACCAACATTCTGGCGCTGAATGCCGCCGTTGAAGCTGCCCGCGCCGGTGAGCAGGGGCGGGGGTTCGCTGTGGTGGCCGGTGAAGTGCGTTCGCTGGCCCAGCGCAGTGCGACGGCTGCCAAAGAAATCAAAGAGTTGATTGACGACTCGGTCGATAAAATTCACGAAGGGATGGAACTGGTCGATAATGCCGAGTCCACCATGAGCAGCCTGACCAGCCACGTTAATGATGTTCACAGCATCATCAATGAAATTGCGCAGGCCAGCCATGAGCAAAGCGATGGCATGAGCCAGATTAATATCGCCGTCGGACAGATTGACACCACCACCCAGCAAAATGCCGCGCTGGTGGAAGAATCGGCCTCTGCCGCGTTGTCATTACAGTCGCAAGCCTCTCTGCTGGCCGAAGCCGTCAGCGCATTTCGTCTGCCGCCACAGGGCAACAGCGGCGCAACGCCATCAGCCCACCAGCCAGTGGCGCTATCTCCGGCGTTGCCGGAAAAGCGGGCCGCCATAGCGGGTAGCAATAGTGATTGGACGTCGTTTTGACCGGATATCCCTGAAGCGGTGACAGCGCTGTTGGATTAAGGGCGTAGTGTATAGGGTAGTGTGGTGAAGCGTTTCGTGCGTGATTAACCGCATTGTTTCTTAGCAGCTTTATCGCACGCACGACAAGGAGAGGTGCAAGCGCCACCTCTCCTTGACCTCTGGCTTGATGGCTAAACTACGCCGCTGCGCGGTGCCTTCGGCGTTCGCCTTCGCAGTTCGGACCGCCTGTGACGCTCTCCCGGAGCGGCACAGGCTTTCGCGGCATCCATGCCGCTCATCCGGCGAAGTCGCCCACCTCAGCGTAGTTTTAACGCCAGTAAACCCGTCAAGCGCTGCCTGTGCGGCAGTGAACGAACATGCTGGCAAACATCCACCCGCACCACATTTCTAAGCTGCCTACTCGGCAGTGAACCGACGCAGGCTATGATTGCGTCGATACCGTGTTTTCTAAGCTGCCTACTCGGCAGTGAACCAAAGCCGATTTCATTATCAGCGATGCAGACTTTTCTAAGCTGCCTATCCGGCAGTGAACTGAACGCACAAGAAATTATCGAAATCCTGCGTTTTCTAAGCTGCCTACTCGGCAGTGAACCAACAAATACTCACAAATGCTCCAGCCGCTCATTTCTAAGCTGCCTACTCGGCAGTGAACGGTGAAATGCGTGAGTATCACTCGCTGATGTCTTTCTAAGCTGCCTACTCGGCAGTGAACGTCAAATAACACGGATAACTTCTTTCTAAGCTGCCTACTCGGCAGTGAACGTTTTATGGGCTGAATGCCGGTAACTACACACTTTTCTAAGCTGCCTACTCGGCAGTGAACACCGTCACGGGTGTATCGGCCGCCGGTCGCCTTTTCTAAGCTGCCTATCCGGCAGTGAACTCGACACTTACGCAAAAGACCCGAACGAGTAATTTCTAAGCTGCCTATCCGGCAGTGAACCAGCTAACCGAGTGGCTGTTTATGGCCTACCTTTTCTAAGCTGCCTATCCGGCAGTGAACGCGGAAAAACGCTAGAGGACGTAGCGCAGCAATTTCTAAGCTGCCTATCCGGCAGTGAACGCCGCATCCATCGCTGCGCCCCCTTTGTTGGGTTTCTAAGCTGCCTATCCGGCAGTGAACGCAGAGTGCTGGCCGATGATTACCGCTTTGCTTTTCTAAGCTGCCTATCCGGCAGTGAACATTAGCAACGTTGTGGCCACTCAGCGTCAACTTTTCTAAGCTGCCTATCCGGCAGTGAACTACCTGACAATCATGTTTAAGAAAAACCCGCTTTTCTAAGCTGCCTATCCGGCAGTGAACGTGGAGGAACATGATTTTCCGCTCCAGGCGCATTTCTAAGCTGCCTATCCGGCAGTGAACCCAGCCGCTCGCGCTCTGTTCCTGGGTATTCATTTCTAAGCTGCCTATCCGGCAGTGAACAAGTAGCCACCGCGCCCAAGCTGATTGTGATATTTCTAAGCTGCCTATCCGGCAGTGAACCAGCGTCCAATGAACAAAGCCTTCATCCATCATTTCTAAGCTGCCTATCCGGCAGTGAACGGGGGTTTTTTCGGCCATATGCGATTCCGTTATTTCTAAGCTGCCTATCCGGCAGTGAACAGGAATCAACGTGGCGCATGAGATTTTAAGTCTTTCTAAGCTGCCTATCCGGCAGTGAACAAGAAAAGGTAGCCGGATACCAGCTACCTGATTTTCTAAGCTGCCTATCCGGCAGTGAACACCCGCCCCAACGCTGCGGCAATTTCCGCAGTTTTCTAAGCTGCCTATCCGGCAGTGAACGTTTCATTTCTGATTTGAATTCTGCTTTAGATTTTCTAAGCTGCCTATCCGGCAGTGAAACACCGCTATTGCTCCGTTTGGTATCCGCATGCATTTCTAAGCTGCCTATCCGGCAGTGAACATATCTCCCCGTATTTTCATCGGAATACGTTGTTTCTAAGCTGCCTATCCGGCAGTGAACAGACCGTCGATGGGCGCAAGCCCCGGTGCGATTTTCTAAGCTGCCTATCCGGCAGTGAACACGCTCAACTGCGCAAACTGTTCGCCATCCAATTTCTAAGCTGCCTATCCGGCAGTGAACTCGGATTCACATCCCAGCTCTGATAGCTGGTTTTTCTAAGCTGCCTATCCGGCAGTGAACAACAGCAATATTCTTACAACGTTCCCCGCTTTTTTCTAAGCTGCCTATCCGGCAGTGAACTCGTTCCAGTTAAGACGCCCCAGATTGTAAGCTTTCTAAGCTGCCTATCCGGCAGTGAACGTAGAGATGGGCTTTAACAGCCATCGGGTTTATTTCTAAGCTGCCTATCCGGCAGTGAACTGAATGCCAGACATGAATCCCTGTGATTTAAGTTTCTAAGCTGCCTATCCGGCAGTGAACGCTCCGGCAGATCGCCAACATCCGGCACTACATTTCTAAGCTGCCTATCCGGCAGTGAACTTGAGCAAGCAGTGACATTGGAAACTACCGCTTTTCTAAGCTGCCTATCCGGCAGTGAACCCACCCCTCACAAGTGCCGAGCGCGAGCGACTTTTCTAAGCTGCCTATCCGGCAGTGAACGTATTTCCATTTTTACATATGGTGGAAAGAGATTTCTAAGCTGCCTATCCGGCAGTGAACAGATGAGCGCAGCTTTGCGCATCTCGGTCATCTTTCTAAGCTGCCTATCCGGCAGTGAACTTATTATTCCTCAAAATGGTTCTTTGCCGTTCTTTCTAAGCTGCCTATCCGGCAGTGAACTGTAGCCCGTTGACTCTAACCCGTTGTATTCCTGCCCGCAATTGGCGATTTTCGCTGTCAGACCCTTTTTTTTCGACTATCGGTAACTGATTGATTTTTCAGTATCGAAAATAGCAGCGAAAAAAAAGGGTGTGCAAATAAGGAAAGTCTTTTCGGCGTCATTCACTTTCCTGCTTGGGTTGTGATAGGTTAATTCTCGTTACTTTCCAGTGTATTACGTGTTTTCCAATCAATTATTAGCCTGCGTGTTATTACGCGGGTGGGGTTGCTTTATCACCACCACAGAGAAACCGTTTTATGGATAACGTATTCAGCCCGTCGGATTTAAAAACCATTCTGCATTCCAAACGCGCCAATATTTATTACCTCCAGCATTGCCGTATTTTGGTGAATGGCGGACGGGTGGAATATGTCACCGAAGAGGGGAATCAGTCGTTGTACTGGAATATCCCGATTGCCAATACCAGCGTGGTGATGCTCGGCACCGGCACTTCGGTCACGCAGGCGGCGATGCGGGAATTTGCCCGTGCCGGGGTGATGGTCGGTTTTTGCGGCGGTGGCGGCACACCGCTGTTCGCCGCCAATGAGGCCGACGTGGCGGTGTCGTGGCTGTCGCCGCAAAGTGAATACCGCCCTACTGAGTATTTGCAGGATTGGGTCAGCTTCTGGTTTCACGAAGAGCAGCGGCTGGCGGCGGCGGTTGCCTTTCAGCAGGTGCGCATCGGCCAGATTCGCCAGCACTGGCTGGGCGGGCGACTGGCGCGCGAGTCGCGTTTCGCCATCAAACCCGAACATGTGGAAGCACTGCTTAACCGCTATCAGCAGGGGCTGGCGAACTGCCACACCAGTAACGACGTATTGGTGCAGGAAGCGATGATGACCAAAGCGCTGTACCGGCTGGCGGCCAACGCGGTGAGTTATGGCGAGTTTACCCGCGCTAAACGCGGTGGCGGTACCGACATGGCGAACCGATTTCTCGACCACGGCAACTATCTGGCTTACGGGTTAGCGGCGGTGGCGCTGTGGGTGTTGGGATTGCCGCATGGGCTGGCGGTGCTGCACGGCAAAACCCGCCGTGGCGGGCTGGTGTTTGATGTGGCGGATCTGATGAAAGACGCGCTGATTCTGCCGCAGGCGTTTATCGCCGCCATGGAAGGGGAAGACGAGCAGGACTTTCGCCAGCGCTGCCTGACGTCGTTTCGTCAGGCCGAGGCGCTGGACGTGATGATCGACAGCCTGCAACAGGTGGCGCAGCAATTAAGCCAGGTGGCGAAAAGCGGCAGTCAGGGGGCGCAATGAACATCCTGCTGATTTCCGAATGCAACAAGCGGGCGCTGGTGGAAACCCGCCGGGTGCTGGACCAGTTCGCCGAGCGCAAAGGGGAACGCACCTGGCAGACCGCCATTACCGCTGAGGGGCTGAAAACACTGCGCCAGTTGCTGCGTAAAACCGCGCGGCGCAACACAGCGGTGGCCTGCCACTGGATCCGCAGCGCCAATCACACCGAATTGCTGTGGATTGTCGGCAACCTGCGGCGCTTCAACCCGCAAGGCAGCGTGCCGACCAACCGCACCGAGCGCGATATTCTGCGCAGCCAGGATGAAAACCCGTGGCACAGTGCTGAAGCCTTCAGCCTGCTGGCGGCGATGGCCGGGCTGTTTCACGACATCGGCAAGGCCAATGCGCTGTTTCAGGCCGGGTTGCGGGGCAAGGGGCCGCGCAGCCAGCCGCTGCGCCATGAATGGGTGTCGCTGCGGCTGTTTCAGGCGTTTGTCGGCGAGCAGGACGATACCGGCTGGTTGACGGCGCTGGCCGCTATCCGCGCGGAGGAGGAAGCGGCGTTGCTGGCGCGCTTGCAGCAGGACGCGAAAGTCTCCAAGTCGTCGCCATTTAACAGCCTGCCGCCGCTGGCGCAGGTGGTGGGCTGGCTGATTGTCTCGCACCATCGCTTGCCGATGTTTCATCGATTGACGGAAGGCGAATCGGGTGGAGCGCCGCAACTGGAGTTCATCGACCGCTGGCTCAATGAACATCTCTCGCCGCGCTGGAATGCCATTAACCACCTGCGCCCGGATATCAGCGCGCAGGAATGGCGACAGGTGTGGCAGTTCCCGCACGGCACGCCGCTGCAAAGCCGCGTCTGGTGTGAAAAGGCGCGCAAGTTCGCTGCCCGTGCGCTGAAGTTACCCTCGTTGATGACCTTCGGCCAACTGGACCAACGGCTGACGGTGCATCTGGCGCGGCTGTCGCTGATGCTGGCAGACCACCATTATTCCTCTTCCGATGCCACCCCCGGCTGGCAAGACCCGCAGTATACGGTGTGGGCTAATACCGAGAAAAACGTGTTCAAACAGCGGCTGGACGAGCACTGCGTCGGCGTGGCGCAGAATGCGCTGCTGCTCGGGCGCAGCCTGCCGCACCTGCGCGATACGCTGCCAGCCATCACCCGGCACAAAGGCTTTCGCCAGCGCAGCACCGATGCGCGCTTCCGCTGGCAAGACCGGACGTTTGACAAGGTCTGTGCGATACGTGAACAGGCGGCTCGCCACGGTTTCTTTGGCGTCAACATGGCCTCTACCGGGCGCGGCAAGACGCTGGCGAATGCCCGCATTATGTACGCGCTGGCAGACGAATCCGTCGGGTGCCGCTTTTCGGTAGCACTTGGCCTGCGCACCCTGACGCTGCAAACCGGCGATGCCCTGCGCCAGCGCCTGACGTTAGATGAGGACGACCTGGCGGTGTTAATTGGCTCGCAGGCGGTGCAGGAACTGCATGAGCTGCGCCAGCAGGAGCAGGAAACGCGTGTGGTGCAAACCGGCAGCGAATCGGCTGAGTCGCTGTTTAGCGAGCATCAGTACGTCAGTTACGACGGCTCGCTGGATGACGGGCGGCTGAAAACCTGGCTGAAAAAATCGCCGACGCTGCATCAACTGCTGAGTGCGCCGGTGCTGGTGACGACTATCGACCACCTGATGCCCGCGACCGAAAGCCTGCGCGGCGGCCACCAGATTGCGCCGATGCTGCGGCTGCTCACCTCGGATTTGGTGCTGGACGAGCCGGACGATTTTGGGCTGGAAGACCTGCCCGCGCTGTGTCGGCTGGTGAACTGGGCGGGGATGCTCGGCTCACGGGTATTGCTGTCCTCCGCCACGCTGCCACCGGCGTTGATCCGCGCGCTGTTCGAAGCCTACCTGAAAGGGCGCGAAGCCTGGCAGCAGGCTTACGGGGAACCGGGTACGCCGCTGAGTATTTGCTGCGGCTGGTTTGATGAATTCGACAGCCAGTGCCATCAGCTTGCTGATACCGACGCTTTTGCCAAACAGCATAAGGCGTTTGTCGCCGGGCGTATCGACAAGCTGCAACAGCAGGAGCAGCGGCTGCGCTGGGCGGAAATTGAACCGGTGGCAAGCCCGACGCGAGAGGCGAGCGCGGTGTGTCAGGCGCTGGCGCAAACCCTGCACCAACGGTTGTTTGCACTGCATCAGCACCATCACCAGACGCATTCCGGCGGCAAAACCGTGTCGCTGGGATTGATTCGCATGGCAAACATCAACCCGCTGGTGGCAGTAGCGCGTGCGCTGATGGCGATGCCTTCACCGCCGGATCACTGCGTGCACTATTGCGTTTATCACAGCCAGCACCCGCTGGCGATGCGCTCCCACATTGAAGCACGGCTGGATGCAGCCCTGATGCGCAAAGACCCCGAGGCACTGTGGCAGGTGGCGGAAATTCGTGACGCCATCGAACAGCAGCCGCCGCAGCATCACCTGTTTGTGGTGTTGGCCACCTCGGTGGCGGAAGTGGGCCGTGACCACGATTATGACTGGGCCATCGCCGAACCCAGCTCGATGCGTTCTGTGATTCAGTTGGCCGGGCGTATTCTGCGCCACCGCCAGCGTGACGAGTATGTGCCAGCCTCACCCAACTTTTATCTGTTAAGCCACAACGTGCGGGCGCTGAAAGGCGAGACGGTGGCGTTTTGCCAGCCGGGTTTTGAATCGAAAGACGGCTTAACGCTTGCCAGTCACGACCTGCGGGAGATCCTCAAACCGGAGGATTACCAGACCATCAGCGCCACACCGCGCATTACCGAGCCGGTGCTGAAAAAACCCTTCACGTTGATTTCGCTGGAACATGCGGCGCTGGCAACAAAACTGTTTGGGCCGAAAAACGGGTCGTCTTCACAACCAACGGCTGTGCTGTGGTGGCGCAAGTCGCTGCACTGGAACGGCGAACTGCAGCGGCACACGCCGTTTCGCCGCTCAGACCCGCAGCAGCGTTACTGGCTGCGATTGGAAGACGAAGGCGACGATCCGGTCTTTATGTTGCAGGACGACGGCCCGAGCGGCTGGAAAGAAATCGATGAGATTCGCTCAGTGCAACAGGCCATGGCCGATGGCGTCAGCCTCTGGGTAGAGATGGATTACACCGCGCGTTATCTGCAACTGGCCGAGGAAAAACAATGGGAACTCGCCAGAGTCAGCGACCGCTTTGGTGAAATCAGCATCAGCACCCGCGACAACCGGGTGTGGTGCTGGCACCCGTGGCTCGGGGTGTTTGGCGCACTCAAGTGAGTGCGCCGCTGCCTGTGCGGCAGTTAATGATAATAGTTGATGCATATACTTCTAAGCTGCCTATGCGGCAGTGAAATTATTGTATCGAGTCATATTGATAAAGGCAAAAGTGATGAAATAAAAGATGAGGTATATAGGTTGATATTTTTGTTCCGGCTGAGCTATGATGCGCCTCATCCTTTATTGATAAGAGGCGTTAATGATATGAGGCCAGCTAACGTAGAGATGTTGTGTGTCGCGGTACTTTGTATTGTTGCTGGTCTGCTGATGAGGCCGGTATCTATGACTGTCAGTAATCCACCGGACTCGTCAGTAAAGGCCCAGTGGTTCTCGGTTTTTTCTATAAATATTAACCGTAACTAATCACAATTGATAACACGCTCAAGGAATCGACTATGAGTAGTGAGGGTTTGCAAGCGTTTATCCTGTCGTATATCGAAACCCGAAAGCAGGCCAAGCTGGATGCCTTCGATAAGGCCGCCGACAAACAACGGGCGGCGTTAAGCGGTGAAGCGTTGGCTGCAGCGGAAGTGGCGCTTTTGCAGCAGCGGCGTGAGATTGAGCAGGCCTATGAGGTGCGCACCTGGCTGACGGATGCCGCCAGCCGCGCCGGGCAGATTAGCCTGGTGACCCACGCGCTGAAATTCACCCACAGCGATGCCAAAGGCAGCAGTGTGTTCAGCAATGAGCCTGCAACGGCTACGGATGTGCTCTCCACCGCATCACTGGCGCAACCAGCGATTGATGCCGTCGGCAACGCCGCAGCGCTGGATGTGGCCAAACTGCTGCAAACCGAGCATCAGGGTGATTCGTTGGTGGCGGCGCTACAGCGGGGCGACCACCGCGCGCTGCAAGCGCTGGCAGAAAACGCAGAGCAGCTTGCACAGTGGCTGGCCGGGTTCGGGCAGGTGTTGAGCGATAAACAACCCAGTTCCCACAAGCTGGCAAAGCAGATCTATTTTCCGGTGGGTGACGGCGAATACCACTTACTCAGCCCGCTTTATTCCTCTTCACTGTCGCAGGCGCTGGACCAACGCCTGAACGCGGTGCGCTTTGGTGAGCAGGCCAAAGCCATCCGCGAGGCCCGGTATGAGAAGCGCTGGCACGATGAGATTTATGTCAGCTACCCCGGTATTGCAGTGCAGAATATGGGCGGCACCAAGCCGCAAAATATTTCCGCGCTTAATTCTGCCCGCAGTGGTCGCTCCTATCTGCTCAGCAGTGCGCCGTCACAGTGGCTCAGCCAAATCAAACTGCCGCTGGAGCATGACACCATCTTCCGTGAACGGGGTGAGGTGGATGCACTGACCTACACTGCGCGCCGGGAGCTGCAGCAATTCCTGCTCAGCGTCAAAGAGGTGGACAACAACCGCGATATTCGCAACCAGCGCAGGCGTTACCTCGACCGGTTGATCAACGCCCTATTTGACTATGTCGCCACGGTACAAAACCTGGGCAAGGCGGGCTGGAGCACGTATTCCCAACTGAATGTCCCTCTGCAACTGTGGCTTGACCCAAGGCGCTGCCAGCATGATGACGCTTTTCGTTATGCACGCGAAGGAGGGGACTGGAAGGAACAGGTCGCCCATGAATTTGGCCAGTGGCTAAATGATCGATTGCAGCACAAAAAACTGATTTTCGGCGAGGTGGAACGCCGCGAGTGGTCCACCGCCGCGCTGTTTAAGCAGCGCCTGCGGGAAACCGAACGCGCGCTGAAGGAGGAACTGGCATGAGTAGCCTGATGATTTTGCGACGTATTGTAGTGGAAAACGCCAACGCCATTGCCGGGCACACCTACGGTTTTCCTGCCATCAGCCATTTTCTCGGCTTTACCCATGCGTTGTCGCGCCAGTTGCAGGCATCCCACGGTTTGCGGCTGGAAGGCTGCGGTGTGGTGTGCCATCAGCATCAGGTTCACGCTTACGGCAACGGCTGGAACCGCAGCTTTGCGCTGACGCGTAACCCGCTGACCAAAGAGGAAAAAACCGCCGCTTTTAACGAAGAGGGGCGAATGCACCTCACCGTGTCGCTGCTTATCGAATGCCACGGCATGTTGCCCGGTGAAGACGGGCGTGAGGCGCTTCGCCAGCAGGTGCAGCAACAGGTACAACAACAGCGGCTGGCGGGCGGGCTGATTGTGGATATCGAACAGGTAAGCTTCCATGACATCCCTGCCAATGGCACTGCCACCCGCAGCCTGATGCGCCGTTTACTGCCGGGCTTTGTGCTGGTAGACCGCACGGCGCTGTTATCGTCGCATCTTGACACCCTGCAACAGACCAACCCGCAGGCGGACATGCTGGATGCCTGGCTGGATTTCGCTGCCCTGAAATATCAGGCAGTCCGTTCCCCGGATGAGGCGGTAAGCTGGCAGCCATTGCCGAAACCGCAAGGCGGCTATCTGGTGCCGCTGATGACCGGCTACCGCGCCATTTCACCGTTGTACAACCCCGGCGAGGTGGCGAAAACCCGCGACCCGTCCACCCCGTTCTGTTTTGCCGAAGCCATTTACGGCGTTGGCGAGTGGCGTGGCGCACACCGTATTGACGACATCAACCGTATTTTCTGGCGTTACCTCTATCAACGCGACAATCAACACCACACCTACCGCTGCCTGCAAACCGTCAACGACGCAGACAGCGCAGCAGATGATGATTATCCAGAACTTGAATTCAACTACTGAGACAAGGATTGAAACCATGGCAAAAGCAGCAACTACCTTGAAAACTGCATCGGTACTGGCGTTTGAGCGCAAACTGGCGAATTCCGATGCTCAGATGCTGGCGGGCAACTGGCAGCAGGAGAACTGGCAGCCGGTGGTGATTCAGGAAAAATCGGTACGCGGCACCATCTCCAACCGGTTAAAAAATGCCCTCAGCAGTGACCCGGCTAAACTGGATGCCGAAATTCAAAAAGCCAACCTGCAAACGGTGGATGTGGCAGCGCTGCCGTTTGATGCCGACACGCTGAAAGTGGCCTTCACCCTGCGGGTGCTGGGCAATCTGGCGCTGCCGTCGGTGTGTAACGATCAGGATTACCAAGAAGCACTGACCGAACTGATTAACGGTTACGCCCGCGAGCAGGGGTTTGGCGTGCTGGCGGCGCGTTACGCCGAGAATATCGCCAGCGGTCGCTTCTTGTGGCGCAACCGCATCGGCGCAGAAGCGGTGCAGGTGGTGGTGACGCACGAGGATAAGCGCTGGGAATTCAATGGCGAAGACTACTCACTGCGCCAGTTTAGCCAACCTTCAGGCGCACTGGCCGAACTGGCCCACGCCATTGAGCAGGCGCTGGCGGGCAGCGATTCGGCGTTTTTCCGTGTGGAAGCGCAGGTGAAACTGGGCAATGGGCAGGAGGTGTTCCCGTCCCAAGAACTGGTGCTGGATGAGCGCGCCCGCAACGGCAAGAGCAAAATTCTGTATCAGGTTAACGGCGTGGCGGCGATGCATTCCCAGAAAATCGGCAATGCGCTGCGCACAGTGGATGACTGGCACCCGCAAGCGGCAGAAACCGGGCCGATTGCGGTTGAACCCTATGGTTCTGTCACCAGTCGTGGCCGTGCGTATCGCCAGCCAAAAGACAAGATGGATTTTTACACCCTGCTGGATAGCTGGGTTATCAAGGGCAACGTGCCAGACGTGGCGCAGCAGCACTACGTGATCGCCACACTGATTCGCGGCGGGGTGTTTGGCGAAAAAGGTGAGTAACCCTATGGACTACTATATCGAGATTCGGGTGTTGCCTGACCTGGAGTTCAGCGCGGTGCAGTTACTAAGTGCGCTGTTTGCCAAGCTGCACCGGGCGCTGGGGCAGCACGCAACGGGTGCCATCGGCGTGAGCTTCCCGGAGGTGGGCAAAACGCTGGGTGCGCGGCTGCGGTTGCACGGCAGCGTGCAGGCATTGACGGCACTGGAACAAACCGGCTGGCGCACAGGGCTGCGCGACTATAGCACCATCACCGAGGCACTACCGGTGCCAGCGGGGGCGCAGTACCGCACCGTGCGCCGGGTGCAGGTGAAAAGCAGCGCCGAGCGCCTGCGCCGCCGGGCGGTGAGTAAAGGCCGAATGACTGCGGATGAAGCCGATGCCCGCATTCCCTATGCGGTGGAAAAACGCACCTCGCTGCCGTATTTGCCGCTGCGTAGCCTTTCCAGCGGACAAACGTTTTTACTGTTTGTCGAGCACGGCCCGCTGCAGGACAAACCGGTCGCCGGTGTGTTCTCCAGCTACGGCTTAAGCGCGACCGCCACCATCCCGTGGTTTTGACCCTTTTTTGCGGCCAGTTGTAACGTATTGATTTTTAATACCGCAATTTGACCGCCAGAAAAAAGGGTTTTTCCGGGAAAATGGCAATTTTTCTTTAACAATCAGGTGATAAGCGATTATTCGCTACAGTTCACTGCCGGATAGGCAGCTTAGAAAGTCTGGAATGAGGTAATAATACATTTCTACTCGTTCACTGCCGGATAGGCAGCTTAGAAAACGACCTGACGCCGGATTTCCGGCGATTTCAAGTTCACTGCCGGATAGGCAGCTTAGAAAGACAGAAACCTAACTGGAATCGTTGGGGACTGGTTCACTGCCGGATAGGCAGCTTAGAAATGTTTGAGGCGGCCAGAGATTAGCGCCCGTGGGTTCACTGCCGGATAGGCAGCTTAGAAAGTAGACAGGCACGGCAGGCACATACTTCAGGGGTTCACTGCCGGATAGGCAGCTTAGAAAATCGATACCATTACACCATCCCCCCGAACCAGGTTCACTGCCGGATAGGCAGCTTAGAAAAGCTTGCTGGGGATAAACCAGAGTAAGATGGTGTTCACTGCCGGATAGGCAGCTTAGAAAAAAGGGCGACATGAATGGTTAGCGCTATTCTCGTTCACTGCCGGATAGGCAGCTTAGAAACGGCTGCAGTGGAGCGTTGCCCTTGCTTGTTGGTTCACTGCCGGATAGGCAGCTTAGAAAGGCGTGAGAGCGCAGGAATCAACGAAGAGAGCGTTCACTGCCGGATAGGCAGCTTAGAAAAGCATTGATTACGATTGGCTGGGCTACGGGAAGTTCACTGCCGAGTAGGCAGCTTAGAAAGGACACCTGCGCATCGCCGGACACCCGCGCATGTTCACTGCCGAGTAGGCAGCTTAGAAAGAACAGCGGTTATGACGCTGTAACCCTGGCCAGTTCACTGCCGCACAGGCAGCTTAGAAAGCCTTCTGGCACTCGACAAAAGCGTTTCACTTGTTCACTGCCGCACAGGCAGCTTAGAAAAAGCAATCTCACCCTCGCTGGGGCCGATAAATGTTCACTGCCGGATAGGCAGCTTAGAAAAGCCCTAGAAGGTGACGGCTCACAGGCTTGGCGTTCACTGCCGGATAGGCAGCTTAGGAAGCTGGCTGTGGCAGCGCATTAATGCTGCCAACGTTCACTGCCGCACAGGCAGCGCTTGACGGGTTTACTGGCGTTAAAACTACGCTGAGGTGGGCGACTTCGCCGGATGCACGGCATGGATGCCGTGCAAGCCCATTCCGCGTCTGACAAAAACGCCGGGAGCGTTTTTGAACAGCGTTTACGCTGGCCCGAAGGGCGAGCCCCAGGGATGGGGCGAGTAAACGCGTAATGGGCGGTCCGAACAGCGAAGGCACCGCGCAGCGGCGTAGTTTAGCCATCAAGCCAGAGGTCAAGGAGAGGTGGCGCTTGCACCTCTCCTTGTCGTGCGTGCGATGATGTGGCAAAGAAGCGACTCGGTTTATCCCGCACGAAATCACCCTCCGTCCCCACATACATTCGACAAGCACATTCGCCAGCAGCACCCCGGCTGTTTACCAACAGCCCGAAAACGTTACTCTACCGTCAACACTGCTACCGCCTGTTTGCGCTGTTTGATGGCGTAACCCGCCCCCAGAGCCAGTAGCCAGAAGGGAATAAGCCAGACGGAGATTTGGATGCCCGGCGTCATCGCCATAATGACCAGAATACCGGCCAGAAACAGCAGGCAGATAAGGTTGGTGAGCGGGTAGCCAAGGCTTTTAAAGCGCGTTTCCTGCCCGGCACGCTGTTTGGCCTGGCGGAATTTCAGATGGGTGATGCTGATCATTGCCCAGTTGATCACCAGCGCGGAAACCACCAGCGCCATCAGCAATTCAAAGGCTTTGCCCGGCATCAGGTAGTTAATCAGCACGCACAGTGCCGTCGCCAGCGCCGAGACCGCTAGTGAGATAAGCGGAATGCCGCGCGCGTTGACACGCAGCAGTGCGCGCGGCGCGTTACCTTGCTGCGCCAGCCCAAACAGCATGCGGCTGTTGCAGTAAACGCAACTGTTGTAAACCGACAGCGCGGCGGAGAGCACCACCAGATTGAGGATATTCGCCACCAGCGAACTGTCCAGCGCCTGAAAAATCAGTACAAACGGGCTGCCGCCTTCCACCACTTTCTGCCACGGGTAGAGTGAGAGCAGCACTGCCAGCGCTCCCACATAAAACAGCAAAATCCGGTAGATAACCTGATTGGTGGCGCGGGGAATACTTCTTGCCGGGTCATCGGCTTCGGCGGCCGTGATACCGACCAGCTCCAGCCCGCCAAACGAAAACATGATGACCGCCATGGCCATCACCATACCGCTGAGGCCATTAGGAAAAAAGCCGCCCTGCTGCCACAGGTTGGTGATGCTGGCCTGCGGCCCACCGAGGCCGCTGAACAGCAGGTAGCCGCCAAAGGCAATCATCCCAAGAATAGCGACGACTTTGATGATGGCAAACCAGAATTCCAGTTCACCATAGACTTTAACGTTGGTGAGATTGATGGCATTTATCGCCACGAAAAAAATCGCCGCTGACACCCAGGTGGGCACGTGCGGCCACCAATATTGAATGTAAATGCCCACGGCGCTCAGTTCCGCCATGCTCACCAGAACATACAATACCCAGTAATTCCAGCCCGACATAAACCCGGCAAAACCGCTCCAGTAGCGGTGTGCGAAATGGCTGAACGAACCTGCGACCGGTTCCTCCACCACCATTTCCCCTAGCTGTCGCATAATGAAAAACGCGATAACGCCGGCGATGGCATAACCGAGTAAAACAGACGGCCCGGCCATGCGAATCGTTTGGGCAATGCCGAGAAAGAGCCCGGTGCCCACGGCGCCGCCGAGCGCGATAAGCTGTATGTGGCGGTTTTTTAACCCGCGCTTAAGCTGAGGTTGCTGCTGTGTATCCATCCTTTGCCCCCAAAAACAGACGGTGATTGTTATGATGTTGCCTGCAACACAGCAATTATCGGGCCAATTGGATTGCTGGCTGTCGCGGTTGTGCGCGGGCGGCGCGTTAACCGGCTGAATCACGATAGAAAAATCGCGGCGCGCGTTTCTTGCGCTTATGGCGGGCGTGTGGATTTTTTGTGCATCAATAACGGGTTTTTGGCAAAAATTGAGCCAAAATAACCACCTTAATACACAACCATGAACCAGTATGGTGCAGTGCGGCGTGGTAAAAAATCGCCAGTGCGATGACGATGTTACATAACGGGCTTCCGGTGGCAAAAAAAGCTGTTAGTCTGTTATTTTTGTGACTTTTGGCAAGGCAGGGCTATGTACCACATTGATGATTTCGACCTGAAAATGCTGACACTGCTACAGGCCAACGGACGCCTTACCAATCAGGAGTTGAGTGAGCTGGTCGGCTTGTCGGCCTCGCAGTGTTCCCGCCGCCGTATTGCGCTTGAGCAGGCGCAACTGATTCTGGGTTATCACGCCCGGCTGGCGCCGGATGCCGTTGGGCTTGAAGTGCTGGGCCTGATAGAGGTACGGCTTATCAATCACACACAAGAATGTGTAGACAGCTTCCACCAGATGCTGGGCGATGTAGCGGCGATTATTGATGCCTATAAAACCACCGGTGATGCCGATTACATGTTGAAGGTTGCGGTGGCTGATTTACATAGCCTGAGCGCGCTGATTAGCCAGATTCTGGCGCGCAATAAAAGCGTGGCGCACCTGAAAACCTCGGTGGTGCTGAACCGGCTAAAAGAGAATGGGCTGATGACGCCGGCGTCACCCTTGCTCTAATTGAGTGCATGAGTTGCCCTGTTAAAGTGCATTTTTCGCATGATTGGTGTAATTACTCATTGATTAATACACGATAAAGCGATTAGCCGTTAAAAAATGCACGAAACAATCATCATTTTTCATTATGTTTATTCAAGGTGTTAGCGCGGTTTAACCTGCTTGTGGCGTCGGGTTTTCGTCGGGCGCGGGTGAACTGGTGCGGTTTTTGCTTGAACTGGCTTATCGTTCGTTGGCGTTATTATTTCAGGCAGACCTTTTATGGACAACATTGTTTCCCCTCAAACCGTTTCACACAGCGCGCTGGAAGATATTCTGGCGCTGTTGATTGGTACGCTGATGGTGTCATTTGGCGTGATTTTATTGCGTCAGGCCGGTGCGTTAACCGGTGGCACGGCGGGAATGGCGTTTTTACTGCATTATGTTACCCAGCACAGCGCGGTGAAACTGTCGTTCGGCAGCGCGTTTTTTCTGCTTAATCTGCCGTTTTATTATCTGGCGATCCGCCGTATGGGATGGGCGTTTACCCTAAAAACGTTCTGTGCCGTGGCGCTGGTGTCGCTATTTTCGGATTTGCACCCGCTATTTATTCATTTCGATCATCTGCAACCGGTTTATGCCACGTTGTTTGGCAACACGGTGATGGGGCTTGGCTTTATCGTGTTGTTCCGCCATCGCGCCAGCCTTGGCGGAGTGAATATTCTGGCGCTCTATTTGCAGGACAAAAGTGGAATCCGCGCTGGAAAATTCCAGATGGCGGTGGATGTGAGCATTGTGCTGGCTTCCCTGTTCGTGGTAAGCATACCGATGTTGCTGGCATCGCTGCTGGGCGCGGCGGTGCTGAACCTGATCATCGCCATGAATCATCGCCCCGGCCGCTATCTTGCCTGATGCATTGCCGAACTTTTTACCTGAGGAGTGTAACCAACCGTGTTCCAGAATGTTGACGCCTATGCAGGCGACCCTATCCTGTCGCTGATGGAGAAATTCAAGCAAGACCCGCGCACCGATAAAGTGAACCTCAGCATCGGGCTGTATTACGATGGGCAGGGGGTTATCCCTCAGTTACAGGCCGTCAACGCCGCCGAAGCGCAAATGCAGGCCGAGCCGCATCAGGCTTCGGTTTATTTGCCGATGGAAGGGCTCGCAGCCTACCGTAGCGCAGTGCAAACGCTGCTGTTTGGCGCACACCATCCGGCATTGAACGCGCAGCGTATCGCGACGATTCAAACGCTCGGCGGCTCGGGGGCGCTGAAAGTCGGGGCGGATTTCCTCAAGCGCTATTTCCCGGATTCCGAGGTGTGGGTGAGTGACCCAACCTGGGAAAACCACATCGCTATTTTTGCCGGTGCTGGTTTTAATGTGCATACCTACCCCTATTTTGACGCCGATACGCTGGGCGTGAATATCGAAGGGATGATTAGCGCGCTAAAACAGCTGCCGCCGCGCAGCATTGTGCTGCTGCATCCGTGCTGCCATAACCCGACCGGCTCGGATTTGACGCACGCCGAGTGGGATCGCGTGGTTGAAGTGCTGATTAGCCGTGAATTGGTTCCGTTTTTAGACATCGCCTATCAGGGCTTTGGCGGCGGTATGGACGATGATGCCTATGTCATTCGCGCGATTGCCAGCGCAGGCCTGCCCGCGTTAGTCAGCAATTCGTTTTCCAAAATCTTCTCGCTGTATGGTGAGCGCGTGGGCGGGCTTTCTGTGGTGTGCGAAGACAGCGATGCTGCTACGCGCGTGCTGGGCCAATTAAAAGCGACGGTGCGCCGCAACTACTCCAGCCCGCCGAATTTCGGGGCGCAGATTGTCTCGCGTGTGCTTAACGATGCTGCGCTTAATGCCAGCTGGCAGGCGGAAGTGGAAGCGATGCGCGTGCGTATTCTGGCCATGCGCCAGACGCTGGTTGATGAGCTGAAAAAGGCGCTGCCGCAGCGTAATTTCGACTACCTGCTGACCCAGCGCGGTATGTTTAGTTACACCGGATTTAGCGCCGCGCAAGTTGATCGTCTGCGGGAAGAGTTTGGCGTGTATCTGATAGCCAGTGGCCGCGTGTGCATGGCGGGCCTGAATCTTCAGAATGTTAAACAAGTGGCAGCAGCATTCGCTGCGGTGCAGTAAACCATCTGTCAGACAAGTCAGATAGCTATGAAAGATTAACCCCGCCGCATTATGGCGGGTTTTTTTTGGATAATAAAAATCTGGAAAATAAGTAATAAAATAATTAAAATTATAACAATCAAATAAAAGAGAATGATGATGAAAAATATTATTATACATTGCGGGATGCATAAAACAGGCACAACGGCTATTCAGCACTTCTTGATGGAAAATAATTCTATTTTAAATAAACATAACATCGATTATTATAAAGGTATACACCTTCCTTATAATCATGTTGAACTGCACACCTCATCTCTTCGCCCGGAAAGAATGACGCCATTTAAGCTTTCCATGCCGATTGATGATTATGATGAATATCGTCGAAAAATAGAAATGTCTATTTCGACGTATTTATCTGAAACGCCTTTTGAAACGTGTATTTTCTCTGCTGAGGGAAACTCTTATATCCGTTATGAGGATGAGATGGCACGACTGCTGGCATTGTTTCCCGGTTGTCATGTAACCTTTGTCTTTTGTTTCAGAAACAAAGAGGATTATTTTATTTCCTATCAGAAAGAACTTACTAAGCATAATCCGCCACCGACTAACGATAGAAATAACTTTGCCTATTCTGGTAAAGATCACTGGCTGCTAGATTATGACAGTAAAAAACAGTTCTTTATTGATGCTGTGGGTAAGGATAATGTTCTTTTTATGGATTATGATGAGGCAATAGCCAGGGATGGGAATGTCATTCCCGAGTTCTTACGCACAATTGGTATATTCGATGTGTTTAGCGGAGAGCCGTGGGGGAATTATTTTCACAATAAAACAGTAATATAATTTATGGTTCAATTCATTGGGCTTCATGATGATATGTCGATGTGCTAACAGCCAGGCTTATGATCTGCTCAGTGAATAGGACTATGGCCGTTATTGCAGAAATGAAAACTACGGTTATCGCTGACTCCCTGTGTAAGGATTTGGTATGAATAAATATAATTTACCCATTTTTTCTTTCATCCTGTCGCTGGGATTCGCGGGAGGGGCCAGCGCGGCGTCTCATCTTGATGCAGTTCAGGAACGTGGCGTGTTAAAGGTATGCACGACCGGTGATTATCGCCCGTACTCCTCGCTGAATGGTGAGGGAGGCTATGAGGGCATTGACATTGAAATGGCGCAGTCGCTGGCAAAAAGCCTGGGTGCAAAAGTTGAGTGGGTGAAAACCAGTTGGAAAACCCTGATGCCGGATTTTCAGTCGGGCCAGTGTGATATCGCCATGGGCGGGATTTCCGTTACGCTGGATCGCCAGAAAAAAGCGTTCTTTTCCAGTACGCTCGATGTGGATGGCAAGATCCCGCTGGTGCGTTGTGTCGATAAAGAGAAATACCAGACGCTCGGGCAGCTTAATCAGCCGTCTGTCAGGGTGATAGAACCCGCTGGCGGTACTAATGAGGCGTTTGTGCATGCCCGTTTGCCGAACGCGCAACTGATGCTGCATGACAATACGACGATTTTTCAGCAACTGGTGGATAAGCAGGCTGATGTGATGATTACCGATGCGTCAGAAGCGCTGTATCAGCAAAAGCGCTATCCCCAGTTATGTGCCCTAAACCCGGATGCGCCGCTTCAGTATGGGGAAAAGGCGTATATGTTGCCGCGCGACGATATGAGCTGGAAGTTATATGTCGATCAGTGGCTGCATTTATCTAAGGCTAACGGGGAATACCGGAGGATTATTTCTGAATGGGTGGCTAAACCAGAGTAATATATCGAAAAAGTCGTGTAAGTTAATGTAATTTAGTGCATTGAAACTTTATGTCAGTGGATTATTTTTTTATTGCGCACCAGAAGCGTATCTTTGCTTACCTTTTGGTGCTTTTTTTCTTCAAAAAAATTGATGGTGCTCGGCAAATTAACTCGATTTTAACAGCCTCATAACGGCGTTATGCTTCTTCACATCGAAGGCTGACTGACCTTCCTGACCCGAATAACTTAAAGAGGCTTATCATGAAATCGATTAAAACTGTTGTTGCTGCTATCGCTCTGGCTACCGTTTCTTTTGGCTCACTGGCGGCGACTGAAGTGCAATCGGCACAGAGTCGCGATCTGGGCACCGTGTCGGCAACAGGCTATACGCTTGATGACCTACAGACTCAACTGTCGGCTAAAGCGGATGCCGCTGGCGCAAAATCATTCCGTATCATCTCTGCGACCGGTGATGATCAGATGCGTGCCGTCGCTGAACTGTATAACTAATTACCGTGTCTTTGTTGACCGAGTATTCCCTCGCTGGTTGTTAGCCGCCTGTGACAAGGCGTAGAGCGAGAAAGCCCGAGCCCCGGATTATCCGGGGTTCGGGCTTTCTGGCGTTTGCTACAGCACGTCAGCGCATAGCGTGCGAGGAAAGGGAAACACTTAACCGACGTATTCCAGATGGGTGCGCAAGGTAAGCCGCGTGATGAGCTCATAAGCGCTCATGCCATTATGGGCGGCGACCTGCTCAACCGGCAGCGGCCCGCCCCATAAAATGACCTCATCGCCCACGCTATCCTGTGCGTCCGGCCCCAGATCAACGGTTATCATATCCATCGAGACCCGGCCTGACAGCGGCACGATACGGCCATTCACCCAGACCGGTGTACCGGCTTTGGCATCACGCGGGTAGCCGTCGCCATAACCGATTGCAATCACGCCAAGACGCGTATCGCGCGGGCTTAACCAGGTGCCGCCGTAGCCCACGGTTTCGCCAGCACGGTGCTCGCGAACGGCTATCAAGTGTGAGGTTAACGTCATGGCGGGCTGAAAATCCCACTGACGGGCATCGCCTTCTCCCAGCGGTGACACGCCGTAGAGAATAATGCCGGGACGCACCTGATCGCGGTGCGCCTGTGGCCAGAGCAGGATGCCGCCAGACGCGGCGATAGATTGCAGGCCCGGTTTGTGGTGTGTGAAGGCATCAAAGCAGGCCAGTTGTGCTTCGGTAGTGCCCGCCTGCGGCTCATCGGCCCGGCTGAAGTGACTCATCAGGTTCACCGGTTGCACCACATTAGCGCAGGCACACAGCCGGGTATAAAACGCCTGCGCCTGCTCCGGGTGAACGCCGAGGCGGTGCATGCCGGTGTCAATTTTCATCCAGACCGTGAGCGGATGGGGCAAGTCCGCCTGCTCAAGCGCTGCCAGTTGTTCTTCGCTGTGTACGGCTGTTTCCAACTGATGTTGCGCCAGCAAGGGTAAGTCATCGGCGCAAAAGAAACCCTCTAGCAGCACAATGGGTTTCGTGATGCCAGCCTCGCGTAATGCCAGCGCTTCGCTGAGGCGAGAGACGCCATAGCCATCGGCGTCGCAAAAAGTATGGGCCGCTTCCAGTGCGCCATGCCCGTAGGCGTTGGCTTTGACAATCGCAATCACCCGGCTGTGTGGCGCGAGTTGCCGGATGCGATGCAGGTTGTGGCGTAGCGCCTGGCGGTCAATGACGGCAGTTGCCGTTTTCATTCTGAGTCCTTAGTGCGTGGATGGGTATCCACAGTTATTCGTCATCATATTGTGGCCCGGCGTAATTATCGAAACGCGACCACTGCCCGTTAAAGGTCAGACGCACAGAGCCAATCGGCCCGTTACGCTGCTTCCCTATAATGATTTCCGCGATGCCTTTCAGATCGCTATTTTCGTGATACACCTCATCACGGTAAATGAACATAATCAGGTCGGCATCCTGCTCGATAGAGCCGGATTCACGCAGGTCAGAGTTGACCGGGCGTTTATCCGCACGCTGTTCCAGGCTGCGGTTAAGCTGTGACAGCGCGATGACCGGCACTTGCAATTCTTTTGCCAATGCTTTGAGCGAGCGGGAGATTTCGGCGATTTACCAGCGTGCGGTTATCTGACAGTGACGGCACCCGCATCAGTTGCAGGTAGTCAATCATGATGAGGCTCAGGCCGTCGTGCTCGCGAAATACCCGGCGTGCCCGCGAGCGCACTTCGGTGGGCGTCAGGCCGGAGGAGTCATCAATGTACATGTTGCGCTTTTCCAGCAGCAACCCCATGGTGCTGGAGATGCGCGCCCAGTCTTCATCGTCGAGCTGGCCGGTACGGATGCGGGTCTGATCAACGCGCGACAGCGAAGCCAGCATACGCATCATGATCTGTTCGCCGGGCATCTCCAGGCTGAAGATCAACACCGGTTTTTCCTGCGTCATCGCCGCGTTTTCGCACAGGTTCATGGCGAAAGTGGTTTTCCCCATCGAGGGGCGGGCGGCGACGATAATCAGGTCGGATTTCTGTAATCCGGCGGTCTTTTTGTCCAGATCCTGATACCCGCTCGACACGCCGGTCACGCCGTCGTGCGGGCGTTGATAGAGCTGCTCAATGCGTGAAACGGTATCTTCCAGAATCCGGTCGATGCTTTTCGGGCCTTCGTCTTTGCTGGCGCGGTTTTCGGCAATCTGAAACACGCGCGATTCCGCCAGATCCAGTAATTCTTCACTGCTGCGGCCTTGTGGGTCGTAACCGGCGTCGGCGATTTCGTTGGCGACGGCAATCATCTCTCTGACGACCGCGCGTTCGCGCACGATGTCGGCATAAGCACCGATATTGGCCGCACTTGGCGTGTTTTTCGCCAGTTCAGCCAGATAGGCAAATCCACCGGCAGAGTCCAGCTCGCCTTTTTGCTCCAGCGACTCTGACAGGGTTATCAGGTCAATCGGCTTGCTCATTTCCAGCAGGCGTTGCATTTCGGTAAAGATAAGCCGATGAGCGCGGTTAAAGAAGTCGTTCGCACTGACGCGCTCGGCAACATTATCCCAGCGCTCGTTGTCGAGCATTAAGCCGCCGAGCACGGATTGCTCTGCCTCAATCGAGTGCGGCGGTAGCTTTAAACCTTCTACCTGACGGTCGCGGGTGTCTGTCGGTCTGGAGGGGGATTTTTTTTCTGCCATGAAACGCGTTCTTTACCGGTTGATTTACCTTTAGGGGTGGGAGCATTGTATATCCGAAAAGCGGAATGACATATGCCTGTCGGTATTTGCAGGCAAACAGGTGAGGTTATTGAGGAGGTTATATGGCTAAACGTATTCAATTCAGCGACCACGGCGGCCCGGGAGTGCTGGAGTATGTTGATTACACGCCGCGTGAACCCGGCTTGAATGATGTACAGGTGGAAAACCACGCTATCGGAATTAATTATATCGATACCTACTTCCGTGCCGGTTTGTATTCGGTGCCCGCACTGCCTTGCGGGTTGGGTACGGAGGCCGCCGGTGTGGTGGTGAAAACCGGAGCGAATGTGAAGCACCTGAAAGTGGGCGACCGCGTAGTGTACGCGCAGGCCGCGCTCGGGGCGTACAGCGAATACCATAACGTACCTGCCGATAAAGTGGCCTTGTTGCCTGATAGCATCAGTTTTGAGCAGGCGGCCGCGTCGTTTCTCAAAGGGTTGACGGTGTATTACCTGCTGCGCCAGACCTATGAAATTAAGCCCGGCGAGGTGTTTTTGTTCCATGCGGCCGCAGGCGGCGTCGGGCTGATTGCCTGTCAGTGGGCAAAAGCGCTGGGCGCGAAATTGATTGGCACCGTGGGGTCAGACGAAAAGGCGGAACTGGCGTTGCAGGCCGGAGCCTGGGCGGTGATTAATTACCGTACTCAGGATATTGCCCAGCGCGTACTGGAATTAACCGGTGAAGCGAAAGTCCCGGTGGTGTATGACTCGGTTGGCAAGGAGACCTGGGAAGCGTCGCTTAATTGTCTGCAACGTCGCGGCCTGATGGTCAGCTTCGGGAATTCTTCCGGCCCGGTGACGGGGGTGAATTTGGGGATTCTCAATCAGAAAGGGTCGCTGTATGTCACACGCCCGTCGCTATTTAGCTACATCACTACCCGTGAAGAGCTCGAACAGGCAAGCCAGGCGCTGTTTACGATGATAACGAGCGGCGCGATTAAGGTGGACGTGCCGGACAGCCAGCGCTTTGCGCTTGAAGATGCCCAGTCAGCCCATCGGGCGCTGGAAAGCCGCCAGACTCAGGGGTCCAGCCTTTTGATTCCCGGCCTGTAAGCCTGCGCTAAAAACAACGCCTCCAGATGGAGGCGTTGTTTACTGAGGCGCTGTTTACTGAGGCATTGTTTACTGAGGTATTGCCGTGCGATTTCAGCGCGGGCTGACTACGCAGGTATTTCATCAACCGTGATGCCACGGGCTGTATTGTAGGGTACAGCGGTATCACAACGTGTGAGGTGCCAGCGTTGGCGTTGTCATCATTGACATTGTTGTTGCCTGCACACATTGTTGATGAAACTTGTCGATGAAACCGATACCAGTAAGCTTATCACCGGGCTTTGGAAAAAAATCTTTGCTGGCGCACAATTCCGGCAGGTCCGGCAGGTCCGGCAGGTCCGGCATGTCCGGCATGCGGCCTGCCGGGTATTTCAGCGATGCACGCGTGCCGTTTGCCTGCGGCGGGCGCTTAATAGCGTCGCAGCGTTTTTTTCTGTTGGTAGCGCCAGCACCAGGCGACGACCAGCGCCAGTAACAGCCACGGCAGCAGTTTGAAGATCAGTATCACAAACCCGCCCAGCCACATCACGGCCGTCGCCACCGCCAGTGCAGCCAGTACCCCCAGTAATGACACGCCGGTTATCACCAACATGATGAAAAAACCGATAACAAAGAAAATCTCGATCATGACTGCTCCTGTAGTGTGCTCCGGGAGTGGCTTATCCCTCCCTTTGTCATCAGAATTACAAGAACCATGCCAAGATGTGATTATTTTATCTATTTGATTTTAAGTGATTTTGTTTTTTCACTGTGCTGCAGTGTGGTGATTTTCGCCAACAATTGGCCAGGAAAAGCGGCGAAAAATACAACGATGAGGACACGGGCGGGAAGCTGCGTGACTTACGCCCCGTTGTGTGGGGCGCAGACGCAGGATATCAGGCGTTTACTATGGATGGACGGCTGACTAACGCCAGCGCCTGTTCGACCACGCGGGCATCTGCCCCCTGACGATGAGCATTTTCGCTCAGGTAACGCCGCCATTGACGTGCGCCCGGCAAGCCCTGAAACAGCCCGAGCATATGACGGGTAATATGGCCGAGCTGCGCGCCGCGACTGAGTTCGCGCTCAATATAGGGGTACATGGCGGCCACGGCATCAAACGGCGTTGGCCCCGGCTCGCCACCGAAGAGGGCAGCATCGACGTCACAGAGCAGGCCAGGGTTCTGATACGCTTCGCGCCCCACCATCACGCCGTCAACGTGTTGCAAATGCTGCTGTGCCTCAGCCAGTGTTTTGATGCCGCCGTTGATGGCTATCGTCAGCGCCGGAAAATCCCGTTTGAGCTGATAGACGCGCGGGTAATCAAGCGGCGGAATTTCGCGGTTCTCTTTGGGGCTCAGGCCAGACAGCCAGGCTTTGCGGGCATGGACGATAAAGGTGTCGCAGCCGCCTTGTTCGCTAACGGTGCGGATGAAATCGCATAAAAACTCGTAGCTGTCCTGATTGTCGATACCGATACGGGTTTTCACCGTGACGGGAATAGCAACGCGCTCGCGCATCGCCTGGACACAGGCCGCCACCAGACTGGCCTCAGCCATCAGGCACGCACCAAACCGGCCATTTTGCACCCGGTCAGACGGGCAGCCGACATTGAGATTGATTTCATCATAACCGCGCTGTTGCGCCAGCGCCGCGCATTGCGCCAGCGCCTGCGGGTCGCTGCCGCCAAGCTGCAACGCCAGCGGATGTTCTTCATCGTTATAAGCCAGATAATCGCCTTTACCGTGCAAAATGGCTCCGGTGGTGACCATTTCGGTGTACAGCAGGGTGTTGCGACTCAACAGCCGATGGAAATAGCGGCAGTGGCGGTCAGTCCAGTCCAGCATGGGGGCAATGGAGAAGCGGCCATACCAGAATGGCGATGAAAGCGATGAAAGCGATGCGGGCGTGAGGTCGGATGTGCTCATGATGCGGCGGGCTCGTTACCTGGGTGAAAATGAGAGGCGTAATATAACGTGATTTAAAGATAGCGCAATGGCTGTTGTAAGCGGTGCCGATCGGCGCATCAGGACATTATGGAGAACCAATTAATTTCTTTTTTATCTATTTCGTCGCGTATAAATAATAGTGAAATAGTCATTTTGGGTGTTCCTTTATATTTAATCTTTATTGCCTCTCTGACTTGAATAAATGTTTTTTTAGGCCACGCTTATTAGCGTCGCCTGGGTTTTTTATTGTGGCGCACTTACTGTTTTTTATTTTAATTATTCATTGTGTGGTTATTTTTATTTATTTCTACTCAATGGTGTGAACTCTATCTTCACGTTCTGAAGTGAAGATATTCCATTTTTATTGGTCATCCTGAACATAACGTTATGAGGTTGAAATGAAAAGTAAACATGTATTGTTGATGGTGATGGGTGCAATGGTGTCAGTGTCTTCATTTGCGGCAGTCAACGATGTGCCTAAAGGTGCGCTGGTGGTGCGTTATGGCGCAGCCAATATGGATGAGAATTATAAAAATCAGGATGGTTATCCGGGAAAATTGCAAAACGTTTCCGCCCTGTGTTCTCAAACGAATTCAGGCGTGGATAGCGCGAAAGTCAAAGCATTAATTATGACTGATACCAAACATCCCAACCCGTTGAATCAGGCTGGTGCCACTAATGCATCAACACTGCTCAATAAAAATGCGACAGTAACGAAAGATCCTCTGCCGAATAACCCAAATCATTGTCTTATCAATAATATTGAGTTGAAAAATATTAAAGGTGCCTGGCAAATCTATGCGAACCCGCTGAATTAATTTTTCTGCCCTGGCGTTACGCCTCGACATCAATATAGAGCGCGTCGTAACGCCAGTATTCGCAGTCGCAGTCAATAATACGGTCATGCTGGTCGCGGTTAATGCGGGTGATAAACAGCGCCGGGCTGCCGGGCGCGAGCTTTAGCGTGGGGGCGGCAACCGGCGGCAGCGGTGTTGGCAGCATGGTAAAACGCACCCGACCGTAACGAATACCGTAGCGAGTGTAATAAAGTTGTGTGAGCGATTCAGTCAGGTCACAGTCCAGCAGGCCGGGAAACCAGGCCGGATTGAGATAATGCTCCACATACAGCACCGCCCGCCCGTCAAGGCGGCGTAGCCGCCGAATGCGATACACCAGAGCACCTTCCTCCAGCGCTAAATGCCGGGCGATAGCGGCGCTGGCGGCGACCTCGTCTGCATCCAATACCTGCGTTTGCGCCTGCCTGCCCTGTTTTTCCGCCATTTCATGAAAATGACTTCTGTGCAGCGGATTATAGCTCAGTCGCGGCGCGGAGATGAACCAGCCGCGCCGCAGTTCCCGGTAGATGATGCCTTGCGACTCCAGCAACGCCAGCGCTTCACGCAGCGTGATGCGGGTGGTGGAAAATTGTTCGCTTAACGTGCGTTCAGAGGGAAGGCGGCCTGCGGCAAATTCGCCCTGGCGAATACGTCTGGCCAGATTGTCACTGATTAGCGTCACGCTCGTGGATTGCATCTTCATCACCATTAAGCCTTGAGATTGTGCAGCCTGCACCATGACAGGGCCGCGCCTGATGCCAGCGAGCGAATTGACCGGCGTCGCCGGTGCGAAAAATGTGCTCTGAACTCTGCCTGTTCCATGGGGGTTTACAGCGGCTGCAACCGCTTTGTCACCTTATCGACATAAAAACGTCATTGCCGTGTGCTGAATTGGCTTACTTATTGCTGGACTAGACCAGAGCAGCAATAGGCCTGACCAACATAGCATCACTCCCTTTTTGATGGAGCACCAGAATGAAAAAATTGTTGTCTTCCGTGTTAATCAGCAGCGCCTTGTTCTCGGGCATGTCACAGGCGCAAGAGCTGGCTGCGCTTGAAAAAGCCGCGCGCGCCGAAGGTGAAGTGAACAGTGTCGGCATGCCGGACAGCTGGGCCAACTGGAAAGATACCTGGAGCGCGTTAACGACGCAGTACGGCCTGAAGCACAGCGATACCGATATGTCGTCTGCGCAGGAGATTGCCAAATTCGCCGCAGAAAAAGACAACGCCAGCGCGGATATCGGCGATGTCGGCGTCGCCTTCGGGCCGGTTGCGGTACAAAAAGGCGTAAGCCAGCCTTACAAACCGAGCACCTGGGAACAGGTGCCGGACTGGGCGAAAGACAAAGAGGGCCATTGGGCGATGGCTTACACCGGCACGATTGCATTTATTGTTGATAAACAGCAGGTCAAAGAGATTCCGCACAGCTGGGCGGATCTGCAAAAAGGCAAGTACGTGGTGACGATTGGTGACGTCGGCACCGCCTCGCAAGCCTCAAGCGGCGTGCTGGCGGCAAGTTTTGCGCTGGGCGGCGACGAGAAAAACCTGAAACCGGCATTGGATTTCTTTGCCAAACTGGCCAAAGAAGGTCGCCTTGGCCTGACTAATCCGGCCATCGCCAATATCGAGAAAGGCGAAGTGCAGGTGGGCGTGGTGTGGGATTTCAATGGCCTGAACTACCGCGACAAGATCAATCACGATCGTTTCGAGGTGCTGATCCCGTCTGACGGTTCGGTGATCTCCGGTTACACCACCATCATCAACAAATACGCAAAACACCCGAATGCCGCCAAGCTGGCGCGGGAATACATCTTCTCGGATGCCGGTCAGATCAATCTGGCACGCGGCTACGCCCGTCCGATCCGCGCGCAATACATTACCCTGCCGGATGACGTGAAGGCCAAACTGCTGTCGCAGGAACAGTATAAAAACGCCCGCCCGATTGCCGACGCCGACGCCTGGGACAAAACGGTGAAAGCGCTGCCGCGCCTGTGGCAGGAAAACGTCATCATCAACATGAAGCAATAAGTACGCAGCCGGGAGTGCGGGATGAAAACGATTTTGGTGATACTGGACGGCCTGAATTTTCAGGTTGGGCGCGAGGCCATGGGGTATTTGCAGGCGGAGTGCGCCGCCGGGCGCGGTTGTCTGTACCTGATGGAGTGCGAGCTGCCCTCGCTGTCGCGCCCTCTGTATGAGTGCATTCTCAGCGGCGTGACGCCGGTGAGAAGCGGCATTATTCATAACGGCGTTGAGCGTTTAAGCCATGAGCGCAGTATTTTCCATTACGCCCGCGAGGCCGGTTTAACCACCGCAGCGGCGGCCTATCACTGGGTGAGCGAATTGTATAACCGCACGCCGTTTGACGCCGTGCGCGATCGCCATACGGTGGCGCCGTCGCTGCCGATTCAATACGGGCATTTCTACCATGATGACAGCTACCCCGATTCCCATCTGTTTGAGGATGCGGAAAGTCTGCGTCAGCGCTACCAGCCAGACTTTCTGCTGATTCACCCGATGAATATTGATGACGCCGGGCATCGCCACGGTGTGTCCAGCCCGCAGTACCGCAACAAGGCGCGTATGGCCGATGGCTACTTGTCGCACTGGATGCCGCGCTGGCTCGATGAGGGGTATCAGGTGCTGGTGACGGCCGATCACGGCATGAATGATGATCGCAGTCACGGCGGCATCTTGCCGGAGGAACGTCAGGTGCCGCTGTACGTATTCGGTGAGGCGTTTTCACTGCTGCCGCAGGTGGCAGCGCAACAAACCGCGCTGTGCGGCACAGTCTGCCAGATACTCGGTGTAGCGCATGATAAGCCGGTGTGCGATGCACTGCTGGCGGGTTTTGCAAAGGGGGATGCGTGATCAAACGATGGCTGGCGGCGTTGGTGTTGCTGCCGTTTTTAGTGGTGTTTGCCGCTTTTCAGATAGCCCCGCTGCTGTGGATGGCGATCAACAGCTTTTACAGTGAAATGGAAAGCGCCTGGGGGCTGGCTAACTACCGCGATTTGCTCACATCGCCGTTCTATTTACAGGCGATGCGCTTTTCACTGGATATTTCATTTTTCTCAAGCCTGTACGGGTTGATTATCGCGCTGGTTGGCGGCTACTCGCTGCAACAGCTAGGGGAGGGCAGGCTGCGCCGTATGGTGATGTCGTTTGCCAATATGACCAGCAATTTCGCCGGTGTGCCGCTGGCGTTCGCCTTTGTCATCATGCTGGGGTTAAACGGTTTCATCACCCTGCTGCTGCGGCAAAATGGGCTGATTGACGGTTTTAATCTCTACTCCCGCGATGGGCTTATCCTGATTTATACCTATTTTCAGATTCCGCTCGGTATCTTGCTGCTCTATCCGGCGTTTGACGGGCTGCGCAGCGAATGGCAAGAGTCGGCGGCGCTGTTGGGTGCCAGCCGCTGGCGTTACTGGCTGCACATCGGTATTCCGGTGCTGATGCCTGCGCTGCTTGGCACTTTCGTGATTTTGCTGGCGAATGCGCTGGGGGCTTACGCCACGCTATACGCGCTCACCACCGGCAATTTCAACGTGGTGCCGGTGCGCATTGCGGCGCTGGTCTCTGGCGATATTTCATTAGACCCCAATCTCGGCAGCGCGCTATCGATGCTGCTGGTGCTGTTGATGGCGCTGATTACCGCGATGCATCAATGGCTGCTACGCCGGAGTTACCTCCATGCGGCCCGCTAATTTTGTCACCGGAGGTTGCTATGTCGCAAACCGTGTCGCGAACTGAACGCCGTTACCACCTGGCGGTGGTGTGGTTGATATTGCTGATTCTGATACTGCCGCTGCTCGCCACGCTCGGTTATGCGCTGGCGACCGAGTGGGGGGCGACCATTTTGCCCAATGGGTTGACCCTGAGATGGTTTACGGAACTGTGGCTCGATAGCCGCTTTTTGGTCGCGCTGGGCCATTCACTGCTGATTTGCCTGGGCGCGCTGGTGTTCTCGCTGCTGCTGGTGTTACCTGCCATGTTCGTCATTGCCTGGGCGTTTCCGGCGCTCGATGGGCTGATGAACGTGCTGATTTTGCTGCCGTTCGCGGTGCCGCCGGTGGTGTCATCGGTCGGGCTGTTGCAGCTCTATTCTGCCGCGCCGCTGGCGCTGACCGGCACGCCGTGGATTCTTATTGGCTGCTATTTCACCATCGCGCTGCCGTTTATTTACCGCGCTATTGCCAACAACATGCAGGCCATCAACCTGCAAGAGCTGCTGGACGCCGCGCACCTGCTCGGTGCCAGCACCTGGCAAGCGGCGCTGTGGGTGGTGCTGCCTAACCTGCGTAAAGGGGTGATGGTGGCGGTCTTGCTGTCGTTTTCATTCCTGATAGGCGAGTTTGTGTTTGCCAACCTGCTGGCGGGCACTAACTACGAAACCTTGCAGGTCTATCTCTATAACAAACGCAATGACAGCGGGCATTTCACCAGCGCGCTGGTTATCTCCTATTTTCTGGTGGTGCTGCTGGTGACTTGGCTGGCGAATGCGCTGAACCGCAGGCAATAAAAGGGATTCGCTGAATATGGCTTACCTTGATGTGATGAATTTGAATAAGCACTACGGGCCAACCCGGGTGTTTCAGGATATCCACTTTTCGGCGGATGAAGGTGAGTTCGTCACGCTGTTAGGGCCGAGTGGCTGCGGTAAATCGACGCTGCTGCGCTGCCTGGCCGGGTTAACGTCGGTCGATAGCGGCAACATTCTGCTGCAAGGGCGTGACATCGTGCCGCTGTCGCCGCAACAGCGTGATATCGGCATGGTGTTCCAGAACTACGCACTGTTTCCCAACATGACCGTGGAAGGCAATGTGGCGTTTGGCCTGAAGATGCAGAAGCTGCCTGCCGTCGAGATTCACAACCGGGTCGAGGAAGTGCTGGCGCTGGTGGAATTGGGCGATTATGCCCGTCGTTATCCGCATCAGTTGTCCGGCGGCCAGTGTCAGCGCGTGGCGCTGGCCCGTTCGCTGGTGACGCGTCCACGTTTGCTGCTGCTCGATGAACCCCTGTCGGCGTTGGATGCGCGTATTCGTCGCCACCTGCGTGAGCAGATTCGCCGCATCCAGCAGGAACTGAAGCTGACCGCCATTTTCGTTACGCACGATCAAGAAGAGGCGCTGACGTTATCCGATCGTATCGTACTGATGAACAAAGGCGAAATCGTGCAAAACGGCGATGCCGAATCGCTCTACACCCAACCGGCTAACCTGTTCGCCGCTGGATTCATCGGCAGCTATAACCTGTTGAACGCCGACGAAGCAACGAGCCTGACCGGTGGGCAGTTTGCCGGCCAGGTGGCGCTGCGCCCGGAGTCGGTGCGCCTGTGCGCGCCGGAGCAGGGGCTGGCCGGGGAAATCCTTGGCCACAGCCTGCTTGGTAACGTTGTACGCTACCGGGTGCGCATCAGCGGCGTGGCGCTGTCGGTGGATGTGCTCAACCGCTCGGTGGCGGACTTATACCCGGCTGGCAGCCGGGTCGGGGTGCAGATTGACCTCGATGCGCTACGTGAGGTGGCGTAAAAGGGTGTATTTTCAGCGCGGATTAGCTGCCAACGCGTGCTGTAACCTCGCAGGGAATTTTTCGGCAAAGGCAATTAACTGCCCGGTGAATTGCGCCACCAGCGCCGAGGCCGGGCGGTGCAGCGGGCGAATCAGGCTGACGGTAAAGGGAACATCAATACTAAAGCGGCGTACCGCCACTGCGCCGCTGCTGGCGTAATCTACCGCCGTCAGCGGATTAACGATAGACACCCCGACGCCAGCGCGCACCATCGCGCACACCGAGGCGGCGCTGTGGGTATCCAACACCAGCCGCCTGGCAACACCGGCTTGCTCAAACTGTTGGTCAAGCAATTGCCGATAACTGTCGGTGCTGGAGAGGCTGACGAACGGCTGGTCGAGGAAATCCTCCGGCGTCAGCACCGCCTTGCGCGCCAGTGCATGGCCGATAGGCAGTACACAGACCTCGTTGAGTTCCATCAGCGTTTGCCGCTCGGTGCCAGCGGGCGTATTCAGATTTTCCGTTAGCCCCAGATCGTGGCGTTGGGCCGATAACCACTCTTCCAGCAGCGGCGATTCTTGCGGAATGACGTGCAAGTTGAGTTCGGGGTAGCGTGCCAGCAATGGCTGGCACACCTCGGGCAGTAACGACTGGGAGAACACTGGCAGGCAAGCTACCGACAGCGGCGCTTGCCGGAACTGGCGGATATCCTGCGCGGCGTTGATGATGCGCTCCAGCCCGTAATAAGAGTGCTGCACTTCCTCAAATAACTGTAACCCCTGTGCGGTGGGGTGTAATCGCCCGCGAATACGCTCGAACAGCGGCATCTGCACCAGATGCTCGAAGCGTGCCAGCTCGCGGCTGACGGTGGGCTGCGAGGTGTTAAGCAGCACGGCGGCTTCCGTCAGGTTGCCGGTGGTCATCACCGCGTGAAAAATCTCGATGTGGCGCAGGGAGACAGCGGTCATAGGCGGTTCATTCCATATCAAAAATGAATAGAGTCTTTGAAAAAGGATATTGGAATTATAGTGTGCGGGCCAGCACAATTCGGGTTATCTGATAACGTCTCGGTACTCTATCCATGCCACACGATCTGAATAACCTCTCTCATGCGCTAAACGTGCAAAGCCTGCGTGCGCTGCCTGCCCAATTTGGTTGCCCGCTGTGGGCTTATGATGCCGCCACTATCGTTGAGCGCATCGGCCAGTTGCGCCAGTTCGATACCATCCGTTTCGCGCAGAAAGCCTGTTCCAACCTGCATATTCTGGCGTTGATGCGCCAGCAGGGTGTTAAGGTGGATTCGGTGTCGCTTGGCGAAATCGAACGGGCGCTGGCCGCCGGTTTTGAACCGGGCACTGACGCACACGAGATAGTGTTTACCGCCGATGTGCTGGATGACGCCACGCTGCAACGGGTGCATGAGCTGGCTATTCCGGTGAACGCCGGTTCTATCGATATGCTGCATCAACTGGGCGAGCGCTCGCCGGGCCACCCGGTGTGGCTGCGTATTAACCCCGGTTTTGGCCATGGGCACAGCCAGAAGACCAATACCGGCGGTGAAAACAGCAAACACGGTATCTGGTATGCCGATTTACCGCAGGCGCTGGAGGCGTTGAGCCGTTACCGCCTGAAACTCATCGGCGTCCATATGCACATTGGCTCCGGCGTCGATTACCGGCATCTGGAGCAGGTTTGTGAGGCGATGGTGCAGCAGGTGCTGGCCGTCGGGCAGGATCTGGAGGCGATTTCTGCCGGTGGTGGCTTGTCGATTCCCTATCACCACGGCGGCGAGAGTATTGATACCCAACACTATTACGGCCTGTGGAACCGCGCGCGCGAGCAGATTGCCGCTCATCTGGGGCATCCGGTGACATTAGAAATCGAGCCGGGGCGTTTTCTGGTGGCGGAGTCTGGCGTACTGGTGGCGCAGGTGCGTGCGGTAAAAGACATGGGCAGCCGTCATTTCGTGCTGGTGGATGCCGGATTTAGTGACCTGATGCGCCCGGCGATGTACGGCAGTTATCACCACATTACGCTGTTGCCGGGCGACGGGCGTGACCTGAGCCAGTCCGCATTGCACGATACGGTGGTGGCGGGGCCGCTGTGCGAGTCCGGCGATGTGTTCACCCAGCAGGCCGGTGGCGGTGTGGAGACGATAGCCCTGCCATCGGCACAGGTCGGTGACTATTTAGTGTTTCATGATACCGGCGCGTACGGCGCGTCGATGTCGTCCAACTACAACAGTCGCCCGCTGATTGCCGAAGTGCTGTTTGAGCAAGGCCAGCCTAGGCTGATTCGCCGCCGCCAGACGCTGGACGAGCTGCTGGCGCTGGAGCGCGTCTAAGCGCGATGCCGGTACGTCGGCATGCTGAACGTTGACATGCCGTACGTTAGCATGCCGTACGTTAGCATAGCCTTACGCGGCGACTTAGCGGGCATAAGGCCCTTTGCTCACCGATTCACGCAGTCTTAATGTGCCGGTAAAGGGGGCGATCGCGCTGACGGTTTCCCCTTGTGATAATTTCAGCGCCTGCGATATCGCGGCGCTGATCATCTCTTCAATCGGTAAATGTACGGTGGACAGCGCCGGGCGCAGATAAGCGGCGCTGGGGATATCATCAAAGCCGAACAGCGACACATCCGCAGGCAACCGTTTGCCTTGTTCGGATAATGCTTTCATTGCCCCGATGCACATATCGTCATTGCTGCAAAACAGCGCGCTAAAACTCACTTCATGGGCCAGCAGTTCCCGTACCGCCTGATATCCGCCGGGCACCAAATTATCGCCATGGATAACCCGCAGAGGTTCGTATGCGATGCGATGGTGAGCCAGCGCCTGACGATAGCCGACCAGCCGGGCGCGCGCCGTTGGCGTGTTGATGGGGCCAGTGATACAGGCGATTTCACGGTGCCCTTGCTGTACCAGGTAATCGGTCAACTGGAATACCGCCCGCTGTTGCTCAAACCAGACGCAGCGCTCTGGTGCCAGCGGTAAATGCCGGTTGATGACCACGATAGGCACCGCCGAGCGCTCCAGTAGCGCCATCAGCGCGGTATCCGACATATGACGGGTATAGAGCACAATGGCGTCGCAGCGGCGATCGGCCAGTAATTGCACCGCCTGTTGCTCGTCTTCCGGCGTATCGTGGCCGTCGGTGACGATCAGGTGTTTACCGCTGGTTTCGGTGCGTTCTGCGGCGCGGCGCAACAGGCGGCCAAAATAAGGGCCGTCGAAATTGGAGACCACTAACCCAAGGCTGCTGGAACTGCGCTGCGCCAGCGAACGCGCCAGAAAGTTGGGGCGATAGCCCAGCTCTTCCATCGCTTTGAATACGGCATCACGCGTACTTTGCTTCACCTGGCCTGTGCCGTTGAGCACCCGTGATACCGTGGCTTTGGATACGCCGGCATGCCTTGCCACATCAAGCATGGTCATCATCGTTTGTACCTTCCCTGTTTTCCCGAGGTCTGTCACAGCGTTGTGGTTAATCTTGGCCACATACTAGCACACTGGAACGCTATCAGCGGGAGCCGGACGGAATATCCTTACCTTTTGCGACGATAATCAGGCCGATGAGCGGCCGAACAGCTCCTTGCGCAGCAATACCATCTCTTGCGCCAGATCCCGACATAGCATGGCGGTCATCAGGTGATCCTGCGCGTGTACCATGATCAGATTAACCGGCACTTTGCCTTCGCCCTCATCCAGCCCGATCAGCCGGGTCTGGATCTGGTGGGCCGCTTTCGCCGCCTCCTGTGAGGCCAGCAGCTGTGCGTCGGCCTGTGCCCAGTCCTGCGCTCGGGCGGCCTGAATCGCCATCATGGCGCTGGAACGCGCTTCGCCTGCGTTGATCAGCAGTTCCATCACCGTCTGTTCCATATCCAATTCCATCTCATCATCCTATTGGTATGCCAAAATTGGTGTTTTTCATGTTATTGGAATTCCAGTGTTGGCTTGTGAGAACAATGTCACAGAAAAATTATTCGTTTGTTTTATTTTTGGTATGCCAAACGCGAGAGCGCTGAACCTGCCGTCCATCTTCCGCGCGTAACGGCCACTACAGGAGCGGACGCTCCTGATAACAACAACCCCTGAAATACAGGTAAATCAAAGAGGTGGAGTTATGTCATTCCAGGATAGGGCCATCGATTCACTCGGGTCGTTCGCCAACCAGTTCAACAGCCTGAGATACATCATGGCGATCAAAGCCTCGTTCATCACGCTGATGCCGGTGATCATCGTGGGCGCGTTCTCTGTATTGATCTCCAACATGGTGCTGGACCCGAAGAACGGGCTGGCGAGTTTCGCTCTGTTTTCATTTCTGGCACCGCTCAAACCGATCATGAGCGGTATTAACTACGCTACGCTGAACTTCCTCACTATCGGCGCGGTGTTCCTGATAGGCATCGAGCTTGGCAAGATCAACGGCTCTCGTAGCCTGTTCCCCGGCTTGCTGGCGGTGATCTGCTTTATTTCTATTACCCCGACCACCATTGATATGGTGATAAACGGCCAGACGCTGCCGGTGAAAGACGTGCTGGCGCGCCAGTTCTCCGACACCAAGAGCCTGTTTCTCGGCATGTTTATCGCCATTGCGTCGGTGGAAATCTACTCGAAGCTGGAATCGGTAGACCGGCTGCGCATCAAGATGCCAGATAGCGTGCCGCCGAATGTGTCCGCGTCGTTTTCGGCGCTGATCCCGGCGATCATCACCGTCACGCTGGTCGCGACCTTCGGGTTTACCTTCCAGAAAGTGACCGGCATGTACCTGTATGACGCCATCTATATGGTGGTGCAACAGCCGCTGGAGTCGGTCGTGCAGAGCCTGCCGGGGCTGTTGATTCTGATGTTCGTGGCGCAACTGTTCTGGGTTATCGGTATTCACGGTAACCAGATGATCAAACCGATTCGCGAACCGCTGTTGCTAGGGGCGATTGCGGTGAACATGACCGCGTTTGAGCAGGGGCATGAAGTACCGAACATCATCACCATGCCGTTCTGGGACGTGTACATGAGTATCGGCGGGTCTGGGTTGACCATCGGGTTGCTGCTGGCGGTGATGATCGCCTCTAAACGTCGCGAAATGAAAGAGATCGCCAAGATTTCCTTCGGCCCAGGTGTCTTCAACATCAATGAACCGGTGATTTTCGGCATGCCTATCATGCTCAACCCGATTCTGGCTATCCCGTTCATCATCACGCCGCTGGTGACCGGCACCATCGGTTACTTCGCCACCAGCATGGGCTTTGCCGGTAAAGCGGTGGTGATGGTGCCCTGGACTACGCCGCCGTTGATTAACGCCTGGCTGTCTACCGCCGGTTCGATGGGGGCGGTTGCGACACAGGTGGTGTGCATCATCGTCGCCACCCTGATTTACCTGCCGTTTGTCAAAGTGGCGTCTCGTCGTGCTGAGCAGGCGCAGCGTGAGGCGGAGTTAGAGGCCGCGGCACAGGCCAATGCATTGAAATAATGAATGTATTGCAATACTGAATCTAAGGGAGAGCGGTAATGAGCAAGGTATCAATGACCCTGCCTGAGGGCTTTATTCTGGGGGCGGCGGCGTCCGCCTGGCAGACCGAGGGGTGGTCAGGCAAGAAAAACGGGCAGGATTCCTATCTGGACCTGTGGTACAAGCGGGATCGTCAGGTGTGGCACAACGGTTACGGCCCGGCTGTCGCCACCGATTTCTATAACCGCTACCGTGAAGACGTGGCGCTGATGAAGCAGACCGGGCTGACGCACTTTCGTACCTCGATTAACTGGTCGCGCTTCATGCTGGATTATGAAAACGGCGTGGTGGATGAAGAGTACGCCGCTTACATCGATAATCTGATCGACGAAATGCAGCGTGAAGGCATCGAACCGATGCTGTGCTTAGAGCACTATGAGCTCCCGGCGGTGCTGTTCGAGAAATATCAGGGCTGGTCGTCGAAGCAGGTGGTGGAGTGGTTCGTGCAGTACGCCGACGCGGTATTTGCCCGCTACGCCGGTAAGGTCAAACGCTGGTTTACCTTTAATGAGCCGATTGTGGTGCAGACCCGCGTGTATCTGGATGCGGTGCGCTACCCTTATCAGCAGGATACCGGCACCTGGATGCAGTGGAACCACCATAAAAACCTGGCGACGGCCAAAGTGGTGCAACGGTTTCGCGACAAAGGTTACCACCTGCAAGGGGGCAGCATCGGGGTGATCCTGAACCCGGAAGTCACCTATCCGCGCTCCAGTGCCGCGCATGATGTTGAGGCGGCGCGCCTGTATGACCTGTTCTATAACCGAGTCTTTCTCGACCCGGCGCTGAAAGGCGAATACCCGGCGGAATTACTGGCGCTGCTGGAAAAGCATCAGGTGAAGTGGGATTACGACGCGCAAGAGCTGGCGATTATCCGCGCCAATACCGTGGATGAGGTGGGTATTAATCTCTACTACCCGCACCGGGTCAAAGCCCCCAGCCGGGCCTGGAACAGCAACACGCCGTTCCACCCAGCTTACTATTACGAGCATTTCGAATTGCCCGGCCGCCGGATGAATAAGTCGCGCGGTTGGGAGATCAACCCCCGCATTATTTACGACATGGCGATGCGCCTGAAGGATGAATACGGCAACGTGCCCTGGTTTGTGTCGGAAAACGGTATGGGGATTGAAAATGAAGGCCAGTTCAAAGACAGCCACGGCGTGATACAGGACGACTACCGTATTGCGTTTATCGCCGAGCATCTTTACTGGACGCTAAAAGCACGCGAAGACGGTGCCAACTGCCAGGGTTATATGCTGTGGGCGTTTACTGACAATGTGTCGCCGATGAACGCCTTTAAAAACCGTTACGGCCTGATTGAAATCGATCTGGAACACGATCGGCAGCGCAGAGCGAAGAAATCAGCCGGATGGTTCCGACAGGTACGGGACAGCGGCGTGCTGGCGTTCGAACTGGACGATGAAGAGAAATAGGGGGAAAGATGAAACGGATCGTACTGGCCTGCTCAGCAGGCATGTCTACCTCGCTGGTGGTGACCAAAATGGAAAAAGAAGCCGCGGCGCGGGGTATGGAATATCAGATTTACGCTATCCCGGAACAGAACCTGCGTGATGAATTGCAGACTTACGGCAATGACATTATCGCCGTGCTGCTGGGGCCGCAGGTGCGCTTTAAGCTGGCGGAAAACAAAAAACTGACCGACGAGTATCACATTCCTATCGCCGTTATCGACTCGGTGGCCTACGGCACCCTGAACGGTGCAAAGGTACTCGATCAGGCGCTGAGTTTGGTAAACTGAGTCTGATTGCTGTAAACGCGAGCCGGTGTAGGATGACGCACCGGTTCGTGTTTAGGCTGTGGACCTGACGAACGCGGTGTGAAGCCGCAGTGACGATGACGAAAGGAAGCAGCCTGGTATCCGGCCCCGTGTCGGGGCGGCAGCGGTGTTCAATTCTCGGCCGTTCAGGGTGGCATTGTGACGAAGGTTGTGGTTCTACAAGACAGAAAGCAATACCAGGAAATAGGGGGTGACCTGCGGGAGAAAATCCAGCAGGGGGAGTACCCGGTCGGGTCGCGTCTTCCGCCAGAGCGGAATATTGCGGAGACCTATGGCGTAAGCCGTACCATCGTGCGTGAAGCCTTGCTGATGCTGGAGCTGGAAGGAACGGTGGATATCCGCCAGGGGTCCGGGGTGTACGTGTTACGAGTGCCGTCGGCGGAAGAGCCGTCCCCGAACGCGCAAAACCGTATCGGCGCGTTTGAAATGTTGCAGGCGCGCCAACTGCTGGAAAGCAACATTGCCGCGTTTGCCGCCCGCATGGCGACCCGCAATGATATTGATATCCTGCGGCGCACGTTGGAGCAGGAACAGGCGGCTATCGCCGCCAACGATTACCGCAGCGATTTCGATAAAATCTTTCACTTGCAGGTAGCAGGGGCGACCCAAAACCAGATGCTGTTGGAAACTGTCAGCAATATCTGGTCTTGCCGGGACGAAAGCCCTATCTGGCAACAGCTATACAGCCATGTGGGCAACCACGGTTACCGGCTGAAATGGCTGGCGGATCACCAGACGATACTGGCGGCGCTGCGTCGTCGCGACGTCAGCGGGTCGTATCAGGCGATGTGGCAGCATCTGGAAAACGTCAAAACCACACTGATGGAAATTTCGGACGCCGAAGCGCCGGAGTTTGACGGCTACCTGTTCGATTCTGTGCCCATTTTTCAGGGAAAACTGGTCTGACGTATGACGACAATGGAAACTACGCCAACGATAGGATCTCCTGTCTCAATTGGCTATCTGGCGGATTACCCGCATTTCGAGACGCAGGTCGTCGACTGGCTGTGGCAGGCATTTGGCGACGGGCTGAGTCGGGATTTTTTTGCCAGCGTGGTGCACCACAGCATGGACAAGCGCGCGCTGCCGCTGACGTTCGTGGCGCTGGCAGGCGACCAACTGGTCGGTACGGTCGGGCTGTGGCGCTGTGATTTGATAAGCCGTCAGGATTTAACCCCGTGGCTGGCGGCGCTGTATGTGGACGAACGCTACCGTGATCGCGGTCTGGGGGCGGATCTTCAGCGTTTTGTCATCGAATGCAGCCGCGAACGCGGTTTTGACTCTCTCTACCTGTACGCCAGTTTCAGCGGTTACTACGAGCGCCACGGCTGGCGTTACATCGGCGACGCACCCGAATACCCCGATAAACAGGTGCGGTTGTACCACCGCGCGTTAAGGTAATCTGCGCTGTTTGCAAACAGCCTACTGCTATCGTGGATAGTGATTTTTATCCGGTCGGAGAAGGGTTTCGTGCTGGATAACCAGTGTCATTTCTCTGCTATTTCATCGCACGCACGACAAGGAGAGGCTCAAACGCCGCCTCTCCTTGACCACTGGCTAGGGGCTAAACTATGAACCCTGACGGGTTCACCCTTGCGGGCCAGCGCAAGCGCTGTTCCATTTTGCGTTGCAAAATGGTGTGCCACTGGCGCGGTGCCTTCGGTGTTCGCCTTCGCTATTCGGGCCGCCCGTGACGTGCTCCCGGCACGGCACGGGTTTTCGCGGCGTCCTGCCGCTCACCCGGCGAAGTCGCCCGCCTCAGCACAGTTTTTGACGCCGTAAAACCATCACCTTTAGCTAAAGGGGCTTACCAGCATTTGTTACGTCCTAACGTCTCACTACCTAGTGTCCACTATTCAAACTGGCGACGGAGTGGCGGCGAATCAGCGTTGGGTGGAACAGGTTGATGGCGTTGGGCAGCGGCGTGTTGTTGGCCAGCGCCAGCGCCATTTGCGCCGCCTGCGTCGCCATGGCAGTTATCGGATAACGGACGGTGGTCAGGCGCGGGCGCAGGTAGCGCGATAGCAGCACATCATCAAAGCCGATAAGCGACATGTCTCGCGGCACGTCGATACTGTTATCGCTTAATACTGCCAGCGCACCGGCGGCCATCGGATCGTTGTAGCAAGTCAGTGCGGTGATAGGACGCCCCCGTTCCAGCAGGGTGGTCATCGCTTCTTCGCCGCCGGTTTCATCGGGCTCGCCGTAGGCAATCAATTGTTCATCGAGCGTAATACCGTGTTCGGCCAGCGCATCCCGATGCCCGGCCAGGCGGTCTGCGGCATCGGAAATATCGTGCGTGGAGCACAAGATACCGATTTGCCGATGCCCCTGCAAAATCAGGTGCCGGGTGGCAAGCCAGGCACCGTAACGGTTGTCGAGCGCCACGCAGCGTGCCTCATATCCCGGCAGAATCCGGTTAATCAACACCATGCCCGGCGCTTGCGCCATCAGTTGCGATAGCGCGTCATCGCTTAAGGTCTTGGCATGCACCACCAGCGCGGCACAGCGGTGGCGCAGTAATTGCTCAATGGCCTGACGCTCTTTATGCGCCTGATGATAACCGTTGCCAATCAGCAGGAAATTCCCCGTCCGGTACGCTTCCTGCTCGACGGCCTTGACCATGGTGCCGAAAAACGGGTCAGAGACGTCAGACACGACCAGCCCGAGGGTTTCGGTGGACTGCTGCGCCAGGGCGCGGGCGTTGGCATTCGGGTGGTACTGCAACTGCTGCATGGCCTGTAGTACCGCGCTGCGGGCCTGTTCACTGGCCTTTGGCGAATCGTTAATGACGCGAGAGACGGTTGCGACCGATACGCCTGCCAGTCTGGCAACGTCCTTAATGGTGGCCATGAGGTTTCCTGTGCTTGCTGAAGCTCAATGAGAGGGAAAAATGTATCATCTGCCAGAGTGTTACGGAATTGGGCCGTGGCCGCAAGAGGGGGCGATCGCAACTTTGGCTTCCGCTATTTTGGCGTTTGCTATGGCGCGGTATGGGAGGCGAGAACGGCTTGGTCGGCACAGGGTGTTGCACGCAGTGCAATGGGCGAACAGGGGGGGATGAGCCCGATGGTTCGCGCGGATTCATGCCTTTATTACACTCCTCCTGAGAATTTTACAGTTGGTTGCACTTCGAACGTTTATCTTTCGATTATGCGCTAGTTATCCCGCGTCACTCTCTTTAGAGTAACAAGTCCCAGAGGTATTGATGGGTGACAAATCGATGTGTTCTTCACATTGAACCATTCAAATTGCACCAACCTACGCGGATGCGTAGGTTTTTTTTTGCCTGCGTTTTTTATTCTTCTAAAATCATTGCGTTTGACCGAATAGCCCGCCTGTTATATCGCGCTGGCCGCAGGCGTTTTCATGGCGGCTGTCGCCAGGCTTTATGGTATGGTGAGCGCTTTGATACACCCAGACCTGGCAGGGCCGCAGCTAAACTACATCGGGAGAGGCGGGATGATTTATACCTTTTTACGCTGGTTACTAAAAAGCCTATATCGTATTGAAATTAAAGGCGATGAAAGCAGCTTCCGACAATCCAGGCTTCTGATTACGCCAAACCACGTCTCTTTTTTGGATGGCGTACTGATGGCGCTGTTTTTGCCGCTGTCCACCAAGCCGGTGTTCGCCGTGTATTCCAACATTGCCAACCGCTGGTTTATGCGTTGGCTCGCGCCCTATATCGACTTTTTGCCGCTCGACCCCACCAAACCGCTGGCCATCAAACAGCTGATTCGCCTGGTTGAGGCCGGTCGCCCGGTCGTGGTCTTCCCCGAAGGGCGTATTTCTGTGACCGGCTCGCTGATGAAAGTCTACAGCGGTGCCGCGTTTGTCGCCGCTCGCGCCGGGGTAAGTGTGGTGCCGGTGCGTATCGAAGGGGCTGAGTTTACGCCGTTCGGACGGCTGGGTGGCGTAGTGCGCCGCCGCCTGTTTCCTCAAATTTCACTGCATTTTCTGCCGCCGAAAACCTTACCGATGCCGGTGGCGGCGTCAGGTCGCGAGCGGCGGGAAAAAGCAGGAGAGGCGCTACACCAGATAATGATGGATGCGCGCATGGACGTGCGCCCGCGCCATACGCTCTATCAGGCATTTTTGGCGGCCTGTACCCGGTATGGCTACAGCAGCCCATGCATTGAAGATATTGCGCTTAAAGAAGACAGCTATCATGGCCTGCTGAAAAAAGTGCTTGGCGTGTCGCGCATTGTGCAGCGCTTTAGCGCCGAGCGTGAGGCGGTAGGCGTGCTATTGCCAAACACCACGGTGACGGCGGCGGTGATCCTGGGGGCTTCTTTGGGCAACCGCATACCCGCGATGCTCAACTATACTGCCGGGGCTAAAGGCATTCAGAGCGCGATGCGCGCCGCCTGCCTGAAAACCATCGTCACATCGCGACAGTTTCTGGAGAAAGGCAAACTTACCCATCTGCCGGCGCAGGTCAAAGAGGCAAACTGGGTCTATCTGGAAGATCTGAAAGCAACGGTGACGCTGGCCGACAAAGCCTGGATTTTCTTTCATCTGTTATTTCCGTGGCGCGCGGCTCCGGCGCAGCAGGCTGAGGATAGCGCCGTTATCCTGTTTACCTCCGGTTCAGAAGGCCAGCCGAAAGGCGTGGTACACACGCATCATAGTCTGCTTGCCAATGTTGAGCAGATTCGCAGCGTAGCGGATTTCACGCCGCGCGATCGTTTTATGTCGGCGTTGCCGCTGTTTCATGCCTTCGGGCTGACGGTGGGGCTGCTAACACCGCTGATGACCGGTGCGCGGGTGTTCCTCTACCCAAGCCCGCTGCATTACCGCATCGTGCCGGAGCTGGTGTATGACCGAAACTGCACCGTGCTGTTTGGCACCTCCACCTTTCTTGGCAATTATGCGCGCTTTGCCCACCCTTATGATTTCGCGCGTTTGCGCTATGTGGTGGCGGGGGCGGAAAAGCTCTCGGAGCGGGTGCGCGAGACCTGGCAGGCGCGTTTTGGCATTCGTATTCTTGAAGGGTATGGCGTGACAGAGTGCGCGCCGGTGGTGGCGATTAATGTGCCGATGGCCTGTAAACACCAAAGCGTCGGGCGTTTATTGCCGGGGATGGAAGCCCGGCTGATAGCGGTGCCCGGCATTACGCAGGGCGGATGTTTGCAACTGCGCGGCCCGAATATAATGCAAGGTTATATGCGGGTTGAGCACCCCGGAGAGCTGGAGCCGCCTTGTGCGCTTAATGCGCACGGTGTACGCGAGGCGGGCTGGTATGACACTGGCGATATTGTCTCGCTCGATGACGCCGGTTTTTGCACCATTATTGGCCGGGTGAAGCGCTTTGCCAAAATCGCGGGGGAAATGGTGTCGCTGGAGGCGGTAGAGCAACTGGCGAATCAGGTGTCGTCACAGGCGCAACATGCCGCCAGCGCGCGCAGCGATAACAGTAAAGGGGAGGCCCTGGTGCTGTTTACGACCGATGCGGCACTCACCCGTGAGAGCCTGTTAGCGCAAGCGCGTCTGAGCGGCGTACCGGAGCTGGCCGTGCCGCGAGATATCCGCTATGTGGCATCGTTACCGCTATTGGGCAGCGGCAAACCGGATTTTGTTACGCTGCGCGAGTGGGCGCAACAGCCGGTCGATATGCCGCACACGGCGGATGAGGGCGTCAGCGAAATGGCGGCGGAGCAGCAGAAATGACAGGTAAACACACGACTGGCGAAACGCTGTTTTCCCGTGGCATGAACGCGGTAATGGTGGCGCAATTCTTTTCTGCATTTGGTGATAATGCCCTGTTGTTTGCCACACTGGCGCTGGTGAAATCTCAGGCTTACCCCGAATGGAGCCAGCCATTTTTACAAATGGGCTTTGTCGCTGCTTATATCGTGCTCGCGCCGTTTGTCGGTCAGTTTGCCGACAGCGTTGCCAAAGGGCGGGTGATGATGGTGGCCAATGCGCTAAAACTGGCCGGTGCCTCGCTGATTGCGCTGGGGGGCAACCCCTTTCTGGGCTACACGCTGGTGGGCGTGGGCGCTGCGGCGTACTCTCCGGCCAAGTACGGCATTTTGGGCGAAATCACCCATGGCGGCCAGTTAGTCAAAGCCAATGGCCTGATGGAAGCCTCGACCATTGCGGCGATCCTCACCGGCTCGGTTGCCGGTGGCATGCTGGCCGATTGGCATCTGTATGGTGCGTTGCTGGTGTGCGCGCTGGCGTATGCCATTGCGCTGGCGGCGAACGTGTTGATCCCAAAGCTTGCGGCGGCGCGACCGGGGTCATCATGGCGTCCGTTACGCATGACCCACGCATTTTTCACTGCCTGTCGCCAGCTCTGGCGCGACGGTGAGACGCGTTTTTCGCTGGTTGGCACCAGTCTGTTTTGGGGCGCGGGCGTCACGCTGCGTTTTTTACTGGTGCTGTGGGTGCCGCTGGCGTTGGGTATCCATGATAATTCAACGCCGACGCTGCTGAATGCGATGGTGGCGGTCGGGATTGTGCTGGGTGCGGCGGCAGCCGGTAAGCTTGTGACGTTACACACCGTGCGTCGTTGCCTGCCTGCCGGTGTGCTGATTGGCGTGATGGTGGTGGTGTTTACCCTTCAGCACAGCCTCATCAGTGCATATGCCTGCCTGCTGCTGCTGGGGGCGCTGGGCGGTTTTTTCATTGTGCCGTTAAATGCATTATTACAGGCGCGTGGTCAGCAAAGCGTCGGGGCGGGTAACGCCATTGCGGTACAAAATCTGGGGGAAAACACCGCCATGTTGCTGATGCTGGCGCTCTACTCGCTGGCGGTCAAACTGGGTGTGCCGGTGCTGGTGATAGGGTGTCTCTTCGGTGCGCTGTTTACCTTGGCCATCGCCGGCCTGTGGGGATGGATGCGACTGACAATAAAATAAAGGGTGATGTAGTCAATAATCGTAAAGTGGGCCTGCCTTAGGTATGAAGACACTTTGCTGATAAGTTGTAAACTTATTGAAAGCTAAGGTTGAGAATGCTATGCAGCAAGTTTTTGTGAGAGAAAAGCATGTTTATCATAATGCGGCTTTTGTTGAACTGGTAAAGGACGCAGTCCGTTTTTTTAATGGGACTCCTGTTCATGCTTTGCCTCCATCCGAGAAATTTCTGGGGGCTGGGGTATATGCACTTTACTATACGGGTGATAACCCACTTTATACTCGTTATAGAGAGCTAAATCGTTTGTCTTATGATTTTCCCATTTATGTTGGGAAAGCTGTTCCTGAAGGATGGCGGCAAGCGAGAATTTCCGATTCAGATATCACACAATCGACAGAGTTATATCGCCGTTTGAGAGAGCATAGCAGGAGTATTTCTGCGGGTGATGGTCTGAATATTGCTGATTTCTCATGCCGATTTGTCATCTTTGAAAAAGAGGGGTCTGACATGATTGGTTCAATTGAAGCCTCATTAATCAAGTTGAATCAACCACTTTGGAATTCTTGCGTTGATGGCTTCGGTAATCATGATCCAGGGAAGGGACGATATGAACAAGCACGATCTGATTGGGATGTAATACATACAGGGCGGATTTGGGCAGATCGTCTGAAAGGAGGCGCAGCCAGAAGAGATGATGTTGTTGTGAGAGTTGAAAATCATTTAAAGGGTTTAAAAAAATAACAGTGAAATCATTAGAAATTTTCTCTGGAACGGGTGGTTTAGCCAAAGGTTTGGAAATGGCAGGTTTTGAACATGTGTCTTTTGTTGAGTTAAATAAAGATGCATGTGTGTCTCTGCGAAATTAATTTTAACCCAGAGCTCGTTTTTGAGGGTGATATAGCTACTTTTGATTTGAGTGCATTAGAGACTGTAGATCTTGTTGCTGGTGGCCCCCCTTGCCAGCCATTTTCGTTAGCGGGAAAACACAAAGCGCATCAAGATAGCAGAGATATGTTCCCTTATGCTATACGTTGCATTGAGCATCTGCAGCCTAAAGCATTCTTTTTCGAGAATGTAAAAGGGCTGTTGAGAGAGTCATTTTCAGATTATTTTAATTATATAATTCTTCGTCTGACATATCCTGATTTTAATATTGGTGATGATGAAAGTTGGTTAGTGCATTTAAATAGACTAAAAAAAATAAATAAAGAGAATTATGACGGTGTCACATATGATGTCTCTTTTAATTTATTGAATGCTGCTAACTATGGTGTTCCACAGAAGCGTGAGCGTGTTTTCATTATTGGTATTCGCTCTGACTTGGAGATGACGTGGACATTTCCATTACCCACTCATACTGAGGATAGCCTAAATTGGGATAAATTTGTCACTGGGAGTTATTGGAAAAGACATAATATTCCTGTGCAGAGTAATCCGCGCCTTTCTGCATTGCTGAGAAAGAAATATGGTTTTTTCCCACCAGAGGAAAAACCGTGGCTGACGATACGTGATGCTTTGTTTGGTGTCCCCCATCCAAATGAAAAACATGATATTCCAGATCATATATTTAAAGATGGTGCCAGAGTTTATCCTGGCCATACTGGAAGTGATATTGATCAACCATCTAAAACTATTAAAGCAGGTGGACATGGTGTTCCCGGGGGCGAAAATATGATCCGCTATGAGGATGGATCTGTAAGATATCTCACTACATATGAAGCAAAGCTGATTCAGACGTTCCCCAGTAATTTTATCGTTACAGGCGCTTGGGGGGAGGCGATGCGACAAATTGGTAATGCGGTACCCGTTACACTGTCTGAGGTGATAGCAAAAAATCTTTACCAAATACTGGTCGATGAAACTGATATTGCGGCGAACAGCCGTGCAGACAATCAATAATGGAGTCACGATGAGTCTGATTTGGCATGACTGGGGCGTGAAGGAGCTCAATCCTTATGCCCTGTATGACATTTTACGCCTGCGCAGTCAGGTGTTTGTCGTGGAGCAAGGCTGTGCGTATCAGGATCTGGATGGGCTGGATCTGATTGACGGCAATCGCCATGTTACCGGCTGGCAAAACGGTCGCTTGATAGCCGTCGCGCGCTTGCTGGCCCCCCATGATGGGCAAGATGCCGTGACGATAGGCCGGGTAGTGGTGGCGGCCGATGTTCGTGGCCAGCAGCTTGGTCAGCAACTGCTGATGCACGCGCAGACTGCCTGCGCCCGGCACTGGCCGGGTCGGGCGCATTACCTGTCGGCGCAGGCGCATTTGCAATCGTTCTATCAGCAGTTTGGTTTTGAGGTTTGTGGTGCGATGTACGATGAAGACGGCATTGCCCACGTGCCGATGCGTACCGCTCATTAAACACGCGCTGGCGCATTGACGCATGGCTACAGCGCATGCCGCCGGCCCAGCGGCGGGCGGCATGGTTCAACTGGCGGAATGCGAGATGGTGCTACCCAGTTTTTGTACATCCTGACCAAAGCCGCGAGCGGTGTTACAGCCGCTCAGTGTGGCGGCCATCAGTAAGGCTGCGGCCAATAGTGCGATGGTTTTCATGATTGTTACCTTATCTGTTGTGGTCTCATGTGGCGGGGCGCAGCACCCTGCCAACGGCTACGTTGCCACATTTCCCTGGCGTTTTTCAATGTCGGGCCTGGGCCTGATGCCTGCTTCGGTATCAGCGCCGGGCACGGCCTACTCTTCGCTGAGAAATAACTCGAGTAGCGAGTTCAGAAACAGCTTGCCATGCGCCGTGACCTGCCAGTGGTGCGGAGTTTCGCTCAGATAGCCTTGCATCAGGGCGGCGTCGAGTGAGGCGCGTATCGCCTGCTCCGGCACGCCGGTGTAAGCGGTGAAATCCGCGCGCGGCGCAGGCTCCAGCAGGCGAAAACGGTTCATGAAAAACTCAAATGGCCGTTCACTCATGGCGACGTCGCTACACTGTTGCAGGTAGTTACCCTGCATATAGCCGCGCGGGTGACGGGTTTTTACCGTGCGCATAATGCGGCCATCGGCAAAGGTCAGCTTGCCATGCGCGCCGCAGCCAATGCCCAGATAATCGCCAAAACGCCAGTAATTCAGGTTGTGCTGGCATTGTTTGCCCGCTTTGGCGTAGGCCGAGGTTTCGTACTGTTGATACCCGGCTGCCGTGAGCAAATCATGGCCCTGCTCGAAAATCTCCCACAGCGCGTCGTCGTCCGGCAGCACCGGCGGGCGTGAGCCGAACAGCGTATTCGGCTCGATAGTTAACTGATACCACGACAGGTGCGGCGGATTGAGCGCTATCGCCTGGCGCAGGTCATCCAGCGCTTCCGCCAGTGACTGCTCAGGCAAACCGTGCATCAAATCCAGATTGAAACTGCCAAGCCCGAGGTTTGCGGCCAGATGAGCGGCACGTATGGCTTCCTGCGGGCCGTGAATACGCCCAAGCCGGGTCAGCTTGTCGGCACTGAAGCTTTGTACGCCGATGGAGATGCGATTAATGCCCGCCCGTTGATAGCCGCTAAAGCGGTCGGCTTCCACCGTGCCGGGGTTGGCTTCCATGGTGATTTCCGCCGAGGCGGACAGCGGCAGGCGCGCCCGCACGCCATCAAGCAGGCGCTGCATGGCCTCGGCGCTCAGAAGACTCGGGGTGCCGCCGCCGATAAAAATGCTGTGTACCGGGCGCTGACCGGCCATCGGCAGGTCGGCATCCAGGTCAGCCAGCAGGTGCGTGACGTAATCATCGTGCGGCACCTCGCCTTTAAGGGCATGAGAATTAAAATCGCAGTAGGGGCACTTTTGCACACACCAGGGAATATGGATGTACAGGCTCAGTGGCGGCAGCTTAAGCATGGTTCAGCGCACCCAGCAACTGACGCAGCGCTTGCCCCCGGTGCGAATGGGCGTTTTTTTCTTCCCGGCTCAGTTCAGCGGCGGTTTTTCCGAGGGCGGGGACGAAGAATATCGGGTCATAACCGAAACCGCCCGTCCCGGCTGGCGCTCGGGTAATCACGCCCTGCCAGCGGCCATGGCACACCAGCGGCGTCGGGTCATCGGCATGGCGCAGATACACCAGCACGCAGTGGAAACTGGCCTGACGGTGTTCATCCGGCACCGATTCCAGCGCGACCAGCAGCTTTGCCAGATTCTCGCTATCGCTGGCCTCTGCACCGGCATAGCGTGCCGAATAAATGCCCGGCGCGCCGCCGAGCGCATCAACGGCGAGGCCCGAATCATCTGCAATGGCAGGCAGGCCGCTTGCACGCGCGGCGTGGCGGGCTTTGAGAATAGCGTTTTCGATAAAGGTTAAACCGGTTTCTTCAGCAGACGCGATGCCAAGGGTAGTTTGCGCTACCACATCAAGGCCAAAATCCGCCAACAGACCGGCGAGTTCACGCACTTTACCGGCATTACCGGTCGCTAACACCACTTGTTGCATCTGTGTTTCCTGCTTTGTTTAACGAAGGTATTCAGGGGATGAGGCCCGCGATATCCGCTGGGATGGCCTGCGGGCCGATGATTCTAATCTGTTTGTGACGCCCGAGCTCGCCTTTTTCGATTTTCACGCAGCCTTTGGCGACGCGAAATTGTTTGGCGAGGAATTTGATTAAATGCGCATTTGCCTGACCGTCTACCGGCGGGGCGGTAATGGCGACTTTTAGCTCGTCGCCATGCAACCCGACAATCTGGTCACGGCTGGCTTTCGGTTGAATATACAACCGAATCACCAGCCCCTCTTCGCAGTGGCTGATAGCACTCACAGCAAAAACCACAGCCCCGGGAAAAAGTCCATGCCGAGATAATTGAGCAGATAAAGCAGTAAAATCAGTACCATCGGCGCGAAATCCAACCCGCCTGTCGCCGGTAAAATCCGCCGGATAGGGCTCATCAGCGGTTCGGTTAACTGATACAGCATATAGTCTACCGGGCTGCGGCCCTGACTGACCCAGCTCATCAGCGAGCGGATAATCACCACCCAAAACACCAAATAACCGGTGGATTTCAGTAGCGCCAGCAACCCGACCACCAGATTAATCGGGCTTAATGACAGCGAGCCGACCTGAATTAACAACAACAGCGGGTATTTCATCGTAGTGAGCAAAAACGCCAACAGGAGCGAGGCGCTATCGATAGGCCCAAGCGAGGGGATGATACGGCGCAACGGCCCGATAATCGGCTGGGTGAGCTTCACCACAAATTGCGCCAGCGGGTTGTAAAAATCACTGCGCGCCCACTGCATCCAGATACGCAGCAGCAGTACCATTACGTACAGGTCAAGCAGGGTCTTGACCAGAAAAGTCAGGCTCAACATAAAGCGGTCATTCCTTCAGTAAAAGTCACGTTTCAGACGACAATCAGAACAGCGATTCCATTTCTTGTGCCCGATGTACCGCCGCTTGCATCGCATCGGCAACCGTCTGGCTTAACTGGCGTTCATTAAAGACGCGCAGCGCTTCGGCAGTGGTGCCGCCTTTAGACGTCACATTCTCCCGCAACTGTGACAGCGCGATATCCGGGCTGGCCTCGACTAAGGCGGCCGCGCCGCTGGCCGCTTGCTGCACCAGCAGACGCGCGGTATCGGCATCAAACCCCTGGCGTATTGCTTCTTGCTGCATCGCTTCCATAAACAGGAAAAAATAAGCTGGTGCGCTGCCTGCGGCGGCAATCACGCCATTTATCTGCGACTCTTCGCTGACCCAGCAGAATTTACCGACGCTTTCCATCAGCCCGGCGGCGAACGCGCGATCGGCATCGTTCACGTCTGCGCGAGCGTAGAGCCCGCTCATCCCTTTGCCCACCAGCGCTGGGGTGTTCGGCATAATACGCACAACCGTGATGGATGACCCCAACAGTTGGCGGAAACGCTCGACACTGACGCCGGCGGCAATGGACAGCACCAGCTTGCCGCTAAATTCCACCTGCTGCGCCAGCGCCTCACACACCCCGGCCATTAACTGCGGTTTCACGGCCAGCACCACCACATCGGCTGTGCGGGCGCAGGCGGCATTGTCAGCAAGGCTGGTAATACCGTAGCGCGCGGCCAGCGCATCACGGTGGGTGGTGGACGGGGCGCTGACGCTGATATGGTCGGCAGGGTAGCCGCTCTCTACCAGCCCGGCAATAATCGCCTGGGCCATGTTACCTGCGCCGATAAAGGCTATTTTACGGTGTTCCATCGAATTCTCGCTGTTGGTCTGTCTGTGGTTATCTGGTGTTAAGAGGCCGTAGTGCCGTAATCACGCGCACCAAAAATGGCCGTACCGATGCGTACCAGCGTGCTGCCCGCCGCAATAGCGGCAGCCATGTCATCGGTCATCCCCATGGACAAGGTATCCAAAGTGCCATAATCCGCGCTCAGTTGCAGAAAAAGTTCGGTCATTTGGCGAAATACCGCCAGTTGGCCGGCGGGGTCTGTTTGCGGCGCAGGAATTGCCATCAACCCGCGTAATCGCAGATTCGGCAACGAGGCGACCGCCGCTGCCAGCGCGGGCACGTCAGGGGCCAGCACGCCGGATTTGCTCGCTTCTTCGCTGATATTGACCTGGAGTAACACATTAAGCGGCGGCAAATGCGCCGGACGCTGCTCACTCAGGCGCTGGGCGATACGCACTCTGTCAATGGTGTGGCACCAGTCGAAGTGCTCGGCGACCGGCCGACTTTTATTCGACTGCAACGGCCCAATGAAGTGCCATTCCAGCGCCAGTTCCGGGTGGTGGGTTTGAAAATAGCGTACCTTTTCGCACCCTTCCTGTACGTAATTCTCGCCGAAGGCACGTTGCCCGGCGGCGATCGCTTCTTCGAGGGCTATCACAGGTTTCGTTTTGCTGACGGCAAGCAGAGTAATCTCTTCTGGCGCGCGCCCGCATTGCGCTGCTGCATTCAGGATTCTTTGTCGCACGTCCTGTAGATTTTGCTGCACGGTTGTTGTCGTCATGGTGATTCAGGAGGCCAGTCATGGATGTGAGTGAATGGGTGAAGTCTAGTGTAAAACAGAATGCTTCCGATCTGCACCTGTGCAGCGGCCATCCTCCGGTATGTCGTATCGATGGGGTGTTAGTCGCTGATTCCCGCGCGCCGGTATTACACCATGCCGAGCTTGAGCAGTGGTATCGCCATTGGCTGCAACCCGACTGCGCGCAACAGCTGCAACAATCTGGTCAAACAGACTGTGCGCTGACCTTACCTGACGGGCAGCGGCTGCGCGCGAATCTGTTTATGCAGCGCTTTGGCGTATCGATGGCTTTGCGGTTGATTCCATCGCAACCGCCTGAGTTACAGACGCTGGGCGCACCGCCGGTATTGGCGCAATTGCTGACCCGGCGCGAGGGGCTGATATTAGTCACCGGGGCGACCGGCAGCGGTAAGTCAACCACCCTTGCCGCAATGGTTTCGGCACTGAATCAGCGCGATGCCCGTCATATCATCACCTTAGAAGATCCTATCGAGTTTTTACACCCGAGCCAGCGCTGCCTTATCCAGCAGCGAGAAATCGGCCTGCATAGCGAAAGTTTTGCCAGTGCGTTGCGCGCTGCGCTGCGTGAAGACCCGGATGTCCTGCTGCTGGGGGAATTGCGTGACAGAGAGACGATAAGCCTTGCGTTAACGGCGGCGGAAACCGGCCATCTGGTGCTGGCAACGCTACATACCCGACGGGCGGTACAGGCGATAGAGCGGTTAGTCGATGTTTTCCCGGCGGAAGATAAGGCGTTTATTCGCACCCAATTAGCCTCCAGCCTGAATGCTGTCGTGACGCAAAAACTGCGGCCTGCTTGCGAGGGGGGTCGGGTGGCGTTATTTGAAGTGCTGATCGCCACACCGGCCGTCAGCCATTTGATTCGTGAGGGAAAAACCCATCAGCTCGCCGGGGTTTTGCAAACCGGCGGACAGTTTGGCATGCAGACCTTCGAGCAAAGCTATCAACAGCGGCGTCGGGCAGGGCTGGTGCCGGACGCCGACGCCGAAGACCTGTTGCTATGACAGCATTCATTGATCGTATTCGTTGATCGTATTCGTTGATCGCATTCGCCGTATCTGGTTTACACATAGCATTGCGTTATTAATCACGTTATTAATCGCGGGAATTGAGCCGTGTGATAAGCGCTGATGCCTGATGCGGTGTAACCACCGCCAGGCGCTAGGGTTTTATCAGCGCGGTGTCATCAAGAGCTTGTAGCATCGCGGTGAGCTCCAGTGCAGGAACCGGACGCGAAAACAGGAAGCCCTGCGCATAGTCGCAGCCGATGCGGGTCAGGGTGTCGCACTGCTGCTGGGTTTCCACGCCTTCGGCCACGACTTTGAGGCCGAGGCTGTGTGCCATGGCGACAATCGCTACGCACAGTTCAAAACCGACGCCTTCAAGGTCTTCAACAAAAGAGCGGTCGATTTTCAGACAGTCGATATCAAATTTCCTCAGATACGCGAGTGATGAATAGCCAGTGCCGAAGTCATCAATGGCAATCTGGATGCCTGCATCACGAAAGAGGTGCAAATTGTGGTTTACCCGGGATTCCGCATTCAGCAGTAGCCCTTCGGTAATCTCGATGATAACCGCATTGCCTTCCAGCCCCTGGCAGGCCAGCTCTTGAATCCAGTTCATGTCAGCAAAATCTTTGCTGCGTAGTTGAATCGGCGATTGGTTGATGGCGATTTGGAACTGGGCGTCAAACCGTTTGCGCCACTGGGCCAGTTGGGTGATAGCCTGCTGTGCTATCCAGTCGCCAAGAGGCACGATAAGCCCGGTGTCTTCTGCCAGCGGAATAAACTCTGCCGGGCTTACCATGCCGCGAGTCGGGTGGTGCCAGCGCACTAACGCCTCGGCTTTGACGATACGGTTAGTCGCAAGCTCGATGATAGGCTGGTAGTAAACCTCGAATTGCTCATGGGCGATGGCGTTGCGCAAATCGTTCGTCATACGCAAGCGCGCTCGCGCGGCCTGATGCAGCGCAGGCGTATAGTAATGAAAGCAGTTGCGCCCGGCGTTTTTGGCGGCATACATCGCCTGATCGGCATTTTTGAACAGATCTTCGAGTGTATTGCTGTCATTCGGGAATAAGGCGATGCCGATACTGGCGGACACCAGCATGCTCTCGCCATCAATATCGAAAGGCTGCGCCAGCTCTTTTAGTAGCGCTCTGGCGATACGTTCACTGTCATCACTGCGGATAAGATCAGACAAGATAATGGCAAATTCATCCCCGCCCAGCCGGGCGATGGTATCGGCACCTTGCACGCACTCGGTAATCCGCCTGGACACGGCAAACAACAGCGCATCCCCCGCGCGATGCCCCAGGCTGTCGTTAACCGATTTGAAATGGTCGAGATCGATGAGCATCAGTACCATCGGCTGGCCATGTTGTCTGGCGCGCGCAACGGCCCGTTCGAGCTTGTCCTGGAACATATGGCGGTTTGGCAGCGTTGTCACCGCATCATAATTGGCTTGTCGCCAGATGAGTTCTTCTTGTTTTTTGCGCTGGGTAATGTCGGAAAACATTCCCACATAGTTCAGAGGATTACCTGCACTGTCCTTCACCACATTGATGGTCATCTCTTTGAGAAAATCGCTGCCATCTTTCTTGCGATCCCACATTTCACCCATCCACAGCCCTTTTGCGTGTATGGCTTGCCACATCGCATCATAGAACGCGGGATCGTGTCGTGGTGAACGAAACATGTTGGCCTGCTGGCCGACGATGTCGGTGGCGCTATAGCCGGTCAGGAGGGTGAATGCCGGGTTGATGGCAATAATTCGATTGCTGACATCGGTGACGATAATCGCTTCCTGACTGCTTTCATAAACCGTAGCGGCTATCTTCATTTGTTCACGGGCTTTTTGTCGCTCGGTAATATCAAGCACGTATACCAGCCTGTCGGCACGATAACCTTGCTGTGCAAAAGGAACCGATTCAGACCACACGGTCAGGACGGTGCCATCGCGACGCATCACCGTCCATTCTCCACCTAAGCTGCCGCCATTATCCAAAAAGTTCTGGTGGCGGGCCAGTACGGATGCATGGGCGGACTCGGGGAACACCATCGTAAAGCGATGGTTAATCATTTCTTCCTGGGTGTAGCCATAGATAGCGCTATAGGCGGGGTTGACGGTGACATAGTTTCCGTCATAACTGATAACGGCAATGCCTACCGGACAACGGTCTAGAATAGCCTGAAACAGACTTTCCGAATTCCATGTAGAACCTGTCATCATTCACCTCATTATTTATGCTGTATTTATGACAAACCAGACAGGGATAGGCGTAACAACCCGTTTATTCGCGATAACAGCGTTATTTGTTATGGCCGTGTTGTTTTTTTATGACGAGATAATCGTCATCACCGTAATTGGTTATCCGCCGACAACTGGCATGCTGTTCTGGTTTGTACTGTGCGTCTTGTTTTTAATTTTTTGATTTATTGTTTTTAAAGTGAATGTTTCTCTGTGCATCAACCGGGTATGGACAGGCCACTGGCAAGCGGTTGAATGCGGATGTTGCCCACCTATTCTCTCGTTTTCTCTCGTCACGCAGATTTGCGAAAATGTCCTGTGAAGAAATTATCGACCACAAACGGGAACTTCTGAGATATCAGTATTGAATTCGGTAAAAAAATACCAAAGAAAGAAAAAATATTCGGTAAGAGAGTACGGGTTGGTGACGGCAGTGAATAACAAGGCAGGAATAATTCTGCACGAAAGTGTTAATGTTCGGGCCACCGATAACGCTATTGGCCGACCAGACTATTTACCGATAGGGTGATTCACTGTTCGGGTTATTCATCGATAGCGTTATGCATCGATAGCGTTATCAACGGATTCGTGTATGCACGGATTGCACGATAAAGTGGATAGTACGATAAAGCAGATTGAACGATAAAACAGATAGAACGATAAAACAGATAGAACGATAAGCCGTATTGAATGATTAACGGCAGGTGAGGTCAGCATCACCTGCTACCGGCGTTGAGATAGGCCGCGCGCTGGCCGTGGTTAAGATAAAGGCGCTGTACTGAGGGTGGCGGCCTGATAGCTCAGACGCTCAGGTTCCCGCTGCATGATAATGCGACCATGGCGTATCGAGAGGCGCGCCTTTGCCTGACGCCGCACCGCTTCGTAGTCATTGGGCGCATCCAGAATCACCAGATTGGCCGGTCGCCCCACCGCGATGCCGTAACGCTCGCCAAGGTTTAATGCTCTGGCGCTATTGTCGGTGACAAAATCCAGACTGCGTTGCAGGTCTTTGTAACCCATCATATGGCAGATGTGCAGCCCGGCATCCAGCACGCGCAGAATGTTGCCGTTACCGAGCGGATACCACGGGTCTTGTATGGAGTCCTGACCAAAACAGACGTTAATGCCCGCGCGGTCTAATTCCGCCACCCGCGTCACGCCACGGCGTTTGGGAAAACTATCAAAACGGCCTTGCAGGTGGATGCTTTCTGTCGGGCAGGAGATGAAGTGAAGACCCGAGCGGCGCAGCAAGCGGAACAGTTTTGAGCAATAAGCGTTGTCGTAAGACCCCATGGCGACCGTATGGCTGGCGGTGACTCGCTCGCCCATATTCCTGACCCGTGCTTCTTCTGCCAGAACTTCCAGAAAGCGTGAGTGCGGATCGTCGGTTTCATCGCAATGAACATCGACCAGGCAACCGTGTCGTTCGGCTAAATCCATCAAAAACTTTATCGAGCTGACGCCCTGCTCACGGGTATTCTCAAAGTGCGGAATACCGCCGACCACATCAGCACCGAGTGCGATGGCGCGCGCCATCAGCGCCCGGCCATCGGGGTAGGAATCAATCCCTTCCTGAGGAAACGCGACGATTTGCAGGTCGATAACATCGCGGGCTTCCGCTTTGACTTCCAGCATCGCTTCCAGCGCCGCCAGCGTGGGGTCGGTGACATCAACGTGGGTGCGTACATGCTGAATACCGTGATCGCGCAACATAGCGATAGCTGTATGCGCACGGCGTTTGGTGTCCTCATGGGTGATGGTCGCTTTACGCTGGCTCCAGCGCTCAATGCCTTCAAACAGCGTGCCGCTCATGTTCCATTCCGGCTCGCCTGCGGTGAGCACCGCATCAAGATGAATGTGCGGCTCGACAAGCGGCGCAATAACCAACTGCCCACCGGCATCAATACTCTCCGGGGTGGCGGCTAACGTGTCCGGCTGCGCAGTGATAGCGGTAATGCGCCCCTGCTGGCATTGCAGGGTATACAAGCCGGTTTGGTGGCGTAACACCGCATTAATAATCTTCATTTATTCACCCCTCCCGTGGGTATCACCGCGCTGTCGTTGTCGCCTCTCGCCGCGAGTAGCTCCGCGTTACTGTAGCAGGCCGCCGTGACGCTCAATGCGAAACATCGCCATCGCCTGTACCAACTGGCGCGATTGCTCTTCCAGCGACTGGGTGGTGTCGGCTGAAGCTTTAACCAACGTGGCATTTTGCTGGGCGACTTTATCAATTTGGCTAAAGGCGATGTGTACCTGCTCAATCCCCTTGTGTTGCTCTTGTGAGGCGAAGGAGATCTCTTTCATCAGCGTGGTGATGCGGGTGATTTCGTCGGCGACGTCATCCATGGTTTCCCCGGCTTTTGCCGCCAGATTCAGCCCTTCGCTAACGTGGGACTGCGAATCCATGATAAGCGCCCGAATCTCTTTCGCGGCCTGGCCGCTGTGCTGGGCCAGATTACGCACTTCACCGGCAACCACCGCAAACCCCTTACCCTGTTCGCCAGCACGGGCGGCTTCGACGGCGGCATTCAGCGCCAAAATATTGGTCTGAAACGCGATGCCGTCTATCACTCCGAGAATGTCGCTGATGCGTTTGGCGCTATTGGCTATCTCACGCATTTTTTCCACCACATAATTGACGGATTCATTGCCCCGGTCGGTGGTGGTGGATACCTGATGGGTCAACTGATGGGCGAGCTCGGCGTTGTCAGCGTTGCGTTTTACCGTGGCACTGAGCTCTTCCAGGCTGGCAGCCGTTTGCTCCAGCGCGGCAACCGACTCTTCGGTACGTTCGGCTAAATGGCGGTTGCCGCTAAATAACTCGCGGCTGCCCTGGTCGATTTGCTGACTGGCATCACGCACCTGGCTTACCGAGTCGAGCAGCGCCAGTTGCATGCGTTCAATGGCGTCGCTCAGGCGTCCCAGTTCGTTACTGCCGCCTTGTGTAATGCGGTGGGTCAAATCACCGGAGGCCACGTGTTCAAGTTGTTCAATGGCGCTATCGAGCGGTTTAAGCAGCATGTGGCGCAGTGCCAGCCAGCCGAGTACCACCAGCAGTAATGACATCAGGCACGCGACGCCTATCAGTAACAGCATCAGCCGTTCGTTAAGGTTGGCTTGCTGGATATGCTGCTCGGAGAGCTGCTGAGAGTAGAGACGAAAGCTTTGAATGGACTTATCAAATGCATCGCTCAGTGGGGTAAGGTTATTTTCCAGTAGCGTGTAGTATTCGTCGGTATACTGTTTTTTCAGTGAGTCCAGCATCGGCTTCAGCCCTTGATTCAGGTAATCCTGATAGCTCTTTTGTACCTGCTGGGCGAGCTGCCGCTCTTGTTCGCTGCTGGTTGGTATGGCGTTGAACAGGCGTATCTCTTTTTCAGACTGTTGTACATAACCGTCTAATTTTTCTGTTTCTTTTGCTCCGACATCCAGCAAACCGATTTCTATTTTACGCACGGCCAACGTCGCGGATGCCCTGGCGCGGAGCGTCAGGTTATAGCCGTTCATCAGTGCGCCCAATTGCTCGCCCTGAATTTGATTTAAGGCGGTGAGCGATGTCCGGCTCTTGTTAATGGCCTGAATCCCCATACCACTGACGAGCAGCAATAGCAGTGTGATGACAGACAGCAGTGTCAACAAACCGGTACGGATGGAGAGATTTTTCAAACGCATGGTTCCATTTCCTAGTGTGTGCAGAGCAAAAAATCACTGGTAAACCCGCAGCAGATTTACCGTCCGTTAAGAGGGTGTTGCAGGGTATTTTTGTTCAGAACATAACAGATGAAACAACCACTGTGAAAGCATGATTCTCTTATCTTTTATCTCTGAAAATATAAAGATTAGCGGAAATTCTGCTTTAGGGAGGATTGTCTGGTGCTAAATAAATTCGCCCCTCGTCTGCCACTGGTTTATCATCTGCTGATAAAAAATGAACATAACGTGCGCCAGCCAGCGCTGGAGGCCTGTTCCCCGGTTTCTGGCGGTGTTTTTCAGGGCCAATTCAATCGCCTGGTAATCGCCCGGCAATAGACCCAGAGGTTTCTGTGCAGTTAACAAGTTTTACGGATTATGGTTTGCGGGCGCTGATTTATATGGCCTCGTTGCCGGATGGCCGGATGACCAGCATCTCAGAAGTCACCGAGGTGTATGGCGTTTCACGCAATCATATGGTGAAAATTATTAATCAGCTCAGTCGTGCTGGGTTGGTGATGGCGGTACGCGGCAAAAACGGCGGTATTCGTTTAGGGCGCGACCCGGCGACGATTCGCATCGGGGATGTGGTGCGTGAGCTGGAGCCGTTGTCGCTGGTTAACTGTAGCAAGGGATTTTGCCATATCACGCCAGCCTGCCGTCTTAAGCAGGTATTGCAACAAGCCGTGCAGAATTTTTTGCAGGAGCTTGATAAATATACGCTTGCCGACATGGTGAATGAAAACCCGCCGCTCTATAAATTACTTCTGGTTGAATAAGCCTGTTCAGCCGCTGGCTGATGACAACGGAGGAACCCCAATGTCACAAGATCCGTTTCTGGAACGCGAAGCAGAAAAATACGAATTCCCCATTCCCAGCCGTGAATACATTTTGGCGCATCTTGCCAAACGGGATACCCCCATCAGCCGCGAGGAACTGGCCGCCTCTCTGGAACTGACCGGAGAAGAACAACTGGAAGGATTACGCCGTCGGCTACGAGCAATGGAGCGCGATGGACAGTTAGTGTTTACCCGCCGTCAATGTTATGCCTTGCCGGAAAAACTGGATTTACTGCGCGGCACGGTATTAGGCCACCGCGACGGTTATGGTTTTTTACGCGTAGAAGGGCGCAAGGACGATCTTTACCTCAGCGCCGAGCAGATGAAGACCGTCATTCACGGTGATGTGGTGCTGGCCCAGCCGCTGGGTGAAGACCGCAAGGGGCGTCGCGAAGGGCGTATCGTGCGGATTTTAGAACCGCGCACCAGCCAGATTGTCGGGCGTTATTTTACCGAAGCGGGCACCGGTTTTGTCGTGCCTGACGACAGCCGCCTGAGCTTTGATATCCTGATTCCGCCTGAATGTATCGCCGGGGCGCGAATGGGCTCGGTGGTGGTGGTAGAACTGACCCAGCGCGGCACGCGTCGCACTAAAGCTATCGGGAAAATTGTTGAAATTCTGGGCGATAACATGGGCACCGGGCTTGCGGTGGATATTGCGCTGCGCACCCATGAAATTCCCCATAGCTGGCCGCCAAAAGTCGAAGAGCAGGTCAGTTCGCTCACCGAGCAGGTGCCGGAAAGTGCCAAGGCCGGGCGTGTGGATTTGCGTGCATTACCGCTGGTGACGATTGACGGCGAGGATGCGCGTGACTTTGATGATGCCGTCTTCTGCGAGAAGAAACGCGGCGGCGGCTGGCGTTTGTGGGTGGCAATTGCCGACGTCAGTTATTATGTGCGCCCCGGCACGCCGCTGGATCATGAAGCGCGCGCGCGCGGTACTTCAGTGTATTTTCCGTCACAGGTCGTACCGATGCTGCCGGAAGTGCTCTCCAACGGCCTGTGCTCGCTCAATCCACAGGTTGACCGGCTGTGCATGGTCTGTGAAATGACGGTGTCGGCGCAGGGGAAACTGTCGGGTTATAAATTCTATGAAGCGGTGATGAGCTCGCATGCCCGCCTGACCTACACCAAAGTGTGGAGCATTTTGCAAGGCGATGGCGAATTGCGTGAGCATTACGCCTCGCTGGTGGCACCGCTCGAAGAGCTGCACCGTATGTACAAGGTGCTGGAGAAAGCGCGCGAAGAGCGTGGCGGCATTGCCTTTGAGACAGAAGAAGCCAAGTTTATTTTTAATGCCGAGCGCCGTATCGAGCGGGTGGAAGCAGTGGTGCGCAATGATGCGCATAAACTGATTGAAGAGTGCATGATTCTGGCGAACATCTCGGCGGCGAAATTCGTCGAGAAGAGCGAAGAACCGGCGCTGTTTCGCGTACACGATCAACCCAGCGAAGACCACGTATTGGCATTGCGCAGCGTGTTGGGCGAACTGGGGCTGACGCTTGGCGGCGGCATGAAGCCGCAGCCGAAAGATTACGCCGAGCTGATGGTGGCAGTGGCTGACAGGCCAGATCGCGAGATGCTGCAAACCATGTTACTGCGCTCAATGAAACAGGCGATTTATGACCCGGAAAACCGTGGGCATTTCGGCCTGGCGCTGACCTCGTATGGGCACTTTACGTCACCGATTCGCCGCTACCCGGATTTGTCGCTGCATCGCGCCATCAAATATGTCTTGAGCGATCGTAAAGCGCGCTGGACGTCAACCGGCGGCTGGCATTGCGATTTTAATGAGATGTTGCAGTTGGGCCAGCACTGCTCAATGACCGAGCGCCGCGCTGATGAAGCCACCCGCGATGTGGCTGACTGGCTGAAGTGCGATTTTATGCAAGATCACGTCGGCGAAGAGTTTACCGGCATTATCGCCAGTGTGACCGGCTTTGGTTTTTTTGTCCGCCTGAGCGATCTGTTCATTGATGGTTTGGTGCACGTCTCGACGCTGGATAACGACTACTACCGGTATGACAATGTCGGCCAGCGGCTGATTGGCGAATCCCGTGGGCAGACGTATCGCCTCGGTGATGAAGTGCGCATTCGCGTTGAAGCGGTACACATGGATGAGCGTAAAATTGATTTCGCGCTGGTGTCATCGACCCGTAAGGTGCGAGGCGAAGGAAAAACGGCGCGCGACCGGGCGAAGAAAAATGTGGCGGGTGACGTGAAAGTGCCGCGTCGCCGTCGTAGCGGTCAGCGTACGAATTTCGAGCCGGACAGCGCCTTTCGCACCGAGGGGGACAAAAAGCGCAAGCCGAAGTCCAGCGGTAAAGGGAAAAGCGATAAAGCGCCAGCCGATAAAGCACAAATCAATAAAGTTCAAACCGATAAAGCACCAGCTGATAAAGTGCAAACCAATAAAGCAAAAACCGGCGTGAAGAAGTCGGCAAAGGCGAAAAAGAACGCAGAGAAAACGCGTAAAATCGCTGAAGCTACGCGGGCAAAGCGCGCCAGTAAAAAAGCCAAGCCTGCGCAATCGTAACGGCAGGTGAGGGCATAGCCCGGATAAGATCGGCATGGTGTACTGAGTGCGCCATGCCGTTTTCATGACTGAACGTGAATAATGATGCAATTCTTGTTTTAACTATCATCGCATTAGATGCTTTTGACTAACCGAGTCTATGGTGTAATCGAGTCAGTGGTGTAACCGAGATGGTGTAATCGAGTGCATTCGTATAACCGAATACATTTTTATGGCCGAACGCACTGTGGCAAAGGCTGTTTTCTGCCCTGTTAACCTGTTTGAAGAGTCCTCATGAGTGAAATTATTTATGGCATCCATGCGGTGAAAGCCCTGCTGGAGCGCGATCCACAACGTTTTTTGGATGTATTTACCCTAAAAGGGCGCGAAGATCGCCGCCTGATGCCGTTGATTGCCGAACTGGAGGCGAACGGTATTGCCGTACAGGTAGCCAATCGCCAATGGTTAGATGAGAAGGTGGAAGGGGCGGTGCATCAGGGGATTGTCGCGCGCGTCAGAGAGGGGCGGCAGTATCAGGAGAACGATTTACCGGGGCTGCTGGCCGGGCAGAATGCTCCGTTTTTATTGGTGCTTGATGGTGTCACCGATCCGCACAATCTTGGCGCTTGCCTGCGCAGTGCGGATGCCGCCGGTGTGCATGCGGTGATTGTGCCGCGCGATCGTTCAGCGCAGCTCAATGCGACGGCGAAAAAAGTGGCGTGTGGCGCAGCGGAAACCGTGCCGCTGATCCGGGTGACGAATCTGGCGCGCACACTCCGTTTTTTACAAGAACAGCAGATCTGGGTGGTGGGAACCGCCGGAGAAGCCGATCATTCCGTGTTCCAAAGTAAACTGACCGGCCCGCTGGCGCTGGTGATGGGCGCAGAAGGCGAGGGGATGCGGCGGTTGACCCGCGAGCATTGCGATGAGCTCATCAGTATTCCGATGGCAGGTAGCGTGTCATCGTTGAATGTCTCGGTGGCAACCGGCGTGTGCCTGTTTGAAGCGGTGCGTCAGCGTTTAGGCTAATGTGACGTTGAGGCCAACGTGACAATGTGAAACGTGACAATGTGAATGTGATAGCCTGCGCCCATTCGGGCTCAGGCTATTTTTTTACTCAGGCTTTTTTACTTAGGCTATCTTTTTGAACAGGCTGTTTTTTAAGCAAGCTGTTTTTTTTAAGAGAGTCGGTTAGGCATTTTGCATGCTAAGGCGCGGCAGTGTAGCGGGAGCCGACCCATTGCTGGCATGACGATGGGTATTTGTTGTAAGGCGAAATGCCGAAACCGCATGGGAGAGACGTTCTGCCTGCTGTTCCAGTGATGCGGCTGCGGCAGAGGATTGTTCGACCAGTACCGCATTTTGCTGCGTACTTTGATCCATTTCGACAATCGCGGAGCCTACCTGCGAAATCCCACGATGCTGTTCATCGGAAGCGACAGCAATTTCACCCATAATATCATGCACCTGAGTTACCGACAGAACGATGTCAGACATGGTTTTGCCCGCATTTTCGACCAGCGATGCGCCGTTATTAATTTGCGATACGGACGTAGCAATCAGGTTTTCAATTTCGGTGGCGGCTTGGGCGCTGCGCTGGGCGAGGTTGCGTACTTCCCCGGCAACCACGGCAAACCCTCGGCCTTGCTCGCCAGCCCGTGCCGCTTCAACGGCGGCGTTGAGCGCCAGGATGTTTGTCTGGAAGGCGATGCTGTTGATAACGGACGTGATTTCTGCGATACGGCGAGAGCCTTGAGCGATGTCTCCCATGGTTTGTACCGCGCTGCTGACTTGTTCTCCGCCCTGACGTGCCGTAGACGATGCGCTCATGACCAGTGAGTTGGCATGGTGGGCATTTTCGGTATTCTGTTTCACCGTTGAGGTTAACTGCTCCATGCTGGCGGCGGTCTGTTCAATGGCGGCGGCCTGCTCCTCCGTGCGTGCGGATAAATCGGTATTCCCGGCGACGATTTCGCCCGCAGCGTGGAAAATCTGGTCTGCGCTGAGGCGGATGTTATCTATCATGCCGTGCAGATTGTCGTTCATCTTGGCCATGGCGCAGATTAACTGGCCCAGCTCGTCACTGCGTTCACTGCTTAAGCGCACGGTCAGGTCGCCTTCAGAAATCGCGCGGGTAGCCTGGAGTGCCTGCTGCAATGGGCGAACAATCTGCCGGGAGATGACGATAGCGGCCGTGATGCCGATGATGATGGCAACAAGGGTAATAATGGCGAGCCGAATATCGCCCTGCGTGACGTTTTTAGCCGCGCGGCTCTCTTCGGTGAAATAGAGCTGGTTGATGCTGTCTTGCAGTGTCGCCATTTGCGTGTTCAGCGCGCTCAATTCCTGCTGGCTGACATCGTTTTTCATCACTTGCTGGCGTTGGCGATTGTAATCACCCAGAACGGTGCGAACTTGCGTGATGGCGTTTTCATCTTCCTGCGGCCAGTTTCCTGCGCGGATCTCTTCCAGCAGGCTGTTTAATTCCTGCCCAATGGTGTTGATGGCTGTATCATGCTGTTCCAGATATTGCGCCTTACGCTCAAGCGCGTAGCTGAAATTGCCTTCTCGTGCGACAACGGTTTTGTCGTATAGCGCACCAAGACGGCTGATGCGTTTTAACGATTGTTCGCTGTTGTGTAAACCATCAAAGCCCACTAAAGACAGCATGATGCCAATCAGTAGTAATAAACCAAATCCCAGCAACAGTTTACGCGTAACTGGCAGGTTCTTAAGTGAGAATTGCTGTAGCATAAATCGGCTTCCTTTTTCGTTTCTGTTGTTGTCCCAGTTTCTTGTTATTACGGTATCCCGCTGGCGATATTGTGCTGGCAGGGCCGCTCCATGGTGCTAACGGGCCTCTTTCCGGGGCAGGGGTTCACGCGATGGCAGCAGGCCATCTGCCACGTAACAGAAGCTCGGAAGGCGTATGGCATGCGCCAAACATCGGAATTTTATCGGCTAAAATGCGTCAATATTTATATCAATATAAAAAAAACGTTGCAAAAGATGCGGTTCAGTAAGAGGAATACGTTATTTGCCAAGGACGTCAGCACCGCACAATACGGTGCTGAGAAGGGAGGAGTATTAGTGTGTCAGACTGGCGATTTTTTGTTCTACCGCCGCGCACCACAATATCGAGCTACGCGATGGCCAGGCCGCCACGGGTAAACGGCTTTCTACCGCTTGTTGCCAAACCAGCGATCCAATCTCGATATTGCTGTATTGCGCTCGGGTGTTGACGATAGACTCTATCCACAGGTTCCATTCGGTACTGCGGCAGGGATAGTCCGATGCGCCAGCGGTGCTGCTAACGCCGCTTGCCAACGCCAGCAGTGCGATGGCGGCATAATGTTTTTTCATCTTGATCCTCTTTATCGGGAACTGACATCATCGGGAACTGATATCGCTCTGATGCGGTGAATGAGCAGGGGATAGCCGATAAAAAATCGCGTAGCCACGCCAGTTATCACGTCGCAGGCGTTCAACCTGCATCAGGCTGACGATGCGGTAATAAGGTAAGCCCCGTGCAGTCGCCTGACGAGCTATCTCGGCGCTCGCATCATCCAGTGTGCAGCAGACATTCACCGACACACTCTCGACCTTCTCCAGCAGGGCACTTTGCACCGTTGAGACTTCAACCGCCTGCTTTCCCGCTGGCGGTGGGGCCTCCGGCTTGCTGCGAACATCCGACGGATAACATCATTATCGCGGTACTTGCGAGCGCTAAAACCCCTTTCAGCACGGCAGCCTCCGGCTCTGATTCTGTACAGGCAAGCAGTGTAACGCCTTGATGAGAAGAGAGATAGTCCCTGCGTGTAACCGGGTATAACCTGTTGTTGTGTTTGAAAAACAACAACAGGCCGTACGGTAGCGACAGCGCTAAGGGTGGATACGGAACACGCTGACCACATCGCTCAGGTGGTGGCCTTTTTCACGTAGCCCCTGCGCCGTATCCTGCGAGTTTTGCACCAGCGAGGCGTTTTGATGAATCGCCTGCCCTATCTGGTTAATTGCAATATTGACTTGATCGATACCCAGAGATTGTTCGCGCGAGGCGATATCGATGTCATTAACAATCGTGCTGACCTGCTCGATGCGATGAAGCAAGTCCTCCATTGCCAGACGGGTTCTCTCTGAACTGCGATAACCGGCTTCAATCTGGCGTAACGACTCGGCGATAAGCGTTTCAATCTCTTTGACCGCAGAGGAACTCCGCTGTGCCAGAGAGCGTACCTCTGCGGCGACGACGGCGAATCCCCGGCCATTTTCTCCCGCCCGGGAGGCTTCTACCGCAGCATTGAGGGCCAGAATATTGGTTTGGAAAGCGATTGATTCGATCGTGGTGGTAATGTCGGAGATTTTTTGCGACGAGCGCTGGATATCGCTCATGGTGGCTACCGAGTCCAACACGGTTTTGCTGCCGTGCTGGGCTGCATCGGCGCTTTGTGAGGCCAGTTGTTTGGCACTTGAGACGTTATCCGCATTCTGTTTAACGGTCGCTGCCAACTGCTCCATTGTCGCAGAGGTTTGCTCCACGCTGCTGGCCTGACGCGCAATCTGCTCAGTGATATTGCCGCTGTCTTGCGCCAGTGCATCGGTGCCCTCGGCTATCTCCTGGGAGGCATCGCGCACCTGTGCGACCAACTGCGTCAGACCATTCCCCATACCATTGATAGCATCCACTAACCGACCGACTTCATCCTGACTCTTCGTGGTTAACGAGGCTTGCAGGTTGCCAGCGGCAAATTGCTCCGCCACTTTGACAACCTCGTCCAGCGGGCGACTTAACCAGCGGCGGGTCAGGTAGACGAAAAACAGCGCGAACAGCACAACCAATGTGATGCCACCGGCGAGAAACAGGTTGCGGATGGTGTTCACCTCCGCCAGTAGACTGGCTTTGCTGATAGTACCGGCTACCACCCATTTCCATTGCGGCACGCTGCGATAGACCAATACCTGCGTGCGATCATCCCCCGTCAGGGCACTGTCGTCATACTCCAGTGTGCCGCTGTCACTGTTCAGCACCTGTTGCAGTGCCGGTGCCGACCAGTCGGGTTTTTTTCCTGCCAGCGTCGGGTGAACCAGATAGTTACCCGCCGTCGCGCCGGTTTTACTGATAGCAATAAAATGGCCGTTATCACCCAGTCGTTTTTCCAGAATGCGCTTTTGCATTTGGGCAAACTCTTTACTGATATCGATACCGACAAACAGAATGGCAATGACGTTGCCGCCGCTCCCCGTTACCGGTTTGTATTGGGTGATGTACTGTTTGCCGAACAACACGGCCAGGCCGCTAAATACCTTGTTTTCGGTTATTGCGGCAAATGCCGGGCTGGTTCGGTCGAGTTTGGTGCCAATCGCCCGTGCGCCGTCTTCTTTCTTTAACGATGTCGTGATACGCACGAAATCGTCACCATCACGCACGAAAATAGTGGAGATGGCACCGGTGCGGCTGAGAAAGTCATCCGTCACGGCGGTATTCATATTCAGCACTGTCTCACCGGATCTCAACGTGGGCGCGCTGGTTTCACCAAGGGGTAAGCGGGCCGTGGTATCAACGGTAAAGCGTGTGGGTAAAAAGCTGGCAAACAGATTGGTATAGCTGTCAACGCTTGCCTGCAAGCTAGTGTCGTACATCGCCACCATATCGGTAATACCGGTGACTTGACTTTCCATGTCATGCAGGGTCAGCGCTTCCAGCTTATTCCCCGCAGAGCGGGTCAGGCTGAGACTGAAGGCGATAAACAGCACCGCCACGCTCAGGGAAGCGATCACTGAAAGTTTAACACCCAGGCTCCAGCGTCTAAAAGCAAGCTGCATGATGATTCTCTTTTGTATGGTGTGAATATGTATTGTGTGAGTATGTCGTGTGTGAGTCGTACTCTGTGTTAAGCCGTTAACGGCCAAAAAGCGCGAAATTTTACATTAATTGCCACTTTTGTAATTAAAATTGACGCACGTCATTGTCATATAGTGTCTGTTGTGGTTGTTGATTTGGCGCGCAGGCACGTGGCGTACGATAGGCGTACGATATAAGTGTAGGTGTTCTATCGTGTTTTACCTGCTCTGCCAGAGTGAAAATAAACAAGGAGTAATGATGGTTGAGATGGGATGTGAAAACGTTTCCGGCGTTGAGGTGTTACATGCTTTCCCGGCCGGAGCTGGCGCTAGGCCGCTACCGACGGTGTTCTTTTTTCATGGCTATACCTCATCAAAAGAGGTCTATTCCTATTTTGCGTATGCGCTGGCGAAGGCGGGATTTCGGGTGATTGCGCCAGATGCCTTGATGCATGGCGCCCGTTTTGACGGCAATGAAGCGCAACGCTGGCGCAGCTTCTGGGATATTTTTCTTAATAATATCAGTGAATTGCCGGTTTACCTGCGCTGGTGCCATGAGCGGGGGCTGATTGAGAACGAGCGCGTGGCAATCTGCGGCGCGTCAATGGGGGGCATGACCGCGCTGGCGGCCATGACGCAATATCCCTGGCTGCGGGCCTGCGCCTGTTTTATGGGGTCGGGATATTTCTCTGCATTATCACAAACGCTGTTCCCGCCCGTCATGCCCGGTGACACCGATGCGGCAGACACGCTCAGGCAGCTTGCCGAGCGCGTTGCGCCGTTTGACGTCACGCATCAGTTGGACTTGCTGGCAAACCGGCCCCTGTTACTCTGGCACGGGCAGGCTGATGAGGTGATTGCGGCGGAGGAGAGCAAGCGGCTCTATCAGGCATTACGCCAGCATAGTCATGTCCAGCATAGCCATACCCAGCATAGTCATACCCAGCATAGCCATGCCAGTCAGTTAACTTATCTGACTGAGGCGGGGATTGGCCACAAAATTACGCCTTCAGCGTTACAGGCCGCTGCGGACTTCTTTTTACGCACGCTGTGATGTCGTTATTGCCGGGCGAGTGTTCCCGAACGCCTCATCCCCTGTGCGACGTGGCACAGGGCTTTTCACGTCACAGACGCGTTTTCACGTCATGGCGCTTTTTCACACCATATTTTTTCGCGCCATACTTTTTCACGCCCGCCATACTTTTTCACGCCATAGATAGAAGAATATGGCTTGTGTTCGTCCTGCATGGTCAGTATTATTACGCGTCATTTTTTTCAGCCGTACACACAATACGTTCCTTGCTTCCATGGGCCACGGCTGACCCTGACAGGAGGCTGAATAATCCGTAAGGAGCAATTCGATGCGTCATTACGAAATCGTTTTTATGGTTCATCCTGACCAGAGCGAACAGGTTCCGGGCATGATCGAGCGTTATACCGGTGCTATCACAGCAGCGGAAGGCAAGATCCACCGTCTGGAAGACTGGGGCCGCCGTCAGCTGGCTTACCCGATCAACAAACTGCACAAAGCTCACTACGTTCTGCTGAACGTTGAAGCGCCGCAGGAAGTGATCGATGAGCTGGAAACTAACTTCCGCTTCAACGACGCCGTTATCCGCAGCATGGTTATGCGCGTTAAGCACGCGGTAACTGAAGCATCTCCGATGGTGAAAGCGAAAGACGAACGCCGTGAGCGTCGTGACGAATACGCTGAAGCTGATGATGATGCTGAAGTTGGGGATTCTGAAGAGTAATTGTTGTGGTGACGGCCAATCGGCTGGAGTTGTCTGGCACGGTGTGCAAGACGCCCATTCGAAAGGTGAGTCCGTCAGGTATTCCGCATTGTCAGTTTGTGCTTGAGCACCGCTCAGTGCAGGAAGAAGCCGGACTACGCCGACAAGCCTGGTGCAGAATGCCCGTGATTGTCAGCGGACACTCGTCACAAGCAGTTACCCACAGTATAACGGTCGGTATGCAACTCAGAGTTCAGGGGTTCATTAGTTGCCATCAAGGGCGCAATGGCCTGAGTAAATTGGTGCTGCATGCCGAGCAGATTGAATTGATTGATTCTGGAGACTAGCCAAATGGCACGTTATTTCCGTCGTCGCAAATTCTGCCGTTTCACCGCGGAAGGCGTTCAAGAGATCGACTATAAAGACATCGCAACGCTGAAAAACTACATCACCGAAAGTGGTAAAATTGTACCGAGCCGCATCACTGGCACCCGTGCAAAATACCAGCGTCAACTGGCCCGCGCTATCAAGCGTGCGCGCTACCTGTCTTTGTTGCCGTACACTGATCGCCATCAGTAATCGGCCACTGTCCATTAACGAGACTTTGAGAGGATAAGGTAATGCAAGTTATTCTGCTGGATAAAGTAGCAAACCTGGGCAGCCTGGGTGATCAGGTTAACGTTAAAGCGGGCTACGCTCGTAACTTCCTGGTTCCGCAGGGCAAAGCTGTGCCGGCAACCAAGAAAAACGTTGAGTTCTTCGAAGCCCGTCGCGCTGAACTGGAAGCCAAACTGGCTGACGTTCTGACTGCTGCCGAAGCTCGCGCTGAGAAAGTCAACGCACTGGCTTCCGTAACCATCGCTTCTAAAGCGGGTGACGAAGGTAAACTGTTCGGTTCTATCGGTACTCGCGACATCGCTGATGCCGTGACCGCTGCCGGTGTTGAAGTAGCGAAAAGCGAAGTTCGCCTGCCGAACGGCGTTCTGCGCACTCTGGGTGAGCACGAAGTGAGCTTCCAGCTGCACAGCGACGTATTCGCTAAACTGAACATTGTCGTTGTTGCTGAGTAATTTTTACTTCGCTTCATGACAATACGTAAAACGCTGGCTTCGGCCAGCGTTTTGCATTTCTGCTGTCCCTGTCATCAGTAAAAACGCTTTTTTCTGACGTTCTCTCTTATCAGCGGTACAGCCGGTATGGTGCTCTGGAGATAAACCGATGAATGCCTATGTGCAACGATTGCGGGTGTATGACGTCGCAGCCCCTTTTCTGCATGCGACTTTCCTTATCGACAGACTCTGGCCGCGTGGTATCAGCAAGCAACGCCTTGAGGGCGTAGTGTGGCTCAAGTCGGTGGCTCCGAGTAACGAGCTACGGCGCTGGTTTCATAGCAACCCTGAACAGTGGGAAACGTTTGCTGCGTTGTACCGTGCAGAATTACATCAACAAGCGTTAGATCAACAAGAATTACATCAACAGACGACATGGCGGCCGCTCGTCTCACTGTTACAGCAGCATCAGCCACTCACTTTGCTTTATGGCAGCCGTGATGCGCAGCACAATCATGCGGTGGTGTTGGGCGATTTCTCACCGAGCAAGCGCGCATTTATCCCTTAGCATAAAGGCGTACCGTACCTGAGACGGGCGTTGTGCATAAAAACGTCACTCAATATCCAAAGATGGCGTATTTGAGCTTTCAGCACCAACGGCGGGGGCGGGTTAGTTGACGCGGATAAAAGAGCCGTCTTGCTGGCGGGCGAATAACACTTGCTGGCCACTCGATGTCTCGGTCGATAACTGCGTGATGGCACCCTGTGCGTTACGCTGTAGCCGGATACTCTGCCCGGTGCGTAAGTTACTGAGGGGTTTCCCCGTGCCTTCGACTTGCGCCATCGCGAAGACATCGTTGAGCGGAAGGTTGTTATCACGAAAAAGCTGCGCCAGTGTTTGCCCTGAGGCAACCTGATAAGTGCGCCAGTTCGCCTCAGACGCCGGCGGCGGCGTCTGGGAAGGGGTGTCCAGCGGGGAGACCAGTTGCGCCTGAATCGGCGCATGCTGTGATAAGGGGACATCCACCTGCTGGGGGATAGCGGGCTGAGGTGCCGGGCCCGGCCAGAGCAGCACGATGAGTAGCAGCCCTAAAACAATGAAAATACAACGGCGGTGGAGATAAGGCAGAGGGGCCATCCAACTGAAACTATCTGGCATGTGCCACAGTGTGTGCAGCCAGGATGACAGTGATTGCACTCGGTGGTGGGATGCCGGGGGCGTGGCCGTCAGTCTCTCCTGCGCGCTGCCATGGTCATTGTCGATATTGCCCTCATCAGTACCGCCTTGCGATTCACCGGGAATCTGTCTTCGCTGGCGCCATTGTCCCCACCTGTGTTGGCAGGTGAGCCAGAGACTGTGAGGATTCCAGCGGGATTGCTTTCTCCTGGGCGCGATTCTGCCCATGGTGACCTCTCTTAGAACCGTATCAATGTAAAAACAGCCTGATTATATCGGCAATCGATAGCAGATAACCAGTTTGCCGCACGACCATTGCGGTATATGTCGTGGTACAGACGACGCTAAGGGCGCGGAAACGCACTGTCTGCGGCAATTCCGTATGGCTTAACACCACGAATAACAGAACGTTTTACCCTCAACCCGCTCGCTGTTATGCTGCCTGCTCGAATTCGACAGATTAAAGGAACATACATGACAACCCCTTCTTATGACAGCATCGAAGCGCAGGCAAGCTATGGCATCGGGCTCCAGATTGGCCAGCAATTGCAGGAATCCGGTTTGCAGGGGTTGATCCCCGAGGCGCTGGTGACTGGGTTGACCGATGCACTCAGTGGTAATTCGCCTGCGGTGCCGGTGGATGTTGTACACCGTGCGTTACGTGAAGTACATGAGCGTGCGGATGTCGTGCGCCGTGAACGTCAGCGTGAGCAGGCTCAGGAAGGGCTGCGTTTTCTTGAAGCGAATGCAGACAAAGAAGGCGTTAATAGCACGGAGTCCGGTTTACAGTTCCGTGTGCTGACTCAGGGCGATGGTGCTATCCCGGCGCGTCAGGATCGGGTGCGTGTCCACTATACGGGCCGTTTGATTGATGGCAGCGTATTTGACAGTTCAGTAGAGCGCGGTCAGCCTGCGGAGTTCCCGGTCAGCGGCGTGATCCCAGGCTGGATTGAGGCGTTGACGCTTATGCCGGTTGGCTCTAAGTGGGAGCTGTATATTCCGCACAATCTGGCTTACGGCGAACGTGGCGCCGGTGCCTCGATTCCGCCATTCAGTACGCTGGTTTTTGAAGTGGAATTGCTGGAAATTCTGTAATTATCGCGACACGATGCGCTACGGTATCAGCAGCAATGGTTGTGTCCGTATGATTAGCGTATCGCGGCGATGGTTACATGAGAAGTGACCGCGCTTTGAGAGCAGGCCAGGCAGAGATGTCTGGCCTGTTTTTTGACTAAGACATCGTCTACTGGTGATAAGAAGCCTGCGTTGTTGACGTACCGCCAGCTCATGGCGATAAGCGTTACAAAATTTAGCCATTTTCTGATAGCCGATAAGATGGGCGCGCCGTATAAATGAGCCATCAGCCGCATCGCGGTAAAGCCGAGGTTAACAGTATGATTAAGCCACTTTTATTCGGTGCCATCATGTCAGGGATGTTGCTATCAGCCATACCTGCGGCGCAGGCGAATAGCCTGAGTCTGGCTTTGCCGGGGGTGTATTTGCACATCGGCGATCGTGATGAGCGTGGCTATGTTTGGGACGGCAACCGCTGGTGTGACCCAGAGAGCTGGTATGGGCGTCGGCACCATGCTCGCCCGGTGTATTATTACTCCCCACCACCGCCTCGCGTTGTGGTTGTTGAGCCGCCGCCGCCAGTCTATATCGTACCCGGTGGCCCACGCGGCCCCGGCCCTGGCTGGGGGCATCATCACGGCGGGCCGCGCTGGTAACGTACTTTATTTGGCCGCGCGTTTTATTTAGCCGCGTGCTGTATGTCGCAACCTACTCTATGTCGCGACGTGCTTTATGTAGCAACGTGCTTTACTGACGAACCGACTTTACTGATTCACCTCTTTTGATGACAGGAAAACGCCGCTCGCATGGTGTCGAGCGGCGTTTTTACACGGCAATTACCCCCACGTCGTTATCATCCCGCTCCTGCAGCTTACCTGTTCTCTGATTCTCTGGTTCTCTTGACGGCGCAGGGGAACTCGTTGGCTATTCGCCCCGTAGCGCGCGAGGGAAGAGCTGGTTATTTTCCAGATGAATGTGTTCCATCAGGTCATCAATGAATTCATTAATACCGGTATACAAGGCGCGCCAGGTCGTACAGGCTTTTTCCGGCGGCGTAACGTTATCGGTTAATCGCTTGATCACTTCCAACTGCTGACCCGCATCATCATGCTCATGTTCCATCACCGAGATAGGGCCGCCGGCTTGTGCGCCCATACCGGACTGAATCATCGGGAACAGAATGCGTTCCTCTTTCATCATATGTTGACTCAGCTCATCGTGAATCAGCATCAGGTGAGAGGCCAACCCGCGTGGGCAACCGGGTTTATCATGATGAACCCGCTCGACTTTTTCGGCCATCTGGATCAATTCCGGCAACTGTTCACGGTGGCGGTCATGAAAGCGGCTGATGATATGCGAAATCATCTCGCCCAGTGGCGCTTGCTGCCAGTTTTTCCCGGTTGACGGGGCGCTGGCGAGTTCGGCCAGCCGGGTTTCGAGCATCTCGATATCCAGTTCCTGCTTGTTGGCGGCGTATTGCAGCGTTTGTTTGCCTGCGCAGCAAAAATCAAGATTAAACTCACGGAACAGCGCGGTGGCGCGCGGAAGGGTAATAGCCAGTTCGCCTAGCGATTGGTCACGGTATTGCATGATGGGCGTCCTCTGAACAGTATCGTTTATAAAATGCATTTTAAATGCATCTTTAAAAATTAGCCATCCCCCGAAAGGATTAAAAATCAGGAAGCGGAAAGAAAAACCGCGCGGGTTAGGCGCGGTGTGGCGACGTTAGCACGGCTGTCAATCAATGCCGTTTAGTGCTGCTGTAAATCAAGGCGATAGAGGGCAAAACCGATGTCGTCGTTACCCACTAACGTGAGTGGATATTGCGCTTTTTCTTTGATGAACGCTGCCGCTTTGGGTGACGGCGAGGTTTCTACCCGGATATCCAGCGGGGTGTCGCTGGTGATAGCCGCCAGCCGCCAGTTGTTATCCGCAGACGGTTTCACCGCACCGGCTTTTTTCGTTTCAGCACTGATGTAAGCGGCTAATACGGCGCGGTTCTCATCCGGTGACGCGAACGCTATCTGCTTTTCACCTGTACCGGCAAATTTTTCGCCATAGGCGCGGTAATTGTTGGTCGCAATCAGGAATGTGGCGTTAGGGTCAATCGGTTTGCCGTTAAACGTCAACGCGTTGATGCGGTGTGCGTCACGGTTGATTAACTGACATTCGCCGTCATAACGCGCCGGTTGCGTCACATCGATTTGGTAATTGACGCCATCAATCACGTCAAAATTATAGGTGCGGAAGCCGTCCCAGTTGATCAGTGATTGCGCTTCACGTTTATGCGGGTCTATTTGATTGAACTGCCCGGCAGAACATTCCAGCCATTCCCGTACCTGCTCGCCTTTTACCTTCACGACCACCAGCGTATTCGGGTAGAGATAGAGGTCGGCGGCGTTTCGAAACGTCAGTTGGCCTTTTTCGACTTCCACATAACTGGCCGGGTCGTTTTTACGGCCACCGGCTTTAAACGGCGCAGCGGCTGACAGCACCGGCAAATTGGCCAAATCCGGGTCGCCCTGAATAAAGTGTTCGACGTAGGCTTTCTGTGCGTTATTGACGATTTGTACCGTTGGGTCATCCTGAATCAACGACAGGTAGCTGTACATATTGTCGGTCGCCTGGCCGATCGGTTTGCTGACAAATTCACGGGTTTTCTGATGCGCATCAGACAGCACATGGGTTAATTGCGCGTCTTCTGCCGCCAGCGATTTTTTTTGTGCCTTGTCGTAGATAGGGCGGGCTTGCGCGCTGCCGTGCGTCACTTGCCACGAGCCGCTGGCGTTATCCACCACCAGATCGACCACACCAAGGTGATCGCCCCACTGCCCGGGCATTACAGCCGCAATACCATTCAGCGTCCCCTGTTCAATATCCGCGCCTTTAATGGCGGCAAAATCTTTGCTGGGGAAAACGGCGTGAGCATGGCCGAACATGATGGCGTCAATACCGGGAACCTGGCTTAAGTAATACACCGAGTTTTCCGCCATTGCTTTATAAGGCTCGGCCGACAGCCCAGAGTGCGCGATGGCTATCACCACATCCGCTCCCTGTTTTCGCAGTTCCGGCACCCATTTTTTGGCCGTTTCGGTAATATCTGCTACGGTGACTTTACCGCTCAGGTTAGCTTTGTCCCACACCATGATTTGTGGCGGAACGAAGCCGATATAACCTATACGCAGCTCGTGGGATTTACCGTCGCGGTCTTTGACCGTTTTCTTTTCGATGAGATAGGGTTTAAACAACGGTTTGCCGGTTTTTACATCCAGCACGTTGGCGTTGATATACGGGAAATGAGCGCCCGCCAGCGCGTTATGCAGGTAATCGAGCCCGTAGTTGAATTCATGGTTGCCGATATTGCCGACGGCATAATCCAGCGTGTTCATCGCCAGATAGACCGGGTGAGTTTCCCCTTTCTGTAACCCTTTCGCGGCGACATAATCACCCAGCGGGCTGCCTTGAATAATGTCGCCATTATCGACCAGTACACTGTTTACCACCTGCTGACGAGCGGCCTGAATCAGGCTGGCGGTACGAACCAGGCCGAATTTATCGGTTGGACTGTCTTTATAGTAGTCGTAGTCCATCATGTTGCTGTGCAGGTCGGTGGTTTCCAGCACACGTAGATCAACGGTGGCAGCCTGAACGGCGCTAGCGGTGGCTATCGCCAGCAGGCTTAACGCCAGCTTATGCTTCATAAAAGTCGCTCCTGTGACGAGGTATTGTGTAACGACGAGTCGATGTAAAGCGCCGCCTCCCTTCAAACCATGGGAAGGCTGGCGGTGTAACCTGAATGTGTATCGCAGATTTTGATGAATATGGTGTTAAATATCAGCAAAAAATGTGAGGCGCAGCATGAAATTCCATTAGTAAAAATAAATCTCGCCCGTCATCGCATCTGAAATCGGGCTTGCAGGTATAACCGAGGTGAAATGATGTTAGAACAGATCTGTCAATTGGCGCGTGAAGCCGGTGATGCCATCATGCATGTGTATAACGGCTTGCAGCCGCTGGAGGTGGCGCATAAAAAAGATGCTTCGCCGGTGACGGCCGCTGATTTGGCTGCCCATCGCGTTATTGCGCGCGGTCTGGCAAGCCATTTTCCCGATGTGCCGATGTTATCGGAAGAAGATCCGCAAGCCTGGGACGAGCGTCAGCACTGGCAGCGTTATTGGCTGGTTGACCCGCTTGACGGCACCAAGGAGTTCCTGAGTCGTAATGGCGAATTCACCGTCAATATCGCGCTGATTGAGGACGGTAAACCGGTGCTGGGTGTGGTGTATGTGCCCGTGACTGGCGTGCTATATGCCGCCGCGCAAGGGCAGGCGTGGAAAGAAGAGCACGGCACGCGCCAGCAGATTCGAGTCTGCGATGCCAGGCCGCCGCTGGTGGTGGTGAGCCGTTCACACGCAGACGCCGAGCTTGAGGATTATTTGCGCCAATTGGGTGAGCATCAAACGGTGTCGATTGGTTCATCCCTGAAGTTTTGTCTGGTCGCGGAAGGCAAAGCGCAGCTCTACCCACGTTTTGGGCCGACCAATGTGTGGGACACCGCTGCCGGTCATGCTGTCGCGCTGGCCGCAGGCGCTCAGGTGCGTGACTGGCAAGGCAATACGCTCTCTTATCTGCCGCGCGAATCCTTCCTGAACCCTGGTTTCCGCGTGTCGCTATTCTAGGTTTTTCCCCTCCAATCGGCTGGTGCGCGGTTTGTGCCGCCAGCCGGTTGCTCTTCTCCCCTGTGGTTTTTTGATGTTGTGGACTCGGGTTCTATTTTCTTTTCTGACTTTTCTGGCTTTTCTGACTTTTTCAGCGCCGCTGTGACATTGTCGTTTTTTGGTCACATTCGCACGCTAGATTAGCCGCCGTTGAGAGGCACACCGGTGCCCGTTGTATTCAGTGGCGTGCTCGCCAGCCGCATAAGCTGGATGTTTATACTGATTTAATTTGTGTGGCATTAATCTATTCCGTAAAAATGTGTAAAAACCATGAAAAGTTCTGCCGGGGAGGGAACCTATTCCCGGTTCGGTGGACTAATCTAATACTCGCTACACACCTGATGGAACGTTTTTCTCAGGTGGTATGTGGTGAGAAATAACGGGAGGAGAGGAAAGAAGATGAGGATCTTCGAACGCTATAATCCCCTGAAGGTTGCCAAATACGTGAAGATTTTGTTTCGTGGCAGGCTCTATATTAAAGGGGTTGGCGCTTTTGAGTTTGATCAGGGGCGAATCCTGTTACCGAAAACGCAGGATAAACAGCATCTGGTGGTGATGTCAGAGGTGAACCGTCAGGTGTTAAAATTGCAGGCTGACTGGGGGTAATGTCTCCACCCGGCAGCCAGGATGACCATAACGGCCCGCGTGCGGGCCGTTATGATGTCGGGCATATTACGGCTGTTCGGGATGGGCTTCTGCGTTGGCGGTCGTCTTTTCTTCCAGCCGAGTGACCAGTAACTGATCGATTTTATAGCTGTCGATATCCACCACTTCGAATTTATACCCGGCATAGCGCACGAAATCGGTACGCTTGGGGATTTTACGCAGTGTGTACATCATAAAGCCGCCAATGGTTTCGTAATTATCTGAATGCGGAAACTCATCAATGCCCAGCGCGCGCATCACATCGTCAATCGGCGTGCCGCCTTCAATCAACCATGAGTTTTCATCGCGGGCGACAATTTGCTCTTCCAGCCCCTGGCCAACCAGGTCGCCCATCAATGTGGTCATCACGTCGTTTAACGTGATAATCCCGACGACCAACGCATATTCGTTCAGGATAACGGCAAAGTCTTCACCGGCGGTCTTGAAACTCTCCAGCGCTTCAGAAAGCGTCAGGGTATCCGGCACTATCAACGCCGGGCGGATTTGCACGCCGCTGGTCAACTCAAGGCTTTGATTACCCAGCACCCGGTTGAGCAGGTCTTTCGAGTCAACATAACCGACTATCTGGTCGATAGTGCCATTACAGACCAGAAACTTAGAGTGCGGCTGGTGGGCGATTTTCTCTTTGATGCTGCTTTCATTTTCCTTGAGATCAAAGTAGACCACACTTTCACGCGACGTCATGGACGATGGCACGGTACGTGATTCGAGTTCAAACACGTTTTCGATAAGCTCATGCTCTTGCTTGCGCAGCACACCAGCCAAGGCACCGGCTTCCACCACGGCGTAAATGTCGTCTGACGTGATGTCCTCTTTACGCACCATCGGCAGTTTCAACAGACGGAAAATCAGGTTGGCCAGGCCATTAAAGAACCAGACCAACGGGCGAAACACCAGCAGACAGAAACGCATGGGGTTGATAATCCGAACGGCGATCGCTTCTGGAGCAATCATACCCATGCGCTTCGGCGTCAGATCGCCGAACAGAATGAACAGGCTGGTAACAAGCACAAACGAGCAGATAAAACTGGCTCGAGCCAGCATGTCTTCAGGCAGAAAGCGGGAGAATAGCATCTCGAAATAGGGTGAAAAGGCGGCATCGCCGATGATACCGGCCAAAATCGCCACGGCATTCAGCCCGATTTGAATAACGGTGAAGAAAATGCCCGGCGTTTCCTGAAATTTCAGCACCAGCGCGGCGTTCAAATCGCCCTCGTCAGCCATCAATTTGAGCTTTATCTTGCGTGATGCAGCCAAAGAAATTTCAGATAGTGAGAAAAACGCACTGATGGCGATAAGACATAAAATAATTAACAGACTGTTTAACATAGTTTTTTCGCACAGTCGTCACGGACGGCGAACCTCTGAAAGGAAATAACAATTAAGCTTACAAGATGCGACGACCGGGCAGGCCTGGTCACGCACCCGATTGAACACAAAAAAAGGGCCGTTAGTCGGCCCATCGCGTACTCCAGTATAACAGGCATTAAATAATAGACACGGTAAACCCACCTGGGTAATGGCCGCCGTCAGGCTTCCTGCGGCGGCAGGCAGACGCCAATACCGCCAAGACCACAGTAGCCATGCGGATTCTTATGCAGATATTGCTGATGCTCATCCTCGGCATAATAAAACGGCCCGGCCTGGGCGATTTCGGTGGTAATCGCGCGCGTGTCACCGGCGGCGCGCATCGCCTGCTGAAAGCGTTGGTAACTCTCTGTGGCTGCCGCATCTTGTTGCGCGTTGACGACATAAATCGCTGAACGATATTGGGTGCCGATATCATTACCCTGCCGCATTCCCTGCGCCGGGTCATGATGTTCCCAGAATAGCTGCAAGAGCTGCGTATAGCGGATAACCGCCGGGTCAAACACCACTCGTACCGCTTCGGCATGGCCGGTTTTCCCGCTGCATACTTCACGATAAGTGGGGTTCGGCGTGTAGCCGCCGCAGTATCCGCTGGCGGTGCTGTACACCCCCGCTTGCTGCCAAAAGAGACGCTCAACGCCCCAAAAGCAGCCCATCGCAAAAAACGCCACGTCCATGTTTTCTGGGACATGGGTCATGGAGTGGTGGTTGACGGCATGCAGGCGGGCAACCGGCATGGGTGTAGTCCGGCCAGCCAAGGCATCCGCCTGACTTATTTGTTGCGTTTTATCCACGTTGCTTATCACGTTTGGCTCCTGAATTTCACCCTGCATCTGACGTTTTCAGAGCATAACCGAGTTAATGTGTACGGCCTTTGTGGTGCAATAGCACAGCCGTATGGTGCAATAATTCGGTAACACGGTGCAATAGCACAGTAATAACCCGGCAACATGACAAACCTGTGGCAGCGGCGATACGAGCGGCGTTGTCTGTATGCCTATCACTATCTATAGTTAACTATCTGACTATATTTAACAATATGACTATAGTTAACAATCTGACAGCGAGATTTGTCTGTTGTTGATACAAAATCACGTCGATTCTGCTGACGCTAACGGGACGTTAAGTGAAGGTACTCATCAGAATAAAGAACAACGTATTAGGTCAACGGTATGACGGTGCGGCCTGCCGGATGCGAGCGTTATTGCCACATCAACTGCGCCGAGGTGCGTTATGCGGCCTGATGTGGCTGCTGCTCTCCTCCACGGCGGGTGCGGCAGCGGTTCGCTTACAGCTCATCGGGCTTGAGGGCGAGTTGCAAAAAAACGTGCAGGCACGGCTTTCAACCATCTCGCCGGATGAAGTCAATACGGACAGCCGTTTTCGCGCCCGTGTTGATGAGTCGATTCGTCAAGGGCTGCGTGCGCTGGGCTACTACGAACCGCTCATCGATTTTGAGTTAATTCCCGCCGAAGGCCGTGGCAGCCCGGTGCTAAACGTCACCGTGAACCCTGGCGAGCCGGTAAAAATAGCCGGTTCCCGCATCGCCCTGCGCGGGCAGGCGCAGCAGGATGATGATTATCAGGCGCTAATCAGGACTCGTCGCCCGGTGGTTGGCAGCGTGTTGAACCACGGCGAGTATGAAGATTTCAAAACCGAGCTCAATACGCTTTCCATGCGTAAAGGCTATTTTGACGGCCACTTCAAGCAACACCGGTTAAGCCTGATGCAGTCCACCCGGCAGGCCTGGTGGGATATCGATTACGACAGCGGCGAGCGTTACCGCTTCGGGCGCGTTGCATTTCAGGGGAGCCAAATTCGCGCGGATTACTTGCAAAATCTGGTGCCATTTCAGGAAGGCGATGCCTACTCTGCGGAGCGGCTGGGAGAGTTTAACCGGCGTTTATCTGCGACCGGCTGGTTCAACTCGGTGGTGGTTGCGCCGGATTTGGCTTCGGGTCGTCAGCACCATCAACTGGCGCTGGATGCGGTGGTCACGCCGCGCACCCGTAATAATGTGGAAACCGGCGTCGGTTATGCGACGGATGTCGGGCCTCGCCTGAAAACCACCTGGAATAAACCGTGGGTCAATAGCTATGGGCACAGCCTGACCAGTAGCCTTAGCGTGTCAGCGCCCGAGCAACAACTGGACTGGAGCTATAAAATCCCGCTGCTGAAAAACCCGCTGGAGCACTACTATCTGGTGCAGGGGGGATTCAAGCGTGAAGACCTTAACGACACCCAATCCGACTCCACCTCCTTCACGCTGGCCCGCTACTGGGAGCTTTCCAGCGGCTGGCAGCGGGCGCTGAAGCTGCGCTGGGCGCTGGATCACTTTACTCAGGCCAATGTCACCCATACCACGATGTTGCTCTACCCTGGCATCAGTGTGAATCGCACCCGTCAACGGGGCGGGCTGATGCCTGACTGGGGAGACACCCAACGCTATTCGATAGATGTGTCGAATACCCTGTGGGGCTCGGATATCGATTTTGCGGTATTTCAGGCGCAAAACGCCTGGATTCGCACCATCGAGCAGAAACACCGATTCGTCGCGCGCGCCAATCTGGGCTGGATTGAAACCAGCCAGTTTTCCCGCGTGCCGCCGTCACTGCGCTTTTTTGCCGGTGGCGATCGCAGCATTCGCGGTTATAAATACAAATCCATCTCACCGCGTGACAGTGACGGCAAACTGACCGGAGCCACCAAGCTTGCCACCGGCTCGCTGGAGTACCAATACAATCTGAGCGGTAAGTGGTGGGGCGCGGTATTTGTCGATAGCGGCGAAGCGATTAATGACCTGATGCAAACCCATGTCAAAACAGGCGCAGGCGTCGGTGTGCGCTGGGCGTCACCGGTGGGGCCGGTCAAATTGGATATCGCGCGGCCTGTTGGCGATAGCGATAAACGCGGTGTGCAATTTTATATTGGGCTGGGGCCGGAGCTATGAGCAAAACAAAAGCCATTGCGCTTGGCCTGAGCGTATTATTCGTAACGGTGCTGCTGGCGCTGGCGTTACTGCTCAGTACGGCGACGGGGCTGCGCATTTTGCTGACGACGGCGACGCGCTGGGTGCCGGGCTTAACCATTGCCCAGATAGAGGGCGACTTAACCGCGCTGACATTACATGACGTCGGTTATCAGAGCGCCGGGGTTTCGGTGCAGGCGCAAAAGCTACATCTGGCCTTGCAGCCCGCTTGCCTGTGGCGCAGCCAGGTGTGTCTGGATGAGCTATCGCTACAGCGCCTTAATGTGCGCCTGGACAGTCGCCAGTTGCCGCCCGAACCTGCCGATACAGCGGCGTCAGTCGAGGAGGACCGCCGCGCGCCGGTAGCGATAGCGCTGCGCCATCTTAGCCTGACCGACAGCCAGATAGAGATTGATGGCACCACTCTGGCCCTGAGCGAGCTGCAAAGCGGCATACGCTGGCAGGGGAGAGCATTGACGCTGTCGCCGACCCAATTGAACGGATTGACCATCACCCTGCCACCGACACCGCCCTCTGCGCCGCCAACGGGCGAGGCGGCCGTTGCGTTGGCACAGCAATTGCGCACGCTGTTTTCCGCGCCGTTGCTGCCTGCTATGCCTGAATTTTCACTGCCGCTGGATCTCACCATTGATGACTTTCGCGGCGAAGACTGGCGGATTCAGGGAGCGTCGCCGCTGCGGATATCGAACGTGCAGCTACAGGCTCAGGCGCGCAAGCAGTCACTGGTGATTGCGCAATTGAAAGTTGTGCTCCCTCAGGGCGCGCTTTATGCGCAAGGCGAAATGCGTTTTGCCGATGACTGGCCGCTCTCGTTAAATGCCAACGCCACTCTGAGCGATGAAGCCCTTAACGGTGAGCGCATACGGTTGACGGCATCAGGCAGTCTGCGCCAGCAGTTACGGGTGATGATGAATGTTTCAGGCCCGCAGCAGGCGCAACTGAGCCTTGAGACCTCTTTAGCCGAGGCCGGATTGCCATTTACTCTTAACCTCAGTAGCCCGCAGTTACGTTGGCCGCTAACCGGTGACGCGTTATATCAGCTAAAACAACTGCAACTCACGTTGGGTGGCCGGGCGACGGACTATGCGCTCTCGTTGCGTACCGATATCGCCGGGCAAGCGTTACCCCCGGCAACGCTGACGCTAGATGGCAACGGCAGCGAACAACAATTTACCCTCAGGCAACTGCAACTGTCGGCGCTGCAAGGCACGGCAAACATCAGCGGACAACTGGAGTGGCCCGATGCGTTGCACTGGCGAACGGAGTGGGCTCTCAACGGCATTAATAGTGCACAGCAATGGCCACAATGGCCGATACGGCTGGATGGCGCATTAAGCGCACGCGGCAGCCTGTCGGCCACGCACTGGCAACTGGACGTACCGCAGTTAAACCTGCATGGGCAGTTGCGGCAACAGCGCGTGGCGCTAAAAGGGGCGCTACGTGGTGATGATAGCGGCCAGTGGTCGATACCCGAGGTCGTGGCAACGTGGGGGCGCAACCAACTCTCGTTGCAGGGCGGCATTGGCGAGCAATGGCAACTGGACGGTAAGGTAGATGCTCCGGCGCTTAACGGGTTACTGCCGGGATTGGCTGGCAAAATAACCGGTAAGGTGCGGCTGTTTGGTAAACGTGAGCAGCCGCATATGCAAACTGAGTTAAAGGCCAGCGGTTTGCGCTGGCAGCAACTGAGTGTCGGGCAACTCACGCTGAATAGCGATGTACAGGCTGACCAGCAGGTGCGCGGCACGCTGGACTTGCAGGTGCAGCAACTGATACAGGATGAATGGCGACTGGCGTCGGTGAGTGTGCGGGCGGCGGGAGATGAAAATCAGCATCAGCTGCGGGTGATGGTGAACGGCGAGCCGTTGGGCGGGCAGGGATTACTGCGCGGTCATGTTGATAGAGCAACCCAACGCTGGCAGGGCGAACTGACGGATACCCGTTTGAGCACCCCGGTAGGCGAGTGGCGTCTTTCACCTTCGCTGTCTCTGGCGTATCAGGCGGCCACACAAACGCTAACGCTGGGGGCGCATTGCTGGCGTCATTCTGATGCGGAACTGTGCGTGCCGCAGCCGATAGAGGCGGGGGCCAGCGGCAAAGCCAGTCTGGCGCTTAACCGCTTTAACGTATCGATAATGAAGCCGTTTCTCGACGCGCAGACCGCCGTAAGCGGCACTATTACCGGTAATGCACAGGTAAGCTGGCAGCGCGGCGGCGGCCTGCCGGACGCCCAACTGAAGCTCAATGGCAGCGGGGTGAGTGTGCGCCAGACGCTGCAAAGCGGCGGTGCGCTGCCTGTGGTGTTCAATACGTTAACGCTAGATGCGGCGCTGCAACGCGGCCAGGCACGGCTGGCGTGGCTAGCGGGTATTGACGGGAATGGCAGAATGCGGGGCGAGCTCGACATTACCGACCCGCAGCAGCGGCGGGGGCTTGGCGGCACCGTGTCTATCAATGGGTTGTCGCTGGCGCTGTTAAAGCCGATGCTACGTCAGAATGAAAATGCCAGCGGTATTATCAATGCCGATCTGCGCTTTGGCGGCAGCGTCGCGCATCCAACGGTGTTTGGCCAGCTGGCGCTAACCGGTTTATCTGCACAAAGTCAGGCGTTACCCGTCGATTTAACCCATGGCAATCTGGCGCTGGTTTTCAATGGCATGTCCTCTTCGTTGCAGGGCGTGTTAGGCACAACGCAGGGGCAAATTAATCTGGCGGGGAGTGCCGATTGGTCGCAAGCGCAGGCGTGGCGCGCACGCGTGGCGGTAAATGGCGAACGAATGCGTGTGACTCTTCCCCCAATGGCGCGGCTTGATATATCACCGGACATGGTGTTTGACGCCACACCGCAGCAACTGACCCTTAATGGTACGGTGACGATTCCCTGGGCGCGCGTGGTCGCCCATGACCTGCCGGCCAGTACGGTCGGGGTGTCGGACGATGAGGTGATAGTGGACGCGCACCGACCCGCAACGCGCACGGGAGCGTCTATTCCGATTGTCAGCAACCTGATTGTTCGCGTCGGTGATGATGTGTGGCTGGAGGCTTATGGCCTGCGAGCCCGCCTGCGCGGAGATCTGAAGGTCACGCAGGATATTCAGGGGTTGGGCCTGAATGGGCAGATAACGATGCCGGAAGGCCGTTTTAAGGCATATGGCCAAGACTTACGGGTGCGGAAAGGCCAGTTGCTATTTGCCGGGCCGCCGACTCAGCCTCTGCTTAATATCGAAGCGATTCGTAACCCGGATAACACCGCCGACAGCGTCACAGTCGGTGTCAGAATTACCGGGCCGGCCACCACGCCAAAACTTGAAGTGTTCTCTGAACCTACCTTGTCGCAGCAAGAGGCGTTATCGTATCTGCTGCGCGGGCAGGGGTTGAACAGCACAGGCACCGATAGCGCCATGATGACCTCCGCCCTGATTGGTTTAGGGGTTGCACAAAGTGGTCAAGTTGTGGGTAAAATCGGCGAGGCCTTTGGCGTAAGCAATTTAGCTCTGGACACACAGGGGGTTGGCGATAAATCACAGGTTGTCGTCAGCGGCTACGTTCTACCGGGCCTACAGGTCAAATACGGGGTTGGCCTGTTTGATTCACTGGCAACGCTAACCTTACGTTATCGTTTAATGCCAAAACTATACCTGGAAGCGGTGTCTGGCGTTAGCCAGGCGCTCGATGTGCTCTATCAGTTTGAGTTTTAGCCATGCGAGTTATTGTCTACGGCAGTTTACGGCGCAAACAGGGAAACAGTCATTGGATGACCAATGCGCAGTGGTTAGGCGACCACCAGCTTGAGGGGTATGAGCTGTATGATTTGGGTCACTACCCTGCGGCAGTAGCAGGCGAAGGAGAGATTCACTGCGAGGTCTATCGGATCAGTTCATCTATTCTGGCGGAATTGGATGAGTTGAAACGAGCAGGCAGTGTAGGGGCTTATAAGCGTGAGCTGATTGCAACACCTTATGGCAGCGCCTGGATTTACTTGTATCAGCGGCCAGTTACGGGCTTGCGGCGCATTACCAGCGGAGACTGGTTACAGCGTTACGAAGAGCCATAACCTTACATTACGCCACACCCTAAATAATCCCGGCTGCTGATAACAGCAGTCGGGATTAATTATTTTATCGAATAGTCACTGTTTTTATTTGTTCTCTGTTTTACTTTTCCTTGCGCTGTTTTTTTAATATTGCTTTTGCATGAAGTCATGTTATTGATATTTTTTAATTCTGTTTTTTCTTTTTGAAGAAATTTTTTGCTGTTAATTTTTGTTAGTTTTTTGTTTTTTATGTCGCTTGACAGTGGGGTTGTTTTGATTTAATAATGAAAATTATTAACGATAAGTCAGTTATTATAAGTTTTTCTGGTTAAGGAATTTGACCGGACTCTAATGACATCATGTGTGTTCAGGGAAGAATGCAGGCTTGTTGCCCGCTTTCATGTTTTTCGCCTTTTTATTTATGCCTTGATTTTCATCTTCAGTGATGAAAATAGGGCGTGATATCTGTTATTTAATAAATAGCAGGGTGAAGAAACGCGCAGCAGGTGATTTTGGCTCCATCGTACAAGGATGAAAATGAAAAAGTCATTAATAAGAGATGCTGTAAATAACATGACACCTGCCTTCAGTTTTTCTTCTCGTTCAGAAGAGAGAGGCATGATTAACCTGCGCGATAATGAAAACCCTTTCGGTGGTCAGCAGAATCGCTATCCTGCGAACGTTTATCCTTCACTCAGTCATCGCTATCTTCATGCATTGAATGAAATAGAAAATTATGATGGCGAGCGTGTATTGCATCAGGATATGGTGCTTATGACACGCGGTGCTTCAGATGGGTTGGACTTAATATTTCGCGCCTTCTTCGAACCCGTGAAAGACAGCGTGATTGTCACGCCACCTAATTTTCGTTTATTTGACGAACTTGCCACAGTGTATGCCGTTCCGGTAGAGCGTATTCCTCTTTTAGGCGAATCATTTAATCATCTCGATCTGGTGAAGATAAAAGAGAGCCAGGCGAAAGGTATTTTGCTGTGTGATCCTAATAATCCGATTGGCAGCAGCCTGATACTCGATGAAGTCATCGAGGTGCTTACCACGTTTTCCGGGCTGGTCGTGGTTGACGAAGCTTACGTTGAGTATGCTGACCGGCGCTCATTTCGCCACCTTATTCATGATTATCCGCAGTTAATCGTGGTGCGCTCCTTATCAAAAGGTATGGCGTTGGCTGGCTTGCGTGTCGGCGCGGTGCTGGCGCAGCCTGAACTGATTCGCGCCATGATGAAAGTGCGGCTCCCTTTTGCGCTGCCGCAACCGGTGCTTGAACAGGCCGAAGCCGCATTATCCGATATTACGCAATTAAAATGCCAAATATCGCGCTTTATTCAGGAGCGGTCGCGCGTAGCTCAAAAATTAGAAAATATTCCCGGTGTTGAAAAAGTCTTTGCTCACGCTGGTTTTATCACAATTAAAGCACCGGAACATTTTTCCACGCGTCTGATCAATGCTGGATTTGATGTATTGCCCAATCCCATGGGGCTTATCGGATATATTCGTATTTCACTGGCTGAACCACATGTCATGGATGAATTAGTCGGTATCCTGAGTCAGTAATTATCTCGTGTAATAAAAACAACCATGATGATTGCCCATTTTATGATGGGTGGTATGAATTTTTTAAAAAAATTATATGAGGCGTTTGGTGGGCTGTATTGCCCTATTGATGACGTTAAACATAATAGAGGTATTACAAGGAGTCGTTGGAGATGAATAAGGAACAGCAAGCCGTTGTAAATGTTATTGCGCGTGAGCAGATTCGTGCAATTACGCATGTTGATATTGATGGCGAAAAACATTTATTGGGTCAGCATCGTGATTTTCGTCGCAATGAAAACCTGGCGCATTTTATACCGGAAAGTGGTCGGCTATCATTTGCCTGGGTACGCTTAAGAGACGGTGAAACACTGGATGTTCACCAGCACCCGACAAAGTCCATGATTATTGTGACCAGTGGTTCAGTTCAATTAACCGGTGACAGCCCTCGTCAGTTATATGAAGGGGATATTGTTTGCGTTGAGCCGTTCCAAAATCATGGCTTTACCACCCGAGAAGGGCAAACGTTTCATGGGTTGTCGATTCAATTTGAAGGTAAAGGATTATATGAAGATGAAACGCAGGCTCGCGTAACATTCAGTGATGCGTTAAATCATTTACATCAGGTTAATGAAACCCTATTGGGTCGTCATCAGCAAAATGCGCTGTTTCGGTTATTTTCATCTGGCCGGTTACAGAAAGATGCGCAATTGCGTCAACGTTTTGTTTCCGCGCTCTATGTGTGGTCATGCTATTTCCAGAAAATGGTGCTCGCGCGTCAGGCGCTGTGTGTAACCCCTGCGTTGCAGGAGGAGTATCAGCGTCATTTCATGGAAGAGGTGGGGCATGATGAGTTATTGCGGGTGCGCTATCAGATTAATGACAGTGTCTACGATCCGATTTTGGACGCCGCAGGTAACTGGTTTGTCTCCCAGATGTATCAGCAAGATGAGGCGGGCAAACTGGTGATTGTGCATCTGGTGGTTGAGTCGAGCGGCCATGTGTTTGGTCTGGCGACGTCTGAAATCTTCCATAAACCGGAAGTCGAGGGGGACTATTTTGATGTCCATGCCGAGGCTGACGACGATCATCGTGCTATCGGTCAGCGCTATTTGCAGAGTTTGCCAGCGGAAAAAATACAGGCGCTGCTGCCGTTGTGCCGCCAGGCGTGGGACATGATGGACTTGGTGCACGAGCGCATCGCCGCCTGGACGCTGCAAGGTGCTTCATCATGACATCCTATGGTCAGCCTCCGCAGGGCTCATTGCATCCGTTGACACTGCTGTGCCAACAGATCGCCGATTTTTTTCAGGCGCGCGGCTACACGCCGATGGAAGGGCCGGAAATTGAAGCCGAATGGTTCAATTTTGATGTACTTAATATGGCGGATGACCATTTTGCCCGCGCCCCGGACAATACCTTTTATCTCACGCCGCGATTGCAGCGGCAGGTTGATGCCGCGCCACAGCCCGAACAATCCAAACAGCCCGATTTACGATCGGGCCTGGTATTGCGCGCTCATACTTCACCGGTACAAGCCCGCACGTTGCTGACACAAGCGCCGCCGTTATACCGTTTTCATATTGGGCGAACCTATCGCCCTGATGCGCTGGATGCCACGCACAGCCCGGTTTTTAATCAATTGGAAGGGCTGGCGGTAGACCGCAATCTGACGATGGATGACCTGAAGCGCCTGCTGGATGAACTGGCGCATTCGCTGTTTGGGCCGGGCGTGGTGACGCGATTACGCCCTTACGAGTTCGCTTACGCACAGCCTGCGGCAGAAATCGATATTCAGTGTCACCGGTGCTATGGGCAATCCACAACGTGCCCGACTTGTCAGGGCGAGGGGTGGATTGAATGGGGTGGCTGCGGCATGGTGCATCACAATGTGCTGGCGAACTGCGGCATCGACCCGCAAGCGCTGCGCGCATTTTCATTCGGTATCGGTGTCGAGCGCACGCTGATGCTGCGAGAAGGGCTGCAAGACTTACAGCCGATTGTTAATGGCGACGTGGCTTATGCCCACACAGCGGCGCTGGATTTAACCCGCACCGAGGTGGCGCAGCGCTTTGCAACCGGGCGCGACAGCCTGACGGACTGGACGATGGCGACGCAGGGCTGGGTGCAGGTCTCGACCTTTCCTTTCATCACCGAGCAGGAGCTGGCGCTGCTGCAACCTGACGCAGCGCAGAGCGATACGCCGGATTATTGGCAACTCAGTAACCCAATTGCCGGTCTTGCCCCTGTGCTGAGGCCTTTGCTGTTACCGGGGTTATTGCGCCTCTGGCAGCAGCAACGCGCGGCATTACCGGCGTACAGCCACGGTATTTTTGAACGCGCGCGGGTGTTTTTGCCGGGCCGGTTGTCCGTTGCTCCGACGATAGCGGCGGGTCGTGCGCCATCTGACCCGCAGTTGTCACAACTGTATGCGGCCATTCCCCGGCAGCCATTTCATTTGGCGGCGCTAAGTGAGGACGGCGAGCGGTTGCTGGCAGCGGTACAGGCAGTGTTGCTTGCCCGAGGCGTTACCGTTCACCGCCAGCGCGATGGGGGCGTTCCCTGGGCGTCATCAGGAGTAACCACGCTGGTGACTGACAGCGGTACGGTAGTTGGTCATGTTGGACAGCTTGCCCCTCATATATTAGCTGCCTGGCAGCTCTCCACGCCGCTGGCAGCGTGTGAAATAACAATGGATATCACTCTTCAGGAGGAATAGGAATGACACCGGATCAGATAGCTAAAACCTACCTTGAATCACTCGAAAAGAGTGACCTTCGCGCGATTCTCGACTTGTATACGCCTGATGGCGTTGTGTTTTCGCCACTGTATGGCCCAAGAAAGGCACAGGATTTTTATACCGCATTATTTAAAGATACCGGGCGGGCCAAAATTAATCTCAAAGGTGTCACGAAGGGGTCTCAGGTTGATGGTCGGCCATTGATAACCATTTGGTTTAAATTTAAATGGACGCTGCCGTCGGGCGAGCCTGCCCATTTTGAGTGTGTGGATGTGCTGGAAATGAATAGCGCAGGCTTGATAGAAAAACTGCACATTATTTATGACACGGTGACGGCGCGACCAGCTTATGAAGCCGAGTTCGGCGCAGGCAGCTCCTGGCGAGCGACATTTGAAGAGGAGTAATGGTTTACTGCGCGATGGGATGGGTAAGCTATCGTTATATGTAAACCAGCGTTGTCTGTAAACCAGCGCTGTATGTAAACAACAACACCGCCAATGGCGGTGTTGTTGTGCATGCGCCTCTGCGCGTTTTGCGCAGTTGCCGTGAGGTTACGGCAAAGGCGGCATGGCCTGTTTTACTCGCAACGCCTTATTTATTCTTGGCGCGCTCGAAAGAAGACAGGATTTCAGCTTTTGCAGCGGCGGCATCAGCCCAGCCATCCACTTTTACCCACTTGCCTTTTTCCAGATCTTTGTAGTGCTCGAAGAAATGACTAATCTGGGCGCGCAGCAGCTCCGGCAGGTCGTTCACGTCTTTGATATGGTCGTACTCTTTGCTCAGTTTGGTGTGCGGCACCGCAACAACTTTCGCATCTTCGCCAGATTCGTCAGTCATTTTCAGTACGCCAACCGGACGGCAGCGAATCACTGAGCCCGGCTGCAACGGATACGGAGTCGGTACCAGCACATCAACCGGATCGCCATCCAGTGACAGGGTGTTATTGATATAGCCGTAGTTGCATGGATAGAACATCGCGGTAGACATGAAACGGTCTACAAACAGTGCGCCGGTTTCTTTATCCACTTCATATTTGATGGGATCAGAATTAGCCGGGATTTCGATCACTACATAAACGTCTTCCGGGAGATCTTTGCCCGCCGGTACGGTATTCAAACTCATGTCGGTTTCCTTCTTCTTCAAACCAGAATGGAGTGGCGGTCATTATAGCCAACTAAGGGCGAAAGTCGTGAGTTTTTAGGGGGGCTGCGCGTATCGGCAGGTGTCAGGATAAAAAATAAACATCTTGATAATTAGTAATATGTAAATAATTAATCAAGCTAAAGAAATGCCGCTTGCATTCCGATAATCTCTCATCCTGAATCGTTTCATCTTGCAAAAGCCGATGATGAAGAAAGGGCTTCAGCCTGATGAATGAAACAGAACATTGTTTTTATTTTTTATGATGTTATATCACAAAGGGAGCGTACGGATGCTAAAGCGTATGACGGTCAAGCAAGGGTTGTTGGCCCTGCTTGTCATGATGCTGGTGCTGCTGGCAGTGGTGGTAGGAATAGGGACGAGTGCGATTAGTCAGGGAAATCGCTCATTACAGTCGATAGACAAAATTCAGGGCAAGGAACTGAGTGCGCTGTCGGCAAGTTATACCGCGACGCTACGCGCCAGAATGGCAGCGGCACAGGCGGTGCGCCTGTACGAGGTCGGCCTGGTGGATAAAGCGCGTGAGAGTACCGGGCGAGCTGCGCAATATACCGAGATCTCTCGCCGTGAAATGGCGCGATTTTTCGCCTATGGCACGGTCACGAAACGCGGTGAGGAATTGGCGGAGCATATCAAGTCGGCCTACGACGCCTATGACAGCAAAGGCGTTCAGCCTCTGTTAACGGCGTTGCGAAATGAGAATCTCGATGATTACTACACGCTGATGCAAGACAGCTTGCCCGCGTTGACGATTGGCGTTGATGCGGCGATTAACGATTTCCGCGATTTTGCTCTGCAAGTGGGCGAAACCTTGTTGCAGCAAGCCGATACCCTGGCATCCAGCCGGTTATGGAGCATGGGCGGTGCATTGGCGATTGCGCTGCTGTTATCGGCATTAGCCTGGTGGGCTATCCGCCAATGGGTCTTGCAACCATTGGATGGCGCAGTGCAACAGCTTGAAATTATTGCACAAGGTGACTTGTCTAGCCAGATAGAAGAGGGGCGTCACAATGAAATTGGCCGTCTGCTGCGGGCAATGAAACAGATGCAGGGCTCGCTGTCCGTTGCCGTAGGGCGAGTGCGCGATGCCGGTGGGCAAATCGATGTGGGCGCCCGTGAACTGGCGTCCGGTAATAGTCATCTTGCCCAGCGTACGGAGGAGTCAGCCGCTTCTTTGGAGCAAACGGCATCGAGCATGGAGCAGTTAGCATCGACCGTGAAGCTCAATGCGGATAATGCCGACCAAGCCTATCTACTGGCGCAACAGGTATCGGATATTGCGGCTAAAGGCAGTGAAGCCTCAGAGCAGATGCTTGAGAAAATGCAGATGATCTCGGCCACCGCAGCACGGGTTGCAGACATTCTGACCATGATTGACGGCATCGCCTTTCAAACCAATATTCTGGCGCTTAATGCGGCGGTTGAGGCCGCGCGCGCTGGCGAACAGGGGCGCGGTTTTGCCGTGGTTGCCGGGGAAGTGCGTAACCTTGCCCAGCGTAGTGCGCAGTCCGCCAAAGAGATCAAGGCGTTAATGCAAGACTCGCAAACCCAGGTCAATGAAGGGGCAGGCATTGCCCGCGTCGCAGGGGAAACCATGAATGATGTCTCCTCCGCCGTGGTTCGGGTTACGGCACTGATGCGGGAAATATCGGGAGCCACCCGCGAGCAAAGTAATGGTATTGAACAGGTCAATCAGGCCGTGTCGCAGATGGATGCCGTGGCCCAGCAAAATGCCTCGCTGGTAGAACAATCGGCGGCGGCAACCCGATCGCTTGAGGAGCAGGCTCAGGAACTGGCAGTCAGTATGGCGCAATTCCGGCTGTCGTCCCAGACAGACAACGTTGTTCAGGCATTATTAAAGTAAGGGTGAGTGCGGCGGCGTCATAACGGCCGCCGCCAGCCGCTTCTGGTTATGAGGCTAGCGTTGTGATACCAGCGTTAAGGATTATCCTGATGCGAGGCGTCGTCTGAAGCGCGAGAGCGACGTAGTTTCTTCCAGATTTTACTTTCCTGACCGCGCCAGAGCCGCTGAATATTATCGTGGTGGCGCATCAGAATCAGGCAAGAGAGCATGGCGACGGGAAAGGTAAACTGAGGTTTAAACCACCAGACATAGAACGGTGCAATCAGCGCGCTGATGATTGCGCCAAGCGACGAGTAGCCGCTAAGTAGTACGCTTAACAACCAGGTGCCTGTCATCAGCCCGGTTAAGTCCCAGCCAATAGGGGCGATGGCGCCAAATGCCGTAGCGACGCCCTTGCCGCCACGGAACTGGAAAAACACGGGATAAATATGCCCAAGACAAGCGGCAATGGCGGTTAAACCGAGATAGAGTGGTGAACTGCCCAGCGTATAGGCTCCCCACACCGGCAGCATGCCTTTTAGCACGTCAAAAATAAGCACCGCTGCCGCTGCGATTTTGCCGCCAACGCGCAATACATTGGTCGCGCCGGGATTGCCGGAACCGTGAGTGCGGGGGTCTGGCAAGCCAGCCAGACGGCAGATCAGAATCGCACTGGAGATTGAGCCACACAGATACGCGACGATAATCATTCCGGGCGCGATAACACTCATAAACGGCTTCCGTCCAATAAGGGTCGTTTTAGTTCAGCATCTGTGGATAATACGCACTTTCTGCCGGAAGTGGTATCCGGCGGCAGTAAAAACAGGGGATGGCGTGATGGATATCGTGTTTATTGAAGAACTGAGTGTCATTACCACTATCGGGGTTTATGACTGGGAACAGACCATCCAGCAAAAACTGGTGTTCGATATCGAAATGGCGTGGGATAACCAGGCGGCAGCGGCCAGCGATGACGTTGCCCATTGCCTCAGTTATGCCGATGTCTGTGACGCGGTTATCGCTCTGGTGGAAGACGGGCGTTTTGCATTGGTAGAGCGCGTAGCGCAAGAGGTGGCGTCGATGCTGATGCAACGCTTTGCCATCGCCTGGTTGCGGATAAAAGTCAGTAAACCTGGGGCAGTGGCTCAGGCGCGTAACGTTGGCGTGATACTAGAGCGCGGCGTGCGCCCGACGGCCTAAGCCGGCAGCGTATGCAATGTTACATTATTTATGGTGCAGGCAACGCCGGACTTTCTTAAGGTAATCAACGATAACCGCTTTACCGCCGTGCCGGACTTGTCGTGTCAGACGGCAGTTTCGGACGGTAATTTCAGACGGTAATTTCAAACGATAGTGTCAGACTGCAATGTCGGCAACAATCGGTGTGGTACAGCGCCGGGAGCCGGTATGAAAGGCGACGGGCGAATATGATGTTGCGGCTTGCCATCGGCAGGGCCGCTTTTTTATGTGGCAGGAAGGGAGTTTACGGGTGATGGCGGATCTGCATTCATTGTGGGTGGCGTTGATATTGGGTGTTGTAGAAGGGCTGACGGAGTTTCTGCCGGTGTCCTCTACCGGACATATGATTATTGTGGCGCACTGGCTGGGGTTTGAGGGCGATACGGCAAAAACGTTCGAGGTGATTATTCAGCTAGGCTCGATTTTGGCTGTTGTGGTGGTGTTCTGGCGCCGTATGTTTGGCCTTATCGGGCTGCATTTTGGCCGGCCGCCGCAGCGTAATCTGTTTAGTCGAGGCCGTTTGACGCTATTGCACATCGTGTTGGCGATGCTGCCGGCGGTGGTGCTGGGGCTGGTGTTGCATGATGCCATCAAATCGCTGTTTAACCCGCTGACGGTAAGCTATGCGTTGATAGCCGGCGGGGTATTGCTGTTGCTGGCTGAATGGCTGAAACCTAAACGGCCAAAAGCGCGTGAGCTTGATGACATCAGCTATACACAGGCATTTCTTATCGGCTGTTTCCAGTGTCTGGCGCTGTGGCCGGGGTTTTCCCGCGCCGGGGCGACAATCTCCGGGGGAATGCTGCTTGGGGTCGATCGTTACGCTGCTTCAGAGTTCTCTTTCATTCTGGCGGTGCCTATCATGCTGGGTGCCAGCATACTGGATCTCTACAAAAGCTGGCATTTCCTGTCGCTGTCGGATGTGCCGATGTTTGCCACCGGCTTTATTACTGCGTTCGTGGTGGCCATGATAGCGATTAAAACCTTCCTTCAGGTTATCAAGCGCGTCTCGTTTGTGCCGTTTGCGATTTATCGCTTTATTATCGCCGCGTTGGTCTGGGGCGTGCTGGCATAATCGACGCAGGCAGCGGTTCCGGCAGCAATGTCAGTCATGGCAACGTTCGTCATGACAACATGGCTGCCTGGCCTGCGGTATAACACGCTATGCACTTTTATGCCGTTATGCCGTTATGCCGTTATGCCGTTGGCGCATGCTGCTGGCGGGCCCGCCACTCTTCCAGTCTCTGTAGCCGACGGCGCTGCAATTCTTCTTTGATAGCACTGTGCTGAAAGCCTGCGGCCACGACATCGGCACTGCTGACCTGGCTTGCTATGGCGAAAGCATCGCGCAGATACTCGCCTTGCGGGTAGGGCTGCTGTTCAAGACCGGCCCGCCCGCGTGCATCGGCTTCGCTTGCGGTAATCAACTGTTCAAGGCGCTGGGGCTTGCGCCAGACATCGATGGCGTCAAACAGCTTGAGCAGCGTATGGGCGCTGAGTATCTGTACGGTGTGGATCAGGTCATGGTATTCGGCCACCAGACAAGCCAGATCGCGCAACGTGTTAGGCACGCGCAGGCGCTGGCAGAGTGCCTGTACCAACGGCACGCCATTCGCGCCGTGGCCGTGGTGGCGCGGCCAGAGTTCAGGTGGGGTCAGGCCTTTGCCGAGATCGTGACAGAGCGTGGCAAACCGGACTTCGACTGCGTCGCTCAATCTGGCGGCCATGGCAAGGCTCATCATGACATGGATGCCGGTATCAATTTCCGGGTGCCATTGGGCCGGTGCCGGTACGCCATACAATCGGTCAATTTCGGGAAATAACACGGCCAGCGCGCCGCAATCACGCAACACCTGAAAATAGACCTGCGGGTTTTCGCTGCCAAGCGCCTTTTCCGTTTCTTTCCACACCCGTTCGGGCGTCAGGAAATTCAGCTCTCCGGCTTGCGTCATCGCTTGCATTAAGTAAAGCGTCTCTTCGGCAATCTGGAAACCGAGATGGGCATAGCGAGCGGCAAAGCGTGCCACCCGTAACACCCGCAGCGGATCTTCGCTAAACGCAGCGCTGACATGGCGCAGAAGGCGGTTTTGTAAATCGCGCTGGCCGTCATACGGGTCGAATAACTGGCCATGCTCGTCCTGAGCGATGGCGTTAACCGTCAGGTCGCGCCGCTGTAAATCTTCCTCCAGCGTAATGTCAGGCGTTGCCTGACAATGAAAGCCGGTATAACCGTTGCCAGATTTGCGCTCAGTCCGCGCCAGTGCGTACTCTTCTTTTGTGTCAGGATGCAAGAACACCGGAAAATCCCGCCCGACCTGCTGAAAACCGTGTTGCAGCAGTATTTCCGGGGTAGCGCCAACCACAACCCAATCACGTTCTGTGACTGGCCTGCCAAGCAGGTTGTCACGCACGGCACCGCCTACAAGGTAAATCTTCAAACCCGGCTCCTGTCTCGCTAACGAATCTGGTTGCTATTTCGGTTGTTACTTTGCCTGTTACTTTGCTTGTTACTTCGGTTGCTATTGTTGACGAGAATACCTGTTATCACAATCAGTTGCCGATAAAAATGGCTGTTTATCGGCGCAGAGTCCGTCATGTCGCCGTTGCAGGCAGGGAAAGCCGTAGCGGACGTTAGCCCATCCAGCGCTCGTTTTTCCTGCGCCGTGGCATGAAGTAGGGTAATGCCAGCCCAAGAAACAAACCGCCACCGGCGACACCGCCACCATACATAAACCACTGCATAATGAGTGTGCGCTGCTTCTCGTCGAGCTGTAAGTTAGCGGCATCCAATTGCTTCTGCGCCGTCGTCAGTTGGTTTTTTAGCGTCTGATTTTCCTGTTGCAATGCGGTCAGGCTGGTATCCGCGCTGGCGACTTTCTCCCGCAGCGCCGCCGTGCGCTGGCTCCACTGCTGGTCGAGGCTATTTAGTTTCTCCGTCAGCGTGCTGACCTGATTTTCCAGCTCCGGCACACGGGTTTTCAGGCTGGGCGTTTGGCTTAACTGGTTTTGCGAAAGCCAGCCGGTTTTGCCTTTTTCATCACGAACTTGTGCATATCCCGCTGCCGTATTAACGCTTAACACCGTGACGGAATCACCCGCGTTGAGTGTGCCGACGATACGGTATTGTTCGCCAGGGCCGCTGTGGGTGTAAGTAACCTGTTCATCGGAGATGTAGCGGGTCTGTTGGGCGTGCAGAGGAAAGGCGGAGGTCAGCCCCAGCAATGCACCCAGTAAAACGGATATTTTATTCATCATATTCAATCGATTACATTTATTGGCGTTCGGTTGTTTGCGTCCCCAGTCTGACGAGGCCACCTGGAAACCTGAATGAGAACAGTCTTACTCTGGTCAAGGTTCCGTGTTGCAATCAGGCGTTGTGAGAACGCTCGCAAGGCCGTAAGTCACCGTAGCGGAAAAGTGGCACGCGAGGGAAAAATGTTATTTACTGGCGGCATTTCCATTTTTGTCGTATTCGGTAGCGCAAGAGCATGAGTGAAGAGATTGAGTTGAAATTTATTGTTCACCCTAACGCGGTGGATGAGGTCAGAGAGCGCCTGAAGGCGTGGCGTAATGAGGCCGGGCACAGTAATGCACTGCACTCCCGTCAACTGGCTAATATTTATTATGAAACGCCAGACGGCTACCTGCGTCAGCACGAGATTGGGCTGCGTGTGCGCGGTGAAAACGGCCGCTATGAAATGACGGTAAAAACAGCCGGAAGAGTGGTCGGCGGGCTGCACCAGCACCCCGAATATAATGTCGCGCTCTCCAGCGCACAGCTAGACATTCGCCAACTGCCGGGCGAAATCTGGCCTGAAGGCTGTGATATCGACGCGCTGGCGCAGGCGTTGCACCCCCTGTTTAGCACCGATTTTCAGCGTGAGGCCTGGGTGGTTTCCTGGCACCAAAGCCTGATTGAGGTTGCGTTTGATCGCGGAGAGATACGCGCCGGTGACGGTGTTGAGCCGCTATGCGAACTGGAGCTGGAGTTAAAAAATGGCCGCATCGAGGATCTGCTGGCGTTTGCCCGTGAACTGGCGGATATCGGCGGTTTGCGCCAGGGCAGCCTGAGCAAAGCGGCGCGGGGCTATCATCTGGCGAAAGGGAATCTGCCACGCCAGTGTCGCGAGCTTGGTTTTCTGCCGGTTGAACCGAAAATGACGCTGGATCAAGGTATTGCCGCTGCCCTTGAGTATGCGCTGGGGCACTGGCAATACCATGAGGAACTGTGGGCGCGCGGCGATGGTGAGGCGCGGGTGCAGTTACTGGAGGCCAGTGCCATGATGCGTGAGCTGCTGCTACTGGTTGGCGGTGTGGTTCCGCGTAAGGTGACGTCGGAATTCCGTGCAGCGCTGGGGCACCTGGAAGAGCGTATCGAGCGGACGCAGCAAGCCGATGAGCTGTGCTATGAGGCTGAATTCCTGCAAGGGAAGCTGATTTTGACGTCATGGCTTGTCGGTCACGGCTGGCGCAGTTATCTGGATAACCGTGAGCTGATGCGCTTGCAGAGTGCCTGGAAACGCTTTGCCGATATCATGATGAGCCGCTGTCAGGCTGAGTTACGCGCCGTGTTTAGTCACGCGCTGGATGCGCTGCATTATCTTCAGCAGTTGCCGCGTTTACAGCGCGGTATTTATGCCTTTTTGCTGTTAGGCGGCGCTTACCCTGAGCAGGAAGCCCGCGATTATCTGCAACCCTGGCGTCAATTAATGCAGCAAATAGAGTCCTTGTCTGCCGGGCAATCAGTGCCGCAGGTACTAGAGCAATACCGGAAGCAAGCAGCGGCGCTGTCGCCGTTTTGGTTGCACAGCGGCCAGTAAAGAAATGGGCTAATCAATACCCCTGCCGCTTGCTCGCGTTGACGCGCAAGCGGATGGATTGCCGATGGCGAGCTGCTGAAAACCTCATAAAGCGCCGCGCGCGCTATGCGCTGACATGTCGATGAGAACGCATGTTGCTGCCGCAGGCGCGCGAAAAGGTTAAGGGCTCATGTCTGGTGGATGCTCGCCTGTAACGTGAAGCATTGCCGTCGGTTCACGCAATTGTTACTAAGACTGCCAGGCGGCAGCGTTGCAAGGATATCGCCATGACGAGTCACCCGTTTCCTCTCTCCGAATCTCTTCTTAGCCAATATCAGCGTGAGGCGGCTCGCCTGCCGACGGCGGATACCGCTGCGTTTGTCGCACCGATAGCGGTCTCGGCATGCAGTGAGTTTGTCAGTGATGCCTTCGTGCGCCACCCTGACTGGTATCAGGAGTTATGCCAGCATCCACCACAGGCCGATGAATGGCAGCAATACGGCGGCTGGCTGGCGCAGGCGTTGTCGGATGTGCATGACGAGCCCTCGTTGATGCAGGCCTTAAGGGTGTTTCGCCGCCGCCTGCTGGTAAGAATCGCCTGCGGGCAATGGCTACGCCTGAGCACCACCGAGCAGACGTTGCAGCAACTCAGTACATTGGCAGAATCACTGATTGTGGCTGCGCGTCAGTGGCTTTACGACCAGTGTTGCCGTGAATGGGGTACGCCGTGTAATGCAGCAGGAGAGCCGCAGCCGCTGCTGATTTTGGGGATGGGCAAACTGGGTGGCGGGGAGCTGAATTTTTCCTCCGATATCGATTTGATTTTTGCCTACCCGGAAAATGGGCACACCCATGGCGGGCGGCGCGAGCTGGATAATGCCCAGTTTTTTACCCGACTTGGCCAGCGGCTGATTAAGGTGCTGGATCAACCGACGGTGGATGGCTTTGTGTATCGGGTGGATATGCGCCTGCGGCCCTTTGGCGATAGCGGCCCGCTGGTGATGAGCTTTGCCGCGCTGGAAGATTATTATCAGGAGCAAGGGCGTGACTGGGAGCGCTACGCCATGGTCAAAGCCCGACTGATGGGCGGTGATGATGACCATTACAGTCAGGAGCTGATTCGCATGCTGCGGCCATTCGTCTTTCGCCGTTATATCGATTTCAGCGTTATTCAATCGCTGCGCAACATGAAAAGCATGATAGCCCGCGAAGTGCGGCGTCGCGACCTGCGTAATAACATCAAACTGGGGGCTGGCGGGATCCGTGAGGTGGAGTTTATTACTCAGGTGTTCCAGTTGATTCGCGGTGGCCGCGAGCCTTTGTTGCAGGGGCGATCGCTGCTGCCGACGCTGAATCAGGTCGGCGCGTTGGGGTTACTCTCGGCCACTCAGGTTGAAGCGCTACACGAGGCATACCTATTTTTACGGCGGCTGGAAAACCTGCTGCAATCCATTGCCGATGAACAGACGCAAACCCTGCCCGATGATGCGCTTAATCAGGCGAGGCTTGCCTGGGGTATGCACTGTGATAACTGGCCGCAGCTAAGTGAGCGCTTACATTGCCATATGCAGGCTGTGAGGGATGTTTTCCATGAGCTCATCGGTGACGATGCCCCCGATGGCGGTGAAACGCCTGAGCACGGCCATTACAGCAGTTTGTGGCAGGATGGACTGGAAGAGGCGGATTTAAGCACGCTGGCTCCGCAATTAGCCGCAGACGTAGGCGAACGTTTGCTGACGCGCGTGGCCGATTTTCGTGCCGATTTGTCGCGACGCACTATCGGCCCCCGTGGGCGCGATGTGCTCGATCAACTGATGCCGACGTTACTGGCGCAGGCTTGCACCCATGCAAATGCCGATGTCATTGTTGCCCGCTTAACGCCGTTACTTTTGGGCATTGTCACCCGCACGACCTATCTGGAACTGTTGCTGGAATCCCGTTCGGCACTGACGCAATTAATCCGTTTATGTGCCGTCTCGCCGATGATTGCCAGTCAATTGGCGCGTTATCCGCTCCTGCTTGATGAACTGCTTGACCCGGCGACGCTGTATCAACCGACTGCGCTGGAGGCATACCGTGATGAATTGCGCCAGTACCTGATGCGGGTGCCGGAGGAGGATGAAGAGCAGCAACTTGAAGCGCTACGTCAGTTCAAACAGGCCCAGCACTTGCGTATTGCGGCAGCCGACATAGTTGGTGCGCTGCCGGTGATGAAAGTGAGCGATCACTTAACTTATCTGGCTGAGGCGATTATCGCGGCGGTGGTGCAGCAGGCATGGCACCAAATGGTGGTGCGCTATGGTCAACCCGCCCATCTCCATGCCGGTGCAGGACGCGGATTTGCCGTCGTCGGGTATGGCAAGCTGGGCGGTTGGGAGCTTGGGTATAGCTCGGATCTGGATTTGGTCTTTCTGATTGACTGCCCTGATAACGTGATGACCGATGGCGAGCGCAGTATTGATGGCCGGCAGTTTTATCTGCGCCTCGCCCAGCGTGTCATGCACCTGTTTAGCACCCGTACCTCGTCCGGCATTTTGTACGACGTTGATGCTCGGTTACGTCCGTCCGGTGCGGCCGGGATGCTTGTCAGCACCGTGGCGGCGTTTGAAGATTACCAGTGTCACGAAGCCTGGACATGGGAGCATCAGGCGCTGGTGCGCGCCCGCGTCGTGTATGGCGAGCCTGCGATTCAGCAGCAGTTTGAGCAGATCCGGGCGCGTATTTTGTGCCGCGAGCGCCAGGGGGAGGCGTTACGTACCGAAGTGCGTGAAATGCGCGAAAAAATGCGCCAGCACCATGCCGGTAAAGATCACGCTTTGTTTGATATTAAGGCCGATGCTGGCGGTATCACCGACATTGAATTTATTACGCAATACCTGGTGTTACGCCATGCGGCGCAGCAACCGGCGCTGACGCGCTGGTCAGACAATGTGCGCATTTTCGAACTGCTGGCCCGTTATGGCGTGATGGATGAAGAGGAAGCGCAGGCGCTGCGTCTGGCTTACATTACCCTGCGTGATGAGATTCACCATCTGGCGCTACAGGAGTTGCCGGGCCGGGTCAGTCTGGAAACGTTTGTTGCCGAACGCCGACAGGTGCAGCAAAGCTGGCAGAAATGGCTTGGCCTGGATAGCCGTGGTGGTGAAGTGTAGTGACGGCGAGTGTGATACCATGCGCACGTTAAAATGAACCTGTTTTCTGGAGCCAGGGAATGAAAGTAACACTACCTGATTTTCGCCACGCCGGTGTATTGGTCGTGGGAGACGTGATGCTAGACCGCTATTGGTACGGCCCAACCAGCCGCATTTCACCGGAAGCGCCGGTGCCGGTGGTCAAGGTGGATACCATCGAAGAGCGGCCTGGCGGCGCGGCCAACGTCGCCATGAACATCGCGGCACTGGGCGCAGGTTCCCGTTTGGTGGGACTGACCGGCGTTGATGACGCCGCTCGTGCGCTCGGCGCTAAATTGGACGAAGTTAACGTAAAGTGTGATTTTGTCTCGGTGCCGACCCATCCCACTATCACCAAATTGCGGGTGCTGTCGCGCAATCAGCAACTGATTCGCCTGGATTTCGAAGAGGGGTTTGACAATGTAGACCCTCAGCCGATGATTGAGCGTATCCAGCACGCGCTGCCGACAACCGGCGCGCTGGTTCTGTCTGATTATGCGAAAGGCGCGCTGGCGCACGTTCAGGTGATGATAAAAACCGCGCGTGATTGCGGTGTTCCGGTGCTTATTGACCCGAAAGGCACAGATTTCGCCCGCTATCGCGGCGCTACGCTGCTGACGCCGAACCTGTCCGAGTTTGAGGCAGTGGTCGGGCGTTGCAAAGATGAACATGATTTGGTCACGCGGGGGATGTCGCTGCTGGGCGAACTGGATTTGTCGGCGTTGTTAGTGACCCGTTCAGAGCAGGGCATGACGCTGTTGCAACCCGGTAAAGCGCCGTTGCATCTGCCGACACAGGCTCAGGAAGTGTATGACGTTACCGGTGCAGGGGATACGGTGATCGGGGTGCTGGCGGCGGCGCTGGCGGCTGGAAAATCACTCGAGGAAGCTTGCTTTTTGGCTAACGCGGCAGCAGGTGTCGTGGTCGGTAAACTCGGCACCTCAACCGTCACCCCCGTCGAGCTGGAAAATGCGATTCGTGGTCGTGCAGATACCGGTTTTGGCGTCATGAGCGAGGCGCAACTGAAACAAGCCGTCGCATTAGCGCGTCAACGCGGCGAAAAAGTGGTGATGACCAACGGTTGTTTCGATATTTTGCATGCCGGGCATGTTTCGTATCTGGCGAATGCGCGTCGCCTTGGCGACCGGCTGATTGTCGCGGTGAACAGCGATGATTCGACCCGCAGGCTGAAAGGGCCAAGTCGCCCGGTTAACCCGCTGACGCAGCGCATGATAGTCCTCGGTGCGCTGGAGGCGGTCGATTGGGTCGTCGCGTTTGAAGAAGATACGCCTCAGCGCCTTATCAGCGAAGTGCTGCCGGATATTCTGGTCAAAGGCGGAGACTACAAACCCGATGAAATTGCTGGCAGCAAAGACGTGTGGGCCAATGGCGGTGAAGTGAAGGTGCTGAACTTTGAGGATGGCTGTTCGACAACCCATATCATCAACACCATCAAGGCCAGAGACTGACGGGCACGCTTATGCTGGAAAAAGAGTCGAAAACGGCCAACGATATCGCGGCTGTTACCGTACTGGTTGAGGGGCTGCGTGCCCAACTGCGCTATCACGAACGTAAATACCATGTTGATGATGCGCCAGAGATCCCTGATGCAGAATACGACAAGCTGATGAATGCGCTGAAAGCGTTGGAGCAGGCACACCCGGAGTTAATCACGCCGGATTCGCCGACACAACGCGTTGGCGCTACGCCGCTTGAGGCTTTCGAGCCGGTATTGCATGACGTTCCGATGCTATCGCTTGATAACGCCTTTGATGAGGCCAGCTTTTTGGCCTTTGATAAGCGTCTTCATGACCGGCTCAAAAGTGATGAGGCCTTGGCGTTTTGTTGTGAACTGAAGCTTGATGGATTAGCGGTGAGCCTGCTGTATGAAGAGGGGCTGTTGGTGCGAGCCGCCACTCGTGGCGATGGCACCACCGGCGAAAACATTACGGCGAATATTCGCACTATCGGCGCTATTCCGCTGCGTTTGTTCGGCGATAACATCCCCGCGCGGCTTGAAGTGCGCGGCGAAGTGTTTATGACGCACCAAGGGTTTGAGTCGCTCAATGACGACGCGCGTCGTACCGGCGGCAAGGTGTTTGCCAATCCGCGTAATGCGGCGGCAGGCTCGCTGCGACAGCTTGACCCACGTATTACGGCTAAACGTCCTCTTACGTTTCTGTGCTACGGCATCGGTGTCGTCGAGGGCGGTGCGTTGCCCGAAACGCACTGGCAGCGCCTGATGCAATTGCGAGAGTGGGGTTTACCGGTCAGTGAACGGATTCGCTTGTGTACCGGCAGTGATGCCGTGCTCGATTTTTACCGTCAGGTCGAACGTGAACGTGAGACGCTAGGGTTTGATATCGACGGTGTGGTGATTAAAGTCAATGCGCTGACGTTACAAGAGCGATTAGGTTTTGTTGCCCGCGCGCCGCGCTGGGCCATTGCGTTCAAGTTTCCGGCGCAAGAGCAATTAACCTGGTTGCGTGATGTCGAGTTTCAGGTAGGGCGTACCGGGGCGATAACCCCAGTGGCCAGGCTTGAACCGGTCGCGGTCGCGGGCGTGGTCGTCAGCAATGCGACCTTGCATAACGCCGATGAGATAGCTCGCTTAGGGATCAAAATCGGCGACCGGGTTGCCGTACGCCGGGCGGGGGATGTGATTCCGCAAATCGTCAGCGTGGTCTTGTCTGAGCGCCCGTCAGATGCACGAGAAATCGACTTTCCCACCCGCTGCCCGGAGTGTGACTCCGAGGTTGAACGGGTTGAAGGTGAGGCGGTGGCCCGGTGTACTGGTGGACTGTTTTGCCGGGCACAGCGCAAAGAAGCGCTGAAGCATTTTGTTTCCCGCCGTGCGCTGGACGTAGAAGGCATGGGAGATAAGATAATCGACCAGTTGGTGGAGAAGGAGTATGTCAAAACGCCTGCCGATCTGTTTCGGCTGACGCCAGGCATCCTCACCGGCTTAGATCGTATGGGGCCGAAGTCGGCACAGAATCTGGTGAATGCCCTGACGAAAGCGAAGTCCACAACCTTTGCCCGCTTTCTCTATGCGTTGGGGATTCGCGATGTGGGTGAGGCAACGGCCGCAGGGCTGGCCTCTCATTTGGGTTCGCTACCGGCGCTGATGAGCGCGGACATTGACGCATTGCAGCAGGTGCCTGATGTCGGCATTGTGGTGGCAACCCATGTGCGTCACTTCCTTGATGAAGTGCATAACCAGCAGGTCATTGAGGAGTTACTCGGCGCGGATATCGGCATTCACTGGCCTGATCCGGTGGTGGTGGATGTCGCCGCTTCTGATAGCCCCTTTGCCGGTAAAACCGTGGTGTTAACCGGTTCACTCAGTGTGCTCTCTCGTGATGAAGCCAAAGACCGTTTGACGGCGTTGGGCGCGAAAGTTAGCGGTAGCGTGTCGAAGAAAACCGATTTGGTGATAGCAGGTGAAGCGGCGGGGTTCAAAACTCGTTAAAGCTCAGGAGCTGGGTATTTCGGTTATTGATGAAGCGGAAATGCTGCGTTTGCTGGGAGAAGCGTAGGATGGCAAGCGGGCACAGTCGCTTGCCCGCCGCCCGCGTATAACATGCGTATAAATGGAGCAGGCGGATGGAAAAAGCGGATCTGCTGCTAATTGCAAATACCCCGATGCCGTTTGGCAAATACAAAGGCCGGATGCTGATAGAGCTGCCTGAAGAGTATCTGCTGTGGTTTGCCCGTAAAGAGGCGTTTCCCGACGGAAAGCTGGGCGCGCTAATGCAGATGACGCTGGCGATTAAAATAGAAGGACTACAGGGGTTGATTCATCCGCTGCGTCGCCCCGCTGGCGACTGACGGGCTATGCAGACATGGCAGGGAACCTCCCTTGCCATGTCTTACCACCCGGTAGTCGGTTATACGAACACATCAACGCCGGATGTGCTATTGCTGGCGTTTCCCTCGATAGCGGGTTTGATGGCTTCGAGTTGCTGGGCCAGGCTGTCGCTCGCTCCTGCGAGCTGGCCGCTTTCACTCTGCGCCTGTTCACGCATCTGTCGTAATTTCAGAATTTGCGCCTGTACCTGCTTTATCTGCATAGCCAACATATTGAGTTGCTGTTGTAATTTTTGCTGTGTTTCTGCATCCGGCGTTTCTTTTATCTGCTCCTGTAATGCGCTGCTTTGCTTAAAGAGGCTTTGTAGCTGTGTATTCAGCATCTTTATCTGTTCATCGATGATTCGAACGGTGCTATTTCCCGATATACCACCACCGGTATTTAAATTGCTACTGACACTACTATTGCTACTAACACGACTAATGCTGCCTGCCATAAATATTACCTGCCCTATGTCGCTGAACATTGCCCAGAAGTCAGTCATGACGATGACTCGTTATCGTCATAAAAAAATACCTATATTGAGTTATCGGCGGTTTTTACGGCTAATTGAGCGATGTATCTGTAAGTAATAGGGAAGATGATGTTTGAACGGTGATGAGGGCGTGTCAGGTGGAAACACGGAAAGAAAAGCACGGCCCTATACGGTAAATCGGCCATGCTTTTCAGCGCTGTTATCTATATATAGTATTTTTTGAAAGATTAAATATAGATATCAACGTTATTGCTGTCAGTGGGTACGTTTACACCCTCTGGTTTGCTCGTTGACTTAGCTGATGAGGTATCAGCTTGAGTTAATTGTTGGGCTTGTGCTTTTTGCTGTTGCAACTGCTGAATCTGCGCCTGTAATTGCTGGATTTGCGCCTGGAGCATCTTCTGCTGTTGAGCGAGTAATCTGCGCTCCTCATCTGTTTTTGCTTCCGATACCTGAGTTAACAGTTTGGTCGCTTGCTTGGTTAGCGTTTGAATCTGCTTGTTTAACGCTGCGATTTGCTGATCAACGCTGGCGCTGCTACTTGCCGATGACGCAGAGGGGGCGGATGTTGCCGAGCCGATGGAGCCTGCCATAAATTCCTCCTTAAAATTATGAATAGTGACGATGCTATTATCGGCACTATTCTGATGGACGTTACCGTCTTTTCGCTTTATTGACAAAGAAAAAGCCTACTGGAAGTAGGCTTTAGCAAGGCGGGGATGTTGCGTGCGAGCATCAGATATAGATATCAATCGCATGTTCTGCTGATGGGCGATTGACGCCCTCAACAGGTTTTATCAGCGGCTTACTTTCTTGTGGTGGCGGTAGCTGCTGATTTTGCATTTGTGCTATCTGGCCCTGCATCACAACAATCTGTGCCTGCATCGATTGTTGCTGCCCATTAACCGTTGTCTCCTGCTGTTTTTTGGTGTTTTCACCCGATGTTTCAGCAGCTTTCAGGGTTTGTAGGTTACGATCTGAAACCTTTTGCTCTGTATTGGTTTCGACACTGGTGGATGCTGGCACCGGCATCACCGCAAAGCTGGAGGTGGTAATTGGACTCAGCATACATCCTCCTTTATGTCGTTAGTGCAGGGAGAATGTCCCTGCTATCTCTGTTATCGGCATACTGCGCCATATCATGAGTGATTATTAACCAAAAAGAGCGCGCTATCTATTCCTATTCCTCATCAAGATGTAAAGAATCGTATTGCTGTGGCTGGCCTTCACTTGCCATAGACGTTGATAGCATCCGTTAAACGCAAAGCCTGATTACCGAGTGCGGCGGCAAATTCTGATGATTGTTCCACCATATCGGTATTACCTGACGTCATGGTCTCAATTTGAGAGATGGAGTCATTGATCAGTGAGAGCGCTGCGGTTTGTTCTCGGGTGGCGTTGCTGATTTCGCTAATCATCGTTGCGACCTGCTGAACTTCGTTGACGATATCCTGAATATGCAGGCCGGCTTTATCGACCAGGGCGCTGCCGTTCTCTACACTGTTCATGTTTGCATCAATCAGCGCTTTAATTTCTTGCGCGGCGGAGGCGGAATGTTGTGCCAGGCTGCGCACTTCAGCGGCGACGACGGCAAAGCCGCGCCCCTGAGTGCCTGCTCTGGCGGCTTCAACAGCGGCATTCAGCGCCAGAATATTGGTTTGAAAGGCAATGCTGTCTATCACGCCGATGATATCCACCATTTTGCGGCTGGCCTGTGAAATCGCTTCCATCATGCCGACGGCATCAGCCATGATGGTGCCACCTTGACTGGCGGAGTGACTGGCGCTTTGGGCCATTTGTGTTGCCTGAATGGCGGTTTCTGCGCTTTGCTGCACGGCTACCGTTATCTGCTCGATGGCTGCGGCCGTTTGTTGCAGGTTGGCGGAGGTTTCTTCGGTACGAGCGCTGAGATCGCGGTTACTGTCAGTCAACTGCTGGCTGACCTGGTTAATGCCAGCAACCTGAGCGCCGACGTCATCAACCAGTGAGTGCAGATTTAAGCCAAACTGGTTAACGACCCTGAGCAGTAGCCCGATATCGTCAACCCGGTTAAAACGATGATTGTCTGCTTTGCGCCCGGAAACAACCTGCTGTGCCTGACGTAAAATCAGTCGTAGCGGGCGGGCTATCTGCTGTTGTAGATAGGTGTCCATGAGCACCATCAGCAGCAGCGAGGCGATAACGAACGTCGCGGGATTGGCACCTAACAGACTTAAGATTAACGGAATCAGGCCGCCTGCGAGCACGGCCGCCCGCAGCCGCCAGCGCACTGACATTTTTTGAAACAGGGATAATACGGCGAATGCGCCGGTACGCACGACCAGGCCTTTATAAAAACGGATATTGCGCGCCTGTTTGCTCTGGACGGCTTCATACAGTGGCTCTGCGGCTTTGATTTCTTCCACGCTTGGGGTGTTGCGTACGGAAATATAACCGGTGAGTTGATTATGGTGATAAACCGGCGTCACATTGGCACGCACCCAGTAGTGATCGCCATTCTTACGACGGTTTTTAACTAACCCCGTCCAGCTTTCACCTTGCTGTAGTGTGTACCACATATCTGCAAATGCTTCGACGGGCATATCCGGGTGCCGAACAATATTATGTGGCGTGCCGACCAATTCATGTTCTTCAAAACCACTTACGCGAATAAATGCCGAATTGGCGTAAGTAATGTGACTGTGAATGTCGGTGGTAGACATTAATGTCGTGTTGCTATCGAGTCGATATTCTTGCTGCGTAATTGGTGTATTAACCCTCATGGGGACCCCGAATGTTGTGTGTCAGCGATACCTGTTATCTTGCAGGTTACAGAAATGTTGATGTTATTTATCGTTATGTTGACAGAGTTTATCCGCAAGCTGCGCTCAACCTGGCTTACGCCAGAGTGTTATTCAGCGCTTTGCTTGAGTGTTTCTGCACCCCGAATGGTTTAGGTTATTGTTGCGGTTTCGTTTTTTATTTTTCAGGCGGGCATTCATGCTGAATACAAACCTTGCCAACTGTCAGATATGCGAAACAGGATGCTCTATTTTTAAAGCATCCACGAATAAATTCATCCTTTTTTTTGTTACCGGGAATTTATGCTTTGCATCTTTACGTTGTCAATAGAAATCATTTTCATGACGCCGATTTTATCTTTGTTTCTTTATTTTATTAAATATTGATCGATTTTTTATTAATTGCTGCATCACAATAAAAACCTTTTATTAACACTAATGACGAAAGTGATATTTTTATGACAATCGAGGCAGGTAAATACGTTATCAAGATGGTTGTTTTAATTGTCAGCGCGTGAAATGTCAGGGGAGGAAGGATAGCCAGCATAATATATAGTGAGTGCGCTATCAGGGTTGGAAATAGAATAACAACGCCCGATTTTTTAGATGAAAAAATCGGGCGTTAATGTTGCCGGGCGCTGTCGCGTCAGCGGGTGTACGACGAAAGATGTGCGACGGCGCTTGCCGGGATGTGGTGCGCGCTATTTATGTCACTACTTATGTCACCACTTATGATGTCACCACTTCTGTCGCGACTTAGGTCACAGGCGCTGGGTTGAAAACCGACAGCGCGTTATGTAATCCCCATTGATCTGACCAGGTGGTTTTCCTGCCGCTGGCGATGTCCAGAATAAACTCAAACAACTGCCAGCCGACGTCTTCAATGGTGGCGTCACCGGTTGCAATGGTGCCAGCGTTGATATCCATCAGGTCATGCCAGCGTTGCGCCAGATCGGTGCGAGTCGCCATTTTGATCACGGGGACAGCTTTGAGCCCGTAAGGGGTGCCGCGACCGGTGGTAAATACCTGTACGGTGATGCCGGAGGCCAGTTGCTGGGTTCCGCAAACAAAATCGCTGGCTGGCGTGGCGGCGTAAATCAAACCACGTTTGCTCGGGCGTTGGCCGGGGGAGAGAACTTCGACAATGGCACTGGTGCCGGATTTGGCAATCGACCCCAGCGCTTTTTCTACCACGTTCGCCAGCCCGCCTTTTTTATTGCCGGGCGAGGGGTTCGCGCTGCGATCCGTCTTGCCGCTATCCAGATAGTCGTCATACCAGGCCATCTCTTCGAGCAGCCGTTTGCCCACGTCTTCATTGATAGCGCGCGGCGTGAGCAAATGAATCGCGTCCCGCACTTCGGTGACTTCAGAAAACATCACCGTGGCACCGCAGCGCACCAGCAGGTCAGACGCAAATCCAACCGCCGGGTTTGCCGTGACGCCGGAAAAGGCATCGCTGCCGCCACACTGCATCCCGACGACCAATTCACTGGCCGGAACGGTTTCCCGCTGGCGCGCATTCAGCCGTTGCAGGTGTTTATCGGCCATTGCCAGAATGTCATCCACCATGGATTTGAAGCCAATGTGGTGCTCATCTTGCAAACGCACAATGCTGGTGTCGTCCAGTGAGATGGCTTGTACATCCGGCGTACCTTGCAGCAAGCGTTCAGGCTGAAGTTTTTCACACCCAAGGCCAACCACCAGCACTTCGCCACCAAAATTCGGGTTAAGCGCCAGATTGTGAATAGTACGAATGGGGACAACCGCCGCCGGTGCGTTAATCGCCACTCCACAACCATAGAGATGATTCAGTGCAACCACGCCATCGACGTTTGGATAACGCGGCAGTAAATCCCGCTCTATCAGGTTCACCACATAATCGACGACGCCCGCCACACAATGCACGCTGGTGGTAATGCCCAGCAGGTTTTTCGTACCGACGCTGCCGTCTGGATTGCGGTAGCCTGCAAAGGTATACCCCTCCAGCGGCGGCAGAGGCGCAGGCACTTTGGTGGCCAGCGGCAGGCTCTCCAGGGCTGGCGCGCTCGGTAGCGCCACCAGCGATTCATCTATCCAACAGCCGCGCTTAATCTCTCGCAGCGCATAACCGATAATTTCGCCATAACGGATGATGGGGCCGGCATTGGCAATATCCACCAGCGCGACTTTATGGCCTTGCGGCACATGTTCTTGTAATTCCAACCCACAAGGGAATTGCGTACCGGCTTTCAGTCCATGATTGTTCACGACAATAGCGACATTGTCAGAGTCATGAACCTTGATATAAAGCGGCCGTTCGTTAGCCACTCCATGTGATGAATGTGCTGACATGGTACTGACCTTCATGAATGTGATAACAATGATGGGACGGATAACATGCGGTTTATTTTCACTGTTGCTGTCGTGATGACATTGCTCGGCATCAGTATAGGTGAGCGCATTACCGCCTGACATTATGCAATTGACTGACATCCTTTGGCATGGCGTTTAATTTCTCTGGCGAAGAAACAAGGTGCAGTGAATCCTGTCACATTATTACCGGGCAATGACGGGATTACCGGGCTATGGCGGGCGCTGCCCTGTTCTTGTGGCAGCGGAATCAACGGCGTACCCATAGACTTTTAGCCATTTGCTCTTCTCTTATTCCAACAGCGTCATTCCAATACCTTTATTCCAATACGTTTATTTCAAGGCCTTAGCTTTATTTCAACACTTTTATGCTCATGCCTCGTCATCCCACCTGTGGCCTACTCGTGGCGCAGATGATGGGGCGGGGCATCGGGCAAGGAGGGGCATATTGCGGGTTTTCGTGAAATGACTCCCAGTGATTTGGGCGATTGCCATAATTTGATTCGTTAATGGTGTTTATTGTTGGGTTCTTGTCCAGTGAGCCGCCCGGTGACGCCCCGTATAATCTTTCCCAGAAGTCGAAGAGGTGTTGTGGTTTCTTTTCGCTGTTCTGTTCGTGACCTTGCTCGGTCGTACACGTTTTGAACCATTACCGACTCTTGATTTCATTCTGATAACCCAACCCTACACCGTTTTGTTATTCGGAATGAATGAGCTAACTGTTATCCAGGCTCTCCTGCGCAGTTGAAGCAGGAAACGCTTAAAATAGGAGTTCATCATATGAATACTGTCAGCACAGCGACAGGCGTATTACAAAAGAAAACCAACGCCCGTTACTGGATTGTCGTGATGCTGTTTATTGTCACGTCATTCAATTATGGCGATCGTGCCACCATCTCTATTGCCGGCTCGGCGATGTCCAAAGAAATCGGACTCGATGCGGTCGGCATGGGGTATATCTTCTCCGCATTCTCCTGGGCCTATGTCATCGGGCAGATTCCAGGCGGCTGGTTGCTTGACCGCTTCGGCTCCAAGCGCGTTTACTTCTGGAGTATCTTCAGCTGGTCGCTGTTTACCCTGTTGCAAGGGTTTGTGGATCTTTTCCACGGTTCAGCGATTGTCGTTTCCTTGTTTATGCTGCGTTTTATGGTGGGGTTGTGCGAATCCCCCTCTTTCCCCGGCAACAGTCGCATTGTGGCGGCCTGGTTCCCGGCTCAGGAGCGCGGTACAGCAGTGGCTATTTTTAACTCCGCGCAATACTTCGCAACGGTTATCTTCGCTCCCATCATGGGCTGGCTGACTCACGAAGTGGGTTGGTCGCATGTGTTCTGGTTCATGGGCGGCCTTGGCATCATCATCAGCTTCTTGTGGCTTAAGATGATTCACGACCCGAAAGATCACCCCGGTGTCAATAAAGCCGAACTGGAGTACATCGAAGCCGGTGGCGCATTGGTGAACATGGATGCCGCTGCGGCCAAGAAAGAGGTCGCTCGCGGTGAAAAATGGCATCAAATTAAGCAATTGCTGACCTCCCGCATGATGATGGGGGTGTATCTCGGTCAATACTGCATCAATGCGCTGACCTACTTCTTCATTACCTGGTTCCCGGTTTATCTGGTGCAGGCTCGCGGCATGTCGATTCTTAAAGCCGGGTTTGTGGCATCGATTCCGGCGATTTGCGGATTCGTCGGCGGGGTGCTTGGCGGGGTCATTTCCGATTACCTGATGCGTCGCACCCAGTCGCTGACGCTGGCTCGTAAAACACCGATTGTGCTGGGCATGTTGCTCTCGATGTCGATGGTGATTTGTAACTACGTCACCACCGAGTGGGTGGTGATTGCGGTGATGGCTGCCGCCTTCTTCGGTAAAGGCATCGGCGCGCTGGGTTGGGCGGTGATGGCGGATACGGCACCGAAGGAAATCAGCGGCTTGAGCGGCGGCCTGTTCAATATGTTCGGTAACATTTCCGGCATCGTCACACCGATTGCGATTGGTTATATCGTTGGCGCGACCGGCTCGTTTAACGGCGGCCTGGTGTATGTCGGTATCCATGCGTTTGTCGCGATTCTGAGTTTCTTGTTTATCGTACAAGACATCAAACGTATCGAACTGAAACCGTATAAACCCCAGTGATCCGGGTGAGGATGAAAAGATGAGCACACAAGACACGCCAATTATTACCGAGATGCAGGTTATACCGGTTGCCGGGTATGACAGCATGTTGATGAATATCGGTGGCGCGCATAATGCATTTTTTACCCGCAATATTGTCATTCTGAAAGATAACGCCGGGCATACCGGCGTCGGTGAAGCGCCCGGCGGCGAAGTTATCTACCAAACGCTGACGGCGGCGATCCCGCAGGTTGTCGGGGCGCAGGTGGCGCGCATGAACCATCTGGTGCATCAGATCCACAAAGGCAACCAGTCATCCGATTTTGACTCCTTCGGTAAAGGAGCCTGGACGTTTGAGCTGCGCGTCAACGCTGTGGCGGCGCTTGAGGCGGCGTTGCTGGACTTGCTCGGCAAGCACCTGAACGTACCAGTCGCCGAATTACTGGGGCCAGGCAAACAGCGCGATGAAGTCACGGTGCTGGGGTATCTGTTCTATATCGGCGATCGCACCAGAACGGATTTGCCGTATCAGGCCGGTGAGACAGGTAAACATGAGTGGTATCACTTACGTCACCAGAAGGCGATGAGCAGTGACGCGGTGGTGAACCTGGCGCAGGCTGCCGCCGATCGTTACGGGTTTAAAGATTTCAAACTCAAAGGCGGCGTGCTGCCGGGAGAGATGGAAATCGACACCGCTAAAGCGCTGAAAGCCCGCTTCCCGGATGCACGTATCACGGTAGACCCGAACGGTGCCTGGCTGCTTGATGAAGCGATTCGCCTGTGCAAGGGCTTAAATGGCGTGCTGACCTACGCGGAAGACCCGTGTGGCGCAGAGCAGGGGTTCTCCGGGCGTGAAGTGATGGCGGAGTTCCGCCGCGCCACCGGGCTGCCGGTCGCCACTAACATGATTGCCACCAACTGGCGTGAGCTGCACCACTCGGTGATGCTGCAATCGGTGGATATTCCGCTGGCTGACCCGCATTTCTGGACGATGCACGGCGCGGTGCGCGTGGCGCAACTGTGCGACGAGTGGGGACTGACCTGGGGCTGCCACTCCAATAACCATTTCGACATTTCACTGGCGATGTTCACCCACGTCGGCGCAGCCGTGCCGGGCAACCCGACCGCCATTGATACTCACTGGATCTGGCAGGAGGGTCAGCACCTGACGCGTGAACCGCTGCAAATTGTTAACGGCAAAATCAAGGTGCCAGAAAAACCGGGGCTGGGCGTCGAGCTGGACATGGAGCAAGTGATGAAAGCCCATGCGCTCTACAAAGCATTGCCTGCTGGTGCGCGTAATGACGCAACGGCAATGCAGTACCTGATCCCCGGCTGGACATTTGATCGTAAGCGCCCGGTATTCGGACGTGAACTACCTAAGCATTCAACGTTTTAATAGAAGGAAATCCTCATGACGTCGCAAAGTTCTACTCCGGTTATTACTCAGATGCAGGTTATTCCTGTCGCCGGGCACGACAGCATGTTGCTTAATCTTAGCGGGGCGCATGCGCCTTATTTCACCCGTAATATCGTTATCCTCAAAGACAATGCCGGGCACACCGGCGTGGGCGAGATCCCCGGTGGTGAAGCGATTCGCCAGACGCTGGAAGATGCGTCGGTGTTGGTGGTGGGCAAGGCGCTTGGCGAATACAAAAATGTCATGAATCAGGTGCGCAATCAGTTCGCTGAACGCGATGCGTCGGGCCGTGGTCTGCAAACCTTCGACCTGCGCACCACCATTCACGTCGTCACCGGTATTGAAGCCGCAATGCTTGATTTGCTGGGGCAGTTCCTGAACGTGCCGGTTGCCGCCTTGCTGGGCGATGGTCAGCAGCGCGATGCGGTGGAAATGCTGGGCTATCTGTTTTATATCGGCGATCGCAACAAGACCGATCTGCCGTATCAAAGCCAGCCGAATGACCCGTGCGATTGGTATCGCCTGCGCCATGACGTGGCGTTGACGCCAGAAGCGGTGGTCAGGCTGGCGGAAGCCGCATATGAAAAATACGGCTTTAATGATTTCAAACTCAAAGGCGGCGTGTTGGCGGGCAGCGAAGAGGCTGAAGCGGTAACGGCGCTGGCAAAACGCTTCCCGCAGGCGCGCATTACGCTTGACCCGAACGGTGCCTGGTCACTGGAGGAGGCGATTCGTCTCGGTAAACAACTGCGTGGCGTACTGGCCTATGCAGAAGACCCGTGCGGCGCAGAACAGGGCTTCTCCGGGCGTGAAGTAATGGCGGAGTTCCGCCGTGCGACCGGGCTGCCTACCGCCACTAACATGATTGCCACTGACTGGCGGCAAATGGGCCACACTCTCTCCCTGCAATCTGTCGATATCCCATTGGCTGACCCGCATTTCTGGACGATGCAGGGTTCCGTGCGCGTCGCTCAGATGTGCCACGAATGGGGCCTGACCTGGGGTTCTCACTCCAACAACCATTTTGATATTTCACTGGCGATGTTTACCCATGTCGCGGCCGCCGCGCCGGGGCAGATAACCGCTATCGACACCCATTGGATTTGGCAAGAAGGCAATCAGCGCCTGACCAAAGAGCCGCTGCAAATTGTGGGCGGTAAAGTCGAAGTACCGAAGCGCCCGGGTCTGGGTATCGAACTGGATATGGAACAGGTGATGCAGGCTCATGAGCGCTATAAAAACATGGGATTAGGCGCGCGTAACGATGCCGTTGGCATGCAATACCTGATCCCCGGCTGGACGTTTGATAACAAACGCCCGTGTTTGGTTCGTTAATCGACCTGATTCATTCATGACAGCGCCGTCCATGTGGGCGGCGCGGTAAGCGAGTAAGGATAAAAGATGAAAACGCCACTGTTACCTAATCTGTTTCGCCAGGATTTACGTCAGGGAAAAACCCTGATCGGCTGCTGGTGTGCGCTGGCTAATCCGATTTCTACCGAGGTACTGGGGCTGGCAGGGTTTGACTGGCTGGTACTGGATGGCGAACACGCGCCGAATGATATCACCACCTTTATTCCACAGCTCATGGCGTTAAAAGGCAGCCGTAGCGCGCCGGTGGTGCGCCCGCCTTGCAATGAGCCGGTCGTGATTAAGCGCCTGTTGGATATCGGTTTTTATAACCTGCTGATCCCGTTTGTTGAGACCGAGGAGGATGCGGTACGTGCAGTGGCGTCTACCCGTTACCCGCCTGAAGGTATCCGTGGTGTTTCCGTCGGGCATCGCAGCAACGCTTACGGCACGGAGCCGAACTATTTTGCCACCATTAACGACAACATTACGGTGCTGGTGCAGATAGAAACGCAAGAAGGGGTGGACAACCTGGATGCGATTGCCGCCGTTGACGGCGTCGATGGCATTTTTGTCGGCCCCGGTGATTTGTCGGCGGCATTAGGCTATCTGGGCCAGCCCAATCACCCTGAAGTGCAAAAAGTGATTCGCCATATTTTCGATCGCGCAGCGGCGCACGGTAAACCGAGCGGCATTCTGGCGCCGGTTGAAGCGGATGCCCGCCGCTATCTTGAGTGGGGAGCCAGCTTTGTCGCCGTGGGCAGCGATCTGGGCGTATTTCGCGCATCGACACAGGCGCTGTGCGACAAATTTAAATCGTGACCGGCATGTCAGGGCCGCAGCGGCCGACTGCTTACATTGAATAGACACTGAGGTTATCGCAATGAAAATTGGTTTTATTGGGCTGGGTATTATGGGCAAACCAATGAGTAAAAACCTGATTAAAGCAGGTTACTCATTGGTAGTGCTGGACAGAAATAGTGAAGCGGTTGCTGATGTTGTTGCTGCCGGTGCAACCTCTGTTGCCACGCCGAAAGCCGTAGCAGAACAGAGCGATATCGTTATCACCATGCTGCCCAACTCACCGCATGTGAAAGAGGTGGTCTTGGGTGAGAACGGCGTGATTGACGGCGCGCGTAAAGGCACCATCGTCATTGATATGAGTTCTATTGCGCCGCTGGCCAGCCGCGAAATTGCGACGGCACTGGCGGAGAAAGGCGTCGAGATGCTGGATGCGCCGGTCAGCGGCGGTGAGCCGAAAGCCATCGACGGTACGCTGTCGGTCATGGTGGGCGGCGACAAAGCGGTGTTTGAGCGCTGCTATGACGTCATGAAAGCGATGGCGGGTTCCGTGGTGCATACCGGTGATATTGGCGCGGGTAACGTCACTAAGCTTGCGAACCAGGTTATCGTGGCGCTGAATATTGCGGCCATGTCAGAAGCATTGGTGCTGGCAACCAAAGCGGGTGTCAATCCTGACTTGGTATACCAGGCGATTCGCGGCGGTCTGGCTGGCAGCACTGTGCTGGATGCCAAAGCGCCGATGGTGATGGATCGCAATTTTAAGCCGGGTTTCCGTATCGATCTGCATATTAAAGATCTGGCGAATGCGCTGGATACCTCGCACGGCGTTGGCGCGCAACTGCCACTGACGGCGGCGGTGATGGAAATGATGCAGGCGCTCAAGGCCGATGACCTGGGAGCCGCTGACCACAGTGCGCTGGCGCGTTACTACGAGAAGCTGGCGAAAGTGGAAGTGACCCGCTAAGTGGGTATTGGCCGGTCAACGCAGAGTCGCCGGCCAATCAATACACGTCACCCGGTTACGTGGAAGCCACTCGGTAGTTGACAGGGCGGCGCTGCCGCCCGATTGACACAATATTTTGACCCGTGCCGGTTTCAGGCGGCGTCACGGCCTGTGCGCGGGGAGTTGATGACGCGAGTCGTTTATGAAAATAGTGATCGCACCGGATTCTTATAAAGAGAGCCTATCCGCTCAGGAAGTGGCTACACAGATTGAAGCTGGTTTTCGGGAAGTGTTTCCCGATGCAAACTATGTGAAGCTGCCTGTCGCCGATGGCGGAGAAGGTACCGTGGAAGCTATGGTGGCGGCCACCCACGGTAAAATCGTGAAGGTTAATGTCACCGGCCCGCTGGGGGATACTATCGAGGCGTTTTTCGGCCTGTCGGGTGATGAAAAAACCGCCTTTATTGAAATGGCGGCAGCGAGCGGGCTGGAGCGCGTGCCCTCACACCAGCGTAACCCACTGCTCACCACCAGTTACGGTACCGGTGAGTTGATTCGTTGTGCTCTGGATCATGGCGTCAGGCACTGCATTATCGGCATCGGCGGCAGCGCCACCAATGATGGCGGCGCAGGCATGATGCAGGCGCTAGGGGTTCGTTTGCTGGATGAGCAGCAGCAACCGCTGGCGTTCGGCGGTGCGGAATTATCGCGGCTTGTTCACATTGATACCCAGTCGCTCGACCCCCGCATTCGTCAGTGCCGTTTTGAGGTTGCCTGCGATGTCACCAACCCGTTGACCGGGCCGCAGGGCGCATCAGCCGTGTTCGGGCCGCAAAAAGGGGCGACCGGGCCGATGGTTGAACAGCTGGATCAGGCGTTGCAACATTATGCGGCGGTGATTCGCCAGTGTCTTGATATCGATGTCGAACAGGTGCCCGGTTCGGGAGCTGCCGGGGGAATGGGCGCTGCATTGCTGGCGTTTTGCGGAGCTGAGCTGCGTCGGGGTATTGAGATTGTGACAGAAGCGCTGGGGCTTGATGAGCTGGTGCGCGATGCTTCGCTGGTCATTACCGGTGAAGGCCGCATCGACAGCCAGACGATTCACGGTAAAGTACCGATTGGCGTTGCGCGTGTTGCCAAACGTTATCAAAAGCCGGTCATTGGTATTGCGGGTAGCCTGACGGCGGATGTCGGCGTTGTTCATGATCACGGCCTCGATGCGGTATTCAGCGTGCTTTACTCCATTTGCTCGCTGGAAGAGGCGCTGGATAATGCCGCTGACAATGTGCGTATGACGGCGCGCAATATTGCCGCTACCCTAAAACTGGCGCGTACGATCGTTTGATCGAATATACCGTTTGATCGAATATACCGTTTAATTGGGTATACCGTTTGATGGCGCATATCGTTTGATAGCGTATACAGGATGACGCTATCTGCGACTGCGACTGCGACATGCATTGTCACGGTCGCGCCGCCTTTGCCCTTGGTGCGAACCGTATTCTGTAACCCTTCGGCAGGCGCAGCGCTGATTGGCGTGCCTGCCGGTTGCCGCCTTAACCCGCAACGGCCAGACGCTTGCGCGCAGCATTGTCTACGTTAGTCATTTCATCCATCAGTTCCAGCCACTCCGGTTCAAGTTCGTCAATAGCCGTGCCTTTACGCAGCGCTTGCTCAAGGCAATAACAGATCTGTTTTAAGCGCGGCACGCCGCTGTAACTGCAACTGCCGTGCAGTTTGTGAATGATATCCAGCAGATTATCAGGCGGAGAGCCTGCGAGCGTCGCCTCGACCTGTACCCGAATATCGGGCAGCGAGTCGAGCAACATACCTAACAGGTCGCGTGCCAGATCGGGTTTACTGGCCGCCTGACGCAACGCCAAATCCCAGTCCAGCGACAGCGGGGAGACCGGCGTTGGCGGGGGCGGCGGGAGCGTAACGGCGCCGCGCTGTGGATAATGAGCGTGGCGCAATAGGGTCTGGCGCAGCATCTGCTCGTCAATTGGCTTTGAGAGATAATCATCCATGCCCGATTGCAGCAGCAACTCGCGCTCCCCACTCATGGTATGCGCCGTGACCGCCACGATAGGTGTTTGGGCATGATGCGGTAATCGACGAATACGTTCGCTGGTTTGCAGGCCGTCCATCAACGGCATTTGGATATCCATCAGGATGATATCCAGCGTTTGTTGCTGCGCTCTGGCAATCGCATCTGCGCCGCTTTCACACAGTGTGATGTGCTCAACCTGCTCCTCCAACAGCGCGCCGATAAGTTTCAGGTTAGCCGGGTTGTCATCCACGGCCATGACACTCAGCGGCAGACGGTTGGGTAAAACCGGCACCGCAGGCGAGGCGGCGGCATTGCTGTCGTCCTGATGGTGTTGGTAACTGCTTTGCAGCAGCGGGAGCAGACGAGGCGCGCTAACCGGCTTGCTCAGGCAGGCATGAACGCCGAATGATTTTAGCTGCTCGGCTTCCATTTCGGCCATGCTGGGCAACGCCAGCATCACACAGGGCGACAGGCGGCAAAAATCGCGAATAAGCGGGGTAAAATCCAGCAAGGTGTTGCGATAGCGAATGGGAACGCCAATGAGCAGGATATCAAAGGTACGCTCAGGCAACTGCTCAAGCGTCGGGCTATAGCTGACCGTCAGCGGCGTGTGTACCAGAATATCCAATGTCGCCTGTGCAGCCGCCGGGTTGGACTCGACATACGCCAGGTGTTTACCGTGCAAATTGTCAAAGTGATAGCCGGGCCCCGGCATGTGCGGGTTCAATTGCAACGTAATCGTGCACCAGAACGTCGTGCCATGGTTAAGTTTACTGTGAAAGCTGATGTCTCCGCCCATTTCCCGCACCAGCCGCTGCGTAATCACCAGACCGAGCCCGGTGCCACCGTGCTGGCGTGAAATGCTGGTATCCGCCTGACGAAATGCCTGAAATAGCTGTGCCTGTTGCGCTTCAGCAATGCCAATGCCGGTATCTTTGATTTGCACTTCCAGCAATACCTGCTGGTTTTCCTGACGACGTTTTTCGATACGGATATCAATGTTGCCGTGCTCGGTAAATTTAATCGCATTACCCAGCAGGTTGGTGATGATTTGCTGTAAGCGCAGCGGGTCGCCGACGAATTGTTCAGGCACATCGTGCTGAATGTTTAGCGTTAGCTCCAGCCCCTTTTCATGAGCGGTATGCGTTAGCAGAATAATCACCTCATCAAGGGTGTTATGCAGCGAGAAGGGAATATTTTCCAGCACCAGTTTACCGGCTTCCAGCTTTGAGAAATCCAGCACGTCATTGATGATATTGAGCAAGTTGTTGGCCGAGCGCTCAATGGTTTGCAGATAATCTTTCTGCGTGGCGGTGAGCTGGGTTTTCAGCGTCTGGCGGGTAAAGCCGATAACGCCATTGAGCGGCGTGCGTAATTCATGTGACATATTGGCGAGGAATTCGGATTTGATCCGCGCTGCCTCCTGAGCCCGTTTTTTCGCCAGATCCAGTTCCACGTTCTGGATCTCCATCTGCTCAAGGGTTTCACGCAAATCATAAGTCGCCTGGTCGATATTCTGCTGCATTTCCTCATGGTAAGCGGTCAACGACATAGCCATGGAGTTGATGCCGTTTTTCAGCATATCCAGCTCGCCCAGCATGTGCCCTTCCACCCGGCTGTCCAACTGGCCTCGGCGAATACGATCAACCGTTTCGACCATGTTGCGGATGGGAATCGTCACATCGCGCATTAACCGATACGCCAGCAACATCGCAATGCCCATGCAGAACAGGAGTAACATGGCCGCCATGAACATTTCGCGATATTGCTGGAGTCGGATGGAGTTGAGATCCAGCTCGACGGCGACATACCCCATCGGAGCCTGACGGCTGACCGGCGTGCTAGTGCTGATGCCGTTTTCATTGTCGATAGGCATTTGCAGGATCAGGCAGCCTTCTTCGTTCTGCACGCGCATGACGGTTGGTAAGGGATTCCCCGCTGGCACCTGTAACCACTGACTGTGTGGGTTGCTGGCGTTACTGGTGACGATCAATTGGTTACGTGCATCAAACACGCTAATCGCCCGCACCATATCGGAGTGATGGCGGTGCAACATACTCACCAGTTCACGCAGCGATTCGGGTTGACGCTGGCTTAATGCATAGGCGCTGTTCACCGCCAGTGGCTTGATAATGCTGGCCCCGGCGTCAGCCAGTTGATCCTGTAACTGGTTGTAGCGATGAATGACAAAGAAGCTACTGAGCAACAGTCCGATAAGCATTGTCGGTGCCAGTATCAGAATCATCATGCGTGCGCGAAGACTGTATTTGGTCATGGGGTTCCAATGTGGGACAATTAAAGACGACTATTCCATTCAATCGACAATTTCATTACATCACTGACAGCACACTTATGGCGCAATTCTACTCTCCAAACCGGCGCGTGACGACCCGGCAAACACTTACCGTGACGGTGAATGATCTGGACTCTTTCGGACAGGGGGTAGCTCGCCATCAAGGGAAGACGCTATTTATCCCTGGCGTATTACCGGGCGAGCAGGCGGAAGTCCAAATCACTCAGGACAAACGCCAATACGCCCATGCCCGGCTCTGCCGATTGTTGACCACCAGCGATGAGCGCGTCGCTCCCCGGTGCGCTCATGCGGCGGTTTGCGGCGGTTGCCAACAACAACATGCCAGCGCATCGCTACAGCAGCGTAGTAAAGCGGCGGCGCTGCGCCATTTGATGATGCGTGAAACGGCCAGCGATGTGCCTGAACCCGAGGTGATTTCGGGAGCCTCATACGCCTACCGCCGTCGCGCACGCCTTGCGATATACTATCACGCCAAAAGCCAACGTCTGTTGATGGGCTATCGGCAGGCGGGATCGCATGAGTTGGTGGATATTGCCGCCTGTCCGATACTGCGCCCGGAGCTGGAGGCGCTGCTCGCACCGTTACGAGCGTGTCTGGCAGGCTTAAAAGCCGTGCGTCGGCTGGGGCATGTTGAGCTGGTGCTGGCAGAGCAGAGCCCGTTGGTGATTTTGCGCCATCTTGACCCGTTATGTGACGCAGACCAGCTTGCGTTAAGCGCATTTGCACAGCACCACGCCGTGGGGATGTTTAGCGCCGCGCAAGCCGATACTTTAACGTGCCTGCACGGTGAACCGCCGTCTTATCGTATTCATGGCCTGTCGCTGACATTTAGCCCGCGCGATTTTATTCAGGTTAATGATGAGATTAACCAGCGAATGGTGGAGCAGGCGTTGACCTGGCTTGACCCTCAGGCGCAAGACCGGGTGCTGGATCTGTTCTGTGGGATGGGCAATTTTACGCTGCCGCTCGCCCAACGCGCAGGTAGCGTCGTCGGGGTTGAAGGCGTGGCGGCGCTGGTTGAGAAAGGGCGTGAGAATGCCAGCCGTAATGGAGTGGCGTCGCACACCACATTTTATCTGCATAATCTGGAAGAGGATGTGACACGCCAGCCGTGGGCATCGATGGGATTTGATAAAGTATTGCTTGACCCGGCTCGCGCAGGTGCGTCGGCGGTGATGCCGCAGCTTGTGAAGCTCGCGCCACGCCGGGTCGTGTATATATCCTGTAACCCCACTACGCTCGCGCGGGACAGCAAGGTGCTCATGGCCGCAGGTTATCGTCTGGCCCGGTTGGCCATGCTGGATATGTTTCCACATACAGGGCATCTTGAGTCTATGGCACTGTTTTTGCTTGATTCCGATAGCTCGGTAAAGTAGGGAGAAATTATGGTTGCGGTAAGAAGTGCGCATTTAAATACCGAAGGCAAGTTCGTACCGGATGCGTGGATTGCCTCGCTGGGCATCGCCAGTAAGCTGGCCTGTGAGCGCCTGGCGGAAACCTGGCGCTATTGTGAAGAGAAAACAGAGGGACACCCGGATGCGATGCTACTGCTGTGGCGGGGTATCGAAATGGTGGAAATTCTCTCAACACTGAGCATGGATAACGACAGCATGCGCGCGGCGATGCTGTTTCCGTTGGCGAACGCCAATGTGGTGGATGAAGAGACGCTGCGGGAAACCTTTGGCAAGAATATTGTCAATCTGGTGCACGGTGTGCGCGATATGGATGCGATCCGCCAGCTTAAAGCCACCCAGCATGATTCGATGGCCTCTGAGCAGGTGGATAATATTCGCCGCATGTTGCTGGCCATGGTGGAAGATTTCCGTTGCGTGGTGATAAAGCTGGCGGAACGTATCGCCCACCTGCGTGAAGTCAAGGATGCGCCGGAAGAAGAGCGCGTACTGGCGGCCAAAGAGTGTACCAATATCTATGCCCCGCTGGCGAACCGGCTGGGTATCGGCCAGCTTAAGTGGGAACTGGAGGATTTCTGTTTCCGCTATCTGCACCCGGATGAATACAAGCGTATTGCCAAACTGCTGCACGAGCGGCGTATCGACCGTGAGCAATACATTGATGATTTTGTTAAAAATCTGCGCACGTCGATGGTGCAGGAGGGCGTAAAGGCGGAAGTCTACGGTCGCCCCAAGCACATCTACAGCATTTGGCGCAAAATGCAGAAAAAAGCGCTGTCATTTGATGAGTTATTCGATGTGCGCGCGGTGCGTATCGTGGTTGAGCGTTTGCAAGATTGCTATGCCGCGCTCGGGATTGTACACACCCACTATCGCCATCTGCCGGATGAGTTCGATGACTATGTTGCCAACCCCAAACCGAACGGCTATCAGTCGATTCATACCGTGGTGTTGGGGCCGGGCGGCAAAACGCTGGAGATTCAAATCCGCACCCGACAAATGCATGAGGATGCTGAACTCGGCGTCGCGGCGCACTGGAAGTACAAAGAAGGCACCGCCACCGGCGTGCGTTCTGGTTATGAAGAGCGCATTGCCTGGCTGCGTAAACTGCTGGCCTGGCAAGAAGAGATGGCCGACTCGGACGAAATGCTCGACGAAGTGCGCAGCCAGGTGTTTGATGACCGCGTCTATGTGTTTACGCCAAAAGGGGATGTGGTGGATTTACCGGCGGGTTCAACGCCGCTCGATTTTGCCTATCACATTCACAGCGACATCGGCCATCGTTGCATCGGTGCCAAGGTGGGCGGGCGTATCGTGCCGTTTACCTACCAGTTGCAGATGGGCGACCAAATTGAAGTTATCACGCAAAAACAGCCTAACCCGAGCCGCGACTGGCTGAACCCGAACCTTGGCTATATCACCACCAGCCGTGGCCGTTCCAAAATCCATAACTGGTTCCGCAAGCAAGACAGGGACAAAAACATTCTGGCGGGTAAACAGATTCTGGATGATGAGCTCGAACATCTGGGCATCAGCCTGAAAATGGCAGAAAAGCTGTTACTGCCGCGCTATAACATGAACTCGATGGATGAGTTGCTGGCTGGCATCGGCGGCGGTGATGTTCGCCTGAATCAGATGGTGAATTTCCTGCAATCGAAGGTGAATCAGCCGAGCGCCGAGGAGCAAGACCGCGAAGCGCTGCGTCAGCTGACCCAGAAATCCCAGCAACCGGCCTCGCGTGCCAGCGCCAAAGACAATGGCCGGGTGGTGGTCGAAGGGGTCGGCAATCTGATGCATCACATTGCCCGCTGCTGCCAGCCCATTCCGGGCGATGACATCATTGGCTTTATTACCCGAGGGCGCGGGATTTCCATCCACCGGGCCGACTGCGAGCAACTCGACGACCTGCGCGGCCACGCGCCGGAGCGCATTGTCGAAGCGGTCTGGGGTGAGAGCTACTCCAGCGGCTATTCGCTGGTGGTGCGGGTAACGGCCAACGATCGCAGCGGCCTGCTGCGCGATATCACGACCATTTTGGCCAATGAGAAGGTCAACGTGCTGGGGGTATCGAGCCGCAGCGATGTGAAACAGCAACTGGCAACCATTGATATGGATATGGAAATCTACAACCTTCAGGTGCTGGGTCGGGTGCTGGCCAAACTCAATCAACTGCCGGATGTGATTGACGCCCGTCGTTTACAGGGCAATTGATTGATACTGTTTTTACTACCGTAAGGCGGGCCGGTCCCGCCTTTGCCATTTTATTATCAGGATTACCATGAATTCATCTGCCATTGAACGCTTACTGCGCATCATGCAGCAACTGCGTGACCCGGAAAACGGTTGCCCATGGGATTGCGAGCAGACGTTTGACACCATCGCCCCGTACACGCTGGAAGAAACCTATGAGGTGCTTGATGCCATCAGCCGCAAGGATTTCGATGATCTGCGCAGTGAGCTGGGTGACTTGCTGTTTCAGGTGGTGTTCTATGCGCGCATGGCGCAGGAGCAGGGGTTATTTGATTTTTCTGACGTGTGTAACGCCATCAGCGATAAGCTTGAGCGGCGTCATCCGCACATTTTCGGTGATGCCGAACTGACCGACAGCGCCGCCGTGCTGGCTAACTGGGAGCAAACCAAAGCACAAGAGCGGGCGGAAAAGTCACGTCATTCGCAGTTGGATGACATTCCACAGGCGCTGCCTGCGCTGATGCAGGCGCATAAAATTCAGCAACGCTGTGCGGCGGTCGGTTTTGACTGGGACACGCTCGGGCCGGTTGTCGATAAGCTGTATGAAGAAATCGACGAGGTGATGTTTGAGGCGAAACAAGCGGTTATCGACCAGGAAAAACTGGCCGAAGAGCTTGGTGACATGCTGTTTGCTGCGGTGAATCTGTCGCGCCATCTTGGGCATAAGGCCGAAAGTGTGCTGCAACAGGCGAATCGTAAATTTACGCGCCGTTTCCAGGAAGTGGAACAACGCATTAGCGCCCAAGGGAAAACGCTCTCTGAGGCGACGCTCACCGAAATGGAAGCGGCCTGGCAGCAGGTAAAAGCCACAGAAAAAAAAGCTTAACGCTATTTTTTGTATAAAAGCCGGATTTTACATCATTTTTGATGCTATCCGGCTGATTAGAAAAACGGTATTGCCCATGCATTTTCACGGTTAACGCCGTGCCAGCCGGAGCCAGTCTATGCCACAGCGTTGAAAACGATCATTTGTGGCGTCTCACAGGTTCGGGTATACTACTTTCCCGTCTTGGTCTTTCCATCGTCCTTAAACCTAAACACTCAGGTTCAGCATGACAACTAATTATATTTTTGTGACCGGCGGGGTCGTATCCTCTCTGGGTAAAGGCATTGCCGCAGCCTCCCTCGCGGCTATTCTTGAAGCCCGTGGCCTCAACGTGACCATCATGAAACTGGACCCGTATATCAATGTGGATCCGGGCACGATGAGCCCGACACAGCACGGCGAAGTGTTTGTCACCGAAGATGGGGCTGAAACCGATCTTGACCTGGGTCACTATGAGCGTTTTATTCGCACAAAGATGACGCGCCGCAATAACTTCACCACCGGACGCATTTATTCTGACGTTCTGCGTAAAGAGCGCCGTGGCGACTATCTGGGCGCGACCATTCAGGTCATCCCGCATATCACCAACGCGATTAAAGAGCGCATCATCGAGGGCGGTGAAGGCCACGATGTGGTGCTGGTAGAAATCGGCGGTACGGTCGGCGATATTGAATCTCTGCCGTTCCTTGAAGCGATTCGCCAGATGGCGGTTGAAGTCGGCCGTGAACATACTCTGTTTATGCACCTGACGCTGGTGCCGTATATGGCAGCGGCGGGTGAAGTGAAAACCAAACCGACTCAGCACTCGGTAAAAGAGCTGCTGTCGATTGGTATTCAGCCTGATGTGTTGATCTGCCGTTCCGATCGCACCGTACCGGCTAACGAGCGTGCAAAAATTGCACTCTTCTGTAATGTGCCGGAAAAAGCGGTCATCTCGCTGAAGGATATTGATTCCATTTATAAAATCCCAGCGCTATTGAAATCTCAGGGTCTGGACGATTATATTTGTAAACGATTCAGCTTGAACTGTGCGCCGGCCGATCTGTCAGAATGGGAACAGGTGGTTTACGAAGAAGCCAATCCGGGTGGTGAAGTCACCATCGGTATGGTGGGCAAGTACGTCGAATTGCCGGATGCCTACAAATCGGTTATCGAGGCGCTCAAACACGGTGGGCTGAAAAACCGGTTAACGGTGAACATCAAGCTGATTGATTCGCAGGATGTGGAAACCCGTGGCGTCGATATGCTCAAAGGGCTGGATGCGATTCTGGTGCCTGGCGGTTTTGGCTATCGCGGTGTCGAAGGCAAAATCATGGCCGTCCGCTATGCCCGCGAGAACAAAATCCCTTATCTGGGCATTTGTCTGGGGATGCAGGTTGCACTGATGGAGTTCGCCCGTAATGTAGCGGGTATGGAAGGCGCCAACTCCACCGAATTTATGCCGGAGTGTAAATACCCGGTCGTGGCGTTGATTACCGAATGGCGCGATGCCGATGGCAACCTGGAAGTGCGCAGCGAAGATGGCGATCTCGGCGGTACTATGCGCGTTGGTGGTCAGCAGTGCCATCTGACCGAAGGCAGCCTGGTACGCCAGATGTACGGCGAGCCGACGATCATTGAACGTCATCGTCATCGCTATGAAGTCAACAACATGTTGTTGAAACAAATTGAAGCGGCAGGGTTACGTGTAGCAGGGCTGTCTGCCGATCGCAAACTGGTAGAAATTATTGAGCTCCCTGAGCATCCATGGTTTGTGGCGTGTCAGTTCCACCCGGAATTTACCTCCACACCGCGTGACGGGCACCCGCTGTTTGCCGGCTTTGTCAAAGCCGCCGGTGCATACCAGAAGAGTCAGGTGAAGTAAGGTTTTGCTGGTACAGGAGTTTTGCAGCGGCGCACGGTCTTTTGAGCGTGCGATGCTGTCTGAGGTTTTAGTTAAACTTGTGACTAGAGGAAAATCTGATGTCCAAAATCGTTAAAGTCATTGGCCGTGAAATCATCGACTCTCGCGGAAACCCGACTGTTGAAGCGGAAGTGCATTTGGAAGGTGGTTTCGTTGGTCTGGCTGCGGCACCGTCAGGCGCATCTACCGGTTCTCGTGAAGCGCTGGAACTGCGTGACGGCGATAAATCCCGTTTTCTGGGCAAAGGCGTCACCAAAGCGGTTGGCGCGGTAAATGGCCCGATCGCTCAGGCTATCCTGGGTAAAGACGCGAAAGATCAGGCTGCTATCGACAAGATCATGATCGATCTGGACGGTACTGAGAACAAATCCAACTTTGGTGCTAACGCCATTCTGGCGGTTTCTCTGGCTGCCGCTAAAGCTGCCGCTGCCTCTAAAGGCCTGCCGCTGTATGCGCACATCGCTGAACTGAACGGCACCCCGGGCAAATACTCCATGCCGCTGCCGATGATGAACATCATCAATGGTGGTGAGCACGCCGACAACAACGTCGATATCCAGGAATTCATGATTCAGCCGGTTGGCGCTTCAAGCATCAAAGAAGCTATCCGTATGGGTTCTGAAGTCTTCCACAACCTGGCGAAAGTGCTGAAATCCAAAGGCATGAACACCGCTGTGGGCGACGAAGGCGGCTATGCACCGAACCTGGGTTCCAACGCCGAAGCGCTGGCTGTTATCGCTGAAGCGGTAAAAGCAGCCGGTTACGTGCTGGGCAAAGACATCACCCTGGCGATGGACTGTGCGGCATCTGAATTCTACAAAGACGGTAAATACGTTCTGGCTGGCGAAGGCAACAAAGCGTTCACCTCTGAAGAATTCACTCACTTCCTGGAAGAGCTGACCAAACAGTACCCGATCGTTTCCATCGAAGACGGTCTGGATGAGTCTGACTGGGCGGGCTTCGCTTACCAGACCAAAGTGCTGGGCGACAAAATTCAGCTGGTGGGCGACGACCTGTTCGTAACCAACACCAAGATCCTGAAAGAAGGTATCGAGAAAGGCATCGCCAACTCTATCCTTATCAAATTCAACCAGATCGGTTCTCTGACCGAAACGCTGGCAGCTATCAAAATGGCGAAAGATGCGGGCTACACTGCCGTTATCTCTCACCGTTCTGGCGAAACCGAAGATGCGACCATCGCTGACCTGGCGGTAGGTACTGCTGCAGGCCAGATCAAAACCGGTTCTATGAGCCGTTCTGATCGTGTTGCTAAGTACAACCAGCTGATTCGTATCGAAGAAGCGCTGGGCGACGCTGCACCGTTCAACGGCCTGAAAGAAGTGAAAGGCCAGGCTTAATCGCCTGCCATCCGGCGAGTTAACTCGCCGGAAATCACCTCTGCCATCCAGAAGCGAAAACGCTTCTGGATTTTTTTTGTCAAATAACCGGTGCGCACGCGCGCGGTGAGGGTGTGCCCTCTCGACTCGCGGCTCATGAGGCTGTGATTCATCAACTTCTTACGCTCATTGTTCCGCTCTCCACCGCCCTTAACACGGTGATATGCCGACAAATAATGAGCCTGCTCCCAAATTCTTCTCTTCCCGCATGCGCTCTGCTTTTCCTGTCGTTACAGTAACTTCGGACTACGGGTTCTACTGATTCAAAATGGCATTTTGACCCTGAAAATGACTTTCGGGCAGAAATTTGAAGCCGATCGGTTGGTTCTTCCCGCAGATGCCAGTAGCGACGATGGGGTGGCAAACGCGCAAAGGTTTTTACCTTGCCGCCCCGTTACCTTAACGCTACGGCGGCAGCGATTTTTTTTGTCCGCCGCAACACCTTCATAAATACAATCACGAGGAAGGATGGCGATGAAAACACGTAAGATTGGGCTGGCTAACTATCTGGCCTACGGTTCTGGCGATTTTCTTGGCGCGGGGACCACGGCGCTCACCGCTGGCTGGTTACTGTATTTCTACACCACGTTTTGCGGTCTGACGCCTATCGAGGCGACCTTTATTTTTGCGATGGCCAGGGTTCTGGATGCGGTAGTCAGCCCATTGATGGGCTTCTTGACCGATAACTTCGGCTCGACCTGGCTCGGAAAACGTTTCGGGCGTCGTAAATTCTTTATTCTGCTCGGCATTCCCTGTGTGTTCAGCTACAGCCTGATGTGGGTTGGCCATATGAGCTACTGGTACTATCTGGTGACGTATCTGATTTTTGATGTCATCTACACCATGGTACTGGTGCCGTATGAAACGCTGGTGCCGGAAATGACGGATGATTTTAAACAGAAAACCAAGTTCTCGGGTGCTCGTATCGCGCTGGCGCAGTTATCAGCGATTCTGGCGGCCTTCTTACCCGGTATTCTGTTGGGGCATTTCGGCAAAGATAATGCGGTATCGTTCTTCTATGCAAGCCTGGTGTTCTCGGTAATTTGTGCCTGTGTGCTGACATTTGTCTATCTCTTTACCTGGGAACGGCCACGTGATCAGATGTCTGAAGCCTCTTTACGGGCTGAAAAAGAACGTCAGTCACTGACGCTGGGGCAGAGCCTCAAACGCCTGAATGTGGAACTGCTGTCTACATTACGCATTCGTATTTTTCGCCAACACCTGGGAATGTATCTGGGCGGTTATATCGCACAGGATGTGTTTAACGCCGTCTTTACTTACTACGTCGTATTTGTGTTGATGCAGAGCCCGACGGTTGCTTCTAACCTGATGGGTACCATGGCAATACTCCAGTTTATTGCTGTGATTGCGATGATTCCGCTGTGTATCAAATTTGGCCCGGCTCCTTCTTACCGTATGGTGGTGTGCCTGTTTGGTGTTAGCGCACTCTCTTATGGCTTCCTCTACTACAGCGGCATGCATTCGGTGTTCTCGCTGATGCTGTTGGTCTCTGGCCTGGCGGGACTGGGACGTGGTGGTATCAACTATGTTCCCTGGAACACCTATACCTATATCGCTGATGTGGATGAGGTGATAACCGCCCAGCGTCGCGAAGGGATTTTCGCTGGCATCATGACACTGACGCGTAAAGCGTCTCAGGCTGGCGCGGTGATGTTGGTTGGCGTGGTGCTGCAATTATCGGGCTTTGTTTCGGGTCAGAGTGTGCAGGCCCCTGGGGTAAGCCATACCATCCTGACGGTGTTGTGTTTGGGGACGGTCTGCGTGCTGACGTTAGGTTTCCTGGTGTCTCTGCGCTTTAAACTGAACCTGCAAACCCATGAGGTGCTGCGTCAGGAAACGGCGAAAATGCGTGAGGCGGGCCGTATCGTGCCAGAGAAAATTACGCCGCAAGCGCGTGCCACGGTGGAGATGCTGGCGGGTATGCCTTACGAGTCACTGTGGGGGAACAATAATATCGGCTACCTTAATCGCCACAAAGCGCCGCCTAAAGCGGTACACGGTACTACGCCTCACCACGGCGTGCATTAAACCGTGCTGGCTGGTTGTCATGGCGTTTGCGATGCCACTGATTGATGTGTAATAAAACTGAAACCGGATATCTGTTATGACCATTTTTCCTGTAAAACATAGCGCGCTGCTGCGTCAGCCCGAATACTTCATCTCCCGTGATGAACTGAAAGCCTTGATCTGCCGGGTGACTGACAATCTTGTCAATATCGAGGATAAAACCGGCGAGTTTCTGCTGCGACTGGATGATGGAAGGGTCATCGATACGAAAGGCTGGGCTGGCTGGGAATGGACGCATGGCATCGGCCTTTACGGTATCTATCAGTACTACCGTCAGACGGGTGATGAGCAAATGCGCGCCATCATTGATGACTGGTTTACCGCCCGCCTTGCCGAAGGGACGCCGACGAAAAACGTCAATACGGTTTGTCCGTTCCTGACGCTTGCCTACCGTTATGAAGAAACCGGCGACAGCCGCTGGGTGCCGTATCTGGAACGCTGGGCTGAGTGGGTGATGTATGACATGCCGCGTACCCATAAAAACGGGTTGCAGCATATTGTTTATAACAGCGAAAACACCGATCAACTGTGGGACGATACCCTGATGATGAGCGTGTTGCCGCTGGCGAAAATCGGCAAACTGCTAAACCGCCCGGAATTCGTTGAAGAAGCCACTTACCAGTTCCTGCTGCATGTGCAGTACCTGATGGATCGTCAAAGCGGGTTATGGTTCCACGGCTGGACATTTGATGGCAACCACAGCTTTGCTCAGGCGCGTTGGGCGCGTGGCAACAGCTGGCTGACGATTGTGATCCCTGAGTTTATCGAGCTGTTAGATTTACCTGAACAGAACGCGACCCGCCGTTTCCTGATTCAGGTGCTGGAAAGTCAGGTAGAAGCGTTGGCGAAATATCAGGATGACAGCGGCTTATGGCATACGCTGCTGGATGACCCGAACTCTTATCTGGAAAGTTCAGCCACCGCCGGTTTTGCTTACGGTATTTTGAAAGCCGTTCGTAAACGTTATATCGATCGCCGTTATGCGGATGTGGCAGAAAAAGCGATGCGTGGCGTCATCGCCAACATCAACGATCAGGGGGAATTGTTGAATGTGTCCTTTGGTACGGCGATGGGCAAAGATCTGGATTACTATCGCCAGATCCCGCTGACCTCGATGCCATACGGCCAGGCCATGGCCATTTTATGTTTGTCTGAATATTTGCGCGTGTATCTGTAATACTCAATCCTGTGTCTGAGTGGTAAATCGGGCCTTTGCGGGCCCGATTTACTATGTAACAGGCCCCCGCTTCGCGTTTTTTCACCCCCCTCATTCCTTGTGTTGAAGGCTTCTCATCAGGCCAGACATCTTGTGCGAAAGAGAAAACCGGATGACCGTTTGGCACGGCATGGGCTATCGGCGATAATGGCGGTTTAGTTCGAAGGAATCCGTAAACACGATGCTTTACCCGATAAACGAAATGTTCCAGACCCTGCAAGGTGAAGGTTTTTTCACCGGCGTGCCCGCAGTGTTTATCCGTCTGCAAGGCTGCCCGGTGGGATGTAGCTGGTGCGACACCAAACATACCTGGGATAAACTCCCGGCGCGGCAGGTCTCGCTGGATGAGGTGCTGGCAAAACGCGGGGAAAGCGATGCCTGGAGCGCCTCTGATGTGGACGCGCTGCTACAGCAGATAGCGCAACAAGGTTATCGGGCCAGACATGTGGTGATAACAGGCGGTGAACCCTGCTTGTATGATTTGACGCCGTTGACACAGGCGTTGGCCGCTCAGGGGTTCAGCACCCAAATTGAGACCAGTGGCACACATGAGGTGCGCTGTGCCGCTGATTGCTGGGTGACGGTGTCGCCCAAGGTCAATATGCGCGGCGGCCTGTCGGTGCTGGATCAAGCCTTGCAACGCGCTGATGAAATCAAACATCCGGTAGCGCGTGAGCGGGATATTGAGGCGCTGGACGCGCTATTAGCGCGCCTGACGGATGATAAAACGCGGGTGGTGGCACTACAGCCGATAAGCCAAAAAGAAGAGGCGACCCGGCTCTGCATCGAAACCTGTATTGCTCGCAATTGGCGTTTGTCGATGCAAACACACAAATACCTCAATATCGCCTAACCTTATCGCCTAACTTCATCGCCTAACCTCATGCCTGATGTTGTTATCCATGACAGTTGCCTGCCGCAGCCGGGAGGTTGGTTTGGCTACGGGCGTTGTGGCAGAGGCGGTTCACAGGTGATAGCGCAGCGGGCGAAGGGCCGGGGGCTGGCTAATGGGAGCATAAACACGAGACCGGGCTGGCGCGCTTATTCTCCCCGGTAGACACAGCCCGCCGTACAGGTTTCTTTCACCGTCACTGCGCTTAATAGCGGCAAGGTGGGTTTCAACTGCTGCCAAATCCAGTGGGCCAGCACTTCGCTGGTCGGGTTTTCCAGCCCGGGAATGTCGTTAAGGTAGTAGTGATCTAACTGTTCCCAGATGGGTTTGAATCTGGCTTTCAGTTCGGCGAAATCCATCACCCAGCCTGTATGCGGATCGACCTCACCCGTAATTTCCAGGCGCACCGTGAAAGAGTGGCCGTGCAAACGGCCACACTTATGACCGGCCGGTACATGCGGCAGACGATGCGCGGCTTCAAACTGGAAGTCTTTAAACAGTGTGGTTGACATGGTGATGCTCTCGTATGATTCAAAAACCGTCGCATACTACCGGAAACTGCACTATGACGCACGTTTCCTGACACCGCACTGTGTGGCTAATCCGGTTGCGCTGCGCGCGATAACCATCAGCCGCGCTCGATAATCGCCTCAGGGTTCCAGCCCGCAGGAAGCGGTTGCGGGCGTCGTATGGTGATGTTGTGCAGCGTCAACCCGCTGACGCCTTGTGCAAATAAGGCGGGTAGCCCATCGGGATAAGTTTCCACACCGTAAGCACGGCCAGTCTCAGGGTTCACCAGATAAGCATTGTCCAGCCCCATCCCGGTTGGGCGCTGCGGATTGCAGGGCGGGCGAATATCATAAACGCCTTGTTCCGGTGAACCGCTGTCGCGCTGTTCGAGGGTCAGTTGATCAAAATGCACATGGCGCACGTAACCGGCAGGCGTACTGTGCAGATTGATGGCCCCCTCACTGATACCGCTGAGGCGGATAAACTGCACATCGTCAATCACGCCCGGCGTTATTGCCGGGTCGCGGTGGCGAACCGATATACATACCGGGTCGGCTTTTCCCCAGTGACAAGGCGGTGCGGCAACGCACTCAAAGGTAATATCGCTAAAGCGCAAACGGCGAAACACGCCGCCATCGCGCGACAGGAGCCCGATAGCCCGATTCGAATCATAAACAGTACAGTGGCTGACCTGTACGTCCTCGATATCGGCAAACGTTTCCGTGCCGATTTTTAGCGCACAACTGCGTGAGCGCAATGTGCAGTGGCTAATGGTGATGCGTTGTACCGGGTATTGTATGGTGGCCGGTTTCGCTGTGGTTTTGATGCAAAGGGCATCATCGGCGGCACTCAGGTGGCAGTGGGATATGCGTACATCCTGACAGCTGTCGATATTCAGGCCATCGGTGTTGGCCATCGTCATGTCGTTGTCTACCGTCAGACGCTCGATATTGACGTGTCGGCAACTGACCAGATGCACCGTCCACATCGGCGCGTGTTCAAGGGTGATGTCTTGCAGGCAAAGCTGTTCGCAGCCCTCCAGAACAATGATGCGCGGACGATGCTGTGCAGGCAGTCGATATCCCTGTGCATCCGGCTCGGCACAAAAATAGGCATTGGCATTGCCGATAATTTTCCCCGTACCGCACAGCGTAATATTGCGCTGCCCACGGGCGTACAGAAAAGCCCTATCGGACAGTTCAGCCTGGCTGAGGGTGGTGGCCTGCGCGAAGTCGTGATAGTTCGCACTGGCAATCAGTTCGGCACCGGCATCCAGTTGCAGACAAAAATTGGAAGGCAGCATTAAGCCGCCCAGCAGGTAGCGCCCCGCCTCTACGACCAGAGTACCGCCGCCTTGTGCCGCAATTTCATCAATCGCGTGTTGAAAGATAGCCGTATCCGGCGTGATGCCATCTGCCGTGGGGCCGTAGGATCGAATAGTACATTGCATGATGAATGAACCCGTCAGTTCAATATGGTGCTATTTCAGCACGCTTTTTTGCCGCAGGCAGCCATGACGCCTGGAAAAACGCGCGGGGTTAGAGCCTCTTCACAGCCTGAGTGTCGGGCCAGAATGCAATGTGAGGTAGCTCGCATCCATTGAATAAGGGAAATTTCTAACTGTGATAATCATCATGTTTATGGATGCATCGGCGGCGTCTTGATGCCGATTCAGCGTGTGACGGCGACGTTAGGCTGAATAAATGTGATGGCTATCACGTGATTGGCTGTGCGGTCGCCGTCGGGTGTGAGTCAAACGTAGCAGAATGGCCAGCGTGCGACCGGGAGCGCAATAAAACGGAGCATCTCTTGGCTACGTAACGCTATTTTTCTAGCCTGCGCCGCATAATGCGCAACCTGCGGTATGGTTACTCTGGTGAAGCGAAATGCAATCAGTCTATTTTGTCATGGCGGAAAGTCTGATTTATCTGAATGTATTCATACCTGCTTAATGATTTTCCGCTGGAAATAAACCTGAAATAACAACATTAAGAGGATCGGGGAATGATGAAAGGACTGGTTGGAGGCGTGTTATTGGCTGCGACACTGGTAAGCCAGGTTCAGGCCGCAGAACAGGTGACGCTACGGATGTCCTGGTGGGGCGGAAATAGTCGTCATCAGGCGACACTTGCAGCAATTGATGCATTTCAGAAAAAATACCCAGAGATAACAGTTAAAGCGGAATATACCGGTTGGGAAGGCTATCTTTCGCGCCTGACGACCCAAATGGCCAGTGGCGAAGAGCCGGATGTCATGCAGTTAAACTGGAACTGGATCCCTATTTTCTCCCGTGAGGGGACGGGCTTCTATGATCTGAATAATCAAAAAGAAGCGCTGAAATTACAGGATTTCCCGATAGACGCGCTGACAACCGTGAATGGCAAAGTGAATGCGATTTCGGCTTCGCTCAATGGCCTGGTGATGTACTACAACGTCGATACCTGGAAAAAAGCCGGGATAGCGTACCCCAAAACCTGGGATGAGTTATTTCAGGCCGGCAAGGTATTTAAAGAAAAACTGGGGGACAACTATTTCCCTCTGGCTTCACCGGCACAGGATAACGGCGAAGGGGTGCTGGAGCTTATCAATACTTACATGACCCAGAAATTTAAAGTGGGCATGATTAACGAGCAAACCAAGAGCTTTAATTACACCGATGAACAATGGCTGGAGGCGTTCCGATTCTACAAACGACTGGTGGATGAACATGTCATGCCGTCAGCCAAGTATTACAACGCCTTCGGTAAGTCAGGCGTGTTTGAAACTCGCCCGTGGATAAACGGCGAGTACGGTGGCGCGATGCTGTGGGCTTCCATTGTGAAAAAATACGCAGACCCGCTGGCTCCGCCCGCCAAACTGGAATTAGGGCCTTATATTATGACCCCCGGTTCAGACAACCCTGGGCAGTTCTTCAAGCCGTCAATGCTGATTGCCATCAGCAAAAACAGCAAACACCCGAAAGAAGCGGCCATGTTACTCAACTTCTTGATGAATGACGCGCAAGGCAGCCTGCTGATGGGAACAGAGCGTGGCGTACCGTTGAGTCGCGTTGCTCGTCAGGCATTGCAGGATAATCAGAAACTCGATGAGAAAGACCTGTCGGTAAAAGGCCTGATGCTGGCGCTGCAATACCCAATGCAAACGCCGGTCTCCACCTATATTGAAGACCCGCAGCTCTCAAGCCTGATGCTGCAAACCATTGAACAGTTGGACTACGGCAATAGAACGGTAGAAATGTCAGCCAAAGGCTTTAGTGACATGGGCAACCGTATCCTGAAACGCGTCATTCGCTAATCGCGAACAAGCCTGCTGATGCCGTTGATTCCGTCACTGGCGGCAGGCGGGTGTAGCGTGTGAGATAAGAGTGCGAGATGAAGAAGAGAAGGCCACGCCATAACGGTGTGGCCTTCTGCTATACAAATATCGCTAAACTACGCGGCGGGCTGGCTTAACTGCGTTAACTGTTGTTGCAGGCTGCTGGCAAAGCTGCGCACGCGCTCTGCATCAAACATCACGTGGATGCCGAATGGATAATCGCGGTGTTGCAGGCAGAAATCATCCATTTCCTGTGCGATCCCTTGTAATGCCTGAATATTGGTTTTGGCAATTTCCCGAAGAGTCCAGTTGTTTTCTACCTGCTGGCAGTAATGCAGGGTAAAAAACGCCTTTTGCGCATGGACAAATGTGCGGCAGTAGAGCGTTAACCCTCGCCACTCTTGTTGCCAGCGCTGACGTAATGGTTCTGGTAGCGAGTGATCGCGCACGAACTGGTTGGCAGCCTGTTGGCTCTGTTCGGCCAGTTGCAAGGCGGAGTCCTTTTCTCGCACCAATTGATAGAGATTGTGGGAGGAAAGCTCGATGTTATCGCGTGAAAAGGTGAGGTCACGCCCGGAGCCCGGCAGCCAGTGGTTACGGTTAAGTTGCCCGTAGAGGCTCCAGACGGCCTGAGCGTAACTGGCCGGTAGCAGGCTGTGGCGGTGAAACACGTGCTGGCGTGCGTAGAGTGACAGTGAGAGCGCCTGTTGCGCCTGCTCTAATTGGGCGCGCATGTCCTTGCATACCCATTCATCGGCCTGCCACTGCCAGCGCTCGGTGAGCCATTGGCGAAATAACACCTGCTCGGTGTCGGGCGGCGTGCGGGCATTCAGTAATCGGCTACTGGCGAACAGCGTGAATTCGCTCAGTGAACCCAGCACCGTGTGATTATCCACACCGTCCCAGCTCAGGCGACAAAGCGCATTCACGATGCGGGGGTTTTTCTCCTGGCACCACAGTAAGCGCCCTTGTACTTCGGTATAACGCAAGAAGGGCAAATTCCCCCAGCCCACTTCTTCGCCCGCCAAATCCAGCTCCACCCAGATGTCCCGGTCGGTGAGCTCCAGCAGCGCCGGATTGTTCGGAAACTCAGGCCAGAAACGCTCGGGGGTTATTTTAATGGCAGCGGCGACCGAGGCAGGGAGCGAGCGAATCGCATCAAGGACATAGGGAATATCGTGGTGGTTGGCAGGAAAAACCCGCAGCACCAATTGCCGCTGATGAGCCTGCATCACCCGTGCGATAGCGGCAAATAACTCGCGATAGATGGGGGTGCTATCCGGCGTTTTGACCGGCTCTTTGCCAAAACACGTCTCGTCAGGCGAGGGGGCGAAGCGCACCAGGCTGTCACTGTTGGAGATAGCCAACATCAAACCGCCAAGACGAGGAATATGCTGCATCAACTGTTCAACTTTCGCGGCGAGATAATCTCGCCAGAAAGGGATGTCGATATGGCGCTCTTGGGCATCGTCCAGCAAATGTGGGTGGGCCAGCAATAAATCAGTGGGAAAAGAGAGGGCTTTGCATTGTAAATACAGCGTGATGCCGCATTCACGGCAATACGTCGCCACACGATTGAGATAGATGCAGCGTGAGCGCTTTTGGTTACTGATGAGGTCGTCAAAATGGGTGGTCTGGTAAGCCGGTGGCGTCACCAGAATATCCAGCAGATCCGCCTGCCCCAGCACCAGGGTGTCGAACCCGTGACTGCGCGCATAATCCACCAGTACGCGAATCTGCGGCCAGTGCCAGATATCCCGTGTGTTTAGCTCCAGGGCACGATGTTGCCACATACCGGTCCACTCTGTTGATGATCGAACGGCGAGTATAACGTTGCATGAAATCGGGATGGCAGTATTAACCGCCGCTGTCCCGCTAACTTGTGATCAATAACACTTAAAGCAATAAGTATTATCAAAAAAACCATTTAGTCGTTTTGGTTATTAAATATTTCCATCATGTCTTTAATTGTTAAGATGAGGATGAGTACCTTATGTCTCATCTGACTTTTTATTTCATAAATTTGGCTATTGCACGCAACCGGCATTAGCGCCCGCGACCAGTACAAGGATATAGACACCATAATGACAACTTCGGTTTCTCCGACTCCGCTGCTTCCGTTGAGCGCGGAGCAACTTTCGCGTCTTCAGGCCGCGACCGGTGATCTTTCACCGACGCAACTTGCCTGGTTGTCCGGCTATTTTTGGGGGGTAATTCAGCAGCAGCCTCTTGCGGTTGCGCCACCTGTCGCAGCGGAGCTGTCGCCTGCCGCCGAGGTCATCCCGCCGCCGTCGATTACCCTGATTAGCGCCTCGCAGACCGGCAATGCCCGCCGCGTGGCCGAGCAGGTGCGTGATGATTTACAGGCAGCCGGTTTGTCGGTGACGCTGGTGAATGCCGGTGACTACAAATTCAAACAGATAGCGCAGGAAAAGCTGCTGTTGATTGTCACCTCGACGCAGGGCGAAGGCGAGCCGCCGGAAGAGGCGGTAGCGTTACACAAATTCCTGTTCTCAAAGAAAGCGCCATCGCTGGCAGGGGTGTCCTTCGCTGTATTTGGCCTGGGCGATACGTCTTATGAATTCTTTAGCAAAGCCGGTAAGGACTTTGACAGCCGTCTGGCTGAGTTAGGCGCACAACGCCTGTTGGCGCGCGTCGATGCTGATGTCAACTTCCAGCCGCTGGCCGAACAATGGCGTAGCGAGGTGGTGGCGGCATTGGCAGCGCGAGTGACCAGCCAGCGCACGGCGGTAGTGCCTTCTACGGCGGGTGTTCAGGCGAATGCCGCCGCCTCGTCGTCGTACCATAAAGATGCGCCCTATACCGCGTCGTTATTGACCAATCAGAAAATTACCGGTCGTGATTCCGAGAAAGATGTTCGTCATATCGAAATCGACCTGGGCGACTCCGGTTTGCAGTATCAGCCGGGCGATGCGCTCGGCGTCTGGTATGAAAATGATCCGGCATTAGTGCAGGAACTGCTGTCGCTGCTGTGGTTGAAAGGCGATGAGCCGGTAACGGTAGCCGGTGAGTCGCTGCCGCTGGCTCAGGCGTTAGCGCACCGTTTTGAGCTGACGCAAAACACCGCCCCGATTGTGGAACAGTATGCCGGTTTGTCTCGTCATGAACCGCTGCTGGCGCTGCTGGCCGACAAAACGGCGCTGTTGCAATACGCCCAGCGCACCCCGCTGGTTGATATGGTGCGTGAAGCGCCGGTGGAGTTAACGCCGGAACAGCTACTTGGCCTGCTGCGCCCGCTCACACCTCGCCTGTACTCGATTGCGTCGTCACAAGATGATGTGGGTAGCGAAGTACACATTACGGTGGGCGTGGTGCGTTATGACTATGATGGCCGCGCCCGTAGCGGCGGCGCATCCGGCTATCTGGCCGACAGGCTGCAAGAAGAGGGCGCTGTGCGGGTGTTCATTGAACATAACGATAATTTCCGCCTGCCTGCCAACCCGCAGACACCGGTCATCATGATTGGCCCCGGCACCGGCATTGCGCCTTTCCGCGCCTTCATGCAGCAGCGTGAAGCGCAGAGCGCAGAAGGGAAAAACTGGCTGTTTTTCGGCAACCCGCATTTTACCGAAGATTTTCTCTATCAGGTGGAGTGGCAGCGTTACGTCAAAGATGGCCTGCTGACCAAAATCGATCTCGCCTGGTCACGCGATCAGGTGCACAAAGTCTACGTGCAAGACAAAATCCGCGAAAACGGTGCGGAAGTCTGGCGCTGGCTTCAGGAAGGCGCACACATTTATGTCTGCGGCGATGCCAACCGTATGGCGAAAGATGTCGAAAAAGCGTTGATCGATGTGGTGTCGCAATATGGCGGCATGGATGGCGAACAGGCCGATGAGTTTTTAAGCGAGCTGCGTCTTGAGCGGCGTTATCAGAGAGATGTGTACTAATGAGCGAAAGATATTCTGGCCCGCTGGTGGTTGAAGGCAAGCTTGCTGATGCTGAACGCCTGAAGCTTGAGAGCAACTATCTGCGCGGTACGATTACGGAAGATTTAAGCGACGGTTTGACCGGCGGTTTTAATGGCGACAACTTTCTGCTAATCCGCTTTCACGGCATGTACCAGCAGGATGACCGCGACATTCGTGCCGAACGCGCGGAACAAAAACTGGAGCCGCGCCACGCCATGATGCTGCGCTGTCGTTTGCCCGGTGGGGTGATGACGCCACAGCAATGGCTGGCTATTGACAAGTTTGCCGAGGAGAAAACGCTTTATGGCAGCATTCGTATCACCAATCGGCAGACGTTTCAGTTCCACGGCATTTTGAAATCGGATTTGAAATCGGCTCATCAGTTGCTGCACGAGGTAGGGCTGGATGCGCTGGCGACCGCCAATGACGTTAACCGCAACGTGTTGTGTACCTCAAACCCGGTCGAATCCGTGTTACATCAGCAGGCGTATGAGTGGGCGAAGAAAATCTCCGAACACTTGCTGCCGCGTACCCGTGCTTATGCCGAGGTATGGCTGGATAAAGAGAAGGTGGCGACCACGGATGAAGAGCCGATCCTCGGGCCGACTTACCTGCCGCGTAAATTCAAAACGACGGTAGTGATTCCGCCGCAGAATGATGTCGATTTGCATGCCAACGATCTGAATTTCGTCGCTATCGCCGAAGCGGGACAACTGGTTGGCTTTAACGTACTGGTCGGCGGCGGTCTGTCTATCGCCCACGGTGATAAGACAACTTATCCACGTACCGCCAGTGAGCTTGGGTTTGTGCCGTTGTCACATACGCTGGCGGTGGCCGAAGCGGTTGTCACCACACAGCGCGACTGGGGCAATCGCACCAACCGTAAAAACGCCAAAACCAAATATACGCTGGAGCGGGTTGGCGTTGAGCGCTTTAAGCAGGAAGTGGAAAACCGTGCCGGTATCGCCTTTGAGTCGGTGCGCCCTTATGTTTTTACCAGTCGCGGCGATCGTATCGGCTGGGTGAAAGGGGTGGACAACAAATGGCACCTGACGCTGTTTATTGAAAATGGCCGCCTGCTGGATTATCCGGGGAAACCGTTAAAAACCGGGATGGCGGAAATTGCCAAAATCCACAAAGGTGATTTCCGGCTGACCGCGAATCAGAACCTGATTGTGGCCGGGGTTTCAAGCCGGGATAAAGCCAAAATCGACGCGCTGGCGCGTCAGCATGGCCTGATAGATGACAGCGTGACCGAGCAGCGCCATAACTCAATGGCGTGCGTGTCGCTGCCGACCTGCCCGCTGGCGATGGCAGAAGCCGAGCGTTTTCTGCCGGAGTTTGTCACTCAGGTCGAAGGCGTGATGCAAAAGCATGGCGTTGGGCATGAGCATATTGTGTTGCGTGTCACCGGTTGTCCCAATGGTTGTGGCCGCGCGATGCTGGCGGAAATCGGCCTGGTTGGTAAGGCTATCGGGCGTTACAACCTGCATTTGGGCGGTAATCGTGAGGGAACACGCATTCCCCGTATGTATCGGGAAAATATTACCGAAAAAGAGATTATCGCCGAGATAGATAATCTGGTGGCGCGTTGGGCGGCAGAACGCCAGCAGGATGAAGGCTTCGGTGACTTCACCGTTCGTACCGGCATTATCAAACCGGTGCTTGATCCGGCGATTGATTTTTATGACTAATTGATTTTATGGTTAACAGGAGAGCCTGATGTCCATGCTGAATCTGGAGGCGCTACGCGCCTTATCTAAACCGGAGCAGGGCGCTGCGTTGGCAGAGGTCAATGCTCAATTGGAAGCGCTAAGTGCGCAAGCGCGAGTCGCCTGGGCGCTGGAGAATCTGCCGGGCGAGTTTGTGTTGTCCTCCAGTTTTGGTATTCAGGCCGCCGTGTGTCTACATCTGGTCACGCGGCAGTATCCGGCTATTCCGGTGGTGCTGACGGATACCGGGTATCTGTTTGCGCAAACCTATCAATTCATCGACCAGTTAACCGAACAGCTGTCGCTTAATTTGCAGGTATACCGCAGCGCGCTGTCGCCTGCCTGGCAGGAAGCGCGTTACGGCAAACTGTGGGAGCAGGGCCTGGAAGGGATTGAGCAGTACAATCAGCTCAATAAAGTCGAGCCGATGAACCGGGCGCTGGACGAGCTGGGCGCAGGCACCTGGTTTGCCGGTCTGCGCCGTGAGCAGTCTGATAGTCGTGAGCATTTACCGGTCTTGTCGCTTCAGCGCGGCGTGTTTAAATTTCTGCCGATCATCGACTGGGATAACCGGACTGTATACCAGTATTTGAAAGCCAATGGCCTGAGCTATCACCCGCTATGGGAGCAGGGCTATTTGTCCGTTGGCGATACGCACACCACCCGTAAATGGGAGCCGGGCATGAGCGAAGAAGAGACCCGCTTTTTTGGCCTGAAGCGCGAATGCGGCTTGCATGAAGAATAAGCCTTAGCGCTGGCACCGGCATTGCTGGCATCCCGGCGGTTCGCCTCGTATGATGGCGGCTTCCTGTTGTGTGACAGGCGGCCGCTTTTTTATCGCCTTAGAAATTTTATCGCCTTAGAAGAAAGGAACGCACGGCTATTAAACGTTTTTATTCTTTAACGAAGAGTTTGTTATTCCATTACGGAACTAATCATACCAATTCGGCATTTCATAACCCTTCTGTTCACGTTTTATAGTCGCTTATCAATTTATTCACTTAGTAAAGGCATCTGTGAACTATCTCCCTATATTTGCCGATCTCCGGCAGCGCACGGTGTTGGTGGTTGGCGGCGGTGAGGTGGCAAGCCGCAAGATAGCACTGTTGCAACGAGCCGGTGCCAGCGTGCGCGTGGCCGCGCATACGCTGAGTGAAGCGCTGGCCGCCCAGCATCAGGCGCAGGCGCTTGAGTGGGTGGCGCACGAATTTACCCCAGAACTGCTGGATGATGTTTTTCTGGTGATTGCCGCAACGGATGACGCTGCGCTAAATGCGCGGGTTTTTACCGAGGCAAACCGCCGCCAGCGGCTGGTGAATGTGGTGGACGATCAGCCGCTGTGCTCTTTTATTTTTCCCTCGCTTATCGACCGCTCTCCGCTGGTTGTGGCGGTGTCATCCGGTGGTCAGGCTCCGGTATTAGCGCGTCTGTTGCGTGAAAAGCTCGAAGCCCTGCTACCGGCACGTTTGGGCACCATGGCTGAGATTGCCGGGCGTTGGCGTGGTCGCATTAAACAGCGGCTCGCATCGGTTACGGAACGTCGCCGCTTCTGGGAGCGCGCTTTTGGCGGGCGTTTTGCCAGTCTGGTTGCCGCAGGGCAACTGACGCAGGCTGAACAGGAGCTGGCCGCGCAATTGGCACAGCCTGATATCGCACAAGGGGAAGTGGCGCTGGTCGGTGCCGGGCCCGGTGATGCAGGCTTGCTGACGCTGCGCGGTTTACAGGTTATCCAGCAGGCTGATGTGGTGCTGTATGACCATCTGGTCAGCGATGAGGTGCTGGAGCTGGTGCGCCGTGATGCCGAGCGAATCTGCGTTGGTAAACGCGCCAGCGCGCATCTCTTACCGCAAGACGAAATCAACGCGTTGTTAGTGAAACTGGCGCAGGAAGGAAAAAAAGTGGTGCGTCTGAAAGGCGGCGACCCATTTATGTTTGGCAGGGGCGGTGAGGAGTTACAACAACTGGCGCAGGCCGGCATTTCTTTTCAGGTGGTGCCGGGCATTACCGCCGCCGCCGGTGCCACGGCGTATGCCGGTATCCCGCTGACTCACCGCGACTATGCCCAGAGCGTCACGTTTATTACCGGGCATTGCCGGGCGCAGGGCGATGAGCTGGATTGGTCAACGCTGGCGCGTGGCCGCCAGACGCTGGCGATTTATATGGGGTCAGTCAAGGCGGCACACATCAGCCAGCAATTGATTGCACATGGGCGTGCGCCCGAGACTCCGGTTGCGGTGATAGGACGCGGCACGCGCCAGGATCAATCCGTGCTGACAGGGGCGCTAGCCGAGCTCGAACAATTGGCACAACAGGCGCCCTCGCCAGCCTTGCTGGTTATTGGCGAAGTCGTGAATTTACACCAGCATCTTGCCTGGTTTGGCGAACAAGCGCGGATGACGCCGACTGACGGGCGTCCGGCCGTGGTAAATCTGGCTTAAGGTTAAAGGTATGGACGAGAAAAGACTCACGCATTTAAAACAGCTTGAAGCGGAAAGTATTCATATCATTCGTGAAGTGGCGGCGGAATTTAGCAACCCGGTGATGTTGTACTCGATTGGTAAAGACTCTTCGGTGATGCTGCATTTGGCCCGCAAAGCGTTCTTTCCCGGTACGCTGCCATTTCCGTTATTGCATGTCGATACCGGCTGGAAATTCCGTGAAATGTACGAATTTCGCGATCGCACCGCCAAGGCTTACGGTTGTGAACTGTTGGTACACCGCAACCCGGAAGGGGTGGCGATGGGGATGAACCCCTTTGTACATGGCAGCGCCAAGCACACCGACATCATGAAAACCGAAGGGCTAAAACAGGCGCTGGATAAATACGGTTTTGACGCCGCGTTTGGCGGTGCTCGCCGTGACGAGGAAAAATCCCGTGCGAAAGAGCGTATCTACTCTTTCCGCGATCGCGCTCACCGTTGGGACCCGAAAAATCAGCGGCCTGAGCTGTGGAATAACTACAACGGTCAAATCAACAAAGGCGAGAGTATTCGCGTGTTCCCGCTGTCTAACTGGACTGAGCTGGATATCTGGCAATATATCTATCTGGAAAATATCGATATTGTGCCGCTCTATCTGGCGGCTGAACGTCCGGTGTTAGAGCGTGATGGCATGTTGCTGATGGTGGATGACGACCGTATTGATTTGCAGCCCGGTGAAGTCATCACGCAGCGGATGGTGCGCTTTCGTACGCTCGGTTGCTGGCCGTTGACCGGTGCGGTTGACTCGCACGCCAGCACGTTGCCGGAAATCATCGAAGAGATGTTGGTTTCGACCACCAGCGAGCGTCAGGGACGGGTGATTGACCGCGATCAGGCAGGCTCAATGGAGCTGAAAAAGCGTCAAGGGTATTTCTGAGGAATCGTCAAATGAATCATAGCATTGCAAAACAGATTGCCGAGCAGGGCGGGGTTGAAGCGTATCTCCATGCACAGCAGAACAAAAGTCTGCTGCGTTTTCTCACCTGCGGCAGCGTTGACGACGGCAAGAGTACCCTGATTGGCCGATTGCTGCACGATACTCGCCAGATTTACGAAGATCAGCTCTCTACGCTGCACAATGACAGCAAGCGTCTCGGGACTCAGGGGGAAAAGCTCGATTTGGCGTTACTGGTTGATGGCTTGCAGGCCGAACGCGAGCAGGGCATTACCATTGATGTGGCCTACCGCTATTTTTCTACCGAGAAGCGCAAGTTTATTATTGCCGATACACCGGGGCATGAGCAGTACACGCGTAACATGGCGACCGGCGCATCCACCTGCGAGTTGGCTATTTTGTTGATCGACGCCCGTAAAGGCGTACTTGACCAAACCCGTCGCCACAGTTTTATCACGACGCTGCTTGGCATTCGCCATCTGGTGGTGGCCGTGAATAAAATGGACTTGGTGGAGTACCAGCAATCGGTCTTCGAGCAGTTTAAGCAGGATTATCTGGATTTTGCCCGCCAGTTACCGGTCGATCTGCATATTACGTTTGTGCCGATTTCTGCACTGGACGGCGATAATGTGGTGACAGCGGGCGGCAATATGCCTTGGTATCAGGGGCCTTCGTTGCTCGACGTCTTAGAGAACGTGAATGTTGCGTCACACACTATCCACCAGCCAATGCGCTTTCCTGTGCAGTACGTTAACCGCCCGAATCTCGATTTTCGCAGCTATGCGGGGACGCTTTCATCCGGCGTGGTACAGGTTGGCCAGCGGGTGAAAGTGCTGCCTTCCGGCGTGACCTCAACCATTAGCCGTATTGTCACGTTCGATGGCGACCTGCCGCAGGCTCAGGCGGGTGAAGCGGTGACGCTGGTACTGTCGAGCGAAATCGATATCAGCCGGGGCGATTTGCTGGTTGATGGCGATGAAAATCTGGCAGCGGTGCGCAGCGCGAAGGTCGATGTGGTCTGGATGGCGGAACAGCCGTTGCTGGCCGGACAGCGCTACGATATTAAGGTCGCCGGTAAGAAAACCCGCGCCCTTGTCGAGCGCATCGACTATCAGGTCGATGTCAATACGCTCGCGCAGCATGAGGCGCAAAGCCTGCCGCTGAATGGTATTGGCCTGGTGGAACTGACATTTGATGAACCGCTGGTGCTGGATGCGTATGCGCAGAATCATGTCACCGGCGGCATGATCTTTATCGATCGCCTGAGTAACGTGACGGTGGGTGCCGGGTTAGTGAAAGAGGCGCTTGGTGTATCGGATTCGTTGCAGGCTGGGCCCTATAGTGCATTTGAGCTGGAATTGAACGCGTTGATCCGCCGCCACTTTCCACACTGGGGTGCGCGAGACTTGCTGGGGGACAAATAACGTGACGTCGCATCAGAATCATGTTCGCGATGAGCGCGATGAGAATGTGATATGGCACGATCATGCCATCACACGAGAGGATCGCGAGCGGCAGCATGGGCATCGTGGCGCGGTTATCTGGTTTACCGGATTATCCGGCTCCGGCAAATCAACGCTTGCCGGTGCGCTCGAACAGGCGTTGTCTGCGCGCGGCATTAGCACCTATTTGCTCGATGGCGATAATGTCCGCCATGGGCTGTGCCGCGACCTGGGGTTTAGCGACGATGACCGGCGTGAGAACATTCGCCGCGTCGGGGAAGTCGCGCGTCTGATGGTGGATGCCGGGCTGGTGGTGTTAACGGCTTTTATTTCTCCCCATCGCGCAGAGCGCCAGATGGTTAGAGAGCGGCTTGATAATGGGCAATTTATTGAGGTGTTTGTCGATACGCCATTGGCGGTGTGCGAAGCCCGCGACCCGAAAGGGTTGTATAAAAAAGCCCGCGCAGGACAACTACCGAATTTCACCGGTATTGATGCCGTTTATGAAGCGCCAGAGCAGCCAGAACTGCACCTTGACGGCCAACAATTGGTAACAAATTTAGTCACTGAATTATTAGATATGCTGCATGGTCGCGCTATCATCTAACCCTTAGCCAGTCCCTGACAATGGGTAATGCAGAAACCATGATGCAACGCGCAACGTCCTTGCCTGACAGTGAATCATCATGTTCTGATGACGAGGAACCTGCCTCCTCGTCATCGGGCACATTTTCTGGTGCTGTGGTGGGTTTTTGCTGTTACTGGCTCGCCTTTGCCCTGCCTTTCGCCTGTTGGGGCTTTAACTCCACCGTCTTTCTGATGTTATACACATGGCCTTTCTTTCTGGCCCTGATGCCGCTGTCGTTATTAATCGGTATGCTGCTACGCGTTTTTTGCCAGCGCAGTACCGCATTGATGGTATTGTGCTGCGCTGTTAGCGTGTCAGGCGTGTTCTGGCTGATGCTGTTATTGATTACCACGTGGTAATCCGTTCGCGAGAATCTTCAACGGCGTTTTGACAGCTTAGATAGCAGTGAAGTGAAGGCCGTCTCCCATTGCCGACGTATTGTTTTTCATCACCAGTGATACTGGCTGTCTGGCGAAGGTGGAGTCCTGACAAAAGTTATGGGATGATTAGGCGGCTTTTCAGGGGGCTGGATGGGAAAACTTTCACTGTTATTGTTAATTCTGCTCGGTTGGCTGCAATATTCGCTCTGGCTGGGTAAAAACGGTATTCATGATTATGTGCGGGTGAAGGATGACGTGGCGGTGCAACAGGCCAATAACGTCAAACTGAAATCCCGTAACGAACAGCTGTTTGCTGAAATTGACGATCTGAATGGTGGTCAGGAAGCGATTGAGGAACGGGCGCGTAATGAGCTCGGCATGACCAGGCCCGGCGAAAGTTTTTATCGCCTGGTGGTGGATCAGTCACAAAATCGCAACGCTGCGTCATCATCAGCTAAATCCGTCTCTTCTGCCCCGTCATCAACCTCATCACTGTCTCGCTAGGTATGTCTAATCAATACGCTTCTCTCAGTGAAGTGGTCGCTATTTTGCCCGCCGCCGGTAACGGCAGTCGTATGCACAGCGATCGCCCTAAGCAGTACCTTTCTATTGGCAATAAAACCATTCTGGAACATACCGTCGCCGCGCTGTTGCGCCACCCGCGTATTCAGCGGCTTGTTATCGCCATCAGCGCCGATGATCGCTATTTTGCCACGCTGCCTCTGGCAAATGACCCGCGTATTGATGTGGTGATAGGCGGCGCGCAGCGTGCGGATTCGGTACTGGCGGGCTTGCGTCATATCCAGCGTGCGTGCTGGGTACTGGTGCATGATGCCGCTCGCCCTTGCCTGCACCCGGATGATTTATCGCGCTTGCTGGCGTTAACCGGTGAGAGTGAAGTCGGCGGCATTTTGGCCGCACCCGTGCGTGATACCATGAAGCGCGGCTACAACGGACGTATTGACCATACGGTAGAGCGCGAGGCGCTGTGGCATGCTTTAACGCCGCAACTGTTTCCCCTGATGTTGTTACGTGAAAGTCTCGAACGTGCGCTGAGAGAAGGGGCGAACATCACAGATGAAGCTTCAGCGCTGGAATATGCCGGTTATCAGCCACAGCTTGTGCCTGGGCGCGCGGATAACATTAAAGTCACTCGCCCGGAAGATTTGGCGTTGGCTGAATTTTATCTGACACAATTGCCTGAATATGTCATCAATATAACAATGAAGGAGCGCTATCGATGCGTATCGGCCACGGTTTTGATGTACACAAATTTGGCGGAGAAGGCCCGCTGGTCATCGGTGGGGTACGAATCCCCTATGAGCGTGGGTTGCTGGCCCATTCCGATGGCGATGTGGTGCTGCACGCAGTGACGGACGCTCTGTTGGGGGCGGCGGCATTGGGTGATATTGGGAAGCTGTTTCCCGATACAGACCCGGCATATCGCGGCATTGATAGCCGTGAGTTACTGCGCGAAGCCTGGCGCCGCATCCGCGCCAAAGGGTATCAGCTTGGTAATCTGGATGTCACCATCATCGCTCAGGCTCCGAAAATGGCGCCACATATCCCGCAGATGCGCGTCAATATTGCTGAAGATCTGCAATCCCATATGGATGATGTGAATGTGAAAGCGACCACCACCGAGCAACTTGGGTTCACGGGGCGAGGAGAAGGCATTGCCTGTGAGACGGTGGTGTTGCTGGTAAAAAGTGATATGACGGAAGTGGTGGCATGGTGATAGCAGTAGATTCGCTGTTTTGGTTGTATGGTAAGCCGCAGTCAACCGGGGTATTACGCGCGTCTGACGATGATTTTGTCGTTATCGAAGATCTGGGCTTCGCGCCAGACGGCGATGGCGAGCATGTGTTAGTCCGTTTGCGCAAACGCGGTTGTAATACGCTGTTTGTCGCAGAAGCCTTGGCTAAATTTGCGGGTATCCCTGTGCGGGCGGTGAGTTATGCGGGCCTGAAAGATCGTCATGCGGTTAGCGAACAGTGGTTTTGTCTGCATCTGCCGGGCAAAACCGATCCGGTATGGTCTGAGTTTGCGCTGGAAGGATGTGAGATTCTTGAAGCCCGACGCCATCGTCGTAAGCTGCGGATTGGCGCGCTGCGGGGTAATTCCTTTCGCGTGGTGCTACGCGACATCAGTGACCGGGCCGATGTCTGTGAACGTCTGGAAAAGATAACCCACGGTGGCGTTCCTAACTATTTTGGCAGCCAGCGTTTTGGGCGAGCGGGTAACAATCTCGAACAGGCCAGGCGCTGGGCCAATAATGAAATCCGCGTGAAAGAGCGCAGCAAGCGCAGCTTTTATTTATCTGCGGCGCGTAGCGAATTGTTTAATCGTGTTACCAGTACGCGTCTTGAAAACTATGGTACGACTCAGGTATTAATCGGAGATGCGTTGCAACTGGCTGGGCGAGGGAGCTGGTTTGTCGCCACTTCTGAAGAGTTAGCCGAGCTACAAGCGCGAGTCAGTGCGAGGGAGTTGCTGATTACCGGGCCCTTGCCTGGCCAGAATGATGCCGGGGCGCAGGCGGATGCGCTGGCTTTTGAGCAGCACTGTCTGGGCGATCAGGCGCTGTTATTGTCGTTACTGGCGCGTGAGCGGGTAGAAAGCGCGCGTCGCGCTATGATGCTGTATCCGCGTGATATGCGCAGTGCATGGCTGGATGAGGCAACGCTTGAGCTGAATTTTTGGTTGCCGTCTGGCAGCTTCGCCACCAGCGTGGTACGTGAATTGCTCGTCGCCAGCGAGCCAGATGCGATGACGGCGGAGTAAACTGGCACCTGAATCAGGAATATTTCTGCTACTGTTGCAAAAACACGGTAATAAGATTGATAGCCTTTGGGCGGTTAACGGCGTTTTCTTTATTTTCAGAGAGCGGAGTGAATGGATGGGGTTGATGAAGGCCGGAGTTGGCAGGCGATGGTGAGCAAACGTGTGCAGACATTGTTGGCATTGCTTCGCCAATTAGGCATTCAGGATGAACGCCTGCTACAGGCGATGGCTGCTGTCCCCCGCGAGCGTTTTGTTGACGAGGCTTTCGAGCACAAAGCCTACGACAACGTGGCGTTACCGATAGGCTCCAGCCAAACCATCTCTCAGCCTTATACCGTGGCCCGGATGACGGAATTACTGCGCCTGACCCCACAATCACGCGTGTTGGAAATAGGCACAGGCTCCGGTTATCAAACGGCGATTCTGGCGCATCTGGTACAGCATGTTTTTTCGGTGGAGCGCATTAAGGGGTTACAGTGGCAGGCGAAACGTCGTCTCAAGCAACTCGATTTGCACAATGTCTCTACCCGTCATGGCGATGGCTGGCAAGGGTGGGCTTCAAAAGGGCCGTTTGACGCGATTATCGTAACGGCTGCGCCACCGGAAATTCCGCCTGCGTTGATGGCTCAACTCGATGAAGGCGGCATCATGGTGCTGCCTGTGGGAGAGCAACAACAACTTTTACAACTGGTATTACGCCGTCATGGCGAGTTTGTCATTCAAACGGTAGAAACAGTTCGGTTTGTTCCGCTGGTCAAAGGCGAATTAGCCTGATACCGTCTCGTCGCCGATTCATTCGGATTTATCGGTAAACGTCTGCCTTTAAAATTTCAATACAACTGTCTTATGGTGGTAACGGATTGATATTGATAGGCTGTATTCGTCATTATCCGTGTCGTATACGCATTTGCGAGGCGCTATAAGTTGTCGCTAATGAATCACTATCATTAAAGATAATAAATAGCCGCGTCATTTCCTCGCTTCGTATCGTGGTCTGCAATGAACCTGCTTTTTCTGAGACAGGTCTGAGGCCGGGTAGTTTTTCGTCATTTTGAGTAATAGGGGGAGTTTGGCGCATGGGAAGCCAAATTGTGAACTGGCGTCAAATCGCTGTGTGTTCGGTTGTGACATTGAGTCTGGCCGGTTGTGCAAATGATAATAATGCTCCGATCAGCAGCATTGGTGATAACGGCGGAACAAAACGTACTGCCAATACCGGTGCCTATTCACCGCCACCGCGTATTTCCTCGACGAATAATGTCAGCAGCGGCGTTAGCCGTAGCGCGCCATTACCCATGCCTTCAACTGTGACCAGCTCTCCCGCTACGGATGCCTCGATCACCAGCCATGAAGGCAAGATAGTTTACAATCGCAGCTACAACAGCATTCCCAAAGGCAGTTATACCGGTAATAGCTATACGGTAAAACGCGGCGACACGCTGTTCTATATTGCCTGGATTTCGGGTAATGATTACCGCGAATTGGCCCAGCGCAATAACATTGCGGAACCTTACAGTTTGAATGTCGGGCAGACGCTGGCGCTTGGCAATAACATGAACGCTAATGGTAGTGGCGCAACGCAAGGTATGGCGATAGCCTCTACGCCTTCAACACCGATTATCACGCCGTCAACCCCTGTGATTACGCCTGCGCCCACCACGGATACCAGTGCCTCTAGCGGACATATGTTGCCGGAAAATGCCGCGAAAGCGTCAGCAAATGGGCGTATGTTGTCGGCTAATACCAGTTCAGGCAGCGGTCATATGTTGCCTGCCAATGCAGCAGCGGCCACCGCGTCGGGCACCACACAAATGCAGACGGCGCAGGTTGATTCTCAACCAACTAATGCGTATTCTGGAGATTCGGGTAAACAGAATTCGGGTGGCAAAATGCTACCTGCGGCAGGCGCGGCGACAGCGGCTTCTGCTACCGAACCGACGCAGACAAACACGGCGATTGCCGGTTGGCGTTGGCCTACAGACGGGAAAGTCATAGATAGTTTCTCAGCCTCAGAGGGGGGAAATAAAGGGATTGATATCGCCGGCTCACGTGGGCAATCCGTTATCGCTACGGCCTCAGGGCGTGTTGTGTATTCGGGTAACGCGTTACGCGGTTACGGGAATCTGATTATCATCAAACATAATGATGATTACCTGAGCGCCTATGCCCATAACGAAACCATGCTGGTCCGGGAACAACAAGAGGTAAAGGCGGGTCAACAAATCGCTACCATGGGTAGCACCGGAACCAGTTCAGTACGCTTGCATTTTGAAATTCGTTACAAGGGGAAATCCGTAAACCCGCTGCGTTTTCTTCCGCAGCGATAAATCGGGCAGAGTATTTCGGTATTCTGCCAAGGGATCACGGGTAGGAGCCGCTTATGAGCCAAAATACGCTGAAAGTTAACGAGTTACATGAAGATGCTGAATTCGATGAGAATGGAGTTGAGGTTTTTGACGACAAAGCGCTAGCAGAGGAAGAAACCAACGAAGGTGACTTACTCGATGATGAGCTACTGTCGCAAGGAACTGCCCAGCGAGTGCTGGATGCTACTCAGCTCTATCTGGGAGAAATCGGTTATTCGCCTCTACTGACTGCTGAAGAAGAAGTTTATTTCGCCCGTCGAGCACTGCGCGGTGACGTTTCCTCTCGTCGCCGCATGATCGAGAGTAACCTGCGGCTGGTGGTTAAAATTGCCCGCCGCTACAACAATCGCGGTCTGGCATTGCTGGACTTGATTGAGGAAGGGAATCTCGGTCTTATCCGCGCGGTTGAGAAGTTTGACCCTGAGCGTGGGTTTCGCTTCTCGACGTATGCGACCTGGTGGATTCGTCAGACCATTGAACGGGCCATCATGAATCAGACTCGCACCATCCGTTTGCCTATCCATATTGTAAAAGAGCTCAATGTCTATCTGCGTACCGCTCGTGAGCTGTCGCATAAGCTTGACCACGAGCCGAGTGCGGAAGAGATAGCGGAAAGGCTGGATAAACCGGTCGATGATGTGAACCGTATGCTGCGCCTGAATGAGCGCATCACCTCGGTAGATACACCGCTGGGTGGCGATTCGGAAAAAGCGCTACTGGATATTCTGGCCGACGAAAAGGATAACGGCCCGGAAGACACCACGCAAAATAACGATATGAAGCAGAATATCGTGAAATGGCTGTTTGAGTTAAATGCCAAGCAGCGGGAAGTGCTGGCGCGTCGGTTCGGTCTGTTAGGTTATGAAGCGGCAACGCTTGAGGATGTGGGGCGTGAAATTGGTTTGACCCGTGAGCGGGTACGTCAGATTCAGGTAGAAGGATTGCGCCGCCTGCGCGAGATATTACAAATGCAGGGCCTGGATATCGAAGAGTTGTTCCGTGAATAATGCGTGAGTGTAAACCAAACCCGGTTTCTGATGTCGGGTAGCACAAGCGTAAAAATGGTGGGATATCCCACCATTTTTTATGTCTAACGCTTTATTCAGAAGGCGAGTTTAGCGTACGCACTGAGATGATAAAAACTCGATGATCTCGCTTGCCTTAATCATCTCTTTTTCACCTTTGCGACGATGTTTATATTCAATTTCATCGTTATCAAGGTTTCTGTCGCCAATCACGATGGTATGCGGAATACCGATAAGTTCCATGTCGGCAAACATCACGCCAGGGCGCTCTTTACGGTCATCCAACAGCACATCAATCCCTTTGGCTCTTAACTGCTGATAAATGTTTTCAGCGGCTTCCTGCACGCGGAATGACTTGTGCATATTCATCGGCAGAATGGCGACCTGGAATGGTGCGATAGCGTCAGGCCAGATAATGCCGCGATCGTCATAGTTTTGTTCAATCGCAGCGGCAATGACACGCGTCACCCCAATGCCGTAACATCCCATGGTGATCACCTGATTGCGGCCATCTTCGCCCTGAACGGTGGCTTTCAGCGCTTCGGAGTATTTCTTACCCAACTGGAAGATATGACCCACTTCAATGCCGCGTTTAATCAGCAAGGTGCCTTTGCCATCCGGGCTGCGGTCGCCTTCGACCACATTGCGAATATCTGCCACCTGCGGCAGCGCGACATCACGCTCCCAGTTAATACCAAAGTAATGCTTACCATCGATATTAGCACCGGCGCTGAAATCGCTCATTACTGCGACAGTACGGTCAATGATAACGGGAATCGGCAGGTTGACCGGCCCCAGAGAGCCAGGGCCTGCGTTTACCACGGCGCGAATGTCTTCTTCGCTGGCGAACGTGAGCGGGCTGGCAACCTGTTCCAGTTTTTCTGCTTTCACTTCGTTCAGTTCATGATCGCCGCGTACCAGCAGAGCAACCAGCGCATGGCCGCTCTCTTCGGTGGCTTTAACCAGCAGTGTCTTGACGGTTTTTTCCACCGGCACGTTGAATTGCTCAACCAACTCGGCGATGGTTTTGGCATTCGGTGTATCCACCAGCGTCATCGCCTGTGTGGCTGGCGCTCGTTCATGCGCCGGAGCGACAGCTTCGGCCAGCTCAATGTTGGCGGCGTAATCTGACTCGGTAGAGAAAACGATATCATCTTCACCACTGCTTGCCAGTACCTGGAATTCGTGTGACGCATTGCCGCCGATAGAGCCGGTATCTGCCTGTACCGGGCGGAAATCGAGATCCATTCGGCTGAAGATTTTGCTGTAGGCGGCATACATGGCCTCGTACGTCACCTGCAACGATTCCTGAGAGGTATGGAATGAATAAGCATCTTTCATCAGGAATTCACGGGCGCGCATGACGCCGAAACGCGGGCGTACTTCATCACGGAATTTGGTTTGAATCTGGTAGAAATTCAGCGGCAGCTGTTTATAAGAGCTGATTTCATTACGGATAAGGTCGGTGATGACTTCTTCATGCGTTGGGCCGAGCACGAACGGACGTTCGCCACGGTCAACAAAGCGCAGCAACTCCGGGCCGTACTGCTCCCAGCGGCCGCTTTCCTGCCACAGATCAGCAGGCTGGACAACCGGCATCGAAATTTCGATGGCACCGGCGTTATTCATTTCTTCACGCACGATGTTTTCGACTTTCTTCAGTACCCGTAATCCGGTAGGGAGCCAGGTATAAAGGCCGGAGGCCAGTTTACGAATCATCCCGGCGCGTAACATCAGTTGATGACTGATGACTTCGGCATCGGCAGGCGTCTCCTTGAGCGTGGAGAGCATATATTGACTTGTACGCATGGTGATTGAGTTCCGTCAGAACAAAGAAATCGCATTTGCCACGTCAGTGGCTAAGGCAGAAAAAAGTGGTTTAGTTTACCAGTGCTGGCGGCTCCTCAAAAGCTGCCGCCACATTTTTTAGCCCGGATTCAGGCTGATGACGTTCGTACACCCTGCTATCACTTGCCAGCGCACATTGAATTCCAGCAGGCGCGCGGCATAAATTTTGTCGTCATCGTTATTTTTACGATAAGCCGGACGCGGGTCTTGGGCTAACACCTGGGTAATAAAACGCCGTAAATTCGGGTAGTGGTGCTGGTACTGCGCTAATTGCTGTTCTGCCAGTGGGGAGAACATAACCGGCATATCCGCATCGGGTGCGTGTTGTGCGAAACCGGCGCTCGCCTGTGGGTGACTTTCGGCGAAGGGAAGATAGGGTTTGATATCAACCACAGGGGTGCCGTCAACCAAATCCAGACTGCCCAGCTTCAGGATGACGCTTTCTCGGGTTATCTCAACGGCGTGCAACTCGACCAGCGACATGCCAATCGGGTTGGGGCGAAATGTCGAACGGGTAGCAAACACACCCATACGGGCGTTACCACCTAACCGTGGGGGCCTGACGGTTGGCCGCCATCCACCGTCTGCGGTTTGGTGGAAAATAAACAGCAGCCAAAGGTGGCTGAATGCCTCAATACCGCGCAACGCATCTGGCTGGTTGAATGGCGGGAGAAGGTGTAGCTCACCACCGCCATCCTGAATCAACCCAGGTTGCCGAGGAACGGCAAATTTTTCTTTGTAGGGTGATCGAATAATGCCTATCTGCTGAAAACAAAAAGAGGTCATTGTGCTGAAACTTTTAGCGCAGTGCCTTGGCAAACCGCCTGGCGATAGCATCCGGCAACGTTACTGACAATCTGGCAATCGTGTAATAACACCGCATTGGCTTTCATCGTTGTGGCGCGGGTTTGCATTTTCCGACGGGCAGACGGAATACTGGGCGGCGTATCTTGTGCACTGGACTGGCATGATGAGCCGGACACTTCCCCTAAATCGCGAAACGGTTTACCCACCAACTCTTCTGCACTTTTATACAAAACAGCCGGTGCCGGATGCGTAACCGGTTTTACCGGTTTTGGCGCAGGTTCCACGGTTATCGGTGGCTGTGGTTGCGGTACGGGCTCGACGGGTTTATGCATCAAAGAACATCCTGTTAGTGATGCAGCCAATAGCAGAACAGGTACAGCACGCATAAATTTTCCTCTGGCTTGGATAAAGTGCGGTTATTGAATCAAGCAATACAAAAAATAACAAGACGGGCAGATACCCGTCTTGTCGTTGTTTTTGCAACACCAGCCAGTGGCTTTACCAGCCTTTGACTGCACCGCCATTAAACACTTTCTGTGCAGCCTGGTTCACTTCGTCGGATTGATACGCTTTCACGAATTTCTTCACGTTTTCCGCATCTTTATTATCTTCGCGAGCAACCAGCAGGTTCACATACGGCGATTCTTTATTTTCAACAAACAGGCCGTCTTTGGCAGGCGTGAGGTTAATCTGGCTGGCATAGGTGGTGTTGATAATCGCCAGTGCTATCTGGTCATCATCCAGTGAGCGCGGCAACTGCGGTGCTTCCAGCTCAACCAGCTTCAGGCCTTTCGGGTTTTCGGTGATATCCAGTGCAGTAGGCAGCAGGCCAACATTGTCTTTCAGTTTAATCAGCCCTACTTTTTGCAGCAGTAACAGCGAACGGCCCAGGTTGGTCGGATCGTTCGGTAACGCTATCTGAGCGCCATTTTGCAAGGCATCAAGGGATTTGATTTTTTTTGAATAGCCCGCGATAGGGTAGACAAAAGTGTTGCCAACAGAGACCAGTTTATAGCCACGATCTTTAATTTGCTGATCAAGATAAGGTTTATGCTGGAAGGCGTTCAGGTCGATATCGCCTTTGCTCAACGCTTCGTTGGGCAGAACGTAGTCATTAAACGTCACCAGTTCAACATCCAGACCATATTTCTCTTTAGCCACTTTCTGGGCTGCTTCGGCGACCTGCTGTTCTGCGCCGACAATCACACCAACTTTGATGTGATTCGGGTTCTTCTGTTCCTGACCGCAGCCAGCCAATGCCAGTGCACCAATCAGCGCACCTACTGCCGCAAGAGATTTCAGTTTAATTGCCATTTTCCTACCTCTTTTTAAACGTTTTAACCTGCACTGAGAAAATAGATACGTTATCACGACATCATTTATGCGTGACGGCACGTACCGCTCTGTCACCAATCAATTGAATCAGATAAACCAATAAAACCAGTAAAATCAACACGGTATTCATAACTACCGCGTTATAGCCAACATACCCGTACTGATAACCAATTTGGCCAAGGCCACCAGCACCGACGGCTCCCCCCATCGCGGAATAACCGACCAGCGTAATCAATGTGATGGTGGCGGCATTAATCAGCCCGGGGAGCGCTTCTGGCAGAAGGATTTTGAGAACGATTTGCAGCGGGGTCGCGCCCATCGCGCGTGCGGCTTCTATCAGGCCAGATGGAATTTCCAGCAGGGCATTTTCTACCATGCGCGCAATAAACGGTGCAGCGCCTACGGTTAACGGCACAATGGCAGCCTGCAAGCCAATTGCAGTACCGACGATGATGCGGGTAAATGGAATCATCCATACCAATAAGATAATGAACGGTATCGACCGGAAAATATTCACCAGCGCAGAGATGCTGCGATAAAGCTTCGGGTTCTCGATAATCTGCCCTGGACGGGTAACGTAGAGCATCACGCCAATCGGCAAACCCAGTACAAAACCAAAAAAGCCGGACACTAACGTCATCACAACGGTTTCCCAAACGCCGCGTGCCATTAACCACATCATGGCTTCAGACATAACCTAGTACCTCAATATTCACATGATGTTGCTGCAAAAACGCGATCGCAGCTTGAATGTCTGGCTCCTGACCGTGCATCTCCGCCAGCATGATGCCGAATTTTACGCCACCTGCGTAATCCATCTGCGCACTGATAATGTTGTTATTGACGTTAAAGTTTCTGGCCACCTCAGATAATAGCGGCGCATCGACTGACTGACCGGTAAATTCCAGACGTAACAGCGGTACGCTGCCGTCGCGTCGCGTGGCGGACAGGCGTTGCTGGTAGTCGTCAGGAATATCCAAATGCAGCGTAGATTGAATAAATTTTTGTGCTAATGGCGTTTTCGGGTGAGAGAACACTTCGCTGACCGTGTCTTGCTCAATCAATTTGCCATCACTGATAACCGCTACCTGATCGCAAATGCGCTTTACCACATCCATTTCATGGGTGATGAGTAGGATAGTCAACCCAAGGCGGCGGTTGATGTCCTTTAACAACTCCAGAATCGAGCGGGTTGTGGCAGGGTCAAGCGCGCTGGTGGCCTCATCACACAGCAACACTTTCGGATTACTCGCCAGAGCACGTGCTATTGCAACGCGCTGTTTTTGCCCACCGGACAAATTTGCCGGATAAGCATCATGTTTTTCTGACAGCCCGACCAGCGCCAGCAATTCCTGAACACGTCTGGTCAACTCCTCGCGCGGCGTATTGTCAAGCTCCAGTGGCAGCGCCACATTGCCAAAAACCGTGCGTGAAGCAAGTAAGTTGAAGTGCTGGAAAATCATACCCATTTGACGGCGTGTCCGAGTGAGTTGCCTTTCAGATAAGCTCATCAGGTCTTGCCCATCAATCAGCACTTTACCTTTCGTCGGCCTTTCCAGCAGGTTCACACAGCGAATCAGTGTGCTTTTACCTGCGCCCGATGCGCCAATCACACCATAGATTTGGCCTGCGGGAACACGAAGGGTGACATCATCCAGAGCGGTGACAATGCGCCCTTTTTGTTGAAAAATCTTTGTAATATTAATGAGTTCAATCATAAGTTTTATCGAAAATAGCCGTGGCCGTATAAGAAAGTATGATACTTAGGCCTGATTATGTAGGGATGTTAAGGCGTCTAGACGTCTAAGTCAATCAAGAACCCGTCGGGTGTAACATTCTCTCTGTGAAATAAAACATGCGATACTAGGGCAAATTTAGGCATCAGGAGTAGAAGGTTGTGACAAGTCTTGTTCCAGCAGTATTTCTCGACCGTGACGGTACAATTAATGTCGATCATGGTTATGTCCATGAAATCGATCGTTTTCAGTTTATTGATGGCGTTATTGATGCACTGATCGAATTAAAGAAAATGGGCTATGCCTTAGTGGTGGTAACGAACCAGTCTGGTATTGCGCGCGGTAAGTTTAGCGAGGCGCAGTTCGAAACCTTGACTGAGTGGATGGACTGGTCGCTGGCTGACCGGGGTGTGGATTTAGACGGTATCTATTATTGTCCACATCACCCTGAAGCGGTTAATGATGACTATCGCCAGCAGTGCAATTGCCGTAAACCCGAGCCTGGCATGCTACTCGATGCTGAACGTTATCTACATATAGATATGGCTTCATCTTATATGGTGGGTGATAAAGCCGAAGATATGCAGGCTGCAAAAGCTGCGGGAGTGGGCACGAAAGTATTGGTCAGAACTGGAAAACCGGTGACAGAAGAGGGTGAGAAAGTGGCTGACTGGGTGATTGATAGCCTGACAATGCTACCAGAACTGATAAAAAAGCGTGATAAGCAATCAATGTGATGCAAAAATGTGCGGTCGGTAATTTTTTTGCAATTAGGGCTTGTCAGGCCGCAGGAAGTCCCTATAATGCGCCTCCACTGACACGGCAACAGCGGCAACGCAATGCGGTGTCAGCGAAGAAGAAACGAAAATAAACGTTGACTCTTCATGAGGAAAGCGTAGTATACGCCACCTCGCGACAGCAGGCTCAGGCCGGTCGCACTGCTCTTTAACAATTAATCAGACAATCTGTGTGGGCACTCGCAGGACACTTCGCAAAAACTTTTGTGAAAGTCTTGAAGAGTGTGACAACAGTTAATTCATTACGAATAAACAGTAAATTCTTTGAGCACGTTTTCTTCGGAAAACACAATCAAACTTAAATTGAAGAGTTTGATCATGGCTCAGATTGAACGCTGGCGGCAGGCCTAACACATGCAAGTCGAGCGGTAGCACAAAGGAGCTTGCTCCTTGGGTGACGAGCGGCGGACGGGTGAGTAATGTCTGGGAAACTGCCTGATGGAGGGGGATAACTACTGGAAACGGTAGCTAATACCGCATAACGTCTTCGGACCAAGAGGGGGACCTTCGGCCTCTTGCCATCAGATGTGCCCAGATGGGATTAGCTAGTAGGTGAGGTAATGGCTCACCTAGGCGACGATCCCTAGCTGGTCTGAGAGGATGACCAGCCACACTGGAACTGAGACACGGTCCAGACTCCTACGGGAGGCAGCAGTGGGGAATATTGCACAATGGGCGCAAGCCTGATGCAGCCATGCCGCGTGTGTGAAGAAGGCCTTCGGGTTGTAAAGCACTTTCAGCGGGGAGGAAGGCGATAAGGCTAATAACCTTGTCGATTGACGTTACCCGCAGAAGAAGCACCGGCTAACTCCGTGCCAGCAGCCGCGGTAATACGGAGGGTGCAAGCGTTAATCGGAATGACTGGGCGTAAAGCGCACGCAGGCGGTCTGTTAAGTTGGATGTGAAATCCCCGGGCTTAACCTGGGAACTGCATTCAAAACTGACAGGCTAGAGTCTCGTAGAGGGGGGTAGAATTCCAGGTGTAGCGGTGAAATGCGTAGAGATCAGGAGGAACACCGATGGCGAAGGCAGATCTCTGGGCCGTAACTGACGCTGAGGAGCGAAAGCATGGGGAGCGAACAGGATTAGATACCCTGGTAGTCCACGCTGTAAACGATGTCGATTTGGAGGTTGTGCCCTTGAGGCGTGGCTTCCGGAGCTAACGCGTTAAATCGACCGCCTGGGGAGTACGGCCGCAAGGTTAAAACTCAAATGAATTGACGGGGGCCCGCACAAGCGGTGGAGCATGTGGTTTAATTCGATGCAACGCGAAGAACCTTACCTACTCTTGACATCCAGAGAAACCTGCAGAGATGCGGGTGTGCCTTCGGGAGCTCTGAGACAGGTGCTGCATGGCTGTCGTCAGCTCGTGTTGTGAAATGTTGGGTTAAGTCCCGCAACGAGCGCAACCCTTATCCTCTGTTGCCAGCACTTCGGGTGGGAACTCAGGGGAGACTGCCGGTGATAAACCGGAGGAAGGTGGGGATGACGTCAAGTCATCATGGCCCTTACGAGTAGGGCTACACACGTGCTACAATGGCGTATACAAAGAGAAGCAACCTCGCGAGAGCAAGCGGACCTCATAAAGTACGTCGTAGTCCGGATTGGAGTCTGCAACTCGACTCCATGAAGTCGGAATCGCTAGTAATCGTAGATCAGAATGCTACGGTGAATACGTTCCCGGGCCTTGTACACACCGCCCGTCACACCATGGGAGTGGGTTGCAAAAGAAGTAGGTAGCTTAACCTTCGGGAGGGCGCTTACCACTTTGTGATTCATGACTGGGGTGAAGTCGTAACAAGGTAACCGTAGGGGAACCTGCGGTTGGATCACCTCCTTACCGAGTGAAGAGCCTGCGTGGTGTCCACACAGATTGTCTGATGAAGTAAAAGAGTCAAAAGCGTCTTGCGAAGCTGACAAGAGATGTCCCCTTCGTCTAGAGGCCCAGGACACCGCCCTTTCACGGCGGTAACAGGGGTTCGAATCCCCTAGGGGACGCCAATGACAAGACAGGTGAGTGAAAGTCACGGTCAGGGATATCCCGAAGATAACCTAAAGCTGATTAGAGATAGTCAGGTTTACGTTATCTTGCTCTTTAACAATCGGGAACAAGCTTAAAATTGAAACGACAGCATGTGTATGCGAATGCATGTGTTGTTCGAGTCTCTCAAAAACTTGCACCCCGAAACACTTTCGGGTTGTGAGGTTAAGCGACTAAGCGTACACGGTGGATGCCTAGGCAGTCAGAGGCGATGAAGGGCGTGCTAATCTGCGATAAGCGTCGGCAAGGTGATATGAACCGTTATACCCGACGATACCCGAATGGGGAAACCCAGTGTGTTTCGACACACTATCACACACTGAATTCATAGGTGTGTGAGGCGAACCGGGGAACTGAAACATCTCAGTACCCCGAGGAAAAGAAATCAACCGAGTCCCCCAGTAGCGGCGAGCGAACGGGGAAGAGCCCAGAACCTGAATCGGCTTGTGTGTCAGTGGAAGCGTCTGGAAAGGCGCACGATACAGGGTGACAGTCCCGTACACGAAGATGCACAGGTCGTGAGTTCGATGAGTAGGGCGGGACACGTGGTATCCTGTCTGAATATGGGGGGGGACCATCCTCCAAGGCTAAATACTCCTGACTGACCGATAGTGAACCAGTACCGTGAGGGAAAGGCGAAAAGAACCCCGGCGAGGGGAGTGAAATAGAACCTGAAACCGTGTACGTACAAGCAGTGGGAGCCTTGATTTATCAGGGTGACTGCGTACCTTTTGTATAATGGGTCAGCGACTTATATTCTGTAGCAAGGTTAACCGAATAGGGGAGCCGCAGGGAAACCGAGTCTTAACTGGGCGTTAAGTTGCAGGGTATAGACCCGAAACCCGGTGATCTAGCCATGGGCAGGTTGAAGGTTGGGTAACACTAACTGGAGGACCGAACCGACTAATGTTGAAAAATTAGCGGATGACTTGTGGCTGGGGGTGAAAGGCCAATCAAACCGGGAGATAGCTGGTTCTCCCCGAAAGCTATTTAGGTAGCGCCTCGTGAATTCATCTTCGGGGGTAGAGCACTGTTTCGGCTAGGGGGCCATCCCGGCTTACCAACCCGATGCAAACTGCGAATACCGAAGAATGTTATCACGGGAGACACACGGCGGGTGCTAACGTCCGTCGTGAAGAGGGAAACAACCCAGACCGCCAGCTAAGGTCCCAAAGTCATGGTTAAGTGGGAAACGATGTGGGAAGGCCCAGACAGCCAGGATGTTGGCTTAGAAGCAGCCATCATTTAAAGAAAGCGTAATAGCTCACTGGTCGAGTCGGCCTGCGCGGAAGATGTAACGGGGCTAAAACCATGCACCGAAGCTGCGGCAGCGACACTATGTGTTGTTGGGTAGGGGAGCGTTCTGTAAGCCTGTGAAGGTGGCCTGTAAGGGCTGCTGGAGGTATCAGAAGTGCGAATGCTGACATAAGTAACGATAATGCGGGTGAAAAACCCGCACGCCGGAAGACCAAGGGTTCCTGTTCCAACGTTAATCGGGGCAGGGTGAGTCGACCCCTAAGGCGAGGCTGAAAAGCGTAGTCGATGGGAAACAGGTTAATATTCCTGTACTTGGTGTTACTGCGAAGGGGGGACGGAGAAGGCTATGTCATCCGGGCGACGGTTGTCCCGGTTTAAGCGTGCAGGTGGGTGGACCAGGCAAATCCGGTCTGCTGTTAACACTGAGGCGTAATGACGAGGTACTACGGTACTGAAGTGACAGATGCCCTGCTTCCAGGAAAAGCCTCTAAGCATCAGGTAACATTGAATCGTACCCCAAACCGACACAGGTGGTCAGGTAGAGAATACTCAGGCGCTTGAGAGAACTCGGGTGAAGGAACTAGGCAAAATGGTGCCGTAACTTCGGGAGAAGGCACGCTCCTGTTGGTGAAGTCCCTTGCGGACGGAGCTGACGGGAGTCGCAGATACCAGCTGGCTGCAACTGTTTAATAAAAACACAGCACTGTGCAAACACGAAAGTGGACGTATACGGTGTGACGCCTGCCCGGTGCCGGAAGGTTAATTGATGGGGTCAGCCGCAAGGCGAAGCTCTTGATCGAAGCCCCGGTAAACGGCGGCCGTAACTATAACGGTCCTAAGGTAGCGAAATTCCTTGTCGGGTAAGTTCCGACCTGCACGAATGGCGTAATGATGGCCAGGCTGTCTCCACCCGAGACTCAGTGAAATTGAACTCGCTGTGAAGATGCAGTGTACCCGCGGCAAGACGGAAAGACCCCGTGAACCTTTACTATAGCTTGACACTGAACCTTGAGCCTTGATGTGTAGGATAGGTGGGAGGCTTTGAAGTGTGGACGCCAGTCTGCATGGAGCCAACCTTGAAATACCACCCTTTAATGTTTGATGTTCTAACGTGGGCCCCTAATCGGGGTTGCGGACAGTGTCTGGTGGGTAGTTTGACTGGGGCGGTCTCCTCCCAAAGAGTAACGGAGGAGCACGAAGGTTAGCTAATCCTGGTCGGACATCAGGAGGTTAGTGCAAAGGCATAAGCTAGCTTGACTGCGAGAGTGACGGCTCGAGCAGGTGCGAAAGCAGGTCTTAGTGATCCGGTGGTTCTGAATGGAAGGGGCCATCGCTCAACGGATAAAGGTACTCCGGGGATAACAGGCTGATACCGCCCAAGAGTTCATATCGACGGCGGTGTTTGGCACCTCGATGTCGGCTCATCACATCCTGGGGCTGAAGTAGGTCCCAAGGGTATGGCTGTTCGCCATTTAAAGTGGTACGCGAGCTGGGTTTAGAACGTCGTGAGACAGTTCGGTCCCTATCTGCCGTGGGCGTTGGAAGATTGAGGGGGGTTGCTCCTAGTACGAGAGGACCGGAGTGAACGCACCACTGGTGTTCGGGTTGTCATGCCAATGGCATTGCCCGGTAGCTACGTGCGGAAGAGATAACCGCTGAAAGCATCTAAGCGGGAAACTTGCCCCGAGATGAGTCTTCCCTGGGCCCTTGAGGCCCCTGAAGGGACGTTTAAGACGAAGACGTTGATAGGCTGGGTGTGTAAGCGCAGCGATGCGTTGAGCTAACCAGTACTAATGACCCGAGAGGCTTAACCTTACAACACCGAAGGTGTTTTGGTGAGAGACGCAGAGAATAGATTCAGCTTGTTCAGAGATTGGTTCGGGTGGTTATGTGGAAGTGAGAGCGGAGCATAACGGCCGGAATAAAAAGAATTTGCCTGGCGGCGACAGCGCGGTGGTCCCACCTGACCCCATGCCGAACTCAGAAGTGAAACGCCGTAGCGCCGATGGTAGTGTGGGGTCTCCCCATGCGAGAGTAGGGAACTGCCAGGCATTAAATAAGGCGAAGGGCCCGGTCGAAAGACCGGGCCTTTTGTTTTGGGTGCGGTTTATGCGGGGGTGGGGCAATGGGGGCCCGGCACGCTGTATGTATGCTGCACCGTAACACACGGTCAGGCATGAAACCACGCGCCCTGTGCTGACACCCCGCTCGCTTGTCTCGCCCGGTGCTATCGAAACACCAACCCATCATTGCTCAGAAGCAGATGGTTGGGGGACGCAAAGCTTGCCAGAGCCGCCCCTGACCTGTGCCTGAACCATCTACCGTTTGTTAAAGCCGGTCTATTGGGTTTCAGACCGGCTTTTGTGTCACCCTTGCAGAAACCTTATCAATACGTCAGTTTGCGTTGGGCTGAATGCCCTTCAGTCGGCGTCAGCGGGAACCAGTAAAACCTCAATACCTGCGTGCCTCAAACCATTGAGAATCTCTGTCGGTAAAGCATCATCGGTTATCAGCGTATGGATACGCGGAGTTTCAATAATTCTGTGCAGGCTCAGACGGCGGAAATGGGTATTTCTGTGATGTATCTGAGGATGTGATAAAGCGGCATGTTGGGGGCAATCAATCTGACTATTCTCTATTTTCAGCCGATTAGTGCCGTTGAACAATATAGCCGGTTAATACACCGGCTATATATTCTCAGCGAATGATTACAGTATTCGGCTGATGAGGCGATCTATACGAATGCGGCGTAACCGGCGAATCAGTTTTCTGACTTTTATCGGATAATCAGCAATACTTTGCAATTGCTGATAATGTGACATCACTTGCGTATGAGTGCGAATATATTCGAGTTCTTGCTGGCGCTGGCTATGCAATTTTTGTTCTGGATCGTGAATCAGAATGGCATTTTCCAGATCGAGACGCCAGGCTCGCGGATTAAGGTTATTACCCGTCAGCAGTTGCCACTCTTCATCAATCCATATCCCTTTTAAATGGAAGCTATTATCGCCATCTTTCCATAAACGTATCGTTAGTTGGTCGCTATCAATATATTTTTGCAACCGACTCATGAAGCGGCGTAAATTGGTTTCATACAGATAAGGTAATACACCAATAATTCTAAAAGGTTGATCTTCTGGAATAAAAAAGTCATTTGCCGTTTTATCGCCAATAATAATTTCAATCTGTTTGCCGTTTCTCAGCAGGCGAATCACGTTACGCACCAGCAACGCGGGGAGATTGAAATACGGCGTACACATCACCAGACGCTGCTCTGTGCAATACATCAGATGATGAATTGTTTGATTAAGCGGGCTCTGTTTACCCAACCCAACCAGCGGTGTGACCGTCAGTTGATGATTATTATTACCGAGGTCTGGCGGTAAATAGGTTGTTGTCCTCAGTGCATGGCGAAACTGGCGGATAGCATTTTTAATTTCCACCGTTTTAGGGCGGTGTGGGTTATCCAGTCGCTGTACGGCGGGTGCGGTTAATAAGTCTTGTACATAGCGCGCCATCACATCAGTCAGCGTCGCATTGGTGATGAGCTGATAGCGGTCATAACGGTATTTATCATGTTGATGTAGATAAACATCATTCAGGCTGGCACCACTATAGAGCACGGTATCGTCAATGATGAACCCTTTCAGGTGCAGCACACCGAGAGCTTCACGGGTATTGACCGGAATGCCATAGACCGGCACCACCGCGTCATTATGCCGTTGGGCCATTTCATGATACCAGTCTGCATTCGTGCTCGCGGCGGCGGCTCCGATACGCCCGCGCTGCGCGCGATGCCAGTCAACCAGCACCGCAATGTCCAGCGATGGGCACAGACGTTTAGCCTGATACAGTGCAGATAAGATAGCTTCGCCGCCATCATCATGTTCTAAATACAACGCCACCACGTAGACACGTTTTTTGGCCTGAAGAATCCGTTCTGTCAGCGTGGTACGGAAAAGCGCCGGGCTGTGCAACGTCTGTACGTCATCGGCAGACTGAGGGATCTTAGGCAGTTGTGCAAGGTGTTGTTGATATTTGATTCGCTTGAGTTTTGACAACATCACAGTGCGATTCTTCTCTCATCGTAGGATGACCAACGGGTCATGATAAACGTTAAGGCATAGCCGAATCGGGTGATAATACCATTACTTGGCGGGCGTTGTGAGCAGGTTTTGCTGCTTGTGACGAGATCTTGCCCGCATCCAGACGCTTTTATTTGGTGTTTTATGGTGTGAAGAGCGGCAATTCCAGAGTGACAATTCCGTCTTCCAGTTGAACATCTACATGAAACCCCAACTTTTTCGCCAGTGTAATCATGCCCTGATTGTGCGGCATGGTGATGCCGTTGAGCCGATGAAGCCCGTGTGTCCGGGCGTAATCAATCAGCTTGGTGAGTAATTTTCTACCAAGCCCTAACCCTTTTAAGTCCGAGCGAACCAATACGGCGAATTCTGCGCTGGTGTTATCCGGGTCGGCAATGGCACGAGTCACGCCGAGGATTTCATGGTTGCCTTCGGCATCTGGCCGCAGGGCGATAAACGCCATTTCGCGGTCATAGTCAATCTGCGTCATATTTGCCAAATCTTCGTGGGTAAATTCACTGATTTCGCTGAAATAACGATAGTAGAGATCTTCTCGGGTGACTTTGCTGATAAAGCGCTCCAGCAATGGTTCGTCTTCAGGCAGGATGGGGCGAAACAGGCAGGTTGTTTCGTCTTTTAACTGCACGCGTTCTTCAAGCTCTTGCGGGTAAGGACGAATGGAGAGGCGAGATTGCGGGTCGCCCTGAAAGGCGGCCAGATGCAGTGTGACGTCCAGCAGCGTGAACTCAGCCCCATTTGCCAGCAGTGGGTGAATATCCAATCGCGTAATTTCCGGGCAATCCAGAATCAGGTTGGAAACCTGTACCAGCAGGCGACTGAATGCGGCTATATCGAGTGGCTTTAGCGCGTTGCGGCTGCGTATCTTGCCGCTTTTCAGCGCCTGGACTATCAGGTAACGCGCGAGCGCCATATTGAGCGGTGGCAGCGCTACTGCGGCCTGTGTTTCCCGGTGCCACTGTGTCCCCCCTTCTCCGAGTAAGATGATGGGGCCGAAAATGGCATCTTGCTCGACGGCAATGCGCAGTTCCAGTGCGCCGGTTCGGTTTGCCATACCTTGCACTAATAACCCATCAATGCGTGCCTGCGGGTGGCTCTGTCGTACTCGTTCGAGAATCGCCTCCGCCGCCAGTTGCACCTCCTTGGCGTTTTGCAGATAAAGCATCACCCCTTGAATTTCCGATTTATGCGCAATATCCGGTGAACGCAGCTTCAGCGCGACGGGGTAGCCAATTTTTTCTGCAATATACACCGCCTCCGTGCTGTCGCTGGCAATCCAGGTGGGCAAGGTATTCAAGCCATAGGCGTGCAAAATAGGCTGTACTTCATGGGTGTCGAGCTGGGTTGCGCCTTCTTGCAATGCCAGGCTGATTAACTGATGAGCCTGTGTGGCATTGGCGCTCAAATCTGGCGGCAGCGCAGGGGTTTCTTTGAGCTGTTTCTGGTTACGACGATACTCGACGATGTGCATAAACGCCGTTACCGCGCCTTCTGGAGTGCGGTAGGTCGGGATGCCTGCGTCGTTAAATAGCCGCCTCGCCTCAAGCGAGGAGAATTCGCCGCACCAGTTCGTCAGCAACGTGATGCGCTTACCACGCGGGTGCTGGTGCAGAAGTTGAATGATGCTCTGTGCGCTCTCTGTGCCGGGTGCAGCGGCGCTGGGGGCGTGAATCAGCAGCAGCGCATCATAATCGTCGCTGTCGAGCAGGGCAGAAAATGCGGCCTGATAGCGTGCGGGCGTTGCATCATCGCATAAATCCAGCGGGTTACTGATAGTGACGGTCTCGGGTAATACCGCGCGAAGCGCCTGACGGGTCTCTTCGCTCAAGGTGGCAAGTTTGCCTTGTCTGGCGATGAGCTGGTCAAGTGACTGTGCGGCTGGCGATGCGCCATTACTGACTATCAGCAGCCGTTCTCCGCGTAATGGACGCAGGTGGCTTAGGGTCTCTACCGCAGAGAACAGTTCGTGGGTATCCTGCACACGCAGTAGCCCGGCGCGCTGAATGGCCGCATCGTAAGCGGCATCCATCCCATGCTCTCCGCCGTGCAGCAGTTGTTGCGCCTGTTGGCTGCGACCGCTTTTGATAACCAGTATCGGTTTATTGCGTGATGCGCTACGTGAGGACGATAAAAAGCGTCTTGCATCGCTGATGTGTTCAAGATGCAGCAAAATCGCGCTGGTTTTACCATCGCGCGCCAGAAAGTCGAGCAGGTCATCGACATCGATATCGATGCTGTCGCCAAGGGCAATAAAATAGGAAAAACCGATACCGCGCTGCTGTGCCCAGTCCAGTACGGTATTTGACACCGCAGCCGACTGGGAGATAAAGGCCAGCTTGCCTTTGAGAATCGGCACCGGTGAAAAACTGGCGTTCAGCCCCTGCCAGGGAGCCAGCAGGCCGAGACTGTTTGGCCCGAGCAGTCGCATTGCATAACCGGCGGCACAGGTTTTTAACGCCTGAAATTGCGACGGTGGTGCAGAGAGCACGATGACGGTTTTGCAGCCGCGCTTGCCCAACTCTTCAAGCAGCACCAGATTGCGTTCAGCGCGAGTACAAATGACGGCGAGATCCGGTGTCATCGGCAGGCTGGCGACATTGGCATAAGCCAGTACGCCGCACACCGCGCGATACTTGGGCGTGACGGGCAGCACCGGGCCGTTGAAACCGCCATCAAGCAGGTTACGCATCATCAGGAATCCTGCGCGCCCCGGTTTTTCCGACGCGCCGACAACGGCAATAGTACGGGGGCGTAACAATGCTTCTAATCCACGCTGACTCATCCGCGACTCCTGTTGGGCGGCGCTTTATGCCCTGTCGTTATCTGATACTGAAAAAAGAGATCAGATGGATGTTAGACGTCTGTTGGCGTTTGCGCTGTGACCGTCGGTGAAATTTTCTTTTTTGCGTGATGGGCCTTGCCTGCCAGATAGTGTTGACGAAAGCGGTCAAAATGACCGGCCAGTGCACTGGCGGCGTTTTCATCCCCGGCTTGTTGCAGCAGTGCGATGGCGATTTCGGCAGTACAGTGCTGCCCGGCCATGCTCGCTTCACGCAACTGGTAGCAAGAGAGCGCCTCAACGCTCAGAGACAGAATAGGAAGCGCATCAAGATAGGGGCTTTTGCGAAACATTTTGCGGGCTTCCGGCCAGGTGCCATCCAGCATGACAAATAGTGGTGGTTTGCCGCCTGCGGGCAGATGGTGATGAACCTCTCGGCCCGGTTCATCGCCATCGGCCAGAAAAACCAGCCAGGGCTGATAATCTTCGTTTTGTAATAGCTGCAATAACGCGGCATCGGGCGCGGTGCGTGACCATAAAAACGCATCGGTATCCGGCAGGATATCGGCAATCAGCCTGCCGGTGTTGCTCGGTTTCATCGGCTCGGTATCAAACATCACCAGACAAAAACGGCTGCGAGCGGCGCTTGGCGAGAGTGTTTCGCACAGGCAATGAACATGCGGAAGCAGGCAGCGCTGGCAGCGGATAACGCGGCTGCCTCGGGCGCGAAAGGGTCGGGTAGAGAGAGCAAGGCGCTGCTGGCGCAGACGCAGGACAGCGTTACCGGTCATGATATTCCGCCAAAAAGCGGTATTCTAAACGACAGCACTGCCCGGCAGAAGCCCCGTGTGATGCGGCGACCCTTCTTATTACTGACGGCGTTACAGTGATTCGGCCAGCCAGCTTTCAAACTGCGGTTTAGGTAATGCGCCACTGAGCATATCGACAAGTTGCCCCTGGCGGAACAGCATAATGGTTGGAATGCTACGAATCCGAAAGCGCGCGCTGAGTTCCGGCTCATCTTCTGTATTGACTTTGATAAAACGGATTTTTTCGCCGTTATCGAGGGCGACGTCTTCAAAAATCGGTGCGAAATTTACGCAGGGCCCGCACCAGGGCGCCCAAAAATCGACCACCACCGGCAAGGAGTCTTGCAGCAGTTTATCCAATGTTTTTTCTGTCGCGTTGATGACTTCGCCGCTAAAGAGCGCCTCGCCACAGCGCCCGCATTTGGCATGTGAATAGTTTGGCGCGGCGTTTTCCGGCAGGCGGTTAGTGGCATGGCAAGACGAACATACCGTATTCATAAACAAACCTCGAATAACAAAAGCGGAACAAAACCGGTACAGTGAATGCCTGAGCGCTGCAAATAGAGCCATCAGCAGCAATGCAGGCTGCGAATCAGCGTCAGTATGGTGAGGCCAGGCTCTTGCGACAACGTGTTTTACCCAATGGTTATAATAGTGTGGAACTTTTATGATCGGGCCGGTAGCTAACCGAGTGGACATAGGGTAATCTTCGCGCCCTGCGTCCAGGGGGAGAACGAGATGAGCGATACATTAGGTGGGAAAGGCGGCAAGGTCCGTGTTATGTATGTCCGCAGTGATGATGGGGACGATAAAAGCAGTAAATCAAAGCGGCCTGCGGATAAACGCCGAGGTGATGGCGATAACCGTTCCCACCATAAAGGGCGCGATGGCGGCGCACGTGGCGGGCGAGACAATAGCGGCGGCGGCGCGAAATGGCGCGGTGAATCTGAGCGGCGTGAGCGTCCGGCGCGTCGTGAGACGTCTGAACGCATGGACTCGCCGTGGAAGACCGTATCCCGCACCGTGGATGACATCCCGGATCACGGCGGCATCAGCGGTAAAAGCCAGATAGACCCTGAGCAGTTGCGCCGTCAGCGCACGGAAGAAACCCGCGTGTACGGCGAGAATGCGTGTCAGGCGCTGTTTTTAAGCCGCCCGGAGTCGATCGTGCGCGGCTGGTTTTTACAGGAAGTGACCCCCCGTTTTCGTGAAACGCTGCGTTGGATGGCGGCGAATCGCAAAGCATACCATGTGGTTGATGATGCTGAACTGACGAAAGCCTCTGGGACGGAGCATCATGGCGGCGTCTGTTTTATCATCAAAAAACGCCGTGGTCTGGATGTCGCGACATACCTGAAAACGGCTGGCGAGACAGATTGCGTGCTGGCGCTGGAAGATGTTGGCAACCCGCATAATCTCGGCGGCATTGTGCGTAGCTGCGCACATTTTGGCGTCAATGGCGTGATGGTGCGTGATGCCGCGATGCTGGAGTCCGGTGCAGCGGTGCGCACGGCGGAAGGCGGGGCGGAACATGTTAAAGCCATCAATTCAGATAATCTGATTGAAGCGCTGGCGCAGTTTCGTGCTGCCGGTTACACCATTGTGACTACGTCCAGCCATAAAGGAACGTCTTTATCTCAAGCTGACTTACCGGCCAAAACGGTGATAGTGCTTGGTCAGGAAGGGGATGGCTTGTCAGATAGCGCCTGGCAACAGGGCGATATGAAGATCTCGATTGACGGCACCGGCAAGGTGGAAAGCCTGAACATTTCGGTTGCGACCGGTATTCTGCTGGCGCAGTGGTGGCGACAGAATCACGATTAAGTGTGAATGTCTGCATCAAAAAATAAGGTGGCATAAGCCTAATACCGATCAGTTAAGACAAAAATGATCGGTTGAACAGAGCCTCTCCATAATTCTGTGTAATTGTCACCGCATCAAAGGTGATCGCTCAGGCGATCACCGAACTCGATAATAAAATGGCTCATTGCCAGCCGCCAATTCTGGATCGGCATACTTTATTTTGTCGAGGCCGACTATATTGTCAGATAAATCACTTTACGTACCGAATCATCTATCGGGAACACCTTACGTTTCTTTATCGCCTGGCGAATCACACTGTTCAGCAACTCGATGGATTGTATTGGTGGTGTAGATAGCCTTGCGGATATCCGGCGGGTAGCCAAAGAACGTAATGCTCGCGAACGTGTCCAGCGTCATCAGCGCTGCTTCCTAGGTTGTGGCCTGATACACGGCTTTCAGCACGCTGGTGACGCCCTTGTAATCCTTCCACGAAACATATTTCAGGCTGTTGTACACCATGTGGATGATGAACTGCTGGATATGTGTCTGTGGATAGACGCTGTTGATAGTCTCCGGGAAGCCCTTCAATCCGTCCATGCAGGCAATCAGGATGTCCTGAAGTCCCCGATTTTAAGCTTCGTCAGTACAGTTAGCCAGAACTTCGCACCTTCGTTTTCGGCCAGCCACATACCCAGCAGCGCTTTCTGGCCTTCGGTGTTAATACCCAGAGCGAGGAACACCGCTTTGTTGATGATGTTGCCGCCATGACGGACTTTTACCACGATACAATCAAGATAAACAATGGGATACAGTGAGTCTAACGGACGGTTTTGCCATTCTGTCACCTGCTTTTAACCACATCGGTGACTTTAGATATCAGCGTGGGCGACACATCGGCATCGTACATTTCTTTGAATGTAGCAACGATTTCCCGCGTGGTCATGCCTTTGGCGTACAGGGATAAAATCTGGCTACCCATCTGCGTGATGCGGGTCTGATGTTTCTTTATCCGTTGCGGTTCGAAGGTGTTTTCACGGTCACGTGGTGTGCTCAGTTCAATTTCACCATCGTCGCATAACATGGTTTTAGACGAGTAACCATTTCGGGTATTAGAGCCTGATTTCGGGGCATTTTTCTCGTACCCGAGATACTCGATCAGTTCTGCATTGAGCGCGGTTTCTATGGTTAACTTCGGCAGCATGCGGCAAAACGTATTGAAGTTGGCTTCGTTTTTAAGATCTTTAGCCAGTTCAGCAGCTAGTGCTTTGAGTTTCTGTTCGCCCATCATTTGCCTGTCTCCGTTGTTGGAGTGAACATATCAAAAATAGGCAATTACATAATTTTAATTACAGTCTCGTAAGGCCACCTTATTATCAACCTAGCGGGCGCAGCCCCTTGGCTGGCAAAGCACATCAAGGGGTCGCTGTAGTTTCTTATTGATTTATATTTTCATGTCGTAGGCATAATCAGACAAGAAATGCTTTTATTGGCGGATTGACCTGCGATCTATGTGGGGTTTGCTCTGTTTCTATAGCAGTGCTGCTTGTGCAAGTAAATTCGCTATCACCACCAACGCTTGCCGGGTTACACCGCGTCGTCCATGTTGAGTCTGCTTATTATTGAGCTGACGTATCACCTCCGGCTTTTCTATCATGTTCTCAACCAATTCCAGCGGGGTCATTCCTTTTGCATCTCGTAGCCATACAAGGCCTGGGGCGAGCTGTAACAAGCGTTTGACCGCATGTAAATTGGCAGACCAGCCTGCGGTATGCAGTGGTGAACGCCCATCATCGGTAACATGGTCGAGGCGACAGGGGTTATCAAGGAGTGCATCGACACAACTATCGACCCCTGATTTGATAGCCGAATGTAGCGCAGTCATGCCTTTATTACTTTGTATTTCTGGATTGGCTCCTGCTTCCAGCATGAGGGCGACCAGCCTGGTATTTCCTTCTTCTGCTATCAGCATCAACGGGGTTTGCCCTTTAATATCAGGGATGTTGAGTTGCTTAGGGCTCTCCTTGGCCAGTTGCCCAATAAATACTCGCCAATTCTCCAGCATGGCTTCGAACCGGTCTATTTCGCTTTGCTGCTCGCGCGAAACCCTTTCCTTCATCATGGGGATATTCTGCACAAACTGAGAATGTATTTTGATAAGCATCATCAAGACCGAATTCCCGTCTACATCTGGTAGGTTAGATTTTAGTAATGGACGATTGGCTTTGATCCACTGTTGCAAACCGAGGTGATCGCCAGCCTGAAACAGGGGCCATAGCTGTTTAAACAACTGCGCTATCGTACTTTTCACACGCGGTACTTCAGCCTTAATGCCGGGGTAGGGTTTGTACAGGTCATGCCAAAAGTAATTTGATGCCCAGCGTGCGGTTTCCTCGATAGAGGGTATTACATCGCACTTGGCCATCATTCCTGCGTTCATCATCGCCCGATAGTATGTTTCATGGTTATTAGGAATTAATTTCTGGTTGGCAAGCTCTACGGCCAGAATATCCCGTGCAATTTCACCCCGCAAAGGGCCATAATTCCGCACCATAGTTGCATTCATCGCCTCTCTGAACAGCCTGGCCGCACCGTCAAAATCATTACTGGCCAACAGGTGCTTGGCTTTGTATTGCAAAAGAGGCGCTTGCCATAACGCATAACCTGAGTTGCTCTGTGCTTCATTGAGTAAAGCGTTAACTCTGGCCATCGTGTCTTTTGGCCTTTGTTTGTTCTCACCATTCAGATAACTGTCAATTTCCCACAAAATAGCCTGAACCATTTCAGAGGGAGTCGTCGCCAGTTCCCGTAAACGTTTGATGGCTGCTTCTCTGGCAGGCAGGCTAAGGGTTGAACGCTGCACGACCTTATTGACGACCGAATACCGATGCTCAGTTTGCAAGATGCGCCAGGGGGATGAAGTGCTCATCCTATCAATCAGAAAGCCGATGGCTTTTATCTCGTCAACCTCGGTTTTGGTGCGCTCCATTTCTCTTTGAAGAATAGAAGCAGTGGACGTCTCATCGACTCCCCAGTGATCTTCAAGCATCGCTTCAGGTTCTAGACGGCAGAAGTGATCGGTCAGTAACTCCGCCAGTACATGGTTTGCAATTTCACGACGAGAAGGAAGGATTGAAAGGAAGACGTCAAGGTTCCCCAATGCTGGCAGATGTGCCTCAAACCAGGCATTTTCAGCGTTTTCCCCCTGTTCTGCACAGTTTCGCCATGCAGCGATCGTCAAGTTGTAAACAGACTTATAGAGGGCGCACAGTTGCAGTAATTTGTTTTGCTGAGGGTCTGCACTCAGCCGGTCAACCCCGGGGCAGAGAAACTTGAGTAGACGGACATAACCATCCTGTACCATCCGGGCGAGTAACAAGCGCTGGCGGATAGTTTTGGCTTGCGGTGGCGCATAACGAGCTGCGATGTGCTTGACGAAGGTCATCTGCTCGTCCTCATCTGCCTGCCCGGCCAAAATGGCCTCTATCCTTCCGGGGTGAGTCATTGGGATTTCCAGTCGCAATTTATCAGCAGTCAGTCCCTTCTTTTCGACAAAATCCCGAACTTTGAGGAACTGCTCAGAAGGTGGAGAATTGTGGCAGAGCGATATTGCTCCGTCAAAACGCAGGTTTGCCTCGTCAGAGAAGTGCTTGTTGATGGTTTCAGGGCGAATGGTGGTTCCACTACGCCAGTAATATAAGGAGCGACGCAGACTGTCATCGCTGTTCACTCTTGCTTCACTTTGCTGATCCGCAAACGTCTCTAGCGGCATACCCAGCAGATCCAACAACCAATCTATAACCTGAGTTACCGGCATAGACACGCATGTCTTGCCATCCATTTCGCAAGGCTCCGGCAAATACCAGAAATGCCCACCCGGCATGCCTGTATCAAGCACTTCTTCAAGGCTCCAGAAGCCGACACGGCGTGCCAGGCTTGGCACGTAGAAATGTGTCAGCATCATCCAGAGAATCTGGCGTTGGTCGGCGGCGAAGGTCCATGTGTTCTGCTGGAGGTACTTGTGGGCGTTCGCAAATTCCATCAGGTTGTTAATGGCATCTTTCTGCGCCAGTGGATCCAGATTCAGCGCGTCTAAAATGTCGTGAAGGATTTCTTTACCCATTTCCTCATAAGCTTTAAGGCTCATCTGTCCGGTCGCGAATTTAGTTTTCCTGGTTGTCTGATAACCCCGACAGCCAAGGCTTTGATGAATTTCCAGCAAGAGTGCTTCGGTTCGTGGCAAGGTGCTCATGTTGTGCTTATCCCCATAGTGGTTTGATATCACGGTTATTCTGGCTATATCGAGTAATTGAGTCTCTGAAAACGCTCGTATCCCCCCGCTGTCCGACTGTAAAGGAGGCGTGTCGTCGGGTTCATAGTGACCTGAGCGAAATCGATGAAGCCTGCGGTAAAAATCGTGTAGGTCGCATCATGCAACTGAACCGGATCAAAACGCTACGTGGCCGATAAGTGTGAAATGTATTGATCACTTCCTCGGCATAAAATGCTGACCTGTAGTGGTCTAATAAACCTGATTTCCCTTTTCTGGAAAGGATCCCGTGTCTCTTCCAGCACTAAAATTGCGCACGATACCCCCTTATCCCCCAGCCCTTGGCTTCGTAGGGATGTTCGTGAACCGCAACGGCATACACTGTACTGTCTAATAGTGGGTGAATTTGCCCTGTTTAAGAGCACCGTTACGCCACTGTCGTGGCGGATGTACACAGAGCAGATGCTGTGGGTGGGTGAAGGCCGTAGCAGAGACGCTTTCCGCCCTTTCTTCATATGGGGTGCTGGGCGTTCGCTATAGCGTGCTATCCACCGCTATCTGCGTCAGCTCGTTCCAGTGAGACAGGGGCGTTTTCTCAAACCACAGACGCTGAGTTTTCTCAAACATTAACCGGACGGCGTCTTCACCGAGTTGCTAGCGAGCTTGAACAACAGCACTGGGCGCGACAAAGGGTCGCTTCCCCGGCAGCAGAATATCCAGATGAGACACGAGCTGGTTCATTGAATGGGAACGAAAAAGTGACATTCCCATCACTGCCCAGACCATCATTTCCATAGAAAGTCGACGTTTACGTAATGTGACCACGCCGGTATCGGCAAGGCACTCATCAATAAGTTCAGGAGACAAGAGGTCTGAAAGGGCAGCGAACTCCTGAGGAGTAAATTGGTGAATGGTGTCCAAAGCCTGGCTGAGAAGCATAAAAAATCCGTAATCCTTGAGAGATTACGGATTCTTGCAGAGCTGCCGGATCGTTCAACCGATCATTTTTGTCTTAACTGATCGGCATTAGGCGTATGCCATCTTATTTTTTTGTCAGCGTTGACTCACCTTAACCCCGGCAAATACTCAGTGTGCGCCACCGGCAGAATGGCTGCCAAAAGGTGGTTTGGCAAACCAGACCAACACGATAAGCACCACAAAAACTCCGGCAGAGAGCCAGAATATCTCATTTGCGCCAATAATCAGCCCCTGTGCCGTTACCTGCTGCGCCAGATAGCCGGACACCTGTTGCTGGCTCATCCCCATCGCTTCAAGTTGCTGATAGGTTTGCTGGGCTGCCGGATTATACGGGTTGATAACCTCGCTTAAATGCTCATGATGCAGCGCCTCTCGCCTTTCCCATAGCGTGGTGGTGATTGATGTCCCAATCGAACCGGCTAATGTTCGGGCGAAATTAAACAAGCTTGACGCTGCGGCCATGCGCTCAGGCGGCAGGCCGGAGAGGGTAATGGTGGTCAGCGGCATAAAGAAGCAGGCGACAGCAAATCCCTGAACGAATTGCGGCCAGGCCGATGCGCCGAAATGCATTGCCGGTTCAAAGGTATACGCGCGCCAGTAGAAACAGACGGCATACATGATAAAGCTGAATGTCACCAGACGGCGCATATCCAGTTTATGCATGAATTTGCCGATGATGGGCGAGAGGATTACCGGCATCAGGCCGACGGGAGCGGAGGCGAGGCCCGCCCAGGTCGCGGTGTAGCCAAACACCACCTGAAGCAACTGCGGCAACAAGACTATCGCGCCAAAGTAGAGCATGAACGCGAGACTGGTACAAAGGCAGCCAATGGTGAAATTGCGCAGCTTAAACAGCGACAAATCCACCACCGGGTGGTCATCCGTCAACTCCCACACCACCAGCACCGACAGCGACACCACCGCCACGGCAGCCAGCACCGTGATTTCGGTGGAGTTGAACCAGTCCAGCTCTTTGCCCCTATCCAGCATCATTTGCAGGCTGCCGATACCGGCGGCCAGCAACACCAGTCCCATGCTATCAATCGGGCGGATTTCGGTTTTCGTTTCGCGCCCTCGCAAGGTTTGCAGCGTGACCAACACCACCAGAATGCCGAGCGGCACGTTGATGAAGAAAATCCATCCCCAGTGATAGTTGTCGCTGATAAAACCACCCAGGATCGGGCCGAAAATCGGCGCGACAACCACTGTCATTGACCAGAGCGCCAGCGCGATGCCGCGTTTGGCGGGCGGATAGTTGTTGAGCAGTAAACTTTGCGACAACGGGATGATGGGCCCGGCGACCAGCCCTTGCAGCATCCTTGAGACGATAAGCATTTCCAGGCTGGTAGACATACCGCACAGCCAGGAGGTGAGGGTAAAAAGCGCCGTAGCCCAGACAAACAGCCGTATCTCGCCAAAACGCTTCGCCAGCCAGCCAGTTATCGGAATGGAAATGGCATTCGCGACGCCAAATGAGGTGATGACCCAGGTGCCCTGTGAGTTGGAGGCCCCCAGATTCCCGGCAATTGTGGGGATTGCCACGTTAGCGATGGTGGAGTCTAGCACCTGCATAAACGTGGCCAACGATAGCGCGATGGTCATCAGCGCCAGCGTCATGCCTTCGAGCGGTTTTCTTATCACACAGCTCTCCCTGGCATTCAGCCCGCATTGTCACTGATGATGTTGCTAATCAACCGATCAACCGGCGTCATATCCAGCTCCAGCGCGTCGCTTTGATAAGCAGGCGCATTGCGCGGGGTATCGGCCAGCACTTTGCCTTCACGGTTGGCGGTATCAACCTTAACCAGCATTGATAAGCCGATACGCAGCGGGTTATCAGCCAATTGTCGCGCATCAAGCTCAATGCGCACCGGCAGGCGCTGTACCACCTTAATCCAGTTGCCCGTGGCGTTTTGTGCCGGAAGCAGAGAGAACGCACTGCCGGTTCCCATGTCGAGCCCGACCACTTTGCCTTTATACACGACGGTGTCGCCATATAAATCGCTGGTGACGCTGACAGGTTGGCCGATACGCATATTCGCTAACTGGGTTTCTTTAAAATTGGCGTCCACCCACAACGGGGCAGCGGGCACCACCGCCATCAGTGCGGAAGTGCTGCCAATTCTGGCACCCACCTGCACGCTGCGACGTGAGACATAACCATCGACCGGGCTGACGATATGCGTGCGTTTGAGCGCCAGCCAGGCATTACGTAAATCCGTTGCCGCCTGAGCGATAGCCGGTTGTTGTTCCAGCGGCGTGTTTAACACTAACGCCTGTGTTGCGGCGTATTGCTGTTTGGCGGCCTCCAGCGAGGCTCTGGCGCTGGCAACCTGATCGCGGGCGTGTTGCAGGTCTTCACGGCCTATCGCATTGGCACGGCCCAGCACTTCACGACGATTCAGGTCATTGACCGCTTTATCGAGCGCAATTTGTTGTAGCTCGATATTCGCCTTGTACTGGCGCACGTTGATCATCTGTTGATGTACCTGACGCACGCTATTGGCGAGCGTGGTTTGAGCGCGGGCGAAGGCTTGCTCGGCATCAGTTGGGTCAAGTTCGACCAACACATCGCCTTTTTTAACCACATCGGTGTTATCGACATTGACGCGAATCACGCTGCCGCTGACCTGCGACATAATCTGCACCTGATTGCCGGCGACGTAGGCATCGTCGGTTTCCTGATGGTGCTGCAACACCAAATACCAATACGCAAACCAGATACAGCCGATAAAAATAAATACGATCATTAATAGCGTTAGCATCCCTTTACGCGACTTTTTGGCTTTCGTCGGCGTGGCGGAAGGCGTCTGACTTTCCACGTTGGCACTCATAATACTCTCCTGATTACATTTCTTTTTTGCGGCCTTTCTTAGCCTTTGATTGCCGTTCATGGCGAAATCGTTGTGAGGGTACGAGTGACCAACACAACGAAACCTGCAAACCATGATGGCTTGCAGGTTAGTGAATAAAGCGCTTTCTGTCGGTACGGCTACAGGCGTTACACGCCGTTTTGCTCCATTTCGTCAAGACGCAGTAACAGTTTACGCATCAGTCCGTCCAGTTGTTCGCGCTCGCTGTCTTCAAGCGCCGAGCAAAGAATATGCAGGCTGCGGTGTTGAGGCGGCAACAGCTCATCGAGAAACGCCTTACCTTTATCGGTCATGTACAGATACAGGCAGCGGCGGTCACTGTCGCTTTCCCGCCGCTCAATCCAGCCGCGTTTTTCCAGCTCATCGGCAATACGGGTGGCATTGGTACGTGAAGACCCTAACGCGGCGCTCAATTCTGATGGTTGGATACAATAGTTTTCCTGTGACTCAAGCGTAATCAGTGCCATGAACAGCGTTTCATTAATATCCTGTTCTTTGAGCATCTGGTTACGGTGTTCCAGAATTTTGGTTTGCATATGTAAAAACAAACGCAGCAGCATCACTTCCTTGAGTGGGAAGTCAGGGCGGCGTGAAGCCCGCATACGTAGCATATCTTCAATTGGGGCGAAGGAACTTTCCATAGATGTCAACCTCATTAATCACGACCAGTATAGTAACGAATGTTACTAATTAGGTAAATGCGAGAAACTTGTCGATTAGTGCTTAATTTACTGCTGGCAAAAAACGCCTCCGGCTCTGGTTTTCGTCAGCGTGACGTTAACCTCTTGCCGTTTAAACGCCTGTGGCAAGCAGCATGTGCAGCACCTTGAATACCAACCCATAGCACAACGCCCCCAACAGAGTTGAGAGCACGATGCTGCGGGTTTTATAAAAACACAGTGTCAGCAGAACAAAGCCCGCAAGCGTTGGCAGTAATCGTTCTGCATGACGTAATACTTCCGGCACGGTTGATACAACCAGCAAGGCGCAAATAGAGGCAATACCGATGCTGTCGAGTAATAAGGCGGTTTTCCCTCGGCGCAGTCGGCCCGATGCCCGATGGCCAGCGACGTGCAGCGGCAGGTAGCGAAATAAAAAATTAGCGGCACCTACCAGCAAACCAATCAATATCACTGAAGTATTCATGATGACGCTTCCCTTTCTGTGCGTTGCGGCATTAATGACGCCAAACAACCGCAGCCAATACCTGTCAGGATGGCTGCCGGAATGGATGATGCCAGCAATCCCAGCAAAGCTCCGCCGAGTGCGGCGGCAACAACCAGGCGTTGGTGACGACGAAAGGAGGACAGCAGAAAGCTCAGAAACAGGGCGGGCAACATAAATGCCAGCGCCGACTCGACGGCGGGAAACGCGGCCAGCGGGCCATTACCGAAGTGTGCGCCCAGTACGGTTCCCACCACCCAGGATAGCCAGGCGCAAAGGGCCACGCCCAGCATCCACGCTTCGCTCCAGCCAGAGTGACGGCGTGAGAGTTTAGCGGTGGCGGCGGCAAAAACTTCATCCGTCAAACCGAAGGCCCACCACGGCGTTTTGCCGGTTGGCAGACGCTGGGTGATGCGCTGGCGCAGCGAGGGGCCGTAGAGTACGTGACGTATATCCATCGCCATAACCGTAAGCGCAGCAACCCACAGCGAAGCACCGGCGCTCAGAAGCGCGGTAATGACGAACTGGCTGGCTCCGGCATAAATAATGCAGGAAAGAAAAATCGCCTCCAGCGGTGTGAAACCGAGCTTCACCGCATTGAGCCCGAACGCAAAGGCAACGGGAACGTAGCCAATGACGATGGGGAGACTGTCAAACACACCACCGGCAAATGAGGCTTCAGTCGCTGACGCTGGGGATGCCGGGTTGGAAGAGGGCGATTTCACGGTATCTGGGTCTGTCCTTCACATGAAAACATCATCATGACCTGTTTCGCGGGCGATGAGGGCGAAACGGCATGATGACAGTGTTAACTTACTGTTAAAGCTGGCTAAGTAGTTTAGTATTGAACAGTCACGCCACAGAATCCAGCAATTTATCTTATAAATTCACTTAAAAATAATCAGTTATTTTATCAGTCCATCTGAAAAATGTATCGGTGGCGTGCTGCTGTCTGGTGTTGCACGCCCCTGATGCCCTTTACCCCGAGTGTTATTGCGCAGCGGCGCGTGCGTGCGCTATCCAGCGGTCAAACAGCGCCTGATGCGCGGCTATCCAACCGTCAACGTGGCGCTCAATGTCATGTTGAGAAGACTCGCCCTGATGCATGCGCAGGTTTTGAGCGTTCACATCAGCCAGCGGCAGGGTCATGCTGGCAAACAACGCGGCGGCGGCCGGATTGTTTTGCGCCCATGCTTTATTGGCGACGATACGCATCTGGCTGACCGGAAAACCATAATTGGCCCCGCCGGGTAGCGCGGTTTGCGTGGTGTTCTGTGCGCCCGGCAGCGAAGAGAACGGGACTTGCAGCCACACCACATCGCGGCCCGGCACTAACACATCACTGACCCAATATGGCGTCCAGGTGTAATAAAGAATCGGTTTACCCTGTTTATAGCGGCCAATGGTATCGGCCATCAGGGCTGCGTAATTGCCCTGATTGTGGTTGACGTGGTTGCTAAGGCCGTAGGCCTGAATCTGATGGTTGATAACGCTTTCGCAGCCCCAGCCGGGGTTGCAGCCGGTCAGGTCGGCTTTGCCATCGCCGTTGGCATCAAAAAGCGCGGCCAGCCTGGGGTCTTTGAGATCATCGAGTCGGGTAATGTGGTACTGCTCGGCGGTTTTCTTATCGATAAGATAGCCTTGTGCCGCACCCGCCACATAGACACCGTGGCGAGAGAAGACGGCATCGCCGCCTGCCGCCTGGTACATATCATCATGCAGCGGTTGCCAGTTGGTTGCGGTGAATGTGGCATCACCGTGGGCGAGGGAGGCATAGCCGACGTTGTAATCCACTTCGCTCGGCTTTTCTACACGATAGCCCAGTTTTTCCAGCGCTTTGCTGACCAGCAGCGTCTGAAATGTCTCTTCTGCGAGCGTACTTTGTATCGGTTTGACCGTAATGCCCTGGCCGGGAAGCGAGGTGGCGCTATCGGCTGGCGTCTTCGCGCTCGGTGCCGCGAACAGGTTGCCGTTGAGGAGCATCGCCAGTGTCAGCGCTGCTATCTTGATTGAGTGCATGCTCTCTCCTTAATTATTTGTGACTGCATTATTTGTGACTGCATTGTTTGTGATGGCATTGTTTGTAACGGCATTGTTTGTGACGGAATTGCGTGTAACGGCGTAAGCCGTGCCCGGCATGGCGAATAACCGTATCGCGCCATGCCGCCGTTAACTGAATGGCCTTGGCCAAATGAGGAGGCTATTTCTTTGCGATAAACAGGCGCATTAACAGGCCGAGAGGCCCGTGCTGATAGCGGTGCTGGCGGCCACGACGACGCACGTTCTGGCCCAGCGATTGCGTCAGGCGGTCAAGAATGATCGCCAATATCACAATGCCGACACCGCCGATAGCGGCAAGCCCCATATCCAGACGGCCAATGCCGCGCAACACCATTTGCCCGAGCCCCCCGACGGCAATCATGGAGGCGATGACCACCATAGAGAGCGCCAGCATCAGCGTCTGATTAATGCCCGCCATGATAGTGGGCATCGCCAGCGGCAGTTGGACTTTAAACAGCATCTGACGCGGGCTGGCGCCGAAGGATTCGGCTGCCTCCAGTAAATCAGCCGGTACTTGCCGGATACCCAATATCGTCAGGCGCACCATGGGAGGCAGGGCAAAGATGATGGTGACGACCACCCCCGGCACGTTGCCGATGCCAAACAGCATCACAATCGGCACCAGATACACAAATGCGGGGGTCGTTTGCATCGCATCAAGCAGCGGGCGAACAAGGCGTGCGGCGCGAGGGCTACGCGCCAGCCAAATGCCGAGCGGTGCGCCTATCACCACGCAGAAGAGCAGCGCGGTGAGCACCAGCGACAAGGTGATCATGGCCTGCGACCAGGCACCGATAGCGCCAATGACGACCAGTAATAGCAGCGTGAGTGCGCCCATGCCAGCGCTGGCTACCTGCCAGGCCAACAGGGAAAAGAGCACTATCGCCAGCGGTGCGGGCAGGCCGGTGAGCAGGTGCTGAAAACCGGTGAGCGTGATATCGACCGGCACCCGAATCGCCTGAAACAGCGGGCGAAAGTGCAATACCAGCCAGTCAATTCCTTGAGTCACCCAATTATCAAGTGGGATTAATGTGTGGCGAAACGGGTCTGCCAGGCTAAAGGGTTCCTGCGGCGCAGGCGGTACGCTATTGAGCCAGTCCGCGCTGCCAGAGGCAGCCTCGCCCGTGACAGGCGCACTGTGCCAGGCATCAGCTGCGTTATCCGGCATCGCGTTATCCGGTATCGTAGCATCTGGTCTCGCAACATCCGGTCTCGCAACATGTGCCGGCGCGGTTGGTGGGGATGACGCGGCGGCCTGCGGCATAGGATTGAGCGGGGATGCGGTATCAGTCATTGATAGGGTTCTCCTTGTCAAGCGCTTGCAGCAGCATTCCTTTGGAGATGATGCCAAGATAATCATGCTGTTCGTCGATGACCGGTACCGCACAGGGGGCTTGTGCGACCAGTGAGATCAACTCACTGAGCGGCATCTCTGCCGGTACGGGGGCCGGTGAGGGTAACAGCGCCTGCTCCAGCGGCTGCTGTTGACGCAGAGCCTGCTTGAGGGAGTCGAGAGAGACGACGCCGATAAACTTACGTCCCCGCTCCAGCACGTAGCCGTATTCCCTGTCCTCGTCTTGCAGAATCTTGAGCGCCGAACGCGGGCCAACGCCTGGCGTATGGCGGATGATGGTGACAGGTCGGCGGCGGGCAATGTCTTTGGCGCAGAACACCTGGCTGATGTCAACGCCGCGAAAAAAGCTGCGCACGTAGTCATTGGCCGGGGTATTGAGGATTTCATCCGGCGTGCCGGTCTGAATCACCTCACCGCTGTGCATGACCGCAATGCGATCGCCAATGCGCATGGCTTCATCGAGATCGTGTGAAATAAAGACAATGGTGCGCTGCTGGCGGGCCTGCAATTTGATCAGCTCATCTTGCATCTCGGTACGGATTAACGGATCTAACGCGGAGAAGGCTTCGTCCATCAACAGAATATCGGGATCATTGGCCAGCGCGCGCGCCAGCCCAACGCGTTGGCGCATGCCGCCCGACAGTTCATCCGGGTAAGCGGCGGCATACGCCTCAAGCCCGACTTGTTGCAGTGCGCTGAGTGCCTTGCTATCTCGCTCGGTGCGCGAGACGCCCGCCAGATCGATACCAAACGCGGTATTATCGAGAATATTCAGGTGTGGCATCAGTGCGAAAGACTGGAACACCATGCTTATCTTCTTGCGCCGAACATCACGCAATGCGCTGGCGGACAGCTGTGAGATATTCTGCCCGTCTATCAGCACATCGCCTCGCGTCGGTTCTATCAGGCGATTGAGAAGGCGTACCAGGGTCGATTTACCGGAACCGGATAATCCCATGATCACGAATATTTCGCCTTCTTCAATGGCCAGACTGACATCTTTTACCCCGACAGTCAGACCGTTCCTGGCAAAAATCTGATTTTTATCCAACCCTTTTTCTAACAGCGTAAAGGCACGCTCAGGGTGCTCACCAAATATTTTATACAGATGTTTAACTTCAAGTTTTATTGCCATGTCATTCTTTTCTTCCTGTGTCGTTTGTTTCTTAACGCCTCATGTGTGAATGAAACTTTTTATACCCTAATCATAAATGCTCGCGCTGACAACCCCATCGGTGATGATAGGTATTTGATGGGGAAATATATCTTGGTGAAGATTAAAGATAATATTTCTGCACGATTTGTTTCATTTTTATTGTTTGGCTGGTTGTTTTTTATTGATAATTTTCAGTTATTTAATTTATTTTCATGGGGTTTATTTCGCCGTTTGATACGGCGGGGATATCGGGCTGAATGAAAGAGAAGTTATCGGTAAATAGCATGTTTTGACGCATTTATTATCCGCATTATTTACCCAGTGATAATTTCCTGGTGACAGTGATGAAATAGTGCGTGTGTGAGAGGGTAAAGAAATAAAAATATACCGTAATAACGGGGAGGTAGCGCAATATAAGGCGGTGTCAATACCAAAGTAGAATTAAGGGGCGCGGCATCAAAATAATCGTCATTTGTCGGATGATTCCTAAAATAAAATACGCGCGGCGAATATCGTCATCGGGGCGATATGCGCCAGGGCGTCGCTATACGCAAAAAAATAAATAAAGCGGATAGATAACGAAATAAATGACGGTGCCTGACGCACTAGCGGATAAACGATTGATGAAGACGTCATCACCGCAAGAGTGCGTCAGAGCGAAGGGGCTATTGGCTGGCGAGGAACGCGCGCCAGCCGCCAAACGCGGTGATATCCCGCGCGTCTTTTAAGGCGGCCGGTTCACAAATAAACCCTTTCACGCTGCGGCCATCGGCCAGCGTGAGGGTGCCAATGCCAAGCGGTGAGGGGATCTCCGCCACGAACTCACCGAAGCGTGCGAGCGGAATATCCCACAGTTCCACGGTAATCGGCTGTCCCTGCTGCGTTTTCACCAGACCGGGTTTGGCTGGCGTGGTATTGGCCAGCGCATAGAGCCGGTAATCCGCCGAGGTGGTGGTTTCCTCAACCCACACGGCATCACGCGTGATGAGCTGGTGATTAAGCGGCATACCGCGTAAATGCGCCCCCACGACGGCAAGGCGCACGTAATGGGCCGCGTTGGCCGGCGGGCGCGTCGCCGCCGAGGAGGGGAAGGAGGGGAGCGCGTGTCCGGTGGCACCGAGCGGCAGTTGCGTGGCCTGCTGCCAGCGCTGCCCGAAAGCCGCCAGCGCGGTGTCGTGCCAGGCGGGGGCAATCAGGGTAATACCGGCGGGCAGGCCGTCATCACGAAACGGTGCCGGTAACGCCAGCCCGCACAGGTCGGCCAGATTGGTGAAGTTGGTGTAAAAACCGAACTGCGAGTTGTACGCCACCGGTTGCTGCGCCATTTCTGCCAGCGTGTGAATCGTCGGCGCGGTCGGCACCACCAGCGCATCAAACTCGCTCAGGCAGGTCGCGATTTGCCGGGCCAGGCTTGCGCGCAGGTATTCCGCTGCAAACACGTCACAGGCGCTGAAATCTGCGCCTTTGGCGATAATGCCGCGCACTACCGGGTCGATGGCGTGCGGCTGTTCGGTGAGCAGCGCGCCGACGGCAACCGTGCGCTCTGCCACCCAGGGCCCTTCGTACAGCTGGCGCGCCAGTTGTGTGAAGGGGCTAAAATCTATCGGTTCCAGCGTCGCGCCCAGCGCCTGAAGCTGGGCGATGGCGTGCTGGAAGGCTTGTTCGGCGTGTTGATCGCCAAAAAATTCCAGCGGATGCGGCAGCGCCAGCTTTGGGTTGGCGGGCAGTGCGGCAGGCGTCGTGCGGGGATGGACGCGCGAATAGGCGTCCTCACGGTCGTAGCCGCCAGCCAGTGACGCCACCGTGAATGCATCTTCTACCGTCAGAGCAAACACCGAAACACAATCATTGAGGCGGCACGCGGGGACGACGCCCTGCGTCGATAACCAACCTTTGGTCGGTTTTAACCCGACGATGTTGTTAAATCCGGCGGGAACTCGCCCGGAGCCTGCGGTATCGGTGCCAAGCGCAAACGGCACCAGCCCGCGCGCGACCACCGAGGCAGAGCCTGAGCTAGAGCCCCCGCTGACGTAATCCGGCTGAAAGCTATTGACGACCGCGCCGAAAGGGGAGCGGGTGCCGACCAGACCGGTTGCGAATTGATCAAGATTGGTCTTACCAATAACGATCGCACCGGCCGCTTTCAGCCGGGCAATAACGCCGGCATCTTGCTCTGCGACAGAGGTAAAAGCCGGGCAAGCCGCGCTGGTCGGCCAGCCTGCCACATCAATATTGTCTTTAACGGCAAACGGAATGCCGTACAGCGGCAGGGAAGCGGCATCGGGCTGACTGAGTAACCGGTCAATTTGCGCGTCAAGCTGCGAGGCGTCAGCCAGCACTATCCAGGCGTTATCCCGCTGGTTGTCGTGCTGCGCGCTTAACTGCTGCTGTAACCCGTGCAGGGCGGCGCGCAGCTGGCTTTCTGACTGACGCAGGTGGCACAGCCATTGGTTCAGGGTCGGGCCGGGTAAAATCGTATGTTCTGTCATGATAGGGTTCCATCAGCTCTACAAGATGGGTTCACTATTCAAAGCCTGTGCCAATGTTGCCGCTCGGCGCTTGATTCAGGCGCGATCTTTTTCAAGCGTGAGCCTGGATAAGCGATTCATGCCGGTTGATGCCGTTTCGCGGCGCGCCAGATAACGATAACTTCCGGCACCGAGAGCCACGCCGATAAACCAGCTAAAATTAGCGACCTCATGCCAGGCGGGAACGAAGCTGATCACTAAGCCGATAGCCACCGACGGCAGCAGCGCCAGCACCGCATTCGGGTTAATGCCGTTGCGATACCAGTAGCGGCCATTTGGCGTATCGTTGAACAGCGCATCAACATCGATCTTGCCGCCTTTGATCAGGTAAAAATCCATGCCAGCAGGATGCCAAACAGCGGGCCAATAAACGCGCCCAGCACGTCGAGCGTGTAGTGGATAAGCTCTGGTGAGTTGAACAGATTCCAGGGCGTCAGCAGTACCGAACCAACGGCAGCAATCATCCCACCGGTGCGGAAACTGATGCGCTGCGGCGCGCAGTTGGAGAAATCGAACGCCGGGGAGACGAAGTTGGCGACAATATTAATGCCGATGGTGGCGACAATCATGGTGAGCAGGCCCAGCGCCACTGCCACGCTGTTGCCGACGCGGCTGACGGTTTCAATCGGGTCGGTGATCATCTGGCCGAACAGCGACTGGGTGCCGGAGACTATCACCACCGTGACGAGGGAAAACAGCAGGAAGTTAATGGGTAGCCCCCAGCGGTTGCCGCGCTGGATCGCCTGCATATTTTTAGCGTAGCGGGAGAAATCGCCGAAGTTCAGCAACGGGCCGGAAAAATAGGACACCACCAGCGCGGTGGCGGTGATCATCTGCCAGATCTGCTCGCCGCCGCTGAGGGATTTGCTGCTCAGGGTAAACGAGATATTGTCGAGCCCGGTTTTGTATACAATCCATCCGGCCAACGCCAGCATGACGACATAAACGGCAGGCCCTGCGATATCGATAAAGCGCTTGATGGCACTCATGCCGTGCCAGAACACCATCGCCTGCAACAGCCACATCACGCCAAAGCACAGCCAGCCCAGTGTCGATAAGCCCAGCCAGTGGCTGGCGGTAAGCGAGGTGAGCGACGGGACAAATTTCAGCAGCACCAGCATCAGCGCATTGGCGGCCAGGTAAGTCTGGATGCCGTACCAGGCGAACGCGATAAGCCCGCGAATCACCGCCGGAATATTCGCGCCGAATACGCCGAAAGATTGGCGACAAATCACTGCATAAGGCACGCCGCTGAGTTGGCTCGGTTTGGCCACCAGATTGGCGCACAACTGCACGATGCAAATGCCTGCCAACAGGCACAGCAGCACCTGCCAACTGGCCAGACCCAGCGTAAAGAAGCTGGCGGCCACCACGTAACCCCCCATACTGTGTACATCCGACATCCAGAAGGAAAAGATGTTGTACCAGGACCAGTTTTGTTCGCGTGTCGGCGCCAGGTCTTCATTGCACAGTCTCGGGCTGTACGATTTCGGGCCGTGCAATTTCGTGCTGGAATGTGTCGGAGCGCTTGCGGCGGTTGTCATATTTTCTGGCATGGAATCTGCTCCTTTCTTGCTGACGATGAAAATAACGGTGAATAACGCGTGCTAACAGGTGTTGCAGGATTTGGGCCAGATCGGTGAATTTTGTATACAATAAATTTATTTTTTGTGTACGATCTGGTGGTGGCGTGATAACGGAAGAAACCAATGAACGATATGTATGGTCTCGGGAAAGAGATATTTTCTGAGCAAAAAGATGATGTTATCTATCAGGCGTTGCTGAATGCCATCGTTGAGCACCAGTTGCTACCCGGTGCTCGCCTGCCGGAAGAGGCGCTGGCGGAGGTGTTTGGCGTCAGTCGTACCGGGATCCGCAACGTGTTGCAGCGTTTGGCAACGGTGCAAATGATCACGCTGTTGCCCAAACGTGGTGCACAGGTGGCGACACCGACGGTAGATGAAGCGCGTGAGATCTTTCAAACCCGCAGCCTGATGGAGTGCGCCAACCTGCCTGCGGTGCTGGCGCATTGCCAGCCGCCGCATCTGGCGGCGCTGGAGGCGCTGATAGCGGCGGAGGAGAAAGCCCATCAGGATCGCAACGGGCCGGAGGCGATCCGCCTGTCGGCTGCCTTTCATATCCAGTTGCAGGCGATTTCTGGTAACGGCGTGCTGACCAGCCTGGTGTCGCAATTAACGCGGCGCTCATCGCTGGTGATCGCCGCGTATGGCGCGCCGTGGCAGCAAGGCTGCCGCTGTCACGATCACCATGACCTGCTGACACTGCTGCGTAACCGCGATCTGGCGGCGCTGACGACTGCCATGCAACAGCATTTCAACGAGATTGTCGCCAGCCTGCGTTTTGGCGGCGATAGCACGGCCACGCCGGATTTCTCGCGGCTGTTTGGCCACCTGAAACCGCACGGCGGTCGTCAAGAGGAGCAGGCGAAATGAACCATTGTGTGATTCAGGTTATCAACCCGAATACCAGCGTGGTGATGACCGACACCATCGCTGCGGCAGCGCGGCGTGTGGCGGCACCCGGCACCGAGATTGTGGCGGTGTGCCCGTCGCAGGGCGTGCCGTCTATCGAAGGGCATTTTGATGAAGCGGTGGCGACGCTTGGCGTGCTGGAGCAGGTTAAGCTTGGGCGCGAGCAGGGGGTTAGCGGTCATGTTATCGCCTGCTTTGGCGACCCCGGTTTGCTGGCAGCGCGGGAGCTGGCAAGCGCGCCGGTGGTGGGGATTGCCGAGGCGGCGATGCACCTGGCGACGCTGGTGGCGACGCGCTTTGCCATCGTCACCACGCTGCCGCGCACGCTGATCATCGCCCGCCACTTGGTGCAACGCTACGGCTTCGAGCATCACTGCGCCGCGCTGCACGCCATCGACCTGCCGGTACTGGCGCTGGAAGATGGGCAAGGGCTGGCGCAGCATAAAGTGCGGGAGATGTGTATACAGGCGAAGCGGCAGGATGGCGTAGGGGCGATCGTGTTGGGTTGCGGCGGCATGGCTGATTTGGCGCACACACTGACGCAGGAGCTGGCGCTGCCGGTTATCGATGGCGTCGGTGCGGCGGTGAAAATGGTGGAATCGCTGGTGGGGCTGGGGCTTGCCACCAGCAAACACGGCGATCTGGCTTATCCGCTTGATAAGCCGTTAACCGGCGCGTTCGGGGCGTTGCGTTAATCGACGCCGCCGCGTTGCGGCTCTGATAATAAGGAAAAACACCATGACGCTTTCTCAGCAGTGGGGCGCAGACCCCGACTATCCGCGCGATCTGATCGGTTATGCCGGTCAACCGCCGCACGCTCGCTGGCCGGGACAGGCGCGTATCGCGGTACAGTTTGTGCTGAATTACGAAGAAGGGGCGGAAAACCATGTGCTGCACGGCGACGCCGGTTCCGAGCAGTTTCTGTCCGATATCATCGGCGCGGCCAGTTACCCGGCGCGGCATATGTCGATGGACTCGCTCTATGAATACGGCTCTCGTGCCGGTTTCTGGCGTATTCACCAGGAATTTCAGCGCCGTGGCCTGCCGCTGACGGTGTTTGGCGTGGCAATGGCGCTGGCGCGCAACCCGGCGGTGGTCGAGGCTATCCGGGCGGTGGACTACGACGTGGTCAGCCACGGCTGGCGCTGGATTCACTACCAAAACATGGCTATCGACACTGAACGGGCGCATTTACAGCAAGCCATTGCGGTACACACCGAGCTGTTTGGCCAGCCACCGCTGGGCTGGTACACCGGGCGCGACAGCCCGCACACCCGGCAACTGCTGCTGGAGCAGGGCGGTTTTCTGTATGACAGCGATTATTATGGCGACGACCTGCCATTCTGGTTGCCGGTAACACGGGCAAGCGGCGAGTGCAAGCCGCACCTGATTATTCCCTACACGCTGGATGCTAACGACATGCGCTTTGCCTCACCGCAGGGGTTCAACAGCGGCGAGCAGTTCTTCACTTATCTCAAAGACAGCTTCGATGTGTTGTACGCCGAAGGGGATGACGCGCCGAAAATGCTGTCGATTGGTATGCACTGCCGCCTGCTGGGGCGGCCGGGGCGTTTTCGGGCGCTACAGCGCTTTCTGGATTACATTGGGCAGCACGAGCGTGTGTGGGTCTGTCGCCGTCAGGATATCGCCGAGCACTGGTATCGTACCCACCCGTACCGCGCCTGACGCAATAAGGCACTCATCGCGCCGACGGGGTTACGGGTATTCGCCAGGCAATGTTACCTATAGGTTTCATTGCCTGGCTTTTTTGTATTTTGTGAAACCTATAAGTTGCATTATCAATGGGCGGAGTTTTTGATACCTAAAGGTAACGTTAAACGCGTGGTGGTAAGTTAATGTCACCTTTTGGTGATGTTAATGGCCTTTTGGGTGTTTTACGTGTGCTATATTACGCGTAATGAGATCGGAGGGGCGATGGAGAGACTGACCGTACAGGCGTTTATCGACAATGCGTGGCAGGATATTGCCGAGATCGGTTTTCCCGAGAGCTACCGGGATAATTACCTGCTAACCCAGCTGGATTATGCGTCCGATTATGGCATTGACTATATGGATAGCGATGACCACCACGCGGTTTCCGTCAATTATCCGGTACGGATCTTCTTTGACGATGGCGGCGAGCCTGGGTGGATGCGCTTTCTGGATGACATTATTCCGGCGGGAGCTAGCCGACAGTATTGGATTGAGCATCTTGATCTTTCCGGGTTGCCGACACAGTTGCAAGATTACATCTTGCTGCGTCACGCCACCATTGCTCCGGTTGGTCACTTGCGTATCAAAGAGTCAATTCCTGCACAGCATAGTGGCACTACCCGATTTTTCAGCGTGGAGGACGTGAAGAATCGGGCCAGCGATTTTCTGGATTATGCACAGCAGCGTGGTGCTGCGGCTGGCGGTGCTACAGGTGCAGGTGGCGAGGCACCCAAACTGCTATTGCGGTGCAATGCCGATGATGAGGTATGGATCGATACCTGGCAGGATGACCTCGATTGTTGCGATACCGCTTATCTGGTGAAGTTTCCACGCGGGAAACGTAGTGAGATTGACTGCGATATCCTGCGAGCCGAGTTTCATTATTACCATGAACTGGCCGAGATGGGGTTTGACACCATTCCTGTGGCGGGTATGCGTCTGGAAGAAGGACGGCATTATCCGTCGCTTTGGCTACCGCGCTTTGATATCGAATTCCCTGGTGAGGGGCGTGTGAAGCGTTATGGTATGGAGTCGGTGTATTCTCTGCTGCGAGCCGGGCCAGGCAGTGCGTTGCGCCATGATCGCACGATTCGCACACTGATCGCCAAGATCGCTGCCAGCCACATGGTCAGTGTTGAGGGAAAACCGTTTGATCCAGCGGCGTTCGTGATCGAGTGGGTTCGGCGTGATCTGTTGAATATTGCGTTCGGCAACAGTGATAACCATGGCCGCAATACCGCGTTTCTCAGAGACGAGCGAGGGATTCGGCTGGCACCGATTTATGATTTTGCGCCGATGAAAGCGGACCCGGCAGGCATTGCCAGAACGACCAAATGGCCGGAGCCGCTTGAAGTCGGCGGTGATTATCAGTTTGAGCGGATCGCGCAGTTGTTTTCCGACATTCTTTCACCAGAATTGTTGATGGCAACATTACAGCAAACCGCCACGCAATTGGTTGGTCTGAAAGCGCGGCTTCAGCGGCGCGGTGTGCCCGAATCGATCATCACGTTGCCTTCCATCGGATTTGATTACCTTCCTGAAAAGTTACAGCGCTGGGGGTTGTTATGAGTCAGAACCGCAATAATAACGATAACCACGCTGGTGAGCAGGATATTCAGGCCACCATACGCAAGTTACGCCAGCGTATGCAGGAGCGCAGTGTGGCGCAGACCTATTTTCAGCCGTCATCCGTTGGCGTGGCAACAGAGGCTGCGGATATCACAAAAGTGAGAGCATCAAAAAACTCCCGGCCACTCAATACCAGCGAGCGGCAGCTTGCCATGCAAAACATTATCCGCAGGATGATGTTCGGTGAGATATCGCAGGGAAACACACTTAAAGAATTGCGTCTTAACGTGTTGGGCCTTCGGCAGGAGGCTTACGCCACGCTGGTGGGGGTATCACGCAAGACCTTGTCTGAAATAGAGAACGGCAAAGGCAATTATACGGCGGATATTATCAACAAAGTGTTTAAGCCGTTTGGGTTGAAGGTGGGGCTTATGCCGGTATCGTCGTCATTACTCGCCGAGATCCTCTCGACTCCCGCCTCTGCCGGGAAGTCGGATAGCCGATAACCGGTACCGTCGCTATCCGACAGCGGCGCAGGGGTTACACCATCACGCTCACATGGGCCGCTACGATGCGCCACCCCTGTTCCGTGCGCAGCCAGGTTTGCATCTGGCGGCCAATTTTCTCGCTGCCTTCACGACGAAACTCGGTACTGGCGACCGCCATGTCGCGGCCATAGGTGGTTATTACGGTGTTGTGCAACTGCCTGTCCAACCCGGCTGACGGGCGGGCGGTGCGAAATGCGCGAATTTGCTCAATGCCATAGAGATTCTCTGACGCGCCATAGCGCACGGTATATTCACTGTGACAAAACAGCTCATCAAGCACCGCAATATCATTGCCGGTCAGCGCCTGTTCGTAGCGGTAAAACGCGGCTGTCATGTCGGCCAGCACATCGGGCAGGTTAATGTCGAGTGTCATCATGCTTCCTTATTCGTGAAACGCCGCCGGGAGGGTTGAGCGGCATAAACCAGACTGTTCCAGTCGCCAGGCGGCTTGCAGGGCGATGTCTTCGCGCCAGGGCGCCGTGATTAATTGCACACCGACAGGCAGGCCGGTTTGCGTGGTGAGCGGCACCGTGACGACCGGCAGGCCGACGAACGAAATCGGCTGGGTTAACATGCCCATGCTGGCGCGAATCGGTAAATCGGTGTGGTTGAGACGCAGGGTTTCCTGACCGATCGACGTGGCCGGGCACGGGGTCGCCGGTGCAATCAGCAGATCGGTGTCGCGGAACAGCGCCAGCACGTCACGGCGGAAATGATCGCGAAAACGCTGTGCCTGCACATACCAGGCCGCCGGGATCATCGCACCGGCCAGCAACCGTTCACGCGAGAGCGGTTCGAACAGCTCAGGCGTGGCTTGCAGCGCAGGCAGATACTGATTGCCCCCCTCGCTGGCAGAGAGAATAAAAGCCGCCGTGCGCGCCAGGCTTGCCTGCGCCAGCGTTACTTCATCGTCGGCGTTAAGCGCCTGTGCGACGGCGCTCACCGCTGCGCTGGCGTGTTCATCACACCAGTCGGCAAAGTAACCGCCCAAAACCCGACACCGCAGGGGCGTTGCCTCGTCAAGCATGGTGGCGCTTGCGAGCGCCGGTCGATCCGCCTGAAAACGATCCGCCGGATCGTGACCTTGCAGGGCGTCAAACACGAGTGCCAGATCGTCGGTGCTGCGCGCCAGCGGGCCGATGTGATCGAGGCTGCCGACAAACGGCTGCGTACCGTGGCGTGACAGGCGGCCAAACGTTGGTTTGAGCCCGAAAATACCGCACAGCGAAGCGGGAACGCGAATGGAACCGTTGGTATCGCTGCCGAGTGAAAAATTCACCAGCCCGGCGGCAACGGCGGCCGCCGACCCCCCGGATGAGCCCCCGGCGATACGGGTCAAATCGTGTGGGTTACGGGTGGCACCGTAGTGGCTGTTTTCGGTGGTAAAGCCGTAAGCGTAGGCGTCCATATTCAGCATACCGGAGAGCAGCGCGCCCTGTGCCTGTAGCTGGCGTACGGCGAATGCATCCTGAGCGGCCGCCGGGCGTTGGCTGAACAGCCTGGCACCGGCCAGTGTGGTTTCACCGGCGACATCAAACAGGTTTTTCACCGCATAGGGTACGCCCGCCAGCGCGGGCAGCGGCTCGCCCCGGCGGTATTGCATATCGATGCTTGCGGCTTCAGCCAGCATACGTTGTGCCGTGACGGTGGTGTAGGCGTTGATGGCCGGGTTGTGCTGTTCAATATCGGCCAGCGTATCGCGGGCGAGCTCTTGGGCCGACAGGTGGCCTGCCGCCAGTTCGCGCTGTAACGTGCGAATCGATAACTGGGCTGCTTTCATGGCCGGTAGACTCCCGCCACCTCTTGCCGCTCGTCGAGCGAGCAGGCCATCAGCGGTTGCGCCATCGCGGCGATGCGGCTGAACTGGACGTGCAATTCCTGACGGCGCGTGTCGTCTAGCTCCAGCCCCATCAGGCTTTCCATCTGTTGCAGGTAGGCGTGTATCACGTCGTTATCCATGTTCGGGTTTTTCATTATCAGCACCTTTCAAAAGGAAAAATTAATAGCCGACGGCGCTGCCGTTGCTGCGCGGATCGCTGGCACCTTCCAGCATACCGTTAGCATGACGCACGATAGCTCCGGCGTGGCCGACGGTTTCACTGAAGCCTGTCAGCAGCTCGACCTCGTGGCCGAGCGTACGCAATGCCTCGACGGTCGCGGGCGTGAAGCGGTCTTCCAGTTTCAGGGTATCGCTGGTTTGCCCCCAGGTGCGGCCCAGTAACCAGCGCGGCGCGGTGACAGCCTGCTGTAGCGGCATTCCCTGCATAACGTGACGAATGAACAGCGCCGCCTGCGTCTGCGGCTGGCCGTCGCCGCCCATCGAGCCATACACCATGGTGCGCCCGTCATAAAGGCGCGCCGCCGCCGGGTTCAGGGTGTGAAACGGTTGTTTGCCCGGTTCCAGCGCCAGTAAGTCATGAGGGTCAAGACTGAATGACGCGCCCCGGTTTTGCCACAGCACACCGGTGCCCGGCAGCACCATGCCGCTGCCGAATTCGTGGTAAAGGCTCTGAATGAACGAGACCGACACGCCATGACGATCGCACACGCCCATCCAGACGGTATCGCCCGGCCCTTTGCCTTTTCCCCAGGGGGCGGCGGCGCGGGTATTCACGTTTTTCGCCTGCGCATTCAGGCTGGCGTCAGACAGCAGCGCCTGCACATCCTGCGTCATCCGTTTGGGGTCGGTGAGGTATTTATCTCGCCAGGCGAAAGCCAGTTTGGTGGCTTCGACAATACGGTGGATGGTCTGGCTGTCGCTAATATCAGCCATGCAAAGCCGGTCAGTGATGCCCAATATCGCCAGTGACACCAGCCCCTGCGTGGGCGGTGCCAGGTTAAACACCTCGCCTTTGCTGTGCTGTAGCACCAGCGGCGCGACGCGACGGGCATGGTATTTAGCCAGATCGTCGCCCGTCACCGGCATGCCAAGCGCGGCCATTTGCGTTGCCAGTCGCGCCGCCAGCGCCCCCCGGTAAAAGCTATCTAATCCGTCTTGCGCCAGCTGTTGCAGCGTAGCGGCCAGATCCGGCTGGGTGAAACGGCTGCCGGTGCGGGGGATCTTACCCTGCGGCATAAAGACCCGGCTGAATTCAGCGAAATCGCGCAGTTCGTGCTGGCGATTGGTGAGCGCGTCTTCCTGCGACTGGGTAACGGGGATACCGTCCCGCGCGTAGCCAATGGCGTCTTCCAGTAACGTGGTCAGCGGCAGCGGCGCACCCAGATCCTGTTCTGCGGCGTAGTTCAGCGCCTCCTGCCACCCGCCTACCGTCCCGGCGACGGTCAGCGCCGCGTTGGGGCCACGGTGCGGAATGCGGCTTTCACCGGCGTAACGCGCCCGGTTTGCCAGCGACCCGGCAGCGCCGCTGGCATCAATGGCAATTGGCGTGCCTTGCGGCGGCACAATCAGCCAGAAGCCATCGCCGCCTAAGCTGTTCATATGCGGGTACACGACGGCGATGGCGGCAGCAGCGGCCACCATCGCTTCAATGGCATTGCCGCCGGCGCGTAAAATGCGCTGTGCGCTGGCGCTGGCGAGATGATGCGGCGTGACCGCCATGCCCGATGGGGCGATATTGCTTTGCATCATGAAGATAAGGCTCTTGGTAGACGGTAGGATGGTCGAGGTTAAGCAAAAGCCGTTCCATCTTTTCTGCTTGCGGCCGACCGACGGTTGTATGCTATGTTCATCATAGCGTCAGTGACGTGAAACAAAAGTTACAGTTACCACACAGTGACAAGGGCGGGTAAGGGCGGGTAATGAAGCAGATTGATGAACGGCTACGCAGCCAGTACAGCGACCTGTCGCCGCAGGAGCAGCGGGTGGCTGATTTTATTTTTGACCATCTCGATGATTTGATCAGTTATAACAGCGCCGAGCTGGCACGGCTGAGTGGCGTGTCAAAGGCGACGGTCAGCCGCCTGTTTCGCCGCCTTGGCTACCCGAGTTACCGCGAAATGCGTGATGAGCTGCGCACCTTGCGCCAAAGCGGGATGCCGTTGACCGATAACCGGGACGCGGTGCAGGGCAACACTTTGCTGGCGCGCCACTATAAGCAGGAGATGGCGAATTTAACCCAGTGGGTCAACCAGATTGACCCGCAGCAGTTCGGTGCGATGATCACCGCCTTGCAGCAGGCGCAGCGGGTGTGCATCATCGGGTTACGTAATAGCTATCCGGTTGCGTTGCATCTGCGCCAGCAACTGCTCCAGGTGCGCTCACAGGTGCCGTTGCTGGCACAGCCTGGCCAGACGTTGTCCGAAGAGCTTGCGGATCTCGATGCGCGCGATGTGGTGGTGGTGGTGGCGTTCCGCCGTCGGCCACGGCTGATTCTGCCGCTGTTGCAGCAATTGCACGCCCGCCGGATTCCGGTGTTGCTGCTGTGCGAGCCGCAGGCGCATGCACTGCCGCCGCTGGCATCCTGGTCGCTGACTGCGCCGCTGGATAGCGTTTCCGCTTTTGATAGTTACGCCAGCGCCATGAGCCTTATCAACCTTATCAGCAATGCGCTGTTGCATCAGATGCTGGCAGAAGGCCGCCAGCGTATTCATGATATTGCCGATCTTTACCAGCAACTGGATGAGCTGGAACTGCGCTGATGGTGCACCCGGCAGTGCATTTGATTCATTTTGGTGCAAATCTCTTCGGCTTGACTGCCCTGATAATGTGCATTTTTCCTGTCTTTGACGGCGTGCTATCGCCGCCTTGGTACGCTAAAAACCCCTGCCTGTGCTGTTGTCTCTCTGATTGAATCCGCACTGGAACTGATTTTCTGGTGCGCAGTCATCTGGCACGTATCTTGCTTTTATTTCTGTAACGAAGGTTTCAATATTTTTATTGAAGAATCTTTGGTTTCAACCTAACTTAACCGGGGGCACAGCAATGAAGATCGGAAAACGTTTTTTAGCAGTGGCAGGTGCGGCGCTGTTGATGGTGCAGGCGGGTCAGGCAATGGCAGATCAACTGCAAGATATTCAGCAGCGCGGCGTATTGCGCGTTGCGGTGCCGCAAGATTTCCCGCCGTTTGGTTCGGTTGGCACCGATTTACAGCCGCAGGGCTACGACATCGACATGGCGCGCTATCTGGCCAGTGAGATGAAACTAAAGTTGCAGCTGGTGCCGGTGAGCAGCGCTAACCGCGTGCCCTATTTGCAAACCGACAAGGTGGATTTGGTCATCTCCAGTCTTGGCAAAAACGCCGAGCGGGAAAAAGTGATCGATTTCAGCCGGGCGTATGCGCCGTTCTTCCTCGGGGTGTTTGGCGCGAAAGAGACGCCGGTAGACAAACCGGAAGCGTTGCAGGGGCAAACCGTTGGGGTGACGCGCGGCGCGGTGGAAGACATGGTGCTGACCGAGATTGCGCCGAAAACCGCCGACATCAAGCGCTATGAAGACAACAACACTACGCTGTCGGCGTATCTGTCCGGGCAGGTGCAGTACATTGCCACCGGCAATCTGGTGGTGGCGGCTATCACCGAGAAAAACCCGGCCAAAGCGCCGGTCGCCAAATTCATGCTGAAAGATTCACCTTGTTACATCGGCCTGAAGAAAGATGAACCGGCGCTGAAAGCAAAAGTGAATGAACTGATTGAAAAAGCCGTCAAGGACAACACCCTCAATGGGTTGTCGGAAAAATGGTTGAAAGCACCGCTGCCGGCCAATCTGGGCGCGTAAGGATAAGCCGATGACATACCAGCTTCATTTTGCGGCGCTGTGGCCCTACTGGCCAGCGTTACTGTCCGGGTTATGGGTGACGGTGCAATTAGCCACGATGGCAACGCTCGGCGGCATCGCGATTGGCATTTGCGGCGCGGCATTACGCAGCGGGAAACCGACGTTTATCAGCCGCTTATGGGGCCTGTATGTCGAGCTTATTCGCAACACGCCGTTTGTGGTGCAACTGTTTTTCATCGTGTTCGGCTTGCCGGGGCTGGGGCTTAAACTCACCGCCGGGCAGGCCGCCTTACTGGCGATGCTGGTGAATCTTGGCGCGTACAGCACGGAGATTATCCGCGCCGGTATCCAGGTGACACCGCAGGGGCAGTGGGAAGCGGCACGGGTACTGGGGCTTTCCCGCACCCAGACCTTCCTGCGGGTGATTTTACCGCCCGCGCTGCAACGCATTTATCCGGCGCTGGTCAGCCAGTGCATCATCGTGATGCTGGGCTCCTCGGTGGTGTCGCAGGTGTCGTTCGAAGAGCTGACCTTCGCCGCCAACTTAATTCAGTCTCGAACCTTTCTCAGCTTCGAGGTGTATCTGGTAACGACGCTGTGTTACCTGCTGTTGTCGGTCGCCATGCGCCAGTTATTGCTGCTGGCCGGGCGGCGTTTTTTAGGGACGGCGCGCTGATGACGACCTTTACTGACTGGGATATTGTGCGCAACCTGCTGCTGGCCGGGCGCTGGACGCTGCTGCTGTCGCTGGTGGCGTTTTTTGGCGGCGCGCTTGTCACGCTGCCGCTGCTGTTGCTGCGCTTAACCAAACGCCGCTGGCCGCTGCGCCTGACACGTGTGTACGCCGATGTGTTTCAGGGCACGCCGTTGCTGATGCAGCTGTTTCTGGCGTTTTTCGGGCTGGGGTTATTCGGCATCGACGTCAGCCCGTGGACGGCGGCTGCGCTGGCGCTGACGCTGTTTACCAGCGCGTTCTTGCTGGATATCTGGCACGGCAGCGTGCAGGCCCTGCCGAAAGGGCAATGGGAAGCCTGCCGTTGTCTGGGGCTGACCTTCACCCAGACGCTGACCCGGGTGATTGCGCCGCAGGCGATGCGTATCGCCATTGCGCCGACGGTGGGGTTTTCGGTGCAGGTGATCAAGGGCACCGCGCTGGCGTCCATCATCGGTTTTGTCGAGCTGACCAAGGCCGGCACCATGCTCAACAACGTCACTTATCAGCCGTTTAAGGTGTTCGGGCTAGTGGCGCTGGGCTATTTCCTGCTGTGTTACCCGCTGTCGTACTACAGCCGTTATCTGGAGAAGAAATTCAATGCCGCTCATCACCATTAATCAGGTTCATAAATATTACGGCCAGAACCACGTGCTAAAAGGGGTGGATCTGGATATTGATGCGGGCGAGGTCATCTCCATTATCGGTCGCAGCGGTTCCGGCAAAAGCACGCTGTTGCGCTGTATCAACGGGCTGGAAGGCTATCAGGACGGCAGCATTAAACTGGGCGGCATGACCGTGACCGACCGCGACTCGCAGGCGCGGGAAATCAGCCGTTCCGTCGGCATGATTTTCCAGAATTTTAACCTGTTCCCGCATATGACCGCGCTGGAAAACGTGATGCTGGCCCCCAGGCTGGTGCTGGGGAAAAGCGCCGCCGAGTGCCGTGAGCTGGGCGTGAAGATGCTGGAGAAGGTCGGGCTGGGCGAGCGTATCGATTACTACCCGTCGAATTTGTCCGGCGGCCAACAGCAGCGGGTGGCGATTGCCCGCGCGCTGGCGATGAACCCGAAAGTGCTGCTGTGTGACGAAATCACCTCCGCCCTTGACCCGGAACTGGTCGGTGAAGTGCTCAAGGTGCTGGAGCAACTGGCCGCTGAAGGCATGACGCTGATTCTGGTGACGCATGAGATGAATTTTGCCCGCGAAGTGGGCGACCGGGTGGTGTTCATGCATCAGGGCAAAGTGTGGGAGCAGGGGCGCGGCGATGCGCTGTTCGCTGACCCGCAAACCGCCGAACTGAAACAATTTATCGCCTCGGTACGGCTGTAGGTGGTGTGCCGTACCACGCAGAGACCGTAAAAGATTAACGACATCAGGAGTTCATGACATGCATAACGAGCTGTTTGCACAGATCAACCCTCCCCACCGTTTACTGATGGGGCCAGGCCCGATCAATGCCGACCCGCGCGTACTGCGTGCGATGGCAAGCCAACTGGTCGGCCAATATGACCCGGCGATGACCGGGTACATGAACCAGGTGATGGCGCTGTATCGCCAGCTGTTCCGTACCGACAACCGCTGGACGATGCTGGTGGACGGCACTTCGCGCGCCGGTATTGAGGCGGTGCTGGTGTCCACTATTCGCCCCGGCGACCGGGTGCTGGTGCCGGTATTTGGTCGTTTCGGCCACCTGCTGTGCGAGATTGCCCGACGCTGCCGCGCCGAGGTTCACACCATCGAGGTGCCGTGGGGCGAAGTGTTCACGCCCGATCAAATCGAAGACGCCATCAAGCGGGTAAAACCGCGCCTGCTGCTCACCGTCCAAGGTGATACCTCCACGACGATGCTGCAACCGCTGGCGGAACTGGGCGACATCTGCCGCCGCCATGATGTGCTGTTTTATACCGATGCCACCGCCTCGTTCGGCGGCAACCCGTTGCAAACCGATGCCTGGGGGCTGGATGCGGTTTCGGCTGGATTACAGAAGTGCCTGGGCGGGCCGTCCGGCAGCTCGCCGGTGACGCTCAGTTCACGTATGGAGGCGGTGATCCGCCAGCGTAAATGCGTGGAGCAGGGCATTCGCACCACCGACCATCAGGACGGTGACGACGAGATGATTTACTCCAAATTACTTCGATCTGGGCATGATCATGGATTACTGGGGGCCGGAGCGGTTAAACCACCACACCGAAGCTACCAGCATGCTGTTCGCCGCGCGCGAGTGCGCCCGCATCATTCTGGAAGAGGGGCTGGATGACTGTATCGCCCGCCACCAGTTGCACGGCAACGCGCTGCTGGCCGGTATTGAAGGCATGGGGTTGCAGCCCTACGGCGACATCGCCAACAAAATGAGTAACGTGCTGGGCGTGGTGATCCCACCGGGTATTCACGGCGAACAGGTACGCAAGCTGCTGCTGGAGGATTTCGCCATCGAAATCGGCACCTCGTTTGGGCCGTTGCAGGGCAAGATCTGGCGTATCGGCACCATGGGCTACAACGCGCGCAAAGACTGCGTGATGCAAACCCTGACCGCGCTGGAAGCGGTATTGAACCGGCTGGGGTTCCGTTCTGTGCAAGGGGCCGCATTGCAGGCCGCCTGGGAGGTGTATGACCGCCATCACCGCCTTTCGCACCACACCGACAAGGCGGCATCATGAGTGCGCCCATCCCTGAGACGTCCAGCGCGGTGATGACGCCTGCGGCAAGTGCCGATGCTGTTATGACCGAGACGGTTATTACCGAAGCGGGAATGGGCGGCCACGAAGCACAGGCGGCGGCAAGCCGGGTGATGGCGCGCTGTGATGCGCTGGCTCGCATCAGTGAAACGCCGGGGCAGCTCACCCGCGTTTACCTGTCGGCGCAGCACCTGCACGCCAATCAACAGGTTGGCGAATGGATGCATGAAGCCGGTATGCAAGTGTGGCAAGACGGCGTGGGCAATATCTGTGGCCGCTATGAAGGCCAAACACCGGGGGCACCGGCGCTGTTGCTCGGTTCACACCTCGATACGGTGCGTAACGCTGGCCGTTACGACGGCATGCTGGGGGTGCTGGCAGCGATTGAAACCGTGGCGTTTTTGCACCAGCGCGGCATTCGCCTGCCGGTTGCAATCGAGGTGGTGGGGTTTGGCGACGAAGAGGGCACCCGCTTTGACATTACGCTGCTTGGCAGCCGTGGGCTGACCGGCACCTGGCCTGAGAGCTGGTTATCGCGCCCCGACGCCGGGGGCATCACGGTGGCGCAGGCGCTGGAGCAAGCCGGTTTTGCGCCGCAGTCGATAGGTGCGGCGGCGCGGCTGCCGGAACAGATTCTGGCCTATCTGGAATTGCATATCGAACAGGGCCCGTGTCTGGAGCAGGCTGGGCTGGCGCTCGGCGTGGTCACTGCCATTAACGGCGCGCGGCGACTGAACTGCGCCTTTACCGGCCATGCCGGTCATGCGGGCACGGTGCCGATGTCACAACGTCAGGACGCGCTGGCCGCCGCCGCCGCCTGGATGACGCAGGCCGAGCAACTGACGCGTGACAGCGACCCTTATCTGGTGGCGACCTTCGGCACCTTGCAGTGCCTGCCTGGTGCGGCCAATGTGATTCCCGGCGAGGTGCATCTGACGCTGGATATTCGCGGGCCGGACGATAAACCGCTGGATGCGCTGCTGCAACGGTTGCTGACGCTGGCGCACGACATCGCCGCGCTGCGCGGCTGCACGTTCAGCGCCGACGAGTATTACCGTATTGCCGCCACCGGCTGCGATGCGGCGCTGCAACAGCGCTTGTCGGCGGCGGTGCAACAGGTGCAGGGCGATAATCTGCTGCTGCCGAGCGGGGCCGGGCATGATGCCATCGCCATCGCCGAGCGCTGGCCGGTCGGCATGCTGTTTATGCGTTGCAAAGGCGGCATCAGCCATCACCCTGATGAAGCGGTATTGAGCGATGATGTCGCGCTGGCATTGCAGGCGCTGCTGCTCACGGTATTGGGATACCGATAATCAAGAGCGCCTGAGCGCTCTTCAGACTGCTGACAAACGCATTAACTACAGGATGAAGCATATTTCCGGCGTCAAAAACTGCGCTGAGGTGGGCGGCCCGAACCGCGAAGTCGAACGCCGAAGGTAGCGCGTAGCGCCGCAGTTTAGCCACCAGCCAGTGGTCAAGGAGAGGTGGCGCTTGCACCTCTCCTTGTCGTGCGTGCGATGAAATAGCAGAGGAACCACACCGTTTACCCCGCACGAAACCATTCACTGAATAGGCAGACTTCACCGTTCACAAGAAAACCCGGCTGTTTGTCAACAGCCTCAAGAGCGCCTGAGCGCTCTTGTATCACACACTGAACTTATCGGCATCAAGCCAGGCGGGGAAGGCTTCACGGTAGCTTTGCAGCGCTTCGAGCGATAGCTCGGCGTCAAGGCGCGCTGGCTGGTGCTCAGGGGCGGAGGCCAGAATCGCGCCTTGGGCGTCGATAATCAGGCTGTCGCCCTGATAGCGGTGGCCGTTGCCGTCGCTGCCGACGCGGTTGCAGCCCGCCACGTAAGCCTGATTTTCAATCGCTCGTGCCGCCAGCAAGGTTTTCCAGTGCAGCGCGCGCGGCGCAGGCCAGTTGGCGACGTACAGCGCGAGGTCGTAATCCTGCCGGTTGCGGGAAAACACCGGGAAGCGCAGGTCATAGCAGATTTGCGGCAGAATGCGCCAGCCGCGCCATTCGATAATCTCTCGCGTCTGACCCGGCTGGTAATACTCATGCTCGCCCGCCATGCGGAACAGGTGACGCTTATCGTACTGATACAGCCGCCCTTGCGGGTCGGCCAGCAGAAAGCGGTTAACCGCCCCTTGCGCGGTTTGCACCGCCACGCTGCCGCCTATAAGCGCATTGGTGCGCTGCGCCCACTGCTTCAGCCAGGCTTCCACCACCGGCTGTTCCAGGCTGCTTTGGGCCGCTTCCATCGCAAAACCGGTGGTGAACATTTCCGGCAGGATGATGACATCGCGGCCGGTCATCTCGCCCAACAGACTATCAAAATGGCTGAGGTTGGCCGGGCCGTCCATCCAGGCCAGCGGTTGTTGTAATAACGTGATGTTTAAAGTTGACATAAGCGCTCCGCCGCCGCATCCAGAGTGGATTCCTGTTTGGCAAAGCATAACCGAATCAGGGTATGAGGGAAGGGGGATTCGCAGAAAACCGACAGCGGGATTGCCGCCACACCGACCTGCTCGGTCAGCCAGCGGCAGAAGCTGACATCATCCTGGCTGGAGATGGCGCGATAGTCCGCCAGCAGGAAGTAGGTGCCTGCACAGGGCAAGAGCTCCAGCCGACTGGCCGCCAGCGCGTTGACGAAGCGGTCGCGTTTGGCGCGATAAAAGTCGGGCAACTCGCGCCAGTGTTGCGCCTGTTGTTGCAGCATGTCGGCAATGGCCAACTGCGCCGGGGTGTTGACGGAAAACGTCAGATATTGGTGAACTTTACGCACTTCGGCGCTGAGTTGTGCCGGGGCAATGCAATAACCCACCTTCCAGCCGGTCATGTGATAGGTTTTGCCAAACGAAGACACCGCAATCGCCCGCTGGCGCAGCTCCGGGTGCGCCAGTACGCTGGCGTGGCCGCCTGCGGCGAAACTGATGTGCTCGTACACTTCATCACTCAGCACGTAGACCGGCGCATCGGCAATCGCCTGCCACAGTTGCTGAAAATCCGCATGAGACCAGACGGTGGCACAGGGGTTATGCGGCGTGTTGACGATAACCAGCCGGGTGCGTTTGCTCAGTAGCGCGCGAAAAGCCGACCAGTCCACCTGAAACGCTGGCGGTTGCAGCGCCAGACGTTTTAGCACGCCGCCCGCCAACTGTACCGCCGGGGCGTAGCTGTCGTAGCTGGGGTCGAAGCAGATAACCTCATCACCGGGGCGCACCAGCGCGCTGATGGCGGCAAACAACGCTTCAGTAGCACCAGCCGTGACGGTCACTTCACTGTCGGCGTCCGGCTGCCAGCCGTAGAGCGCGCCGGTCTTTTGCGCAATCGCCTGACGCAGCGGCGCCACGCCGGTCATCGGCGCGTATTGGTTCGCCCCCTGACTGACGTGATACGCCAGCCGCTGCTTGAGGTAGTCGGGGCCGTCAAAATCAGGAAAGCCCTGCGACAGGTTAATCGCCTGATGTTGCTGCGCCAGCGCGCTCATTTGGGTAAATATGGTGGTGCCGAGTGACGGGAGTTTACTGTCGGGGATCAGTGCGGCGCTCATAGCGAAAAAGGACTCCTGCAAGCGGATATTGCTGTCACTATATACAGGATGCTAGTATTTGGCAATCAAGACGCTTGGACGTTTAAACGGCTAAATTCCAAAAATCACTAAGCCATAACCAAACATAATAAGCAGGCTCATGAACGGGTTTCATCCCCGGGTGACAACCGCGTGACGCCTTCACCTGTACAGGACAATTTATGAGTGATACCCCACAACTGGCCGCGCTGGTGGCCGCCTGCCATTGGATAGGCGAGAAAGGCTGGTGCCCGGCGACGGGCGGTAATATGTCCGTTCGTCTCGATGAGCAGCACTGCCTGATTAGCGAATCCGGCAAAGACAAAGGCAGCCTGAGCGCGGAAGATTTCCTGCGGGTTGATATTGCGACGAATCATGTACCGAGCGGGCGCACGCCGTCGGCGGAAACCGGCTTGCATACGCTGCTCTATCGCCTGTTCCCGACGGTCGGTACGGTGCTGCATACCCATTCGGTCAACGCCACGGTGCTGTCGCGGGTAGAAAAAAGCGCAGCCTTGGTGTTGCAGGGCTACGAAATGCAGAAGTCGCTGGGCGGTCAGCACAGCCATCTGGATTCCGTCGCCATCGCGATTTTCGATAATTCTCAGGATATTGCGGCGCTGGCGCAACAGGTTGCCGCCCGCCATGCGTCCACGCCGTTGTGCTACGGTTTTCTGGTCAGGGGCCACGGGTTGTACTGCTGGGGAGCGGATGTGAAAGAAGCACGCCGCCATCTGGAAGGGCTGGAGTTCCTGTTTCAGTGCGAATTGCAACGCCGTTTACTGGAGGCGAAATGATCAAGGCAATTGTCACCGACATAGAAGGCACCACCAGCGATATTCGCTTCGTCCACAACGTGTTATTCCCGTATGCTCGCGCGCGTCTGGCCGATGCGGTGGCGCAGGCGGAGCAGGAGGCTGAGATTGCCGCTGCGCTGGCGTTGGCACGTCAGGAACTGGCGCAACCGCAGGCTACGCCCGCGCAACTGCTGGCGGCGTTTAATCAGTTCATGGATGAAGACCGCAAATCGCCCGCGCTCAAACAGTTGCAGGGCATTATCTGGCGCGGCGGCTACCGCAATGGCGATTTTCGCGGCCATGTGTATAGCGACGTTGCGCCGCAGTTGCGGGCCTGGCGTGAGCAGGGCATCGCGCTGTATGTGTATTCATCTGGGTCAGTCGAGGCGCAGCACCTGCTGTTTGGCCACAGCGACGAGGGCGATTTACGGCCCCTTTTCAGCGGTTATTTTGACACCGGCGTCGGCGCCAAGCGCGAAGTGACCTCGTATCACAATATCGCCGCGTCGATTGCGCTACCGGCCAGCGAAGTGCTGTTCTTGTCCGATATTCGTCAGGAGCTGGACGCTGCACAACAGGCGGGCTGGCACACCTGCCAGTTGATCCGCGATGATGCCGATGCCGACAGCCTGCATCGTCAGGTAAACCGTTTTGATCAGATTGACCTGAACGCCTATCAGACCCCCTCACAGGAGAACCCCTCATGAGCGCCTTAACGATTTTCAGTGATACCGATGCCGGTCAGCCGGTGTGGCAAAGCCACGATGCCGATGCGGTCGTGCAGCAACTGAGCGCTATCAATGTGCGTTTTGAGCGCTGGCAGGCTGACCGCGACCTGAGCGCCAACCCCGCTGCCGAGGAAGTGCTGGCGGCGTATCAGCATGAGATAGACAAACTGGTGGCGGAGAAAGGCTATCAGAGCTGGGATGTGATCAGCATGCGTGCCGATAACCCGCAAAAAGAGGCACTGCGCGCCAAATTTTTGTCGGAACATACCCATGGTGAAGACGAAGTGCGTTTCTTTGTTGAAGGAGCTGGGTTGTTTTGCCTGCACGTGGACGGCAAAATTTTTCAGGTGCTGTGTGAAAAGAATGATTTGCTGTCGGTGCCTGCCGGTGTGCCGCACTGGTTCGATATGGGTTCTGAACCGCATTTTACCGCCATTCGCTTGTTTAACAACCCCGATGGCTGGGTGGCCCATTTCACCGGCGATACCATCGCCGACGCTTACCCGAAACTGGCGTAATCGTGTTGCAGGCCGTGGCGGAATACCTCCGCGCACGGCCTGTTCTCTGTGCTGCTTTTGTTATCCGCGTCTTACCTATATTACCCGTGTCTTATCTCGCCTTATCCCACCAGCGGTTGCTGAAATATACCGGCTCTAACCTGCTCGGGGGTGATGACGCCGGTGTCGAGAACCCAGCCGCTAATCAGTGCCGCTGGCGTGACATCAAACGCCGGGTTGTACACCGGCGCGTGGTGTGGTGCCCACTGGCACGCGCCAAAACTGCCTGCCACGCCGGTGACTTCGCTGGCGGCGCGTTGTTCTATCGGGATCGCGTTGCCGTCTGGGCAGTGCGGGTCGTGCGTGGTGTGCGGCGCAGCGACGTAAAACGGGATACCGTGATAGTGCGCCAGCACCGCCAGGCTGTAAGTGCCGATTTTATTGGCGACGTCACCGTTAGCGGCGATGCGATCCGCGCCGACCCAGATGGCATCGACCTGGCCTTGCGCCATCAGTGAGGCGGCCATCGAATCGCAGATGAGCCGATAAGGTATGCCCAGCTCGCCGAGCTCCCAGGCGGTCAGCCTGCCACCTTGTAACAGCGGGCGGGTTTCATCCACCCAGACGTTATTTACCCGGCCTTGCTGATGAGCGCGCAGGATAACGCCGATTGCCGTGCCGACGCCCGCCGTCGCCAGCCCGCCGGTGTTGCAGTGCGTCAACAGTTGGCTGCCCGGTTGCACCAGCGCGGCACCGTTATCGGCGATGCGTTCACACAAGGCTTTATCTTCCTCAATCAGCCGCAGCGCTTCCTGCGTCATGGCGCTGACGACATCATTGGCCGCCAGCGCCTGCTTCATGCGATCCAGATTATTCATCAGGTTGACGGCAGTCGGGCGGGAAGCTCGTAGCGTCTCCAGCGCCTCGGCCAGCTGTGGCCGGGATTGACCCTGCTCGGCCAGCAATGCCAGCAACAGGCTGGCCGACAGCCCGATCAGCGGCGCGCCGCGTACCCGCAGGGTACGAATATGACTGACCAGCGCCTCGACATCCGGGCAGGGGCACCAGATTTTTTCCTGCGGCAGTGCCTGCTGGTCAAGGATCCACAATTGATTATCGACGAGGCGAAGACTGGTGGTGTGAACGGTTTGCATGGCTGTTAAATCCGTGTTGCGTTATTGCATCAGGATTCTTATTCTGCCAATATGCGGTACAGAAGTATAGACGTCCAAACGCTTTTATGTCTATACCCTTCATACTTCAGGTTGCAGGTGTGTTGGCTGGTCAAATGCGTTCCCGACGAATTTGTCGCTCGGTTGCTGCGTTACAAGGCGCTAACGAGCCTTGCCCTACTAAAGGGCCAGCGTATGGCGTTGTTCAACACGCGAGCGTGTTGCCCTGCAACGCGAATTATTTTGGGTATCAAGCTCGGCGTTGATAACAAGCAAACACATTCATCACACTAGGTAGATAAACGAGGTGGGCCATGTCACTTTACCGTACTTTTAACGCGGATGATGCCGTGCAGTATGCACGTCAGTATGGCGGGGTTGCCGATCCGCAGTCGTTGATTGCGGCGCAGGAGATTGGTGATGGCAACCTGAACCTGGTGTTTAAGATCCTAGACACTCAAGGAGTGAGCCGGGTTATCGTCAAGCAGGCGCTACCCTATGTGCGCTGTGTTGGCGAGTCCTGGCCGCTCACGCTCGATCGCGCCCGTATCGAGGCGGAAACCCTATTGGCGCATGCGCGGTATTGTCCGCAGCACACCGTTGCCGTGTTGCATCATGACCCGGCGCTGGCGGTGATGGTGCAAGAGGATCTCTCGGATCATGAAATCTGGCGGCGTGAGCTGGTGAAAGGGCGCGACTACCCACAGGCAGCGGCGCAACTGGGTGACTATCTGGCGCAGGCGCTGTTCCACCATTCGGATTTCTACCAGTCACCCCATGACAAAAAGGCGGCGGTCAGCCGCTTTACCAACCCGGAACTGTGCCAGATAACGGAAGATTTGTTCTTTACCGATCCGTACATCGAGCATGAGCGCAATCAATTCGACCCGGCACTGTTGCCAGAGGTGCTAGCGCTGCGCGATGACCAGCCGCTGCGCTGTGCGGTGGCCGCGCTCAAACACGCGTTTCTCAGTAAAGCCGAAGCCCTATTGCACGGCGATATTCATAGCGGGTCGATTTTCGTGGCGGAAAACCGCCTCAAAGTGATCGACGCCGAATTCGGTTTCTATGGCCCGATGGGGTTTGATATCGGTACGGCGCTTGGCAACCTGCTGCTCAACTATTGCGGGCTGCCGGGATTATTGCCGCTGCGTGAGGCGTCCGCTGCGCGCGAGCGGCGTCTGGAGGAGATAGTCGTGCTGTGGCAAACTTTTGCGCACCGTTTTACCGCACTGAGTCATGAGGCCGGGCGCGAGCCTGCGCTGGCGGTGACAGGATACGTTGAGCGATTCTTGCAGCAGGTATGGCAGGATGCGGTCGGCTATTGTGGCACCGAACTGATTCGCCGCACTATCGGGCTGGCGCATGTGGCGGATCTTGACACGATTGATGAGACGGCAACGCGCCAGGCCTGCCAGCGTCACGCCATCTTGCTCGGTAAAACGCTGATTCTGGCCGCTGCCCATATCGATACTCCGCAGGCATTGCTGGCGCGGGTGCGCCAAAGCGGTGCCTGAATGGGCAGATAACTGAACGCGACAGATAACAAGACAGATAACAAGACAGATAATAATCTGTTGACCACAGGGCGGCATGCGCCTTATCGCTGACGCCCTGTGGACGGATATCACTCTGCCTGTTACCGCCCGCTCTTTGCCATAAACCCCACTCAGACTACGTGCTCTGCGGCGGTCAGCGACGCCGCAGTATGAGCCGCCGCACCGGAATGCGCCTGCAATGCATCAGGCGCGAAATCATCCACATTGATGGTGCGCAGACGGCTGGTTTCGGCTTGTTGCAGCAGCCTGGCTTCCTCTGGTGAGATAACGCCTTCGGCAAGCCCGTGTTCAGCCAGCCTGTCCAGCCGCATGAATGGCAGGGTGTGACCCGCAGCCTGCGACAGTTTCTGGTGTACCGGCTCCGCCGCCAGAATATCGTCCAGCGCTTGCTCCAGTTGCGCGGCCGGATGATTGTCACCGGGTTTCAGGTACAGGCCTCGGCCCAGCCGCGAACGCGTCGCACTCGGGGTTTGCAACAGTTTTGCCAGTTGGCTGTCTTGCGCGTCGCTGGTGGGGGAGTTAACCGTGCCTAACGGGAAAATGATGCCGCGCAGTACCAGCGCGACGCCGCGCGCCGGAAAATTGCGCAGCAGCGCAAGCATGGCTTGTTCCGCCTGATACAGACAGTCCTGGATGCCCCACTGCACCAACGGCAGGTCGGCCTGTTGGCGTCCTTCATCGTCATAGCGTTTTAGCGTGGCGGAAGCCAGATACAGCTGGCTTAACACATCGCCCAAACGGGCCGATAAGCGCTCGCGGCGTTTCAGACTGCCACCCAGCGTGCCCATCGAGATATCCGCCAGCAGCGCCAGATTGGCACTGAGCCGGTTAAGGCGCTGGTAGTCACGGCGCGTGGCGTCGCGCACCGGCGCGCGGCTGGTGCGCCCGTTGGTCAGGCCCAGCCACAGGCTGCGTACCACGTTACCGGCAATATGGCCGATGTGCCCCAGCAGCGCTTTATCAAAGGATTTGAGGTCGCTCTCTTGCGCAGCGCGCATTTCGCTTAACAGATAAGGGTGGCAGCGAATCGCCCCTTGCCCGAAAATTATCATGCTGCGCGTCAGAATATTGGCCCCTTCAACCGTAATGGCGATAGGTGCGCCCTGATAGTGGCGGGCGACAAAGTTGGTGGGGCCAAGGCAAATGCCTTTGCCGCCGACAATGTCCATCGCATCAATGATGCCGCGCTGCCCGCGATGGGTGCAGTGGTATTTGACGATAGCGGACAGCACCGACGGGCGAGCGCCTTGCATAATGCCAGTGGTAATCAGCGTTGAGGCGGCATCCATCACATAAGCATTGCCGGCAAGTCTTGCCAGCGGTTCTTCAATGCCTTCCATTTTGCCGATCGGCAGTTTGAACTGGCGGCGAATGCGGGCGTAGGCACCGGTTGCCAGCGCGACGCTTTTCAGGCTGCCGGTGGAATTAGACGGCAGCGTGATGCCGCGCCCGACAGACAAGCATTCCATCAGCATGCGCCAGCCCTGGCCTGCCATCTCGGGCCCGCCGATGATGTAATCCAGCGGCACAAAGATATTCTCGCCCTGGGTTGGGCCGTTTTGAAACGGGATGTTGAGTGGGAAATGGCGGCGACCAATTTTTACGCCGTTGGTGTTGGTGGGGATAAGCGCACAGGTAATGCCGATATCATCGCGATCGCCCAGCAGGTGATCCGGGTCATACAGGCGGAACGCCAGCCCCAGCACGGTGGCGACCGGTGCCAGCGTAATATAGCGTTTGTTCCAGGTCAGGCGCATCCCCAGCACCTGATTACCTTGCCATTGGCCATAGCACACTACGCCGACATCCGGGATAGCGCTGGCGTCAGAACCGGCTTCCGGGCTGGTCAGCGCAAAACAGGGAATGTCATCACCGCGCGCTAGCCGGGGAAGATAGTGATCTTTTTGCGCTTCGCTACCGTAGTGTTGCAACAGCTCTCCGGGGCCGAGGGAGTTGGGAACGCCAACCGTGATGGCCAGAATGCTCGACACACTGGCCAGTTTTTGCAGCACCATCGCCTGTGCGTAAGCGGAAAACGCCAGGCCGCCATACTCTTTTTTAATGATCATGGCAAAAAAGCGATGCTGTTTCAGGAAGGCCCACAGCTCGGGAGGCAAGTCAGCCCGTTCATGGGTGATTTCGAAATCATGCGCCATACGGCAGGCTTCTTCGACCGGGCCGTCTAAAAACGCCTGTTCTTCCGGCGTTAAGCGCGGGCGAGGGTAGGTGTGCAACGTGTGCCAGTCTGGCGCTCCGCGAAACAGCTCGCCTTCCCACCAGGTGGTTCCGGCATCAATCGCCTCTTTTTCCGTGGCCGACATTGGCGGCATGACGCGGCGAAACAGCGCCATGACCGGTTTACTGAGCCAGCGCTGACGTAGCGGTGTGAGCAGCAACGGTAATAGCAGGATTGGCGGGATAAGCATCAGCCACGGCGACCAACCGTTCAACAGCATGATGATGCCGCAACCTGACACGACCAACATGCTGCTAAACCACAGGGAAATCCGGTGGTAGAAAAGTGCGCTGATAAGCATCAGCCCTGCCAGGATACTGAGCGCAACCATAGTTGTTTTCTCCAGTCCATTTATCTGGGCAGCCTGCGCATAACAGGTCTGACCTGTTGGGTATAGAGTGTTTTTAGTTTACCGATTGGCTTTTATCAATTTATTTACAACATAATTACAACTCATCTCACAAAGCCGTTATCAACCTTGAAGGAGCGGGCGCAAAGCCACCGTTTGATCATTGTCTGCTTCTCGTGATTTGGCCTATCCGCTACACTGCTTGGCAGAAACGTCATGATGTCACTGAAGAAGAGGGTTTCCATGTACCAGGACTTAATCCGTAATGAGCTGAACGAAGCGGCGGCAACGCTGAATACATTTTTAAGCGATGCCGCCAATATTCAGGCGATTGAAGATGCGGCGGTTTTATTAGCTGATGCATTCAAAGCCGGCGGAAAAGTGATCTCTTGCGGCAATGGCGGCTCTCATTGTGATGCCATGCATTTTGCCGAAGAGCTGACGGGCCGCTACCGTGAGAATCGCCCCGGCTATCCGGCGATTGCCATCTCTGACCCAAGCCACCTGTCTTGCGTCAGTAACGACTTTGGCTATGATTTTGTGTTCTCGCGTTATGTCGAGTCATTAGGACGTGAAGGCGATGTGCTGCTGGGCATTTCGACGTCGGGCAACTCGGGCAATATTATTAAGGCCATCAGCGCTGCTCGTGCCAAAGGCATGAAAGTGATTACCCTGACCGGCAAAGATGGCGGCAAAATGGCGGGCAGCGCTGATGTGGAGATCCGAGTGCCGCATTTTGGCTATGCCGATCGCATTCAGGAAGTACACATTAAAGCTATCCATATTCTGATTCAGTTGATTGAGAAAGAGATGGCTGCAAGCTGATTGCTTACGCTAACACAGCCGCGATACGCCGTAATGCCGTAATAAAGGACGCCGACAATGTGTGAACTGCTTGGGATGAGCGCGAATGTCCCAACGGATATCTGTTTTAGCTTTACCGGCCTGATTCAGCGGGGTGGCCGCACCGGGCCGCACCGTGATGGCTGGGGGATTACCTTCTATGAGGGCAACGGCTGCCGTACCTTCAAAGATCCGCATTACCCAGCTTTAATTCGCCGATTGCCGCACTGGTGCAGAGCTACCCCATCAAGTCTTGTGCGGTGGTGTCGCATATCCGTCAGGCCAATCGGGGGGCGGTATCGCTGGAAAACACCCATCCGTTTACGCGCGAGCTGTGGGGACGCAACTGGACATTCGCTCACAATGGCCAGTTGAAAGGTTATCGTCGCCTGAAAACCGGGACGTTTCGCCCGGTTGGCGATACCGACAGTGAATACGCATTTTGCTGGCTGCTGCACCAACTGGCGCAGCGCTACCCGCGCACGCCCTCTAACTGGCCGGCGGTATTTCGCTATATTGCGACGCTGGCAGAGCAGTTACGCAAGAAAGGCGTGTTCAACATGCTGTTGTCAGACGGGCGTTTTGTCATGGGGTTCTGTTCGACCAAACTGCATTGGATAACCCGGCGGGCTCCGTTTGGTAAAGCAACCTTGCTCGATGATGATGTCGAAATCGACTTTCAGCAGCAAACGACGCCAAATGATGTCGTCACGGTACTGGCGACGCAGCCGCTGACGGGCAACGAAACCTGGCACGCCATCGCACCAGGAGAATTCGTGTTATTTTGCTACGGCGAACGGATTAACTAGCTCCCGCCCGCCTGCGCTTGTTGCCGGGATGGCGGAGTTAACGAGACGACTTCGCCGCTGCCTGTGTTTGTGTAAACGCATAATGCGACGCTGGCGTAGCAGGCTGGCTGGTCGGGGGATTCTGGTTTACCACATACTGCCCGTTGACCACGGCGATGGCGGGCAGTTGATGGGTTTTATTAAAGAAAGCATAGCCCGGCTGCAACTGACTCCAGAACTTATAATAGTTAGAGCGGCTATGGCGCTTCATATTTTGCTCCGTCATGCGGAACGGATAAATCGCCAGATCCACTTTTTGCTGCCCGTTACGCAGCGCTTTTTCCACATAGGTATAAATCTCGGCGATATATTGGTTGGTCATCGCATAACAACCGATAGACACACACTCGCCGTGAATCATCAAATAACGGCCAGAATAGCCGTGCGCCTTGTCATACTCATTCGGAAAACCGACGTTGATGGCGCGGTAATAATGGCTGTCTGGTTTGAGCTGTCGTAAATCAACCTGATAGAACCCTTCCGGGCTTTTAAAATCCCCTTCGGTCATTTTCGGGCCGAGACCGCCGGAATATTTACAGATGGGATAACTCTGCACCAGTTTGTATTCACCACCGACCTGGGCATAGAGCTCAAGTACCCGTTCTTCTTTGAAGATTTGAATGTACACGGGTGAACCGGCGGCAATCTGCTGTTGCTGCGCGACAACGGGAGAAACCTGATTGGCGTAACTGCTGTGGATGGCAGCGGAAGGCAAAATAAACAGCATCGCAAGTGAAAGCGCGATTTTTTGCATGGTAAATCCTGATTACTGGAGCGGTTGTCTTATCGTGATACGGAGTTGCCGTATTCCCTGTCGTTGTCTGTCAGGCTGTGTCCTGCCATTAGGCTGCATCCCGTCCAGATAAGCGACTGTTTTGCCAACTGGGGTGCAGGCTGATGCCGAGGCGCGCAGCCACATTATCACCGCATCTGTTTTATTCAAGAGGGGAAAACGAATAAAAAAACAGATTATTCTTATCAAGAAGCGGTGCGTCAGTGATGTGTTGCCTGTTTCGCATGATTACTGTATTTTTATACAGCATTGCGGGAGGGGTTATGCGCAAAATCATTCATGTCGATATGGATTGTTTTTATGCCGCCATTGAAATGCGGGATAATCCGCGCCTGCGTGATATTCCTCTCGCCATTGGCGGCAGCGCAGAGCATCGCGGGGTGATTGCTACCGCTAACTATCCGGCTCGTCGCTATGGCGTACACAGCGCGATGGCGACAGCCACCGCGTTGCGTCTGTGTCCGCATCTCACATTATTACCAGGCCGAATGGCGCTGTATAAAGAAACCTCTCGGCAAATCCAGCAGATTTTCTCTCGCTATACGTCGTTGATTGAACCGCTGTCGCTGGACGAGGCCTATCTGGATGTGACGGATAGCCCACACTGTAACGGTTCGGCGACGCTTATCGCGCAAGAGATCCGTCAGGCGATTCTCAGTGAACTGCAATTAACGGCATCCGCAGGCGTTGCGCCGGTTAAATTTCTTGCCAAGATCGCGTCAGAACAGAATAAACCCAATGGTCAGTACGTGATTACACCCGCGCAGATGGACGCCTTTTTGCTGACGTTGCCGCTGGAGAAGATCCCCGGCGTCGGCAAAGTGACGGCAAAGCGGCTGGCTGAGTGCGGCCTGCAGCGTGGGGCCGATGTTCGTCAATATTCTCAGGCTCAGTTGCTGCGAGAGTTTGGCAAGTTCGGCCACATCTTGTGGGCGCGCTGCCACGGCGTTGATGAACGGCCAGTATCACCTGATAGGTTACGCAAATCGGTTGGCGTTGAGAAAACGCTGGTGCAGGATATTCATGATTGGTCGGCGTGCGAGAAAGTGGTTGAGCAATTGTATCCAGAGTTGGAGCAGCGGCTGCGGCGGGTGCGCGCCGATCTACATATCGCCAGGCAAGGGGTTAAGTTGAAATTTGATGATTTTCGCCAAACCACGCAGGAGCATGTGTGGCCGGTGCTGCATAAACCGGATTTATTGCAGTTGGCGCACGAGAGCTGGGAGCAGCGGCGCGAGGCGCGAGGCGTCAGGTTAGTGGGGCTGCACGTGTCGCTCATCGACCCTCAACTGGAACGGCAGCTGGTGCTGCCGTGGGATTGAGTCCCGCCATCAGGCATGGCGGGTAGCGCATCAGGCGCGTTCGGGAATCGCCTTGAGCAACGCCTTTAGCAGCGTCCAATAACGACCGACGCTTTCAATGTGGACTTGTTCGTCAGGCGAATGCGGGCCGGTGATGGTCGGGCCGATGGAAACCATGTCCATGTGTGGATAGGGTTTTTTGAATAAACCGCATTCGAGGCCAGCGTGGATAACCATGATTTTCGGCGTGCTGCCAAACAGCGTTTGGTAGGTTTCGCGTACCAGATGCATGACCGGCGATTGCGCATCCGGCTGCCAGCCAGGGTAGCTGCCGCTGGCTTCGGTGTGGGCTCCGGCAAGCTGGCTGAGGGAGGTCAGCATACTGACGACATACTCTTTGCCGCTGTCTACCAGTGAGCGAATCAGGCAGTGAATCTCGGCTTGCGTCTCGGTCATGCTGACAACACCGACGTTCAGAGAGGTTTCCACCACGCCTTTTATCTCATCACTCATGCGAATCACCCCGTTGGGCAGCGCATGCAGCAGATTAATAAAACGCTGGCAACTGGCGGGGGTCAGCGCATCGGTATCGGTTTGCACTGCCTCCAGTACCAGCGTGATGTTTTTCTCGACAGCCGCCAGCTCGTGTTTGATAACCTCAAGATAGGCTTGTGCTGCGCGCTTGAGCGCATCAACGTGCCCGGCGCTGACAGCCAGTGTGACCGCGCCTTCGCGAGGAATGGCGTTACGCAGTGTACCGCCGTGCAGGTCTATCAGCCGGAAATCGAACGTATTGGCGTATTGCGCTAAAAAACGCACCAGCAGTTTATTGACGTTGCCAAGGCCCAAATGAATATCACACCCGGAATGGCCGCCTTTAAGCCCTTTGATTATCAAGCGGAAAGACTGATAGCCTTCAGGCAGCGCTGCACGCTCTAAGGGCAATTGACTGCGAAAATCGATGCCTCCGGCGCAGCCCATATAGACTTCGCCTTCCTCTTCGGAATCGGTATTAATTAAAATATCACCCTGCAACCAGCCCGATTGCAGGCCGAATGCGCCATCCATACCCGCTTCTTCCGTCATGGTTAACAGCACTTCCAGCGGGCCGTGTTCAACGCTATCGTCGGATAATACCGCTAGCGCGGAAGCCATGCCGATGCCGTTATCCGCACCGAGCGTGGTGCCACGGGCCTTGACCCACTCGCCAGCGACATAAGGCTGAATCGGGTCTTGGGTAAAGTCGTGTACTGTGTCGTTGTTCTTTTGCGGCACCATATCCAGATGCGCCTGAATCACCACCGGTTTACGCTTCTCCATGCCGGGCGTCGCGGGTTTACGCAGTAAAATATTGCCCACTTGATCACGCTCGGTGTGCAGACCACGCTCTTGTGCCCAGACGAGAATGTGCGCGGCCAGCGCTTCCTCATGATAGGACGGGTGCGGAATCGAACAAATTTTGGCAAACATGTCCCACAGCGGTTGTGGGGAGAGTTGAGACAAAGCAGACACGATGGAATCTCTCCAGTAGGGCAACGTGCAGTCATCGCACTTTGCCGACATAACATCATCAGTAATTGCCCGCATCACGCGGGCCTGATGTCACAGGATAACACTTTCCCGTAAACAGGGAGAATGGCGGGAGCATAAGGATTGTGTATATCAGGGCAAGGCGGAGGAAACCCGGCCATTTTCCGTTGCCACAGGCTTATGGCACCGCCATGGCAACGCCGTTTTTACTCAAGGCAACAACGTGCGGGAAGCATCGAGACTTCCCGCATCAAAGAATGCTGCCCCGACGTCGGGAGTCAGTCGTATCCGATACGGGAGCGAGAAGGTGAGGCGCTGTTTTCTGTGTCGCGGCGAATCGCCACCGGTGTCATCACCAGCGGGCGGCGCAATAACAGGCGCAGGCTGACTATCAGCTCAAAGCCGACCAATAACATAAAGGCGATACTAAGGGCAGGGATAAACACGTCCAGTTGTGCGAGGAGGAAGCTGTCGAATATCGTCATTGGGTATTCTCCTGGCGGTGTTGGTTTCACCCTGTTTGTAACCTGTTTGCAACATTGCGTCTAATAACTTTTTCACATCATTTTCTATTGATTGATAACGGGTAGTAACTATCTAATCGTATATGGCGTACAAATGGATAAATACTGGTTTTTGTCCGGTCAGCTATCTATAATCTCGCGCAACTTTATTTTCCCCCTTCTGACTCTGATTAGGCTGATGCTACCGTTGGCCAGGATAGGTTTTATGAGTGAAAAGTACATCGTCACCTGGGATATGTTGCAAATTCATGCCCGGAAACTGGCCCAGCGTTTATTACCGGCCGAACAGTGGAAAGGCATTATTGCCGTGAGCCGTGGCGGTCTGGTGCCGGGCGCATTGCTGGCGCGTGAGCTGGGTATCCGTAACGTCGATACTGTGTGCATCTCCAGTTACGATCATGACAACCAGCGTGAGCTGAAAGTGCTCAAACGCGCTGAAGGCGATGGCGAAGGCTATATCGTGATTGATGATTTGGTGGATACCGGCGGCACCGCCAAGGCTATCCGTGATATGTACCCGAAAGCCCATTTTATTACTATCTTCGCCAAACCAGCCGGTAAGCCGCTGGTTGATGACTACGAAGTCGACATCCCGCAGGACACCTGGATTGAGCAACCCTGGGATATGGGCGTTGTGTTTGTGCCGCCGTTGGTTGGCCGTTAATCCTGTTGTGTAACGTTCTTGTGTGACGTTCTGTGCGCCCGGTTATGCCGGGCGTGCGTGTTTTTATGCCCGGGTTGTTTTCGTCATCGTATGGCAAGGCCTGCTTTTTCCCGTGCTCTCCGGTACACTTTTCCCATTGCATTGTTACTGCGGCTCTGATTTCCCCAGGAGGCTGTTGTGGTTCAGGCTAACCTGTCCGAAACGTTGTTCAAACCGTCGATTAAACATCAGGAAACGTCTTCGATTATTCATCGCGCCCGGCGCACTAACCCGACAACGGCGGCGGCGTCTGCGCTTGAAGGTGAAAGTCCCGGCAACTGGTATCGCATGATTAACCGGCTCATGTGGATTTGGCGCGGCGTTCATCCCTGGGAAATCGAAGAGGTTCTGTCGCGTATTGCGGCCAGCAAAGCAGAACGCAGTGATGAGCAGCGTCTTGATACGGTCATCGGTTATCGCGGCGGTAACTGGATTTACGAATGGGTTTCGCAGGGCATGCGTTGGCAACAGCAGGCCGGACAACATTCTGCGGGTGAGCAGGCGGGGCAATGCTGGCTAAAGGCGGCCAATCTTTACAGTATCGCCGCGTACCCTCACCTGAAAGGCGATGAACTTGCCGATCAGGCGCAGACGCTGGCTAACCGTGCCTATGAAGAGGCTGCCGCACATCTCTCCTATGAGCTGAAAACGTTGACGTTTCCCATCGAGGGCGGTGGGCAGCTTACCGCTTTTTTACACCTGCCAGCGCAAGGCCAGGCACCGTATCCAACCGTGATGCTGTGCGGCGGATTGGATATGTTGCAGTGCGATTACCATCGCCTGTTTCAGGACTATCTGGCACCTGCGGGCATGGCGATGTTGACTATCGATATGCCATCGGTTGGCTTTTCTTCACGCTGGAAGCTGGATCAGGATTCCAGTTTTTTGCATCAGCAGGTGCTGAGAGCGCTGGCGGAGGTTCCCTGGGTCGATCATACGCGAGTGGCGGCGTTTGGCTTCCGTTTTGGGGCGAATATTGCGGTCAGGCTCGCTTATCTTGAAGCGAATCGACTGCGCGCCGTAGCGTGCCTTGGGCCTGTCGTACACTACCTGCTCTGTGATGCCCAGCGCCAGCGCCAGGCTCCCGAGATGTTTATGGATGTTCTGGCGAGCCGCCTTGGCATGCCGTATTCATCGGATGAGGCGCTATTGGTAGAAATGGGGCGTTACTCGCTGAAAACCCAGGGATTGCTGGGGCATCGTTGCCCTACGCCAATGTTATCCGGCTACTGGAAAGATGACTTGATAAGCCCGAAAGAGGAGTCCCAGTTGATAGTGAACTCCTCTCTACAGGGCAAGTTACTCTCGCTGGATGCGACGCCGGTATATGACTCATTCCACCAAGGTTTGCAACACATTATCAATTGGTTACATCATCAATTGCGTTAGCGCCCGCAGAGTGTGAAAAAAACACGTAATGACGGTTGGTTCACGGCCGTCGTGTCAGATATTGTATGGCAATTTTGTTTCGACAGGCAGCCAGAGGCGGCATGGTAGTAAAAAAGATGTTATTTGCCGTGATGATACTGGCATCACTGTTAATGGACGCAGGCGCTCAGGCACAATCGACGCATCCTGAATGGGCATTGATATCCGATGCGGATGTACGCCGTACCGTATCAGGGATTATCAGCTATTCTCATTGGCCCGAATTGGATAGGCTACCGGTACTTTGTGTGTTTTCTTCCGCCCATTTTCTCTCGGCGCTGACCACGCCTGCGGGTGTACAAGAGAAAGTGGTGTTTAACACGCTGGTGATTAAGGACACTCAGGAGCTGTTCGCCTCTGAGTGTGACGCGGTGTATTTCGGCGAGGAGTCGGCGGCAGAGCAAAATAATGCCGCGAGCTACGCGGTCGGCCATCCGTTGATGACCATTGCCGAACAGTCCCCGCGTTGCCTTGAAGGTAGCGCTTTTTGTCTGGTATTTGACAACCACACGGTGGGGTTTGCTATCAATATGGAAGCGCTTTCCCGCACCGGTGTGCGAGTAAATCCTGATGTATTAATGCTGGCGCGGGAACGATACTGATGAAAACACCGCCCCCGGCTTCGCGCCCGACCACATTTCGTCAGGTGTTGACTCGTATCAATACACTTGGCCTGGTGATTACCATGGTGTTTTCATGGTTGTTGATTACCGTTGCATCGCTAATCTGCTTTAAACAATACGCTGAGAAGAACTTGCAGTTACTGGGGTACACCTTAAGCCGCAATGTTGAGGCGGCTGTGGTATTTCGCGATGCGACCGCCGCAAACGACGCCCTCAGTAACCTCGGTAAGCAAGGCCAGTTCAGCCTCGCGATTTTGACGGATGCCAAAGGTAAAACGCTGGCACAGTGGCATGATGAGGATAATCAGGACGAGACGCATCTAAACTACCTGATTTCTCAGTGGCTATTGGCCGGAAATGTGGTGCAACCTATCATGCATCGTGGGCAACTGATCGGTTACTTAACCATTCGCGGTGCCGATACGCCAGCCCGTAATTTTGTGTTTTTCTCTCTGCTGTCGCTCACGCTATGTATGATGCTGGCGTCGCTACTGTCTATTGTGATTTCCCGGCGCTTGCACAGTGGGCTGATTTTGTCGCTGCATAATATCACTGAGGTGGTGCACGATATTCGCGAGAATCGGCATTTTTCCCGCCGGGTGCCTGCCGTCAGCGTGGCGGAGCTTGACCGTTTTGGTAACGATCTTAACAGCCTGCTGGAGGAAATTGAGCGCTGGCAGCGGCAGATGCAGCATGAAAACGACTCTTTGCTCAAACGCTCACTACATGACCCCTTGACCGGGCTTGCCAACCGCACCGCGTTTATTAGCGCGCTGTCTAATTTGCTGGATGACCCCGCGTATCAAGATAATACCAGCCTGTTATTTATGGATGGCTATCGGTTTAAAAACATTAATGATACTTACGGGCATGCTGCCGGAGATCTTGTACTGCTGGCTGTTGCCAGTCGTCTGTCTCAGTGCAAGGGAGCGCAAGATTTGCCAGCACGTCTGGCGGGTGACGAGTTTGCGTTGATTCTGGTGGGAAAAAAAGATCTGTACGAGGTACAAACAACGGTAGAAGCGATTCGTCAGGCCATGCAACAGCCAGTGATGTTGCCTGATGGCCAGCAGGTGACGATGTCTTTGAGTATTGGCGTGGCGCATGCGTCAGCACAGATGTCCCCTGAGACGTTAATCGAACTGGCTGACAAAGCCATGTACCACGATAAACAGCAGCAACGCCGTCAGGATTTTGAGCGTGTTTTGCGCTATCTGGATGCGGACATGGCCGTCAAGCCGTAGTGTTTTATACATCGCGAACGCTATACCTATTGAAACAGTGCAGTGTGATACTGTTCGCGCCCTGAAGGGGAATGTATAAAAAAACTTGAACCAATCAGAGAAGTTCGGCAGGGTTGAGGGCATATTGCAGCAGCGGTTCATGCCGTTTACTGAACGCCACGTACTGAACCGTCGGCATCGCAATAAATAGATAATATGGCACCGGGCGTATTAACGTCGGGTGATCCAACAAACACCGTGTTGCCAGCATACCTGTTATACCGCGATAGGCGCGGTTTACGGGTAGTGAGGCGAGGTTTTATTGCAAGGGAGGATGGCATGGCAGTGAAAAGCAGACTCATCAAAAATTTCACTTCGTTAGGGCCCTATTTGCGTGAAAATCAGTGTGAGGAAAACCATTTTTTCTTTGATTGCCTGGCGGTTTGTGTCAATGTAAAACCCGCGCCGGAAAAGCGAGAGTTTTGGGGCTGGTGGTTGACGGTGGAACGTCAGGAAAACACGTTGTTCTACACTTACCACACCGGTCTTTTCGACAAAGCGGGCAACTGGCGCGAAGAAACCATCAAAGATACTGAGGTACATGAGAAAGTGCTGGCTACCCGTGAAGATTTCCATACCCGCCTGCAGGCGCTGGTAGAACAACTCGACCCACCTTTTTCCCTCTCCGCACGACCATGATGCTCTCCGGCATCGCGCCGGAGTCAGGGGTTTTCGCGTTGTGCCGGTTGGCATAGCGCGTCTCTCCTGTTACAACGTTTTTTTCATCCTTTATTGATAGTTCAACGCAACGGCAGAAAAATTATGAGTGGCAGCCAGACTTTGGTTGTAAAACTGGGTACCAGCGTGCTGACCGGCGGTTCGCGCCGCCTCAACCGCGCCCATATAGTTGAACTGGTGCGCCAGTGCGCCCAGCAGCATGCCGCAGGGCATCGCATTGTGATTGTGACGTCCGGGGCGATTGCCGCTGGTCGCGAGCATCTTGGCTACCCCGAATTACCGCCGACCATCGCCACCAAGCAGTTGCTGGCGGCGGTGGGGCAGAGCCGGTTGATTCAACTGTGGGAGCAACTGTTCTCCATCTATGGCATCCATATTGGCCAGATGCTGCTGACCCGTGCCGATCTCGAAGACCGCGAGCGTTTCCTGAATGCCCGCGACACCATGCGCGCCCTGCTCGACAATAACATCGTCCCGGTGATTAACGAGAACGATGCGGTAGCGACGGCGGAAATCAAAGTTGGCGATAACGATAACCTGTCAGCGCTGGCTGCGATGCTGGCGGATGCCGACAAACTGCTGCTGTTGACCGACCAGACCGGGCTCTTCACCGCCGACCCGCGCACCAATCCTGATGCCGAGCTTATCCGTGAAGTGCAGGGGGTGACTGATGAACTGCGCCAGATTGCCGGTGGCAGCGTCTCCGGCCTCGGCACGGGCGGTATGTCCACCAAATTGCAGGCCGCTGACGTGGCGTGCCGCTCTGGTATTGAGGTGGTGATCGCCGCAGGCAACCGACAGGGTGTGATTGCCGATGTGATTAACGACATCTCGGTCGGCACCCGCTTCCACGCGCTGGAAACCCCGCTGGAAAGCCGCAAACGTTGGATCTTCGGCGCACCGCCTGCCGGTGAGATAACGGTGGATGACGGCGCGCTGGCCGCCATGCTGGAGCGCGGCAGCTCGCTGTTGCCCAAAGGCATCCGTGACGTGGCGGGCAATTTCTCCCGTGGCGAAGTCATTCGTATCCGCAGCCTGAACGGGCGCGACCTGGCCCATGCCGTCACCCGGTATAACAGCGACGCACTGCGCATGATTGCCGGGCACCACTCTCAGGAGATTGCCGAAATCCTGGGGTATGAATACGGCCCGGTCGCGGTTCATCGCGATGACATGATCATTATTTGAGGAACACACCATGCTTGAGCAAATGGGACAGGCGGCCAGAGCAGCCTCTTATCAACTGGCAGCACTCAATACTCACCAGAAAAACCGTGTGTTGCTGGCGATCGCTGACCTGCTGGATACGCAGCAGGCCGCTATTCTGGACGCCAACGCGCAGGATTTAGCGCAAGCCAAAGAGAATGGCATGAGCGAAGCCTTGCAGGATCGCCTATTGCTGACGCCTGCACGTTTAAGCGCCATCGCTGACGATGTGCGCCAGGTATGCCGCCTGAATGACCCGGTCGGCGAAGTGATCGACGGCCGGATGCTGGACAACGGCCTGAAACTGGAACGCCGCCGGGTGCCGCTCGGCGTGGTGGGGGTGATTTATGAAGCCCGCCCGAACGTGACGGTGGATGTCGCCAGCCTGTGCCTGAAAACCGGCAACGCGGTTATCTTGCGCGGCGGTAAAGAGACCTATCGCACCAACGCCGCCACGGTAAAAGTGATTCAGCAAGCGTTGGAGCAGCATGGCTTGCCTGCTGCAACCATTCAGGCGATTGAAAGCCCGGATCGTGAACTGGTCAACCAACTGCTCAAGCTCGATCGCTACGTGGATATGCTGATCCCGCGCGGCGGTGCCGGGCTGCACAAACTGTGCCGCGAGCAGTCCACCATTCCGGTGATTACCGGCGGCATCGGCGTGTGCCATATGTTTGCCGACGACAGTATTGATTTTGAAAAAGCGCTGACTGTTATCGAAAGTGCCAAAATACAGCGCCCCAGCGCTTGCAACAGCCTGGAAACCCTGTTGGTACACCAGGCGATTGCCGCACGTTTTCTGCCGCAGCTCAGTGAGAAAATGGCCCAGGCCAACGTCACGCTGCACGCCAGCGCCAGCGCCATGCCGTATCTGGCGAACGGGCCGGCCACGGTCGTCGCCGTCAACGAGCAGGATTATGATGACGAATGGCTCGCCAACGATCTCAACGTCACGCTGGTTGAGGACATGGCGGCGGCGATTGCCCACATTCGTCAGCATGGCACCCAGCATTCCGATGCGATCCTGACGCGCTCCATCAGCAACGCTGAACGCTTCGTGCGTGAAGTGGACTCCGCCGCCGTATACGTCAACGCCAGCACCCGCTTTACCGACGGCGGCCAGTTTGGTCTGGGCGCAGAAGTGGCAGTCAGCACCCAGAAACTGCACGCGCGCGGCCCTATGGGGCTGGAAGCGCTCACCACCTACAAATGGATTGGTTACGGCGACGATTTGGTTCGCGCATAACACGGCTTATCCCCGGCAGCCGCGCGCCATCGCCTGCCGGGTAAAATGCTTAGAAAACCATCAGACGATACGCACAACTCTTGACTTGCCAGAGCGATTTCACTAGTTTGTCACCCCGTAGTTCACGTCACGCACTCGCGGGACGCCCTCAGGGCCGATATAGCTCAGTTGGTAGAGCAGCGCATTCGTAATGCGAAGGTCGTAGGTTCGACTCCTATTATCGGCACCACTTACACGTTTCCCTAAGTCTACTAAAATCCACTCAAAGCCCTTATAATGCGGGGTTTAAGCCCTTTTTTGTGTCCTGACGTCTACTGAGATACCCCAAAATCTACAGTCAGATGGGGGTATATCTAGGGGTATATGCTGTTCGGTCTTGTGGAGATACCCCCAATGAAACTCAATGCCAGGCAGGTAGACACCGCCAAACCTAAAGACAAGCCCTATAAACTCTCGGATGGTGGTGGGCTGTATCTGTTGGTGAATCCGAATGGCTCGCGTTACTGGCGCTTGAAGTACCGTGTCGATGGAAAAGAAAAAATTGCTGGCGCTGGGGGTTTATCCCGCCATTTCACTGGCGCAAGCCAGAGGAAAACGTGACGAAGCGAAAAGGGGGATCGCTGGGGGTATCGACCCGAATGTTGCCAGGCGCGAGGAAAAAATCGCGCGCGAGGTGCAGATAAAAAACACCTTTCAGGATATTGCGCTGGAATGGCACGCCAGCAAAATCAAAAAATGGTCGGCGGGCTATGCTTCCGACATTATGGAAGCCTTCAATAAAGACGTTTTTCCGTATATTGGCAACAAGCCGATTGCTCAGATTAAGCCGCTTGAACTGCTGAACGTGCTACGGCGCATGGAGTCTCGCGGAGCCACAGAGAAAGCCAAGAAGGTTCGCCAGCGCTGTGGCGAAGTGTTTCGCTACGCGATCGTTACCGGTCGGGCCGAGTATAACCCCGCGCCGGATCTCACCAGTGCCATGCAAGGGCATGAATCCACCCATTACCCCTTTCTGAATGCGCAAGAACTGCCGGAATTCTTTCATGCCTTGTCTGAGTATACCGGTAGCAAATTAGTGCTGCTGGCGGCCCGTTTGCTGATTTTAACCGGTGTGCGCACCGGTGAACTCAGAGCGGCGAACTGGCAGGAGATAGACACTGAGAATGCGCTATGGGAAATCCCCGCCGAACGCATGAAGATGCGACGCCCCCATTGCGTGCCGCTTTCCCGTCAGGCCATCGCTATTCTTGACGAGATCAGAGAAATGACCGGTCGATATCCATTGGTATTTCCTGGCCGTAACGACCCCCGCAACACCATGAGTGAAGCCAGTATTAATCAGGTCTTCAAGCGTATTGGTTACGCCGGTCGAGTCACCGGCCACGGTTTTCGCCACACCATGAGCACCATTCTCCACGAACAGGGCTACAACACGGCATGGATTGAAACCCAGCTTGCCCACGTTGATAAAAACGCGATTCGCGGTACCTATAATCATGCCCAATATCTGGACGGCAGGCGCGAGATGCTGCAATGGTATGCTGACTATATGGAAAGCTTTGAGAACGGCGGCAATGTGGTGCATGGACAGTTTGGCCGTCATCCTTGATGGGGTTTTGGGGAATAGAGCGGTTTAATTTACTGAATACTTTGATGTTTATATGGGGATGTTATGCACGAAGGATTTTCTATTCGGGAAATAGGGCAATCTGCTTTAGCCAGCACGAATGAATTGTTTATTGAAGCCAGGCATGGTGTGCGTGTTGCAGAATTAACGGCTGATGATTTGGCGTGGTGTGTGGCGCTAACGCGTAATCTGCCCGAAGATAGAAAGCTACCTTGGGATCAATGTGGGGGCGTGTTGGCAGAGCTTGATACGTTTAACTTCAGTTTCAAGCTATTGGATAAGGATTATCAACCGGCTGGTGCTTGTCTATGCCGCTACTGCCCAGCAACGGCTGACCTTGGGGCGGTGTTGAATATTGAAATGATCCAGAATTTCAACATAATGCCTTCAATTCTGGATGGTAACACCATGCAGTTTGCTTTATGGGCCGTAATTTATTTTATGCTGGACACAGAATGTGAAGGTGTTCGCCTTATGTCCCCAATCAATGATGACATTGCTGATTATTACATAAGAGAACATGGCTTTTGGGATATATCCGGTGATCGCAGCATTCTTTATCGAGATGCTGACGGTTTAGTAACGTGGTTTCAGGCTCAACTCGGTGGGCCACAGGTTGCCGGTGAATAAGATTTGAGCAATAATGGTCGTATGAAAAATATTTTGAAAGGGGAAAGCACATGGTAGCCAAAACGAAAAAATTGCCTGTATCAGCCCCTGAGCGTGGCGAGCATCAAGCAGTGAATAATGGGATGGCTGGTGTTGCAGCACGCACTTTTACGACTGAAGAAATTGACGCGATGACGCCACGAGGCAAAAAGATCACCGCGTCGCGTGCCGAAATCCATGCCATGCTACTCAACGCAGCAAGAAACGTGAAATTTCAATCCTCCCCTATCATTGAAGCCGCTGGCGGCATGAGCAAATCAGCCAAATGACGTGACGCAGCCGTATCAGCGGCTGTTTTATCCTATAGCGCAATAAAACTGTATGTATAGACAGTCTTTGTCGTGCTGGGTAGACTTCGGTAGACGAGCCAAAGCAATAACAGGCTATGTCCAGAAGACACCCGGAACCCTTCTTTTTCTGTGAACTGGCATAGCTACCGTTAATCAAGGAATGAGGTGGTTATGCCCGCATTTGATAATTTGCCCGATCTTTCCCACTGGAAAACGATTCAGGAATTCACCATAGAGCAGGCCGCTTTATTATTGGCGGGGATCGATCCCTATGATTATGACGATGGGTTACAAGCGGTCAGGAGTGGCCGACATGAACGTTGGAAATTAGCCTGGGGGCTTTCTGAAGGGATCGTTAGTGCCATTCGTCGCGGGGTATTAACGCCGGTTGTATGTATGGGTGAAGAGGAAAAATGGAATGACTGGGAGAATGCTTATTTCACGCATTATGAGCCAATAAAAACGACCGACAGAACCAAGGAAATCAGTAAAAGAAAAACTATTATTACTCGTGATTCTTTATTCTCTTGGGTTGAAGCTGAACGTGTCGATTACGCCAAAAGACCAAAAAAAGAAACGGTTATTCTCCATCAACATGCATACTCCCAAAATACACGTACCATTATTGATGTTGAACCAGAAGCAAGAAAGCAAAGTGTGCCAATGCTGCCTTTGTATGAACACAAATCCGAAGGGCTGGAATTAGTTGAAGAAGCGATAAAACAATTCTGGTCAACCTATGATGAAAACGATCCTGCGACTGCGCCCACCAAGCAGGAAGTGATGACATACCTGAAAGAAAAGAGTGTCTCCAATAATCTGGCGGAGGCGGTTGATATGGTGCTGCGGCCCTTCTCGGTAAGAGGGGTTGGCCGAAGAAGGCAAACGAAAACAAATGGTTAAATGGTGGGTGCCGATTCGTTCAGAAGGGGGGCACCCATTGCCGAAAACAGGCCGTCACCTGGAAAAACCAGCCGGTTTTTAGCCTTTTACCCTGGTCACGCTTTGTCTGTTTGGGTGCCCGGCACCAGAAATCCTACCCGCCTATTTATTTGTTTTTCGGTATTCAAAAATAGCTCCTGTTATCGCAACGCCTACAGGAGTAAACCATGCAAAAAACATTGATTCGATTGCCTGAAGTTCAGCGGCGTACCGGCTATAGCAAAGCCTGGGTATACCGTTTGATGGCACGAAAACAATTTCCTTCAGCGGTGAAAATTGGATCTCGCGCCATTGCCTTTGTCGAAAGTGAAATAGACGAATGGATTAACCAGCGTATTGCCGAGCGCGATCACCATACAGCCGGAAAATAACACAGCCTTCTTTTTTAACCTTTTCAGGAAATCACATCATGGGATATTCATTCGCCGGAATAAGCCGGAGCAGGCCACCTTTTGCCCTGAAAAAAACAGGGCTTAATACCAGCATTGGGATTTTGCCAGGCCAGCAACAAATCTTATTGACGATGGCAAGCCCTCTGGCTTATCGTTATTTCGTTGCCGCAAAATCGGCAACCAGGTTTAGCAGCCTGAATGTACAAGCGGACGACCGCTTTTTTATCACGCGGTTTTTTTACGTCCGTCAACCGAGTTGCGCCCAAATTATGGTGGGGCGTAATGGGGGAGCCTTCGGGCTCGCCGGTTTCTTGTACGCCGGTCTGCTAACCCTGTTACGTCCCACCACCCTGTTTAGCAGCGGGATGGTGGGGTTTCTGAACCCGTACAAGAGGCCGCCGCTATGGTTGCTACCCCTACCTTCGCTTACCCTGAATTTACCTTTCTGTTTCTGGCCGTGCATCGTGCCGGTTTTTCACACCCTTGCCACAAGGCGATTGTTGCCACTGATAAATGCAGTGCCCGCCGCCATCTGGAGCCGGATTTTATTCTGGTCTTTGCCGGTCGCCTGCCAGTTCAGGGGGTGCGCCATGTTTGATAACACCCCGCTGGAGCTGGAAGAAATTATCGACCAGTGCCGGGCGCTGGCGTATGCCATCGTCGAACTGGAGCAGCCAGAAGCCAAAGAGATCCTGATGTTTATCCTGTGGGAGCGCCTTGATTGCCTTTATCGCACCCATTTGCAGGAGCAACAGGCCCCGCTGATGCTGGAGGAGCGGGCCGATGCGTAATATCGACCTTATCCGCGACACCGCCAGTGCGGCGCAAGGGCGCTGGCGGGCGGTACTGGCCCAATTGGGGATTACGGTTCCCGACAATGCCCGCCAGCACGCCCCCTGCCCGGCGTGCGGTGGTAAAGACCGCTTCCGTTTTGATGATGACGGGCGCGGGGCGCATTTCTGTAATCAGTGCGGGGCCGGTGACGGTCTTGAACTGGTGCAGAAAGTCAGGCAGTGCGATATCACCGCTGCCGCCCGGCTGGTAGCGGAGGTGGTCGGCACGCTGCCTGCGTCTTCTGTCGCTGCGCCAGCAGACCCCCCCGCCGCCAAACGCCAGCGCTTTCTGCAACGCTATCAGGCGCTGGCGCGTCAGGCGGTGCCGGGCGTATCGGCCTATCTGGCCGGGAAAGGGCTGGCCGCTACGTACCCGCTGCTGCCGGATGGGCGCCTGTTGCTGGCGTTACAGACAACGGAAGGCACCATCACGGCAGCGCAGACCCTCGCCCCGGACGGCAAAAAGCGACTGCTGACCGACTCGGCCAAAACCGGCGCGTATTACCCGGTCACTGCGCCCGCCCACCCCGACACGGTTATTCTGGCGGAAGGGCTGGCAACCGCGCTGAGTGTCAGCCAGATGAACCCAACGGCCATGACGGTGGCCGCCATCGACGCCGGAAATCTGCTGCCGGTGGCCCGCGCCTTGCGCACACGCTTTCCCGCTGCCCGGCTGATAGTGGCGGCGGATAACGACACCACACCGGGCAAGGCCAACACCGGCAAACAGTGGGCGGAGAAAGCCGCCCGCGAAGTGAACGGCTGGGTGGCGCTGCCGCCGACCGATGAAAAAGCCGACTGGGACGATTACCGCCAGCAGGCCGGTATCGAGGCGGCAACCCGCGCCTTTCAGGCATCGCTGTATCAACCAACCGACGACACCCCACCGGCCAGACGCGAGCCGCTGACCCCGTTTGTGGACAGCCGCACCACCGGGGTGTACTGGGTGACGCCCAAAGCCGACCGGGACAGCGGCGACATCATCCAGCACGAGCAGTGGTTATGCTCCCCGCTGGCGGTGGTGGGCGTCGGGCGTGATGACGCAGAGCAATACCTTATCCTGCGCTGGCAGCCTGCCGGAGCGACACAGGCCGTGACCGCTGCCCTGCCGCTGGCAGACGTGGGCGAGCGCGAAGGCTGGCGCACGCTCAAGGCGGGCGGCGTAACCGTCACCACCCGGCCCTACCTGCGCGCCATTCTGGCCGACTGGCTCCAGCGCCAGCACAGCGGCGAGGTCTGGCATATCGCCCACAGCACCGGCTGGCAGTGCGGCGCGTACCTGATGCCGGATGGCGAAGTCATCGGCACCCCGTCGCGCCCGGTACTGTTCCGGGGACGCAGCGCTACCGCGTTCGGTTACGGCATCAGTGGCACGGCGGAAAGCTGGCGCGAGTCGGTGGCGCGGCTGGCATCCGGCAACCCGTCGATGATGACCGCCATTGCCGCCGCTCTGGCCGCGCCGCTGATTGGCCTGTCCGGTTCGGACGGCTTTGGGCTGCATTTCTATGAACAGTCGAGCGCCGGGAAAACCACCACCGCCAATGTCGCCACCAGTCTGTACGGCGACCCGCAGGCACTGAAGCTGACCTGGTACGGCACCGCGCTCGGTATCGCCAACGAAGCCGAAGCCCATAACGATGGCCTGCTGCCGCTGGATGAAGTCGGCCAGGGAAGTGATGCACGGTCGGTGTCCACCTCGGCCTACACGCTGTTTAACGGTGTCGGCAAATTGCAGGGGGCGCGGGAAGGCGGCAACCGGGAGCTGAAACGCTGGCGCACGGTGGCGATTAGCACCGGGGAAATGGACATGGAAACCTTTCTCGCCAGCGCAGGCATTCCCCCCAAAGCCGGGCAACTGGTGCGCCTGCTCAATCTGCCGCTGGAGAAGGCCCAGCAATTCCACGGCTACCCGGACGGCAAGGCGCACGCCGATGCGCTGAAAGCGGCGTATCGCACCCATTACGGCGCAGCCGGTAGGGCATGGATACGCTATCTGGCCGAACACCGCGAGGACGCCATACAGGCGGTAAGCGAGGCAGAAATCCGCTGGCGCAGCCTCATTCCTACTGATTACGGCGAGCAGGTTCACCGGGTGGCGGAGCGCTTCGCCATTCTGGAAGCGGCGCTACTGGTGGGCCGGGCCGTCACCGGCTGGGAGCCGCAGGCGTGCCGGGATGCGATACAGCACAGCTTCAATGCCTGGATTAAGGAATTCGGCACCGGCAACAAAGAGCACCAGCAAATCACCGCCCAGGCGGAAGCCTTTCTGAATACTTACGGCCTCAGCCGCTATGCGCCGGTGGGGTATGACCCGCGTGATTTACCGATTCGGGAGCTGGCGGGCTACCGCGACAAGGGCAAACACGACGATGAACCGATGGTGTTCTACACCTTCCCAGCCACCTTTGAAGCGGAAATCGCCAGGGGGTTTAACGTGCGCCACTTTGCCCGCGTGCTGGCACAAAGCGGGATGCTGAAGCCCGGCGCTGACGGCAAGCACACCCGTAAATCCATCCGGGTGGACGGTCGCCAGCCGCGTTTTTACGTGCTGATGTACCTGCCGGAAGAGGCGGAAGCGACCGGCTGACGCTAACGCGACGAACAACGGGGTTCACGTGGTTCAGGGGGTCATGACAGGTAACTACCTGTTTTATCACTCAGTGAGTGAATTTTTTGAACCACCGGTGAACCCCGTTTTACCTGCTTTGAACCCCCATTCACTGAACCACCCTGTGAACCCCGTTTTACTGGCGGGAAGGGGTTCATTATCGGTGAATGTTTCACCACCATAAAAATACAACCCACTGATTTTACATCACTAAAATACGTAGCCTACTAACGTGAACCACAAAACCACCTGAACCACCGGCGTATGGCGTGTTATACGGCTGGCGTAAAAAATCACACCGCCCGATACCGTCTTACCCCATGCACCATAGAGAAATATATATACCCGTCATACTTCAAGTTGCAGGTGTGTTGGCTGCGTTCGCTCACCCGAATCACTTACCTGAGTAAGCTCATCGGGATTCGCTCACTTGCCGCCTTCCTGCAACTCGAATTATTTGGGGTATAGGTTTTACGGTGAACGTCGGCAGGATGACAGAAGAACGGAGTACCGCAATGAACGAACGTAAAAGATTACTGAAGCGCTATCAGGCGCACCATGACCGCAAGATGGCCGAACACCGGGCCTGGGCCGCTACCGGCTATGACCCGCAGCACAGGCCGCCGCTGGAGCCTTATCCTGACGAACTGCGCGGCCTGCAATGCTGCGCCACCACCCGTGCTGGCACACCCTGCAAACGCACGGACATTTACCGTAATGGCCGCTGCAAATACCACGGCGGCAAAAGTACCGGAGCCAAAACGCCGGAAGGCAAAGCCCGCCAGTTAGCAGGCTACCGCCGCTGGCTGGAGAACAAACGCAAAAACGAAGCCGCTACGGCATAACGTGCGCAGTGGTTCGCACGAGCGCTGGCGGGTGCGAACTGCGAACCTACTGGAAAATTGGCTAACATATTGTCATAGCTAAATTTTTCAAATTGACAGCAAATTGAAATCAATTTGTACGGCGTGGAAACATGCTAAGGTATTACACGATTATTATATTATAAAATTATAATAACGTGCATTCCATTTGCTAAATTCATTAGCACAACTAAAGAAAATGGTATATATTTCCATTGTTTGTCTTAAGGTAACATCTAAAAAGTGAATATGGAATAATACTCATGTTTCATATGATAAATGATTTAGTGATAATAAAAATAAACCATCAAAATTAAATCTAATAATAGGGTGATAATTTCAATTCAATGACTTTAATGTTAAGGAGAATTATGAAGAAAATTGGAATTGTTTTTGGAAATGGAGTTACAATTGATTTAATAAAAAATTTGAATAAAGATTCAGATATTGAACCAACTGATTTGTTTAGGTTTGGTGATGTTGTTAAATGGCCTGCAACAGATGAACCTGGTTTTTTATCGCCTAGGTTTTGCCCTAATCTATGGCGCTTGGGCGCAAGGCCGGGATTAAATCGAAAGGAATCCTATAAAATAATAGAAGAGTTAATAACGGTAATAAATTTATATGCAACACTCCCTAAAAAAACAGTAATGACGAAAACTCAAAAACAAAATAGTCAAGTTTTTAGCACGTATATACACGCATATCATGAGTTGGTTAGTTATTTGAGGGAGTTATTTATAAATTATAATTCAAAAGTAAGTGATGTTGAGCTTAAAAATGTGGATTGGGGGTGGAAAGATTATCTTCTTCGATTGGATAAAAATGATGATATTGAAAAGGTTGATATTATCACATACAATTATGACATTTTTCTTGAGAGGGTTCTGGATATTTTAAATATAAAGTTTTCCATCCCAGGGATAAAACAGAATGGTGGAAAGTTTAATATTTATAAACCGCATGGTTCCATAGGGTTTTTACATAAAAAGAATTTACCAAAAGGCGACTATAATATACCAAGCAGCTATTCTATTAACAATGGAAGTTTGGCTGACATATATAATGATTATATAAATTTAACTTTATATATGCCTGCGATACCACTTATTCCTCCAGCAGGGGAAGCTGACAGGTTTGGTCAATATTGGGCCAAAGAGATCAGAGATATGTTAATTGAAGAAGTTAGCAGTTTTAATGATAGAGATGAATTTATAATTTGCGGATTGTCATACTGGCATGTAGATCGTTCAGAGATAGATGAAATTATAAGAAACATCAACTGTGACGTAAAAATGCGGATGATTAACCCCGGAAATGTAGAAGGGCTAAGCTCTGTATTAAGCATGGTCTTTGATAATTACATACATCACTCATCATCAAAAATTCTTAAGGAGCTAAATTAATGGATATACTCAAAAGAGACTCAAATAGCATTAACATAGCCTCCTTTTGGGAAGGGTATAACTTAAAAAAATTTAATTTTGAACCACCTTATCAGAGAGATAGTGTTTGGAATGAAGAGAAACAGTCTTTTTTTATTGATAGTATATTAAGGAATTATCCTATCCCACCTATTTTTTTACATCAAAAAATAGACGATGAAACAGGTAAGATTTTATTTGAAGTTGTTGATGGAAAACAAAGGTTAACAGCTATTGTTAGCTTTATAAATGGAACTATATCATCTGCAAGTGAAGAGGATGATGATATTCTTACTGGGATTTATTTCAATGACCTGTCAAATGATAACTTAGCTGAGGTTAAGAAAAGATTTTGGCGCTATCAAATGCCAATAGAATACATTGATACTGAAGATGAAAAAATGATAAATAGTATCTTTGATAGATTGAATAGAAATGGAGAAAAACTTAATGGCCAAGAACTTAGGAATGCCAAGTATCATGACAAGAGTTTCTATAAAAACATCGTTAATAAGTCAATGGTCCAGTATTGGAGTAAATTACTTATAGATTTAGATAAAAAGAGAATGGAGGACAAAGAGTTTATTTCTGAGTTGATTTTCAGTGTCTTAGAGAATGATGTATTAGGTGCAAACCAAGAAACAATAGATGCGTTATACGAAAAATACTGTACGAAAGAAGATGACGAAACTATGCCTGCATTTCATGAGTTTGATGAAATAAGTGATTTTTTGGAAGGTATGTCAATAAATTTCTCCGAATATAAAGCATCAGGAGTTAGCCACATATATGCATTTTTCTGTTATTCAAGACATTGCATCAAAAATAATATCCCAGCACTTAAAGCAAAAAAAAATCTCGAAGATTTTTTAATTACTCTCTGGACACCTGAAAGTAAAGAATATGAAACAATCCGTAAAGATTATAGAAAAACAATGAGTTCGAGTACGAAAAGCAAATCACAACGCTATAAGCGCGTTGATGCATTAATATCATTGCTGAGGTGAAGTTGTTTTCACTACATATAACGGTGGTGGCATTTTAAAGCTGCCACCGTTGAAATCTAACCTTCGAATCTTGGTTTATACGTCATCTAGATGACTGTAGCTACAACTAAACAGACTCCATAACAATAATTAAAGTAGCAATAAAACCATGGCATGATTTTATATCATTGGTTTTTATTATTTATCGCCATTTTTTGGTGTAAATAAGAGTGGGATATCAATATGCAAAGTTATTATTTATGTGTCACTATGCCTAGGAATTAAATGACTACGCAAAAACCAGACGCTAATGTGGAAGCAGAATAGCACCATCTGGTACAATATTATCCGCAGGCAGCAGCTCAGTGAGGTTAGATGATTAACACAATTCATGTTGGCGCAGCCATTGATTGAATGCCCTGCGGCGTTTAGGAGCACGAGATTTGGTGTTTCATATCTTATTGTGTGAAAACAATACTAAATTTAAGTTTTACGCATTTTCCAACCCTCCGGTATTTACTTGTACCCGGTTAGCCTCACAGCTAACCGAGTACGGAAAAATGGTACGCAATGTGATCCTACGCCTTGGATACTACGGAAAACCTGAGTTTCAAGATCAGATAGCACGGAATAAAGAGAGGCCGTAAGCCTTGCCCGTGTTGCGATTATACCATGACTGCGCAATCTGAATTGCGCAGTTCGCAGCCCAACTGCGCAAAACGAAACCGAACGGTAGCCATTCGCAAATCGGACTCTAGCCCTTGCTATGACTGGCTTTGGCAGATATTGGCACCGGTTTCCATTTTTGCCAGAATCATATTATTTCGTATTCAGATTGCGAACTCTGCGCATGTTGATGCGCACTGGAGGCGGATAATGCGTGACCAGACGCGAAGTTACACCACCGATTTGCCACGTATTAACCTGCAATTTCTCGCCCATTTGCGCGATAAGTTGGGCAATGCAACACCCAATACGCAGGTTTGCTGTGACACAGAGAGCGGAAGACTCTATTTATCACGATATTCAGATGGCTACAGCGCCACCATTAACGGTGTCACGCGAAAGCTCGGTATTACGGCCACACGCGTGGGGTATGGTGTGCGTGAATGGTATGTTTGCCCCCACTGTGGCGAACGGGCAGCAAAACTGTATATCGGGTGTAAAGATATCGGCTGCCGAAAATGCTGGCATCTTCATTACGCCAGCCAAAGCAAAGACGAAGCCGACCGTTTATTACTGAGTGCGCGTAAGCAGCGCCGGGCGATTTGGGGCGATGATTTCCCACCCGCAGACAACTTGCTTAACCCCGCTCGGTGGCTTGCAAAGCCAGCCCGGATGCGCTGGGAAACCTTTGAAAGAAAGTTAGCCCGGTTGATAAAAACCGAGGCCGCATATTGGCGGGTGTCAGATGCGAAAATGACAAGAATGACCGGACGGCTGATTCGGAAGGTAGAAAAGGCAGAACGGGAAGCCAGAAAAGCAGCCAGTTAAACACCGGGCCTTAGTATTAGCATTGTCTGTTTTTTAAGCGTGCAACTGGATGTTTATTATCATGTACATTAAGATGATCACTATAACAGACGTTTTACAGGTGATTTATGGAACGCATTCTTGCTGAAAAATCTATCAACATCACCGAGTTAAGAAAAAACCCGGCGAAATATTTTATTGATGAACCTGTTGCCGTTCTCTCCAACAACCGTCCCGCTGGCTACATGGTCAGCGCTAAGGTATTTGAAGAACTGATCGACCTGTTGGAAGAGAAGCAAGGCAGGGTGCATACCGCTGCGCGTTTTCGTCCAGGTGCAGAACGGTTAAGCGAGATTGCGCAGAACGGGCAAACACTGCTGCAAAATGCCTCTGACAAGGATCTGACCGAGTTCACGGAATGAGCATCAGGATTTTCAAATCAACGCTTATCCGCCAGCAATTAAGCCCACAAGAGCTGGATGATTTGGTGGCGGATTTTCTGTCGTATAAAAAAGAGGGCGTGTTGCCGGATACCTTTGGCCGTGATGCGCCTTATGATGATGACCGCACCTATCCCCTGGTGAAAGAAGAGCAGGTGGCCCACATTCATCTTGCTGATGCGGATGCCCCTTTCCCTAAATTTTTACGCCAGTTCAAGCGAACCAGCGATCAGGCTCACTTGGTGTACTGTCAGGGTGCCAGTGATCCAGATGCCTACCTGCTTATTATCATTCTGAAACCCGAAGCGCATAAGATGGCGCGAAATAATAACCACATGCACAAGATAGGTGTGATGGCCGAAGCATTCAGAATGAAGTATTGAGTTGCTCGAAAAATACCCGAACAACCGGGGCGCAAAAGCCGTTGGGGGTATATTTGGGGGTATCAATAAACATGAAATGGATTATTTGTCTGTATTATCAATGTATTAGTTTTAATATTTTGTTCCTATTATCGCACCATAAAATCAGTAAGTTACGATATCACCCCTCTCTGAAATCTTCTTTTCTTGCTCTCGGGTACACTCTCGGGTACACAAATTACAATGTATAGGTTATCTCTGTGGTTTTTTTACAAAATTCCCATCACCCATTTGGGCACAAGTTTTACTGATGCCGGATAGATGTAAGCAACAACCTAAAACCAGATTCAGTACTTGCAAAACGGAGGTAGTCCATAGATGTAGAAGGTCGCATCGGTTGCGGCAAAGCTCCCGCGCAGAAACCTCGGCTTTGACCTCGCGGAGAATACTGATGATCTGTTCGTCAGAAAAACGCTTCTTTATGGAAATGCCATCAAGTTGCTGATGAAGACATTACTAGGCCGTGTCCCTTAACTTAACAACCGCTTCAAAAATAACCTGATCGCTCCCAGTTTTAGCATACTCAGGTAGTTTCTGGCGGTTTTTTCCGAGCGGGTGACAATACGGCGATTTTCTTTGAGTATCGCAAAGCAACGCTCCACGACATTGCGTTTTTTGTACAGGCGCGTGTCGAGGGGACGACGTCCGTCCCGACTGGCCTTCTCATTCGATTTAAACGGAATAACCGCTTTTATTCCTTTCATTTTCAAATGAATGCGAAGGTTTTTACCTGAATAACCCTTATCCGCCAGCACCGCTTTCGGACGTGATTTCAGGTGCCCGCCTTTTCGGATAATCCCGACCCGGTTGAGCAACGTTTCCGCGTATCGGCTTTCGTGGGCCTGTCCACCGCTCAGGCAAAAACTCAGCGGTAATCCTGTGCCATCTGTCGCCAGATGGATTTTGGTGCCAAAGCCGCCGCGAGAGCGACCCAGCCCATGGTCCTCGCATTCATCGGGATGTTTTTTTTCGCACCAGCGGCCGCTTTCAGGGCGCGAACGTTACTGCCATCCAGCGCGATAACATCCCAGTCAATCAGCGCTTTTTCATCCAGAATCTGGAGTAATTTATTGAAAATGCTGTTCATTATTCCGGCTTTAGACCACCGATTGAAGCGGTTGTAAATGGTTTTCCATTGACCATAACGCTCAGGTAAATCCCGCCACGGCGCGCCAGAGCAAAGCACCCAAAATATGCCATTCATGACATGTCTGTGCGCAAAGTAAGGACGCCCGCCTCGGGAAGAGCCTCTTTCAGGCGGCAGCATGGGAGAAATCAGCGCCCAAGCGTCATCGGGAAAATCATAACGAGCCAAATTAAAGCACTTCTTGTGATGAAATCATGTCCCTGATTGTACAAAAAACAGTTACGGGACACACCCTAACATCACTGCGTATTAATCAACGGAGAGCAGGTTAAAATTTTTATATTTACAACTCCTTGTAATATCTATAAATTTAAATTCTTTATAAGCGCGTGTTAGGGATTTGTAATGAAGAACCTCTGCTTATATCAGAAGTTTTTAGTCAATAGATGTTGATAACATACTATTTTTATTAATTTTTTGATGATATTGAAGGCTAAGATGGATAATGTGGATAACTACCTTTCTTTGTCAGAAGTGGTTAATGAATACAATATTCACATTAAGGACGTTATCCAGAAATGGACTGATGGAGATATTACCCTTTTTGTCTATTTTGAAGCTCACCCATGCAGAATAAAGCAATTTTCCTCAAACATGTACACCTATGAAGGAGGGAGTGCTACGTTTAATGAAAGATTTTACCATGACTATAAAGGACTAAAAACATCAATTTTTATTCCTGAAGATAATTTCTTGAAAAGATTGGTAACTGTAGAAAAATATCTATATTCAGAGTTTGACTTTAAAAATATTTCGCCTAAAGGAAAGTTTTATGAGACGGTATTCTTTGGAACTGCATTCGGATTTTGGGTGGTAAAGCCGACGTACATTGCTCATTTGTCTAAAAAGTATACGTTAACGGATCTAGAGACTTTTAAAAGAAAAAGAGATATTCCCGGTGCTGTGCTTGTTTATCGCTATCATGGTAAAGAAAATTATTTTTCAACTGATTGCGAACACTTGATCTTTGATGAGCCTGTATATATCGAAAGAAATGAGTTAGTTGTCAGGAAAGATGATATTAAATTACATTTTCCTAATTTGAAGAAGGTTCTCTTAACGGAGTTAGTGAATAAAAACTATCTTAATGAAAAAAATTCATCAAACTCACCTAACGATGTAGGGGCATTTGATTCTGTAAAATCTTATCCTGTTCTAAAGCACAGGGTTGCATTATATATCGTTATTCGTGAGTGGTGGGGGGATAGGGAAGGGAATGATGAAACAATAGCCTATAAAGCGGCCGAACATCTCAAAAGTAATTATAATAGAAGAACAAAGGGGAAAACTATCGAAGGGTGGATAAAGAAACCAGAGGAAATAAAACATCAACCTAGAACCTATGCCGTACAGATAGAAACATTATCTATTTTTATCAATGAGGTATGCAAAGAAAAAAATATTAGAAAAAGCGAATTTGCGGTAGCGAAAATGTTGACAGAGCTAGCACAGCAAGAAAAATATAAATTAGATTTTTCCTTTAGCAAGGAGGAGGTAAAAAAATGGTTATAAAAAACGGTCATGAAAAAGTAAGTTTGTCTCCTATTGCTGGGTAGGATTAGTTGAGTAACTAGATAGTTTCGCACATTGATGCTTCACTTCTCATCGTGAAAGGCCAAAGCTGATGGGAGATCGCACACATTCCAAATGTAGTGCTATACGCGATAATGAAATGGACACCTCCCCATATTGGCTTCAGTGAACCATGCTGTAAGTGTCATCCATCAGCACAATGAAGAGCTGTCCCATAGAACAAATTATCGGAATTGATCTGGCAAAGCGAGTTTTTCAGGTTCATATCGTTTCTGCACAAGGCGAGAAAAAGGCGAACAAAATGATCACTCGTGAAAAGCTGATGGCTTTTATTGCTCAGCAACCCTTGTCCAGAATTGTGATGGAAGCGTGCGGGAGTGCCAATTACTGGTCCCGCCAGTTTAAGACATTCGGGCATGACGTCAGACAAATCAGCCCGTGCTTGCGTTGGGTCGGTGTCCATATAGCTATTTAGATGATATTAGTGCTCGTATACCCGAGCTGTGTCGACAGCTTCACCCATCAACTCCGGCTTATTTGCGAGTAATTTTCATTTCAGACGTCGGTACATGTCTCAGCTCAACAGAGCTACACCTCCTGCCATAAACCCTTTTCGTCGCCAGTAAGCAGCCTTATAGGGCGTTTTTTAATCTCACTATTTTACATATTTTGATATTAATTTCAGTTGGTTAACTGCTATGTGAATGACGGGGGACGCGTAAAAAAGCTCTTGCTACTAAGACGCTTAGTAAGGCTAAACCCTCTTTATTTTCAATTGCGTTCTACCGCATCATTGCGTCCATCGAAACAAAAGGAGGCAATATGAGCACCGTATTTATCATCCCGACAGCTGAAGAGCGCCTACGAATCCTGCGGGATTACGGGGAACAAGGCGATCGCCTGGTGCGTGAACGTGAGCGCCAGAGAATCACGTCCATTTCCCGCTCTACCGCGTGGAAACTGGAACAGGTGGGTAAGTTTCCACAACGTAAGTCTATCGGCCTGAAATCCTGCGGATGGCTGTTAAGTGACCTGCTTTGTTGGATCAATGAGCGTTAGCATCGGGATTTTTTTGGCATTTATTTTTTGCTTTTTTTTCCTGAATGCCCCGTGTTCATCCTGCTATTTCTGCCATTAATAGCGGAATAGCAAGGTAAGGGGAATCGTTTTAAACATTAACTGAATAAGAGGTATCTATGCTGTGTGGTCGTCCTTTTCCTGTACACGTGTTTCCGCAGATCATCAAAAACGCGGTTTATGAAGTGGAGCAGCACACTCAGGCTCCCACGGGCTTGATTGCCGCATCGGTACTGGGGGTTATTTCGCTTGCCTGTCAGAACCGGATTGATGTGTGCCGACTGAATAATTTGCGCAGCCCGGTATCGCTTTTTTTACTGACGCTGGCGGAATCTGGTGAGCGAAAAAGTACGGTTGATAAACTGCTGATGAAGCCATTACATCAACTGGAAGAAAATTTATTTAAAAAGTATACGCATGATCTTGCCATCTGGCGAAATGATGAAACAGCTTTTAATGTTGAGAAGAAAGCCCTGATGTCAAAACTGAAATCAGACATTCGCCTTAACAAAGAGCATTCCATAGCGAATGAACGACTGAAAGCACTGCTGGCGGCGTACCCGGAGGCACCGGTAAGGTACAAACAGATATTCAACGATGCCACACCAGCGGCGATAAAAGATCACCTCTGTGGGCGCTGGCGATCTGTCGGTATTATGTCTGATGAGGCTGGCACTATTTTTAACGGTTACACGTTGAACGAGCTGCCTTTCATCAACAAGATGTGGGATGGTGCAATGTTTCCCGTAGAAAGGAAAAAAGAGCCTGATAAATTAATCAGGGATGCCAGAATGACGCTGTCGCTGATGATTCAGCCTGATGTTTTTAAGGGCTACATCGAGCGGAAAGGCGATATGGCAAAAGGGATAGGCTTCTTCGCACGGTGCCTTATGTGCCAGCCTCGCTCAACACAAGGCTACAGACAAATTACCAGTTCGGTTGTCTCAAGTGAGCATCTGCCGATATTTCATCAGCGACTGATGGAGATCGTTAATGAGAGCATAGCCAAAAACGATGAAAATGAGCGTCAATGCCTGCACTTCTCTCCTAAGGCAGAAAAATGCTGGATCGAATTTTATAACAAAGTCGAGTCGGAAATGGGCCTGATTGGCTTCCTGTCTGACTTTAAGGATTATGCGTCTAAGATCGCAGAGAACATGGCAAGGATTGCTGCACTGCTGCATTATTTCAACGGTGATGAAGGAGACATATCTCTTAATGCGGTGGAATCAGCCGTAGAGATAAGTGCCTGGTATGCAGATGAATATGTGCGAATTTTCTCTAAGCCCGAGCCCCTGATTCTGGTAAGTTCCGAAGCGGATGAACTTTACGCGTGGATAAAAGATTATTGCTACAAGTATTTCGTGCCGTATATCAGGAAGACAACCATCCTGCAATATGGTCCGAACCGGTTCAGGAACCGGAGTAAAGTGAATGAACTACTCAGTACGCTTTACTCGCAAAAGAAAATACGGGCAGAGAAAAGAGGGAAAACCCTTTTTATACAACCTGCCGATAGTTTTATGTAACGGACAAGCCAAATTTAAAACGATAATAATCGTTTTATTAAAGAGCCATCGTTGTAACTAATTGCAGAGTAACTTTTAATCAGTCATCGCAGGCTGTGGCTATTTTTTTTCTGAAATAGAGTGTCGGATAGTTATTATATTGCTATTAACGTGTTGTCATTAATCATGCCTGTATATTCATCACACTAATAAGATGTAGCCAGTAATGCAATGACTGTTATCCATCAAGGAATAATTTATTATGAATATCTACGAGAGCGAGTATGGAAGTCATGTTAAATCATACAAACAAAGGATTATCGAAGTCATTAATAAGGCTATTAAAGAATACAACCGTACACTGGCAATACGGGTGGATCTTCATGACCCGGCTATTCTGGATAATGGTGATACCATTTCCTGTATCGCTAATACTGATTCAGGTGCTATATCAAGATTTACCAGTTCACTGAAAGCCAAACTGGCAGCAGATGAACAACGTAAACGTAAAGATGATAAAAGGGTACACCCGAATACGCTCCGTTATGCGTGGGTACGGGAATTTACTCAGAATGGTAAACGTCACTTTCATGTATTTCTGTTCCTGAACAAAGATGCTTATTACCACCTGGGTGATTTCAATCTGGATGAAGATACGCTAAGAACCATGATCACCTCGGCATGGTGTAGTGCATTAAATCTGACCCCCGAAGAGGGACAGCACTTGGTACAATACCCTACTAATGGTAAATATACCCTGAACCGTGACGATATTCTCAATAATATTTATCCCAGAGATTTACTGAACCGGATTGATTATCTCACCAAAGTGAAAAGTAAGATTTTTGGTGAGGGCGATCGTAATTTTGGCTGTAGCCTAAGTTAATTTATTTTTACAGTATTGGCCTTTCTTATGAGAGAAAGGCCAAACTAAAGTAGGTGGCGATTTAGCCGACTAATTTATCTGTGGAGATTTTCCTCTCAGAAGAAAAATAGCATCCATAACTTCAGTAGAGTGCGATAGTGTTTCAATGGTTGCTCGAAGTGAATAAAATAATTCATATTCCACAGGGGATTTATCATAATCATTTTAATATTCAGTAAGTAAATGAGGTTAAATTGTGACAGGTAGGAAATAGCTACCTTTTTCCTGGTCAGAGAATCTTAACTACTGAAGTTGCTTACGATAAGATTGCTGAATATTGATGGCATAAATAAATGGTTTCTCATATTACCGCTACACTTGTTGGAGGTGGTACCCCGTTAGCACGGGCCTCGCACAATAAGAGGTGACGCATCAATGTGCGAAATTATTTAGCTAGAAAAGGGAAATTCACCGTTTCCCTTCATTATTGACCTCAAACCGTTTAGCTATTTGAAATAATTTCAGCTTGTTTCCGCATCAGTTCGACTGCATATGATGTTCTATCTGGCGGGTACTTATATTTGTGTAGCGCCTGACGTACAAAAATACGCAGTCGGGCTCGTATGCTTTCGCGCAGCATCTCGTTATTCAACAGGTGCGGGCTGCTACGATTGAGAATGTCTTTTAGTTTAGGGGGGGATTTCATCCAGCGCGTTGTCCACCAGCTAGGAAAAGGAGAATAGTTTGCGTTCTACCCGGTTGTCTCATCCAGCCACAATACCCTACCGGTTGGTAGCAATGCTTTGTTTTTCAGCGTTTCCATGCGTGCGGTTTTGGGCACCCAAAAGACATTTTTCTCGGTATAGTAATCTTCGCGCGGCATAGCCTAGATATTGTCCAGATTGCTGACATCGCGGAACAGGGTGATCAACTCCTGTTGACGTGCCTCAAAGACATCAGACATATACTCTAGGAGGATCAGGCCTAGAGCCACATACTTGTAGTCGGTGGTGCCCATTCCATGTTGGAATACATTGTGCAAAATGACAACCGGAACGCTTACGATTACAAATGACACTGCGTAAAGAAGTTTGCTTTTGATCGGTGAATAATATGAAACTAAATCACTGCTGCGTATGCAAAATCAGCCCGTCACCTTCATACGCCGCTCGTCTATTGAGCAGAAAGCCCTGTCATGTTCATCGAAACGAAAAAATTGATAGGTGTTGAAAATGAGCAGCTACGCGTAAATTTTGATTAAAGGTAATCAAAATGTTGTCGATGTCTATTCTGTCATGTGTTTTTTGAATATATAACAGGTAAAACTATGTCCTGGCTTAATTCTTTTTTATTGGTACTTACCTCTGTGCCGCCTTATATGGTGCCTGCAACTGTTATCGGCCTCGTCAGTATTGCATTTCTCTGTTTTATTCTCTTTTATTTTTTCAGAACTGTTAAAATTATTAATAGCCTGAAAAGATATACTCAGTCAATTAATGGCATCGATAATAGTGATCCTGAGAAGCAACTTCAACACCTGAAAGATTTGTTTGTTCAGCCTGAGCTAAAGCATGCCTGGAGTGAATTTGCAGAATCCCTGCATCCGCAGTATGAACTGGTCAGCAGTGAAGAAAAAATTGTCAAGATTCGCGCCACTGCCCCCTGCTCCAGTTACTTCTCAGAACAACAGTTGGTGGATATTCCACTCAATACTGAATTCTTTAAACATCTCCCCGGAATTCTGACCGGTGTAGGGATTATCGGCACCTTCTATGGTCTGATGATTGGTCTCAACCACTTCGACGCCAGTACGCCGGAGCAAGTCACCAGCAGCATCGACCGCCTTCTACACGATGTATTATATGCGTTCCTCGGCTCAGCAATTGCAATTACTGTCTCTATCCTTATTACATGGTTGGAAAAATTTTATCTGGCAAAGTGCTACAAACATTTGGAGAAGTTTACCGCTGCTATTGATGAGCTCTTTATCAGCGGCGTAGGCGAGGAATATCTCGCCTCGCTGGTGAAGTCTAGTAATGAAAGCGCGACTCAGGCACGTCATCTGAAAGAGAGCCTGGTTACCGATCTCCGCGATATGTTGCTGCAACTGACTGAAAACCAGAAGGCCGAAAATGAACATCTGGCCAATACGTTAAGCACTACTTACCGCGAATCAGGCGCACAATTTGCCGAGCAAGTTAGTGGTGCGATTGAAAACAGTCTGAAGTCGCCTCTGGATAAAATTGCTGGTGCCGTGCAGACGGCCAGTGGCGATCAAAGCGGTATGGTGCAGAACATGCTCCAGGATGTGCTGACGGCATTTATGGCGAAACTCGACACCACCTTTGGCCAGCAGTTCACTAATCTTAATGAAATGATGGGGCAAACTGTTGGCGCGATTCAGACAATGCAAAACGGTTTCGCTACGTTATTACAGGACATGCGTCAGGTGAACGATGATTCCCGCCAGGGGAGTGCACAACTTATCGAGCAACTGTTATCAGAGATGAAATCTGGTCAGCAAGCGATGCAGGCTGGCATGAATGACATGCTCACCAGCCTTCAGGCTTCAGTGGCTAAGATTGGTGCAGAAGGTGAAGGGGCTGGTGAGCGTATGGCTCGCCAATTGGAGAAAATGTTCGCTGATAGCGAAGAGCGAGAAAAAGCACAGGCAGAGCATATGGCCGCTTTTATTGACGCCATCCAAAACTCGGTGCAGCAGGGACAGAGTGCCACAATGGAAAAAATGGCGGCCTCTGTCGAGGCGCTTGGTGAACAGTTGGGTAGTTTGTTTGGGCAGATCGATAAGGGTCAGCAACAGATTTCAGCGAATCAGCAAGCGAATCAACAGTCCTTGCACGAGCAGACACAGCGCGTGATGAGTGAGGTAGACGATCAGATCAAACAACTTATCGAAACTGTTGCCAGCCAACATCAGGGAACGACGGAAATACTGCGCCTATTTGCGGAACAAACCAACCGACAGATTCAGGATATGCAAAATGGCGCGGACAAAATGCGTGTTGCAGCTGAACGCTTTGAACACGCAGGCGATCGGGTATCGGAAGCAAATCACCTCTCTGCTGATGTACTGAATAAAGCGCAATCGGCGGGTTCCTCGCTCTCTCTTGCCACCAGCGAACTCACCTCTGTAGTGGCCGATTATCGTAACAATCGGGAAGCCGTTAGCAAATCGATTGCTATGCTGGAATTACTCGCCGCTAATACGCAGTCTGAACAAACCACGCGCAACCAATTTATCGCCGATCTTAAACAGCACGGTGAACGTCTGCAGAGCTATAACCGGGAAGCACAGGCTTTTATGGAAAATGTTAGTGACGTGCTTGGGAAAGGGTTTGAAGATTTTTCTGAAGGTGTTTCACGTAGTCTGGATAAAACACTGGGTAAACTTGATGTAGAAATGGCGAAAGCCTCCAATTTGCTCGCCGGTTCTGTTGAACAGATCGGAGAAAGCGTCAGCGAGCTTGACGATGTTCTGTCACGCATGCGTGCCTGAGGGGTGACAGCTGATGTTTGGAAACGCATTTGGCGTTAAAAAACGCCGCAGTGATGAGGCGGAGAAACCATTCTGGATTTCCTATGCCGACCTGATGACGGCTATGATGGTGTTATTTCTGGTCGTTATGGTGGCGTCGCTGAGTTCTGTTACACAGCGCATTCAACGTGTGGAGCAGGGGGAAAAAACAAGGGGGCAGGATATATCCAGGTTGTGTGAGCGCTTGGAATTACATGCCCGCAACATGAATAAAACTATCGTTGTAGATTGTCACGATAACCGTATCAGTTTTGGCGAAGCCGGGCGTTTTGATCACAACCGTTTTTTCCTGAACGCTGAAGGGCAAAAAGCACTGCAGGATGTTGTTCCGCTGGTGCTGGAAGCTGCTGACAGTGAAGAGGGTAAAAAGTGGTTTAAGCAGATCGTCATTGAAGGATTTACCGACACTGATGGCTCATATCTGTATAACTTACATCTCTCCCTACAGCGCTCTGAATGGGTGATGTGTAGTCTGCTTGATAGCCGCAGCCCTCTGCAAAAAGGTCTTTCCGCTGAACAACAGATCCAAATCCGTAAACTTTTCCTTGCGGGTGGCGTTTCCTTCAATAATGCTAAGGAAAGCAAAGAAGCTAGCCGCCGCGTCGAGTTACGTATGCAGTTCTTCGGGCTTAAAGATAAGCGAGATAAGGCCGATGAGGTGGATTTTCCCCTTGTGGTTAATAAAGAAGTTTGTCAGTTGGTTATGCCCCAATGACGCCTGCACTCAATTCTCTTTCTCAGCGCATTGCCGCGAGGCTTTCTTCCAGTCAACGGGATGACCATTATCTACGTAATGATTTCCATACGTTGGCTTCCGTTGCCCTCGATATGGAAAAACGGTTTGATAAGACAGAAAGCATTCCCTTACCGCCACAAGAAATGCGTCTGGCGGCTCTACGTCGCCTTCGTCTTGCTGAAGAACCCACGGATCGAGAATGGCGGATGATATTTTATGGTCTTGCCGATAACGATCCGTTATATCCTGACCGGCCAATCCTGCTGGAGGATGATGTATTTTTTCCTGAGGTCGACAACGCTATCAAGAAGCGGTTGGAATCTAAAACGTTAAAACGCAAGGATTGGGCGGCAATTTGTTCAAGCTATTTTGCTTATCAGCATGAATCACCCGAGACAAACCCGCACTGGTGCGTACTGCGTGGGCATATCGCCCGGGGTTACTTCGTAGTAAAAGCCGCGATACGACGAGAAAAATCATGGATGAAAACCATTGAGTTTTATCATGACATTTTTACCCCACAAGCTGGAGGCGTGATATCCAAGCAGTTACTGTCAGGCGAAAGAAATTCACTTTCAGCATTAGAGAAAATTGCGCAAATCCCCGATAGTAGTTGGTTGTGGAAACGCATTTTCACTGTTCTTTTAGCACAATTGGATACTCTTGATGATCCTCTGTTTCTGGACAAACTTAGCTGGTTGTTAGGTCTGGCTGCGCAATGGGTACGTTTTCGTGACGATATAATGACTGCGACCCTGACTCGCTATTACTATTCTATCTATCGCGATCAGGCACATTCAGCGCTGAAGCAGGCTGCGTTGGAATACTGGGATAATCCCCAACTGAAAAGCCAGCAAAATAAGTGGCACCAGTATGTCGCCGAGCCAGTCGCTGCGATGGTACGGGGATGGCTGGCAAAACAAGACCTGACACATTTCTTTGAACTCTTGCGCGGTAATGGCGATGTCGATCAGGCACGATTGCACTACTGGCTTCGTTTCGCCAATCAGATGGGATTTACTCGTATCGTCATGGGGACTGATGCCCGGCAAGATCGTGGTAGCGACTTTGTGAAATTCCGCGACGAGAATAAGGGACGACTGAGCTACTTACGAGGTGGACGTAGCTTTGATAACGCCATGATTATGCAGATCAACGATTATCTGTTCGTTGAGTTTTCCGGGACAGGAAATGCGATGTACGCCTATAGAATAGGTCACGCGCCATTTAATCCTGAATCACGCACACTTGATATCAACACTCATCTAAAAGAGCAGGGGTGCTGCGTACTCAGACTGCCCCATACCCCTCGTGCTGAAGGATATAACAAAGCCCGGATAACCGGCTGGATGTTGAAATATGACGATGAGCTGCGCAAGTTGGGTATTCGGTGGATGGCGGAAGAACCCATTAAATTTGTCGATAAGAAAACAGACTCTCCAGCTTCTCTGTCTGCCATTAAAATCATCAATCCGTTGCGTGATACGGCTATACAGCGCTTGGTTGAAAGTACTTCATGTGTCGTCAGCGATAATCGACAACAAGGTGGCGTGCTGTCCGTACAACTCAATACACCTGACGACACTATAGAAAGAGAGTTGTTACGACTAGGCTTTGCGCCTATGGCTAAAGAACCGCATCGTTACTGGATCAAATAATGCTGAAACGCCTGTTAGGTAAACTGATGGGAAACCGTCAGCAGATAGAACGCCACCTAAAGAATAAATACCAGGTTGAGGAAAACGGACTCAGCTTTCCGCTATCGCTGGTTGATGATTCGCAGCTTTGGGCATTGGCATCCTGGCTTGAACAACTGGCTGAAGAAGACTATCTGATATCACTTACAGACCGGTGGTTGTTGAGTTGGGATGCATTATATCGCCTGCTGGAGGATGAGGAACATGCCAGCAGTCTGCCTCTTATCGGTGTACCTGAGATACTGCCTTTACGCGCAAGCCTGAGTTCACGTGGCGCATTAAGTGACCGTGATTTTCGCGTCTGGATTGCTGAATGGGTCACGCTTCCAGCACGTAAGTCGATCCGCTTCAGTCGTACTGGTGCCATTTTAACCCATGAAAACCGGCAACATTTGGTATCGCGGGAAAACTGGGCACTTTTACAGGCAACAGAACAACTCAGCACACAGCAAAATCAGACCCCAGGAGAAACCACTAACCAACTGGGATGGGCCGCTATCCGCAAATGTGCAAAACAAGCCGCAGCAAAATTTGATGATTATTTAGAAAAAACACATGTCGTAAAACCAACTTCATTGTCATTACGTCTGCGTAAATCAACGGTTGCTGATACTGCTGTTATCGAAATTGAGCCCCATTTCGAAGACCAGCCAGCTAACTGGCTAGGCAGTTTTGACAAGAATTCGCAGGTTCATGATAGCTATCGTATCCCTGGTGAGAATGGCGAACTTAGCCACGTTATTATCCCTCCCGAAGTGAAAGAAGTCCTAAACTCAATACATTCGATCCCTGGTCGTCGAGTGGCCGGAAGCGAAGCGCTTTCTTTTGTTCGCAATCCCTATACATTTTTGGGCGAAGATGCCGCTAATGTTATTGCCCCCGAAGAACATGAGCAGGCGTTGTTTGATGCCAGGATTTTCTTCCATCATTTCAGGTTGATACCCCAACAGAATGCTGAGAATAAGATCGAGGAAGTGACGCTGGTACTTGAACCAGTATCACCTGCTCCCCAGCCAGAGGTCACTTTTGTGTTCTCAGTGCCCTGGGAACTTGAAAAATTTATACAGCAACTCGGTATTAGCGTTGTAGCTCAGATGCCTGCAGGCTCCTGGCAAGGTTATGAACTGGAGTTAAGCCAGTTCACTGAACAACAGTGGCACGATTGTCAGGCTCTGCTTACACGCTGGCAGCAAGAAATTGAAGGAAAAGAATTTAGCGATGTGCTGGATATTGGGAAGTATGGCGATCGTGTGATTGGCATTGGTGAATTTGAAAAAATTTCCTCTCCCTGGCTTACCAAGGCGCAAAGTGAAAACTGGCTTCCAGATGACATCGATTTCCCCGCATTTTCAGCCGAAACACTGGCTGATTGGCAGCCTGAAAATCTTGGCCATTTCAGTGAACTGCAGGAGAGAATTATTCAGGCAGAAGCTGCTGGTGAAACGCATATCACCACACCATGGAATGACAGCGAATTAACGCTGGATGCAGCTAAAACCTTCAGTAAGAACTGGGAAAAACAGCAGAGCGCTGAAAATGAGTCTCAAGATAAAGTTGTAGGTAAAGCGGTCCGAGCTGTACTTAAAATTGAGCAGAATATTGAAGAAGCTGCCTACATCAAACAGCGCCGCGATTCACTCCTCAATGCGCGTCATGCAGAACCTGAAATTCCTCTGAGTCTGAAAGAACATATCCGACTCAAAGATCATCAACGTGAAGGCGTTGCTTGGCTCCAGCAACTTTTCCTTAGTTCACCAGAGGAAACTGCGGGTTGCCTGTTGGCGGATGATATGGGCCTGGGGAAAACGCTGCAAATTTTGAGCTTCTTGGTCTGGTTTATTGAAAAATTTCCGCAGGAACCGCCAAGTCTTATTGTTGCCCCTGTCTCTCTTTTAGATAACTGGGAACGTGAGCTGGACAACTTCTTCTACACTGCGGGTATTCCAGTGTTGAAATTGTATGGCGAGACGATTAAAGCGGTGAAATACCCCAAACAGGCTATTCCTGCTCATCTGCAGTTTAAGGGGATCAAGAATCTGCTTAAACCTGGCTGGCAAGGTGAGGCGAAAATTATTCTGACGACTTACGAAACGCTTCGCGATCAAGAGTTTTCTCTGGCACGCCAGCCATGGTCCATTATGGTGTGCGATGAGGCACAAAAAATAAAGAATCCAGCAGCGTTAATCACACATGCTGCTAACGCGGTACAAGCAAGGTTTAAAGTGGCGTGTACCGGTACGCCCGTCGAAAACACACTTGTTGACCTGTGGAGCTTATTTGATTTTGCCCAGCCTGGATTATTAGGGGCACTAAATGAATTTGGTAAACATTATGTTCGTCCTATTGAGAACGAAGTTGGCCGCGATACGGGACGACTGGAACGTTTGCGGGCGTTGATAGAACCCCAGACTTTACGCCGAACCAAAGAAGAGGTTGCGCGGGATTTGCCTCAGAAAATTGAAGTAGAAAACTGCAAACAATTGACGTTGTCCGGCGTACAAAAACAGCTCTACCTTTCATCTGTTGCAAATTGGCAACAACAACAAGCATTGAGCGAAGGGATGCAGCAGGCCGGAGCAGGTATGTTAGGTTTGTTACACCGACTGAAACTCATTTGCGCACACCCTGCGGTAGTTAATCCCGAGCTACGTTTTCGTGATAACTCACCTAAGCTTAACTGGCTGTTGAAAAAACTCGAAGAAATAAGGCATACCACGGAAGATAAGGTCATTATTTTTACTGAGCTTCGAGACTTACAGCGCGAACTTCAACATGCTATCTATCAGAAGTTTGGTTTCCGCCCAGTCATTATTAACGGCGATACCAGCACTAAAAGTAGTAGTCAGAATAGTCGTCAGCGGCTGATCGATAATTTTCAATTTCAGTCAGGTTTTGGAGTGATTATTCTTTCTACGGTTGCAGTTGGATTCGGTGTTAATGTCCAGAAAGCCAATCATGTTATTCATTTCACTCGTTGCTGGAACCCAGCCAAAGAAGATCAGGCAACAGACCGGGCGTACCGAATTGGACAAACTAAAGATGTGTATGTCTATTATCCGACAGTGAGGGATACTGAAATAACCACATTTGAAGAAACTCTGGATGACCTTCTGCGGCGTCGACGTGCACTGGCCAGAGATATGCTCTGCGCAACTCCTGACTTGAGTGGTGCAGATTTTGAAGTCCTCTTGAAAGGGACGTAGATGTTTAAATGGCCTTATGTAGTGGCACACTAGGCCGTGTCCCTTAACTTAACAACCGCTTCAAAAATAACCTGATCGCTCCCAGTTTTAGCATACTCAGGTAGTTTCTGGCGGTTTTTTCCGAGCGGGTGGCAATACGGCGATTTTCTTTGAGTATCGCAAAGCAACGCTCCACGACATTGCGTTTTTTGTACAGGCGCGTGTCGAGGGGACGACGTCCGTCCCGACTGGCCTTCTCATTCGATTTAAACGGAATAACCGCTTTTATTCCTTTCATTTTCAAATGAATGCGAAGGTTTTTACCTGAATAACCCTTATCCGCCAGCACCGCTTTCGGACGTGATTTCAGGTGCCCGCCTTTTCGGATAATCCCGACCCGGTTGAGCAACGTTTCCGCGTATCGGCTTTCGTGGGCCTGTCCACCGCTCAGGCAAAAACTCAGCGGTAATCCTGTGCCATCTGTCGCCAGATGGATTTTGGTGCCAAAGCCGCCGCGAGAGCGACCCAGCCCATGGTCCTCGCATTCATCGGGATGTTTTTCGCACCAGCGGCCGCTTTCAGGGCGCGAACGTTACTGCCATCCAGCGCGATAACATCCCAGTCAATCAGCGCTTTTTCATCCAGAATCTGGAGTAATTTATTGAAAATGCTGTTCATTATTCCGGCTTTAGACCACCGATTGAAGCGGTTGTAAATGGTTTTCCATTGACCATAACGCTCAGGTAAATCCCGCCACGGCGCGCCAGAGCAAAGCACCCAAAATATGCCATTCATGACATGTCTGTGCGCAAAGTAAGGACGCCCGCCTCGGGAAGAGCCTCTTTCAGGCGGCAGCATGGGAGAAATCAGCGCCCAAGCGTCATCGGGAAAATCATAACGAGCCAAATTAAAGCACTTCTTGTGATGAAATCATGTCCCTGATTGTACAAAAAACAGTTACGGGACACACCCTAAATTTGGCCACCTGAATAGAGGTGATATCATCGCCTCATAGTCAAAAACAGGTGACATTATGACCGGACGTAACAGACGCAATTTTAGCCCTGAGTTTCGCCTTGAAGCTGCCCAGCTTGTACTCGATCAGCATTACACTGTTGCCGCCGCTGCCACGGCAATGAATGTCGGCAAATCCACGATGGATAAGTGGGTCCGCCAGTTGAAAGAAGAACGAGCGGGAAAATCACCCATAGCTTCACCCATGACACCTGAGCAGATTGAAATACGCGAGCTGAAGAAAAGACTTCAACGTGTTGAAATGGAAAGGGATATATTAAAAAAGGCTACCGCGCTCTTGATGTCAGACTCCCTGAACAATTCTCATTAGTTGAGAAACTCAGGGCGCGGTTTCCCGTTGCCGTTATGTGCAATGTGTTTTGGGGTTCATCGCAGCAGCTATAAATACTGGCGGCAACCAAAGAAGCCTGATGCCACACACGTGGTATTACTCAGTCTTGTTCGTGAAAGCTATCGCGAAAGTCATGGTTCTGCAGGTGCACGTAATATTGCCGCGAGGGTCACAACCAAAGGCGTAAAACTGAGTCGCTGGCGGGCAACAAAGCTGATGAAAGCACTTAATCTCATCAGTTGTCAGCAGCCCGGCCATCGATATAAGAAGGCGTCTAAGGAGCACGTAGAGATCCCCAACTATCTTGAGCGCCAGTTTGCAGTAACAGAACCTAATCAGGTCTGGTGTGGTGATGTGACGTATATCTGGACAGGTAAACGTTGGGCTTATTTAGCCGTTGTGCTTGATCTGTTTTCTCGTAAACCAGTTGGCTGGGCGATGTCATTTTTCCCGGACTCTGCATTGACAACGAAAGCGCTGTCCATGGCCTGGGAAGCGCGAGGAAAACCCTCTAATTTGCTGTATCACTCGGATCAAGGTAGCCACTATACCAGCAGAAATTTCAGACAATTACTGTGGAGATATCAGATAAAGCAAAGCCTGAGTCGCCGGGGGAATTGCTGGGATAACAGCCCGATGGAACGTTTTTTTAGAAGCCTGAAAACAGAGTGGGTGCCGAATAATGGATACGCCAACTTTAGTGAAGCCAGCGCAGCGATAACGAACTACATCACGGAATATTACAGCCAGCTCAGACCCCATCAATATAATGGTGGTTTGACGCCGAATGAATCAGAACGATTGTTCTGGAAAAACTCTAACGCTGTGGCCAGTTTTTGTTGACCACTACACTTCGCAGAAACAGCCCGACACCGCCTGATAGCCAAAGCGCATACCGCGCGCCGTGCCCGGCCAGTGTGGAACTACCCGTCGGGCTAATTTTTTTTGGCAGTACCTCTATCGATTATTTAGATGAGGTCAATCTAAATAGATTTGCCAAATAGTAGATCCCTTGAAGGGAACTTAGTCCGAATTGAGAGAGTTTTTTCAATCGCCAAACATCCCAAACCACCAACCGGACTGAGCGATGCCGATCATGGCAACAATCCCTGATGAAGAACGACAACTGATGTGCAAAGAAGCCCAACAAACCTATTCGCCGTGGCTGAATCCAATTGAACGGCTGTGGTCATCGTCACACGAAACGATAACGCGAAATCATCAGTGCCGGTACATGTGGCAGTTATGGAAACAGGTGACGCAATTTATAAAAGTCGTTTCACCATTTCCCGTCAATCAACCCCGCATGGCTAAAGTGGAGCGGTAATATGAGAAGCTATTTAGTCATATTCATAGGAATAATTTGTTTTAAAAAAATATCAGCATGATATTAACGATAGTAACATAATTACTAATATAAAATATTTTTTTGATATTTTTATATATGTGAAATTATTTTGTTTGCCAGCTAATTTGTTTTATTTAAATCCTTTTAAATCAGTATATTAATAATTTCATGATTTATTAATGAGTGTTTTATCTAATGTATCATTATTGTTTCCCGTGCTTTAGTGTGATCTAAATCACGTTTTTTCGATAAATTCTTAACGCACGTTAACGATTTTGAATTATTCTGCGTTCTTTCGTAACACTGTGTTAACCATGTAGTGACATTATGTTATGGAAGTTAAGGAGCTTTTTAACACGTATTTTGTTAACTAACAGGAGCAATAATCATGAATGATTTCGAAAGCAAAGAGTTTCGTTCTTATGTATCTCCGACACAGGTTGAAGATTTTGACGTTGAATTTAACGTTGAAAATGTTCAGCTGGCTGAAGTTGAGTTAGATAATGAGTTACTGCTGGCAACCCACCGCTGCTAATAAAATCAATAAAGTTCTGGGGATATTCCCAGAACTTTCAATATATATTTTTATTACGAGAGCTAAGTATGAGTGTAATTAGGCCATATGTTGATAATATCGAAAAAATAGATTGCGAGAATTTTGAAGATGTATTTTTCAACAAGACGTTACCGGTTCAATATTTTAATCTTGATGGTAATATGCCAGCTTATAAAAAATGGAGTTTTAATTTCTTCAAAGAGCATTGTCAGGGCATGTTATGCCAGGTAAGTGACAATCTGGATGAGCCAGCGAATATAACCAGAAAAATTCCTATTCCTGAGTATATTGATCTAATAAAAAATGGTGAGAAATGTCCTTATATGACCGGATGGAGTTATCAAAAAAGTTTGCCTGAGTTAGATGGGGATATTTATTTTCCAAAATTTCATCCAGATGATTTTATAGATCTTCTCCCGAGTAGAATGCAATTTCGTAGGCGCTGGATTTTTTGGGGAAAGAAAGGAATCAATTGCGATTTACACATTGATTGCTTTTCAACCAGTGCATGGTTGCTAATGATTGAAGGCCAAAAAACATTTCGCGCCATATCTCCTCTTCATCGTCATCACATTAATATGAATGCTTCTTTATTTGACGAGAAAATAGTTATACATTTAGATCAGCTTAATGTTGATATTTTGGAGTTTACGCTTACGCCAGGTACAATTTTATATGTACCAACAGGATGGGTTCACGAGATTCGCAATGATACTGATAATATCATGGTGACCGGAGGATTTACTTCAAAACAGCATTCCATAAGATTCTATAAAAATTATCATTCTTATATTTCCCGTGATTCATTCGATAGTGATATTACCTTTAATAATTATCTGGAAAATCTTAGTAAAAGTGGCTTGAAAATATCTAGAGAGGTTAAAAACTCTATCGAAGAGGAAATCTCATATACCAAAGAAAAAATAGAACTTTTGCAAAAAAAACAAAAGCTCTATGAAAGCATGATAAAGTAAATTTCCTAAATGGATTTGACCGAGAAATATGAATGAGATAAATATTGCTGTTGATGTTTTTCCCTACAAAAAAGACATCTGGTCAATTTGTGATTATAGTGGAGAGCAAATATATTCAAAGCTAGCACTACCACTATTTTTTGTTGAAAAAAATAAGGTTGTAATGCTTGCGGCTGAATATTTTCATCAAACTGCTAGCGAAATTACTATAAATATAAAAAAAAATTTATTCTGGAGTAATGGTGATAAATTAATTGCAGAGGATTATGTAAGGTCGATTAAATGTATATGTAATGATGTGGATAATCGATATAATAACATCCTTTCGTCTTTGGTTAAAAGTGATTCAGCGATTGAGGTTAATAGTGATTATAGCTTTACACTAAAGACATCATGGTACGATCCGTTTATTACTCAGTATTTGTCTTTAATAAATTTCTCTCCAAAGCATAGATGTAGTGATGCACTTTATGCTGGGGCTTATACCTTGATTGATAAAGATGAAAATACCTTTAGATTGGTGAGAAATGAATTTTTCACATTAGATAAATATAATAATTATGTAGATAAAGTTAATTATCTATTAGTAAAGTCCGATCCTGATGGACGTGCATTTTTTACGGGGAAAGTACATGTCAGTTGTAACACTGCGATAGATCTTAAAAGATATCGCCATTTTATGGCTCATGAAAATTTTGTCAGTTGCAATGAGTCTTTGGTCATGTTGCTTTCACCAGGAAAGAAATTTGATGAGATTCCTTCAGATGTAAAAGCTATATTAGCTACATCAATTAATCGGACTGTAATATCTGAACGATATGATGACATGTTAAATCCGATTATGTCTTGGATGTCAATATATTTTAATGGTGACTATCATTACATTCATCAGGATAGTAATCCACGGCAGACTCCTTTTTTATTAGACATTTCATATGAGGATTTTTATCCTAACAAAGAAATCTTGGATTGTATCGAGGAGCAACTTTTAAAATATAATATACATATTAGGAAGAATAAGGAATGAATATGGAAACTGGATTTCTGAAAGTCATTTTCGCTTTGAAATTCGTAAGGCTCCAAAGTTCAATCCAATACAATTGATTCGTTCTGATTTAAGTAAAATTTCCAAGGCGACACCGGATTATAATCGGATAAAAAAAATATATTCACTATTATTCAAAATGGACTTATTAGAGCAGCAACAAAAAATTTTCCAGGTTATCGACTTTTACTTACGGCAACAGTGCTTTTATATTCCGCTATTTATTTTCCCAACGGGTTTCTTTTGTGATGGTTCAGTGGTGGCGAGCTCCCTCTATACTCCTGGATTGAGAATATTTATTAATAGAGACTAAAATGAAAATAAAGATAAATTCTTCTATTTTAAAGTGTAAAGGGAAAATAATTCTATTAGGGAAAAGGAATTATCAGGTTAATGATGTTTTTAATGAAAATGTCCATGATTTTTTATCTGCACTAGAGTCTGGAATAGAAGAAGATAAAATTCATGAATATCTGAATAATAATTCCTGTGGTTATATTTATGAGAAATTTAAAGAGTTAAATCTGTTAGTGCTTTCTGATAACACATATGATGGCACTGCTATGGAAAAAACATATGATTTCTTAAACTTCCACTTGGGAAGTTTAAATTCGCCTTTTTGCTTCAATGAGAATATACATGTCGCTATTATAGGCTGTGGTGGTACAGGTGCTAATGTTGGATTGTGTTTAGCAACGTCAGGAATAAAAAAAATATCACTTATTGACTATGATAATGTTCATATAAGTAATTTAAATCGGCAATTCGCCTATGATTCTGAAGACCTAGGTAAAAGTAAGACCCATTGCCTTAGAAGTAAATTGCACAGGATAAATCCTGATTTAATTATTTCTTCATTCGATAGGAAAATTTCTTGTTATGAGGATTTAAATTGTCTACCTGGCGATGTCGATTTATTGGTTTCAGCAATTGATACCCCACCTATAAGATCATCCATGTATACTGTTGAATATTCTATACGCAATAAAATACCTATTATTTTTGGTTCTGCAGGCTATGATACTATCACAGCTGGCCCCCTTTTGATTACAGAAAAAGCTAAAGAAGACTTTCTTGGTAGTCTGATTGATAAATCCGATGTAGAAACAAAACCAATAACAGGTTCTATAGCATCAACCAATTTACTCTTAAGTGCTATATTAGCGAATAATATTACTAGTTTTTTCTATCCATTTTCTAGGCCTGAGCTCGTCGATCTGAGAAAAGTGTATGATCCAGTTAGTATGAATACACTCCGAGAGGTACATTATGGGAATCACTAAAAATGACTTCTTTTCAGTTAGATTAAATGCCGAGGTAATTGATAAGGAGTGTTTCATCTGGCATAAATTTTTTTCCTGCAATAAAAAAATGGAATTAATGAGTTTCATTTCCGATGTTAATTTCATGACTCTATGGGAACATAAAATAATTAATTACAGTAATGAAAACGAAAAAGACTATGTTCTTTTTATCGATCGTTTAGTTGTCGAAATGGATAAACAAAATGAAGTTTTATCTGGAGTCGGTTTTTCATTAAACCACAGCTATAAAATTAAATTATTGCAAGCTATTGAAATTTTATCTCAGAATGATGTTGTCTTGGGATATGCCTTGCAAAATTTCATTGGTCGTATTCTGATTGTGAACTGTGACTCCTTGGTTGCCAGTAGCTCAATACTTTATCTTGGGCTTGTAATTATTTCTCCAAAAGATGACTGGACAATTTTTGACTATATGGAAAATCTTATCCATGAGATGTCTCACATAGAGCTTTATATTAAACAGTTGGTTGATCCATTAGTTTTGAGCGGCACCACTTTGAAAAGCCCTTTTCGTATATATCCTCGCCCTGCAAATGGTGTGTTTCATGCTGTTTTTGTATTGACTCGAATTATTTACTATCTCAATAAATTAAGATTTAATAATGATTTCAATAAAGAAATATCAATAAAAATTAACAATGCGTCATTATTATTGAGCGAATCTATAGTGCAATTTAAAAGTGTCGATATCCTTACCCCTTTGGGGAAGAAAATAATTGAAGAGGCTAGGTTTATTTTAAATGGTATTCAGGAAAATGGTGCCGAAAATGATTGTATTCGAAAGTGAAAGTGATTTCATAGATAATTGCAGTAATAAAGATATAACAAAAGAATGTTTTGTTATTCATGACTATTGCCATAGTTGGGAATTGTTTGAAATTGGTAACTTTGCCTGTTTGAATGAAAGATATGGAAGAGAAAATATATTTATAGAGGAGGGTATAAATAAATTAAACAAAAAAGAGGTAACGGTAAGTGATTATATATCCAAGGTATTATCAGGCGAAAGAAAAATGGGAAATTGGTCATGGCAACCTCACTTGACTAATGCCGACTCGCTCCAGAATAGCTATAAAATTCCTGAAGCGGTAACATTAAATAGTATTGAGAAGTCGTTAGTGGGGGAACTGGTTCTTGCTCCTTGGATTTTAATGTCCTCACCTGAAACATTGACGACCATGCACAAAGATATGCTTAGTGTGAATGGGGTTGTAGGACAGCTACAAGGTGTTAAAGAGTTTACTCTTGTTGCACCACAATATGATCTTGAGGAAGGCCGATTTTACAGTTCACATGAACTCGAATTGTTAGGTATTCCCTTTGAATCTGTTGTCCTTCAATCGGGAGATTTTCTCTATTTTCCGATGAATTGGTGGCATCAGGCAAAAACTGTTGAATGCTCTGTTACATTCATTCATAGTACCGTTAATTCCTATAACCTGACTGCATTTTTGGATGACTCGATTTCACAAATGCCTTCCTATATTCAACGAATACAGTTAGCGGCGAAGAAGAGAAATTATTTTGGCAGTAGGGTTAAATGGTTATGTAACGGTTTCCGTTTATTTGGGAGAGATAATGCTTAGTGCAGAATTAAGAGAAAGGGTCAGTTTATTTAAAAATAGGAACTTCTTATTTTTTACTATTAGTGGCCTTTTTGCAACTTTTGGTAATGGTCTAAATTATATTGCGCTTTCTTGGTTGGCATATACTAAGACTAACTCTATTGAAGGGGTCGCAATTATGATGTTTTGTATTTGGATGCCAAGCATCGTATTTGCTCCTTTATTTGGATTGTTAGCCGATCTGTATAACCGTAAAGCACAAATTGTTATCTCAAATTTCGTTAGAGGTGTAGTGGTTGTTGCATGGGTTCTGCTATCGGAGATGGGTATTGATATAGGGATTATAGTACTGTGTTCGTTGCTGGGAATATTCATATCATTTTATATGCCTTCTGCTGTTCCATTTATTCAAAGTATCGTTCCGAAGAAAGATCTTGTTAGTGCAAATGCGACTATTGATATGGTCTATGAATTTGGAACTATTGTGGGAATGGGGGTGAGTGGGGTTATTCTGACTGTAGCTGGTATAAAAGGTACACTTTTGATTGGTGGAGTTCTTTTTATTATAGCAGGTATATTTAATCTGGCTATGCGCTCCGCATCTTCATCTGAATCTGAAAAGGTACAGGATGGGAATTGGTGGTATAGTTATACATCCTCACTCAAATACTTCAAGAGTAAACCAGAACTATTTATGCCTTATATGAGTCAAATGATAATAATGGTTTTATTAATGACTATTCCTATCATTCTGGTTCCATATACTCGAGAGGTGCTTCATGCAAGTACGCAAGTATTTGCAATGTATGAAGCTCTTTATTCTCTCGGCGTTTTGGTCGGTGGTCTTTTATCACCTATTCTTTGTAAGAAAATTAGTATAAGAAAAACACTGGCGGTGCTTCTACTGATAATGGCCAGCGGTTTGTATGTTTTATCTATAAATAATGTTATTGCTTTGGTTTTTCCCATTTATTTTCTTATTGGGTTCGGTATATCTAGTTGGGCTTTGTCTATCTCTCTTTCACAGATTCATTGTGATTCTGAATATCAGGGAAGGCTTCAGGCTACATTCAATGGAATATCAGGTATTTTTATTCTAGGAATGTATCTCCTTATGGCTAAAGAAGGGAGCGGATTGTCATCACAAGGTGTCTATTTTACCCAATGTATTCTCGCATTAACGGGTATTGTAATTGTCCTCTTTTACCGTAAAGGAGATATCAGTGAATCGTAAGGAGCAGGTTTATATTTCAACCAATCAACTTAGCTATCATAACGCAACAAATTTGTTGTTTAGTGATGTCTCTCTGTCGCTGAATTCTACAGAAAAAGTAGGCTTGGTTGGGTTTAATGGTGCAGGTAAATCAACATTGCTGCAACTTCTTACGAAGGATTTAGAGCCTGGTTCAGGCCAGGTCATTCATGCTAAATCTCTACGCTATTATATGGTCGAACAACGCTTTCCTGAGTATCTGTTGTCTCTAACACCTGAAGATGCAATCCTTGATGTGCTAGATGCCGATGAACGTATTAGTGAAGGATGGAGAGCATCTGTAATACTTGAAAATATTGGCGTTGGCTTTGAATACCATGCTATACCTTGCTCAAAACTCAGTGGTGGTCAACAAACACGTTTATTACTTGGAAGGGCTCAACTGTGTGCTCCAAATGTTCTTTTGCTGGATGAACCCTCTAACCATCTGGATTTACCAACGATATTATGGCTTGAGGCGTTTCTATCAGAATGGCGCGGTAGTTTTATCCTAGTCTCTCATGATACGCGTATTCTCGATACTGTCACAGATAGTACATGGATTATTGCTAGTGGTGGAGTCCATCAGTATAGACTACCCTGTACGCAAGCATTACTGGAACATGAGCAAAAAGAATCGGCTTGTCAGCAACAGTACCAAGATCAAGAGAACGAAATTGAACGTATAGAGTCGAGTGCACGTCAATTGGCTATTTGGGGAAAAGAACAAAAAAGTAAAAGTTCAGCCAGAAAAGCACAATCAATGTTCAAGCGAGTCGACAAGCTTAAACTTGAGCAGAATACTCTTCCTGAACCTTACCCTTGGAATCTTTTTTTTCCAGGACAACATTTGCCTGCTAAAAGAATTTTAACATGCAATGATTTGGCTATAAGAGTACCAAATAAAAAAAATATTCTGTATATGATTGATGAACTATTAATACGGCCAGGTGAAAAAATTGCTTTAATTGGCGCTAATGGTATGGGTAAATCAACCTTTCTACAGCTTATCTGGAAAAGCTATTTAGACAAAACAGATACAGTCAAATTACATGAATCAACTATTGTGGCTTATTATGATCAGCTTCAGAATGGTGTTGATAGTGAGTCGGAAATCACAAATGCCTTGTTTGATTTTTGTAGCAAATCACGAGTGAGTCCAAATAATGAACAGCTAAAGCAAGCGTTGCTTAAAGCCGGATTTCAGTGGGAGCGTTTGCAAAGTAAGGTGAAATCCCTTAGTGGAGGAGAACGAGCAAGATTGTTATTTGCGGGGATATCGCTTATTAACAGCCATCTATTATTACTTGATGAACCAACAAACCACCTTGATATCTCAGGTAAACATGCGCTTGAGAAACAGTTAATAGAGTTTAATGGTACTGTACTTTTGGTCTCACATGATCGCAACCTTATCGAGAGTGTCTGTTCACGTTTTCTGGTAATCGGTGAAGAAAAGTTGCAATCATTTAATGATGCGCAAAAAGCCTATTTTGCTTCTCAGGAACAGGATGAGGCCCATCTGATGAGTAAAATGTAGTGGTGTTGACCTCCAGTATTCGATACAGCCACTAGAGACGACCGGAATGATTCACCGGTCGTATTGCTTACAGATGGCGTTAAACGGCGCGTTTCGCGCCACGGGGCGCACCGTGACGACAATGGCGCTGGCGCTGGTTTCGCAATGGCTGATGCAAATCCCGCTGGCGTGGGGGTTATCCCGCTATACGCCGCTTGGCGTGTCCGGTTTATGGTGGGCGTTTCCCATCACCAACCTGCTCATGGCGGCGCTGACAATCGTGTTCTTTGAGCGTATTGACTGGCAACGCTCACGGTTAACGCATTCACTGGGGGGCGCTTCGCAGAAACAGCCCGACACCGCCTGATAGCCAAAGCGCATACCGCGCGCTGTGCCCGGCCAGTGTGGTTATGGCATGGGGACGTCGCAACCGCCGGGCGGGTGCCGGTATGCGGCTCGCTTTTCCTGCCAGACTTTTCACGCGGTTGCTGCGTTATTGTAACGTGGCGGGATGAATATATTGATTAACTTCGCATTTTCATCCCGGTTATTTACGGCGCTATGACATTCATTTGCAAGGCAAAAGTATGATTTGCCAAAGGTCATGGTCGTATTAACACCTTCGATGGTCATGTCATATTCGCCATCAATGCAGATTCCTATTTGTTCCTGCTGATGCCTGTGTTCAGGCATCATCCCGCCGCGACAAGGTATGTTGACTAACATTATCTGTGCCCAATTAGCATGAAAGAATTGAGCATCCATGACATCCATTAATTTTTCTTCTTTATATAGGGGCTTAAAAAACGGATTGGCTAAACAATAATCCTCACCTTGTTTGAACCTTTTAATATCTATGGCAACCACTTCCTCATCAGTCTTGTTTTCACCACCATGCAATATATCCGGTGGTGAAACATAAATGGATTCCAGGGCAGACATAACCTGGGATTCATCGCCAACGCGCATGTAAAGCTCGCCTTTGAGGATCATGCCAATTTGGGCCTGCTGATGGCTGTGGGCTTTTATCTTCGTCTTCGGTGGGATGTGGCTAATTAAAATCTCGGTGTCACCCCGGCGTGTACTGTATTGGCGTATGCCATTTTCCCATTCAATCAGGATGGGCTCTGGGAAAAATTCCTTTTTCATATGTAGCATCCTTTTTGTTTATTCGTTAATAAAAAGTGGTGAGTTTATATTTTGCCAAAAAGCGACCAGCTCATTGAAATCTTCTTAAATTCATAAACAAATTTCAGGCCAAATTTTTTCACGGCCTCTTCATTGGTGATCGCTAAATTGAAATCACCATTAGAAATCAATTCCGCCGCCTTGCTGGTGGAGTTGACGAGATGAAAATGTGTTTTTTTCCCCAGATAATTAGTGACTAGTTCCAGCGGTGCGGAATGGCTCACGATAACCTGTTCTTCTAAATCTTTGTTCTCAAATGCGTAATCTTGCCTTACGGCGACACCATACATCGGCGTGTCACATTGAAATATCTCTATCAGAGAGATCAGCGGATGCATATAAAAATCATTTATTTTTTTATAAGCATGGGGGCAGATAATATAATTTATTGAACCATCGAGCAGCTTTTCTTTGGCTTCTTCGAACGTGTCATAAAGCGTTATTTCACATTTTGTATTATTGCTTTCCAAATGATTTTTTATGAATTTCTTAGCGACATATTCACTGCTTGTTCCTGCTGGGCCGAGTGTACCAAGACGGATGTGTAAATCACGAATGCTATTAATCCTATCGCTTACAATAAGCATGATAATAGATCCCTTCCATGAGACAGTAATGTAAGAGTGATTTATAAACCTAACGACATGAAATCACTATCATTGTGAATTCATTAAGTCAATAATGGAATTTTAACAATTAATTAAGGGCTGTGGTTGTAATTTATTATTTATAATTGTAAGTGACCTTCTCGCACAATCAACGCGGTGCTAAATCATAAATAGTCGTCTTTTCTCGGTCGCCGGATAAATTAAGCCGGAGTCATGTCAATGTAATGATGAATGCATTTTTTAATGACGAATGCTTTCTTGAATGGTGACTGTTTTCTTTAATGATAAGTATTCCCTTTAATGAGGATATTTGCGGCCCGGCATCGCGTCGCTTCTGTGCATAGCCTGGTGGAGCAAGCCGGGCCGCTAAAATCGGTGCAGACAGGTCGCTTTGCGGGGATAATCGGCGCTCCGCTTGGCTGAATGCGGATTGATCTGATGGATTTATCAGTCATTAATCCATGAACTATAGCGAATTGAACGGTTTAAGGATGAAAATAATGAAATTAGAGTGTCGTCGTATTTCTCGGGTGTGTCTTTTGTCGCTGTTATTCCTCAGCGCCTATGGTTATGCGGAGGGGAAAATTATCACCGCGAAGCAGGCTATCGGGTGTGATAAAGCCGCGCCGCTCAGTAGTGATAACGCCTGCCCTTATCCGTTTGATGTTGAAAGGGCGGATGCAACCTTTAGAACGACCCTCAGTAAAGCGATGAGAAAAGCCGGGCTTGGCAAGCTATGGGACAATGGCGGCGCGCTGCGCGGGCCGCAAACACCGCTTGAGCCTGTTACCGTTTCCGGTGTGACCTGGCTGCGCGCTTCTTCCTGTGAGCAGCATAACTGTGGCGATCACCATATTGTCTACCTCTATCAACCCGAGAAAGCGGCATTCGTCGCGCTTTATAATAAGGGCGATAAGCAGCTTGTCATCGGCAAGCCGGATGCGGCGCAGTTAAGTGCCTTGCAGTCCCAATAAGGCTGTTACCCGCGCGTGTTCTCTATTCACATACGTTATGCCCCTGAATAGAGAACGCGGCATGATAGGGTAAACACAACCCATTGACGCGATTGCGCAGAGCGGCGCGCAATCGCGCTCTCGCCAGTGCATCACCGGCTGGCATCAAGCCCCAGCCCCAGCAACAGCACACCTGCCAGCGACGCGACGATAAGACGCGACGATTAAGAAGCGACGATAAAGAGCATCATACCGGGAATGAACATACGGCGACGGCCCACCCAGACGCCCAATAGCAGAAACCCGCCACAGATCAGCGTGTCAGCATGTTGAATCCACGATAAGCCAGCGGGGAAAACCCCGCGCCGTCTGAATCTTGAAACTTACCAAAAAATCCCTATAACATGAGGAGGGCATTGAAGATAACGAGAGCGATGTGCATAAAAAAACCTATGCGATGAGGTATGTTGCCGGGCAACCCGCAGAGCGCGTTTTTCCGCCTCAAACCATGCAGGATTTAAAACAACAGTCCGCGTTATCGTTGACGCCGCTGGTGCCATTGGCCGATGTACTGCGCGTGATGGTGTGGAATATTTTTAAGCAGCAACGTACCGACTGGCTCGCTGTATTGAAGGCATTGAGCCAAAACGCGCAGTTGGTTCTGCTGCAAGAAGCGCAATCCACCCCTGAGCTGATTCGTTTTGCGACAACGCATTACCTTTCAACGGAGCAGGTTCCCGCCTTTATTTTTCCCCAACACCCGTCAGGTGTGATGACGCTATCCCACGCTCACCCAATGTACTGCTTCCCGTTAAGGGAGCGAGAGCCGCTGATCCGGCTGGCAAAATCAGCGCTGATTACCGTTTACGCATTGAGCGACAAGCGTTTGTTAATGGTAATAAATATTCATGCCGTCAATTTTAGTCTTGGCGTGGAGTCATACAAAAAACAGCTGGATAGCGTGGGCGAGCAGTTAGAGAAGCACCATGGCCCGGTGATTATGGCGGGCGATTTTAACGCCTGGAGCCAACCACGGGTCAGCGCGTTGTATCGGTTTGCCCATAACATGGCGCTAAAGGAAGTGACGTTTTCTGATGATCAACGGCGCAAAGCGTTTGGCAGGCCGCTGGATTTTGTCTTTTATCGGGAGCTGAATGTGGTGGCGGCAGCGGTATTGACGACCGAGGCGTCCGATCACAATCCGCTGTTGGTGGAGTTCGACATGGCAGGCGGGCTCTAGCCGCACCTCTTTCTAACGACTATCGCTCTAACGACCATCTCTAACGAGCATCTCCCTCACGGCAATTCCCCTCATGGTAATTACGCAGTGTGCCAGCGCAGCGCCTTGATAACTAACTCAAAAGCGGCTGGCAGATGCTGCCGGCTTGGGTAGTAGAGATAGTATCCGGGAAAGCGCGGGCACCAGTTGTCCAGCACCGATATTAACGTCTGAGAGGCGAGGTGTTCCGCCACCAAATCGCGCGGCACGTAGGCGAGGCCCATGCCGTCACGCGCGGCCTGAATCATCAAAAAGGTATTATTGAACACCGTCTGGCCAGTAACGCGAACCTGGGTTTTCTGCCCATGGTTTTCAAATTCCCAGGCATACAGGCCGCCATGGGTCGGCAGCCGAAGGTTGATGCAGTTATGAGCCATCAGATCTTCAGGCAAGAGAATGGCGGCGCGGCCTGCCAGATAGTCTGGCGCGGCGACGACGGCCATCGGCACATCCGGTGTAATGCGCACGGCAACCATGTCTTTATCGACTTGATCGCCCATACGGACTCCGGCATCAAAGCGTTGAGCGGCAATGTCTGTCAGTTCATACCCGACATTAAACTCGATATTGATATCCGGGTAACTCATCAGCAATGGCTGTAGCCGGGGCCAGAGTACGGTGACTATCGCATGATCATTGGCGGTGATACGCACAGTTCCCGCAGGGTTATCGCGCGCAGCGCGCAGGGAGGCCAGTTCAGCTTCAATTTCATTCAGGCGCGGGGCCAGCACCCCCAACAGCCGATGACCGGCCTGCGTTGGGGAGACGCTACGCGTGGTGCGAATGAGTAACCGAATGCCCAGACGCTCTTCAAGCCCCAGCAACGTGTGGCTCAGGGCCGAGCGGGACACGCCCAATATCGCCGCCGCCCGGGTGAAACTGCGCTCTCGGGCAACGGTGACAAAAGCCTGAAGATCGTTGAGTTTTTCTTTGGTCATGATTGGTGATTTTTTTGCACATGTGTATGTCAATTTGAGCACCTTATCATTTAATCACGCCTCCCATACACTCTATCCATCACGTTATATCCATCACGTTATACGGTGTATTCACCGCGTTTTTTTGAGTGTTCTTTCGGGAGGAAAACCATGCAAAACCCGCTCAACGCCATCCAGCAAGCCGTCATTCCCGTTGCTGCTTTCACCGCCTCGGGGGAGTTGACCCGCCTGGAGACAGCCTTGAATGATGGCCTGAATGCCGGGATGACGATTAACCAGATCAAAGAGGTCATCGTTCAACTGTACGCCTATGCCGGTTTTCCCCGCAGCCTGAATGCGTTAGGGGTCTTGATGCAGGTGTTGGCGCAGCGCCAGCAGGCAGGGATTCATGACCAAGCCGGTGGTGAAGCAACAGCATGGCCAGATGGCGAAAACAGCCTTGCCATCGGTACGCAAAACCAGACGCGTCTGGTGGGCCAGCCGGTCAGCGGCCCGCTCTTTGAATTTGCGCCGGTGATTGACCGGTTTCTCAAAGCACACCTGTTTGGCGATATTTTTCAGCGAGATACGCTGGACTGGCAGACCAGAGAGTTAGCCACTATCTCCGCGCTTGCGGCGCTCTGCGGTGTGAATAGTCAGCTTAAGAGCCACTATGCGATAAGCCTGAATACGGGGATAAGCCCGCAGCAATTACAGGCATTTATCCGCTGTCTGGCCCAGACATGCGGTGGGGATGTCGCAAGCAATGCGCAGGCGGTACTCCGAGAGGTGATACCGCTTCAGGATGAGCCGGTATTGGCTGCGCCATCAACATCATCCGTTAATACTCATTCCCTTCCCCCTCACTTTGATGGTAACGGCGTGTTCCCGAAAGGTGTCCGCAATGACGCCTACGCCCAATATTTTCAGGGCACCAGTTACCTGAACATGCTGTCTACCGAGGGGGTGAAAATCGGCAATGTGGTGTTTGAGCCGCGCTGTCGTAATCACTGGCATATTCACCACAAGGGCGGGCAAATTCTGCTCGTGACGGGAGGAGAAGGGTGGTATCAGGAATGGAATCAACCGGCGCGGCCTTTGCGCGGCGGCGATGTCGTCACTATTCCTGCCGGAACCAAGCACTGGCATGGCGCGGCAAAAGACAGCTGGTTTGCGCATCTTGCCGTTGAAATACCGGCAGAGGGCGCATCTAACGAATGGCTGGAGCCTGTCTCTGAGCAGGATTATGACCGGCTACCCGCCTGAATCTCGCCGGTATGCTCAGGCATCAATACGTTTAGGCATCAATACGTTCAGGCACACCGCAGGCGGTGTGCCTGAAGACGGGTTCGCACAGGCGGTTCTTTCAGACACCGCTGCCGACGTCTTGCCATGCCTGCCAGAGTTTTAGCCGTTCGCTGTAGATATGCGGCACGACCTCGCTTGCCAGCGGGCCAAAGAAAATGCGCAGCGGCGGTTCATCGGCATCAACCACCTTGAGCAGCGCGGGGCCGACGATATCGGGATCGGCGATGGGCATTGAGGTGAAGCTGGCATTCACCGCGCTATGCATGCCCTCGTAAGAGGCCAACGGCGAGGCGTGTACCGCTGATGCGGAAAAGTCGGTACTAAATGGCCCCGGCTCAACAATGGTGACATGAATGCCAAAGGCGGCAACCTCCTGAGATAACGCATCGGCAAAGGCTTCGACAGCGGCTTTCGAGGCGCTGTAGATACCGGTGGACGGGAGTGACGCCAAACCGAGCAGGCTTGAGAGCATAATAATGTGGCCACCACGTTGAGCGCGCAGGTAGGGTAACGCGGCCTGCGTGACCCACAGTGGGCCCAGCACGTTAGTATCAAACTGGGTGCGCACGTCTCGCTCGCTAATTTCCTCAACCATGCCGAAAACGCCATAACCGGCGTTGTTGACCACCACGTCCAGCCGCCCGAAATGCGCGTGCGCCTGGTTGACGGCGGCGGTGACGGCGGTTTTATCCGTGACGTCTAGCGCTAACGGCAGCAGGGCGCTACCGTAAACCGCTGTCAGGTCGGCGAGCGCGCCGAGCGTGCGCGCCGTTGCCGCAACGTTATCGCCACGCTGAAGCGCCGCCTCAGTAAAACGGCGGCCAAATCCACGAGAAGCCCCGGTGATAAACCAAACTTTACGCATAGACATATCCTTGCTGTTGCTTTGGTGAGGGTCTGACTGCACCAGACCTGACATAGCGCTGATGGCTGCATGGCCGCGTTACCCCGACCGGTCAATTCACCGGCGTCAATTCACCGGTGTTAATGCGCCGTTTTTTTAATCCGCGCTGGTTTTAATGTCTCGGGTTTTAATGTCTTTGGTGTTAATTTCCCTGGTGTTAATTTCTCTGCTTTCGCTGCGCGTGTTCAATCGGCGTCCCAGCGGCGAAACAGCACGCTGGCATTGACCCCGCCGAAGCCAAACCCGTTTGACAGCGCGTACTGCATCGGCAGTGCCCGCGCCTGAGCCGCCACCAGATTCAGGCCGCTGGCCAGCGCATCCGGGTGGCTCAGGTTGAGCGTCGGGGGCACGATTTGATGGTGCAGCGCCAGCACGGTGAAGATAGCTTCAACGCCACCGGCTGCGCCGAGTAAATGACCGGTGCTGGACTTGGTTGAGGTAATCGCGACGTCGGATGGGGCACCGAACAGCGAGCGAATCGCACTCAGCTCTGCGCGATCGCCGACCGGCGTCGAAGTGGCATGAGCGTTGATGTGCTGAACATCATCGGCGGTGATACCGGCCTGAGAGAGCGCCAGTTGCATTGCGCGTTGAGCGCCCTCGCCATCCTCCGGGCCTGCGGTTAAGTGGTAGGCATCGGCGCTGGTGCCATAACCGACCAGCTCCGCCAGCGGGCGTGCGCCGCGCGCCAACGCATGCTCGAGGGATTCGATGACCAGCAACCCGGCGCCCTCGGCCATGACAAACCCGTCTCTCTCGCTGTCAAACGGACGAGATGCCTGTTGTGGCCTGTCGTTGAAGGCGGTTGATAGCGCGCGCGCCGCCGCAAAACTGCCGAGGGTGGTGCGGTGCAGCGCGGCTTCCGTGCCGCCGCACAGGGCGATATCGGCTTCGCCACTGCGTATCAGCCGCGCGGCATCGCCAATGGCCTGCACCCCGGCGGCGCAGGCCGTTACCGGTGCGCCGAGCGGCCCTTTGAAGCCATGCGCAATAGAGACATGGCCTGCCGCCATGTTGGCGAGAAACGAGGGGGCGGTAAACGGCGACAACCGGCGCGGCCCGCGCGTATCGGTTGTACGTACCGCCTCGGCGATGGCGCCAAACCCGCCGACGCCAGAGGCAATAATGGTCGCGGTACGCAGGCGTTGCGACGCTTCGCTGGGGTGCCATCCCGCCTGATCGAGCGCCTCTTTTGCCGCTACACGCGCAAACTCAATGAAGCGATCCATTTTCTTGCGCTCTTTGGGCGCGATAATATCCTCTGCGTCATAGCCCGCCTGCGGATCTTCCTGACGGTCTGGTACCCGAGCGCCTATCAACACCCCGGTTCCCTCGGTAAATTCGGCAGGTAGCGTGCGAATCCCCGATTGCCCGGCCAGCAGACGAGACCACACGACGTCGCTGCCGCAGCCCAATGGCGAGACAATCCCTGTTCCCGTCACGACGATGCGTACCGTATTTCCCGTACCCATAGTGTATTTACCTCTAAAAAGTCATCAGCGCGTGTGGCATCAAGTGCGTGGCATCGCGGCTTAAAGGCCAAAGGTTTTACGTAAGCTGGCATCCACCGGGCCGGCGGGCATAAAGCGGCGCAGTTTGCGCAGCAAAGAGGCCTGCCCCGACGGTGTGCGGCGCATCTGCCACGGCCCCAGCGCCGCCTTGACAACGGTGTCGGCGACGCCCTGCGGGTCAGGCGCATTTTTCACACTGTTGACAATCGCCCGTGACGCCTGCTCCCGCTCACGGGCATAGCTGTCCAGCGGCGCGCCGACCTGCGGAGCGTTGATGTCGAGATTGGTTCGGGTGAACGAGGGCTCAACCAGCGTGACGCGAATACCAAACTGGCGTACCTCGTGATCCAGACTCTCTGTGAGCCCTTCCACCGCGTGTTTGGAGGCGCAATACAGCCCCATATAAGGGGCGGGCAGGAAACCGAGTACCGAACTGATATTGACTATCCGCCCGCGCCCTTGCGCCCGCATGTGCGGCAGCACGGCTTGTACGGTGCGCATGATGCTGAACACGTTGGTTTCAAACAGGGCGTGCGCTTCCGCCGTCGTCGTTTCTTCTACCGCACCGACCAGGCTTGTCCCTGCATTATTGATAAGTACATCAATACGTTGTGCCTGCTCAACGATAGACTGAATCCCCCGTTTTACAGCGTCATCCTCGCGCACATCCATTTCGATAAGCGTCACGCCGGGTAAGGGAGGGGCCGAGGCGAGGTTGCGCACCGTGCCGAAGACCTTGCACCCTTGGCCGGCAAAGGTCTTGGCGACGGCGCGTCCGATGCCTGACGATACGCCGGTGACGACAACAACATGGGCTTTATGGGCTTTTGACATCACAACTTCTCCGAAATCAGTTAAAAGCGTCGATAATCGCTCAAGACGCAGGGGTCGGTTTGATTTTGAACCAAATGGCATACATGGCTGGCAGGAACACCAACGTCAGGATGGTTCCGGCCAGCGTGCCGCCAATTAACGTGTAGGCCAGCGTTCCCCAAAACACCGAATGGGTGAGCGGGATGAACGCCAGAATCGCCGCCAGCGCCGTCAGGATGACTGGCCGGGCGCGTTGCACCGTGGCCTCGACCACCGCGCGGAACGGGTCTAATCCCGCCTGTTCGTTGTGGTGAATCTGCCCAATCAGGATCAGGGTGTTGCGCATCAAAATCCCGGACAGCGCAATCAGGCCGACCAGGGCGTTAATGCCAAACGGCTGCTGGAAAAGCAGCAGGGTCGGCACCACGCCTATCAACCCCAGAGGACTGGTGGCGAACACCATCACCATCGCCGCAATCGATCGCACCTGCAAAATGATGATAAGCAGCGTGAGGGCTATCATGATGGGGAACAGCGGCAGCATCGCCTGAGTCGCCTTGGCGGACTCCTCGATAGAACCGGCCTGCTCGATGCGATAACCGGCAGGGAGGTCGTCGATAATCGGCTGTAGCTGTTTCATGACGGCGGTGGAGACATCCGGCGGTTGCAGCCCGTCGGCGATATCGCCGCGCACGGTGATGGTGAGCGTGCGGTCGCGTCGGCGCAGGATTGGGTCTTCCATACGCACGTCAACGGTGCCGATTTGCGATAACGGAATACGCTGCCCTGCCGAGCCGACCAAGGTAAAGTCGGCGATTTTGGCCGGGTCAAGACGAATGTCGCCCGCTGCGCGGCCAATGACCTGCACGGCGCGAATATCTTCACGCACATCGGTCAGCGCGATGCCACTGAGCAGGAATTGCAACTGCGAAGAGACGGAGCTGGAGGTTAACCCCACCGCCTGCAAACGGTCTTGATTCAGGGTGAAGTGCAGCGTCGGTACGCGTGACCCCCAATCGGTATTGACAGTGCGCATCATTGGGCTTGCCTGCATGACGCCTTCAATCTCATGCGCAATCGCGCGCAGCGTGTCCGGGTCTGGCCCCATCACGCGGTAGGCCACAGGGAACGGCGACGGCGGGCCGAATACAATCTGGGTTACGCGCACCCGTGCTTCGGGAGCCAGCCCGTCAGCAATCGCTTCGCGCAACCGCAATTTCAGCGCTTCACGCTCCTTGTCGTTACCGGCGAGTACCACGATTTTGGCAAACGACGGGTCGGGCAATTCGGGCGACATCGCCAGAAAGAAGCGCGGCGCGCCCTGGCCGATGTAGGCTGTCACGATGCGGGCTTCTTGCTGTTTCGCAAGCCAGGCTTCAACCTTTGCCGTTGCGAGACTGGTTTGCTCGATGGCGGTGCCATACGGCATTTGTACTTCAACCAGCACTTCCGGGCGATCGGAGGTCGGGAAGAACTGTTTCTTGACCACCGCCATGCCGAGCACCGCCGTGGTAAACAGGCCGATGACCGTTGCGGCGACCAGCCATTTGCGGGCTATCACCTGCGTCAGCACCTGCCGAAAACGGTTGTAGCGGCGGGTGTTGTAGATAGCCTCGTGCCCCCCTTCGACCGTCTTGATGTCCGGCAGCAACTTCACCCCCAGATAGGGCGTAAACGCCACCGCCACCACCCATGAGGCAATCAGCGCGATACCGACAATCCAGAACATGTTGCTGGTGTATTCCCCGGCGGTAGAGCGGGCAAAGCCATTGGGCATAAAGCCGATGGCCGTCACCAGCGTGCCGGAAAGCATTGGCGCGGCGGTGTGGCTCCAGGCATAGGCGGAGGCCTTGATGCGGCTGTAGCCCTCTTCCATTTTCACCACCATCATTTCGATGGCGATGATGGCATCATCCACCAGCAGGCCCAGCGCCAAAATAAGCGAGCCGAGCGTGATACGGTCGAAATTTTTGCCGCTGGCGGCCATGATAATAAACACCACCGCCAGCGTGAGTGGCACCGCTGCGGCTACCACAATGCCGACGCGCCAGCCCATGCTGACAAAACACACCACCATCACAACGAGTAAGGCGACAAAGAATTTGACCATAAACTCATCGACCGCCGAACTGATGTTGACCGCCTGATCGGTCACTTTGGTCAGCGTCATGCCCAGCGGTAACGTTGCGTTAATGTCGGTGATTTCTGCCTCGAGCGCTTTGCCGAGCGCCAGCCCGTTCCAGTCATCGCGCATGACGATGCCAAGCAACAGCGCAGGCTCGCCATTGTTGCGCACCATAAAGGTGGCGGGGTCTTCATAGCCTCGCTCGACGGTCGCGACATCGGATAATTGCAATGTGCGTCCCTGTGCGACGATGGGCGTTCTGCGGATTTTTTCCAGATTGTCGAAAGCGCCGTCGATACGCACGAAAATTTGCGGCCCTTTGGCTTCGATAGAACCCGCTGGCGTCAGCACGTTTTGGCTGTTAAGCGCGGCGAAAATATCCTGCGGCGTGATGCCAAGCGTGGCCAGCCGATCATGGGAAAATGAAACGAAGATGCGCTCGGATTGCTCGCCGATGATATTGACCTTCTTCACCCCGGCAACGTGCAGCAACTGTTGGCGCAACGCTTCGGCATCGCGCACCAGCCGCCGCTGGGGTTCACCTTTGGCTTTCAGCGCAAACAGCGCGAATGTGACGTCGGCATACTCATCATTAACCATGGGGCCTATGACGCCAGCAGGCAATTTCCTCGCTTCATCGCCGAGTTTCTTGCGTGCCTGGTAGAACTCCTCCTGAACTTGCGAGGGCGGGGTGCTGTCCATCAGCGAAACCATGGTGAAGGCCAGCCCGGGCCGGGTGTAGGTTTCTGTACGATCGTACCAGCGCAGTTCCTGCATACGCTTTTCCAGCGGCTCGGCGACCTGCTCTTGCATCTCCCGCGCCGTTGCGCCCGGCCAGGCGGTGATAATGGTCATCTGCTTGATGGTAAACGGCGGGTCTTCCGCGCGCCCAAGCTGGAAAAACGCCAGAATACCGGCGACCGAGATAAGGAAAATCAAGAACAGGGTGATGGCGCGCTCGCGTACCGCCAGCGCCGACAGGTTGAAACGGTGTTCGCTCATGGGCGGCCCCCCGCAGCAGCGTCAGGGCCTGAGACTCTCACCGCTTCGCCTTCATGCAGCAGATGCGCGCCGAGTGCGACAATGCGCTCACCTTGCTGTATTTGCCCGGTGACGCGCGCATCGTCATCTCCCATGTGTTGGATAGCGACAGGCCGCCAGGCTACCGTTGCCGGTTCGCCATGAATCACCCACACGCCCGGCCCTTTTCCGGCATCAAACACGGCGGCCAGCGGCACCTGAAAACCCGGCTGCGCGGCGCTTTGCTCAACGGGGATCTGGATTGTCACCGTACTGCCCAGCGGCGCGTTGGCCAGTTCACCCTGCAGAACATAGCGCGCTTCAAATGTGCGCGTTAGCCGGTCTGCGGTATGGGACAGTTGCCGTAACGTGGCGGGAATACTGACGTCTTCTTTGCCAAAGCGCGTTGCCAGTGCGCGGGAGCCGATGTCCGGGCGCAGCGTTTCCGGCAATTGGATGAGCGCTTCCCGCTGACCGGCCTGAGCCAGGCGCACCACGCTCTGACCGGCACTAACCACCTGACCGGGTTCGGCCAGCGTGTCCATAACGATGCCATCGCCATCGGCAATCAGAACGGCGTAACGACTGGCATTACGGGCGACGTCAGCCTGTGCTTGCGCCGCACTGAGATCGGCTTTGGCTGTGTCAGCGGCCGCTTTGACCTGATCATAGGCTGATGCCGATATCGCACCGGTTCCGCGCAGGCTGCGATAACGCGCTTCATCTTCAGCGGTTTGTTGCGCCCGCGCCCGGGCAGCGGCTACGGCCTCTTGCTGTGCGCGTGCGGCAAGCTCCAAATCGACAGGATCAAGACGCATCAGCGCTTGCCCGCGTTTGACCGCTTGCCCGGTGTCCACCAGTCGCTCCAGCACCTTACCGGAGACACGGAACCCTAACTCGCTCTCAACCCTTGCGGCGACGGTTCCCGTGAAGGTGCGTGACTCAATACCCGCCGCCTGAACGATTGCGGCGCGCACCAGCGGCGCTTGAGTGCGTGGATCGGAGGGTGCTTTTTCGCCGCAAGCGGCCAGCACAAGCGGCAATGCGCAGATGACTGCAAATGAAAGGCGGCTGCGACGAGCCATATAGAGAGTCCCCTTGAGGATTAATCAGGAGACTCATCTTTAATCATGTGACCAAATTAGTCAATAGTCACTTTAATCTGATGCACGTTGTGCTAGGGCGACAGGCTGCGCAGCACCAGGCTGGACAATTGCGCCGGTGCTTCGTCGATGTAATCAAAACTGTGTTGTAGCATCAGCGGGTTGAGGTAGGGGCGGATGACGAGATAAATGGCGGCCGTGGCTTCATCAAGCGGTGTTTTACGTTCAAAATCGCCGCTCTGTCGCCCTGCCTGCAAGATATCCTGCAACAGTACCTGAATCCGCTCCTCGTAGGCGATCGCCGATTGCCAGCGTTCGCGCGCCGAGGAGGCGGCTATTTCATACAGTTTCCTGTCCTGAAAAAATAACCGCAGGCTTGATTCGATGATGGCTTTAAACATCCGGCGCAATTTTTCCGGCGGCCGGTCAGCGTCGTCGATGGCGGCACGCACCTCTTCTTCTATCTTTTTCAGACAGTTGGCGCAAATCATCTCGCCAATAACCTGCTTGGATGAAAAGAATTTATAAATATAGGCTTTTGAAAATCCTATTGATTTCGCAAGGTCGGAAACGGTGGTTTTATCATAGCCATACAGCCTGAAGTGCTCTGTTGCGGCGCTTACTATCTGATCCCGCACATCATGATCGGCCGGGCCCCGGTTCGACACGGGATAAGGGTTTTCTTTACTCATCGTCTGCAATTGACCCCTGAGGTAATACATGGCAGCAGTTTACCCGTTGACCTCCTCATTGACAACGAGTGACTAATTTGTAATATGGTCACAATTCAGTGCTGTGTCTACATGGGAAAAAATATGTTACCGAGGCTCCCCTTCATCGCTCTTGCTACGGCAGGCTTGCTCGCCGGTTGTGCCGTTGGCCCGGATTACTCCCGGCCCGACCTTGCCATGCAGGAGAAATATCTTGGTCAGGCGGCTGTAAATCAACGGCATACGGCGACTGTCACCGAGCAGTCTGGCTGGTGGGAAGCGTTTGGCGACCCGCAATTAACCCACCTGGTGATGCAGGCCCGGCAGCAAAACCTCTCGCTTGCGCAGGCGGCGGCGCGTGTGATGCAGGCCCGGGCCGGTCTTGGCGCGGCCAATGCCGCGTTATTGCCTTCCGGCAACGTTTCTGCTCAGGGGAGCCGCGCTTATCAGTCGGTTGAGACCCCGCTTGGCAGGGTGATGAGCGCAACGCCGGGGTTTGAGCGCTACGGCAATGCTTACGAGGCCAATCTTGGCGTCAGTTGGGAGCTGGATGTATTCGGTGGCCTGCGCCGTGGGCGAGAAGCGGCGCTTGCCGAGTATCAGGCATCGGAGGCGGGGTTGGCGGCAACTCGCCTGTCGGTGACGGCGCAAACCGCCGATATCTACATCACGATTCGCGGGCTACAGGCTCGATTGAGCGTCGCCCGCCAGCAGGTACAAACCCAGCAGACGTTGCTCTCAACCCTTCACCGTTTGTATGAGAAGGGGCTGGCGGCGGAACTTCAGGTGAGTCAGGCCGAGGGCGCGCTGGCGCAGGTGCAGGCATCCGTACCGGTGCTACAAAATGCGCTGGATGCGGCGATGAACGCTCTGGATGTGATGTTGGGGTCTACGCCGGGAACGTATCGCCCGTTGCTGGCAGACGTCCGCGCCATTCCGCTTGCGCCGCCGATAGCCACCGCCGCCTCACCGCGTGACTTGCTGCGGCGCAGGCCAGATCTCATCGTGGCAGAGCGTCGGCTGGCCGCGTCCAGCGCCGGTATTGGCGTGGCGATGGCCGAGTATTACCCCAAATTTTCTCTCAGCGGGTTGCTCGGCAGCGCGACAACGGTGTCTGGCGGCAACCTGTTCTCTGGCGCGGCCAATCAATCCTCCGCTGTGGTGGGATTACGCTGGCGGTTATTCGATTTTGGCCGTATCAATGCGCAAATTAATCAGGCCAAAGGCCTGGAAGCCGAGCGGCTGGCGGCCTATAAGCAAGCGGTGTTGCAAGCGACGGAAGAGGTAGAGAACGCGTTTTCGGCGCAACTGAACCGTGAAGCGCAAGCGCAGACGCTGACGCAAGGGGTGGATTCGCTACAGCGGGCGCGGGAGGCCGCCTTTGCCGCCTACCAGCAAGGCACCGTCAGCCTGATTGAGGTGCTGTACGCTGACGACAGCGTGCTGCGCGCCTCGGATGCGCGCCTGCAGGCGCAAACCGAATCAGCCCGCGCAGCGGTAGCGGCGTTTAAGGCGCTTGGCGGCGGCTGGCAACCCGAAACACCGCAGCCGTCGTCGCTGGCGATGCGCGGAAATCATGGCGTGGCATCACCTCAAGAACACGCAACATCGGGTGCGCCGAATGAAAATGAATAAATTATCGTCAAACGTGAATCGCAGCGATGCACCCGGCGCAGGGCTGCTCGCCAAAGCTATGCTGGCCGGGCCCATACTGACGGTGATGTTGCGCCTGGCGGTGCCGACGGTGACGGTGCTGGTGGTGCAAACGCTGGTGGGTGTGATAGAGACCTATTTCGTGAGCTCGCTTGGCGCGGATGTGCTGGCTGGCGTAGCGGTGGTTTTCCCCGTGCTGATGCTGATGCAAATGATGGCGAACGGCGGTATTGGCGGCGGATTGTCTTCCGCTATTGCGCGCGCCAGCGGTGCCGGTCAGTGGCAGGATGTGCAGGCGCTGGTGTGGCACGGTGTGATGATTGCTGGCGTGATGGGCGTGGCTTTTGCCGCCGCACTGCTTATCGGCGGCAAGGCGTTATATCACATGATGGGGGTGGAAGGGCCCGCGCTTGCGGCGGCGTTGACGTATTCCGGCGTTATCTTTGCTGGCGCGCCGCTTATCTGGGGCGTTGCGTTATTATCGGCGGCACTGCGCGGTGCCGGTGATGCCAAAACGCCTGCGCGCATTACGTTGCTGGGGGTGGCGCTGTTATTGCCGTTGTCGCCCGCCCTGATTTTAGGGTGGGGGCCGCTGCCATCATTGGGCGTTGCCGGTGCGGGGGTGGCGGTTCTTATTTATTACCTTTTCTCTGCCCTGTTATTGATAAGGCATATGCGCGCTGTCGGTAGTGTTATTCGTTTACAGGCAACGCCGCTGAGGGCGCGGTTATTTAAGGATATTCTCGGCGTTGGCTTGCTCTCGGCGATTGGGACAGTGCAAATCAATTTAACCGTTGCCGTGGTTACGGCAGCGGTAGGGCGCTTTGGGCCGGATGCCATTGCCGGGTACGGCATCGCGTCAAGGCTGGATTATTTGCAAATTCCGCTGCTGTTTGGCCTGGGAACAGCGCTCATGACGATGGTGGGTGTCAATCTTGGTGCCGGGCAGGTACAGCGCGCGCAGCGTATCGCCTGGGTTGGCGCTGGGGTGGCGTTTGTCTTTACCGAGCTAATCGGGCTTGGCGTGGCGGCGTATCCTCACCTGTGGCTCACGCTGTTTAGCGACGAGCCAGCCGTCCTGACGGTGGGAAGCCGCTATCTGCAAAACGTCGCGCCGTTTTACGGGGCGATAGGCGTCGGCATGGCGCTCTATTTTGCCGCTCAGGGCGCGAAACGCGTGCTATGGCCGGTACTGGTCGGCACTGTGCGTATGGTTATTGCCGCATTAGCGGGGTGGCTGGCCGTAACGCACTTTGACGCCGATTTATCCGCGCTGTTTAACATCGTTGCGTTAAGTGCAGGCGTTTATGGCGCGATGACGCTGGTGGCGAACATTATCGTCGGGCGTGTAATGATGATGCGCGCAGGCAATCAAACGCGTCGCTGTCGCCACTCATCTAAGCCAAGGCTTGACGAGCAACGCGTGGAATAAACGGCTAATTGGCATCGCGGTGTTGGTCAGCGCCAAAGCGTTGGATGAGAAAATCGATCGCGCTGCGCAGTTTTATGGAAGGGCGGCTGTCCTGATGGTAAATCAGGTACATCGGTGTGGGTTTGTATGACCAGTCAGGCAGAACCTGCACCAGCCGACCCTGAGAGATGTCGTCGAGTAAAATCGACTCAGGTTGCAGTACGATGCCGCAGCCATTCAGTGCAGCAATCCTGAGCGCATTGCCGTGATTGGACATAAAACGGCCATTAACAAAAGCCTGAAACACTTCGCCATCGGGCCCAATCAAATCCCAGCGGTATTGATGTAACCAGTACGATATCCCAAGACAACTGTGGTGAGTCAGCTGACTGGGGTGTACTGGCGCGCCGTGCTGCTTGATGTAGTCTGGCGATGCGGCCAATATCCGGCGATAGGGACGTAATGGCCTGGCAACGATCCCCGGCTGATCGACTTCGCCAATCCGAATACCCAGTTCGTAATTGCCATCAATCAAATTTGAAACCCGATTATCCAACGTCAGCATAATATCGACTTCCGGGTTTCTTGACATATATACGCTCAATTCCGGCACTAAGCGCTGGCTGCCAAAACTGACGGGGGAGACCATGCGAATCAACCCTTTGGGGGTTGCCTGTAATTCCATCGCGCTATTTTCGGCCAGGGACACTTCTGCCAGCACCCGGCGACACCTGTCAAAGTAGAGCTGCCCGACCTCCGTCATCTGTTGCCATCGTGTTGTTCGGTGTAATAACCGAGCGCCAAGTCGTTGTTCTATCGCTCGAATTTGCTTGGCAACCATGGTCGTTGAGACGCCGCTGATATCCGCAGCGGCGGTAAAACTGCCGCATTCAACCACCCTGACAAACATCTCCATTCCGGCAAGCTTATCCATCATTAAGAACCTATAGGTTTTAATTCAATGAACCTTTTACATATTTATCATTATACCTGTTTAAGTAAAGATAACGTTGTCGATGCTCAATCGAGTGTCCTAAAAAATAAGAGGAAATATGCCAATTATTCGTTTGGAAATGCAACCGGGCCGTACGGATGAACAAAAACGCAATTTTGCGCGTGAAGTGACTAACGTTGCGGTTGAAACCTTAAAATGTAAGCCGGAGAGTGTTGATGTGGTGATTATTGAGGTGCCTAAGGCGCACTGGGCAAAAGGGGGAGAACTACCCGCCAACTCACTTCCTGCGTAAATGAATATCGATAGTCAGCGCATAATGGCTGTGCTGGTTAACTTATGAATTAACCTTATTTAATATATACCCGTTATACTTCAAGTTGCTGGTACGCAGGCCTTCCTGCAACTCAAATTATTTCGGGTATAGTATTCTTGCTAACTTATACCATTGAAAATGGTGTGAGTAATTTTTTATGATATATAACCGAGATATTCAATGATGAAAAATTCCTATTCAAAAGGTGTCATCTGTTGTCTTATAGCAACATTGTCATGGGGGGCAACATTTCCCATTATGACCAGTGCTCTCCTGCGTTTTGATCCTTATACCTTTACCACATTGCGCTATGGTTTTGCTGGTATCGCATTATTGATTGCATTATATCTACGTGAGGGTAAATCCGGGCTGAAATTAAAAGGCGAACGCGTTGGTCTGGCCTGGTTATTGGGTTCGGCTGCGTTTGTCGGCTTTGGATTCTTCGTCTTCCTTGGTCAGCAAATGGCTGGGGAAAATGGGGCGTTGACGACGTCAATCATGATGGCAACCATGCCGATGCTGGGCATTCTTGTTAATTGGGTGTTACGTAAAGTTGCACCTCCTGCGATATCTATTGGGCTCATCATGATGTCTTTTTTTGGCGTGATGACGGTAATTACTAAAGGGCATTATAGTAGTTTATTTGATTCACCTGCTAACTATAAAGCTAATGTACTTATTATCTTTGGCGCGCTCTGCTGGGTTATTTATACGGTAGGTGCTTCATTTTTCCCTTCATGGTCTGCGATAAAATATACCGCCTTAACGACATGCCTGGGCATGAGCAGTGTATTGGTTATTAATGGTATTTTATACTTAACTGGGTTAGTATCAGTGCCGTCGGTCAGTGACTTTTTATTTGTTATTCCCCATGTTTTCTATACCGCGATTGTTGCCAGTTTTATTGGGATATTGTGCTGGAATATTGGCAACAAGATCCTTACCCCACTCAATGGGGTGCTCTTTATGGATGTAGTGCCAATTACCGCATTCTCAATTTCGGCCATAATAGGTGTGGAGCCGAGTATGCCTGAAATTACTGGTGCATGTATAACAGGGGCTGCACTTATCTTGAATAACCTCTATCTTAGATACCGTAGTCCAAAAAATAGTGTTATTCCTGTGCGTATTCACTGATTTTTTTGTCTTTTTTTTACTGTCTTTTTACTGTTGTTTTTACGTGCGCCAATAAATGGCATTATATCGAATGCCATTTGATGGTTTTTTTATTCTATATAGCGGCTGATTTTTGCAGGATGAAATCAACAAAGGTTTTTATTCTTTTGGTTTTTACTGCACTTTTTAGATAATAAAGATAAACCGGTGGATAGGTTTTCCAGTAGGGCTCCATTACAGGAATAAAATCGGCGCTGTCTGGCTGAAGTTTGCAAACTGGTTCAAAAAGTCTGCCGATGCCAAGACCATGACGTATACCGTCTGCCATGACCTCAATATCATTGCTGATCAATGGTGAAGGCATTTCTACCGTTAATTGCTCGCCGTTTTCTTCCAGCGTCAGGGGAAGGATGCGATTGTTGGTTATAAAGCGGTAGCCAATCAGCCGATGTTTTTGCAGGTCAGACGGGGAGCGCGGCGTACCATAGGCATCGAGATAACTGGTGGTGGCATAGAGGCCTTCGCGAAAGGGCTTCATTAATTGTCTGGCAATGACACTGCTTTCGAGAATGTCACCGAACCGAATGCCTAAATCAAATTTCTCATCAATGATGTTGACGGTTCCGTCATAAACGGAAATCTCCAACTGTATTTCAGGGTAGGCTCGGCAGAACTCGGCCATAAACGGTTTCAATATCAGCAGATAAGCAAACCTTGAAATCGTTATCCGCACCAACCCTGATGGCACCTGATGTAAATCACGCACATTTTCCAGCGCCCGCTCAAGAGATTCCACGGCCAATGAGGTTTGCTGTAATAGCTGTTGACCGGTGTCAGTCAGTTCTATGCGCCGCGTTGTGCGGATGAATAAGGGATGGCCGGTATAGTGTTCGAGTAATTTCAGCGCCTTGCTCACCGAAGGGGGCGTGATGCCGAGTTTTCTGGCGGCAGCGGAAATACTTCCTTCGCGCACAATGGCTTGGAAGATGCGGATCTGGCTGTAAATGACGTTATTCATGGCACGCTCTCGCTGTAATCGACCCGATGATTATTAACCATAGGCTAAAAATCCTTGAGTCAACGGTGGCCTAATCTTATGGAAAAAGCGAGCTTATACTGCCTGCGTAACCCACTCATTGCATCGATTGTGTTGTTAGCCAAGGGAGTCAAACATCAATGAAATCATTACCCAAAATCGCATTAGGTACCTGGTCATGGGGCGCGGGGTTTGCCGGTGGCGATACCGTCTTTGGCAACAACCTGACGGAAACGCAAATGCAGGCCGTATTCGATGCCGCGATGCAGCAGGGCCTGTATTTATGGGATACCGCTGCTGTCTATGGCATGGGTAGCTCGGAAACCGCGCTCGGTAAACAGTTGCGCCAGCGCCCTCGCGATAGTGTGGTGCTATCGACCAAGTTTACGCCGCAAATTGCTGATAATCATGCCGCTAATCCCGTGTCGGCGATGCTGGAAAGCAGTCTGCAACGTTTGGGGGTTCAGGACATCGATATTTACTGGGTTCACAACGCCCATGATGTTGAGAAATGGACGCCTGGCATGATCCCGCTGTTACAAAGCGGCAAGATTAAGCGGGTAGGGGTGTCAAACCATAATCTGGCGCAGATTCAGCGTGCTAATGCAATTTTAGCTGAGGCGGGTTTTGCGATTAGTGCAGTACAAAATCACTACAGTTTGTTGTATCGCCACTCCGAACAGGCTGGCGTGCTCGATTATTGCAGGGAAAATGGCATCACGTTTTTCTCCTATATGGTGCTTGAGCAAGGCGCGCTGAGTGGTCGATATAATTCGACGCACCCAATGCCATCAGGCAGTGGCCGGGCGGCGACCTACAATGGCCTATTGCCACAGCTGGAAAAACTAACCGATGCGATGAGCATGATAGGTGCGTCAAAAGGGGCGAACGCGGCACAGGTGGCCATTGCCTGGGCGATTTACAAAGGGACGTTACCGATTATCGGCGCGACTAAAGTTCACCATGTCACGGATGCCGCGAGCGCCGCTGCATTACGCCTGAGCGCTGATGAGGTTGCTATGCTGGAAGCGCTGGCGCAGGAAAGTGGTGTGGATACGCGCGGTGGCTGGGAAGAACATCAATAATGGCCGTATGTCATTGCGAGAAATAAGTGACAGAGATGTGCTGAATAGTCAGGGAAAACGGTAGTTATTATAAAAAACAGAGAGACTATTAACCTTGAGTTGACAGTCCTTGAACCATTCATGCGCTAAAAAATATGAATCAAACTGTTTATTATTATATGCAGTGAATTAACTCACGCTCTTAGAGAATATATTATGTCAAAAGTATTAGTAATTTCCGGGCATCCGAATTTAGCGGAGTCCGTTGGTAATGCGACCATTATCAATGCCATTGCACATACCTTACCCGATGTTGAAATTCGACGTTTGGATACACTCTATCCTGATTATAAAATCAATGTGGCGGATGAACAGCAGGCATTGTTGAATGCGGATGTCATTGTATGGCAATTTCCTTTTTCATGGTATTCCGTTCCTGGCTTAATGAAGCTGTGGATAGATTTAGTCTTTTTACACGGCTTTGCCCATGGTTCAACGGCAAAATTAGGGGGCAAGAAACTTATTGTGTCTTTCACCGCCGGTGCGCCAATAGAGTTATATTCACCAGACGGTTTTTTTAAACATGATATTCAGGACTATCTGGCTCAGTTTGAAACAACGGCAACGCTTTGTAATTTGGAGTTGCAGGCACCGATTTATAGCTGTGGTATCAGTTATGCCGGGCGTGATGAGGCAAAAATTGCCGAGCAAAGGGAAACGGCTAAAGAACATGCCGACCGTGTGATCGGCGCGCTTATCGCACTTGTGCCCGATTTGAATGTTGCGGTGTGAGAATAAGGAATTATATGTATATAGTGAATATTACGGTTAATACCGCTGTTGCCGAACAACAGCATGAGGCACTTTTCCCGCAGCATAGCGCATGGTTTAAAAAATATTTTGATGCCGGAAAGTTTTTGATAATTGGGCCTTATACCGATCGCGCGCGCTCGGGCGTCATTATAGCGAAAACAGAAAGCCGCCAGGAGTTAGACACTATTTTAGCTGAGGATTCATATTATCCCCATCTGGCGCAATATGAGGTTAATGCGTTTACGCCCAAAATGATTGCGGCAGAGTTGCAGCGTTTTCAAGTGTAATAAAAAAGGGTGATTGCCTGCTTACGACAATCACTCTTTTTAAGAGAATAGGGTGAAGCGGAACCCAGAGCTGTTATCAAAAGTTCATCATGCCGATGATTTAAAAATTGCGCCTTATCACCCGGATAGGCGCACTACCTGAACCCCGACGCGGATTGGGCCAGTGTGATCCTCCCCACCATTAGTAGACTCGCGACTTTTTGTTCGTGCATCCCATGGTGTCGGCTCGCGATGGTATCAGGCGACTCTTCTGCCTGACGCCCTTTATGCTGCGATTATCTGAATGATGATAAGCATAATAATGCGAAAGCGCATAAACGATTTTTTAAACCTGATATTTTGTGCCCGATAGCTGGATATAAGACTATCGGGCTTTTTTTTTCAATAAACGCCTGAAAATCACGGTATCTATAGTGGGATGTTTGGGTGGTAACGCAGCAGTTAGCCTTCTATGTCACTATAAAAAAAGGATTTTATCTGTTACAGAGTATCTCCGGCGAGAATCCTAATCAGACTGAAAAGATGAGCGGGTATCCCTTTACGGTGATTATTTTTAATAAAAAGGAGCTCTGTCATGCAGAAAAAATACATTTCCCGGGTGATTGTCGGTGTATTCGCGACGATCCCTGTTGCCTCTATCGCCGCAGGCACCTGGTCTGATGCCCGCAACGATGCGATGGGCGGTACCGGTGTGGCCTCCTCGCACTACAGTTCGGCGGCCCTGGTTAACCCCGCATTACTGACCAAATTTAACAGCCATGACCACGTCAGCCTGATTCTGCCTTCTGTCAGCGCCACGGTATCTAACCCCGATAAAATTGAAGACAAGTTCGATGCGGTGAAAAACAGCTGGGACAACTACAAGCAGGTGACGGGCAGCCGTACCAATGCGGCAGCATCAGCGCAGAACCTGAAAAACGCCTTTCAGGATATCGCGGGCAAAGGCGGCACGGTTGATGCGGCGGCTTCAACGGCCATTACCGTGCCAAACAGCACGTTGCCGTTTGCTTTCACCGCCAAAGCCTGGGGGGTTGCCAGCGCTAAAGCGGTGGTGACAGAAAACGATCTCGCGTATCTCGACTCGGTTATCGCGGGCAGGATACCGACCACGGCTGATTTGAACTCACTGACCTCGCGAGCTGAAGGGGTTGGCGCGATTGTCACCGAATACGGTATTTCGGCGGCCAGATCCCTCGAACTGGCCGGGCGCTCGGTTTCTGTTGGTATCACGCCGAAGCTCCAGCAGGTCTATCTCTACAACTACAACGTCGGCATCAATAATTACAGCTCGTCGGATTTTCGTAATGGTGAATTCAAAAATAGCGAATCCGGCGGCAACGTCGATGTCGGCGTGGCGATGGATTTAACCCCCAACTGGAACGTGGGCCTGGTCGGGCAGAACCTGATAGCCCGCAGCATCGACAGTAAAACCGTTAATGGCATTCAACGCACCTTTGATATCCGTCCTCAGGCCACCGTCGGCACAGCCTGGAGCAATGGCACCGTCACGTTCGCCAGTGACGTTGACCTGACGCCCGCCAGCGGTTTTGCCGGTGAGAAGAAAAACCAGTATGCCAGCCTGGGTGCCGAGCTGAATGCCTGGGACTGGGCGCAACTGCGCGCCGGCTACCGCGCCAACCTGAAAGACAGCGACAGAAGCCTGATTACCGCCGGTGTCGGCCTGTCGCCGTTCAATCTGGTACACCTTGACTTGACCGGTATGGTTGGCACCAGCAGCAATACCTATGGCGCGGCGGCAAAACTGTCGTTTACGTTTTAATGTTGTCAGCCACGCGCTAGATAAGCACTCATCACCCCGTATTATCGCATCACCCCGTGGAAAGGCGCATGGGGTGGTGCTGTCAGAAGCGTTGAGAGAGGAGAAGGCAATATTCTGTTTGTTAATCAGAGAAATACGTACTGGTGGATAAACCATTCAATAATAGAGCATTGTATTTTATTACATTTGAGCCTGAATAATAAAAAGAGCGGCTGTTATAATGTATTATAAATGTGGAGGATAGACACTCCCCACCATTCAAACTCTGTGAATATTAGCATTGAATGAGTTATTCATAGTTGCTAATCCCTTGTTGATTTATAAATGGCAATATGGTTTACGAATGGCTGAGGAAAATATTTTGAAATTAGAGGTGAAATACCTATGATGGTGATAGAGCAGCCAATGGCATTTGTCGGGACGTTAATCTGTTTTCTTGCCGGGGGTGGTAAAACGATTTATGACCTATACTTTAATCCACAGGCGTTCAAAAAAGATGAGGAGACGATGGGGTTGGTCGATGCGGCCAAAAAGAAAAGAGAGAGAGCTGATTTATCTACCCGTGTCACATTATGGATTATGACAATTGGTTACGTATTTTTATTGTTAAGCACCATTAAACTTATGTGAGGCTTTATGACTCAACTTGAAGATTTCATTGTGGATATAAATCTTAGAGTTAAGAGATTAGAGGATGCGGTTTTTAACGGTGGTGGCGGTAGTAAAGCAATCAAGAAACTAGCAGAGTTAACCGATGAGCTGGAGCAATTAAAAAAACAGTCATGCTCACTTGATAGTGAGATTAATATGTTGGATAAGAAGATTGATGATGTAATTCGAATTGTTGCAACACTTAAAGAGATTATTGAAGGTGGGCTGGGAGTGATGCAGCTACCCGGTGGTTGATTGTGTTTTACCTCGGATTTTCATCTGTGGTATTGAATAGAGATTAGCTCACCGTATTATTTTTAAGTGCAATCCTCACTAATTTTTAGTGAAGGAAAACGTGAGTGGTGAGATATTTTGGTGAGTCCTTATTTTGGTATGTTCTTTTTTTCTAATGTAGCAGATAGTTCAGCGATATAGCGCTCGACTAATAGCTCTACAGCATCGCTACGCGTCATTTCGGCACGAATAGCAACATGATCAATTTTTCGTAGAATAGACATTCGTAATGAGAGAGAGACAGCCTTCTTTTTCTCCTTATCCAGTGAAACGTGGTTAACGATATCACCTGTTTTAATATCGACCCACATGTTGAGCGTTTTATTCATTCTGCGAATGGTTTTCTTATCAAGCATGCCGGGCTCAGTCAGTTGATAAGAGTGTGTGGCTTTGCTGTATTTGATTTCGGCAGAATACGTTTCGCGCAATTCCTTTAGTGCCCGGGTTAACGTAGGCTCTGAACAGTTGAGCTGAATGATAATTTTTTTTGTTGGCACCGGCTGGCCTGAACCTAGCAGTACCGCCAGGCGAAAAATACGTGCTTGTCTTGTACTGAGTTGCATGATCAATGAGTACCTGTAGTCAGTTAATAAATTCTATAGTACATACAAGATAGGGTGCGCTGTATTTGCTGTTGAGTTTGCCCATACTCCGCAATTTGCTGGGAATTATTTCCATTTATATCCAATGCTTCAATTATTGATGCTGTTGGCCTGGCACTCAGACTCAGGCCATCATTGCTAATGTCTGCGCATAAGCCAGAGGTTAGGCTGGCCGATTTTCGGAATTCGACTCCCATATTTTTTCTCTCAGTGCTGGTTTTTGAGTGTTATCCGGCGAGCACCTTCCTGTGAGCCTTCTTGTGCTATGCCATAAATTTGAGCCTGTTCAAGCACTCGTATGGCCCAGCGCCGATGTGTGGCCGGTTCGCACATTGCACCTTGCGATTTAAAGACGGCTTGACTGGAATTCAGAATGCGAAGGGCATCTTCGTGATCGGCAGGTGTAACCATTAACGCTCTCTCAATGGTAGCGACCTGATTAGGATGAATGGCCGTTTTTCCGACCAGTCCGTGCGCTATATCGAGGGCTAACTCGCGCTCCAGAATGTCATGGTCATCAATATGTTCACAGACGGGTGAAGTCAGGGCGAAGTCATATTTTCCGAAAACGGCCACTAGCATTTTGATGACATAGCCCATTGGGCTGTCATAAAGCGTCAGATTACGTGGGCGACGTAGGGCGATGACATTCATCAGGTCATTGCCACCAATACGCAGTGCGATGAGGCGTTCATGACAAGGGTGTTCAGCCAGGGTCATCGCGAGATGGCGCATTTGCATAACATCGAAGACCTCCTCTGTTTCGAGTGTTGGCATCAGGTATAGCGGTGTGTCTTTCATGATATCCCACCATGCAGGCAGGGATGCGATGGTAAATTTTGGCAACACAAACCCGTCTATCGGCGACAGATCAAAGGAGGTTGTCAAGTCTTTACCCATTTGCACGTTACGGGGGCGAATAAAAATGAGAGGCCACTCAGCACCTGATGCTTCAGCCATCGCTGAACGCAATGTCTGGAGTATTTGTTTTAAATTCTCCATGGCAGCAGGTACATTTTCTTCGCTAACCGCATCCTCAAGACAAATGACAATCGAACGTAACCCCTCTATGTCATTGCTCAGTACGCTTTTGGCGATGTCGGAGCGCGTCGCCGGCATGTAGAGCGTGGCTCCTAGCCGGTAAGGCGATAGTCTCTTTGTCATCAGTGAACCTTTTTAATAATGGTGATAGCCCGATACTGTCCGATGTGCTCTCCCACTTCAGTGATGGCGATATTTTTTTCACGGGCTAAGTACACCAGCAGGGCCACGTCAGGGTCATGTGCCGAACGGACAAGGACGTGTTCGGGTACACGGCGTAGAATTGCTCGCGTGGCTTCTGCAATGCCGGGTTTAATCCGATTAATACTGGCGATGTTGTACTTTTTAGCCAGCGCGCTGATTATTTGCTCACTTTGTGATTTCAACGCAACTAAGCGCTCTGGAGACCATTGAGTGGCAGGGACAGCGTCCAGATCAAGCGATTTTCGGCAATCTGCAACGGTATCGACCAACAGTCGGCTGCACTCGAACCGGCGCAGATGGTTGCACTGGACACAACCATGCAATCCTTCTGATGACCAGATAGAACGTGAGATAAGCCCGGATACCGGGGCACCCATAATACCGAAAGGGATGAGCCAGTCATCGTCACTGGCAGCAAGCCAGGATACACCGCAGGGATCGGCCAATACCACGAGACGAGGGTCTTGCGGATACCCTGAGCGTGATGCCAGCGAGCGGCGAAGTTCACGGGTAATCGTCCCTTTGCCTGTCCAACCATCGACAAACACCACACCGTCTGTGCCGTGTCGGCTCTCAATCCAATTCATTGCCGTTTCATCAATGCCACGATCCCTAATGATGCTTACACCATAGTGATGGGACGGTTTGCCCATATCGCGTAGCGCTTGATGTAACATTACGCCAAGAGGTACGCCCGCCCTTACCAGACTAACCAGGACAATCGGTGTATCGCCAAAATGATTCGCCAGCGCTTTCGCTAGCATCACCACTTCTCTTGCCAGACGAGGAGCCCCTTGCGCTAAGGCTTTCGCAAATAAGTCAAGGTGCCAACGGGTTGGTTCAGGCTCCTGACTTAACATTTCGGAGTAATGCTTTGCACCGGACTGAATCAACTGCTCTTTTTGGGCTACGGGCGTCATTTCCATTTCAACCGGTTGAAGCAGGAAGTGAACGTCATCGGGCAAGTAAGAGCCGGAAAAAGGGGTAAATAACGGCATGTTATTTCTCTCCGAAAACATGACGACTGATTTGTTCGGCGAATTGACTCTGCTTGGGCATACCAAACCAGTTGCACAGTTTCATAAAACGATGATCGCTCAGGCTGTCTCCCAGACCAATAACAGGGAATACACCGCGCTCGGCATGAAGCTTGTTCAGCAGATACTGAGTCGCAAGGCCCTTTTCTACCGGTGTTGGCAACCATGCAATATTGTTGCTGTTGCGATGAATATAGAAACCAGCTGTCGGAAATGTCGCTTCGATTTCATCGCCAAGGGCATAAAGTTCAGCCAGTCGGGTGCTGTCCGTGTGTTTCATCACCAGATACACCGGTGTATTGTCATATTCATAGTTGATTCGCGCCCATCCTTTCACACCGCGTTTTTCCATGAGTAAGGTGATGTCACGTTGTAAGGTAAGCAGTTGATCTCGATATGCTGATAGGTTAACCAACATCTGTGCTTTCCATTCATCGTCTGGTGTTCCATCCGGCGTCAGGATGACGGCACCGTGTGTGACGATGGCCCATGAGCGAAATGGAATGGTTACGCGGGCGATTTCTTGCGTCCCCCGTGCGGTGACTGGGATAAAATCTGCGTGTTCGAGCAGCCAGTCCACCAGCATAGACTGTTCTTCGGTCATAAAACTGCGCGCATTCATTGAGCGGTCTAGCGCTCCCGTGCGATAGGGCTCTAACGCCAGTTCGTCCACCATTTTACGGCGGGTTTGAAAGAGCGTGTCGTCGAGATCCGAGAGCACCACAGGTCTATTCATAAACAATCACCTCGACAATGGGCGCTACTGCATTCAGTGCATTAAGCAAGGTCGGATCGACACTCTCCGTTGGTGTTTCGATACACAACAGAATGCGGTCGAATTTTTGATGAGCGACGTTATAGAGAAAATTTGGAATACCCAGACCGTAGTTATCTGTAAAGGCAATCGCTGACTCGATGGCAAAACCGATGGATATCGGGGAGCGCGTTGTACAACTGAACCTGACTTCGGCCCCTTGAGCCTCCAGCCGTTCTGCCAGTAGTAGCGGTTCCCAGACAAACTCCCCGGAGCCCAACACCAGGATTTTTTCGCCGGTAAATGTGATTATTGTGGTGCCGAGATCGCTTGCTGATGACGACATACCAAGGCGTCCCCAGCTTTGCTTGCCTGTTATCGCTACGCGACCTGCTGCGGTGACATTCACGTTTGGCATAACGGGAACGGGGGCATCGGCTTTTTTCTCCCAGTGCCAGTCACCCTGAACGAGAGAAACCGATGTGACGGGCAGCGGGCACTGTTCTGTGATGGTGCTCCCGCTCCAGTCTGTCAATGTCACGGTGACAACACGTTTTACCGTTGTCAGTTGCGCTTCAGTGCGCAGCGCTTCCAGTAGATTAATAAATGTCTTGCCTGTAGTTGCTTCGTCGTCGATAAGCACCAGCGTCCGGGCATTGCGGACATGCGCCCGAAGCGCTGGGTCGGCCGGGTAGTAGAGCAGATGGTCCGTCGCGTGTGAGTGGTCCTCTTTAAATTCACACATCAGCTCGCCATCAACGGGATGACGGGTTGAGGTCAGATAGACCATGTTGTCGAAACGCGTCATAGCCTCATCAAAAACCCCAGCGCCCAGCCCGACGGCGGTTTCCGCCATGCCGATAAATAATATCGGCTGCGGCAAATCTGTGGGAAGCTGCTGTGCGAGCTGTCGGTAGGCCGAACGCATCGTTGCGGGAGGAATCGGAATATGCCGCCCCAGCACTTTGCTGACAAACAGAAAAGCCCGATTGGGATTACGACGCTCGGCGATATCGAACAGCGAATCTAACGATAAGGCGCCCCCTGTCGGCGTCACGGTGAGGGTGCCACTGGCCAGCTCTTTACGGTAGATAGATAGTCCATCAAGCATTGCTATGCGCTCCCTTCGCTGACATGCAAATTCTCCAGAATGGGGTTGTATTGGATGACATCCGTCATGGAACGTACAATTGCTGAAGAGAAGCGCTCCGCAGCCAGTCGTTTTACCTGCGCTTCGTCCATCAGCCCGAGCTGACGCAATGCAAATAGTGCAGGCAAGTTGACACCACTATGCCGGGTGTAACCGATACCGCCAGAAGGTCGCATGTTGATTTCAAGTAAAACGGGCTCGCCTTGATCATTATTGCGCGTCTGCACATTGACCAGTCCATCGGCTTGCATCATATGGGCGCATGCTTTACTTAGTTCATAGGCAGGGCCTGACTGTTCAAGATATTGCAGCGCGCCCTCTTTACGTCGTGCGATAGCCGCAATAACGTTGCCTTTTTCCACCAGCATATCGACGGAATATTCAGGGCCAGGCAGGTACGGCATAAGGACGAGGGGGTCAAAGTCTTCTTGCTGTTCCAATGCGTGCAAATAGATATCAGGGTGTACTTTGCGGCTGTCAGGGTGAGTCAATGCGGCCATCGGTGTGGCTTTGTCATCAAAACGCCAGAATCCCATGCCATAAATACCACTGACCGGCTTTACGCAGAGTAATTTCTTATCCTCGATAGACTGGTTATTTTTGGCTATCTGGTGGCGGAGTTCCTCAGCACTTTCAATAAGTATTGAGGGCACTACTGGCAAGCCATGGGCTTTCATGGCGTGGGCAAATTTGACTTTATCGTTTGCCAGATCAAACATTGCGGTACTGGTTGCACCAGTGGTCAGTGACACACCAAGGGATTCAATTTGTTGACGGTGGGCTTCAAACCACAAACAGTTTCGCCCGGAATGAAGAGCCTGAACACCGTATTGCTTTATAGTGGTGGTAATAAAGTCCAGGCGCTGTTCGTCATCGGTTGGCTCAATCAGTGCAATATCTGCCAAAGAAAGTATTTCGTTTCGGTGATGGCGATGAGAGGCAATAATGGTAATTTCTTTATTCGTATTTTTAAAAAAGTCTTTAATGCCTAAAATAATATCACGCTGTGAAGATAAGCCTTCCATTAACCAGATTGTTTGACTCATCGGATTTAATTTTCCCAGAATTGAGAGGGGGAGAGTTTATCGTGAGAGTCTAGGGCTGAGGCTTATGCATGTCAATCATAACATGATTAAATCTGCCATATGAAAAATGAAAGGGTACAATGTGATTAAGTCGTAGATTTACGTCAAAAAATGTAAATAAAAAAATAAATGTACTTTAAAATCAGTTTTTTATTAAAATGTGCTATTGGCGCATTGAAAATGCGGGTTGTTGTTAAACTTCATCATGATATGATTTTTAAGTACAAGGATTTCTGATTTAAAAAAATAATGACTTAACCTATCTCTGAAGGAATAAATAATGGTTTCATTAAGCAAAAACCAAACTGTTTCACTCAGTAAAGAAACGTCGTCATTAAACCAGCTTCAATTCGGTTTAGGCTGGGATCCTTTGAAAAAGAAAAAAGGATTTTTAAGTGGACTTCTGGGCGGTGATGATTCTATTGATTTGGATGCAGGATGCGTTCTGTTAGACCGTTCAGGTAAAACCATCGATACCATCTGGTTTCGTAAACTGAAATCGAACTGTGGCTCCGTTGTTCATCAGGGGGATAACCTGACTGGTGAAGGCGATGGCGATGATGAAGTGATTACCGTTGATCTCACTCGCTTACCTTCGCAAGTTGAATATCTTGCCTTGACCGTAAACAGCTTTCGTGGACAAACCTTTAATGAAGTCGATAACGCTTTTTGCCGTGTTGTCGATCAGTCCCGCAAGGAACTAGCACGCTATCAGTTGACCGAGCAGGGTTCCCATACGGGTATTATCATTGCATCTTTAGCCCGCAATGGCGGTAGCTGGGATTTCACCGCTCACGGTAAAGCCTCAACTGGCCGAACAATTGATGAGATGCATGCTGACATTATTGCTACGGTGGTGCGGTAATGAATATGACACCAGGGAGCAATGCTCCCCTTCCTTCACAGATCCTGACCATTCGTGTTCTTTCCGGTATTCCGATAGATGCCTCTTCATTTCGCCTTTATGCCTCAGGCAAAGTGCAGGGGGATTCGGATATGGTGTTTTACGGGCAGCCAGTCAATGATGATGCGTCTATAAAGCTCTCTGGAGCAGCTACAGACACCGCTTTCGCGGTTGATATCAACCGCCTTCGCCCAGAAGTACAAAAAGTGGCGTTTACCGCAACCTGTGATGGCAATATGACGCTGTCTGGTCTGAAGCATCTCTCCATTCAGGTTGAACTTAACGGTGATATTTTGCTGTCCGGTAGTGTGGACGTGTCTGGCCGTCAGGAAGCCGCACTGATCCTTGGTGAGATTTATCGCCGTAATACGGAATGGAAATTCCGTTTTATAGCACAAGGCTTCAACGGCGGACTAAAACCGTTGGCGGAATATTTTGGCGTAGACATTTCAGATGATACGACACCAGCCAGCACTCCAGAACCGGTGAGCACGCCAGCGCCAGAACCCACAAAAATCAGTTTGAGTAAAGTTTCGCTGACCAAAGAAAAACCTTCGATCAGTCTTGCCAAGCAGGATAATTTCGGTGAAATCAAAATTAACCTTAACTGGAATCAGAGCCGAGCGGCATCAGGCGGTATGTTTGGCGGTATGTTCAGTAAAACTAAAGGGGTTGATTTGGATCTCGGTGCATTTATTGAACTTCAGGACGGTGACAAAAACGTTGTTCAGGCGCTTGGAAACAGGTTTGGCCAGTTTAATGATGAGCCCTTCGTCGAACTGCAGGGCGATGATCGTACCGGGCAAGTTTCTGAGGGTGAGTGGCTACATATCAATGGCCGTGAATGGAAACAAATTCGGCAGGTGCTGATTTATGCTTTCATCTACGAAGGCGTCGCGAGTTGGGATAAAACGGATGGTGTCGTCACGCTGCATATCTCCGGGCAACCGCCGATAGAAACACGTTTAACGGAAGGTTCCAACCGCCACAATATGTGTGCAATTGCCCGTTTGGTGAATGAAAACGGAACCATTAAGGTTGAGCGAATCAATCGGTTTTTCAATGGTCATCAAGATATGGATAAAGCTCTAGGTTGGGGTTTCCGCTGGTCTGCTGGTTCAAAATAATTTCAAAATCCCGAGGGTGAAATAATGGGTTTCTTCGATAAAGTTAAAGGCGCGTTTAATGCCAGTCGTGATGAATTGATCAAACAAGTTGGACGCTTCAAGAATAAAAAATTCATGCAGGGAACCGTGGCTGTCTGTGCTCGCATTGCGGTTACCAGTGACGGTGTTAGTTCGGAAGAAAAACAGAAGATGATTGGTTTTCTTCAAGCCTCTCCTGAACTGAAAGTTTTCGAAACGAAAGAAGTCATTGCGTTCTTCAATGAGCTGGTTGCCAGCTTTAGTTTCGATTATGAAATCGGAAAAGGTGAAACCATGAAATACATTCTGGCCTTGAAAGATCAACCTGAAGCGGCACAGCTCGCTCTACGTGTTGGTATCGCCGTGGCGAAAAGTGATGGCGATTTCGATCAGGCTGAACAGACGGCTGTGCGTGAAATTGCTCAGGCCCTGGGGTTTACCCCGGCTGAATTTGGCCTTTAATTACATACTGGTTTAAGGGCTCATTATGGTATCTACGCATCTTGGTTTCCCGGCAGAGACGGTCATCGTTTTTGTGTTGCTGGCTGTCGGAGCCATATTTATCGACCTGTTTATGCATCGTCATGACAAGCCGATTTCTTTAAAGAATGCTGCACTTTGGACTGTGTTCTGGATAGTCGTGGCGATGGCCTTCGCGGGTTTCCTCTATATTCATCACGGCGCTGAAGTTGCCAGCCTGTTTGTTACCGGCTATGCACTGGAGAAAGTCCTGTCTGTGGATAATCTTTTTGTGATGATGGCTATCTTCTCGTGGTTTGCCGTGCCTGATAATCTTCGCCATCGCGTACTTTACTGGGGGGTTATTGGTGCCATTGTCTTTCGCGGGATTTTCGTTGCTATTGGTGCCAGCCTATTGACGTTGGGGCCATGGGTCGAAATCGTCTTTGCGCTGGTCGTCTTGTGGACGGCGGTCATGATGCTTAAAAGCGACGACGATGATGATGCCATTGAAGATTACTCTCAGCATATTGCTTACCGTCTGGTAAAACGTTTTTTCCCGCTCTGGCCGAAATTAACAGGACATGCTTTCCTGTTAACCCAGAAAGAAGTCGATATCGAACTGGCAAAGCCTGAAAATAAAGACATCCAGGTTGGTCGCGTGGGAAAAGCCGCATTGTATGCGACCCCGCTGATGCTATGTCTGGCCGTTGTTGAGCTCTCGGATGTGATGTTTGCATTTGATTCTGTGCCGGCTGTTATCGCCGTGAGCCGTGAGCCTTTGATTGTGTACAGCGCCATGATGTTCGCTATTCTTGGTCTGCGTACCATGTACTTTGTTTTGGAAGCGCTGAAGCAGTACCTCGCACACCTTGAAAAAGCCGTAATTGTGCTGTTGTTCTTCATCGGTGTGAAGCTGGGGCTGAATGCAAGCGATCATCTGTTGCATCATGGCTATAGTATCTCAGCCAATACCAGTCTCTTCGTTGTTCTTGGTGTGTTGGCTTTGGGTATTATTGGCAGCGTATTGTTTCCTGGAAAACCTGATGCTGAGGAAGGCAAAGAGGGGTAATTCCCTAAAACCTTCACTTTAACTATTAACGTTAACAATCGAGGATAGGAATATGGGTGTTTCTCTTTCTAAAGGCGGTAATGTTTCTTTAAGTAAAGAAGCTCCAACGATGAAAAATATGCTTGTCGGGTTAGGGTGGGATGCTCGCTCTACCGATGGCCAGGATTTTGACCTTGATGCCTCTGCATTTTTACTGAATAACGCGGGTAAAGTACGCGGTGATTCCGATTTTATTTTCTACAACAATCTGAAATCTGCCGATGGTTCGGTATTGCACACTGGCGACAACCGCACCGGCCAAGGCGACGGTGATGATGAAGCCCTGAAAATCAAACTTGACCAGATCCCGGCAGACGTGGACAAGATAGTTTTTGTCGTGACTATTCATGATGCGGCAGCCCGTCGTCAGAGTTTTGGCCAGGTTTCTGGTGCCTTCATTCGTCTGGTGAATGATGATAACCAGCAGGAAGTGGCTCGCTATGACCTGACTGAAGACGCGTCTACAGAGACTGCCATGTTATTTGGCGAACTGTATCGCCACAATACTGAGTGGAAATTCCGTGCCGTTGGCCAAGGGTATGCAGGCGGTTTGGCATCGGTTTGTGCTCAGTACGGTATCAACGCGTCTTAATTTCGCAGCAATATTATTTTTTGGGACTAAACCGGCGGAGTTTACCGCCGGTTTATTATGAATCGTTCTTATTACAAGGGCTTAAAAATGGCAGTATCTTTGATTAAAGGCGGCAATGTATCCTTAACAAAAGAAGCACCGACGATGAATGTCGCTATGGCTGGTCTCGGTTGGGATGCTCGTGTGACTGACGGTACTGATTTTGACCTTGATTCGTCGGTCTTTATGGTTGGAGATAATGGTAAAGTCATCTCCGACTCGTCCTTCATTTTCTTCAATAATAAAACCAGTACCTGTGGCTCCGTCACCCACATGGGTGATAACCGTACCGGTGAAGGTGAAGGCGATGATGAGCAGCTCAAAATTGATCTGACTAAAATCCCCGCTGACGTGAAAAAACTGGTGTTTGCTGTGACTATTTATGATGCAGAAGCACGTAAACAAAACTTCGGTATGGTCAACAACAGCTATATCCGTATATTTAACCACGATAACGGCACCGAAATTGCGCGTTTCGACCTGTCAGAAGATGCGTCTACTGAAACCGCTATGGTGTTTGGCGAGCTGTATCGTCATAACGCCGAGTGGAAATTCAAAGCAGTAGGCCAGGGTTTTTCAGGGGGCTTATCCGCACTGGCTTCACAGCATGGCGTGAACATTTGACGTTGACGTAAGTTTGATAGCCCCGTTGGTAAAACACCGGGGCTTTTTTATAAAAAGAATAGGATAGTTTTGGGTATTTTCTCTGGTACCTGTGCCAAACGAGCAGTAGCTCCGCGACTGCCAGTGATATCGTCATATTGCATTTACAAACTTTAATATAACCAGAGAAACGAATTTATCTACGAGAAGGGAGCGCTCTTGTATACCTGCGGTAATTGCGGCACCCACGCTTTGTATTTTCTGGAAAAAGAGCGGGTGGATGCGGTTTGATTATTACAACAGCAGATTAAATTTCGTGGTTTTTATTACCTGGAATATAAGTCTTTCATTGAAAAAATGGGACATTCTGATATGGAATTGCAATCCGGACAAAACATTGAGTTAAACCAGCGTGTGTTACGCATTGCTGTTGTGTATCCCAAAACAGCAACATGCCTCAGTGAGATTGATATTTCTGCTTTCATGCTCTCTGCTAACAATAAAGTGAGGGGAGATAGCGACTTTATTTTCTTTAATCAGCCCTCAACTCCGAACGACAGTATCAATTTGTCATCATCGGCAGAAGGTAGTTTTTTTACACTGGACTTAAACCTGATTGACAGCGATATCGCGAAGATTGCCATCACACTGGTGATAGATGGTGCTGATTCAGTCTCTGGCTTGCAACGTATCCAACTGAGTGTTGAAGGAGTGGCTACGTTCGAGGTTCCCTCTCTGGCAGAAAGAACGGAGAAAGCGCTGATCCTTGGCGAGGTTTACCGACACCATGATGGTTGGAAATTCAGAGCGCTGGGGCTGGGCTTTAACGGTGGTTTAGAGCCATTGGCGAAAAATTATGGTGTTGAGGTGTCTTCCCCTGCCGCCATGTCTGTTGCTGTAGAGCCGATGGTCAACTTAGAGAAGCACATCCTGGCGAAAGCCCCTCGCCTTATCAGTTTGGCCAAAAATGCCAGGGTTAGTCTGGTAAAACACAGTCTTGACGCGGTAAAAGCAAAAGTCGCTTTTGTGCTGGATGCGTCGGGCTCCATGAAACGCGAGTTTAAGCAAGGCCATGTTCAGGCGGTACTGGATCGTATTGCTATCCTTGCTGTTCAATTTGATGATGATGGGGCGATGGATGTTTGGGGTTTTGCTGATAAACATCGTAAGTATGATGATGTGACGTTGGCGAATCTTGACGGGTATATTGAACGGCTTCAGGGGACGGGACTGCGTGTTCAAAGGGAACTATTGCCGGAATTAGGCGGCATTAATAACGAACCTCCCTGCATGATGGCAATTATCGATTACTTTCAAAACAGTGAATTACCCGTTTATGTTGTGTTTATTACCGATGGTGGTATTAGTAAAACTAAAGCGATTAAAGATGCGATCCGCCGTTCGGCAAATCACGCTATTTTCTGGAAGTTTATCGGCCTGGGCGGTAATAATTATGGCATTCTTGAACAACTGGACACCTTTACCGATCGCCGAATTGATAATACTCACTTCTTCCCAATCGATGATTTTGCAAAAATAGATGATGCAACACTGTATGACATGTTGCTCAAAGAATTCAGCGACTGGAAACAAGACGCAATGAAAAAAGGGATTATCGCGTAATGTGAAGCTTCCGATGTCGGGGCCCGTTAGTTTTAAGCGCCAGACTGAACGTGCCCCATACTGTGTTATTTCAGCATGCGTTTGATTTTGTTCACTGAGATATTACGTCTCTCCCACGGCCGGTGAAACTGCCTCCAGTTAGGTTCCTGTGCAACGGCCAGCATTTCATAATCACCACGAGTGTCGCCCCATGCACGAAGGTGATATGCACAGAGCGGCCCATATTCAGCTTCCAGCCTCAATACCTTCTGAGCACATCGGCAATTGTCGCCACTTATACGGCCCGTCAGGATACCATCCTTTACTTCTAAGTTTGTCCCGATTAAACGTATTCCTAACTTTTCTGCGAAGGGCTTCAGCACTATTGCAGGCGAGGCAGAGCAGAGTGTTACAATGGCACCCGCGTTAACCTGAGATGCTACGCCAACGAGGCCGGAAGGGCGCATCAGACGTGCCCAGTATTGTTCACAGAAATCAACCGCTTTACTTTCAACCCAGCGGGCCTCAATGCCGGTAAGAAAGATTTGGATCAGGGCGGCCTTAAGTTCATCCCGTGTCATCCTGCGCCCAATGAACTTGAGTGTGGGGATAACCAGACGGACAAGACGTTGGGTAAAGACACGTTTCCCAAAGGCAAAATACAAAAAAGGGACAAAGCTGTCTCGCTTGGTGAGTGTGCCATCAAAGTCAAAGACGGCGAGAGGTTGACTTGTCTTAATAATAGTAACCATCACGTAATGTGCTCATTCAACTGTCACATGTGTACTGTTCCCACATCGGGAGATTTATTCTGTCTCACAAACTGCGCTGGCTCAACGCTAAATTTCTTTACCGACGTTGTTGCGTGACCTGCTCCCCGTTGATTAATACACACCGATGTGAGTAATGTCTTCATAAGCCACATGAGGACATCCCCATGAAGAAGCGTTTTTCCGACGAACAGATCATCAGTATCCTCCGCGAGGCTGAGGCCGGGGTTTCTGCCCGTGAGCTCTGCCGTAAGCACGCCATTTCCGACGCCACCTTTTACACTTGGCGTAAGAAGTATGGCTGTAGTGGTCAACAAAAACTGGCCACAGCGTTAGAGTTTTTCCAGAACAATCGTTCTGATTCATTCGGCGTCAAACCACCATTATATTGATGGGGTCTGAGCTGGCTGTAATATTCCGTGATGTAGTTCGTTATCGCTGCGCTGGCTTCACTAAAGTTGGCGTATCCATTATTCGGCACCCACTCTGTTTTCAGGCTTCTAAAAAAACGTTCCATCGGGCTGTTATCCCAGCAATTCCCCCGGCGACTCAGGCTTTGCTTTATCTGATATCTCCACAGTAATTGTCTGAAATTTCTGCTGGTATAGTGGCTACCTTGATCCGAGTGATACAGCAAATTAGAGGGTTTTCCTCGCGCTTCCCAGGCCATGGACAGCGCTTTCGTTGTCAATGCAGAGTCCGGGAAAAATGACATCGCCCAGCCAACTGGTTTACGAGAAAACAGATAAAGCACAACGGCTAAATAAGCCCAACGTTTACCTGTCCAGATATACGTCACATCACCACACCAGACCTGATTAGGTTCTGTTACTGCAAACTGGCGCTCAAGATAGTTGGGGATCTCTACGTGCTCCTTAGACGCCTTCTTATATCGATGGCCGGGCTGCTGACAACTGATGAGATTAAGTGCTTTCATCAGCTTTGTTGCCCGCCAGCGACTCAGTTTTACGCCTTTGGTTGTGACCCTCGCGGCAATATTACGTGCACCTGCAGAACCATGACTTTCGCGATAGCTTTCACGAACAAGACTGAGTAATACCACGTGTGTGGCATCAGGCTTCTTTGGTTGCCGCCAGTATTTATAGCTGCTGCGATGAACCCCAAACACATTGCACATAACGGCAACGGGAAACCGCGCCCTGAGTTTCTCAACTAATGAGAATTGTTCAGGGAGTCTGACATCAAGAGCGCGGTAGCCTTTTTTAATATATCCCTTTCCATTTCAACACGTTGAAGTCTTTTCTTCAGCTCGCGTATTTCAATCTGCTCAGGTGTCATGGGTGAAGCTATGGGTGATTTTCCCGCTCGTTCTTCTTTCAACTGGCGGACCCACTTATCCATCGTGGATTTGCCGACATTCATTGCCGTGGCAGCGGCGGCAACAGTGTAATGCTGATTCGAGTACAAGCTGGGCAGCTTCAAGGCGAAACTCAGGGCTAAAATTGCGTCTGTTACGTCCGGTCATAATGTCACCTGTTTTTGACTATGAGGCGATGATATCACCTCTATTCAGGTGGCCAAATTTAGTGTGCCACTACAGAAATAAGGTAAAACGTAACGCGTTGCAGTCATCTTTCGAGCGTTTGGGTGTACACCGAGTATCTGAAGGGGAGCGTTTCATTCAGGCAAAAGTGTATAGCACGCCATCAGGGATCGGGACGTTTCGACATATTCATGGCTATCTGGTCAAAGCATCAACACTGTATCGGGGAAACCGTATCCCTGATGAAAGTCGGTTGTTGATCCTTCCCTGATGTATGGCAATCTAATTGATTAGCAGGCTTATTTTTGTCTGTACACAGCAAAAAGTGCAGTTTTTATGCTCTGTAAATCGAAGGGAATGTCTATGCCAGATACGTCAATGACCTGGGAAGAACTGCTGGATGAATATTTCTTCTCTCACAATCTTCGACAAGTCACCGAAGACAGTTATGTGAAAGTGGTGAAGGGATTCAGGAAGTATATCGGTGTGGAAGTTTTACCCGACAAGATAACACACCGTGATGTGTTGAAATGGCGAAGACATACCTTAAAGGAACGCAAATTGTCCGCCAATACCTGGAATAACAAAGTGACGCACCTGCGGGCGCTATTTAATTTTGGGATAGAGGAAGGTTTAATTGAACAGGATAAAAATCCATTTAATGACGTCGCTGTTCAAAAAGACAAGAAGAAAAAGAAGACACTCACCCGGGAACAGTTGACGAAAATCTACCTGCTGATGCAACGAGTAGAGTCTGAAGAGTCTCATGCTCCCTGGGGACGCCGGTGTGCATTGTATCCAGCCTGGTACTGGCTTACTGTCCTCGATACTCTGCGCTATACCGGGATGAGACAGAATCAACTACTGCACCTCCGATTACAGGATATCAATCTCGATGAGGGATTCATCGAACTACGACTGGAGGGGAGTAAAACGCACAGGGAGTGGCGGGTGCCTGTCGTTCGTCAGTTGCGTGTCAGGCTGGCCCGTTTACTGGCGCAGGCAAAACTGGCCGGCGCCCGTCCGTTCGACATGTTATTTGATGTCAATCGCTTTGCACCGTCCCGGCGTCACCAGGACGAGTATCAGTATGATGAAGCCCAGGCATTACAGAGTACACGGTCGTTTTTCCGCCGACTGGCTCGGGACTGTGGATTCGCGGTGACGGCACACCGGTTCCGGCATACGCTTGCCACCGAGCTGATGAAAACGCCGGATCGTAATTTGCAGTTGGTTAAAGATCTGCTGGGGCACAGTAGTGTCAGTACCACGATGGAATACATTGAATTGAATATGGAAATTGTAGGGAGGACACTGGAGACTGAGCTGGCGTTACACACAGATATTTGCTTGGATAACCAATTACATGACTTGACAGTAATGTAGTTGGCTGTAACTATACACAGCGATCGAGAAAAGGGAATCTGCTGACACAGATTCCCTATCTTGAGGATTCAGTTCTTTGTTAAGCAGTGCAGCTTGTTGAACGCTATCTGCGCCGAAAACGATTCTATGACCGAACCCTGCGTTAACCGCCCGTTAAGGTTCTCACTCTTAACCAGCGTGCTTTGATGCAAATAAGTGGTGCCCGGACTCGGAATCGAACCAAGGATTCATTGCCACAACAATGAAATCACCGAATAACAGTAAGTTACCTTTACGCTTCGATTCTGAATGTACCACCGTTTTGTACCATATTCAAGGTAACGGTACTCTTCAGATAAGCAGTTTTATGCTTTTTCTGGGTGCTCACGATAATACTGTGTAATACCTTCTACATAGCCTTGTGCGTATGCTGCCATTGGGCTGATATGACGAACATGGCTTGCCTGGCTATCCTTGATGGAGGAAATTGCACTCTCCATATCGATTACCTTTTGCTTAGAATATCCAGCTTGATAGCCAAGTTCATATGAACAACCAGCACATTTATGACGGCTGAAATCTCCCTGATCTTTTGGAAATTTAGCAAAATAAGGGTCGTGACGATGTTGATTTTGGCATGTTTTCATGAATTCGATCTCCATCAAAAAATGGTCAGGAACATCCGTAACCATTACTACCGTACTTGTAGTATCCATACTATAAATACGGTATTAGTGGAGAGCAATAGCGATGGTATGGAGCGTATAGCATCGCTATTTATAGTTTGCCTTAACAGTTATCTATGCTTGGCTAATGGGATTTTTCGGAGGTGTGTTCAACTTCCACTGTTGAGTAAGATTTGCTGCTAGTCCACCCATTAGCGCCCCAAATAGCACCCGGAAGCTCGTTCCAAAGTCGATAATCATTATCCAGTCTCTGGAGGTGATACCAATGCAGAGCAGGGCAATACTGAGCAGAAGTAGCAGGAAAATCAGTGTGAATGTAACCCCACGTTTTCTGAGCGGCAGATATTCGGACAGCTGCAACACCCCGATACCGATGAGTGGAGGGCAGACCAATGAGTAGATGAACACATATATCGGCTCACTGACATACACTCCACAGATAAGCATTGCAGTGGCTATGATACCGTTGATCCCAGCGAACTGATTCAGAGTCTGATCTTTGCTACTGCTTAAGAACAATGCTCCAGCATAGCCACCGATGATGCTACTGACGGCAATTCCCAGATGCGGCAAAGCAACCTGAATTAGGAAGCTGTAACTCGCATCATTCACCCATACCATATTTGTTTCACTGAACGGGATTGCCAGCGAAGTAATCGCTAAGACAGCTGAAAGCACCAGCATTTTTATGCTTACATTCATTTTTGTTTTTCCTTAAGCGAAATTATCATGCTGTCATTAATTAGCTCGGTAGGTATTGCAGGGAATCCAGCGGTTTCTGTCTTGTAAGAATACTTTTGGGCCCACGTACTGAATCATCACCTTTGTATTATTGCCATACACCATGATGACCTTTTCATCATCTTGCTCGACAACTCCTTTGTACTTTAGAGTTTTCAGGCCTGATACATCCATCTGAGCAATGTTAATGGTTGCCTCAACGCCATTATCACACTGTATTAATAGTGTTTTCGGTAATGTGGCCGCATATCCATTTGCGGTGAAGATGAATACTGAAATTAGAATAAATCTCAGACCTTTCATTATTTTCTCTCCAATAAGTCGGGCCTATTACCCCGTACTATGCGGTAAATGCTGGTGATACCGATCCCCAACTGGCGGGATATTTCGGGTTTACTCAGCCCCTTTTCTAATAACTCAATAACTTCCTGCGATTTACTTCGAGCCGTTGCCTTCCTGCCCTTGTACTTGCCCTTGAGTTTCGCCAGTGCAATACCTTCGGCCTGACGCTCCAGCATCATTTCACGTTCAAACGTGGCGATGGCTCCAATCATCGTCAGCATCAGCTTTCCGGTCGGTGTGGCCGTGTTGATACCGATGTTAAGGATATTTAATGCCACGCCTTTACCCTGTAGATATTCCGATACTTCCAGCAGGTGGCGGGTATTACGGGCGAGGCGATCCAGTTTCGTGACTTGCACTGTGTCACCTTCGCGGACAAACTCCAGCATTGCTTTTAGCTCAGGACGGTCATCCTTGGCTCCGCTGATTTTTTCCCGGAATACCTTCTCGCAGTCGGATAGGGCTTTGAGTTGAGTATCCAGACTTTGCCCGGTGGTGGACACGCGGGCGTAACCGACTGTAGCCATTTAGGACTCCTTACCCTGCCAATAGGCCATGCTATGCTGCACAAACCTGCCAAAATGCCAGAACAGCCCTGTGGCATGACCTGAACGGGCATTCCATAGCGGTGCTGGCGGCAGATCTTTAGGGCATGGCCTAATGGCTCGGGTCTAGTTGAGATGGGGGGATTAGAAGAAATCTTTGTCGGGGGTATAGCGGCCCATCATTCCCCGAAAGAAGATAGTGGCGAAGGTGGTTAACGCCATGATTACGGCTTCGAGTAATAGCGCTTTCCAGTTCATAACCAGCCTCTCTCCGCGAACGATACAGTTCGACCACCACCAACGACGATGTGATCCAGTACACGGACGTCTATCAGCTCCATCGCCTTCTTTATCCGTTCGGTAATGGTCCTGTCAGCCCCTGATGGCTCAGGATAACCTGACGGATGATTATGAGAGCAGATGATAGCAGCGGCGTTCAGACAAAGCGCCAGACGGGCTATCTCGCGGGGGTAGACAATCGTGGATGATATCGTGCCATAAAACATCTCCTTATACTGGATAACGCGGTTCTGCGAGTCGAGGAAGATGACGGCAAAGACCTCGTGCTCACGGTCGCCAAGCTGGAGGGCGAGGTAGCTTTCAGTTTCTTTGGAGGACACCAGCGATTCATTACGGTAGAGCCGTGCCGTTAGCAGCTCCCGGGCCTGGTTGATTATATCGTGCATAGTAATCTCCTATGGTTGTATGCACGTTTCTTGTACCGGGGAGAATGGTCAATATTGAATTACGGCGAGGGTATAAGGGATGTAAAAGTGTTACTTTTGTTACCATGCCAAATCGTGAATCGTAACACTGAAGACATTGATATGACGGCATGTGCCCATTGTTACGACTGTTACCGAGAAAATTCATGTCTAGGGTGTGTCCCGTAACTATTTTTTGTACAATCAGGGACATGATTTCATCACAAGAAGTGCTTTAATTTGGCTCGTTACGATTTCCCCGATGAAGCCTGGGCGCTGATTTCTCCCATGCTGCCACCTGAAAGAGGCTCTTCCCAAGGCGGGCGTCCTTACTTTGCGCATAGACATGTCATGAATGGCATATTTTGGGTGCTTTGCTCCGGCGCGCCGTGGCGGGATTTACCTGAGCGTTATGGTCAATGGAAAACCATTTACAACCGTTTCAATCGGTGGTCTAAAGCCGGAATAATGAACAGTATTTTCAATAAATTACTCCAGATTCTGGATGAAAAAGCGCTGATTGACTGGGATATTATCGCGCTGGATGGCAGTAACGTTCGCGCCCTGAAAGCGGCCGCCGGTGCGAAAAAAAACATCCCGATGAATGCGAGGACCATGGGCTGGGTCGCTCTCGCGGCGGCTTTGGCACCAAAATCCATCTGGCGACAGATGGCACAGGATTACCGCTGAGTTTTTGCCTGAGCGGTGGACAGGCCCACGAAAGCCGATACGCGGAAACGTTGCTCAACCGGGTCGGGATTATCCGAAAAAGCGGGCATCTGAAATCACGTCCCAAAGCGGTGCTGGCGGATAAGGGTTATTCAGGTAAAAACCTTCGCATTCATTTGAAAATGAAAGGAATAAAAGCGGTTATTCCGTTTAAATCGAATGAGAAGGCCAGTCAGGACGGACGTCGGCTCCTCGACACGCGCCTATACAAAAAACGCAATGTCGTGGAGCGTTGCTTTGCGATACTCAAAGAAAATCGCCGTATTGCCACCCGCTCGGAGAAAACAGCCAGAAACTACCTGAGTATGCTAAAACTGGGAGCGATCAGGTTATTTTTAAAGCGGTTGTTAAGTTAAGGGACACAGCCTAGGACAGGGACCTTCATTTCAGAATGACGCTGAATGGTCTCACTTATGGTGCTCTTATCGACCGCCTGGTGCTAGGAGCGGACTTTTTATAACTTTTGCGTATAAAATCACCGTGCAAAGACCTTCTGAGTTATGTGCACCTAAGTCAAGATCACCAAATCTGCATTGCAGTGCTCAAACGAATTAATTTTACAAGTAAATTTTGATTTTTAACCTGTTAGCTTGTTTAAGCTCATATTAGCTTTGTACAATAATGTTTATCTTGACTTCCGGCATGTGTCCAAAAAGTCTTCAATCAGTCTCAGACATAATATTTAGGTAAAATTGCGTTGTTTGCGACTCTATAGCAGCCAATTAGATAAGACCATCAGGATGGGATAAATGGCCAATGTGCGGATAAAACCTAGTGATCATGAACACAGTATTCTATATGCAGAAACTGGTGGTGCCTGTCCACTCTGCAAATCTGCAATCATGTCCAAAAAACCTGGTTCGAAGAAGCCAATATCTCTGTATGAAATAGCACATATTTATCCCTTGAACCCAAACAGCTTGCAAATTACAGCATTGAGTAATTATCCTGCCCCCGAGGATATTAACTCACTGGAAAACTATATTCTGCTATGCCCTACATGTCACACTAACTATGACAAAGACTTCAAAATAGAAGAATATTTACACCTGAAAAACATTAAGAAAATATTTCTTGATGATGCTAATGCTAAGCTAGCTGCTTCGCAATACGCCTTGCAAGATGAAGTAAATGAAATCCTTGATCTGATCTCAATGGATGATGGTAGTTATGAAGATCTTTCTGAATCCGAATTCAACATAAATTCTATTGATAAGAAACTTAAGTCTAACATCAGTTCACTACTCAAAAGGGAAATACGACATAATATTACTGACTTTTTCATACCTATCAGAAATCACATCCGTATTATTGAGCAAGAAAATCAATTATCTATTAAATTGCTTCAATGTCAGATACACACTTTTTACTTAGCCATGCAAAAGCAACATCCTGAAAATAAGGATTTAGTATTTAAATACGTATCTGAATGGATTTGTCAAAAATCAGGAAAATCTTTAATGGCGTCCAAAATCCTGACTTCCTTTTTTATTCAAAGTTGTGAGGTATTTGATGTTAGTTCCAAGTAAATTCACGACACTAGAAGAGTCTACCATTTACAAAATGATATCAATCCTTTCAAATAGAGAGGAAGGGGAAAGTATTTCTGACCTATTAAATAGAACATCAGAACAATTCACTGACACATCAGAACTCATATATGCGCTGGACATTCTTTATGTTCTTGACTTACTCAATATAGATCAATCCGGGAATATTAAATATGCTCCGTAAAGTATCATGCGATTTATTTAATAAAGGAGAGATTATCTTCGGTTATGGTTTAAATGTCATTCTTGGAGATAATGATGCTAAAAACTCAATTGGAAAATCAACTGCTCTAATGGTTGTAGATTTTGCAATGGGCGGAAATTCTTTATTGAAAGATAAAGCTGGCGTAATCAAGGCCCTTGGTCATCATAGATATAATTTTGAATTTAACTTCGGCGGAGTTCCTTACTTCTTTTCAAGAACAACTGAATTTTCCAATACGGTTCAAATATGTAATGACAATTATATTTCAGTAGATGAAATAAACATTGATGCTTATACTGACATGCTCAAATCAAAATATGAAATGGGTCATTTAAGTAGTAGCTTCAGGAGTGTAGCTGGCCCTTTCAGCAGGATTTGGAATAAAGGTGAGCTTGACCCTGAACATCCTTTTGCAGGAGATGAAAAAGAATCAGAAGCCGTTGCAGTTAACCGTCTAATTGATATTTTCGAATATACCGATGAGATTTCTGGTGAAAAAACTGTCCTTGATGAACAGGAAAAGAAAAAAAGTATCATTTCAAAATCGATGAAAGCAGAAATAATTCCTAATATTAACAAAACTAAATACAATGAAAACCTAAAGATCATTTCTGACAATGCACAAGTTATAGATGGGCTGAAAACTGGCTTCAATGGAGCTTTAAGTGCATACGAAGCATTATTCGATGCTGAGCTACGTTCGACACAGCAATACGTTAATGAACTAACACATAAGAAGCAAAAGCTCTTATCTAGAGCCACACGTTTAGAACGCGACATTATGGGGATAACACCAAAACTTGCTGCAAACATCGCTCTAGTACAAGAATTCATACCCAGCGTAAATACTGAACGATTGCATAAAGTTGAGGCCTTTCATCAAGGTATCTGCAAATTAGTTGGAAAAGAGCTTAAGAAAGATCTAACTAATGTAAAAGTTGAGATTGATGCTATCACGTCGGAGATTAGCGAATTGGAGAGTATAATTCGCTCAAGTCTAGCTAAAAAGGGTACTCCCGATGACTTGTTCAAGCGTGTCTTCGAATTGAAAGAAAAAACAGATAAAGCTGTATTAGAAAACAAATACTATGAAACTAAGGTAGCTGCAACTGAACAAGTAAAACTTACAAAAGAACGATTAAACAATATTTATAATGGGATTTTTCTGACAATTGAGCATGTATTAAATTTCAAACTCAGCAATTTTAACAAAGTCGTTTACGGGCCAACCCGAAATCCATCCCAATTGCGAATAAACAGTGAAAAATCGTATACCTTCACTTCTCCAGAGGATACGGGGACAGGAAAGTCGTATGCAGGATTAGTTGGTTTTGACCTTGCAATGCTATCGTTGACCAAACTTCCATTTGTTATTCATGACTCAGTCATATATAAAAATATTGAAGTTCCTGCCACGAGGAACATCCTAAGAATTCTCTCCACCATGAATAAAAAACAAATATTTCTAGCTTTTGATGAAGCAACAAAATTTGGCTCAAAAGCTGAAAGAATATTGATAAGTCATTCAAGATTAAAACTAAGTGATAGTTCATTGCTCTATATAAAAGACTGGAGAGAAAAGTCTATAATTGGATAACAGGTATTTTCTCATCAGAACCAACCGCCAGAGGCAGAGCAGCGTTCCTGGCGGTTCGTGTAAGTTACCACTTCGAACGGCAAAACAAATAATTATTTTCAAAACTGGCTGAAGTGTTAACAATTCATCCTAATTTAAAAATGGATATCTGAATCGACACTAGTTTTTTAATCACTTTTTGGACAAAAGTGCCAACCTCTACTTCTCACTCTTAGCTGAAAATTAAATCTTCTGTTCAGGTCATTACAATGGAAGTATACGGATATAAAAGCAGATAGCAGAGAAGTGAAGTGTTAATTTTGTTACCAGAAAATATAGAAAAGCGTAACAACAAAATTGTTGATATAATAGCGTGCAATCACTGTTACGGCTGTTACCTTGGAAAATTTGTCACTGAAAAGGGCCGGAGCCCTTTTTTTGTATTTCAGAATGATGCTGGATATGGATATGAGTAGCTTTCAGACTTATTACGAGTTTCTTCGATATCCTGATTGAAATCATCAATATTTATTTTCTTGAAGCTGACGCCGAGCGATATTTCGAAATACTCCACCATTTGTGTGAAAGTGTTGGCTCCACCATGACGGCCATCTTTTAAAGCTTTGCTCAGGGTTGTATTAACAGATCGGATATTGGATGTGTTCGGCGCATTATTCGACGCCTTTACAAGTTCCTTTAAGATTTTCAGCGTTTTCGGTTCCCCTTTGATTTTCCGATTGTTGTCATCAGTCAGGCAGATAAATGTCTGAAGCACTCTGATGAGACGCTTCATTTGGGGATTCCAATTTGAGTTTGACGGTTTTGAACCTACAATACCAGATCCGCCCCTTGAAGACTCACCAGTTAGGGGGTTATACGATGGAATATTCTCTGGTAGTTGTCCGTTCAGATCAAACCAGCCCTTTGCTGCATGAAGCCCACAGGTAAAATACCCGGTATGTTCAGGATTATCCCTGCTGGTGAACAGGAAAAGATAATAGTCCGTCGTTAATGGCTGTTGGTGATAACCAATCTTTTCCTGCCCTGGTAGAAGTGTCGTTTTAGTTATAGCTTCAACTTTATACTGCTTGTATGCCGCCTCTCGTACCGCTTGAGTGGTCTTGCTGTACTCCTTAGGCCAATCCATAGAGCTCTCCAACTTGATGTTTTTTAACGGTAACAAAGGTAACAGCGTAACATGCAGTTATATCAACGTTCTCGCTGTTACCGCCCATTTTAAGCAATCGTAACAACGTAACAAAGGGGGCAGAGCCCCCAGTGAATTACACGGCATATGGTGAATCATCACTCTGTGCTTGCGGCGGCGGCTCAGGTTCGTCGCCCAAAAGCTTCCCCGAAATGACGTAAACCTTACGAGTACCCACGCCATGTATCCGCTTTGTTACGCTAGCAGTACTCGGAAGATAACCATTATCATACAAAATCTTAGCTACGTTTCGGTGTTCCAACCCCCGGCACAACTCGCTCTTGAACGCGGCTGGGTAAACCAAGAAGTCTGAACCATCCTTCGCCCCCCAGACCGGACCATTAGCCGCCTGTCCAAAGCGTGAATCCCCCCATGTAAGTAGCTGGGCCTTGACAGACTCAATTGCCTGATTTGACTCGTGGGAGCCTTCCCCGCGTCCTGCCAGCCAACTATCGAAGCAAGCCTTGACGCCACGGAGTGACTCACCTTCGGGCCATCCCGTAATATCCGAGGCCAGCTCTCCGGCAGCAGCCACGAGAGCAAAGCGGTTAGCAGCACGTTTGATCTGACCATCTGCTCCGTCTGGCACATGAACAAGAAATTCAGCCATCAGCTTCTTGAGCCTGCTGGTAAATCCCGCCTTATCCGCCGTAAGTAGCCGCAGAAAGGCACGGGCAGCCGTACCGTAGAAACGCTTACTGTCACGGTTCAGGGCCTCAGCGAAGCTGGCACCATCGGCACAATCATGGAGTTCCTCGAACAGCCCCAACCCCTTACCAGCATCTGCCGGAATATCGATAAAACGCACTTCCTGCCCGGCTTTAACCTTCTTGCCATGCTGCTCCATCAGGTTCGACAGCGATACTTCTCCCGCTGACATGAAGATCAAACGCCACGTTTTAATTGCTGCTGCACCTCCTGTCCGGTTTGCCCGTGCTTTACTCGACCCATTAGCAACCATATAGACGGTCTGAGCAGCCTCTGCGGGGTTTTCATCGGCCATCTGGCCCAACTCATCGATCACCAGTGTTGCGTCGTTATGAGCGAAGCAGACACCTTCAAGCCCGTTAGAGGTCGCACGCCATGTTACAAGCTTATCCGGGGCCCCCCAGAGAGACTTACAAACCCGAAGACCTGTCGACTTTCCCCGGCTACTCTCACTGCGGATATGAAACCCGCCAGATTCCAGTGAACTGTCCAGTTCCAGCAGTGGTCCGGCAAATCCAGCAGCAACCATCAAAACTAACCGGCTATTACCGACACACTTAGTAGCGACATTTTTCTGCCAGTCTTCCAGGCTACCTGACTGCTCATAGCCTGGGGGAGCCCCAGAGAACGACTGATAAATTACCGTCTCACTGGATGCCCCTATCGCCTCATCGGGGAGCACATAAACATCGCCAAACCATCCTGTCTGCGATACGCTCCTGGCTCTTCCTACAGGCTGAACCGTGTTGATGTAACTCTGGAGTGCCCTGAGTTCACCGGGATCATAATGCAGACCACGTGAAACTAACGGCTCCAGCATCAACGAAGGTTCTTTAATTAAAGCCGCCCTCGGCAATGCAAACTGGTGCGTATGGCCATCCATATCTGCAAACTGAAGGACCAATCCCCAGTCTTCACTCGCCTTATCACGTGACAAAGCGACTGGGTAAATAGCCGTGCTAACCTTTGCGCTAACGGATTCACGCTTCTGACACAGCCAGCCATTTGAGAAGAAGAAGCTGGGTGGAATCCCCATTCTGGCATGAGCGATAACGGGCTTCAGTTGCCTCTTCAGCTCGTCCATTCCCTCCAGCAGCATCAGATCGTTGGCATCCGTGGGCTGACTCGTCTCGTCCTGAAACTCAGGGATGAAGATAGATATCCCCTCAAATTCTTTTGCGACCTTTTCCGCTGCCTCAACTCCAGCGTTTTTCTCCTTATATTTATCGTTATCGGCAATAATGACGATTGGAACCTTTGTTTGTGAGCGAATTGATTCAACTACTGGATAAATATTCCCGCAATCGATAGCCATGATAGATGTGTATCCGGTGGCATCAAAACAGGATGCTGCTGTTGCATATCCCTCGGCAACTAATAGAGTGCTGTCATTTCCCTGAATAACATGACAGGCACCCTTTTTACCACAATCTTTATAGAAGTATTTAGTGCCATTGGGTAATATACGTTGAGCATTAATGAAGTTACCCTTGTAATTGCTAATTGGAATGATTAATGCGTCGCCATCCATTAGAAGACCATTACCTGACACATTTTTTCTCGACAAATAAGGATGCCGTGATACTTCTGATAATGAGGTGATGTGTTTGGCTAATTCAATTCTATTTTCAACAAAAAATGCTTCCTTCTTCAGCATTTTCTGTGTTCTTAGCGTTTCTAGTTCATTAATTCTCTCCTGTCGATCCACGGATGATAATGAATTCAAACCGTGGCTATTCCACATTGCCTCACCTAAACCAGGTCTATTGCTCCTGATATATATCCTGTGAGTTTTACCTTCTTCATCACTCAGTATTTTTAAATATCCACTTGTTTTACCAGGCTTGTCATGGATATCTTTAAATCTGGGATGATCTGTGTCAACTGCTTTTAATTCAGCATCCTCTGCGACAATTCCATGCTCTATTCCAAGTTGAAATGCGGCATATAACGCCTTATAATTATGCTCTTCAATATTCATATTGACTCCCCGCATGACTTTCGCAAGGGAGATGACGTTCCCCCTTGCGGGTGAAGTCAATGCGATATTGTATCGTTAGTTACAGCCAAATTCGAAGTGTTCGATATCTCCGTAAGGGCTCATGACGAGACGCATGCTACAACAGTCTCCCGAGGAAAAGAACTGATAGCAGTCATGCTCTTCGCTGTAAGTGGCACTCCCATCTTCAATACGACAGATATCCTCAAGCAGTTCGTAAACGTACTCGCATTTCTCTTCAACAGAGGTGATTTGGCTAAAGATAGCCGCTTTCTGCTTGAAACTTTCGTTGTTACCGTTCATTGGATTTCCTCATCTTTGCAGCAAGAGTAGCCTCGCTGCGTTGAGGAAAATGCTATTCGGATTGACAGTGACATGTCGACAAAATAGAAGGGGAGATTTTCCGTAACGAAAAAACACCCCTAAAAAATTGATATTATAGCGTTGCCTTGATAAACGAGAGTTTATGTAGTTTCTGTTCAATTTTAGCTAAGATAAAATTCAGCGTATCTAATTTTTGTTGATTATTCTCTGTGGGAATGATGTCATTCATCGCAATGATAGTATCACTCAAATACCCTCTGTATTTAACCAGACACTCAATATCTTTTTCACAATAGAATTGACGAATATCATCATTTAATCCAATTAGTTTCCCTTCTTTAATTAAATCCTTTAACTTGTCGTTACTGACGGTATTTTTAAAAAATAAAACACTCAATTCATCACATAGAGAGTCATTTAATGCTTTTATCCTGAAAAATGGATTTTTTCTATGTTTTGGTTTAAGTTCTTTATGTAAGGACTTTCTAAACATGATGTAATAAACTGCATCTTTTTTATTTCTGTCATTTTCCCTTATTCTTTCTTTTGGTCTCAATCCAAATAATGAATCCAGATTTTTTGGATTTGGATTAATTGCTTTTTTAAACCTTTCAGATAAATACTCTCTCATCTCACTAGGCATTTTCCAGCCTTCATCTAGATATATCGTTATTATCTTAATGACTTCTCTGTGGGTATCTGGATGAATAGAGCCTGCAATCTTTGTATATTTAAATGGCTCATCAAAAATATATTTACCATTTTCATTCGAATCAGCACGAACTGCCCCAAGTTCATCATCAAGATAAAAATAATCCTGATTGTACTTGATTTTTTTATAAAGGTCTTGAAACTTTGATTCCAAATTACTCATGTATTCAATTTCGTCGGCTACTGACATAAATTCCCTTGCAGTGCAGTAAAATAAAGTATGTGTTTAAATTTATATCATATTAAGACCTGATGAAGAAGAACGAGAGCTTATGAACTATTTAAGACTGATTATCGACCGCGAGAAGTACACCACTGGTTTTAACTGTGCAATTGATGCTGACCTTGTACTTCCGACAGTCCTCATCGAGGCCGGACTGCCCGCTTCAGGATACCTGGAAGGTCTGACTAAGTGGCATGCTGAATCCATTGTGCGTAAGTTGCTCCGGCTCCTGGATGGTCAGGCTGTCAGAGCAACGGTCTTCGACCACACACAGCATAAAACGCAGGTTTATCCATTCTGATTTACCGGGCACGGATGCCCGTAGTGATCGGGGTAAAAGGCCGGGAGTACCTGACTTAACGGCTCCAGTCCTTGATTCGACGGAGGTTTAACCTTGGGATTGTCTCGATGGCTTCCAGCTTAGTTTCTACGGGTTTGTCGCCATAGTTTTCGCTTTCGTTCCTGTTCGAATCGATGTGACCTGTAATGCTGTCGCGAATGTCCATTGCGACCCCACTTCTTCGGCAGTTCGTCACGAATGTATGACGGAAGCTGTGTGTCGGTGATATTTCATCACGTCCAATGCCGTTGTTTCTGATGTAACGACTGAATCGCTTACGGAAATTGGTTGAGTACTTTTTCTCAGCAAGGGCTTCGTCAGAGAACAGAAAGGCACTCCTGCGGGTGACGAAATCGGTGAAGCCCAGCTCTGTAACATGAAGAGGTACAGGAACGTAACGTGTTTTGCCTGTCTTAATGGACTGCGTTTCGTTTTCCTGCAATTTCATAACACAAAACGCCATCACGTTGCTGAATATCACGCCTGTGCAACTGTGCGATTTCCTCAACACGGCAGCCAGTGTAATAGAGGATAATCGGGATCCAGTAATCCATCGCTTCGTAAGGCTCTTCCCGTCCGGTGAAAACAGGACCGGAGAACACTCTCGCCAATTCTTGCTGTGTGAAGGGTTTGTCGCTGCTGTCGCGGGCTGTACGGGACGGTTTACGTACATCCCTCACGGCGTTGTGCTTAAGCCAGTTAACGTAGATAGCGTACTCAAAGAATGACGACAGATGGTTGAGCATGTTCCGCACTCTGTCCGGGGTGAGGTGGTCTTTGTTTGGCAGGGCCAGCTTTTGGGCCAACGATAAAGCTTTCTCTTTTTTGGTCAGATTTTTGGGGTACTTCGCCATAGTATCCCGGAATTTCACAATATGATCGACGGTGATGTCGTCAATGGCGAGGTTGCCGTTTATCTCAACAAAACGATCTGCTGCTGCTGCGTACTCTTTAACATGTGCCAGTGCTTTTTTATCGATGGTTGCTGCATCGGAAGGGCATTTGAACTCTTTGTACGCTTCGAATAACTGAATGAAGGTATTGCGGGGTTCGGCTGCTTCTGGCAACGCATCCAGTCCTTTGCTTCTGGCGTAGCGTTTGGGGTAAAGGCTGAGAATGAACGCATTCGTTATCTCATTACGCCGCTCTGCAAGCCGCCATGCCAGACGATGGAGCCAGATCTGTGGTAACTCAGTGTCGGCCCATTCCTGTGCTTCCTGAAGTTCTACAGCCATCAATTTACACAGTGCTCCGCTGCTGTCCTGCCACGAATCTGACTTTTGGCTAACTAGGCGGTCTTTATGTTCCAGATAATCGCAGATGAGATCATTAGCGGGGCTACGGGATAGGCCATATTCATAGTCGTCAATCAGATATCGCTCAGTGATGACTTCTTCCTGTGACACCATGCGGGAGGCCCAGAGGCCAGCGATCAACTCGATATCGGCGTTGGTGACAGATTGCTCAGCATCCAACTGTCGTTTGGCTCTTCGTATCGCATTCTCAAATTTCTGCCAGACAGGGATAGCTCTGACGATAGCTTCATCATGATCTTTCGTGCCGAGTGACTCTTTGAACTCATGCTGATCGTCCAGAAGGTGGCGGAGTTTTTTAGGGATAACTCGGCGGACACCGTAGGTGCCACTGCGTGTATAGAGACCTTTCATAATGATCATTTGTACCACCTTTTTGTACCACCGGGAAGCGGGGCCGGAGGAGGGATAAGGGCGGTAACTACTGGTAAACCAACAAGTTGTTGACTCAGAAAGCAAAAACCCCCGCAGAAGCGAGGGTTATAAATAAGTGGTGCCCGGACTCGGAATCGAACCAAGGACACGGGGATTTTCAATCCCCTGCTCTACCGACTGAGCTATCCGGGCAACGGGGCGCATTAAACCGTATATCGCGATGAGCGTCAATGAGTTTCTGCCATAATCGTTGTGGTTGCTCTATTTTCAGTCAGTTAGTGTGGTTTTCGGTGGGGTTGAGGGCGTGGTAATAGCGGTGGCGGGCCCGATGGCGTGCGGCATCGGGCCGATAAATACTGTCACATTCGTTGTCTTGAATTCGCTGAAAAATAATGCCACTATTGCGCGGTTTTTAGCTTACCTTCCACCTGCGGTTATTTAGAGGATTGCGGATATGTTGGATTCAATGCCCATGGTACAGACGCCGTGCGCCGGATCTCTGCTGCTGTCGCCGCATCCTGAACGCATGGCGTTCATCCTGTCTCTGTTTTCCCGATTATCCCTTGCCACTATGCGGTGAGGCGTACTGACGCCCCCTGTTAGGCATGATTAAAAATAGAGCCGACTGGTCTCTGATTTTACTGATGTCTATCGGCTGGTGCTGGTCCCAGATGATGCGTATTTCCCTGTGCCGTTGGCGCGGGTCATACGTTTGTCGCGGTTAGCTGGCATGCTGTTCGTCGTTTTGGGCAGTAGTTGATGGGGTACGTTACGCTTAACACGTAGCGTTATCTCTGCGCAGTGTCTTTCAGGCACGTACACTCATTCTTGACCGTTTGGGTTTGGGTACATGAAACAGTTAAAAATTGCGGCTAATGCGGCGGTTGCCTCCCGTCTAATCACCTTGCGTCCGATTGTGGCGCTCAGTCAGACCGATTTTACCGATATCGCGGCCGTCGTGGTGTCGGTTGAGGAGGCGCGCAGCGGCATCCTGTCGGTGATGCATCACTCCGGTTTCGGTATTCCGGCATTCGTGGTGCGCGAGCCGTGGCATACCAGTGAGGAACCGCTGCCACCGGGCAGCGAGTGGCTGAGTCTGGATAAAGCCGGGGAACACGCGCTGCAACTGGAAAAAGTGGCAGCCGAGTATCAGGCGCGTTTACTGCCGCCATTTTTTGATACGCTGTCTAAATATGTCGGTATGCAAAACACCACGTTCGCCTGTCCTGGGCATCAGGGCGGGGCGTTTTTCCGCAAGCACCCGGCCGGTCGGCAGTTTTTCGAGTTTTATGGCGAAAACATGTTCCGCTCTGACATCTGCAATGCAGACGTGAAGCTGGGCGACTTGTTGATCCATGAAGGTGCGGCGAAAAAAGCGCAGAAATTTGCTGCCAAAGTGTTCAATGCCGATAAAACCTACTTTGTCCTTAATGGCACCTCGGCGGCGAACAAAGTGGTGACGAATGCGTTGCTGACGCGCGGTGATTTGGTGCTGTTTGATAGAAATAACCACAAGTCTAACCATCACGGTGCGTTGATTCAGGCGGGCGCGACGCCGATTTATCTGGAAACGGCCCGTAACCCGTTTGGTTTTATCGGGGGCGTGGATGCGCACTGTTTTGATGAGGGCTACCTGCGCGAGCTCATCCGCGAGGTCGCCCCGGCGCGCGCCGATGAAGCCAGACCGTTCCGGCTGGCGGTGATTCAGTTGGGTACGTATGACGGCACTATTTATAACGCCCGGCAGGTGGTCGATAGCATCGGCCATTTATGCGACTACATTCTGTTTGATTCGGCCTGGGTGGGGTATGAGCAGTTCATCCCGATGATGGAACAGTGCTCACCGCTGTTGCTGGACTTAAACGAGAACGATCCGGGGATTTTCGTCACCCAGTCGGTGCATAAACAGCAAGCCGGTTTCTCGCAAACCTCGCAAATCCACAAGAAAGACAACCACATTCGTGGACAAAAGCGCTTTTGCCCGCATAAGCGCCTGAATAACGCTTTCATGCTGCACGCCTCCACCAGCCCGTTTTACCCGCTGTTTGCCGCGCTGGATGTCAACGCCAAAATGCATGAAGGGCCGAGTGGCCGCAGGTTGTGGATGGAGTGCGTCAGGCTTGGGATTGACGCGCGTAAGCACCTGCTGGCGCGCTGCTCGCTTATCAAACCGTTTGTACCGCCGATGGTGGGCGAGAAACGCTGGCAGGATCACGACACCGATGTGATGGCGCAAGACGTGCGTTTCTTTAACTTCGAGCCGGGTGAGAGCTGGCACGCCTTTGAGGGCTACGCGCAGCAACAGTATTTTGTTGACCCCTGCAAGCTGTTGCTGACTACGCCGGGCATTGATGCGGCAACCGGCGCGTATACCGAGTTTGGTATTCCGGCGACCATTCTCGCCAATTACCTGCGTGAACACGGTATTATTCCCGAAAAATGCGATCTGAATTCTATTCTATTCCTGCTGACACCGGCGGAAGATAGCGTGAAGATGGAGCGCCTGGTGGCGGCGCTGGTGCAGTTCGAGCAACTGATTGAGCAGGATGCGCCGTTAAGCGAAGTCTTGCCGAACCTGTATCACAAGTATGAGCAGCGTTATACCGGCTATACGTTGCGGCAGTTGTGCCAGGAAATGCATGATTTTTATGCCAGCCACGATGTGAAACGGCTGCAAAAAGAGATGTTCCGTAAAGCCTGTTTCCCACAGACAGTGGTGTTACCGCAGGATGCGCATACCGCGTATATCCGTGGTGAGGTCGATTTAGTGCCGTTGGCAGAGGCAGAAGGGCGCATCGCTGCCGAAGGTGCACTGCCTTACCCGCCGGGCGTGCTGTGCGTGGTGCCGGGTGAGATCTGGGGTGGGGCCGTATTGCACTATTTCCAGGCGCTGGAAGCCGGTATTAACCTAATGCCGGGCTTTGCGCCGGAATTACAAGGTGTCTACAGTGTGGCGCAGGAAGACGGTAGCAAGCGCTTGTGTGCGAATGTGATGGCCCGCTAACGGACTGGTGCTGTATTGACCAAAGAGAAAGCCGGGGGACATTCACCCCCGGTTTTTTTATTGCTCATCGGCCATCAGGTGGCCGTTTTCTCATGTTCCGCTTTCAGGCGGTTGGCGTCTTCTTTTTGCTTGCGCAGGCCGTACCACCCGGCGATCAGCAGGATAGCCAGCACCGGGGTGGTGGCGACAGTCCAGGTACCGTTCGGGTAATCCAGCGCCATCAGCACCAGTACACACAGCAGGAAAGCCAGCGTCAGCCAGGAGGTAAACGGTGCCCACGGCATGCGAAAAGCAACGGGGGCGGCTTTACCCTGACGGATCGCCTGGCGCAGTTTCATTTGGCATAAGATGATAAATGCCCAGGAGCTGATGATACCGAGCGAGGCAATATTCAGCACAATTTCAAAGACCTGTGACGGCACAATGTAGTTGAGAAATACGCCAATGACATGAATGGCCACCGTCACCAATATCCCGGCATAGGGCACTGACTGGGCATTCATGTTGCCAAGGAATTTTGGTGCCGACCCCCCCTGAGACAATGACCGCAGGATACGACCGGTAGAATACAGCCCGGAATTAAGGCTGGAGAGTGCCGCTGAGAGCACCACAATATTCATGATGGTGCCGATATAAGGCACGCCCAGTTTGCTAAAGAAGGTAACGAACGGACTCTGCCCCGCCTGATACGCATTCCACGGCAGCAGGCACACCAGCAACACGACGGAGCCGACATAAAATAGGCCGATACGCCAGATAACGCTGTTAACCGCTTTCGGCAGGGTTTTCTCCGGGTCTTTACATTCACCGGCCGCCGTACCAATCAGCTCAACACCGGCGAAGGCAAAAATCACCCCTTGAATTAACACCAGTGCAGGCAATAAGCCGTGGGGAAATAGCCCGCCGTTATCGGTTATCAAGTGTAAGCCCGGTATGTTGCCATCCAGCGTTTTACCGGAGCCGAGAAAAATCGTGCCCACCACCAGAAACAGGGAAATTGCCGCGACTTTGATCAGCGCAAACCAAAACTCCATCTCAGCAAACCATTTCACGCCAATCATGTTCATGGTGGTGACAATGGCTAACGCGCCGAGCGCAAATACCCATTGCGGGACATCGGCAAAGGTTCCCCAGTAGTGCATATAGAGCGCGACAGCGGTGATATCGACAATGCCGGTCATGGCCCAGTTGAGGAAATACATCCAGCCGGCGACATAAGAGGCTTTTTCACCCAGAAATTCGCGGGCGTAAGAGACAAAACTGCCGCTGGTCGGGCGATGAACAATCAGTTCACCCAGCGCACGCAAAATGAAAAATGAAAAAATACCGCACAGCAGATACACCAGTGCCAGCGCCGGGCCTGCCATTTGTAAGCGGGCGCCCGCGCCAAGAAATAAACCGGTGCCAATTGAACCGCCAATGGCAATCATCTGAACCTGACGATTGCCCATACTTTTGTGGTAGCCCGCCTCATGTGAATCGAGCCAGCGCCGTTTGGCGTGATGCTCGTTCTGTTTGTTATGTTGAGTCATTGCCTGTTTGATTCCCTTGTCTGTCATTCAGGAGAATGGGGCTGTGTTATCACCGCACAGCCGTGTTGCGCGGTGTGACAGCCTGACTTATTGAGTGGATAGTTTTCCCCCCGCCTTCCCGACGAGGTAAAAACGCCAGCGATGCTACCGTTTCCTGACCGCTGAGGCAAAAATTCCCTGCCTGAATACCCCGGTTTTATTTTGCTTTTGTGCGATTTCTCTTTTGTTTTTTAATTTTTAAATCTATTTTCACATCATTAATTGGTGTTAATTGCTGCCTAATGGGGTCGATATAGCGTTTGCTTATGACTGTAACCAATCGTTTGCTATGGCGGTTTTATGGGCGTTTTTCTATGGGCGTTCTGTTTTGTGAACGTTTTTTGTGAACCCTGAGTGTCGTGACGGGAAGAGTGAAAAACAGGAGGGACGGTGAAGCCCCTCCTGCGGGGTGATGACTAACGACTATAGGCGCGGTAGTTTTTCTGTGCGTTATTCACTTTGTATAAATAATGGCGTGATTCGGCAGAAGGATGTCGCGTGGTCAGCGTTTGGTAAATCTCGTTTGGCGACATGCTATTAATGATGCCAAATGCCGTGTCTTTATCATTGGAGAATACCCGCAGAACGCTACCCGCACCGCCGTTATAGGCCGTTATCATGGCATAGCGCTGTGAGGTGGGGTTTTGAATACCGGCGAGATAGATGTTTTTCAGCATCGACAAATAAGGCTGTGCCGGTGTCGATGTTGCTTTCCGGGTCGAACAGATAGCTGCGGCTCGGTTGCCCCCATTTGCCTTTCATTTTGAACACATCACGCCCGGCGCTGTGCTGCACCACCTGCATTAATCCCAGCGCATCAGAGCGGCTGACGGCATAAGGGTTAAAGCTGGATTCCGTTTGCATGATGGCGAGGATCAGCGATGCATCAATGCCATAGCGTTCAGAAGCCTGACGTACCATCGGCAGGTATTTATGCGCGCGTTTATCCAGATGGTTTGGTACCAGTTGCATGGTGACAGACCAGATAACCCGCATGCCCGAGGTACGGCGCTGCAATTTGTTCTGAATCAGATAGTCGGCGAAGCTTCCGGCGCGGCCTTCCCAGCGAATCGGTTGGCCGGTGTTATCCAGCACCTGGCCGTATAGCAGCGGTTCACGGCTTATCTGAATGTCGTTGGCATCGGAATACAAATCGGTATTGCTGGCATTATCGCCCATCAACAACGTGGTCACGATGGCCTGACGCAGGCTGGCCTGATAGTTGGTTGATGAAATGGTTTCAATGGTGATGGTGCCGGCGTCAAAGTTGACGTGACTACGCGTCAGGTATTGGTCGGAGTATTTCACGTAGTCTTTGGGGCCGGCGATCAGAACCTCGTTTAATCCCCAGATATTTTCAATATTGTTGGCAAATTGCCCCATAAGAATATCAAAGGCATTGGTGTCTTTGACTAATGCCTCATTGTATTCGTTGTTTTTCTTGCCAGAGCAACCGACCAGCAAAGGGGCAATAAACAGCAAAACGAACAGTTTCTTCATCGTATAAAGCCGTAAGGGGTCAGAGACGCATCAAGGCCTGATGGCCCCCTGTCAGTTAATGTTGCGGAGGGGTATAGCCGTCGATCTGCACGTCCTTGCCTTCAAACAGGAACTGCACCATCTCTTGCTCCAGCAATTTGCGGTGTTCGACATGCATCATGTTGAGCTTTTTCTCGTTAATCAGCATGGTCTGTTTCGTTTGCCACTGCGCCCATGCTTCTTTGGAGATCTCATTATAAATACGCTTACCCACGTCGCCGGGGTAGAGTTGGAAATCAAGCCCTTCGGCATCGCGCTGTAAAAAGGTGCAAAAAATCGTTCTGCTCATGCTTATTCCTCATTATCTCGATGGTGTTCGTCGGCATCAGCAAAAAGAGAGGCTGGCTGAGTCAACTGGCGCAACAGGCGCTCGACGGGGGCGGCCAGCCCGACTGATGGCGGCTGCGCTAAGTTATACCAGAGACCGGCACCCTCATCCATGCAGGCGGCAGCGTCAGGTAGCGAGGCCCACATTGGTACAATATCAAGGTGAAAGTGGCTAAATGTATGACGAAATGCTATGCCCTGCCGTAGTTTTTCTGGTTTTATGCTGCGTTGATGTAGCCAGTCAGTCAATTTTTCTGATGTCTCAAACTGTGGAAAACAGTAGAGCCCGCCCCATAACCCCACGGCTGGCCGTTGTTCCAGCCAGACATGCTGCCCCTGCTGAATCAATAAGAAAAAGGCCTGCTTTTCAGGCAGTGTCTGCCTGGGCTTCTTGCCTGGGTACTGGCTCCAGCTCTGTTCGGCATAGGCCTGGCAACCATTGGCAAGCGGGCAGAGTTCGCATTTCGGGCGAGAGCGGGTACACACCATCGCGCCCAAATCCATCATCGCTTGATTAAATTTTTCGACGCCTTGAGCCGGCGTGACGGTTTCGCTCAGTGTCCAGAGTCGCTTTTCTACCTCTTTTTTTCCCGGCCATCCGGCGACGGCATAACAACGCGCCAGCACACGTTTGACGTTGCCATCAAGAATGGGGTGGTGCTGCCCGAGTGATAGCGACAGAATAGCACCGGCTGTTGAGCGGCCTACGCCGGGAAGGGACGCCACATCATCAAAGCGGGTAGGAAATTCGCCGCCGTGGTGTGACATAACGTTCTGGGCGGCTTTATGCAGATTACGGGCGCGGGCGTAATAACCCAGCCCGGTCCACAGATGCAGCACATCATCGAGCGGCGCGGCGGCAAGGTCAGCTACGGTTGGAAAGCGTGCCATAAAACGCTCGAAATAAGGTATCACGGTACTGACCTGCGTCTGTTGCAGCATCACTTCGGATAGCCAAACTTTATAGGGCGTTTTTTCGTGTTGCCAGGGCAGGGTTTTGCGGCCGTAGCGGTCATACCACTCCAGCACCTGGTGCGCGAACGGTTGCGCTTGCATCATAGCGGTGTTGTTATCCGGCAGGTAAAAATTTGATAGCGATTCCAGCACAGAGTGAATGTAGTGTAAACCGGAACTTTCCACCTGTGGCTACTTGCTAAACACCCGTATCCTTGGATAATGCGCGTTTTTAAAACCCACGAGGCTGACTGAACGCACTATGATCAATAACGTCATCTCCCCGGAATTTGATGAACACGGACGCCCGCTGCGCAAAATTCGCAGTTTTGTGCGTCGTCAGGGTCGCCTGACTAAAGGGCAGCAACAGGCGCTGGATAGTTTCTGGCCGAGTATGGGAGTGGAGTACCAACCTGATGCGCTGGATTTTACCGCGCTGTTTGGACGTCAAGCCCCTGTCGTATTGGAGATTGGTTTTGGCATGGGAGCCTCGCTGGTGACGATGGCGCAGCAGCACCCGGAGCAGAACTTTATCGGTATTGAGGTGCATCTGCCGGGCGTTGGCGCGTGCCTTGGCGCAGCTCAGGAAGCGGGGGTCAGTAATCTGCGCGTCATGTGCCATGATGCGGTGGAAGTGCTGGATAACATGATTCCAGATGGCTCGCTGGCAATGGTGCAGCTGTTTTTCCCCGATCCGTGGCACAAAGCGCGCCATAATAAGCGTCGTATTGTCCAGACGCCTTTTGTCGAGCAGGTACAGCGCAAACTGGCTATCGGCGGAGTGTTCCACATGGCGACAGATTGGGAGCCTTATGCGCAGCATATGCTTGATGTGATGCGTGCAGTTGAGGGGTATCACAATGTGTCAGCCACTGATGATTATGTGCCGCGTCCTGCATCGCGGCCATTAACCAAATTTGAAGCGCGCGGCCAGCGATTAGGGCATGGCGTATGGGATCTTATGTTTGAGAGGAAGCAATAATGGCTACAAATCGCAGTCGTCGTTTACGTAAAAAATTGCACATTGATGAGTTTCAGGAATTTGGTTTTGCCGTGAGCTGGCGCTTTGCGCCGCAGACGAATGTCGCCGATATCGATCGTCTGCTGGATGTGTTCGTCGATGAAGTCATTGAGCCGAACGGGTTGGCTTTTGAAGGCAGCGGTTACTTGCAATGGCAGGGATTGGTGTGTCTGCAAAAATTAGGTAATTGTACTGAGGCGCATCGCGAGCTGGTGAAAAACTGGCTGCAAGCGCATCAGCTGACAGACGTGACCGTCAGCGATCTGTTCGATATTTGGTGGGATCTCCCGGCGAATCTCGCTTAAAACATTCCGTTTCCCCGGCCTGATATCAGGCCGTTTTTTCAGGAGTTTTTATGGTGTTGCATCAACATAAAACGACATTACGTAACGTGTTTATCGCAACCCTGATGCTGTTGGCCGGACAGGCGCAGGCAGCGTATCAGTGCAACGTCAATCCGCAGGATGACATTACCATTACCCCACAAAGCGTGAGCTTAACCGGCGTAAGCGGCGATGTGCAGATTTCCCCCCAAGGCGATGTGCAGCGTGATGGCCGCGCGGTGTCGCTAACGGCGGCGCAGCGCCAGCAGGCGCAGGCTTATCAGGCGGAGTTGCGCCAGCAACTGCCGTGGATTGATGATGGCGCCCGGCAGCGTCTGGAGCGGGCAAGACAAGCCTTGGATAAGGTGATTGTGCAGCAGCTCGGCGCTGACAGCCATGTTCGCAGCCGTCTTACCTCACTTGATGAGCAGCTAAAGCAGCAAATGAATCGGATTATTGAACACCGTGCTGATGGGCTGGCGTTCCACCATCAGGCTATTCGTCAGGTGGAACAAGAGGGGCGGCAGCTTGTCGAGCGCGCGATGGGTGGCGTGCTGCAAGATAGCCTCAATGAAATGGGCAGCAAGCAAATAGGCAGCGGCGGCAACCCATTGCAAGCGATGATGGGAAATCTGGGTGGCTTGCAAAAAGCGATTCAGGCCGAATGGAATAATCAGGAATCTGATTTCCAGCGCTTTGGCCATGATGTTTGTAACCGCGTCACCGCGCTGGAAAATCAGCGTACCCAGTTATTGCAAGCCATCAAATCTTAGCGCTGACCGGCCACGACACAGCCAGGCTGGTGCAGCGTCTCTATCATATACCGTTTTAGCAATGAGTTAGCGCAGGCTTTACGGGCGTAAAGCCTGCAAGACGGGTTAAGGCGCGGGGATGGTGAAACGTCGATGAATAGCGTCCAGCTCTGCCAGTAACTCGTCGCCAAGCGTGACATTCAGGCTGTCCAGATTGGTTTGTAATTGAGCCAGTGTGGTTGCGCCCAACAGTGTACTGGCGACAAACGGCTGTTGACGCACGAACGCCAGCGCCATTTGTGCCGGGTCAAGCCCATGTTTTTGCGCCAGAGCGACATACTCGGCAATCGCTTGCTGAGTATGGGGGGCAGAATAGCGCACAAAGCGGCTAAATAATGTATTGCGGGCACCGGCAGGTTTCGCGCCGTGCAAATACTTGCCGGTTAGCGTACCAAACGCCAGCGGTGAGTAGGCCAGTAGCTCTACGCCTTCATGCTGACTGACTTCCGCCAACCCAACCTCAAAGCTACGGTTTAACAGGCTGTAGGGGTTTTGGATGGAGACAATGCGCGGTAAATCGTGTTTTTCCGCCAGTTGCAGGTAACGCATCACTCCCCACGGCGTTTCATTAGAAACCCCCACATAGCGAATTTTGCCCGCTCTGACCTGTTCGCTCAGGGCTTCCAGGGTTTCGAGCAGGGTGACGGCTGGTTTTTCGCTGGTGTATTGATAATTGAGTTTCCCAAAGCAGTTGGTCTGGCGCTGCGGCCAGTGCAACTGGTAGAGGTCGATATAATCGGTATTCAGGCGCTTTAAGCTCTCATCCAGCGCTGCGCGGATATTTTTGCGATCCAGCGCCTGCTGCGGGCGCAGGCTGTTGTCATTGGTGCGTACCGGGCCTGCTACTTTGCTTGCAATGATCAGTTTTTCTCGCCCGCCACGGCTTTTCAGCCAGGAGCCGATATAACTCTCTGTCAGTCCCTGAGTTTCTGAGCGCGGCGGCACCGGGTAAATTTCTGCGGTGTCAATCAGGTTTACCCCGCTGGCGACAGCAAGATCCAATTGAGCATGCGCATCCGCTTCGCTGTTCTGTTCACCGAAGGTCATGGTGCCAAGTGCCAGCGTACTGACTTCCAGACTGCTGTGGGGAATACGATGATAGTGCATTGCAGTTTCCTTTTTATTCTTCTGAATAAGGTAGGTGCCTGTGGCACCTCACTGGCGACTATAACCAAGCCGAGGCGAGGGGGGAAGCTTCTTTATACCGGAAAAATCAGGAGAAAAACGGTGAGAACGGTGCGGCCAGGTAAGGCGTTTCCCGTGAGGAGCGCAAAGCGTCACATGGCTTCAGCGCTCAATAACTTGAGAGACATCGTCATGACGAATCTGATGTGATGTGCCATCTTCATCAGTATAACTGAGCAGGCCGGTAGCCGGGTCGAGAGCCGGTTTTCCTTGTGCTAATAGCATCTGCCCTTCTTTGGTGGCGATGACATAGTGGCGGGTACAACCACTGAGCAGAAAGAGAGACATCAGCACGAAAGCCGAGATAAACCGGTGGTGCATACCAAATGTACCTGTTATTTAGCAAAAAAATTGAACGTCTTGTCAGTCTAGCAAAGCGTTATCAGATTGTGGTTAGGATTTAAGGTAAAAAAATTAAAAAGATAGTTAAAAAGAGAGAGGGAAATAGCGTGTTGGCGTTTTCCCTCTCATATTTTACTGATTTTAGACTGCTTATCCTGCGTGAATCACGGCTTTTTAGCCCGAATAAGATTGAGCGCTTCGACTGACATTGAGAAGAACATGGCGAAATAGATATACCCTTTCGGTACATGAATATCGACGCTTTCCAATATCAGTGTAAAGCCGACCAGAATCAGGAAAGCCAGCGCCAGCATTTTTACTGAAGGGTGCCTGTCAACAAATTCGCCAATCGTTCGCGCGGAAAACATCATGACTCCGACGGCAATCACCACCGCAGACATCATGATAAACAGGTGGTCAGACAGGCCGACGGCGGTAATTACCGAATCCAGACTAAAGATGATGTCTAGCAGCATAATCTGCACGATAGCGCCCAGAAAGGAGTGTACCTGTGTGGTGTTGGCTTCGCCGCCACCCTCAATGGTTTCATGAATCTCTTTGCTGGATTTCCAGATAAGAAACAAGCCACCAAGAAATAAGATGAGGTCACGGGCTGAAATCTCCTGGCCAAAAACGCTAAACAGCGGATTGGTCAGCTTGATAACCCAGGCGATAGACGCCAGCAACCCAAGACGCATGAGCATTGCACCCATTAATCCGATGCGGCGGGCTCTATTTTGTTGATGTTTGGGGAGTTTGGCGACGACCAGTGATAAAAAAATGATGTTATCAATACCCAGAACAATTTCCAGCAGGGTGAGCGTCGCCAGAGCCAGCCAGGCGTTAGGGTCTGCAATCCAATCGAACATTATCTCAGTGCATCCTTAAACGAATCGTAAATGAGTATTATCTCTGCCTCACGGTTACTCAGGCAAGCGGGATTTATGCTGTCAGAGAGGGACATGGGGGTGAGCGCGAGTTACAGCAAAAAATGGCGCGCTAATAATGGCGTCGTAAAGGTTTTCTTCAGATAAAAACCGCGAGGGAGAGTCATGATGGGCTGGCCGTGTTCCCCAATCGCTTCGGTTAAGATACGGCTGTTAGCGGCTTTGGGACGCAGTTGCAGCACTTCGCCGTGACGCGCGGTGATACTCTCCACTTTTCCCAGCACAATCAAATCCATCAACTCTTCCCAATCCTGGCGCAACAGCCTCTCTTCCTCTTCATTTGGACTCCACAGCAAAGGAGAACCGATATGGCGCTCGCCCAACGGGATGGAGCGCGACCCCTCAACGGGAATCCACAACACTCTGGCCAGTTTTCGACGTACATGACTGTTCTGCCAGATTACGCCGCTATTGCCGGTCAGGGGGGCGACACAGACAAACGTTGTTTCCAGCGGGCGTCCTTGTTCATCAATGGGGATAGTTTTGAGTTCTACGCCGAGCTCGGGAAAATCTTGCTCGGGCTTGCTGCCAGCGTTGGCGCCAAGAAAACGCTCCAGTAAGGTGCCAATCCAGCCTTTATCTCGCTTGAGGTTGGCGGGCAGCGGCAGCCGGGCAAACCGGGCTAGCTCGGCAAGTGAATAGCCCGCCAGTGCTTGTGCGCGTTGCATAAGCGCACGTTCGCTATCCGGTGGCTGCTGATGAAGTATTGGAGTCTGCATGACGCGCTCATCGGTTATTGAAGGTTTTGGTTAAAAAATAACCGCCAATATCGCCGAATTACCGTGAACGGTATACTGCGGCGATAAAAAACAATAATAGCATGATTCTGCTGTGATTTTTCCTATCATCGATGGCGTGAAGATCATGCCTTCAGGTTTTGTTCATGACAAGCCACCGACAATGAACAGGATTTTACACTATGTTATCCACAGATTTTTGGGATAACCGGGATAACCCACGATCACTGTTTTGATTTACAGCCTTGACGAGGGGCGTATTTACTGGTTCTGGCGGTTTTTTGTCTGCTTTTCGTCTGGGCGCTGTGGATAACGGCCCGGTCGCGCGATCTTTAGCCATTTTGAATGTTGCGCGCGATCACAGTTGGTGGATGAGACGAAAAAATGCCGTCAATGAGGTTTAATTAGTTGAAAGGAAATAGCTATTTTTTCTGATTTCTGACGAGCTAAATTAAGTTGAAACAGGTTTTACGCACTTTTTCATGATGTTCTTCACAAAGATGTCCACAGAAAAAGTGAATAAAATACCTTGTTCACTGGCGAGATGTTTATAACTTGGCAATCATCTGTGGGTTAACCGCGTTTTATCAGTCAAAGAAGGGAAAAAAGGGGCAATGAGACGCTTATCAGGATGGATGTGAAGCGGGAGTTTACCGTCTGTCAGGAGTGTGAAACAATCGGGTCATCTTTACATTCTTGTTTACTGAGGTAGTCCGGTGATCGACGATGATGGCTACCGCCCGAATGTTGGTATTGTCATTTGTAATCGGCAGGGCCAGGTATTGTGGGCTCGTCGCTACGGCCAGCACTCCTGGCAGTTTCCCCAGGGGGGAATAAACCCAGGAGAAAGCGCGGAACAGGCCATGTACCGTGAGCTGTTCGAGGAAGTGGGACTGCGGAAAAAGGACGTTCGTATTTTGGCTTCCACACGAAGCTGGTTGCGCTATAAATTGCCAAAACGTTTGGTGCGTTGGGATACAAAACCGGTGTGTATCGGCCAAAAGCAGAAATGGTTTCTGCTACAGTTAATGTGTAATGAGTCTGATATTAATATGCAAAGCAGCGGTACGCCGGAGTTTGATGGCTGGCGCTGGGTGAGCTATTGGTATCCGGTGCGTCAGGTTGTGTCGTTCAAACGTGATGTTTACCGAAAAGTGATGAAGGAATTTGCGGCTGCGGTTATTCAATTACAGGAAAATTCGGCTGTTAAAATCCCCTCTGGTGCCCGGCGAAAACGAGGATAATTCGATTTATCATGATGCTCACGCGACTGCGAGAAATTATCGAGAAAGTGGCTGCCGCAGCCCGGTTGAGTGATGCATTAGAAATTTTGGTAAATGAAACCTGTCAGGCGATGGACACCGAGGTCTGCTCCATTTATCTGGCGGATAATGACCGTCAATGCTACTACCTGATGGCGACGCGCGGGCTGAAAAAACCGCGCGGCCGCACCATTACTCTGGCCTTTGGCCAGGGGATCGTTGGTCTGGTTGGTGAGCGCGCCGAGCCCATCAATCTGGCTGATGCCCAAAGCCACCCCAGTTTTAAGTTTATTCCCGCCGTTCGTGAACAGCACTTTCGCTCGTTTCTGGGTGTACCGGTTATTCATCGGCGTCAATTGCTGGGTGTACTGGTGGTACAGCAGCGTGAACATCGCCAGTTTGATAAGAACGAAGAGTCATTTATGGTGACGCTGGCGACCCAAATGGCGGCTATTTTGTCTCAGTCACAAATGAAAGCGCTGTTTGGTCAATACCGGCAAACGCGAATTAAAGCAATGGTGGCCTCTTCCGGCGTGGCGATTGCACCGGGCTGGCAGGATCGCAGTCAACCATCGCTGGAGCTGGTGTTCCCGGCCTCAAGTCTTGATAGCGATCGTGAACGATCTCGCTTAGTGGTGGCGATGGAAGAAGCCGCCGCCGAATTTCGCCGTTTTAGCAAGCGCTTTAGCGCCAGTGCGCAAAAAGAGAGCGCCGCTATTTTTGATTTCTACTCTCATCTGCTTAACGATGCGCGCCTGAAACGCGATCTGTTTCAGGAAGTGGATACCGGTAGCGTAGCCGAATGGGCGGTAAAAGTGGTGATTGAGCGCTTTGCTGCCCAGTTCGCCAGCCTGCAAGATACTTACCTGCGTGATCGCTCCAGCGATTTACGGGCGCTTGGCCAGCGCTTGCTGTTTCATCTTGATGATAACGCGCAAAGTAACGGCCAGTGGCCGGAACGCTTTATTCTGGTTGCTGATGAACTAACGGCCACCTTGCTGGCCGAAGTGCCGCAGGAGCGGCTGGCAGGTGTCGTCGCCTATGACGGGGCTGCCAATTCTCATGCCGCCATTATGGTGCGAGCCATGGGGATCCCGACCCTGATGGATGCGGATATCCAGCCTGAGCTATTGCATCAGCGCTTGCTGGTGCTGGATGGATACCGGGGGGAGTTACTGGTTGACCCAGAACCGGTGCTGGTGCAGGAGTATCAGCGTCTGCTGAGTGAGGAAAACGAGCTGACCCGGCTGGCGGAAGACGATATGGAACGCCCGGCGGTGCTGAAAACCGGTGAGCGCATGGAAGTGATGCTCAATGCCGGTTTGAGTGCAGAGCATGAGAAACGCTTTATCAATCAAGTTGATGGAGTGGGTTTGTACCGTACGGAAATTCCTTTCATGCTGCAAAATGGCTTCCCTTCGGAAGAAGAGCAGATGATGCAGTACGAAGGGATGCTGCGTTTATACCCCTCGCGCCCAGTCATGTTGCGTACGCTGGATATCGGGGCGGATAAGCAGTTGCCTTATCTGCCTATCAGCGAAGAAAACCCGTGCCTTGGCTGGCGTGGCATTCGCGTCACGCTCGATCAACCGGAAATTTTTATGATTCAGGTGCGCGCGATGCTGCGCGCTAATGCGCATATTGGCAACCTTCGCATTCTGCTGCCGATGATAAACAGCCTTGATGAAATTGACGAAGCAAAAAGGCTGATTGAGCGGGCGCAGGCGGAAGTGTCTGAAACGCTAGGCTTTCCTGTTCCCAGGCCGCGTATTGGTATTATGCTTGAAGTGCCGTCGGTGCTGTTTTTGCTGTCGCATCTGTCATCACGCATTGATTTTGTTTCGGTCGGCACCAATGACCTGACGCAGTATCTATTGGCGGTTGATCGCAACAATCCCCACGTAGGCGCGCTTTACGACAGCCTGCATCCTGCGATGTTGCAAGCCTTACATCTGATTATTACCCGCTGTCAGGAATATCAATTGCCGGTGTCCGTGTGTGGGGAAATGGCCGGCGAGCCGATGGGCGCGTTGCTGTTAACCGGCCTTGGCTATCGAACGTTAAGTATGAACGGGCGTAGCGTTGCTCGCGTTAAATACCTGCTGCGGCGCGTTGGCGCTGATGAATCGCGCCAGCTGGCACAAAAAGTGCTTACGGCTCAAACCGCCAGCGAAGTCCGCCAGTGGGTGTCGATTTTTATTGAAGAACGCGGTTTGGGCGGTTTGATTCGCGGTGGGCGTTAATCTTTTACTTTCATCGCGTTATCCCATCTGTTAGGTGAGCTCTCCCGCGTTGTTTTGCACGTTATTTTGCACGGTCAGTTGTATGCCTGCCACGGTATGCCTGTCAGCCTAACGGCTGCTGTAATCATAATGTTTACAGTTCTTTTATCCCGTCGCCACCACCCGTGTTGACCAGCTATGCTATCATGCGCAACCGCGCGCGGCGGTCAGTGAACGCTGTCAGTGTAACGCTGTGTCGTGAAACGCAGTGTAATGAAAAGCGCTAAATCGCCCCCGATGTCAGGGATAAGGCGGCAATCAAAGCAATAATCAATGTGGTGATCGATGACGACAAGCTATCTGGTATTTCCCCAGTTTGATCCGGTGATATTTTCGATAGGGCCGGTATCCCTGCACTGGTACGGATTGATGTATTTGGTCGGGTTTGTGTTTGCCATGTGGCTGGCGGTGCGCCGGGCAGGGAAAGCCAATAGCGGCTGGCGCAAAGAAGAAGTGGAAAACCTGCTCTATTTCGGTTTTCTCGGTGTCTTTGTCGGTGGACGGCTCGGCTATGTGTTGTTCTATGCTTTCCCTAATTTTTTAGCCAACCCACTCTACCTGTTCCGGGTGTGGGATGGCGGTATGTCCTTCCACGGCGGCCTGCTTGGGGTCATCACCGTGATGCTGTGGTTTGCTCACCGGACTCGCCGCAATTTCTTCCAGGTCGCTGATTTTATGGCACCGCTTATCCCGTTTGGTCTCGGGGCCGGTCGTCTGGGTAACTTCATTAACGGTGAGTTATGGGGACGAGTGAGCACGGATACGCCTTGGGCGATGCTATTTCCTTCTTCGCGTGGTGAAGATATGGCGCTGGCGGCGGCAAACCCGCAGTGGCAGGCCATCTTTACTCAATACGGTGTACTGCCGCGCCATCCGTCACAGCTCTATGAGCTGGTGCTGGAAGGGATAGTGCTGTTTATTATTCTGAATGTGTTTATTCGTAAATCTCGCCCGATGGGCAGCGTCTCTGGTTTATTCCTGATAGGTTACGGCTCGTTTCGTATCATTGTTGAATTCTTCCGCCAGCCAGATGCTCAACTTGGCTTGTTTAGCGGAATCAGCATGGGGCAGATTTTGTCACTGCCGATGGTGCTGGCAGGGGTGTTGATGATGGTGTGGGCATACCGCCGTCAGCCAGCCCGCTCATGATTATCGATAGAAAATTAAGTAGATGAGGTGGTATGAAACAGTATCTTGATCTGATGCAAAAAGTGCTCGATGAGGGAACCCCCAAGGATGACCGCACCGGTACCGGAACATTATCTATTTTCGGGCATCAGATGCGTTTCAATCTGCGTGACGGTTTCCCGCTGGTGACAACCAAGCGCTGCCATTTACGCTCGATCATTCATGAGCTGTTATGGTTTTTGAACGGGGATACCAATATCGCCTACCTGCGCGAGAATAATGTCTCCATCTGGGATGAGTGGGCAGATGAAAACGGCTCTTTAGGCCCGGTTTACGGCAAACAGTGGCGTGCCTGGGGGGCTGCTGACGGACGCCAGATTGACCAGTTGCAAACCGTCCTGACGCAGCTAAAACAGGACCCGGATTCGCGCCGTATTATTGTTTCAGCCTGGAACGTCGGTGAGCTGGACAAAATGGCGTTGGCACCTTGCCATGCGTTTTTCCAGTTTTATGTCGCCGATGGCAAACTCTCCTGCCAACTGTATCAGCGCTCCTGCGATGTCTTTCTTGGCCTGCCGTTTAATATTGCCAGTTATGCGCTATTGGTACACATGCTGGCGCAGCAGTGCGATCTGGAGGTAGGGGATTTTGTCTGGACTGGTGGGGATACGCACCTTTATAACAATCATCTGGAACAGGCGCGCCTGCAACTCAGTCGTGAGCCTCGGCCGTTGCCGCGTTTGGTGATTAAACGTCGTCCGGCATCGCTGTTTGATTATCGCTTTGAGGATTTCGAGGTTGAAGGCTATGACCCGCATCCGGCGATTAAGGCCCCGGTCGCCATCTAACGCGTAACGTGCGGCCTGGGTACGCTTCGCGGCTGCCCGGCGGTTTCTTTGCTCGGCCCATGTTCGACATCAAACCCTGTCAGCAATGCTGGCAGGGTTTTTTTATCCCTCGATTTTTTCGATTTTCTGTGTGTCACTGCGCAAATTCTTTGTCGGTTTTCTTCAATGGCGCGATTGATTGCGTAACGCTGCGCAATCCGGTGCCAGGGCGCTGGTTATCGCCGCACCGCGTTTTAGAATGGCGGCCATGAACAATAACACACGACGACAGAATGGCTTTAGCCTGCCGGAACTGATGCTGGTGCTCACGGTGATAGCCCTACTCACTGGATCAGGGCTATACCATTGGCAGGCTTATCGTCAACTGTTGCAATTAGAGCAGCAGGCCCGGCAGCTTCTTGGCGTATTAACCGGGATACAGGCGCAGGCTAACTGGCGTAATCAAACGTTGTCTTTGTGGATAAAGTCCTCAGCGCAGGCATGGTGTCTGGTGTCAACGGAGTCATCAACAGACTGTGATAATCCGGCAAGCGTGGTGTATTACCGTCTACATCAAGACGTAGCGTTGCAGGAGAGCACAAGTCCGCGCGTGGTGTTTTATGGCGTGCGTAATGCTGCGCAATCCGGCCATTTAACGTTGCGTAACCCGGCGGGGAAGGTACGTTTGGTGATATCGGGGCGAGGTCGCTTACGTCTTTGCAGCGAAGCCTTTTCTGTACAGGGAATACCACTATGCTAAATCACGTCCGGCGGGTAGCTGCGGTTGGATTTACATTACCGGAAATGATGTTGGCAATGGCGGTTGGCAGCATGGTGATGCTATCCGTTGCTCAAATACTGCCGTTACTGCGCGCACGTATTCAGGACAACGCGAACCAATTACGCCTGGAACAGATGTTTAATCAGGCGATGTTTGGCATCGAAAAAGACATTCGGCGCGCAGGCTTTTGCAACGGGCGTTGTCAGGGGCGCGCATTGACGCTGCAACTCGATGGCGACGGGCAGGTTAGCTGCCTGAGTCTGGCATATGATGTGAACCGTAATGGCCGGTGGGAAAACCACAGCGAGCAAGAGCCGGAATTTTTCAGTTATCGCTTGCGTGAGAAGGTTCTGGAAGTGCAAACGGGAGGGCCGAACTGTCAGGGAAACCGCTGGGAAAAATTACTCGATCCGGCAGAAGTGGTTATCACGCAATTTCGTGTTCTGCCGTTGTCATCAGGCGTGCTACCGCGCTATCGGCTTGTGCTGGAAGGGTATTGGGTGGGGAGGCCTGGAAAACAGTGGCGAGCGCAGAGCCTGGTGGTGGGGAGAAATCATGCCAGATAGTCATATTCATCAACGACGCCCTGGCCATCTCATGGCGATAAACATCACCGGGGCAAAGTCATCTTTTGCGGCGCATCCAGAGCAAGGCAGTATTCTGGCGGTCGTCATGCTGGCGATGACCATCGGATTACTGCTGTTATCTGGCCTGCAACGCCAGTTAGATAGCCAACTGAAGTATGGTGTGGAAGAACAGCGTTTTTGGCAATCATTTAATCTGGCCCTGTCATCACTCAATTGGGGGATGAGCCTGCGTTGGCAGCCGGGCGAAAATCAGCAGTGCCAGACGCTGGCTGCGTTAACGCTATATGCTTGCCTGTCTGTACCGGATGCATCACTTGCTGAAGAGAATCCTCGCCGAGGCGATGAGGCGCCGCGTATTGGCGTGTTACGTGGCGAAGGCCGACTGGACGGGCGTGACGAGCCGCTTGTTGTGTATCATCGGGTGACTATCCTGGTGGATCACACCGTCCTACAGATTCAGCCACTGGCAGGCGGTTGGCTGGATATCTGCCCTGTGCCGGAGGCATCAATCTGTGTACCATCGCGCTAAACACCTGTCATGGCATACCTCTGGTGCAGCAGGCTTTAGCCTGCCGGAAACGCTGGTTGCAGCGCTGGTTTTTTCGGTGTTGCTGACCGGATTGCTGCAATATCATCAGGTGTTAGTAAAATCACTGGTGTTTCAGGTACAGCAACGTCAGGCATGGCGACTCGCACATCAGTATCTTGAGGCCGAGAATATGCCTGATAACCCGCAGATAGTTGCCCTGCAACCAGGCTGGCATCTTAAGCGAATTGAACAAAACCACCCGCCTGTGTGTCGAAGCGTGACGGTGACAATTGAAACCCCCTATCGCTATCGGGCTCTGCTGACGCGTTGGTTTTGCCATGAGCAACCCGCAACGGGCTAACGGGCATAACACATGACGTAGTGGGGCGGTGGTCACGGTGTTGCCTGAGGCGTGCTCGAATATCACAAGCGGGCGTAGGGCGTGAGTAGTGGCAGAGGCTATTTGGTAACAATTGACGTTTTTGGGAGATAGGAATGCGGAAGGTATGTGGTTGGTTAAGCGCAGTGCTGCTTTTTTTCTGGTTCCCGCTAAGTTATGCGGCTGATGGCTGGCAACCACTTCCCCAGACAATTCGCAAGAGTGAAAAAGATACCCGGCAGTATCAGGCCATTCGTCTTGATAATGCGATGACGGTGTTGCTGATATCTGATGAGCAAGCCGCCCACTCGCTGGCGGCATTGGCATTGCCTGTCGGCTCTCTCGATAATCCGCCTCAGCAGCCGGGCCTGGCTCACTACCTTGAGCATATGTTGCTGATGGGATCGCAACGTTATCCGCAGGCTGATGGGTTGGCTGAGTTTTTAAAAATGCATGGCGGTAGCCATAATGCCAGCACCGCCTCTTACCGCACGGCATTTTATCTGGAAGTGGAAAATGATGCGTTGCCTATGGCCGTTGACCGGCTGGCGGATGCGATTGCGGCACCGTTACTTGACCCGGTGAATGCAGACAGAGAACGTCACGCGGTGAATGCCGAACTGACTATGGCCCGCGCACGCGATGGGTTACGCATGGAGCAGGTGGAAGCCGAAACCATTAACCCTGATCATCCCGGCGCTCGCTTTGCCGGGGGGAATCTGGAAACCCTCAGCGACAAGCCAGGCAGTAAATTGCACGATGAACTGGTGCGTTTTTACCAGCGTTATTACTCCGCTAATTTAATGAAAGGGGTCATTTACGGTAAGGCATCATTACCTGAGTTGGCCACTATTGCGGCATCGACATTTGGGCGTATCGCCAATCATGAAGCCAGCGTACCGCCTATTACTGCGCCAGTGGTGACAGAGGAGCAACGTGGCGTACTGATTCATTACGTTCCGGCACAGCCACGTAAACAACTGAAGATAGAGTTCAGAATTGCTAACGATAATCAGGCGTTTCGCAGTAAAACGGATACCTATATTAGCTATCTGTTAGGCAATCGTAGCCCCAATACTTTGTCTGACTGGCTGCAACGCCAGGGGTTAGCGGAATCGATACGCGCCAGCTCTGATCCCATGTCCGAGCGCGACAGCGGGGTATTCAACATCAGCGTTGATTTGACCGACAAAGGGCTGGCGCAACAGGATGATGTGATTGCCGCTGTGTTTCACTATCTTGAAAAAATCCGTCAAGAGGGGATTCAGCAGGGGTATTTTGATGAAATATCCCGGGTGTTGGGCATTGATTTTCGCTATCCCTCAATGAGAAGGGATATGGACTATGTGGAGTGGCTGGCTGATAGTCTGTTGCGTTTACCGGTGGAATATATCCTTGAAGGGCCCTATGTTGCCGACCGATTCGACCCGGCGGCAATTCACCATCGGTTGGCGGCCATGACGCCACAGAATGCACGCCTCTGGCTGATAAGCCCGGAGCAACCGCATAACAGAAAAGCCTATTTTGTCGATGCGCCTTATCAGGTGGACAAAATCGATGATGCGCGTTTTAGCCGCTGGCAAAACATAGCAGCGTCCATGACGTTAGATTTGCCGGTACTGAACCCCTATATTCCTGATGATTTCTCGCTGATTACAGCGGATGCGGCACTGACTCATCCGAAAAAAATCGTTGATGAGGCGGGGTTGCGCGTTTTTTACATGCCGAGCCGCTATTTTGCCAGTGAACCTAAAGCGAACATCACCCTGATGCTGCGTAACCGTATCGCCAGTGATTCGCCCCGTCATCAGGTGCTGTTTGCGCTCAATGATTATCTGGCGGGGGTCGCGTTAGATGCGCTGAGTTATCAGGCATCGGTCGGGGGAATCAGTTTCTCTACCGGCAGCAATGATGGTCTGGTGATGACAGCGAGTGGTTATACTCAGCATTTACCCGCGCTACTGACGTCGCTGGTACAACAGTACGCCAGCTTTAATCCGACCCAGGAGCAACTGGAGCAGGCGAAATCGTGGTATGCCGAGCAGCTTGAGGCGGCCGATAAAGCAAAAGCCTATGAGCAGGCGATGTTCCCGCTGCGAGGGTTGTCCGTGGTGCCGTATAGTGAGCGCAGCGAGCGCCGTAAGCAGCTTCAGGATATTACTGTGCAGGAGTTAGTTGCATACCGTAATGCTTTGCTCCAGCAGGCGACGCCGGAAATGTTAGTGGTCGGGAATGTGGCGCAAGCTGATGTTGTCAGCCTGGCGCAGCGTTTGCGTGAGCAACTCGGATGTGGCGGTACGCAATGGTGGCATGGCGAATCGGTGACGGTTGGTAAACCACAGCGCGCGTTGCTTGAGCAGCGGGTGGCTGGCACAGACTCGGCGCTGGCGGCGGTATATATTCCTTCCGGGTACAGCGAAATTCAGAGCGCGGCTTACAGTAAATTGCTCGGCCAAATTATTCACCCCTGGTTCTATACCCAATTGCGCACTGATGAACAACTCGGTTACGCCGTGTTTGCCACGCCTGTTGCTCTTGATAAGCAATGGGGCATCGGTTTTCTGTTGCAAAGTAATAGCCAACAACCGGCGTATCTTTATCAGCGTTATCAGGACTTTTTTGCTAAAGCGCAACAACGCCTTGAAGCGATGAGTGAGTCTGATTTCACGCAAAATAAACAAGGGTTAATCAATACATTAAGCCACCCGCCACAGACGCTGGATGAGGAGGCGGCACGGCTGCGCGGGGATGTAGATAGGGAAAATAGCGATTTTGATACAAGACAGCAACTGATAGGCCAGATTGCGGCGACCTCTGCGCCAGAACTGCTGAATTTTTTCCGTCAGGCTTTGCAGCCGCAGGGACTAGCGTTGTTATCGCAGATTTCGGGCCATGCGCAGGAAAATGCAGACTATGCCAGACCTGCAGAGTGGCAAACATACCCGTCAACCTCTGCGTTACAGCAGGCGTTGACGTTGACGAGCCGCCCGACAACCGGTTCACATTAATCACTGTATGATGCTGACGTTGCGCATGGTATGACAATATCCCCATGCGCAACACCAATGTCAGATCAGAGTGCGAGACAAGCGCGTGGCGTGAGCCACGCGAGCCAGGATAAAAATTACAGGTCTGCGACCAGAATTTTGGAGCGGCGCTGGTAGTTGTACAGCTCTTGCTTGCGCTTTGGCAGCATTTCCACTTCGACGGGTTTAAAACCGCGCTCCTGAAACCAGTGAATACTGTGGGTGGTGAGCACGAACAACCGTTTTAATCCTTGCAGGCGGGCCTGGTAGGAGACATGGTGAAGCAACTGATCGCCGCGTGAGGAGTTACGATATTCCGGGTGGACGGCAACACAGGCCATTTCGCCAATGCTCTCCTCCGGGAAGGGGTAGAGCGCGGCGCAGGCAATGGTCAGGTTGTCTCGCACCACCACGGTGAATTTATCGATTTCCATTTCCAGCTGTTCACGTGAGCGGCGTACCAAAATACCTTGTTGCTCAAGCGGGCGGATGAGTTCCAGAATACCGCCGATGTCATTAATGGTGGCACGGCGTATCTGCTCGGCGCTTTCCATGACGATTTGTGTGCCAATACCATCGCGGGAGAATAATTCTTGCAGTAATGCACCGTCTTCCTGATAGCTAATCAGGTGACTACGGCGCACGCCGCTGCGACAGGCTTTTACTGCACCACGCAGAAAACGCACGATTTCAGAGTTATAGTCGCCGGTTTCCTCCAGCGCCAGCAGGCGCTGCTGGGCTTCGTCAGGCAGTAATTCTGAGACAATCGTACCTTGTGCGTTCGTCACCCCTTGTGAAGCGCAAAAGCCAATCATTTTCTCGGCTTTGAGTTTGATGGCCAACTGCGTTGCCACTTCTTCCGACGTGAGGTTAAAGCTCTCTCCCGTCACGGAAACCGCCACCGGGCCAAGCAATACGATTGCACCGCTGTCAAGCTGGCGTTGTAGCGCGTCTTCATCAATACGGCGGATACGACCGCTGTGGCAGTAGTCCACGCCATCATCGACGCCAAGCGGCTGGGCGATAATAAAATTACCGCTGACCACATTAATGTGCGCGCCTTGCAGCGGTGTATTCAGCAGACTCATGGATAGGCGTGCGGTAATATCCAGTTGCAGCATGCCTGCTGCCTGTTTTACCAGTTCAAGCGTGGTGCTATCCGTAACACGGGTATGCTTGTGGTAACGGGGCTCGTAGTGATGTGCCATCAGGTTGGCATCAATTTGCGGCCTGGCACCATAAACCACCACCAATTTGATGCCCAGGCTATGCAGTAACCCGATATCATTGACGATGTTGGCAAAATTCTCGTGCTCGATCGCTTCGCCGCCAAGCATGATGACAAAAGTTTTACCGCGATGTGCGTTGATGTAAGGAACTGAGTGGCGGAAGCCTTGAACCAGTTCTGTACTACGTTCCTTCACTGCGAGCCCTCTTTGCATTTTTATTCGATATTTTCGTATTTTTATTCTTAACAAACCAAAAGGCAAGCGATAACTTTGCACGCTGCCGCGAAGATGGATTTGTCTGTTTCCTTATAGTAAAGCGCCTGACGATGATTTTTGCATGACAGCTTTGGCCGGATTGGTTAAAGTTTTTTCCGTTTTATTTAATCTGCCTGATTTTATTAGCCCTTAGCGGAGTGTCATGTCTTATCCAACGCCTCAACTGAGTCGTCGCCAGTTATTACAGGGGGCGGCCGCGACCTGGTTACTGAGTATCAGTGGCATCGGGCTGGCGGCCTCATCACAGGTTATCGCTGTGCGAGTGTGGCCCTCTTCTGCTTATACCCGTATTACGCTTGAGTCAAACACGCCGTTACATTACCGCCAGTTTGCGCTGGATAATCCGCCGCGTTTAGTGGTGGACATAGAGAATGTGGCGCTTAACAGCGCACTCAAAAGCGCAAGCCGTCAGTTTGAGCGTAGCGATCCTTTTATTAAAGCCGCGCGCGTCGGGCAGTTTGATCAAAAAACGGTACGGCTGGTATTGGAGTTGCGCCAACGCGTTGAACCGAAACTGTTTACGCTCACCCCTGTCGCTGGGTTTCGTCACCGGCTGGTGATGGATCTCTACCCGGCGTCAGGACGTTACGATAATGCCGAAGACCCATTATTGGCGTTGCTGGAAGATTACAACAAAGGCGAACTTGAACGTACTTTACCTGCGGAAACCCCCAAAGCCGGTCGCGCAGGGCGCGAACGGCCACTGGTTATCATGCTTGACCCCGGGCATGGTGGTGAAGACCCCGGTGCGATAGGTAAAAACCGTACCCGGGAAAAAGATGTGGTGTTACAAATCGCCCGTCGTCTGAAGGCGCTTATTGAGCGTGAGCCCAATATGAAAGCCTATATGACCCGCAATGAGGATGTGTTTATTCCGCTCAATGTGCGGGTTGCCAAAGCGCGTAAGCAGAGCGCCGATCTGTTTGTATCTATCCATGCGGATGCGTTTAGCGATCGCGCTGCACGCGGTTCTTCCGTTTTTGCCTTATCGAAAAAAGGGGCGACCAGCTCGGCGGCGCGTTATCTGGCGCAAACTCAAAATGAGTCTGATTTAATTGGCGGCGTGAGTCTCAGCGGCGATCGGTATCTCGACAGTACCATGTTTGATATGGTGCAAACGGTGACTATCAATGACAGCCTGAAATTTGGCAATGAAATCCTGCATCGTTTGGGTAAGGTCAATCGGTTACATAAAAACCGTGTCGATCAGGCGGGTTTTGCCGTACTCAAAGCACCGGATATCCCGTCTGTGTTAGTGGAAACGGCGTTTATTAGTAATCTGGAAGAGGAGCGCAAATTGCGTACCTCGCAGTTTCAGCAGCAGTTGGCGCAATCGATTCTGGAAGGGATTAAAGCCTATTTCGCCGCTCAAACGCGCTGAGTCCGGTGATGTGATGACAGCCAAAAATGCGTGGGGAGGGGGATTTCAGACGTAAAAAAACACCCATCAGGGTGTTCTCTTGATTGCGAGAGTTTGGTTGCGGGGGCCGGATTTGAACCGACGACCTTCGGGTTATGAGCCCGACGAGCTACCAGGCTGCTCCACCCCGCGTCCGTCTCTCTTTTCTTGATGCTTAACTTTCTGTGATGCTTAAGCATCAATTGGTTGCGGGGGCCGGATTTGAACCGACGACCTTCGGGTTATGAGCCCGACGAGCTACCAGGCTGCTCCACCCCGCGTCCGTGGATGCGCACTATACTCCGCGTTCATTTTGATGCAACTCCTTTTTGCAAATAGTTGTCGTTTTTACCGTTATGCGGCTTAAAAATCACCCGATTGGTGGTTTTTAGCACTGATATGTGCGGTTTTACGTTGATGCGTTTTATTCTCCAGGCCTGTTTGCTATCGTTTCGCGTCATGAATGTGAGGTTATCCGACGGCTGTTGGTCGGTGATGCGGTTATATCGTCAGTAAAAGAGAGCGCGCAAAAAATGAAAGGATGGTGGGGGAAATATGTGCTGGCCGGTGTGGTTATCGCGATATTAGCCGGTTGTCAGTCTCGGCCCGGCGATCGCGGTCAGCAATACAAGGATGGCCGTCTTGATCAACCCTTTGAGTGGGTCAATACGCCGAATGCCAGCGGTTCACCGGCAAATGGCGGCGATTTTATGCAGCAGGTCGGCCAGATTCAATCAGCCTCACCGGGGCTTTATTCCCGTAATAGCGCGGTGTTCCAGTCGATAGCGAGCTGGTTGCAATCGGGGGGGGATACCCGTCAATTGTCGCAATTCGGTTTGAATGCCTGGCAAATGGAGGGGGTCGATAATTTTGGTAATGTGCAGTTTACCGGTTATTACACCCCGGTGGTGCAGGCGCGCCATACGCCTCAGGGCGAGTTCCGCTTTCCGCTTTATGCCATGCCTTCTGCGGGGAAAAATCGCCGTTTACCTGATAGAGCCTCCATTTACGCCGGTGCCCTCAGCAACCAGTTTGCCATTGCCTGGACAAATTCGCTGATGGATAACTTTATGATGGAAGTGCAAGGCAGCGGTTATGTCGATTTTGGCGATGGCAGCCCGCTGACCTTTTTTGGTTATGCGGGCAAGAACGGCCATGCCTATCGCAGTATTGGTAAAGTGCTGATTGACCGAGGCGAAGTAGCGAAAGAGGCGATGTCGATGCAGGCCATTCGCCAGTGGGCGGAGCAACATAGCCAAGCCGCTGTGCGTGAGTTATTGGAGCAAAACCCATCGTTTGTGTTTTTCAAACCGATGGCGTCGATGCCGGTTAAAGGGGCCAGCGCCGTTCCGCTGGTGGCGCGTGCTTCAGTCGCTTCCGATCGCAGTTTGATTCCACCGGGCACCACATTGCTGGCTGAAGTCCCGTTGTTGGATAATCAGGGAAAATTCACCGGCAAGTACGAGATGCGCCTGATGGTGGCACTGGATGTCGGCGGTGCAATTAAAGGCCAGCATTTTGATATTTATCAGGGTATCGGCACTGAGGCGGGCCATGCCGCTGGCTATTACAACCATTATGGCCGGGTATGGGTGTTGAAAAGCCAGCCTGCATCCGGTGCGCCGCTGTTAAGTTCAGTCAACCGCAAATCAGATGGGTTGTTGGTGAGTAACCCGAATTAGGCCGCCCAGGTGCCTTGCCTGCATTAAACGCCAGCAAGGCACCGTGCGTTAGCGCAGGGATTTGCGCATTGGGATGCAGGCCAGCGAGAAGCCACGCGGGGAATGGTGAAGGCTTGGCTCATCACCGCAAAAACCCAGTGAGTGATAAAACGCCGCTGCATTCAGGCTGGCTTCCAGTTGTAGTTCCTGCAACCCGGCAGAACGGGCTTTACCTTCCAGATACTGCATCATGGCGCGGCCTACGCCCTGGCCCATGACATCCGGTTCGACAAAAATCGCGTCAATCATGCCGTTATCAAGGTTTATCATGCCGGTTGCGATGATACGCTGGGCGTGTTCCGCCAGATAAAAATGCGCTGTTACCGCATTTTCGAACGATTGACTGATTGGGCCGCTAACCCAGCGTTGCAGTAAATCCGGCGGATAGTGCTCCGCACAGCCTTGTGTAATCGCGCGATTGCGTAGAGCGAATACGGCAGGCGCATCGGAGCGCATGGCTTTACGGAAGGCCACGGTCAACGGAGGCGGGTTTTGTGCCGGTGTGGCTGGTTTTGCAGGTTTTTCGGCAGCGAACGCCAGCACATTCTCGAAGGCAGTGCGGAAATAAAGCTCGTAGCTGTTTTGTTCCACGTAGCCGATATGCGGTGTCGCCAAGACATTTGGCAGCCTGAGCAGCGGCTCGCTGTCTCTGCTGGCCGGTTCATGGCAAAACACATCCAGCGCCGCTTGTCGGTGCGGGTGAGTCGATAAACTCTGCCAAAGCGCGTCTGGCTCCACCAGCTCGGCGCGGCTGATGTTGACAAACAGGGCGTCCGGCTTCATCAGCGCCAGATCGGTATGCGTCACACTGTGACGGGTCGTGTCATTGAGGCGTAAATGCAGTGACAGCACATCCGCGCGGGCGAAAAACGCCGCTTTGCTGGCTGCCGCCTCATACCCCAGTGCCTGTGCTTGCGCTCGCGACGCCTCGCTGCCCCATATCAATACCTGCATGCCAAATGCCGCGCCGTAGCGCGCTATCCGCTGGCCAATATTGCCAAAGCCCCAGATACCCAGCGTTAATCCCTCCAGCGTACGGCCTAAGGTCGGGCGTCCGCTTTGTTGCCAGCCGCGTTCAGCCTCGAACTCAGTTTGAGGGCATTGTAGCCTGTGATGGTACTGCGGCAGGTGGCGCGATGCCGCCATAATCAATGCCCAGCAAAGCTCGGCAGGGGCGACTGGCGAGCCCCGCCCCTCGGCGAGGGTAATGCCCCGTCGCTCACAGGCGGCCACGTCGATATGCTGACTGCGTTTCCCGGTCTGGCTGATGAGCGTGAGGTGAGGCAGTCTGGCAAGCAGGGTGTCGGTAATGCGAGTACGCTCGCGAATCAGTACCAGCGCATCAACGTCTTGCAACCTGGCGGCTAACTGCTCTTCATCGGTGAATGTTTGCGTCAGTACAGTGACCTTGTGCTCTTTTAGCAGGGAAAAACAGTCGAGATGCCGCACAGCATCCTGATAATCATCCAGTATGGCGATGTGCATACGGTTATTCCTTGTAATCGTGTTGGCCGAGGGTAATGCAGGGAATGTGCTCTTGTTATCTCTGTTCTTGTTATACCGGCTGTTGCGCGGGGCGACGCATCATGAACTCCCGTTCATCTTCAGCGGTGATGTTAAAACCAAGGTGCTGATACAAAAAACGCGCCGGGTTATTTTTCAAAACACTTAACACGACCGGCTGACATTCGGCTGAGGCTTTGGCAATCAGCGACGCAATCAGTAACTGCCCGATGCCCCGGTTTTGAAAATCAGGGTGAATTTGAAGCTGTATTAAGTACCAGTGCTGCGCTTCTGGCACAAAGGCATATTTAAAGAGTCCGGCGGGTTGGCCCTCAAGTTGCACGATATGGGCGTGCTCAAAGGCGTAAAGCACACGTTGCATCAGGCTGTCATCATCGGTTGGCGCACCGATATCAGCAAGATATCCGGCCATAGTGCGTTGGCGTAATTGCAGTAAATATGGGATGTCAGATGGCGTTGCCGGAATCAGATCAAGTTGCATACGGCCTCCGGGTGAGGGGCTGGGTAACAGAAATATCAGCATGAAAACGGGGTCGTTGAAAACAAAAAAACCGCCGTACCGCGCTATCTCATATCGGATAGCGCTGCGCAAACTGGCCTGAGTGGGGTATTATCGCAGCCGTTTTTGTGAAGCGAAGGTGAGTCATGAGTACGCAATTATCCGAGGGGTATTTACAGCGTTTTAGCGGTACGGCGCGTTTATATGGGCAGCGGGCGTTATCGCTTTTTGCCGGGGCGCATGTGTGCGTGATTGGCATTGGCGGTGTCGGCTCGTGGGCGGCAGAAGCGCTGGCGCGCACCGGTATTGGCGCAATTACGTTGATAGATATGGATGATGTGTGCGTCAGTAATACCAATCGTCAGATTCACGCCCTGCGCCAGCATACCGGGCAGTTGAAAACCGAGGTGATGGCCGAGCGTATTTTGGCTATCAATCCAGAGTGCCGGGTGAACTGTGTGGATGATTTTATCAGTGCCGATAACGTGGCTGAATTACTCCAGCACAACTTCAGTTATGTGATTGATGCCATTGACAGTGTGCGCCCGAAGGCTGCATTACTGGCCTGGTGCCGCCGCCATAAAATTCCGGTTGTAACCACCGGTGGCGCAGGCGGGCAAATTGATCCTACCCGCATTGAAGTCGCTGATTTGGCGAAAACGATTCAAGATCCGCTTGCCGCCAAACTGCGTGAGCGCCTCAAGCAGGATTTTAACATCGTTAAAAATAGCAAAGGCAAACTCGGTATTGACTGTGTGTTTTCCAGCGAGCCGCTAATGTACCCGCAGCCAGACGGCACGGTATGCGCATCGCGCAGTAGTGCCGATGGCGTGAAACGCATGGATTGTTCGGCTGGCTTTGGCGCTGCCACCATGGTGACGGCGACCTTCGGGTTTGTCGCGGTATCTCATGCGCTTAAAAAAATGATGGCGCGCGATGCCCGGTTAGCCGCGCAGCATCAGTCTTCCTGATGGGCGATGGCTCGCACCCGTTCGGCGAGGGCATGGAGACCACCGGCACGCGAGGCGCTCAGTTCTTCACGCAGCCCCAACGCGTCAAACAGCGCCAGCGGGTCTTGCTGGCGCAGCGCCTGCGCGCGCTGCCCTTCCACAGCCGTGAGCAGAATAGCCAGCAGGCCGCGCACAATGCGCCCGTCGCTGTCGCCGTAGAAATGCAGCGTGCCGTCTTCCCTGCGCTGATAACCGAGCCAAACGCGGTTTTCACAGCCTGACAACGCAATAGCCGGGGCGCGCAGCGTTTCAGGCAAGGTTGGGAGCGATTTGGCCAGCAGAATCAATTGGCGGTAGCGCTCTTCCCAACTGCGGCAGGCGGCAAAGCGCGTCAATAGCATGGCGGCGGGAATGTCGGTGCCAAACGGGTGATGGGTTGTTTCAGTCGTCATGATTCAATCTGCCAGTAATTCCAGAGCGTGATGGAGAGCCTGGATAAAGTGTGCGACATCCTGCCATTGATTATAAGGCGCAAAAGAGGCGCGCAACGTTCCTTCAACGCCCAGCGCACTCATCAAGGGTTGCGCGCAGTGGTGCCCGGCGCGTATTGCGACGCCTGATTGCGCTAACAACGTCGCTAAGTCGTGATGATGTATCCCGTCAACGGTGAAGGACAGCAGGCTTGAGCCGTTCGCGCGAAAACTGCGAAATCCGGCAACAGTGCTTAACTGTTGCTCTGCGTGTTCGGCCAGCATGACGCTATGCTTGTCTGCGCCGTGCCGGTCTTGCTGGCACCACCAGTCGATGGCCGCAGCCAGCCCTAATACGCCAGCAATGTGCGGTGTGCCTGCCTCAAAACGCTGTGGAATCGCCTGTGGGGTAAAACCGTCAAATGACACCTGGCTCATCATTTTGCCGCCGCCAAGCCAGGGCGGCATGCTCTCGAGCCATTCCGTCTTGCCATACAGTACGCCAATACCCGTCGGGCCAAACAGCTTGTGACCGGAAAACGCGTAAAAATCGATATCCAGTGCGCTGACATCCACCGGGCAGTGAACAACGCCCTGGGCACCGTCAACCACCACGACGGCCCCCGCCTGATGCGCGAGGGCGACGGCGCGCTGTAAATCCGGCATTGCCCCCGTAACGTTAGACATCTGGCTGATGGCCAACAGGCGGGTACGTGGCGTAAGCAGTGCGGGCAGCGCCTCAAGCGATGGCTGATAGTCGTGACCCATCGGGAGTTTGACCACGCGTGCTCCGGTTTGCTGCGCGACCATTAACCACGGAATCAGGTTGGCGTGATGCTCGGTTTCGCTGACCACAATCTCGTCACCGGGTTGCAGACGGGGTCTGGCATAGCATTGCGCCACCAGATTGATAGACTCCGTGGTGCCTCTGGTCCAGATAACGCTGCGTGCCTGTGGTGCGCCGATAAAATGAGCGACCGTTTCTCGTGCGTGTTCAAAGGCATCGGTTAACCGCCTGGCGGATGGATGCTGGCTGCGATGAACATTTCCGGTTTCGGCGCTATAGCAGTGCTCTACAGCACGAATGACCGCGTTCGGTTTCAAGGCGGTGGCGGCGCTATCAAGATAGACATTGCCGCTATCTAACGCTGGAAATTGCTGGCGAAAAGGCTCGGGGTTAAACGGTTTCATGGTGTTCCTCTGCGAAGAGGCTGATCCTGTCCCATTTTCTTATTGGATACAAGTTTTGTGCAGGGCTGAACATAGTGTAACGACTGAATATAGTGTAACGGCGCGATCGGAAAAAAGCGTCTGGTTCAGGAGTAAACACGAATGCGTGGCAATGAAAACGGCGGCTGTCGCGAGAGGGGGGCTTGGGTAAAAATATTTATTGGGCAAAAAAAAGCACCGCAAACTGCGGTGCTATGCAAAAATCACTTAGACAGACAGGGTAAATGTACAGGAAATGAAAGGTAGCTTGGCTACCAAGCGTCTGAAATGCAGACAGTAAACAAATAGCAAACACAACATCACAACCACAAGCCAAAAGCACAGCCGTTAACCTTTTGCGCTTTTCGTTCCGGCTCAGGGAAGTGGCGCTACTATAGGTATTTGCTGGTGCATCCTCAACGGACAATTTATAATGCATCGGATTATAAAAACTAATGGCAGATGATGGGGCTTCCCTGAGTGTGCCAGATATGAAGAATCCGGTTTATGTCTAAACGATTGCCGCCCCTCAATGCGTTACGTGTTTTTGATGCGGCGGCCCGCCATCTCAGCTTTACCCGAGCCGCTGAAGAGTTGTTTGTCACTCAGGCTGCCGTCAGCCACCAGATAAAATCACTGGAGGATTTTCTTGGCCTGAAATTGTTCCGCCGCCGTAACCGCTCACTGTTGTTAACGGAGGAAGGGCAAAGCTATTTCCTCGATATTAAAGAAATTTTCTCTGCGTTGAATGAGGCTACGCGTAAGCTACAGGCGCGCAGTGCCAAAGGCGCATTAACGGTGAGCTTGCTGCCGAGCTTTGCGATTCACTGGCTGGTGCCGCGTCTGTCGAGCTTTAATTCGGAATATCCCGGCATTGATGTTCGTATTCAGGCGGTAGACCGTGAAGAGGAGCGCTTGTCTGATGATGTGGACGTGGCGATTTTCTATGGCCGAGGCAACTGGCCCGGCCTGAGAGTGGAAAAACTCTACGCAGAGTATCTGCTGCCCGTGTGCGCGCCGCAATTGCTGGCTGGCGAACATCCGTTAAAAACGCCGGAAGACCTGGCATGGCATACGCTATTGCATGATGCCTCGCGTCGTGACTGGCTGGCCTATACGCGTCAATTAGGTATTGCGCAAATCAATGTGCAGCAAGGGCCGATTTTCAGCCACAGTGCGATGGTGCTACAAGCGGCGATTCATGGGCAAGGTGTTGCTCTGGCGAATAATGTGATGGCCCAGACGGAGCTTGAAGCAGGCCGACTGGTGTGTCCGTTTAATGATGTGCTGGTCAGTAAAAATGCGTTTTATCTGGTTTGCCATGACAGTCAGGCGGAACTCGGTAAAATAGCCGCTTTTCGTCAATGGATCCTCGCGCGGGCGGCGAGTGAGCAGGAAAAATTCCGCTTTCGCTATGATAACTCGTCGCGCTGATGTTGCCGTTTGGCGCGTTAATCACGCATCGTATTGAAAATAAGGGTTTGGGCTAAACAATGAATAGCCGTTTCATGCTGATGTTTGCTGCTATTAGCGGGTTTGTGTATGTCGCACTGGGCGCGTTTGGCGCACATGTGTTGAGTAAAGCGCTGGGTGAGGCTCAAATGGCCTGGCTGCATACCGGATTACAGTATCAGGCCGTGCATACGCTAGTGATATTGGTGCTATCGGTGGCAATGTATCAGTGGGCGAGTGTCTGGTTTTATTGGAGCGCAGTGTTGCTGGCGTTGGGGACGGTGCTATTTAGCGGCAGTTTGTACTGTCTGGCGCTCTCGACCCTGCGTTTTTGGGTGTTTGTCACGCCGGTAGGAGGCGTCTGCTTCCTGGCGGGATGGGTGTTATTGTTAATCGGAGCCCTACGTCTTAAAGGCAGGGCTGAGTCGCATGAATAAAGTCATTTTGTACTGTCGCCCCGGTTTTGAAAAAGAGTGTGCGGCGGAGATAACGGATAAAGCTGCACACTATGAGGTGTATGGGTTTGTTCGCGTAAAAGAAAACAGCGGTTATGTCATTTTTGAATGCTATCAGCATGAGGATGCCGATCGTTTAATCAAAACATTGCCGTTTAACGATCTGGTGTTTGCCCGTCAGATGATGGTGTGCGGCGAGCTGTTGCGCGATCTGCCGCCCGATGACCGTATCACGCCTATTGTTGGGATGTTGACCGGGGTCATTGAGCGGGCTGGAGAGCTGCGTGTTGAAGTGCCGGACACCAACGAAAGCAAAGAGCTGATGAAGTTCTGCCGTAAGTTTACGGTGCCGTTGCGTGCAGCATTACGCGAAAACCGTATTTTATTGTTGCAGGAAAAGCGCGGTCGTCCGGTTATCCATGTGCTGTTTATCGCACCGGGCTGCTGTTATGTCGGATACTCTTACAGCAATAATCATTCACCATTTTATATGGGGATTCCCCGGCTGAAGTTTCCTGCGGATGCGCCAAGCCGCTCAACCCTGAAACTTGAGGAAGCCTTTCATGTGTTTGTGCCAGCGGATGAGTGGGATGAGCGCCTGGGCAGTGGCATGTATGCGGTGGATTTAGGGGCGTGCCCCGGTGGGTGGACGTATCAACTGGTGAAACGCAGCATGATGGTGTACGCGGTGGATAACGGCCAGATGTCGCCTGCGCTAATGGAAACAGGTCAGGTGATGCACCATCAGGAAGATGGCTTTCGCTTTGAACCGCCGCGCAATAATATCTATTGGCTGGTGTGTGACATGGTTGAGAAGCCCGCTAAAGTCACCAGCCGGATGGGTGACTGGCTGGTGAATGGCTGGTGTCGTGAGGCTATCTTTAACCTCAAACTCCCCATGAAAAAGCGCTATGAAGAAGTGGTGCAAAATCTGGCCCAGTTATCACAGCGTCTGGCAGAAAATGGCATTAACTTTGAAGTGCATGCCAAACACCTCTATCACGATCGTGAAGAAATCACCGTGCATGTGCGGCGTATCTGGGGAGCGATTCCCGGTCGGCGCGATGAACGTTAACGCGCACTAACGCACACTGTCACTGTCGGGTGCGGTGTCACGCCGGATAACGGCCGCCGTCAGTATGACGGCGGTGTGGCATGCATCGCTGGCGGCAGGCGTAACTGCTGGAGGTTGCCGTTGAAATGCAAATCGGTTTTGAGGGTCGCCACCTCGCGGCTACGGTAGGCTATTTCTTGGTGCGACAGCAGCTTGTGACGCCACTTTTCTGGAACCTGGTCTAATTGCTGGTATAACTGCTCTAGCGAATCGGCTTGCTGGAGCAGTTGTGCAGCGGTTTTAGGCCCTATGCCGTTGACCCCTGGAATTTTGCTACTGCTGATGCCAACGAGCCCCCAGTAATCCGGTAACTGCTTCGGTTGCACACCAAACTCTTTGGACACGAATGGCGCATCCAGCCAGCGTTTTTGAAAATAATCCCGAATGCGGATAGCCGGGGCAAGTAGCTGACAGTAGCCTTTATCGGTTGAAACAATCGTGGCCTGGTGCCCCTGCGCGCTGACTTTGCAGGCGAGTGTTGCCGCCAGATCGTCTGCTTCATTTCCCGGCGAGTGCCAACTGTTTACACCCATCGCAAGAAACGCCTCTTTGATTCGTGGCAACTCTTGTGCCAGCGTATCCGGCATCGGGGTTCGGCCTTCTTTATATTCCGCCAGCAATTGGTGTCGCCAGCTATAGGTGCGCGGTTCGTCATCGAAAACCGCTACGGCATGGGTGGGCTGGCTGTGATGAATCAATTGGCCTAGCGCATGTTGGCAGGCATTAAGACAGGGCGAGTTTTGTACGGCGTGAATACGCCGAATCAGGTTAAGTGCATCAACAATCAGCAGGTGTACGGCCATATTTATACATCATAAGTTGCCGCCATCAATCAATCGATGGCGGCCGGTTGGTCATGAGTGGATTTCGTAGCACGGCACGTAATCGCTGCCAGGCAACTTCATACGCTGCTGGGAGACAAAATCACGCAACAGGCTATCCATGTTTTTCATGATGCCTGCATTACCGTGTAACTTGTATGGGCCGTTTTCTTCAATTGCCCGAATGCCGGCCTCTTTCACGTTACCGGCGACAATACCGGAAAAGGCTTTGCGCAGCGCAGCCGCCAGCTCTTCTGCGGGTTGGTCGGGGTGCAGATTGAGGTTGGCCATATTCTCATGCGTTGGGTCGAACGGTAGCTGCAAATCGGGTGCAATACGCAGTGACCAGTTAAAGCTGTAGGCATCCCCGGTGTGACGGCGATGCTCTTTCACCTGCGGCATGGCTTTTTTCATCTGGCGAGCCACTTCAGCGGCATCATTGATGATTATTGAGTAGTAGCGGCGGGCCTGACGACCAAGCGTACTGACAATAAACTCATCCAGCACCCTGAAGTAATCGGCACTTTCCTGTGGGCCAGTGAGAATGATGGGCAGAACCTGCTCGCTGTTGGCCGGATCCATCATGATCCCCAACAGGTAGAGAAACTCTTCTGCCGTACCAACGCCGCCAGGGAAAATGATAATGCCATGGCCGATGCGCACGAAGGCTTCCAGACGTTTCTCAATATCCGGCATGATGATGAGCTCATTCACCAGCGGGTTAGGCGGCTCTGCGGCGATAATAGACGGCTCCGTCATGCCAATAAAACGCCCATCGCGATAGCGTTGCTGTGCATGACCCACGGCGGCACCTTTCATCGGCGCTTCCATTGCACCCGGCCCGCAGCCGGTACAAATATTCAATTCACGCAAACCAAGCTGGCTGCCGACTTTACGGGCGTATAAATATTCGATTTCATTGATGGAATGCCCGCCCCAACACACCACCAGATTGGGATCCTCTCCGACGTGCAGCGCCTTGGCATTACGCAGAATGGAGAAGACCAGATTGGTGATATGCGTGCTGTCTTCAAGATCGAGGGTTTGGTAGCGGCCTGCATTGGCTATCTGGCCATTTACAAACAGAATATCGCGCAATACGGCGAATAAGTTGGCCTGGAGAGAGCGGATTATCTGACCATCCACAAACGCTTCTTCTGGTGGATTGACCAGTTCCAGTTTAACGCCGCGCTCACGACGCAGAACATTGATGTCGAAATCCTCGTAGCGGGAGAGTAACTCCTTGCTGTTGTCCGTCTGGCTACCTGAGTTCAGAACGGCGAGGGAACAGTTACGAAATAACCGATAGAGATCGCTGCTGGCGGTGCTTTTCAGCATATCCACTTCCAACTGCGATAATAAATCCATAGACCCTAATGGGCTGATGTGTGTGATCATGCTACTCCCTGAAACGCAGTGTGCGACGACAGTTGTTCAAGATGTTTGTTCAACACGCAGGTGCAATACATGGGTGTCGTACCCTTTAGCGCCTTTTCACCTTAACGTGCCGATGCGTATTTTGCCAAGGCATGCTGAGGCTGACACCGCAAAGTTGCGCGGCATTACGCATTTTTATGCCTATTCTATCGACGATGGCCGTGCTGGTCGCGATAAGATAGAGCGCGATAAAACAGACGTTCACCGATTTGAGAGGCAAGATGGAACAGCAGGTTGTTCAGGCATTAGCGGATTTTACCCAGCGTTATGTCGGTTTATGGCAGCAGCAAACCGGGCATGCGCCCGCCAGCGAGGAACTATACGGCGTCGCATCGCCCTGTATTGTGACAACGCAGCACAATCAGATCTATTGGCTGCCTGAGCCCAATGCGGCATCAACCCGGCTTGATGGCGTGGAGCGTGCGCTGGAGATTCAGTTACATCCAGATGCCCATGCTTTTTTCACGGCGCAATATGCGGGGGATATGCGCTGCCGTTTTGAGGAGATCGACTGCACGCTACTGCAAGTCTGGAGTGAAGAGGATTTTGTCAGGATGCAGGAGAATTTAATTGGTCATCTTTTGACACAGAAACGGTTAAAATTATCACCTACGTTATTTCTTGCCACAACAGATTCAGAAATGATGCTAATCTCTTTGTGTAATTTGAGTGGTGAAGTGGTGCTGGAAGAGTTTGGAACGCGAACGCGTCGGGTTCTTTGCGGCAGTCTGAGTGATTTTCTGTCTAAATTATCACCGCTGATTTCATAATGCTGAATCGCGTTTCGCTTTTCGGCGTGTAAGAGATCTCTCACATTATGTGTAAGCCATCTCTTATCTTTAATATTAAATTAAGGTTTCAATTTAATTTTTGCATTATTAATTAATGAATTAATCGCTTCTGTGTGCAAAAGGTGTTTTTGATACGTAAATTGCGCCTTCAGGGTGGCTTGCTGATTCGCTTTAATTAATACATCTTATTATTCAGTTTAGTAACACGGTAACAAGGCGTGTCGGTGATATCAGGAAGACGTCATACGAGAACTTGTTACATGCCAGACTCTTTTTTCAGGATGAAATAAGGGACACCTCCAGGATGGAGAATGAGAGCCGGTCTTGGAATACCGGTGGGGCAGGAGCCTAAAGGGAATGCGGTCACGGATGATGATGAGGGATCGACCGTCAAGGATGAAAGAGGGAACGTCAGCAAGGATTGTGGGTTAGGAAGACCATCAAGGACAAGTTTTCAAGGACGAGCAGGGAAGCAACAAGGTGGCGGGATTGCTACAAACGAACCAGAGGGAACCGAGAAATCGGTTCCCTCTTTTCTTTGGTATCTCTTTAGCATCGCTTATCGTTTTCTTTGTTCAGCGCTTGCGTGGTGGCAGGTGCTTTAATGCCAACGGCGCCGGGAGTGCCTGCGGGCAATAACGGTGTTATGCTTTGCCGCCCCGTGATGTCGTCTGGAATATTCCTATGAATAACAATCTTGAAGTTAGGCAAGCGTTGTTTGCCATTGAGCAGGCGTTAAAACACAGCCAGCTGTGGCAGGCCGTTGCGCCTGATGAGGCGGCTTTCGCCAGTCAAGAACCCTTTTGTATCGATACCATGGCTGCTGAACAGTGGTTGCAATGGGTGTTTCTACCCCGTATGCACGCGTTGCTGGATAATGGCGGCCCTCTGCCGCAACGGTTGGCTATCCTGCCTTATTTCGAGGTGGCATTAAATGACAGCGCACAGTCAGTGACCGGGCTGCTGGCGCAGTTAGGCCGCTTTGATGCCTTATTTGAGAATCATTAAGCATGCTTGAGATTGTGTATCAGGACGAGCATTTGGTTGCGGTAAACAAACCTGCGGGTTGGTTGGTGCATCGTAGCTGGTTGGATCGTAAAGAAAAAGTAGTCGTGATGCAGACCGTGCGCGATCAAATTGGTCAGCATGTTTTTACCGTTCATCGGCTGGATAGACCGACATCTGGCGTGTTGTTGATGGCGCTGTCGCCTGCGGTAGCACGCCAGCTGGCGCAGCAATTTGAGCAGCATCAGATAGAGAAGGTTTATCATGCGGTCGTGCGCGGTTACGTGACAGACGACGGCATCATTGATTATGCCTTGACAGAAGAGCTGGATCGCATTGCAGATAAGTTCGCTAATCCTGACAAAGCGCCTCAACCGGCCGTCAGCCATTATCGTGCGCTGGCGCATACGGAAATGCCTGTGGCGATTGGGCGCTATGATACCTCGCGCTACAGCTTACTGGAGCTGAAACCTCAAACCGGTCGTAAACACCAGTTACGGCGTCATATGGCGCATTTGCGCCACCCGATTATCGGTGATACGACTCACGGTGATCTGCGCCAGAATCGAGGCATGGCGGCGCATTTTGGTTGTGCCCGGCTCATGCTACATGCCAGCCAGCTATCATTAACGCATCCGGTGACAGGGCAGCAATTGTCAATACAGGCCCGCTGGGATGCAGACTGGCAAGGCGTCATGGCGCAGTTTGGCTGGCAGGGCCATTTCCCTGATGTTGAAAGGGTTGAGTTTCTTGCTGCGTCTGGTCAGGATAGCGGACAGGCGTAGGCATAATACAGGAGAATCAGAGTCATGGCGCAAGTGGGGATTTTTGTTGGCACGGTGTACGGTAATGCTCTGTTGGTCGCTGAAGAGGCGGAAAAATATCTTAAAACGCTGGGTCATGATGTGAAGGTGTTCGAGGATGCTTCGTTAGATGACTGGCTGGCCTATGGGCAGCAGACGGCGCTGATTGTCACCTCAACGACGGGGCAGGGGCAATTGCCTGAATCGATAGTGCCTTTGTATGTAGCGCTGCGCGATAACGTGGGATATCAGCCCACACTGCGCTACGGCTTAATAGCCTTAGGGGACAGTAGCTACGAGCACTTCTGTGGCGCAGGCCATCTGTTTGATGCGCAGTTGCAGGAGATGGGGGCGACGCGCTTGGGAGACGTGCTGGAAATTGATGCGACGGAACACCCAGAGCCTGAATTGATAGCCACGCCGTGGGTGGAAAGCTGGGCGATATTACTGAATAACTGAGTCGTGCGTGGTGGCGAATTGCTACACCAGGTTATTTTCACACCAGACTATTTTCACACCAGATTATTTCTACACCATACGGTTGTCACACCATGATAATTCGGCTGGCAGGCGATAAAGCGCCTGTCAGCCTGCAAATCGCCGCTTACCGGTGCGTTAATTTTTCCAGATCGGCTTCGATTTCACTGATTTTATGCGTTACAACGCTTTCCAGATGACGTAAGTCGGAGAGGATTTTGCGTTTCAAATCCACTTCGACCTGATCACGCTGACAAATCTGGTCAAGCTCATCGACGACGTAACGCAGGTTGGGGCTTATCTCGTTGATTTCTTTATAACCCTGCCCAGCATTATCCGCCACGATGGTTTTACGCTGGCGCGGGTATTTAAACTTAACGCTCTTGGCGAAAAATTCCCCTTTGTCCTTGCGAAAATAGATCTTCAGAATATCGTTACTCGCCTCCTGACGGAGACTGTACTTGTCGATATCTTCCGGGTTGGCAATCCCAAGACTTTTCAGATTGTCGTACATAGCACCACCTTTCTTGTTTTGCATCGGCTCCTGAATGGGGCCGTTCTCTGGTCGTGATAGCGAAAAAATGGCGGGTAATAACCCGCCATTCAGTGTAGTCGTTCAATGCCATGAACGACAGGGATATCCGCATTATCAGCTGTGTTGTTGATGTAACACCTGATAACAGACTAACCGGTTAGTCAATCGTACGCAGTAATTCGTTAATGCCGACTTTACCGCGAGTCTTGGCGTCTACTTTTTTCACTATCACGGCACAGTACAGGCTGTAGCTGCCATCTTTTGACGGCAAATTCCCTGATACCACCACCGAGCCTGCCGGAACGCGGCCATAGTGGATTTCGCCGGTTTCACGGTCGTAAATTTTGGTGCTCTGGCCGATAAAGACGCCCATAGAGATAACCGAACCTTCTTCGACAATGACCCCTTCAACGACTTCTGAGCGCGCGCCGATAAAGCAGTTATCTTCGATGATGGTCGGGTTGGCTTGTAACGGCTCCAGTACGCCGCCAATGCCGACGCCGCCGGACAGGTGCACGTTCTTGCCTATCTGCGCGCACGAGCCAACGGTTGCCCACGTGTCCACCATACTGCCTTCGTCAACATAAGCACCGATATTGACGTAAGACGGCATCAGAACGGTATTACGGGCGATGAACGCACCCTGACGCACGCTGGCAGGCGGTACGACACGGAAGCCTTCACGCTGAAAGCGCGCTTCGTCGTAACCGGCGAATTTCATCGGGACTTTGTCGTAGTAGCGGGTTTCAGCCCCTTCCAGCAACTGATTATCGTTGATGCGAAAAGAGAGCAGCACCGCTTTCTTCAGCCACTGGTGAGTTACCCATTGGCCGTTGATTTTTTCCGCCACGCGCAGCGCACCGCTGTCTAACTGGCTGATGACCTGATTTACCGCTTCACGCGTCACTGCGTCAACATTGGCCGGAGTGATTTCCGCGCGGCGTTCAAAGGCGGTTTCGATGACGTTCTGTAATGACTGCATCCTGTTTCTCTTTCGTGATTAATAAAACGTAAGTGATGAATAACATCTAACTCGGGCCCTTCTGCCAGGCGTGATGGGCAAAGGGCACGGAATATTTTAAGAAGCTACTTTATCGTTTGGGTCGAGGGCTTCTGTCAACCGTTGTTGTAACTTGAGCCTTAATTCGGGGCTTAATGCCCGCCTTTCGGCATCGGCCAGGATAAACAAGTCTTCGACCCGCTCGCCGATGGTGGAAATACGAGCGCCATGCAGCGACAAATTCAGATCGGCAAAGATCTCGCCTACCCGGGCCAGCAGCCCCGGCTGGTCAAGCGCAATCAGCTCCATATAACTGCGCCGGTCGGTGTGCGTGGGTAAAAAGCTGACGGCGGTAGGCACACTGAAATGACGCAGGCGCGAGGAGGGGCGGCGTGCGCGCGGGTGCTGGTAGTCTCGTTGTGTGAGCGCTTGCTCGATGGCATGGCGAATCATGTCGTGGCGGTCAGGGGCAAGCGGGCTGCCATCGGGCTCCAGTACAATAAAGGTATCCATCGCCATACCGTCGCGACTGGTGAAAATTTGCGCGTCATGTACGCTCAGGTTACGCCTGTCAAGTTCGCCTGCAACAGCGGCAAACAGATAAGGTCTGTCCGGGCTCCAGATGAAGATTTCGGTACCACCACGGCTGGCCTGATGGCTGATAAGCACTAATGGCTTTGAAGTATCATGCTCGAGCAGATGACGGGCGTGCCAGGCGAGTTGGTTGGGAGAGTGGCGCAGGAAATAATCCGCACGACAGCGGCTCCAAATGTGGTGCAACGCTTCCTCATCAATGTTATCCATGCGCAACAACGCCAGGGCCTGTAAGCGATGATGACGTACCCGGTCACGTAAATCTGGCGAGCTTTGCATGCCCCGGCGGAGCTGTCTTTCCGTGGCGTAATAGAGCTCGCGCAGCAGACTTTGTTTCCAGCTGTTCCATAGCGTCTCATTGGTGGCGCAAATATCGGCTACCGTCAGGTTGAGCAGATAGCGCAGGCGGTTTTCGCTCTGTACCTGTTCGGCAAACTGCTGGATAACTGCCGGGTCTTGAATGTCGCGCCGCTGCGCGGTGACGGACATCAATAGATGACAACGAACCAGCCAGGCGACCAGTTGTGTTTCCCGCGAGTTCAGGCCGTGCAAAGCAGCGAACTCCAGCGCATCTTTAGCACCGAGTTCAGAATGGTCGCCACCCCGGCCTTTAGCTATATCGTGAAACAGCGCCGCCAGCAGCAATAATTCCGGTTGCGGCAGGCGAGGATAGAGCTCCACGCATAACGGATGCGCGGCACGCGTGCCCTCGTCGTTGAAGCTTTCCAGTTTTAGCAACACCCGAATCGTGTGTTCGTCCACGGTGTAGGCGTGGAATAAGTCAAATTGCATTTGCCCGACAATGCTTCCCCATTGCGGCATATAAGCCCACAGCACACTGTGAGTATGCATCGGCAGCAGCGCGCGGGTAACGGCGCGCGGGTGGCGCAAAATGGTCATGAACAGGTGGCGCGCCTCCGGGATGGTACAAAGTGGCTGGGCCAGATGGCGGCGCGCATAGCGCAAATGTCGCAACGTCGTTGAGTAAATACCGGTTATCTCCTGATTACGTACCATCAGGTAGAACATGCGAATAATGGCTTCCGGTTTACGGGTAAACAGGGTTTCATCACGTAAGTCAATCAGCGTGCCGCGCAACTGGAATTCATCGTCCAGCGGGCGCGGTTTTTCGCTGGTGTCCAGCGCCAGTATTGCCTCGTCAAACAGTTGCAATAGCATCTGGTTCAGCTCGCCGACGCGACGCGTCATGCGGTAGAAATCCTTCATCATCCGTTCTACCGGAGCATTGCCTTCACCTTGATATTGCAGCAACTGCGCCACATTTAGCTGTCTATCAAACAGCAGGCGGTTGTCGTAGCGCGGTAAAATCAGGTGTAGCGCAAAGCGGATGCGCCATAAAAAACTCTGGCATTCGTTGAGCTCATTGCGTTCCGCTTCGGTTAGAAAGCCGAATCCCACCATTTCATTGAGCGACGTTTGCGCCAAAATGACGCCGCGCAACCCACAGCAAGGTGTGAATATCACGTAATCCGCCGGGGCTGCTTTTGATGTCCGGTTCCAGATTGTAACTGGTGCTGTGATAGCGCTGATGGCGCTCGCGTTGCTCGGTGATTTTGGCCGGAAAGAAGGTTGCTGAAGGCCAGAAGGCATCGCTAAAAATATGTTTTTGCAACGAGAGGAACAGCGCGACATCACCACAAATCATGCGCGATTCAATCAGGTTGGTGGCAACGGAAATGTCAGCCCGGCCTTCTTCTAAACACTCATCAAGCGTGCGCACACTGTGGCCAACTTCCAGCCTTAAATCCCACAACAAGGTAATAAAAGTACCGATCGTCTGAGATTGTGCTTCAGTTAACGGTTGTTGGCTTAAGACCAGTAAATCAATGTCTGATAGCGGGTGCAGTTCACCCCGGCCATAGCCACCGACGGCGACCAACGCGGTTTGTCCAACATGTTCAAAGCCGTAAAAACGCCACAAACGCTGCATCAAATGATCGATAAACAGTGTCCGCGCATCGATCAGCGCTTCAGCACTCACACCCGCTTTGAACTCATCGGCCAGCCAGTGCTGGAACTGTTCCAGATGTGTTCTCAGCGGCTGACAAGCCAGCATATCGTCCGTGAAGGTAAGAGGCGATGCAGGTAAGGGGTGCGTTGATGTGGAAATATCGGAAATCGAGGTGTCTGGAATACCGTGCGAAAGATCTCTGTCTATCATGTGCGCCGCCATAACATAAAAAAGCCGGCTGTTGCCGGCTCATGCTGGGTTATTCCTGATGCGTAATGAGGTTGGGGAGGGTGTCATCCTTACGCAACGTCATTATTTCGCAGCCGTTTTCAGTCACCACAATAGTATGCTCATACTGTGCCGACAAGCTGCGATCTTTGGTTTTTACCGTCCAGCCATCTTTCATGGTACGGATACGGAAATCACCGGCATTGACCATTGGCTCAATGGTAAACGCCATGCCCGGTTGCAGCACCACGCCGCCGTCATCGGCATCATAGTGCAATACCTGCGGCTCTTCGTGAAAACCACGGCCAATCCCGTGGCCGCAGTATTCGCGCACGACGGAAAAATCCTGAGCTTCAACGTACTTTTGAATCTCACGGCCTAGCGTACGCAAACGGATACCGGGTTTCACCATCCGCAAGGCCAGATACAGGCTATCTTGTGCAACTTTGCACAGGCGCTCGCCCTGAATGGTCGGTTTACCAACGATGAACATTTTGGACGTATCACCATGGAAATCATCTTTGATCACGGTGACGTCGATATTCACGATATCGCCATCTTTGAGAATTTTGTCGTCGCTCGGGATGCCGTGGCACACCACTTCATTGACAGAAATGCAGACAGACTTAGGAAAGCCGTGATAACCGAGGCAGGCAGAAATCGCATTTTGCTTGTTGGTGATGTGGTCATGGCAAATGCGGTCTAGTTCACCGGTGCTCACGCCGGGCACCACGTGCGGCTCGATAATTTCCAGCACTTCCGCCGCCAGGCGGCCCGCCACGCGCATTTTTTCGATATCTTCAGAGGTTTTGATTGAGATTGCCATTGAATTCAGTCCGCAGGTGTCGTCGCGTTCCCGACGAAATAGAGTCAGTAAATCAGGATTTATGGTATCAGCCCTGCCTGACACTGCCAAATCATCATTTGGCCACAAGGCGCTCATCAAGACGTAAATTGCGGCGCATTGTATGCAACAAAAATTGGTGTGCGGGGGCAGTTTGTGGTATAAAGCGCGCCGGTGTTCCGGCTTGTTGGTTTCGGGTAACTGAAATTCGGGGAACTGAAATACAGGTCGGTTCAAACTGAACTCACTATGTGTATAACACACACGTGTCGGCACATTCGCCGGGGTGCCTTGAGAGGTCTCTCTCTGGTCGGCGCAATGGGACACGTGGAGGCATAACCCCATACTTAATTCATAGAGGTAATCATGGCAACTGTTTCCATGCGCGACATGCTCAAGGCGGGCGTACACTTTGGTCACCAGACTCGTTACTGGAACCCGAAAATGAAGCCGTTCATCTTCGGTGCTCGTAACAAAGTGCACATCATCAACCTTGAGAAAACTGTACCGATGTTCAACGAAGCGCTGGCTGAGTTGAGCAAGATCGCTTCCCGTAAGGGCAAGATCCTGTTCGTTGGTACTAAGCGCGCAGCAAGCGAAGCGGTAAAAGACGCTGCTAACAACTGCGACCAGTTCTTTGTGAACCATCGCTGGTTGGGCGGTATGCTGACTAACTGGAAAACCGTTCGTCAGTCCATCAAACGTCTGAAAGATCTGGAAACTCAGGCTCAGGACGGCACGTTCGACAAGCTGACCAAGAAAGAAGCGCTGCTGCGCACCCGTGAACTGGACAAGCTGGAAAACAGCCTGGGCGGTATCAAAGACATGGGCGGTCTGCCTGACGCGCTGTTCGTTATCGACGCCGATCACGAACACATTGCCATCAAAGAAGCAAACAACCTGGGTATTCCGGTATTTGCAATCGTTGATACCAACTCTGATCCTGATGGTGTTGATTACATCATCCCGGGTAACGATGACGCCATCCGCGCTGTCACCCTGTATCTGAGCGCCGTTGCTACCGCCGTTCGCGAAGGCCGTTCTCAGGATCTGGCTGAACAGGCTGAAGAGAGCTTCGTCGAAGCTGAATAATAAGGCCAGCTCTGTTGAGCCCTTATTAACCAGGTATTGACATATGTTGGTTAGGGGGCCTTGAAGGCCCCCTTTTTACTTATCTCTTACTTATCTCCCGCACGAGATAACCGAGGAAAAGATAATGGCTGAAATTACCGCCGCCCTGGTAAAAGAACTGCGCGAACGTACTGGCGCAGGCATGATGGAATGTAAAAAAGCGCTGGTTGAAGCTAATGGCGACATCGAGCTTGCTATTGATAACATGCGTAAATCTGGCCAGGCGAAAGCTGCCAAGAAAGCAGGCCGTGTTGCTGCTGAAGGCGTGATCCTGACTAAAATCGCTGCTGATGGCAAATACGGCATCATCGTTGAACTGAACTGCGAAACCGACTTCGTTGCTAAAGATGCCGGCTTTAAAGCGTTTGGCGAAGAAGTGGCGACGGCTGCACTGAACGAGCGCATCACTGATGTTGAAGTTCTGAAAGCAAAATTCGAAGAACAGCGTACTGCTCTGGTAGCGAAAATCGGCGAAAACATCAATATCCGTCGTATCGCTGTGCAGACTGGCGACGCGCTGGGTTCTTACATGCACGGTGCCCGCATCGGTGTTATGGTTGCTGCGACCGGCGCTAATGAAGAGCTGATCAAGCACGTTGCGATGCATATCGCTGCCAGCAAACCGGAATATGTCAACGCTGACGATGTACCGGCTGACGTGGTTGCTCGTGAGCACCAGATCCAGCTCGACATCGCCATGCAGTCTGGCAAGCCACGCGAAATCGCTGAGAAAATGGTTGAAGGCCGTATGCGTAAATTCACCGGTGAGATCTCTCTGACTGGTCAGAATTTCGTGATGGACCCGAACAAAACTGTTGGTCAGTTGCTCAAAGAGCACAATGCTGCAGTGAGCAGCTTCATCCGCTACGAAGTGGGTGAGGGTATTGAAAAAGCAGAAGTTGACTTTGCTGCAGAAGTTGCAGCAATGAGCAAGCAGTCTTAATAAAAAAAAGGAGCCGCCAGTTGGCGGTTCCTTTTTATCCAGCCAAACTATTTCGTAATACAGATAATTTCATGACACTGGAGAACCCGCCTGTGGTTGCTCGAGTGTGGCAGTAACAATCCCCAGTACGATGACAGCCTGTTTAGGACAAGAACACCATGGCAACCAACGCAAAACCCGTATATCAACGTATCCTGCTTAAGCTGAGTGGCGAAGCGCTGCAAGGAGCTGAAGGTTTCGGTATCGATGCGAGTATTCTCGATCGCATGGCCCAGGAAGTAAAAGAGCTGGTTGAGCTGGGCATCCAGGTCGGTGTGGTGATAGGCGGTGGCAATTTATTTCGTGGCGCAGGCCTTGCAAAAGCGGGTATGAACCGTGTGGTCGGCGACCATATGGGCATGCTGGCGACCGTCATGAACGGTCTGGCGATGCGTGATGCGCTGCACCGAGCCTACGTGAACGCACGACTGATGTCAGCTATCCCGCTTAATGGCGTATGTGATAATTACAACTGGGCTGAGGCGATTAGCCTTTTGCGTAACAACCGCGTGGTGATCTTCTCCGCAGGTACAGGCAATCCTTTCTTTACGACAGATTCAGCAGCCTGTTTGCGTGGCATCGAAATTGAAGCGGATGTGGTGCTGAAAGCCACCAAGGTTGACGGCGTATTTTCAGCCGATCCGGTGAAAGACCCGACGGCAACGCTGTATGAAACGTTGAACTATCAAGATGTGCTGGAGCGCGAGCTTAAGGTAATGGATCTGGCTGCCTTTACGCTGGCGCGTGACCATAATCTGCCTATCCGTGTTTTCAACATGAATAAGCCTGGCGCGTTGCGCCGCGTGGTTATGGGTGAAAAAGAAGGCACGTTGATCAGTAATAACGGCTGAGGTTGAATTTAAGGTAATATCTTGTTTTGGTGATACAAGATAGCGCCATCTCTCGCCAGCTTCGCTGGCCTCGAATGATTCACCGGGTCATGCGGTTTGCGTGGCCTGACTGGCAACCAGTTTTCAAGGGTTCACAACGTGATTAATGACATCAGAAAAGACGCTGAAACACGCATGGACAAATGCGTAGACGCATTCAAGAACCAAATCAGTAAAATTCGTACTGGCCGTGCTTCGCCAAGCCTGCTTGATGGTATTTACGTCGAGTATTACGGCAGCGCCACGCCGTTGCGCCAGTTGGCGAACGTTGTGGTGGAAGATGCCCGTACGCTGGCTGTGACCGTTTTTGATCGCACCATGGGCCCGGCTGTAGAAAAAGCGATTATGGCGTCCGATCTTGGGCTGAATCCGATGTCAGCCGGCACCGTTATTCGTGTTCCGCTGCCGCCGTTGACCGAAGAGCGCCGTAAAGATCTTATCAAAGTGGTGCGTGGCGAAGCCGAGCAGGGCCGTGTCTCTGTGCGTAATGTGCGCCGTGATGCGAATGACAAGCTGAAAGCATTGTTGAAAGATAAAACGATTAGTGAAGACGATGAGCGTCGCGCCCAGGATGATGTCCAGAAGTTAACCGATAACTTTATCAAAAAAATCGATACTTCTTTGGCTGAGAAAGAAAAAGAATTAATGGATTTTTAATTCGTTGCTAAACGGTCGCGCCGCTGGCAGGTGTGGGGTTTACCCGCCCTCCTGCGGCGTTTTATTTTTTAGCGCCCGTAGTATTGTCTTGGGAATATTGTCTTGGGAACGCCACACCTTCTGTTCTAAAGAACGTATTACCCCGCAACAATGCCGCGCGTGCTGACATAAGACTGGTGATGTACCCATTTCTAACCCAGTTCTATCAGGGTGTGTATTCATGAAACAACTGACTATCCTCGGCTCAACCGGTTCTATTGGCGTCAGTTCTCTGGCGGTTGTCAGGGCCAACCCGGATGTGTTCTCGATAAAAGCGCTGGTTGCAGGGCGCAATGTGTCTTTAATGGCGGAGCAATGTTTAACGTTTCGCCCGGCCTATGCCGCGATGGCTGATGAGGATAGTGCGCGTGAGCTTCGCCAGCGTTTGAGTGAGGCGGGATGCCACACCCATGTGCTCAGTGGTGAACAGGCCGCATGCGAACTGGCGGCATTGGATGATGTCGATCAGGTGATGGCGGCGATTGTTGGCGCAGCGGGATTGTTACCCACTTTGGCGGCGATTCGTGCGGGTAAACGCGTGTTGCTGGCGAATAAGGAATCGCTTGTGACCTGCGGGCGCTTGTTTATGGACGAAGTGGTGAAATGCGGTGCGCAATTATTGCCGGTTGATAGTGAGCACAGCGCGATTTTTCAGAGTTTACCTGAGCCTATTCAACGGCAACTGGGATATGCTCCGTTGGCGCAATTTGGCGTTGAGCGTATTGTACTAACCGGCTCCGGGGGCCCCTTTCGTGAAAGCACGCTGGCTGAATTGCAAGACGTGACGCCTGCGCAAGCGTGTGCCCACCCAAATTGGTCAATGGGGCGTAAGATCTCCGTAGACTCAGCCACGATGATGAATAAAGGGCTTGAGTATATTGAAGCGCGTTGGTTGTTTAACGCTTCACGCGAACAGATGGAGGTCATTATCCATCCTCAGTCGGTGATTCATTCAATGGTGCGTTACCGCGATGGCAGTGTGATGGCTCAACTTGGCTCGCCGGATATGCGCACGCCGATTGCGTATGCGATGGCTTATCCGGGACGGGTGTTTTCTGGCGCGCCGTCACTCGATTTCTGCCAACTGGGTGGGTTGACGTTCTCTGCACCGGACTTCCAGCGTTATCCTTGTCTGGGGTTAGCGATTGAGGCCTGCGAGCAGGGGCAAGCGGCAACTACCGCGCTCAATGCGGCTAATGAAGTGGCTGTGGCGGCGTTTTTACGTGAGGCAATTCGCTTTACTGATATTGCGGCCATCAGCCAGCATGTGCTGGCTCAACTGACACTGCCTGAGCCGCAACGTGTTGAGGATGTCTTGTCGATTGATATCTGGGCAAGGCAAACGGCGGAACATTCTCTACGACGTTATCAATAACCTGATGCGGGTGTGTTTGTTCAGTCGCACCCGAAATGGTATAGTCTGCGCCGCTTATGCGCGGTGGAAACCACGCTACGGTGCCAGGAAGCTGTGTGTGCACAGCTTTTTTTATGCTGTCAGAATTAGGTTGCGACTGAAATAGTCACTTTCTTGCTCAAGGAAATTAAAACGCGCTATGCCCTCCGAAAATCAACACGATAGCCTACAGTTGTTACCTGGCACTCCACGCCATGTGGCAATTATTATGGATGGCAATGGTCGTTGGGCCAAACAGAGAGGGAAACTCAGGGTTTCTGGCCATCAAGCGGGAGTGAAGTCTGTACGTCGGGCTATCAGTTATGCGGTTGCTCAACGCCTTGAAGCGTTAACCCTCTATGCCTTTAGCAGTGAAAACTGGAATCGTCCGGCGCAGGAAGTTTCTGCTTTGATGGAGCTGTTTGTGCGTGTGCTCAATAGCGAAGTGAAGAACCTGCATAAGCATAATGTCCGTTTGCGGGTTATCGGCGATATCAGTCGGTTTAGCGCGCGTTTGCAGGCGCTTATTCGTCGCTCTGAATCGGTAACAGAAAATAATACCGGGCTGGTGCTGAATATCGCTGCGAATTATGGCGGGCGTTGGGATATTATCCACGGGGTCAGGAAAATAGCTGAACAGGTTCAGGAAGGCGCATTGCATCCTGATAGCATTGATGAATCGACCCTGTCTCGCTATGTCTGTTTAAGCGATCTGGCTCCGGTTGATTTGGTAATAAGAACCGGTGGTGAACATCGCATCAGTAATTTTCTGTTATGGCAGATTGCGTATGCAGAGTTTTATTTTACCGACGTTCTCTGGCCGGATTTTGATGAACAAACCTTTGAAGGTGCCATTCATGCCTTTGCTCAACGTGAGCGTCGCTTTGGGGGAACTACACCGGTCGATGCCAATGCATCGTAAGGGGTTTTTTTGCTGAAGTATCGCCTGATTACTGCGCTTATCTTGATCCCTTTGGTGATCGTTGCGCTGTTTTTCCTGCCACCCTTAGCCTTTTCTCTGGTCACGCTGGTTGTCTGTATGCTGGCCGCCTGGGAATGGGGGCAATTGGCGGGATTGGTTTCTTACACACAACGTTTCATGCTGGCTCTTGCCTGTGGTTTTTTACTGGCGAGCATGCTCCTGACGCTGCCTGATTACCTTCACGCCGTCACCTCAACACAGGTTTGCATACCGCTGTGGTTCTCACTGGCCTGGTGGAGTCTGGCGTTGTTGCTGGTGCTGTTTTATCCTTCTTCTGCTGCGCTGTGGCGCCACTCGCGTCTGTTGCGCCTCGGTTTTGGCTTGTTGACGATCGTGCCTTTTTTCTGGGGGATGGTGGTGCTGCGTCAATTTGATTATGACGCAAACCCGTTTACCGGCGCATGGTGGCTGCTGTATGTGATGGTGCTGGTGTGGGGGGCGGATAGCGGCGCGTATCTGTTTGGTAAGTTGTTCGGACGACATAAATTGTCCCCACGGGTATCGCCAGGAAAAACCTGGGAAGGGTTCTGTGGTGGTCTGGCGACGTCGGCGGTGATTGCGCTCTTGTTTAGCCATTACGCGCCATTATCCCTGTCAACGTCTACCCTGCTGGTGTGTTCTGTCATCGCGACGCTTGCATCCGTTTTGGGGGATTTGACCGAAAGCATGTTCAAACGTGAGGCGGGTATTAAAGATAGCGGTCACATTATCCCGGGGCATGGCGGTATTTTAGATCGCATCGATAGCCTGACGGCCGCGATCCCCGTCTTTTCATGTTTGATGTTGTTGCTGTTTAAGGCCGTTTAGGAATACAGGTAAAGTCTGCTTATGCTGAATGTTCTCTGGAGCCTGGCTGCGTTTATTGTTGCACTCGGTGTGCTCATTACGGTACATGAATTTGGCCACTTTTGGGTGGCCCGGCGTTGTGGCGTTAGCGTTGAGCGTTTCTCCATTGGCTTTGGCAAGGCGCTGTGGCGACGCCGCGATCGGTTGGGTACGGAATATGTGATAGCCCTGATTCCTTTAGGGGGCTATGTGAAGATGCTTGATGGCCGGGTGGAACCGGTTCCTGTTGAGCAGCAGTCACGCGCATTCAATCATAAAGCCATCTGGCAACGTGCGGCGATTGTTAGCGCCGGGCCGATTGCCAACTTTATTTTTGCCGTTATCGCTTATTGGCTGGTGTTCATTATCGGCGTGCCGGGTGTTCGTCCGGTTATCGGTGAAATCTTACCCGGTTCGATTGCGGCTCAGGCGCAAATTTCGCCAGGAACGGAACTAAAGTCGATTGATGGCATCGAAACGCCTGACTGGGATAGCGTGCGTCTGGCGCTCATTGGCAAAATTGGCGAGGCGGATGTGTCGATGGAAACTGCCGCATTAGGCCGTTCTCAGACTTCGCTTATACGGCTTGATTTGCAGAACTGGCATTTTGATCCCGAGCGTCAGGACCCGGTGGTTTCGCTGGGGATAATGCCGAAAGGGCCGCAGGTTGAATCGGTGCTGGCACAGGTTCAACCTCGTTCGGCTGCCGAAAAAGCCGGTTTGCAAGTCGCAGACAGGATCGTTAAAGTCGATGGCCAGCCATTGATTCGCTGGCAGCAATTTGTCATTGCCGTGCGCGATAATCCCGGCAAACCGGTAACGCTTGAGGTAGAAAGGCAGGGGCAGCGCGTTTCTGTCGTTCTCACACCGGATAGCAAGGCAGTAGGGAAAGACAGGCTAGAGGGGTTTGCTGGTGTCGTGCCGACGGTGACGCCTCTGCCTGCTGAGTATAAAACGGTACGCCAGTATGGGCCATTTAGCGCCATCTATGCTGCAGGGGATAAAACCTGGCAACTGATGAAGCTGACGGTTAGCATGTTGGGTAAGCTTATCACCGGAGACGTGAAACTGAACAACCTGAGCGGCCCGATTTCGATTGCGCAGGGAGCAGGCATGTCAGCAGATTATGGGTTGGTATACTATCTGATGTTTTTGGCGCTGATCAGCGTCAATCTGGGTATTATCAATCTGTTTCCTTTGCCGGTACTGGATGGGGGGCATCTGCTTTTTCTGGCGATTGAAAAGCTGAAAGGCGGACCGGTTTCCGAGCGTGTGCAGGATGTTAGTTATCGTGTTGGCACAGTGTTGCTGATGATGCTAATGGGGCTTGCACTTTTCAATGATTTTTCCCGCCTTTAGGTGTGGATCAGGTTAGGAAAAACGCATAACAACGATGGCGATGAAAAAGTTGCTCATAGCGTCGCTGCTGTTTGGCAGCGCCACCGTATACGGTGCAGACGGATTCGTAGTGAAAGACATTCATTTCGAGGGCCTGCAACGAGTTGCCGTCGGTGCGGCATTGCTCAGTATGCCTGTTCGGGTGGGAGATACCATCACTGACGAAGATATCGGTAACACCATCCGGGCCTTGTTTGCTACCGGGAATTTTGAAGACGTTCGTGTCCTGCGGGATGGGAATGCGCTTTTAATTCAGGTAAAAGAACGCCCGACTATCGCCAGCCTCACGTTCTCCGGCAATAAAGCGGTGAAAGAGGAGATGCTTAAGGAGAATCTGGAAGCATCCGGTGTGCGAGTCGGTGAGGCGCTGGACCGTACCACCCTGTCCAATATTGAAAAAGGATTAGAAGACTTTTACTACAGCGTGGGTAAGTACAGTGCGACCGTTAAAGCAGTGGTCACACCGTTACCGCGCAATCGCGTTGATCTTAAACTGGTCTTTACCGAAGGTGTTTCTGCCAAGATTCAGCAGATCAATATTGTTGGTAATAAATCCTTTAATTCCGATGAGTTGATTTCACGCTTCCAACTGCGTGAATGAAGTGCCATGGTGGAACCTGGTAGGCGATCGGAAATATGAGAAACAAAAGCTGTCAGGGGATTTAGAGACCCTGCGCAGTTTCTATCTTGATCGTGGCTATGCGCGTTTTAATATCGATTCCACGCAAGTTAGCCTGACGCCGGATAAAAAAGGCATCTACATCACCATCAATATTACTGAAGGTGAACAGTACAAGCTTTCTGGTGTCACCGTGCGCGGCAATCTGGTCGGCCATGCCACCGAGATTGAGGATTTGACGCGTATTCAGCCTGGTGAGCTGTATAACGGCACCAAAGTGACCAAGATGGAAGAGGAAATTAAGAAACTACTCGGCCGCTATGGTTATGCTTACCCCCGCGTTGTTACTCAACCTGAAATCAATGACACCGATAAAACGGTGCGTTTGAGTATTAATGTGGATGCCGGCAACCGCTTTACCGTGCGTCGTATCCGCTTTGAAGGGAACGACGTTTCCAAAGATTCCGTTCTGCGTCGTGAAATGCGGCAGATGGAAGGGGGATGGCTGGGTAATGATCTGGTGCAGCAGGGGAAAGAGCGTCTCAACCGCCTTGGCTATTTTGAAAGCGTGGATGTTGAAACCCAGCGCGTACCGGGAACACCCGATCAAGTTGACGTGGTGTATAAGGTTAAAGAGCGCAACACCGGTAGCCTGAACTTCGGGGTGGGTTTCGGTACAGAAAGCGGGATCAGCTTCCAGGCTGGTGTACAGCAGGATAACTGGCTGGGTACGGGTAATTCCGTAGGGATTAGCGGTACGCGCAACGACTACCAAACCTATATCGAACTGTCGATGACCGATCCGTATTTTACGGTGGACGGCGTTAGCCTCGGTGGTCGTATTTTCTATAACAACTTCAAAGCGTTGGATGCCGATCTTTCTGACTATACCAACCAGAGCTATGGTATAGGTACGACGCTAGGCTTCCCTATCAACGAGAATAACTCGTTGCGTCTCGGTTTGGACTACGTACATAACTCTCTGTCTGATATGAAACCGCAGGTGGCGATGTGGCGTTATCTCAACAAAGCGGGTTCGAATCCTGACCCTAGCACCACCTCCAGCGCAAGCTTCAGCGCCAATGACTATTTCCTGACCTCCGGCTGGACTTATAACAACCTCGACCGTGGTTTCTTCCCAACGGCAGGTAATCGTGCCAGTCTGAATGCCAAGGTAACGGCGCCTGGCTCAGATAACGAATACTATAAGCTCACCTTTGATTCAGCGAGCTATTACCCGCTGAGTGAAAGCCATAACTGGGTATTAATGGCCAGAACCAAGGCCGGTTATGGCGACGGGTTAGGTGGTAAGGAAGTGCCGTTCTACGATAACTTCTTTGCCGGCGGCTCAAGTACCGTGCGTGGTTTCCGCTCGAACACCATCGGGCCGAAGGCGGCTTACTATACCGGCTGTACTTCAAGCAACGTATCATCTTGCAGTATTAACCCGAGCAAAATGAGCGATGCGGTTGGCGGGAATGCGATGGCGGTAGCCAGCGCCGAACTGATTGTGCCGACACCGTTTATCAGCGATAAGTATGCCAGCTCAGTACGTACCTCGTTCTTTATTGATGCCGGTACCGTATGGGACACCCATTGGGAGAATACGGCCCAGACACTGGCGGCGGGCGTGCCGGATTACAGTACGCCGGGCAATATTCGTATGTCGTCGGGGCTTGCTGTTCAATGGATGTCGCCACTGGGGCCGTTGGTGTTCTCTTACGCCCAGCCGTTTAAGAAACACGATGGCGATAAGTCGGAGCAATTCCAGTTTAATATCGGTAAAACCTGGTAACGGAATCCTCCCGGCGTTTGATAAAAGTAGCATGTCATCAGTATTCGGAGGTCGTTTTATGTGCAAGCCTCCGATGCTGTGATTACGATAAGCGCCATGTGCGCAGAAATACTTAGGGTGAGGAGTTTTAAAGTGAAAAAGTGGTTGTATGCCGCAGGTTTAGGTTTAACGCTGGCAGTCTCTGCCGGTGCACAGGCTGCTGACAAAATTGCGATTGTCAACGTTTCCAGTATCTTCCAACAGTTGCCACAGCGTGAAACTGTCGCGAAACAGCTGGAAAACGAGTTCAAAGGCCGTGCTTCTGAACTACAGGCAATGGAACGCGACCTGCAAGATAAAATGCAGAAATTGCAGCGTGATGGCTCAACAATGAAAGCCAGCGATCGCAGCAAAATGGAAAAAGACGTCATGGCGCAGCGCGAGCAGTTCTCCAACAAAGCGCAGGCATTTGAGCAAGACAACCGCCGCCGTCAGATGGAAGAGCGTAACAAAATTCTGAGCCGTATTCAGGATGCTGTGAAATCTGTAGCCAGCAAACAGGGCTATGACGTAGTGATTGATGCAAATGCCATTGCTTATGCGGATAACGCGAAAGACATTACGGCTGATGTGCTGAAACAGGTTAAATAACACATGGTTTCAATTCGACTGGATGCCTTGGCTCAACAGTTGGATGCACAATTGCACGGTGATGGCGATATCGTCATCACCGCTGTTGCTTCTATGCATTCAGCTCAAGCAGGACAGATTACTTTTCTATCCGATAGCCGTTATCGCGAGCAGTTAAGTCAGACGCAAGCTTCCGCTGTGGTGTTGACGGAAGCGGATTTGCCATTCTGCCAAACGGCTGCGCTGGTGGTGAAGAATCCCTATTTGGCCTATGCGCGTATGGCGCAGTTGATGGATACAACTCCCGCGCCCGCGCAGGGTATCGCGCCTTCTGCGGTAATTGCACCTGATGCGCGTTTAGGAGATGGGGTTTCTGTTGGCGCGAATACCGTCATTGAATCCGGTGTAGAACTGGGTGATGGCGTGTCGATTGGCGCTGGTTGCTTTGTTGGCAAGAATACCCGGATTGGCGCGGGCACACGCTTATGGGCGAATGTGACGGTTTATCACAATGTGGTGATGGGTGCGCAGTGTCTGATTCAGTCTGGCGCGGTGATCGGTTCCGATGGTTTTGGTTATGCTAACGATCGCGGTAACTGGATCAAAATCCCGCAGTTGGGAACGGTCAGGATTGGCGATCGCGTCGAGATCGGTGCCAGTACCACCATCGATCGTGGTGCGTTGGATGATACCATTATTGGCAACGGGGTTATCATCGATAATCAATGTCAGATTGCACACAATGTTGTGATTGGTGACAATACGGCGGTTGCCGGTGGCGTTATCATGGCGGGCAGTCTGAAAATTGGCCGTTACTGTATGATTGGCGGTGCCAGCGTTATCAATGGTCATATGGAGATCTGCGATAAAGTCACGGTGACGGGAATGGGGATGGTGATGCGGCCGATTACCGAGCCTGGCGTTTATTCATCCGGCATTCCGTTACAGCCGAATAAGTCCTGGCGCAAGACTGCGGCGTTGGTGATGAACATTGACGAGATGAGTAAACGACTCAAAGCGCTGGAGCGTAAGCTCGGCGATCATTGATCGTTGACTGTCTTTGCGTTGCGTTATCAGTAACGCTGGAACACGTAATTTTTATTTGCGGCCTGCATGTTGTCCCCTCCCTTGCAGGGGAATGCAGGCCGTGTTGTTAATGATATCGTTTTATTGACAGGAAGCGTATTTTGAATACAGACACGCAAACTCTGCATATTGAAGAGATTCTGGATCTACTACCGCACCGCTATCCGTTTTTGCTGGTGGATCGTGTACTGGATTTTGAGAAAGGAAGATTCCTGCGCGCGGTAAAAAATGTCTCTTTCAATGAGCCCTTCTTTCAGGGGCATTTCCCCGGAAAACCGATTTTCCCTGGCGTATTGATTCTGGAAGCGATGGCGCAAGCCACGGGTATTTTGGCGTTCAAAAGCCTGGGTAAACTCGAACCCGGTGAGTTGTATTATTTTGCCGCTGTTGATGAAGCTCGCTTTAAACGCCCGGTTGCACCGGGAGATCAGATGATTCTGGAAGTCGAGTTCATTAAAGAGCGTCGTGGTATTGCACGATTCAAAGGTGTTGCTAAAGTTGATGGTGAAATTGCCTGCGAAGCTGAAATGATGTGCGCGCGCCGTCGGGAGGGCTAATTCGTGATTGATCCAACCGCCTTTGTTCATCCGAGTTCCATCGTTGAAGACGGTGCCATTATTGGCGCCGGAGTACACATTGGGCCGTTTTGCCACATAGGCTCACAAGTCGAAATTGGTTCAGGTACCGTGCTGAAATCACATGTCGTGATCAACGGTATCACCAAGATTGGCTGTGATAACCAAATCTATCAGTTTGTTACTATCGGTGAGGTCAATCAGGACCTGAAATACGCCGGCGAACCGACCCGTGTTGAAGTGGGCGATCGTAACCGTATTCGTGAAAGTGTGACCATTCACCGGGGTACGGCACAAGGCGGTGGGTTGACCAAAGTGGGCAACGATAACTTGCTGATGATCAACACCCATATCGCGCACGACTGTGTGGTTGGTAATCGCTGTATTTTAGCGAACAATGCCACATTGGGCGGGCATGTGTCGGTGGATGATTTCGCTATTATCGGCGGTATGACCGCAGTGCATCAGTTCTGTGTTATCGGTGCTCATGTGATGGTTGGCGGGTGTTCCGGTGTGGCGCAAGACGTGCCGCCGTACCTGATTGCGCAAGGCAATCATGCGACGCCATTCGGTATTAATATCGAAGGGCTCAAACGCCGTGGTTTTGAAAAAGAGACGCTGCACGCCATCCGCAATGCGTACAAATTGATTTACCGCAGTGGCAAGACGCTTGATGAAGTGAAAAGTGACCTTGAAGCATTGGCCGCAGAGCACCCTGCGGTGCAGGCTTACCTCGATTTCTTTACCCGCTCGACGCGTGGGATCATCCGTTAAGTTATGACACGTCCCCTGACGATTGGCCTGGTCGCCGGAGAAACCTCCGGCGACATTTTGGGCGCGGGCCTGATTCGAGCCCTGAAAACCCGTTATCCTGACGCTCGTTTTGTCGGTGTCGCTGGCCCCCGTATGCAAGCCGAGGGATGCGAAGCCTGGTATGAGATGGAGGAGTTGGCGGTGATGGGCATCGTCGAGGTGCTGGGGCGCTTGCCGCGCCTGCTGAAGATTCGCCGCGACCTGACTCAGCGCTTTCGCGCGCTCAAGCCCGATGTGTTTGTCGGCATTGATGCCCCTGATTTCAACCTCACCCTGGAAGGTCGCCTTAAGCAAAACGGCATTAAAACCATTCATTACGTCAGCCCGTCGGTATGGGCCTGGCGACAGAAGCGGGTGTTTAAAATTGCCAAAGCGACCGATTTGGTGCTGGCGTTTCTGCCGTTCGAAAAAGCCTTTTATGACCGCTTTAATGTGCCATGCCGTTTTATCGGCCATACCATGGCGGATGCCATGCCGCTGCACCCGGACAAGCAGGCCGCGCGCCAGACGCTAGGCATTTCGCCAGATGCGCGGTGTCTGGCGCTATTGCCGGGCAGTCGCAGTGCCGAAGTGGAGATGCTCAGTGCCGATTTTCTGGCGACAGCGCGACAATTACGCCAGCGTTATCCTGAGCTTGAGGTGCTGGTGCCGCTGGTCAATGCGCGTCGTCGGGAGCAATTTGAACGCATTAAAGCCGAGGTGGCACCCGATATGGCGGTGCATTTACTGGATGGGCAGGCGCGTGAGGCGATGATTGCCAGTGACGCGACATTACTGGCCTCCGGCACGGCGGCACTGGAGTGTATGCTGGCGAAAAGCCCAATGGTGGTCGGCTATCGCATGAAGCCTTTCACGTACTGGCTGGCGAAGCGACTGGTAAAAACACCGTGGGTGTCGCTGCCTAATCTGCTGGCCGGGCGTGAGCTGGTACGCGAGTTATTGCAAGAAGCGTGTACGCCGGACAATCTTTCGGCGGCGCTGCTGCCCTGGCTTGACGGCTCATCGGCGGCGCAAGCGTTACAGCAGGATTTCTTGCATCTGCATGAGCAAATTCGCTGTCATGCCGACGAGCAGGCGGCTCGGGCGGTGTTGGAGTTATGTGGTCATGAGTGATGTATTTGTTTATCCGCAGGCGCGCTACATTGCCGGTGTTGACGAAGTCGGGCGTGGCCCGCTGGTTGGCGCAGTGGTGACGGCTGCGGTGATTCTGGACCCGTCGCGGCCGATTGTGGGTTTGGCGGACTCCAAGAAACTCAGTGAAAAGCGCCGCTCGGCGCTGTATGACGAAATTCGTGAAAAAGCGCTGGCGTGGAGCCTTGGGCGCGCAGAGCCGCATGAAATTGATGCGCTGAATATCCTTCATGCCACTATGCTGGCGATGCAACGTGCGGTGGCGGGATTGCCGGTGGTGCCCGATTGGGTGCTGATTGATGGTAATCGTTGCCCGGCGCTGCCAATGCCTGCACAGGCAGTGGTCAAAGGCGACAGCCGCGTTGCTGAGATTAGCGCGGCCTCTATCCTGGCGAAAGTGACCCGCGATCGTGAAATGTATGAGCTGGATAAGCAGTTTCCCGACTATGGTTTTGCACAGCATAAAGGCTACCCGACCGCCTATCATCTTGAGAAATTGGCGACACTGGGAGCCACCCTCCACCACAGACGCAGCTTCGCCCCGGTAAAACGGGCGCTGGGTTTGTCATAACGCAATGCATGGCCCGCTGGCCGTAGTGGTCTGGCGGGTGACTAACGAGATTATGGGATCTGAAAATGGCCGAACCACGTTTTGTTCACCTGCGTGTTCACAGTGACTATTCCATGATCGATGGGCTGGCGAAAATCGGCCCGTTGGTAAAAAAAGCGGCCTCGCTGGGTATGCCGGCGCTGGCGATTACGGACTTTACCAACCTGTGCGGATTGGTGAAGTTCTACGGCGGAGCGCACGGCGCGGGCATCAAGCCGATTATTGGTGCGGATTTCTTTCTTCAGAGTGACGAGCTGGGCGATGAACTGGCGCATCTGACCGTACTGGCGATGAATAACGAAGGCTACCAAAACCTGACGCTACTCATTTCCAGAGCCTATCAGCGCGGTTATGGCGCGGCCGGCCCGACGATTGAACGCTCATGGCTGGTTGAGCATCAGGCGGGGTTGTTGCTGCTTTCCGGTGGCCGGCACGGTGATATCGGTAAATTTCTGTTACGCGGCAATCAGGCGCAGGTCGAGCAGAGCGTCGCGTTTTATCAACAGCATTTTCCCCAGCGCTTTTATCTGGAGCTGATTCGCACGGGGCGGCCGGATGAAGAGAGTTACCTTCATGCTGCGATTGAGCTTGCCACCGCGCATGGCTTGCCGGTTGTGGCCACCAATGATGTGCGTTTTATTAGCGCTGAAGATTTTGATGCCCATGAAATTCGCGTCGCCATTCATGATGGCTTCACGCTTGATGACCCGAAACGGCCACGCCATTACAGCACTCAGCAATACATGCGCAGCGAAGCGGAAATGTGCGAGCTGTTTGCCGATATTCCTGAAGCGCTCGTCAACTCAGTTGAAATCGCCAAGCGTTGCAACGTGACTATCCGCCTCGGTGAGTATTTCCTGCCTCAGTTTCCAACCGGCGATATGTCAACGGAAGACTATCTGGTGATGTGCTCGCGAAAAGGGCTGGAAGAGCGTCTGACGTTTCTGTTTCCTGATGAGAGTGAGCGTGCCAAGCGTCGGCTGGAATATGACGAGCGTCTGGAAATCGAACTGAATGTTATCAACCAGATGGGGTTCCCCGGTTACTTCCTGATAGTGATGGAGTTCATCCAGTGGTCGAAAGATAACAACGTGCCGGTTGGCCCTGGGCGAGGCTCTGGCGCGGGCTCGTTGGTGGCGTATGCGCTGAAAATTACCGATCTCGACCCACTGGAGTTTGACCTGCTGTTCGAGCGCTTCCTCAACCCGGAACGCGTGTCGATGCCGGACTTCGACGTCGATTTTTGCATGGAAAAGCGCGATCTGGTGATAGACCATGTTGCGGATATGTATGGCCGTGATGCGGTATCGCAAATCATCACCTTCGGTACGATGGCAGCGAAAGCGGTTATCCGTGACGTGGGGCGCGTGCTGGGGCATCCCTATGGCTTTGTGGATCGTATTTCCAAACTGGTGCCGCCCGATCCTGGCATGACGCTGGAAAAAGCCTTTGCCGCCGAGCCGCAGCTGGGTGAAATTTACGAAGCGGATGAAGAGGTTAAAGCGCTGATCGATATGGCGCGCAAGCTGGAAGGTGTGACCCGCAATGCCGGTAAACACGCCGGTGGTGTGGTTATCTCGCCGACCAAAATTACCGATTTCGCCCCGCTGTATTGCGATCAGGAAGGCAATCATCCGGTTACGCAGTTTGATAAAAACGATGTGGAATATGCAGGGCTGGTGAAGTTTGACTTCCTCGGGCTGCGTACGTTAACCATCATCAACTGGGCGCTTGAGATGATCAACGCCCGGCGCGCGAAACAGGGGCAGGAGCCGGTGGATATCGCCGCCATCCCGCTGGATGACAAGCGAAGTTTCGACATGCTGCAACGCTCGGAAACCACGGCGGTATTCCAGCTTGAATCGCGCGGCATGAAAGACCTGATAAAGCGCCTGAAACCTGACTGCTTCGAAGACATGATAGCGCTGGTGGCATTGTTCCGCCCCGGCCCCTTGCAGTCTGGCATGGTGGATAACTTTATCGACCGTAAGCACGGGCGAGAGGCGATTTCCTACCCGGATATCCAGTGGCAGCATGAGACGCTGAAACCGGTGCTGGAACCGACCTATGGTATCATCCTGTATCAGGAACAGGTGATGCAGATAGCCCAGGTGCTGGCGGGTTATACCCTTGGCGGCGCTGACATGCTACGCCGGGCGATGGGGAAGAAAAAACCCGAGGAGATGGCCAAGCAGCGCTCAGTGTTTAAAGAGGGCGCAGAGAGGATGGGCGTTGACGGCGAGCTGTCGATGAAAATCTTCGATTTGGTGGAGAAATTTGCCGGTTATGGCTTTAACAAGTCGCATTCGGCAGCGTATGCGCTGGTCTCCTATCAAACCCTGTGGCTCAAGGCGCATTATCCGGCGGAGTTTATGGCAGCGGTGATGACCGCCGATATGGACAACACCGATAAGATTGTTGGCCTGGTTGATGAGTGCTGGCGTATGGGGCTGAAGATTCTGCCGCCGGACATCAACAGCGGTTTGTACCATTTCCACGTCAATCATGATGGTGAAATCGTCTATGGCATCGGGGCGATTAAAGGGGTTGGCGAAGGGCCGATAGAGGCGATTATTGAGGCGCGCAATAACGGCGGTTATTTCCGCGACCTGTTTGATTTGTGCGCGCGTACCGACATTAAAAAGCTCAACAAGCGGGTGCTTGAAAAGCTGATTATGTCCGGTGCGTTCGACAGGTTGGGCCCTCACCGCGCAGCGCTGATGAATTCACTGGCCGATGCGATGAAATCAGCCGAGCAACATGCCAAAGCGGAAGCCATTGGTCAGGCGGATATGTTTGGCGTGCTGGCCGATACGCCTGAACAGGTGGAACAATCTTACAGTACCGTTCCTCCGTGGCCGGAGCAGGTGGTGCTTGATGGTGAACGCGAGACGCTGGGGCTTTATCTGACCGGCCACCCGATAAATCAGTACCTCAAAGAGATCGAACGCTACGCGGGAGGCGTGCGTTTGAAAGATATGCACCCTACGGAACGGGGAAAAATGACCACAGCCGTTGGGTTGGTGTTGGCCGCACGGGTGATGGTCACGAAGCGCGGTAATCGCATCGGCGTGTGTACCCTTGACGATCGTTCTGGTCGTCTGGAGGTGATGTTGTTTACCGATGCGTTGGACAGATACCAGCATTTGCTGGAGCAGGATCGCATTTTGATAGCCACGGGACAGGTCAGCTTTGATGACTTTAGTGGCGGGCTTAAAATGACTGTCAGAGAGCTTATGGATATCAGCGAAGCGCGTGAAAAATATGCGCGCGGGCTTGCTATCTCGCTGACTGACAGGCAAATTGATGACCAGTTGTTAAACCGTCTTCGTCAGTCGTTGGAACCCCATCGATCGGGGACGATTCCGGTACACCTTTACTACCAGCGTCAGGATGCGCGAGCCCGGTTACGTTTCGGTGCCGCATGGCGTGTTACACCGACCGATGCGTTACTGAACGCTCTGCGCACCCTGGTGGGTAATGAGCAGGTAGAGCTGGAATTTGACTAAAATAGGAATACTATGAGTCTGAATTTTCTTGATTTTGAGCAGCCGATTGCTGAGTTGGAAGCAAAAATTGATTCCCTGACCGCAGTCAGTCGCCAAGATGAAAAATTGGATATTAACCTTGATGAAGAAGTGAAGCGTCTGCGCGAAAAAAGCGTAGAGCTGACGCGTAAAATCTTCTCTGATTTGGGTGCCTGGCAGATTGCCCAGTTGGCGCGCCATCCCCAGCGCCCCTACACCCTGGACTATGTTCAGCATATTTTTACCGATTTTGATGAACTGGCTGGCGACCGCGCATTTGCTGACGATAAAGCGATCGTTGGCGGTATTGCTCGTCTGGATGGTCGTCCGGTGATGATTATCGGCCACCAGAAAGGCCGCGAAACCAAAGAAAAAATTCGCCGTAACTTCGGCATGCCTGCGCCGGAAGGCTACCGTAAGGCGTTACGCCTGATGGAGATGGCCGAGCGCTTCAAATTGCCAATCATCACCTTTATCGATACGCCAGGGGCCTATCCAGGGGTTGGGGCAGAAGAGCGCGGCCAGTCTGAAGCGATAGCCCGTAACCTGCGTGAGATGTCGAGTTTGCGTGTGCCTATCATCTGTACGGTGATAGGTGAAGGCGGCTCTGGCGGCGCGCTGGCGATAGGCGTTGGCGATAAAGTGAATATGTTGCAATACAGCACCTATTCGGTGATTTCACCCGAAGGCTGCGCCTCTATTTTGTGGAAGAGCGCGGATAAAGCGCCGCTGGCCGCTGAAGCGATGGGCATTATCGCCCCACGCCTGAAAGAGCTGAAGCTGATTGACTCGGTTATCCCTGAACCGCTTGGTTCAGCCCACCGCGATGTGCCTGCTATGGCCGCATCGCTGAAAGCGCAGCTACTGGCTGACTTGAGCGATCTGGATGTATTGAATGAGCAGGAACTGTTGAACCGCCGCTACCAGCGTTTGATGAATTACGGTTATTGCTAAGGTGCGCCATCGCCGGTCGTTGTGGCTGGTATCGATGATAGGTTCGCCGTGAAAAAGTCCGTGATGGTTAACATCACGGGCTTTTTGCTATTCTGGCAACGCATATTTCCCTGCCGCGTTATGCCTGCGGTGCTACTTTTTTAGCGAAAGTCAGCTTCGCTGACCGTAACGTTAAAGACAGTAACGTCACAGCAAACACTTTCACAGAAAAATCAGAGAAAACAATATCATGCTGACTCTGCTGGATGTTCACCATATCGCTATCATTGCATCCGATTATCAACGCAGTAAGCGCTTTTATTGCGAGGTGCTCGGTTTTACGCTGCAACAAGAGGTCTACCGGGCGGCCCGCGACTCCTGGAAAGGTGATTTGGCACTGAACGGGCGCTATCTTATCGAGCTGTTTTCATTTCCATCGGCTCCCGCGCGCGTCAGCCAGCCGGAGGCCTGTGGCCTGCGTCATCTTGCCTTTGCCGTTGCTGATGTCGCCGTGGCGGTAACGGCGCTTGAGCGGGCTGGCGTGGTGTGTGAGCCGGTGCGTATTGATGAACTTACGGGCCGCCGTTTTACTTTCTTTACCGATCCAGATGGATTACCTCTTGAATTGTATGAACATTCACCTTCAATGAATGCAGAAAGGGTATGAATACGCAGATAACACCGCCGGACGCGTTATGCCGAGATGTCGAGCGCAGTATTGAGGCGTCTGTTGGTTGTCATAAACATTTTTTGGTCGCTTACAGTGGCGGTGTGGATTCCACCGTATTACTCCATGCCATGATGCGCTTGCGCTCACGTCTGGCGCTGTCTTTACGGGCGGTATACGTACATCACGGGTTGAGCCAATACGCTGATCAGTGGGCCGAGCATTGCCAGCAACAGTGCCAGCGCTGGCAGGTGCCGTTTAGCGTGGCGTATGTTGACGTCAACCCGCAAGAGGGCGGCATTGAGGCGGCGGCGCGCACGGCGCGCTATCACGCCTTGGCACAGCATCTGCTTGCGGGAGAGCGGCTGTTGACCGCCCAGCATCAGGATGATCAGTGCGAAACGTTGTTGCTGGCGCTCAAACGAGGCAGCGGCCCCGCTGGGCTGGCATCCATGGCGGCGGAGTCGCTGTTTGGCGAGGCTCGCCTGTTACGCCCGCTGCTGGAGGTGCCGCGAGCCGCGCTGGAAACCTATGCCAACGCACATCATTTGTGCTGGATAGAAGATGACAGCAATACTGATGAGCGCTATGACCGTAATTTTCTGCGACGACAAGTGTTACCTCAACTCAAAGCGCGTTGGCCCCATTTCCCGGCAGCGGTTGCACGTAGCGCATCGCTCTGTGCCGAACAGGAACAGCTACTGGATGAACTGCTGGCGGAATCGCTGGCGGCACTGAGCAATGCCGAAGGGGGCATTGCTATCCCCGCGCTCGCCGAGATGAGTGCGCCGCGCCGTTTTGCCTTGCTACGCCGCTGGCTGGCCGGGCGGGGCGGGCGAATGCCGTCGCGTGGGCAGTTAAGCCGTTTGTGGCAGGACGTGGCCTTAAGCCGTGAAGACGCGAACCCTTGCCTGCAACTGGGCGACTATCAGGTGCGCCGCTTTCGTGATTATCTTTATTGGTTGCCGCGTTTTACCTCACTGACGACACTGTGTCTGCCATGGCCTGCCGAGACGGTAGAACGGCCATTGCCGGACGGATTGGGAAGCTTGTCTGTTGCACCGTTGCCTGTTGCACAGTTGTCTGTTGCAGCACAAGGCTTGTGCGTCAGGCAACCCCGCGCTGATGAAGTCGTCAGTATTCGCTTTGGTTTGCAGGGATATGTGCAAATAGTCGGGCGGGCGCATGGCCGTCCGGCGAAAAAACTGTGGCAGGAGTTAGCTGTCCCGCCCTGGGAGCGTGAGCGTATCCCGCTGATTTTTTACAATCAGCAACTGATTGCCGCCGCCGGGGTGTTTGTTACCCGCGAAGGGGCCGTTGCCGAGGGTGAGAAGGGATGGTGTATTGCATGGCACAAGCCATCACTATGATAAGACGAAAAAATAACGGGCAACTTTCGTTGCCCGCTGCGTGTCGCGTAAGCGCAAGGTGACGTAATAGCGTGGGGTCTGTCAGGGTTCGCTGACAACGACTTTGCCAATTTCCGGGTGACTGAAGCTCAGGATGTGGTCGAGCCGCAGTTCACGTTGCTGGCCTGATGAGTCCAGTACCAGATATTCAACGTTTTTTCGAGATAAAATATCACTGGCCTTACCCACTACGACCTCACCGTCACGTAGCTCTACCGTCAACGTCAGTTGCTGTTGACAGGTGGCTTCCAGATTATCGTAGTCATCACAATTGATGGGTTGATATTCATGACTCATTGACATAATCGCTCACCAATAAGTTAGCGGCGGCATAAGCCGCCTGTTCCCTGACAGAGGACGGTAAATCGCTGTTTGCCGCAATACCGTCCAGGGTTTTTAATACACAACCCAGCGCGTCGGGGATAAACCCCAGATCGCCACTGGCGATCTCTGCATAAAGACGGCGTACCAATTCACTGTATTGTTGCACTATATCCTCCCATAGAGCTTAACCCGGTAGAGATTCATGCACGCTTGATTGTGTTGTGAACGTGACGTAAGTCTACGAAGATAAACTCTAATCTCTCCTCCGACTATAGCATAGGCACGCTTATGTTATCAGTATAATGCGGCGGCAATTGCGAACCTTGACCTGTAGTGGTCAACAAAAACTGGCCACAGCGTTAGAGTTTTTCCAGAACAATCGTTCTGATTCATTCGGCGTCAAACCACCATTATATTGATGGGGTCTGAGCTGGCTGTAATATTCCGTGATGTAGTTCGTTATCGCTGCGCTGGCTTCACTAAAGTTGGCGTATCCATTATTCGGCACCCACTCTGTTTTCAGGCTTCTAAAAAAACGTTCCATCGGGCTGTTATCCCAGCAATTCCCCCGGCGACTCAGGCTTTGCTTTATCTGATATCTCCACAGTAATTGTCTGAAATTTCTGCTGGTATAGTGGCTACCTTGATCCGAGTGATACAGCAAATTAGAGGGTTTTCCTCGCGCTTCCCAGGCCATGGACAGCGCTTTCGTTGTCAATGCAGAGTCCGGGAAAAATGACATCGCCCAGCCAACTGGTTTACGAGAAAACAGATCAAGCACAACGGCTAAATAAGCCCAACGTTTACCTGTCCAGATATACGTCACATCACCACACCAGACCTGATTAGGTTCTGTTACTGCAAACTGGCGCTCAAGATAATTGGGGATCTCTACGTGCTCCTTAGACGCCTTCTTATATCGATGGCCGGGCTGCTGACAGCTGATGAGATTAAGTGCTTTCATCAGCTTTGTTGCCCGCCAGCGACTCAGTTTTACGCCTTTGGTTGTGACCATCGCGGCAATATTACGTGCACCTGCAGAACCATGACTTTCGCGATAGCTTTCACGAACAAGACTGAGTAATACCACGTGTGTGGCATCAGGCTTCTTTGGTTGCCGCCAGTATTTATAGCTGCTGCGATGAACCCCAAACACATTGCACATAACGGCAACGGGAAACCGCGCCCTGAGTTTCTCAACTAATGAGAATTGTTCAGGGAGTCTGACATCAAGAGCGCGGTAGCCTTTTTTAATATATCCCTTTCCATTTCAACACGTTGAAGTCTTTTCTTCAGCTCGCGTATTTCAATCTGCTCAGGTGTCATGGGTGAAGCTATGGGTGATTTTCCCGCTCGTTCTTCTTTCAACTGGCGGACCCACTTATCCATCGTGGATTTGCCGACATTCATTGCCGTGGCAGCGGCGGCAACAGTGTAATGCTGATCGAGTACAAGCTGGGCAGCTTCAAGGCGAAACTCAGGGCTAAAATTGCGTCTGTTACGTCCGGTCATAATGTCACCTGTTTTTGACTATGAGGCGATGATATCACCTCTATTCAGGTGGCCAAATTTAGTGTGCCACTACAACCCGAGCCGTAAAGAGAGCGCTGTGATGGCGTGCGTTGCTGGGGTAGACTACCGCTCTTGTCTCAAGGGGTAAAAGATGGCCTTAAAAGCAACGGTTTACAAAGCCAATGTCAATATTGCTGATATGGATCGCGCATTTTTTCAGGATGTCAGCCTGACGCTGGCGCAACATCCGTCAGAAACCGATCAGCGCATGATGTTGCGACTGTTGGCGTGGATTTGTCATGCAGATGAACGCTTACACTTTACCAAAGGGTTGAGTGCCGATGATGAACCCGAAATCTGGTTGCACAGTGATGATGGCCAGCGTCTGGTGTGGATTGAACTGGGCCTGCCGGATGAGAAACGGTTGAAAAAAGCCTGTAGCTTGTCATCGCAGGTGGTGCTGTATGCCTATGGTGAGAGGGCTGCCAACGTCTGGTGGCAAAATATGGCAGAGAAAGCCGCACAGCTTGATAATCTCGCCGTTCGCTTTCTCGCTGATAATCAACTGGCGCAGTTAGCCGCGCTGGCAAAGCGCTCGATGTCATTACAGGCTACGCTTCAGGAAGGGACTATCTGGTTGTCTGATAGTGAGAATAATCTGGAACTGTCATTTTGTGACTGGCAGTGCGCTCAGAGTAAGGATTAACTGAGCCTATGTCAGCATCATGCAGCAGGAGAATAGGGATGAAAAAACGGGCGACAGGGGTGTTACTTGTTTTATTGGTGTCTGGCCTTATTGGGTGTCATTCACATACGGCTTTTCAGGAAGAACCGCTAAAACCGATGGCACAGTATTATCGTGGCACGCTGCCTTGCATGGGGTGTGGCGATGTTGAGGCATCCTTGTTTTTGGATAAGGATGGCAGTTTTATTATGCAAGAGCGTTACTCGTCAGGGCGTGACAGCCATACCACGATATCGGAATCTGGCCGCTGGAGCCGTACCGCCGAGCGGCTGGTGTTGACGGACAGCTATGGTGAAAAACGCTATTTTCGGCCACGGGATAATGGCCTTGAAGCACTGGGCGATGATGCGCAACCGCTGAATACTCAACCGGGCTACCGGCTGCTAACCGTTGACGCAAATCCTATCGTGCGCAACGTTCCCCTGCGAATTGGCAAGGTATTGTCATCAAAGGCATTATCATTGCAAACATTAGCTTCGCAAACATTAGCCTCGCAAACACGGTCATCGCAAATATCGCCAGCGGGCCGCTCCTGGTTGACGCAGGTTGCCTGTTTGCAACAACGCGTAGAGATCAACAACAGTACCTACTTCATCACAGCAGAGCAGGTTGTGATACAGCGCCAGGCAGACGAGGGCCGGAATGCTTACCCTCGCGTGCTACTGTCATCGTATGTACATCATGCCGGGCTGCCATCTGGCCGTGCCGCGTTATGACCTGCCGCGAAGAGCGGCACGATCTCCACTCGTTTCATTCAGGGTGCGTGTTTAGCGCGACACTCACCCTAATCCGCTTGCATGGTGCATCGTTAGTCGATGTATACACCGGTTTCAGCGCAGATTTTTGAGTTTATACAGCCATTCCAGCGCCTGACGCGGCGTTAATGCATCGGGGTCAATGGCGTCCAACGCCTCCAGTGCCGGTGAGGGCTCGGGCTCTGTCGCTGCCAGCAGCGGCAATTGTGAGCCGTCAACATGACTGGCGCTGGCATGACCGGCCAGGGACTCCAGCTCTTTGAGCTTCTGCCGGGCCCGCCGGATAACCTCTTTCGGTACGCCCGCCAGCGCAGCAACCGCCAGCCCATAGCTTTTGCTGGCCGCCCCTTCTTGCACGCTGTGCATGAAGGCGATGGTGTCACCGTGTTCCAGCGCATCCAGATGAATATTCATCACACCGGCCATTTTTTCCGGCAGCGTGGTCAGCTCAAAATAGTGCGTGGCGAAAAGCGTCATCGCTTTGATTTTGTTGGCCAGCGTTTCCGCGCACGCCCATGCCAGAGAGAGCCCATCATAGGTGGAGGTGCCCCGGCCAATCTCATCCATCAACACCAGGCTGTGTTCGGTGGCATTGTGCAGGATGTTGGCGGTTTCTGTCATTTCGACCATAAAGGTCGAACGCCCTGAAGCGAGGTCGTCAGCGGCACCCACACGAGTGAAAATGCGGTCTACCGGGCCAATGACCGCTTGATCTGCCGGAACATAGCTGCCGATATGCGCCATTAATACGATTAACGCCGCCTGCCGCATATAGGTACTTTTCCCGCCCATGTTCGGGCCGGTGATGATAAGTAGCCGACGCTGGGGAGACAGGGACAGCGGGTTGGCGATGAACGGTTCTTTTAACACGTTCTCTACCACCGGGTGGCGTCCCGCCGTGATGCGAATGCCGGGCTTGTCACTGAGCGTCGGGCAGACGTAGTTCAGCGTATCGGCACGCTCGGCAAGGTTCGCCAGCACATCCAGTTCGGCCAGGGCGCTGGCGCTTTGTTGCAGCGCCTCAAGGTGCGGCAGCAACAAATCGAACAGTTCATCGTACAGCGCTTTTTCCAGAGCCAGTGCTTTCCCTTTTGATGTCAGCACTTTGTCTTCGTATTCTTTTAGCTCGGGAATGATGTAGCGCTCGGCGTTTTTCAGCGTCTGGCGGCGCACGTAATGAATGGGCACCAAATGGCTTTGCCCGCGACTAACCTGAATGTAATAACCGTGTACGCCATTAAAACCGACTTTCAGGGTATCTATCCCCAGTCGCTCGCGCTCGCGTACCTCCAGCCTGTCCAGATAATCACTGGCGCCATCGGCCAGCGCACGCCATTCATCCAGTTCGGCGTGATAGCCGCTGGCTATCACGCCACCGTCTCTCACCAGCACTGGCGGTGACTCGATAATCGCTCGCTCCAGCAGCTCGCGTAGTGCCTCGAACTCGCCGGTTTGCTGGCGCAAGCGCTGAACGGATTCGCCGTCAATCGGGGTCAGCACGGCATGGATAAGCGGCAATTGCTGGAAGGCATGACGCATTCTGGCCAGATCGCGCGGGCGTGCCGTGCGCAGCGCGAGCCGGGCAAGAATACGCTCCAAATCGCCGACCTGACGTAACAACGGTTGCAGCTCGTCGGCCACTTCCTGTAAGGCACCAATCGCCTGCTGGCGCAGTGAGAGTAATGCCGTGTCGCGGATCGGCGCATGCAACCAGCGCTTGAGCATGCGGCTGCCCATTGCCGTTACCGTATGATCCAGCACCGACGCTAAGGTATTGTCACTGCCGCCGGATAAATTTTGCGTGAGCTCCAGATTACGCCGGGTGGCGGCATCCATGATGATGCCATCTTGCTGACGCTCCATCGTGATACCACGGATATGCGGCAGCGAGGTGCGCTGTGTGTCTTTGGCGTATTGCAGCAAACAGCCTGCCGCGCGCAGGCCAAGATGCGCCTGCTCCACGCCAAAACCGGTGAGGTCGCGCGTACCAAATTGCAGGTTGAGTTGCTGGCGTGCCGTATCCGGCTCGAACTCCCACAGCGGGCGACGCCGCAGCCCATGACGATGTTCGATAAGGCGCATCGCCGCGAAGTTTTCCGGGTACAACAGCTCGGCGGGGTTAGTACGCTGTAATTCGGCGGCCATGGTTTCATCATCGGCGGGTTCCGAAAGTTGAAAACGCCCGGAACTGATATCCAGCGTGGCGTAACCAAACCCTCTGCTTTCCTGCCAGATAGCGGCGAGCAAATTATCCTGTTTTTCCTGCAACAGCGCTTCGTCGCTGATCGTTCCTGGTGTGACAATGCGCACCACTTTGCGCTCGACAGGCCCTTTACTGGTGGCCGGGTCGCCAATTTGCTCGCAAATAGCCGCAGATTCACCCAGTTGCACCAGCTTCGCTAAATAGTTTTCCACCGCATGATGTGGCACACCGGCCATGGGAATCGGCTCGCCAGCCGATGCGCCGCGCTTGGTCAGCGAGATATCGAGTAACTGCGACGCGCGCCGGGCATCGTCATAAAACAGCTCGTAAAAATCGCCCATGCGATAAAACAACAGAATATCGGGGTGTTGGGATTTGAGCTTGAGGTACTGCTGCATCATCGGGGTATGCGCGTCGAAATTCTCTTGTTTACTCATCAGGTTGTGATGTCCATTCTCTTGAGTTTGGATGAGAGGGTGAGTTTATTCTTCTTAAGTGAGTGTCACGGCATCTCATGGGAAATGTCAGGCTGCATGATAACGGAGTCCGTCAGTGAGGGAAACTGCGGGGAAACATCCCTCATCTTCAAGGGGGGCTGGAGCGCTCTGTCGAAGAGCGGTACTGAGACAGAGCGTGCGTATTGTCGTTTGCGCTTATTGCGTTGTGTGGTCGGCGTGGGGGTTTTCGTTGGCTTCCAGCGTCTGGCGTTGGGTTAACATTGGAAAATACTTCATCCATATCGCGACGACCAGCAGCGTGCCGCAGCCGCCCAGAACGATTGCCGGAACCACGCCGAACCAGGCAGCGGTGACACCGGACTCAAACTCCCCCAGTTGGTTGGACGTGCCGATGAATATCGAGTTTGCGGCGCTGACACGGCCACGCATTTCGTCAGGGGTTTCCAGTTGAACCAGCGTGGAGCGGATAACCACACTTATCATGTCGGATGCGCCGAGTATCAGCAGGGCAAATAGCGATAAAAACAGATTACCGGATAGACCGAAAGCTATCGTGGCGACACCAAAGAGCGCGACGGCAGCGAACATGATTTTTCCCACATGGCGGGTGAGAGGGCGGCGACTTAAATAGAGCGACATCAACACCGCGCCCAGCGCGGGTGCGCAGCGTAATAGGCCGAGCCCCCATGGGCCGGTGTGTAAAATATCTTTAGCGACGATCGGTAACAGTGCCGTTGCTCCGCCCAGTAATACCGCGAACATATCCAGCGAGATAGAGCCGAAAATAACCGGGTTGCGGCGGATAAACGTCATGCCGCCGAACAGGTTTGCCAGCGTCACCGGTGTGCGCGCCGGGGCTTTGTAGGCGTAGCGTAGATTGAGCAATAACAGAAACGATATCAGTAAACCTGCGACACTGCTGGCATAAAGGGTCGTAGGGCCGAGCAGATAGATGAGCCCACCCAGCGCCGGGCCTGCAATCACCGTGGCTTCGCGGGCCGAGGCCATCAGCGCGACAGCACGAGACAGCATGGCCGGTGCAATCAGGTTGGGCAGCAAGGCCTGTGTCGCTGGCATTTCAAACGCGCGAGTGGCACCTAACAGCGCCGAGCAACCGTAGATCATGCTGGCGTTGATGGTATGAGTGATATTGCCGATTGCCAGTACCATCACGGTTGCCGCCATCATCAGGCGGCAGCACAGAATAATCAGGCGGCGGTTGTATTGGTCAACGGTGTGCCCTGCCACAAGGGTTAAGGCTAGCTGTGGTAAAAACTGGGCTAATCCAACCAGCCCGAGATTCATCGCGCTGTTCGTCAGGTCATACATTTGCCAGCCAATGCCGACGACCAGCATTTGAAAGGCAAATGAAGAGGCAATTTGCCCGGCCCAGAAATATAAAAAAGTGGCATGTTTTAATGGTGAAACAGTTTCCACGGTGGTTATCCAAAAAGAGGGGAAGAGGCTGTGTTATATCCTATTGCAGCCGGTGTTTATCAGGCGCAATACCGGCTGGGACTGGCTATCAGTGTACCTAAGTTATGGCAGGCTGAAACCGGCCTTCGTGAGCCTGGATGTAAGAAAAATGTAACGTTTTTTGAGTGCGGTCAGCGCTGCTCTGCCAGCTGAGCGAAGGCGTGATAATAGTGAGCTAATTGCCTGTTTTTATAAAATTAATGTGTGGGTTGTGATTTTTTTTGTCTTTTTTAGGCTATCCGAACGGTTGCTGAAAAGATAAAATAGTCGATATTGAATTTTTTATTCATTGATATATTTGATTTTTATATTATTTAATTAGATTTTAATGAGGAATCTTATGCAACAGTTGCCTGCGTGCCCTAAATGTCAGTCTGAATATACCTGGCAGGACGATGCCATGCTCAATTGCCCGGAATGTGGCCATGTTTGGTCGGCGCAACATGATGGCGAGCAGGAAGAGGGAATAGTGGTACGTGATGCCAATGGCAACCTGTTGTCAGACGGTGATACCGTGACCGTGATTAAAGATCTGAAGGTCAAAGGTAGCTCATCAGTGCTAAAAATAGGCACCCGCGTGAAGGGCATTCGTTTGGTGGAAGGGGATCATAACATCGATTGTAAAATCGACGGTTTCGGCCCGATGAAACTGAAGTCAGAGTTTGTGAAGAAGAACTGATGGGGTGCGCTGGCGGCATCCGCTTGCCAGCGTATTGTTTCGGCGTATCAGCTCAACCAGGGGCGCGGCTAGCCTGTTATATCGATAGGAATATATTCCACGCGATTACGGCCCCGGTGTTTAGCCTGATAGAGTGCGGTATCTGCACTGCCATACAGTGTGTCGAATCGGGTGTGTCGTGGTGCCCAGCTAACGCCGAAACTGGCGGTGACATGGTGCTGTGGCAGCGCTTCCAGAATCGTGTGGTTCAAACTGACGTGAATCTGTGCTGCGATGTCAACGGCGGCCATCAACGTGTGGCCATCAAGCAGAATGGTGAACTCTTCACCCCCCACCCGGCCAATGCTGCCTTTACCTTGTAACACCTCTCGAATGCGCGCAATCAGGGCACAAATCACCGCATCGCCCGTCGGGTGGCCGTAAGCGTCGTTGACCTGTTTGAAATGGTCGATATCCAGCACTATCAAGGCCGCTTGATCTTGCTCCAGAGCGTGATCAACCAAATCGATAATCGCGCTGCGGTTGAATACATCCGTGAGTGGATCATGCGTGGCCTTGTATTCCAGCTCGACGGCTAACTGATGCAATTGGCTGTTTAGCCGGGTTAGCTCGCGTTCAGCCCGATCGCTGCGGGTAATCAATCGATGGGTTTCGCGCACCAGACGTTGATAATGTTCCGCCAGCATGATCAAACTCTCGCGGTAGACCTCGGCGGGCATGTCTGGCTGTGCTGCGACATTACGCACAGAGAGCAGAATGTCATATTCAGGTGTAAACAGTTCATAGTGACTCATACCGCTACTCCAGAATATGTGGGCTGAAATCCAATGCAGGAAAATCGATACTCAGCTCCTGACCAAACTCTTGCGCAATGTCATCATCCTGATCGTAATACCAGTGCAAACGGATCGTCAGTTTCTGGGTGGCGGCATGATTAAGGTGATTAAACAGGCTGAACAGCATTTTGGTGCTGGAGCTGTTGAAATAGAGCAGCGAGACATGCACATCGATGTGGGCGGGGGGATGCTCGCACGCTAAACATGTGCGCAGATAATGCTGAACCCGTTCAATCAATGGGCCGTAAAAAGCGGCAGCGTTTTCCGGGTAAGACTCACCGGATAGCGAAAGCTGATGTGTATCAAAGCGAAAATCGACGCCTGGCGTACTGGCCGTGCCGATAATATGGAGGTTATCTGTTGTAATTATGTCTGTCATGGTTAAATCACCGCCTTCAGGTAGAACGTGGCAAGCCCGGTGGTTGCATCGTCACGAAAGGTGAATTGCAGCGGTTCGCTGGCATCTCGCGCAACGGTGAGCAGCCCAATATCCGCCCCTTTGCTTGATGCCGGAGCCGCTTCCCGCAGTGAAGCTTTATAGGCTAGCCGAATCTCATCGCTGGTCATGGCTTCGAGCATCTCTAACCGGCCCCGCAGTGTATGAATATCCGCTGTACACACGCGGTTGGCACTGAGCAGAAAATATTTCCCTGCTTCAACACCAATGCAGACTGACCCGTGGCGAATTTCGTTATTCTGCGCCTCTGGTGTGAGCGCACAGGCAGAGTAGTGAATAATGTTTTGTGTCATCTCAATAAAGCTTGAGAACAGTTTGCGCCGTATTGGTGGCGGCGCGCTGCTTTTCTCCAATTGCAGGCGTACCGTCTCTGCCAGTGAGCAGACAATGTTTTGTGAAAAATACCCCACGTAATACAGCGCAATATTCTGCTGTTGCGAGAGGTTGATAAATTCAGTGTATGTGCTGTGGGACATGTTTTGTGTTCGCCTGGTTCATAAATTAGGGGTGTCTGAATCCCCAAAAAGTCAGGTCATCCCTGCGTTGCTGGCCGCCTTGCCAGGCGTGATGTTGTTGTAGCAGTTGTTCGGCAAGCTGATTCATGGGTAACGAGCAAAAACGCAACAGCAGATTTTGCAGGCGTCGCTTGCCAAATTTGATAGGGCGCTCTTCACCTATCTGATCCGTCAGGCCATCCGTGGTGGTGAAAAACAGATCTTGCGATAGCAGAGGACGCTGATAGGCGCGCCAGTGATAGTCATAAGGGGTATCGGTGTAGCCTATCCCCATGCGATCATTTTCAAGCGTGATTAACTCGCCGCTGGAGGCGTCGACCAGAAAAGCCACCATGCGCGCACTGGCCCAGTGAAGGGTTTGTGTCTGGCTATTCAGATAGACCACTAAGGCATCACAGCCATCATCAGAGGCGGAAGGAGGGGTGTAACCACCCTTATTCTGCCCTAAGGTATCTTTTATATAGCGGTTAATGGCCGCCAGTATGCGGTCTGGCTCCTCGGGGCGGTGTTGGCCCAACGCCTGCTCCAGCGCAGAATTAAAAATAATGGTCATAAAGGCACCGGGAACGCCATGTCCGGTACAGTCGGCAATGACCGCCAGCCAGCCTTGCTCATAGCGACGAAACGCGTAACTGTCCCCCCCTACGCAGTCCCGGGGTTGCCAGCTCAGACACCAGTCTTTTAATGTTGCAGCCATTGTTTGTTGAAATGGCTGGAGCATGGCACCTTGAATCACGCTAGCATATTCAATGCTTTGGAGAATTTGCTGGTGCTGGCGAACATGCGTGTCCGAGACTATTCGAAACAGGTCTATTCCCAGACCAATGCCAAGATAGCGGCCCTGTTCTGTGATAATGAATCCATCGGCCAGAAAGCGATCGCCGCTAATCACGGCTTTGTCGGCGATATCGCTCAGTGAGGATGTCGCCTCGACAATGAGTGGGGTTTTATCCATAAAAGCGATACAGCTTTTTCTGTCATAAAGTTCCCGATAATAGGGGCGCGCCATGTGTGACAGGAAACTGTGGCGGTTTATCAAACCAAAGGGCCTGCCTGACTCCACGACAGGCAAACTCACCAACTCCTTATGACGGCTGAATAGCTGCAAGACGGTGGCGTTGTCTGTGGCGGGAGAGACATCCGGCGTTGTGATGCAAAGATCGCGCGCGCTTGGGAATGTCACGCAACGCAACCGGTGCTCCTGTGGGGGTAACGCGCTCATTTGGCTTGTCTTTCTTATAAAAATAGACTACCGCCAAATTAACAGTGCGATGTGACGAAAATATGACACTGGCAAGCCAGACCGAGGCATGATGAATATCGGAAGAAAATGCCAGGAAATTGTTAGCGTTACCCTTACACTGGTGAATAAATATTTCCTGCTGGTTCGTTTTGTGAGCGTTTTTATGCTTTTTTCGTATTAATGAAAAAGAAAAATGGCCGATATATTTTACAGGTAGTTCCGCCCTTTCTTTAGGCTACGTGAAATGCACGGCCCCTGGTTGCCGGATATCGGTAATATGAAGAGCCCGAAAGAAAATGGCAGGTGGAAGTCGCTCAGTATACGTTTACTTTCCTGATGGTTTTGGGTAACAGCATTGGTTTGATTACCCTGTATTGATACCTGCATAGGTATATTTGTTTTTTATTTCAAGATATTGGTGTTGAGTCGCTCTAACAGATCAGTGCCCGTAGAAGCATGTCATCGTTAAAAAGAAAAAAGGAGTCAGACTGTGGCTATATCAGGCGTTCAAATACAAAACACAGCATCGTTCTATCCTCAGTCGAGTTATGGCTCAGGGGCAACCTACAGCGCCAGCAGCGCGAGTGACAGCCTCGATTCGATCGGGATGAATACGTCGAGCGGCAACAGTTCTGGCTCGTTTAAATCCGGCAACACGAATAATTCGTTGAATAATCAATTGTCGGATAATAATAAAAATAATTCTGGCGAAGTAAATCCGCGTGCTACGTCGCTGGATGATCAACTGAAAAAAGAAAAGCTTGAGAAGCAGCAGAAAGAGTTATCTCTGGAGCGCTCATTACGAATGACCGGTATTCCTTTATACGGCGGTATATTGGTTTCTGTTGTGAAATCAGCAGACGGTGAAACACAAAGTTATGATGCGCTGACCGGCAAGCGTATTACATCTGCCGATTTGAACTGGAATGGTTCTCGGCTGCAAACCAGCGCACCGGCTAGCGCAGAGTTTGGCTATTATAGCCAGAGTTTGTATAACGGTATGTCGGCGGCTGAGGTGTACGAGAAAATACAGCAAATGATGGGCTCACACACAGCAGATATTCCCTGGACGCTACCCGGTAGCGCCGAGAACCTGCCGAAAGCAAGCTAATCCCTCGGCGTGGGTTTTATTATGTGTGGATGGTGCGGCATCCTATGTGTGGCTGTTTCCTGAAAGTCATAACAATCGCGGCGGTCAGCCGAGATACGAAATCACTCATTATGACGTCGTCCGTTATGACGTCGTCCGTTATGACGTTGTCCGTTATGACGTGGTGTATATTGGTGTCTTTTTTATGCCGACGGGGATTTTATTCTTTCCAGAACCAGCCGTAATGCCTTGTTGAGCAACTTATCGTGACGCGTCACGATAGCCAATGTGCGGGTCAACGGCGGGTTCAGCGTGCCAATATAGTAGCGCTGTTCATCAGCGGTGTGTTTGACCGACATGCGCGGCACAATGCTGTTCCCAAGCCCTGCGGCAACCATCTCCTTAATCGCTTCAATGCTGCCCAGTTCCATGACCGGCGCGGCGCAAAGATGATGGGTGGCAAACCAGCGTTCGATCAACGTGCGTGTACTGCTGCCTTGTTCAAAGAGTATCAGCGGGTGAGCCTGGAGCAGGTCGGGCGATATCGGCTTTCCTCCCATTGGCGTACTGCTGATGGCGACCAGTTCTTCTTCCAGTACCGGGGTGATGTCCAGCGCATGGCCTGTAACCGGTAATGCGACCAGTCCGGTGTCGATTCGGTTATCCAGCACCGCTTGCACAATGTCGCGGGTGTTTCCGGTACGTACACCGACGGTCAGGCGTGGGTAGTCGCATCGCAACTGGTGCAGCAAGGCCGGTAACAGATGAATACAGGCGGTCGCGCCGGTGCCCAATAAAATGTGGCCGACCACATCGTCGGTATAATCCGCAATGACCTGGTGTGTTTCGTCTAATAATTGCTGAATCTGGGTGATTTTTTCCAGCAACAGCGTGCCCGCAGGGGTTGGGCGCAATATTTTGCCGCTGCGTTCGGCCAAACGCACGCCCAGATGGTGCTCGAGCTGGCGCATATGCTGGCTGACCGCTGGTTGGCTCACGTTGAGCTGGTTGGCCGCTCCTGAGAAGCTGCCAAGTCGAATGACGGTGGTAAAGGTCTCCAGCCATTCCAGATTTAACCTGGTCATGTCAAATTTTCCTTTATAGAGAAGATAAGCGTTTGTGCCTGTTGCTAGTCTATCTTGTTGGTTAAGCTGGTTATCTCATGCAGCCGGATACCCTGCGGCTTGCGAACGTTTTGTCCTGACAAGGATACAATAATGAATCAGATTGTGATTACCGACGCGCGGGCCGACCACATTGCCGCCATCAGGGACATTTATGCACACCATGTGCAACATAGCATCGCTACCTTTGAAACCGAGCCGCCTGATGAGGCGGAGATGTTGCAACGCTGGCGGCGTATCCATGATGCCGGATTACCCTGGCTGGTGGCGACAGAACACGATCAGGTGCTGGGGTATTGCTATTTGGGGTTTTACCGCCCAAGGCAGGCCTATCGTTTTACATTGGAGGACTCCATTTATTTGCACCCAGAGCATCTGGGGCGGGGCATCGGCAAGCGGTTATTGCAGACGGCGCTGTTGCAGGCCGAACAACGCGGTTTTCGCCAGGTTATCGCGGTGGTGGCCGCGACGCCAAGCCCTGCATCGCTACATCTGCATCAGGCGCTGGGGTTTCAGCAAGTTGGGACGTTGCAGGCAGTCGGAATGAAGCAGGGGCGCTGGGTCGATACGCTGTTATTACAGCGTATGCTTGGCGACGGCGCGAGTTCATTGCCGCAGGAATGTCGCGATGCGCGGTGAATCATCGGGTGCCCCAGGCACCCGATTGGCGTTATGGCAGGCGTTGTCGCGCTTGCCATAGCGCCAGCAGGCTCATGAGCGCAGCTATCATCAGGTAGTAACTGGGGGCAAGGCTACTGCCGGTCACACTGATAAGTAGGGTGCAGATGAAGGGGGCAAAGCCGCCGAAGACTGTCACCGCTACGTTATAGCTGATGGCCATTCCGCTGGCGCGGGTCGAGATAGGAAACAAATCCGCCATCATTGATGGCACCGTTGAGAAGTAGACCGATTTGAGCAAGGCCATCCAACTGACGACGATGATAAGCGCTGTGGCTGATAGGTATTGTGTCATTAGCCAAAAGGCGGGATAGACCGTAACGGCCAGTAGCAGTAATGCCCCCCACATCAGCGGCAGGCGGCCAATTTTCTCTGCCCATAGGCCAACCAGCGGCGTGACAATCGTCAAAATCAAGCCTGCGAACAGTGTGGCGCTAAAGGCCGTGCTTGCTGGCAGATGCAGTGTTTTCGTGGCATATGTCGGCACGTAGTTCAGCATATAGTTGATGGCGGTCGAAATAATCATCAACCCTACGGCAATGAGAAACAGCGCTTTCTGGCGGGTAAAAAGCGCCTTCACCGGGGCGTGCGTCTTCTGGGCCTGTTTGAAGTCTGACGGTTCATGCACGTGGCGGCGAATGTAGAGACCGACCGGGCCGATGAGCAACCCAAAGGCAAACGGCACGCGCCAGCCCCATTGCTGAATTTGTGCGTCAGTCAGCCACTGGGATAACCCGAGGCCGAAGGCTGAGGCCAGCAGCGTGCTGACTCCCTGGGTGGCGAATTGCCAACTGGCGATAAATGCCCGACGTTCAGGAAAGTGCTCGACCAGAAAGGCGGTCGAACTGCCGAACTCGCCACCGGCGGAAAATCCCTGAATGAGCCGTGCCAGCATAATCAGCAGCGGAGCTATCAGGCCAATACTGGCATAGGTAGGCATAAACGTTATCATTGCGCCGCCCAGCAACATTAAGCTGATAGAGAGCAGCAGCGATGCTTTACGCCCGGCTTTATCCGCGTAGGCACCTAATACCACCGCACCGAGTGGGCGGATTAAAAATGACACGCCAAAGCTGCCGAAGGTCAGCAATAACGAGACGGCCTGATCTTTCGTCGGGAAAAACGCCTGAGCGATAGAATTGGCAAAAAAGCCGTAAACTGCGATGTCGAACCATTCCAGCGCGTTGCCGATACAGGTGGCAAACAGCGTTTTATACAAACTGGGGCGCACGCCATGAGGCGATGCGACAGATAACGTTGTCATGATTCACCTCAGCAGGCGTGGTGTGGGCTACGATGAGCGTGCTGTTGCGCCAGCAGGGTGTGGCCCTGCTCGCCCAATTCCCAGAACAGGCACGTCATGATTTGCAAACCTTCACGGGCAAGGCTGACGGGCAGATGTTCATCGACCGCGTGCTGACCGCAGGCGGGATAGGAGTGCGGTACCCAAAGCGTCGGCAGGCCGAGGATGTCGGCAAACACATCATTTGGCAGCGAGCCGCCGAGATTCGGTAACAGCGCCGGTTTTTTACCACAGGTTTGTTGCATCAACGCCAGCGCCCAGTTGACCAGTGGTGAGGTGGGGTCAAGTCGGGTGGCGGGGGTGCCGCGTACGTCGCTGATTTCTACCTGAGTAAAGCCATGCGCATCAAGATGCTGGCGGATGTGCCGGGTGAGGTTTTGCCAGTCCGTGCCGACAACGAACCGCAGTTGGCAAACGGCGCTGGCGTGGCCGGGGATCGCGTTCATTGGGCGTTGTGGATTGCCGGTGAGAAACGACAGCACTTCCAAGGTGTTCCAGCCAAACAAACGTTCTGACGGACTTAATCCCGCCTCGCCCCACTCCGGGTCAATCACCGGATCGGTCGGTTTACCCGCCGGTTCGATATCAGCCAAAATTGTGCGTAACGCGGCCGTTAGTTTCGGGGGTTTTAGCGCCTGTACCTGCATTTGACCGTGCTGATTCACCAGGCAGGCGATAGCGTTAGCCAGTTGCGTTCCCGGGTTGCTCAACAGGCCACCCCAATTGCCGGAGTGGTAATCTCGCGAGCGGGCGTGCAGCGTGAGCCGGAAATTAACGCAGCCGCGTGACCCCAGAAACAGCGTCGGGCGTTCGGCATTCAGACGCGGGCCGTCAGAGGCGATAAAAAGGTCAGCGCGCAGCATATCGCCATACTGCTGGCACACGTGCGCAAGCCCCGGTGAACTGACTTCTTCACCCATCTCAAAGAGCCATTTACAGTTAAAACCAAGCCGCCCGCCACGCGCGTGAAACACCTGTTCCATCGCGGCCAGATTAATGGAGTGCTGGCCTTTGTTGTCGGCACTGCCGCGCCCGTACCATTTTCCGTCCTGCTCTACCAGTTGCCAGGGGGAGAGCCCGTCGCTCCAATGCGCATCGTCGCCAAAAACCACATCACCGTGGCCGTAACACAGTAATGTCGGCAGGGACGGGTCTTCGATTCGTGAGGCTATCAGGAAGGGATGTTGCGGGGAGGAGGGGTTGTCGATGCGCGCTATCTCAAACGCCATCGCCTGTAGCGCAGGAATGATTTCCTGGTTTAGATAGCGCTCCAGCATGGCATGGCTGTCTGAACGCTGGCTTTCGCTGGCGATGGCAATGCGCCGTGCCAGCACGTCGCGAAATTGGCCGCTGTCAAAATAGTCCAGCGCCTGCTGAATAACCGCCGGTGTTGTCATGATATCCCCTGTTGTGATGGTGTTTTTTTATGTCATGTGATGTTGTCTGTTCCGTTCTAATTCATCGTCAGCATTGCCACAATAATAATAATTGCAAGTAAGCCTTGCTTTTTATATAAGGCTTGTCTGCACGAAAATGAGGCAACTTAGCCGTTTGCCGTTTTTAGGGGCGTTGTATGCACAGTAGCGAGATTCGGTACTTTCTGGCGGTAGCCAATAGCGGTTCATTACGGGCGGCCAGCCAGCAACTGTTTGTTGCGGTTTCTGCCATCAGCCGGAAAATCCACAAACTGGAAGAGCGCATTGGTGCGACGTTGTTCGAACGTCATGCTCGCGGAATGGTACTGACCGATGCCGGGCAAATATTAGAAAACCATGTGCGTAAAAGCATGCGAGACATGGACTATGCGATAGCGGAAATTCAAGGATTGAAGGCGGTGCGCCGTAGCGTGGTCAGGGTCGCGGGTACGGAAGGGATGGCCTTTGACCTCTTGCCGGGGTTATTTGCGCGTTTTCGGCAACATAACCCGGCGGTGACATTTTTATTGCAGGTTGGCAGCGCGCAACAGGTGTCAGACATGGTGCGCAGCGGCGAGTGCGAGCTGGCCTTTCAATTTAGCCTGTCACCAGAGAGAGGCGTTGACGTCGTCAACGCCTGGCCTGCGCCGGTATTATTATTGATGCACCCGAGCCATCCTCTGGCAACACGGGAAGTACAACTGGAGGATTTACACGATTATCCGCTGGGGTTGCCGCCGTCGGGAACAACGGTTCGCCAGTTGATCGATCTGGCGTGCCGTATGAGCGGAACCTTCCTCGAGCCGGCGCTGAGTTGCAACAATTTCTCGGCGCTGTACGCCTTTATGCAACAGACGCCGCAGGCTATTACCGCCTGTAGCCATTTCTCCGTGTTCTACCGGGTACGTGAAGACGGGTTACTGCTAAAACCCGTACGCAGCGAGCCGTTAACCCAGCGCAGTTTACAGATGCAGACGCGCACCGGTCAGCACCGCTCGGCCGCATTACGCCATTTCATCCGTTTTGTGGCCGATGAGTTGGGCAATGAACAGGCTCAGGTGACGGCCACGACAGGGCCCATTCCTGCAGCCGAGCGTTAGTGCTGCCAGCGGTAAATTAGTGCTGCCAGCGGCAAATATGCCAGTGCTGGCTTGTGGCCAACGCAGCCAGCTCGGGGGCCGGGTTAATCACATAGGCTTCATCGACCCATGCCAGCATCGCGCGGTCATTAAGCGAGTCACTGTAGCCATGAAGACGGGTAAATGGCTTGCCTGTGCGCTGTGCACACCATTGACGAAGACGCGCGACTTTCCCCTCCTGATAGGTCGGAGTGCCGTGGATTTGTCCGGTAATCATGCCGCCATCGAGTGTGACGCCGATGGCGAGCGCATCATCCGCCCCCAACCTGCGGGCGATAGGCGCGACCAGGTGTTCGCCGCTGGCGGAAATCACCACCACGGTGTCGCCACGTTGACGATGCCAGGCCAGTCGCTCTTGGGCCTGCGGGTAATAGCGCGGCAAAATCTCCTGTGTGATAAAGACCTCTGCCCAGGCGTTGACTACATCGATAGGTAGACCCGTTAACGGCGACAGTGACAGTTGCATATACTCTTCGATGGCTAATGTTCCCTGATAGTAGCGCTGCATGAGCTGCTGCTCTTGCTGCAACAGGCTTTCATTGGCGCGCCCTTTTGAGACAAGCCAGCGTAGCCATAACCCGGTGCTATCTGCACTGATTAGCGTTTCATCGAGATCAAATAGTGCCAGTTCCATCTTGTTCTCCAGCGTTGTCGCGTCTGATGTTGCTCTGTATGCAGCCATGATAAGCCAATAATACCCGAGTGGGCTGCTGGCATGTCCGGCCAGTCTTTAATCAAGAACACGGTATCCTTATTACCTCTTATTGTGACATTTTTGTTACAGTTGGTGTTTTATGCTAATAGTGTGAGGTGAAACACCGTATGTGTGATTTTAACTTATTGTTTTTTATTGATTTAACTGTGGTCGTGAATTAAATATAACACGGCATGGTTGCGCGAATTGGCAGGACGTATTCGTTGCACCATAGGGATAGCATTTTTAGCGGCGCGGAATTTAATGCCGTGGGCCTTGCCCGAGAGAGAATTGCCACCCGAGATAAATTCCGGGCGGTAAACCCGGCTATAAACGTGGACATAAACATAGCAAACGAATAGTTGATTTGATTATGTAATTGCTGGAAGGTGTTTTCGTTTATCCTGCCGATGGGCGGAGCGATTGCCTAATCGTATAGTGATGCGCTGAAAACCGCACTGAGATGCACTGTGTTAACCAAAAGGATGCGTGAGATGTATCGCACATTAAAGAAACCTTATCCACCATTCCATGCAGAGCATGTGGGCAGCTTTTTGGTGCCTTGCCGTTTGGCTCAGGCGCGTAGTGCATGGAAGCAGGGAACGATAACTCACGATAGGCTGACCGAAATTGAGAATGAAGAGGTGACACGGGTTGTTGCCTGCCAGAAAGCGTGTGGGTTGATGGCGATAACCGATGGCGAATTACGCGCTGTAAACGGTATGGCGGATTTTTTTTCCGGCCTTGACGGTATTGCGTTCGACGAATTCAACCGACCAGACGATGACGCGCCCTTCTCCTTACAGGTGACGGATAAATTGCGTTTTCCTGCCGATCATCCTTTTCTGACTCATTATCGTTTCTTGCATCAGGCGGTAGCCCCTGATGGCCGCATTATGGCAAAACAGGTGTTGCCGAGCCCAAATATGCTGATGTACCCCTCCATTCGCCAGAATGCGGCATATTCGTCACTCTCGCTGTTTTGTGATGACCTGATTGCCCTTTACCGCACCATTATTCAGGCGTTTTATCGACAAGGTTGCCGCTATTTGCAACTTGATGATCCGTTTTGGGCCCGTCTCTGCGATAGCCGGATTGCGGTATATGAACAAGCAACAGGGCTCGCCTTGCCTGATCTGCTGGCGCTATGTGTTCGCAACCTCAACCAGGCATTGGCCGAACGCCCGCATGATATGTATATCAGCCTGCATATCTGCTGCCGCCGTTTTGCCCCTAATTGGGTTCATGGCGTCGGACGGGATGTGATGACGTATGCGATGGCAAACCTGGCGGTGGATAGTTTGTTTATTGAATATGATGATTCGCGCTCGGTGGGGCTTGAGCCGCTCCGTAAAGTGGGCGAGCAAAAAGTCGTGCTTGGTGTTGTGGATGCGCAAAACAGCGCGCTGGAACAGGCGGGCTCAATCAAAATGGCCATCAATACCGCCTCACTGTATGTGCCGCTACATCAACTGGCTATCAGCCCGAAATGTGGTTTCAGACATTGTGATAATCAACAGATGAGTGAAGAGCAGCAGTGGGCCAAACTGCGTAATATGGTCGATATCGCCCGCCAGGTTTGGACGTTTCCTGAGTGATATACCCCTGTTTTTTATGTGATTTCCCGCAGTTTCGCCGTGTGAGGCTTTTGGTGTATGAAGATTTCAGTGCGTGAAGAGTCAAGCCTGAAGCCGCGATAACGCATGAGCGCCATTTTTTAATCAACACGGCTAAACATCTCCGGTGATTCAGTGATCGGGCTCTCCAGTTAACACATCCGGGCTATACAGACCCGTAGTGGCGCTGCAACATAAGCGCCGATGTCGGCTGCGGCTGACAGCATGAGTGTTTCTCAATAAGAAAGCGAACGGTAGTCATCCGTGCGATGAGCAGGAAACCTGCCTGTTTGCCCTCTGACCCAATAAGGGAATACATGATGGAAAGATTTATTAAATCTTTGTTTGTTATTGTTTTCTTCTTTGTCTTTACGGCGACTGCGGCAGAAAAACTGCCGAACATTGTTATTCTGGCCACCGGTGGCACTATCGCGGGTTCTGCGGCAACCGTCACTCAAACCACGGGCTATAAAGCGGGTGCGTTGGGCGTGGAAAAGCTCATCAACGCCGTGCCTGAATTGAAAACCGTGGCGAATGTGCGGGGAGAGCAGTTCTCGAACATGGCCAGTGAAAACATGACCGGCGATGTGGTGTTGAAATTAAGCCAGCATGTTAACGAGTTACTGGCGCGCAGCGATGTTGACGGTGTGGTGATTACTCACGGTACCGATACGCTGGAAGAGTCGGCTTACTTCCTGCAATTGACGGTAAAAAGCGACAAACCGGTCGTGTTTGCGGCGGCAATGCGTCCGGCGACGGCCATCAGCGCGGATGGCCCGATGAACCTGCTGGAAGCGGTGCGTGTCGCGGGCGATAAGCAATCTCGTGGCCGTGGTGTGCTGGTCGTGCTGAATGACCGCATCGGTTCTGCGCGTTATATCACTAAGACCAATGCCTCAACGCTGGACACCTTCCGTGCTAACGAAGAAGGGTATCTTGGGGTGGTGATTGGCAATCGCATCTACTATCAAAACCGTATTGATAAAGTTCACACTACGCGTTCGGTATTCGATGTGCGCGGCCTCTCTTCGCTGCCGAAAGTCGATATTCTCTACGGTTATCAGGATGATCCTGAGTATCTGTATGACGCGGCGATTAGCCATGGCGTAAAAGGTCTTGTTTATGCTGGCATGGGCGCGGGTTCGGTTTCTGTGCGTGGCGAGGCGGGAATGCGTAAAGCACAGCAGAAAGGCATTGTTGTCGTGCGCTCAACCCGTACCGGTAATGGCATTGTCCCGCCGGATGACGCGTTGCCGGGCCTGGTTTCTGACTCGCTCAATCCGGCGCATGCACGTATCTTGTTGATGCTGGCACTGACACGCACCAGCGATCCGGCGATGATTCAGGATTATTTCCATAGCTACTGAGTGCTTCCTGCATAGCAGGGTGCAATCTGTGTTATTCAATCTGTGTTATTCAATCAGGCCACCGCAAGGTGGCCTGATTATTGGTGCTGGCGAAACTGGCTTAACTCACCACGTTTAACTTTAGGCGTAGCGTGTTGTGCTGGGTTTTCTGGCAATGCTGGCGTGAAGTGGCTTTCCCCGAATCCGACAGGATTGGAGGCTTTCTTAATGTGGATTTTTGCCTGTATGATTCTGCTCTTGGTTCTACGGGCAACGGTCTTTGGCAACAGACGCCGCAGATGGCTGTACCCGGAAAAATAAGGATATGTTGTGATATGACACAACCCATTTTTATGGTCGGTGCCAGAGGGTGTGGAAAAACCACCGTAGGCGGCGAATTGGCACGTGCACTTGGTTATGCGTTTGTCGATACGGATATCTTTATGCAGCAAAGCAGTGGCCTGACGGTGGCTGATGTGGTGGCTGCTGAAGGTTGGCCGGGATTCCGGCTGCGTGAGAGCGCCGCGCTGCAAGCGGTAACGCAGCCAAATCAAATTGTTGCGACCGGTGGCGGTATGGTATTGCTGGCGCAAAACCGTCAATTTATGCGTGATAAAGGCATTGTCATTTACCTGCACGCACCGGCACATGCACTGGCAAGGCGCTTAGAGGCCAGCCCGCAAGCTCATCAGCGTCCGACCTTAACCGGCCGGCCTATTGCCGAGGAAATGGAAGCGGTGCTGGCAGAACGGGAGGCGTTATATCAAGGCGTTGCCCACCATGTGGTGGATGCGACGCGCTCACCTGATAGTATCGTCTGCGAATTGTTACAGACGCTGCGTTTACCCGCAGCCTGATGGCGCGTTGATTTTTTAACAGAACGTTTTTCACACAAATATTTTTTACACAAATGTTTTTCACACAAAGGTTAGGCATTATGTTGAATGTAAATGAATACTTTGACGGGAAAGTCAAATCCATCGGTTTTGATGGCAGCCGTATCGGTCGCGCCAGTGTTGGGGTCATGGACGCGGGCGAATACACGTTCGGCACCGGGCAGGCGGAGGAGATGACGGTGGTAAGCGGCGCTCTGGATGTGTTGTTGCCGGGGGCGCAAGACTGGCAGTTATTTGAAGCTGGCGACATTTTTAATGTGCCGGCAAACAGCGAATTTAAATTGAAAGTGGCAGAACCGTCTTCTTATCTGTGCCGCTACCTGTAATCTTTTTAATCGCATTGAACTCATGATTTCGGGCTGCCATTTATGGCAGCCTTGCCTGATTGTCATAACTGTGTGTCATAGCAATATGTCATAACAATGCGCTATAACAATATAGAGTGTTATGGTAATCAGTATGGTGTATGACTTGCCTAATACGTTGGATGGACGCAGAGTAAACAACACCTCGCGATAACGGTATTCCCCCGGTTGTGCGCGCTACGTATAGTGCTTATTTGGAATTAAGTGATAATTTCGAGTAATAATTATTTATGCGTGCAATAGCTATTTTTTATATATCTCATTCTTATCTTTACTATCACGTATTTCTGTCATAACTGTTCAGCATAATACTCTGGCGATAGCGTAGCTTCGCAACGCGTCTTTTATGCAAAAAAATTGCAGATAAGTCTGTAAATCTTTCTCCAGCCATTGTATTTTCCTGTAAGTAGTCCTTTCTTCTGCTTGTGGTAGTGCAGAGCCGAATTAAAGGAGGAGATAGTGCTGGTTAAGAGAGTGCTGGTTTCGTGTGTCATGGCTTACTGATGGGTGCGCCCTGTATTTTAATAGGGCAAGGGTTTTGGTTATTTGAAAAATCATTTCAATAATGATGTGGTCACTATGCTTAAAACTATTCGTGCTCGAATTCTGGTTGTTTGTACCGCTATCATTGTGTTTTCTCTGGTTGTAAATACCTTCTTAAATTACCGGGTAACGGATAAATACAATGATGAATCAATTAATAATTTGCTGACGGCAGTGACTGCCGGGCATAGTTTAGCTATTAGTGACTGGGTGACGTCGAAGAAGCAAATCATTACGTCACTCAATGCTGTCGCTTTGAGCAATGACGACCCGATACCGATGTTTAAACAAATGGCGTTAGCGGGCGGTTTTATTAACGTGTATATGGGATACGCCAGCCATACGGCCAAATTTTCCGACCCCGGCGGTATTCCTGCTAATTATGACCCAACCGTACGCCCCTGGTATCAGCAGGCGGTCAGGGAAGGGAAGGCGGTGGCGACAGCGCCTTATCTGGATATGGCGACCAACACGATTGTGGTGTCGTTCGTTGCACCGGTACTGGATGGCAGCACGGTAAAAGGCGTACTCGGTAGTGATGTCACCATGGACAGCGTCATCGCCAACGTGAAATCTATCCGCCCGACGCCATCCAGCTACGGCGTGTTGATTCAGGCTGATGGCACGATTATCGCGCACCCTGATGCCAAACTTACGCTTAAAAAACTCACCGAAATTGCCCCTGTGGTCAATCTGGCGCAAATCCTGAAATCCGACCGACCGGTACAGTTAAGTATCAGCGGCAGAGATATGCTGGTGAGAACGCAGTTGGTGGCAGGCACTGACTGGTACGTACTGGTGGCGCTGGATAAAGCGGAAGCGACAGCCGGAATGAGCTCTCTGCTGTGGACATCGGTAGTGACTCTGCTGGTTATCAGTATTCTGGGTACGATCATCCTGGGCCTGCTGGTGAATGCCTCGCTCAAGCGTCTGTCGCTGATTCGTGATGCGATGGATGATATCAGCCACGGTAATAATGACCTGACCCAACGCTTACCGGATGACGGCCATGATGAAGTGACGCAAATTGCCCGCTCTTTTAACACGTTCGTCGATAAACTCAGCATGATCATGCTGCAAATCCGCGATATCAGTGCGTCCTTGCAGAGCGCTACCGATGAAGTTGCATCGGGTAACAACGATTTGGCCTCGCGTACCGACGCCGCCGCTGCCAGCCTGCAACAGACGGCTGCTGCGCTGGAGCAGATTTCTGCCACGGTCACGCAGTCAGCTGGCTCGGCTCGGCAGGTGAATGATCGCGCGCTGGCGCTGGCAAATGATGCCGGTACCGGTGGGAAAGTGGTTTCCGAGGTTATCAACACCATGGAAGAAATCGAAGTGGCGTCCGGGAAAATCGGCGACATTATCGGCGTCATTGATGGTATTGCCTTCCAGACCAATATTCTGGCGCTTAACGCCGCAGTGGAAGCTGCGCGTGCGGGTGAGCAGGGCCGAGGGTTTGCTGTGGTTGCCGGTGAAGTGCGTTCATTGGCACAACGCAGTGCGCAAGCGGCGAAAGAGATTAAAGTGCTGATTGAGTCAACGGTACAGAGCGTGAATGCGGGCTCTCGTCAGGTACGCCAGGCGGGAAATACCATGAGTGAAATTGTTGGCGGCGTGTCGTCGGTGACAACGGTGATGTCTGAAATTACCCATGCCTCGGAAGAGCAGATGCGCGGTATTCAGGAAATCAATAAAGCGGTGGCGCAGCTAGACTCTATGGTGCAGCAAAACGCGGCGATGGTGCAGGAGGCGGCATCTGCCTTTGCCTCATTGCAGTCGCAATCCGAAGAGCTGCACTCGTCTATCAGCCACTTCAAGTTGTAATCGTCTCTAACGCCAGCGCTGGCGTTAAGCGTCAAACACCTGCCCCCGCTTTTTAGCGCGGGCAGGTGTTTACTTTTATGCCATCCATGCCGTCACCCTGAGTGACCGTCACCGTGCTTTGTTATCCCTGAGCAATCGCAGTGAACCCGGCAACACGGGTTTAACGCTGCGCTTCGCCACCCAAAGCCTCGCTCAGACTGCTTATCAGCGCAGCGACTTCGCCTGTCATCAGGGTAAAGTCAGCGTCAAAGCGCTGGGCCACATCATCACGATCAATATCGTCGTTTTGTTCGCGCAGCGTGTCAGCGAACTTCAAGCGTTTGAGCGAACCATCATCGGCCAGGACAAACTGGATGCGCTCCTGCCAGTCCAGCGCCAGCTTCGTCACAACTTTTCCGGCCTCAATATGTGTGGCGATTTCATCGCTGACCAATTCCTGCTTTTTGCAGCGAATAACGCCACCATCTTCCAGCAGTGCTTTTAGCTCCGCCTCATCTTGTAAGGTGAAACCGACGGACGTGCTGCCGGAGCGAACCCATTGCGTCATGGTGAGCTCGATAGGGTTTTCCATTGTCAACGGCACGACGGGGAGTGAGCCTAGCGTTTTACGCAGCAGCGCCAGCGTATCTTCCGCTTTTTTGGCGCTGGCGGCATCGACCATGATGAGGTGATTAACGGTATCTATCCACAGCGAGACCTGACTAAACCGGCTGAACGCGCGGGGCAACAGGCTGTGCAGAATTTCATCTTTCAGCGCGTCTTTCTCGGTTTTCTTCAGTTTGCGATGCTGCTCGCCTTCAAGCTTATCGATTTTTGCCTGCAACGCTTGTTTGATAACCGGGGACGGCAGCATTTTTTCTTCTTTACGCGCACAAATAAGAATTTGGCCGTTGGCGGCATGTGTCAGGGCATCACTGTGTGGCCCCATGGGCGGAACCCAGCCGGTTTTCGTCATATCCTGACTGCCGCAAGGTGTAAAAGCGCAAGATGCCAACTGTGTTTCCAGGGCATCGGCCGTGAGATGGATATCGCGATTCAGGCGATAGACCATCAAATTTTTAAACCAGAGCATGTTTATTCCCAGATGGGGGCATCTGTTGTATGCGGTTTACGTGATTCTCAACGAGAATGATGAACCGAGACAGACGCAGGGGTTATTCATGGCGGGCATGATAACGAATTGTGGTGTATGAAGGTACGATAATGTCATCATCAACGAGGCGGGCGACGGCGGCTAACCGCAGCCATAGTCGGTCTGCCTTGAGTCATCGGTATTCCGCGTATTGCATTGCCCGATGAGGGGCGTGTGAAGACGGCGGCATGTGTATCCCACAGGCATATGGGAATCCTGGGAGGTAATGTGCGAATAGGCATTGATTTGGGTGGCACAAAAATTGAGGTGATCGCGCTGACCCATCAGGGTGAGACGCTTTTCCGTCATCGGATTGCAACGCCGCGTCATGATTATCGGCAAACGTTACAGGCTATAGCATCGCTGGTGGCGATGGCCGAGCAAGTGACGGGGCAGCGTGGCACGGTAGGGGTTGGCATACCCGGCACGCTATCGCCTGTGACAGGACGGGTAAAGAATGCCAATTCGGTCTGGCTGAATCAGCAACCGCTTGACCATGATTTAGCGGAGTTACTGGCTCGCCCGGTGAAGGTTGCCAATGATGCCAATTGTTTTGCCGTCTCTGAGGCCGTCGATGGTGCGGCGGCGGGCGCGGAGAAGGTCTTCGCAGTGATTATTGGCACCGGGTGTGGCGCAGGCATGGCGTTTCACGGTCAGGTGCATAGTGGGCGTAACGGCGTGGCCGGTGAGTGGGGTCACAATCCCTTACCGTGGATGGATGCTGATGAGTGGCACTATCAGCAGCAGACGCGCTGTTATTGTGGTCGCACGGGCTGCATCGAATCGTTTATTTCTGGAACCGGGTTTAGCGCTGACTACCGGCACTTCAGCGGTCAACAGGCGGTGGCACAAGAAATAGTGGCACTGGCGCAAGCGGGTGATGAGCAGGCCGAATGGGCGATGCAGCGTTACGAACAGCGGCTTGCCAAATCGCTGGCGCATATTGTTAATGTGCTCGACCCGGATGTGATTGTACTTGGCGGCGGCATGAGTAATGTTTCACGCTGGTATGACACGGTACCGACGTTGCTGCCTGCGTGGGTATTTGGTGGCGAGTGCGATACGCCGATTAGACAAGCGCGTCACGGTGATTCCAGCGGCGTGCGAGGCGCGGCCTGGCTATGGCCGCCAGAGGTAGCGCCTGCGTGAAACACAGGCCACATGGACGGCATGGGGCTTAACGCCCCATGGTTACGTCTATTTTATGGCGTATGCGCTATTTTACTGCGTACACGCTATCAAGCTGGCTAATGCCAAGGCCATTGCGTTTTTTAACGCGAATCTGCACGTGAATGCGGTCTTTCATGGCTTCCACATGGCTGATAACGCCAATGGTTTTACCTGATGCATTCAGGTTATCCAGCACATCTAACGCGGTATCCAGCGTTTCGCCATCCAACGTGCCGAAGCCTTCATCAAGAAAGAGTGAGTCAATGCGGGTTTTCGCACTCACCAAATCAGAGAGTGCCAGCGCCAGCGCCAGACTGACCAAAAAGCTTTCCCCCCCGGACAAGGTACGGGTATCACGCACGGCATCGGCCTGCCAGGTGTCCGCAACCTGTAATTCCAGCGTATCGGATGTCTTGCGTTGCAACAGGTAGCGGCCATGCAACCGGGCTAACTGGCGGTTGGCTAAGAACACCAGATGATCCAACGTGAGGCCCTGGGCAAAACGTCGGAATTTGTCACCTTTTTGCGAACCAATTAACTGGTTGAGGTAGCCTAAGTCTTCGCAAGTCAACTCCGCGCGGGCAATCGCTTCAAGCAATACCCGCTGTTTCTCGCGCCGCTGCTGGTCGCTTGCCAGCTGTTGCTGCAATTCACCTTGTTGTGACACTTCGGCTTTGGCCATCGCACCCAGGCTTAAAAGTAACTGGCGGATATCTTCCTGGTTGACATCATCAGGCATCGATTCCGGGCGCGCGCGCATATGCTGCTCCAGTGCGCTATCCGCCTGTTGTTGCAGGGCATCAACCTGCTGTGCTCGCTGTTTTAGCTTCTCTTCCAGTGCCAGTAGCTGTGTGCGCTCTGTTTCATTGAGCAAGGCGTAACCAAAGGCGGTTTCATCAGCAAATCCGGCCGCGTTCAAGGCGGCGCTGAACGCGCCTATCGCCTGCTGTAACTGGTTTTCAACATGCTGCTCTTGTTGTTCCAGCGAGGCGACTTCGCCACTCAAACGGCTGGATAGCGATTGTGCCTGTTGCCACTGTTGCTGCGCTTGCTGAACATCTTGTTCCAGCGCCTGACTTTGCTGGCGTAATTGAGCCAGCATATCGCTGATGCTCTGGTTGCCCATCAATTGCCAGCGTTGCTGGCGCGCGTTGTCGAGGACGCTTAGGGTGTCGGCCAATTGCTGTTGGCCGGTCATTAACGCGGCGTCTACATCCGTTAAACGCTGCTGGCTGGCTGCGATTTCTGCTTCCTGAGCCGCCAGTTGCGGCTGGCAGCGATTTTGTTCGAGCTCGCTTTCTTGCCAGCGTAACCACTCAGTTTGACGTTGGCGTAGCCACGCTTCTTGGTGCTCAAGCACCGGGGCCTGCAACTGGAATATGGCCAGCGTCTGGCTGATGCTGTCATGCAGACGCTGTAACTCACGTTCGGTTTTATCCAGCGATAGACGTAACTCATCCTGCGCCTGTTGCAATGCATGGCGTTGCTGGGCGTTCAGGGCCAGTTGTTGTTGTGTGTGAGACAACAACTGCTCGGCGGATGTGAGTAAATCCTTACTTTCCTGAATATGGCGCAGGCTGCGCTCGCGGCTGGCGATATGTGATTGTAGCGCTTGCTCTTTGGTGACGGCATCTTCCAGCCACTGGTTCAGGGTGACGCTTTGTAGCGGATCAAAATCAATCAGTAAGCGTTTACTAACGATCTGGCACTGTTGCAGCAGGACATCAAAATCATGCTGTACGCGCTGGATAGCGTTTTGCTGCTGTTGGCGTTGTTGCTCCTGTAACTGCAATTGTGTGGTCGCTTGTACGACGCTTGCTTGCAGCGTTTCGACCTCCTGACGCAGCGCATGTAACCGTATCTGGGTTTCACTGGGGCGCAGTGCCTGATAACGCGCCACGGCAGGATGATGCGTTGCGCCGCACAACGGGCACTCTTTACCCGGTTGCAATTGCTGGCGCTCATTTTCCAGACTCACAATGCGCAGTTCTAATTCATGCCGTTTTTCCAGATCGGTCAAATGCTCCGCCTGACGTTGATGTGCCTGCCGCAACTGCGTTTGCTGTTGCTCAAGCGCCTCAATGCGCCGTTGGGTATCGAGATACTGTGCTTCAAGCGAGGTGCGCTGGCTCAGTAACTGTTGTAGCACGGCGCTGTGCGTGGCTAGCTGCTGGCGATCGGACTGTTGGGCGACGTGAGACTCCAGTTGCTGGCGCAGCGTCTCCAGCGGTTGGCTCTCTTCTTGTTGCGTGTTGTGTTGCTGGTGTTCGCTCAGTAATTGCCGGGCGCGCTCACAGGCTTTTTGCTGGGCAAGCTGTTTTTCCGTCAGCAGTTGATACTGCTGTTCAAGGTATTCTGATTGAATCTGTTGCTGCGCTTTTTTTTCCTGCCAGACCAATAAGTCCTGTTGCCATTTTTGCTGCTGAGGAAATTGCGCTTGCCAGAGCGGAATATGGCTGCCGAGGTACTGATGGCTGTGATGTTGCTGGCGGTAGTTTTCTACTTCCGCCAGCTGTTGTTGGGTTTGCTCGCGCTGGCGTTGCACTCTGGAAAGCGTGGCAATCAGCGTTTTTTGCTGCTCCAGCAGGCTGTCGAGCGCCTGTTGTTGTTGCGTGCGCTGGGTTTGTAGCGTAGCGATTTGATGATCAAGAGGCTGGACGCGTTCATTGATGAGCGTCTCTTGTTGCTGGCGCTGCTCGGCATGCTGCTTACGCACGATTAGCGCTTTTTCTAACTGAATTTTCAGTAGGTTCAGCGCATCTTGCTGGCGGGTTGTCTGCTGTCGCAACAGGGTCAGCTGTGCTTGCAGCCGCTGTTTCTCTTTTTGCGCGCGCTCGCGTTCGTTGAGCTGCGGGCGCAGTTTTTCAGCAGGCTCGCTGCGGCGCAATTTTTCGATTTGGGTCTGTGACTGGCGCTGTAACTGTTCAAACGCTTCGCGCTGTTGTTTTACCTGTCGCTGTGTTTGCTGGTGTTGTAGCAGGGTATCGTGCCAGCGTTGATGGGTCAGAATTTCCTCTCGTTGCAGCGACAAGGCGTGTTCTTGCTGGCGAATAAAATCCAGCTGTTGTTCAAGCGCGCGGCGCTGTTCATCGCTGAGAAGCTCAAGCGTGGCGACTTTGGCTTTCAGTGTGTCGAGCTGAATATGCGCCTGCTTGTGTTTTTCAAATACCTGCTCGGATATTTGCCCATAAATATCTGTGCCGGTGAGCTCTTCAAGCAATTCGGCACGCTGGTTGGCATCGGCATTGAGAAAAGCGGCAAACTGCCCTTGTGACAACATCATCGATTTGGTAAAGCGATCGAAATCCAGGCCGGTGATATCATCGATCATCGCCAGCTTATCGTTCACCTTATCCGTGAGGATTTTGCCATCGGCGCACAAAGCCAGTTCGACTCTGGGCGGCTGCAAGTTACCCTCCGGGCTGTTATGCGCGCGCCGTTGACTCCAAAAAGCGCGATAGGCAACGTTTTTGACTTCAAACTCGACTTCAGCCAGACAATCGGCCGTGTGTCGCGTCATCAGTTCATTCTGGCTGGGGCTGACTTTTAGACGCGGCGTTTGATGGTAGAGCGCAAGGCAGATTGCGTCGAGTAACGTGGTTTTTCCCGCTCCGGTCGGGCCAGTGATAGCAAACAGACTGTTGCTGGCAAAAGGCTCGCGCGTGAAATCGATTTTCCATTCGCCTTGCAGGGAGTTGAGATTTTTCAGCCGCAAACTGAGGATTTTCATGCACCGGCCTCCTGACGCTGTTCATCGACGTCCCGCACAATTTTGCCAAATAGGGTGCGCAACCGCTGCCGACGCGCGTCATCAAGTTCCGTTTCTTGCGCCAGCCGCCGCTCGAAAACCTCGGTCGGTTGCAGTTCATCGAGCGTTTCGGTGTCGAGCTGTACCAGCATTTGTTGCTGTTGTTCTCGCGCCCGGCGCAGCAGCAGGACATCCACATTCAGCGAGGCGGTTAGCGATTGAATGTGTTGCTGCATGTCGCTGAGGTAATCCTGGGTGGTGATTTCGATATCCAGCCAGACGGGTTTCTCGCCCTGATAGTCGCGAAAACCGGCCAATCGACGCTCGATTTCCGCCAGATTGCCCTTCACCAGTTGCATCGGCTGTTCTGCGGGGATAACCAGGGTACTGACATCCTGTAATTTCCCTTGGTCAAAATGCACCAGATAGACAGACTTTTCGTGATTGAGTTCATCAAAGCTGAGGGCGATAGGGGCACCGCTGTAACGAATATGCTCACATTGCGCCACGCGTTGTGGCCGGTGAATATGGCCAAGAGCAATATAATCGGCAGGGGGAAACGCCTGTGCCGGGAACGCATCCAGCGTACCAATATAAATATCGCGTACCGAGTCCGAGGTAGCCACGCCAACGGTCGTGAGGTGCCCGGTCATAACAATCGGCAGATGTTCCCCAAGCGTGGTGCGTAATGTGCAGGCATGCTGATAACAGGCTTGATAATGGCTGGCGATGGCCTCTTGTAATGCTTGCTGCTTTTGCTCGCCGGATTGCCCGGCTTTACTGGTAAAAAGCTCGCGGGCGCGCAAAAACGGTATGGCGCACAAAATCGCGCCGGGTTCGCCGTTGCGGTTATTCAGCACCAGAATGTGTTCTTCAATATCGCCATCAAAACCGGCGATGACCCGGGTATTGAGACAGGCGAGCAGCGAACGGGATTCATTGAGCGTAGCAACGGAGTCGTGATTACCGCCGGTAACAATCAACTGACAGCCGGTAGGCTGAAGGGCCACGACGAACTGGTTATACATCTCACGGGCGTAACTGGGCGGTGTACCGTTATCGAACACATCGCCTGCTACTATTAATGCGTCGGCCTGATGCGTTTCTACCTGACAAACCAGCCAGTGCAGAAAAGCCTGATGTTCAGCTGCGCGGCTGCGGGTGTAAAAGTACTGACCAAGATGCCAGTCAGACGTATGAATAATTCGCATGTGACTCCCTGCAGGTGAGTACAAACCACGCCTTAATTGCTACCGACACCGGCGAGCAATAAGGCGTTACGACAGTTTCTGTAACAATATTGTTGTTACGATATTGTTGTTACGGCGTCATGGTTTTTTCGGTGCGGCTGAAAACACCGCACGAGAGGCCGTGTCTTTATCATCGGCGATTATAGGCAGTCAGTTTAGGCCGTGTCCCCTAATATCTTGTTTGGATAGGGAGGATTTGCCCGCTTTGCGAGCGACTTTCCATGTTTTACATCGGGGAAACGGGCGAGAGTCGTGCGCAGTATGTGGCCGGATTTTTCATAAATCTGTCATAAAACTGACGCATAATGCACACCGCACGCTAACCGTGACGATTAACGGCAGGATTGATATGGCAAGACGTATTTTGGTGGTGGAGGATGAAGCGCCGATCCGTGAGATGGTGTGCTTTGTGTTGGAGCAGAACGGCTATCAGCCCGTTGAAGCCGAGGATTATGACAGTGCCGTCACCCGGCTGACCGAACCGTACCCTGAACTGGTGTTGCTCGATTGGATGCTACCCGGTGGTTCTGGCCTGCAATTTATCAAGCACATGAAACGTGAAGCATTGACCCGCGATATTCCGGTGATGATGCTGACGGCACGTGGTGAAGAAGAGGATAGAGTGCGTGGGCTGGAGGTGGGTGCGGATGACTATATCACCAAACCTTTTTCTCCCAAGGAGCTCGTCGCGCGCATCAAAGCCGTCATGCGCCGCATTTCGCCTATGGCGGTGGAAGAGGTGATTGAAATGCGAGGGCTGAGTCTTGACCCTTCCTCGCACCGAGTGACCACGCCAGAACATGCGTTAGACATGGGGCCAACTGAGTTCAAGTTGCTGCACTTTTTTATGACACATCCAGAACGGGTATACAGCCGTGAACAGTTGCTCAATCACGTTTGGGGCACTAACGTGTATGTAGAAGATCGTACTGTTGATGTGCATATCCGCCGTCTGCGCAAAGCGCTGGAAACCAGCGGGCATGACAAGATGGTACAAACTGTTCGGGGTACCGGATACCGTTTCTCAACGCGTTATTAGTCGCGTCTTTGCTGGAGAACGTCGGTCGTGCTAGAGCGTTTATCCTGGAAAAAGCTGGCGCTGGAGCTGGCTTTTTTTTGTTTTCCCGGTCTGTTGTTAGGGCTGTTTATCGGCTATCTACCCTGGTTTTTACTGGCCTCGGTGGTGTGTGCCTTGTGCTGGAACTTTTATAACCAATTGCGCTTGTCCTACTGGTTATGGGTGGATCGCAGCATGACGCCGCCGCCAGGTCGCTGGAGCTGGGAGCCACTCTTTTATGGTCTTTACCAAATGCAACTGCGTAATCGGCGGCGGCGGCGGGAGCTGGCGTTATTGATAAAACGTTTTCGCAGTGGCGCTGAGTCATTACCCGATGCGGTGGTCATCACCACAGAAGAGGGCAGTATCATTTGGTGTAATCGACTGGCACAGCACCTGCTCGGGTTTCGTTGGCCGGAAGATAATGGCCAGAATATCCTTAATTTGCTGCGTTATCCCGAATTTACCCAGTACATGCAACAACAGGATTTTAGCCGCCCCCTCACCTTAACGTTGAAAAATTCGCACCACGTCGAGTTTCGTGTGATGCCCTATTCTGAGGGGCAGTTGCTGATGGTAGCGCGCGATGTGACGCAGATGCACCAATTGGAAGGCGCACGGCGTAATTTTTTTGCGAATGTCAGCCATGAGTTACGAACGCCGCTTACCGTCTTGCAGGGGTATCTGGAAATGATGAGCGATGAATCGCTCGATGGCGCGTTGCAAGCCAAAGCGCTGCATACGATGCAAGAGCAAACCCGCCGTATGGATGGGCTGGTGCGCCAGTTGCTTACGCTATCGCGTATCGAAGCGGCGTCGTCAATTGATCTGAATGAAAAGGTCGATATCCCCCTGATGCTGCGCTTGCTCAAGCGCGAGGCTGAAACGCTCAGTCAGGGACGGCATGAAATTGTGTTTCGTGTAAACGAACAGCTGCAAGTGTTTGGTAATGAAGAGCAGTTGCGCAGTGCGGTATCTAATTTGGTGTATAACGCGGTGAACCATACCCCGCCGGGCACGCGTATTGAGGTGTGCTGGCAGCAAACGCCACAGGGCGCTGAGTTTCAGGTAAGCGATAACGGGCCTGGCATTGCCCCAGAGCATATTCCGCGCCTGACGGAGCGCTTTTACCGTGTGGATAAGGCGCGTTCGCGCCAAACCGGTGGCAGTGGGTTGGGGCTGGCTATCGTTAAGCATGCACTGAGCCATCACGATTCTCGCCTCGACATCATCAGTGAGCAGGGGGCGGGCTCGCGCTTTTTATTCACGTTGCCAAACCGGTTGCTGGTGCGTTCGGTGCTGAGTCAAAACGCGCTCAATCCACAGTGATAAAACGGCGCTTGTCAGCGGCAGGGCTTGATTGTCACTGCCGCTGTGCCGAGAATAGCCGTTGTCTCCTAATGGAAATAGCCGATGACTTTCACCTGCCGTTTATGCGCATCGTTATTGTGCCGTTTATGCACATTGTTATTGTGCCTGTTCAGCCAGTGTGGCATTGCGGCCATGCCGTCAATGCTCGCGGGCAACCTCTCCAGCGCCGGGTCTGACACACTGGCAAACCTGATGACATTCTGGGCGGCCGATTTCACGCAGCACTATCCTGGCGTTAATGTGCAGATTCAGGCAGCGGGCTCCTCATCGGCACCGACCGCGCTGGCAGCGGGCGCGGCCCAGCTTGGCCCGATGAGTCGGCCGATGAAGAGTAGCGAAATCGCGCTATTTGAGCAGCATTACGGCTACCCGCCAACGGCGGTTCCTGTCGCGCTGGATGCGTTAGTGGTGCTGGTAAATCAGGATAATCCGCTGCCGGGCCTGACGCTGCGCCAACTGGACGCCATTTTTTCCATTACGCGCCGCTGTGGGGCGGGGAGTGCGCTGCAACGCTGGCATGAACTGGGGTTGACGGGCGTTTGGCAACAGCGTGCATTGCTGCGTTATGGGCGTAACTCTGCCTCCGGCACCTATGGATTTTTCAAGCAACGGGCGTTATGTGGCGGGGATTTTTTATCGCAGGTGAATGAATTGCCGGGGTCGGCCTCCGTGGTACAGGCCGTGGCCGCGTCAGTGAATGCCATTGGCTATGCCAGTATCGGTTTTCGCGCCAGTGGCGTGCGTGTTGTACCGCTTGCTGACGGTGAGACCGGTGACTACGTGTTACCCACGGCGGAAACGATCCGCAGTGGGCGTTACCCCTACACCCGTTATCTCTATATTTACATCAATAAGGTGCCCGGCAGGCCGCTGGAGCCACTGACGGCCGCTTTTCTCGATCGCGTATTGTCGCCGCAAGGGCAGGCGCTGGTCAGTCAGGACGGGTATTTACCGCTGCCAGAATCCACCCGTGAGCAGGTGCGCCAGCAATTGGCATTGATGGATGTACCCGCCTCTTAACAGAGCGTCGCTCGTTATTTTTGCAGGCGAGTGGATGCTGCCCCAGATTGAGTACCATACCAGATGACTTACAACGTGAAGAATTTTCATCAGTAGTGAAAATTCTTCCATTGTGGTTACTGCGCCCGCATGACACGATGCACTCATATTAGCCGTCTGGATGGCTAAAGAATTCAGTGGCGTAATTATTTCTCTTAGAAATCAATTCTATTTTACTTAAAAATCAAATGATGAGTGGCGCAGATGAAACGGGCGTTCGTTGCCCCGCCGCCACATCGTCTGACGAGCAAGGGAGCACAGCATGACTCAAGCCATTCCTCCGTTTCGCGCCGATGTCGTCGGCAGTTTGTTGCGTCCGGCTGCTATCAAGCAGGCCCGTTTGCAGTTTCAGGCGGCAGAAATCGATGCTGCGGCACTGCGCCAAATAGAAGATAGCGAAATTCAACGCGCAGTTACGCTACAGCGTGCTGCGGGTCTGCAATTGGTGACGGATGGCGAGTTTCGCCGTGCCTGGTGGCATTTTGATTTTTTTGACAATCTCAACGGCGTTGAGCGTTATGAAGCGGAACAGGGTATTCAGTTTACCGGGGTGCAAACTAAAGCACGTGGCGTGAAGGTGACGGGGAAAATCAGCTTTAATCCACAGCACCCGATGCTGGAGGATTTCCGTTTCCTGCACAGTATCTCCGGCGATGCGGTAGCCAAAATGACGATTCCAAGCCCGAGCGTGCTGCATTTTCGCGGCGGTCGTAAAGTGATAGACAGTACGGTTTATCCTGATTTAGCTGATTATTTTGACGACCTGGCGCAAACCTGGCGCGATGCGATTCGCGCTTTTTATGATGCGGGCTGCCGTTATCTGCAACTGGATGACACCGTATGGGCCTATTTGTGCTCTGAAGACCAGAAGCGCCAAATTCGTGAGCGTGGCGATGATCCTGATGTTCTGCGTGAGACGTATGCCAACGTGTTGAACAAAGCGCTCGAAGGCAAGCCTGATGACTTGGTGGTGGGGCTGCATGTCTGCCGGGGCAATTTCCGCTCCACCTGGATTTCAGAAGGAGGCTATGAGCCCGTAGCGGAAACGCTGTTCGGTAATGTGAATGTGGATGCCTTCTTTTTGGAATATGACACCGAGCGTGCCGGCGGATTCGAGCCATTACGCTTTATTAAACCGGGCCATCAAAAAGTTGTTCTGGGATTGATAACGACCAAAACCGGTGCGCTGGAATCGGTTGATGCAGTAAAACATCGAATTGCCGAAGCGTCGCGTTATGTCCCGCTTGATCAATTATGCCTGAGTCCTCAGTGCGGGTTCGCGTCAACAGAAGAGGGCAATACGCTTTCAGAAGAAGAGCAATGGGCCAAATTGCAGCGTGTGGTAGAGATAGCTGCTCAGGTTTGGTAGTTGCTCGCATCAGCAAATAAGAGACTTTTTATAACGCCGGTTGCGCATACCGGCGTTTTTTATTTCGATAAGTTTTTAATATGGTTGATTGTTGTTCTATTCGGCTTTATGTGGCATGTCTTTCGCACTAAAAAGCGTGTTTATGCACAAATCATGTATAGCTTGTTATAAAAATATCAATCAATAAAACCAAATATTTATCATTTATCAGAATAATGCTCTGCTTTACCGATCTCGTATTGCCTTTTATCGCTATAAACGTTTTACTTAGCCCCCATTAACGCTGTGCAATAAATCCTCACATCTATAAACCTGCACATCGCACGTGCGCACTTTATGTTGCGCCCGCTTGACGCCCGGTTTTACCGGCAACACCATTTTTACAGGCAACAACAACATACTTATGAGTCATCGTTTAACTTCCAAAGATATCGTGGCATTGGGCTTTATGACCTTTGCCCTGTTTGTCGGTGCTGGCAACATCATTTTCCCGCCTATGGTTGGTCAACAGGCCGGGGAGCATGTCTGGATTGCGGCATTAGGCTTTTTGATTACGGCCGTAGGTCTGCCGGTATTGACTGTGATAGCGCTGGCGCGCGTGGGCGGAGGGATTGATTCACTCAGCAACCCTATTGGCAAAAAAGCCGGTGTGTTGCTGGCGACGGTCTGCTATCTGGCGGTTGGCCCGCTGTTTGCCACACCGCGCACGGCAACCGTCTCCTTCGAAGTCGGCATTGCGCCGCTGATGGGGGCGGGAGCCGCTCCGCTGCTTATCTACAGCCTTATCTATTTTGCCATCGTCATTGCGATTTCTCTCTATCCTGGACGTTTGCTTGATACGGTTGGCCACATTCTGGCTCCGGTAAAAATTCTGGCATTGACCGTGCTGGGTATCGCTGCCGTGCTATGGCCGGCAGGCACATCGGCACCGGCAACCGATGCTTATCAGCAGGTGCCGTTTTCCAGCGGTTTTGTGAACGGTTATCTGACCATGGATACCCTGGGCGCACTGGTATTTGGCATTGTGATTGTGAACGCGGCACGTTCTCGTGGCGTTAACGATGCCGGTTTACTGACGCGCTACACCATTTTGGCCGGGGTGATTGCGGGTGTTGGCTTAACACTTGTGTACCTGAGCCTGTTCTACCTCGGGTCTTTCAGCGGTTCGCTTGTACCGGGCGCGCAAAATGGCGCAGAAATTCTGCATGCCTATGTACAATTTACCTTTGGTACGCTCGGCAGTAGTTTCCTGGCGTTGCTTATCTTTATTGCATGCATGGTAACAGCGGTAGGTTTGACTTGCGCCTGTGCTGAGTTTTTTGCTCAGTATTTGCCGCTTTCTTACCGTGCGTTGGTGTTTATTCTGGGCGTGTTTTCAATGGTGGTGTCCAATCTTGGTTTAAGCCATCTGATTCAGCTTTCTATCCCGGTGCTGACTGCCATTTATCCGCCGTGTATCGTATTGGTATTATTGAGCTTTACTCGTCGCTGGTGGAATAACAGTAGTCATGTGATTGCGCCGGTTATGTTGGTCAGCTTGCTGTTTGGCCTGATTGACGGTATCAAGTCATCGGCGTTTGCAACGCTGCTGCCAGCCTGGACACAAAGTTTGCCGATGAGCGCGCAAGGGTTGGCCTGGTTGCCGCCGTCACTGGTTATTCTGCTGGTCGTGGCGATTTATGATCGTCTTTCCGCCCGTCAGGAAGTGACCGCTCACTCCTGATTGATGACGGAGTAACCGCTTTTCACCACAGGCATCGTCTGCCTGTGGTTTTTTTCGTTTGTAAAACAGGGTTGCTTATTTATGGAACAACACTCCCGTCTCAAGCGCGGCTTAAGTACGCGGCATATCCGTTTTATTGCGCTGGGTTCTGCTATTGGTACTGGGCTGTTTTATGGTTCGGCCAGCGCTATCCAGATGGCTGGCCCCAGCGTACTGCTGGCATACCTGATTGGCGGCGTTTTTGCTTATATCATCATGCGCGCCTTGGGGGAGATGTCTGTTAACAACCCACAAGCCAGCTCGTTTTCACGCTATGCGCGAGATTATCTCGGCCCGCTTGCCGGTTACATTACCGGCTGGACGTACTGTTTTGAAATGCTGATTGTGGCGATTGCCGATGTCACCGCTTTCGGTATTTATATGGGCGTCTGGTTCCCGGCTGTGCCGCATTGGGTGTGGGTGCTCAGTGTGGTGTTGATAATCGGCGCTATCAACCTGATGAATGTGAAAGTGTTTGGCGAGCTGGAGTTCTGGCTGTCGTTTTTTAAAGTCGCCACTATTGTGGTGATGATTATTGCCGGTGTCGGCATCATCATCTGGGGGATTGGCAACGGCGGCGAGCCTACCGGTATCCATAATTTATGGACTAACGGCGGTTTTTTCAGTAACGGCGTGATGGGCATGATCCTGTCGTTGCAGATGGTGATGTTTGCTTATGGTGGTGTCGAGATAATCGGTATTACCGCAGGCGAAGCCAAAGAACCGCATAAATCGATTCCGCACGCCATCAATTCGGTGCCGTGGCGTATTTTGGTGTTTTATGTCGGTACGCTGTTTGTGATTATGTCTATCTACCCATGGAATCAAGTGGGCACTAACGGCAGCCCGTTCGTGCTCACTTTCCAGCATATGGGCATCACTGCCGCAGCGGGCATACTGAATTTTGTGGTGATCACCGCGTCACTGTCGGCTATCAATAGCGATGTGTTTGGCGTTGGCCGAATGCTGCACGGCATGGCGGAGCAAGGGCATGCCCCAAAAATCTTCAGCCGCCTGTCAAAGCGAGGAACGCCATGGGTGACGGTGCTTGTCATGGTGCTGGCCTTGCTAGTCGCGGTATACCTGAATTACGTGATGCCTGAGAATGTCTTTCTGGTCATCGCGTCACTGGCAACGTTCGCCACAGTGTGGGTATGGATAATGATTTTGTGCTCACAAATCGCCTTTCGCCGCCAATTAGGGCGTGAGCAGGCGAAAGCGCTGGCATTTCCTCTGCCTGGCGGCACGGTGACAGCTGTAATCGGGGTGGTGTTTTTGCTGTTTATCATTGGCCTTATTGGCTATTTCCCTGATACCCGCATCGCCCTGTATGCAGGAGCCGGTTGGATAGTCTTGCTGCTGATGAGTTATGCGCTGCGCCGTCGGCGAGCATAGCGTTATACGTTCGGCCCTTCGCTAACGGTGTTGTCATGCCGTTAGCGATAAAAAAAAGCCAGTGGTATCAGCCACTGGCTTTTTACTACGCTGCAACGATTACAGGTTGTTGGCGTTTTCTTTCAGGTATTTGGCTACGCCATCCGGGGAAGCACCCATACCGGCTTTGCCTTTTTCCCACTGTGCCGGGCAGACATCGCCATGTTCTTCGTGGAATTGCAGCGCATCAACCATACGCAGCATTTCGTCGATGTTACGACCCAGCGGCAGGTCATTGACCACCTGATGACGCACGATACCGTTTTTATCAATCAGGAACGAACCGCGCAGCGCAACACCGGCATCCGGGTGTTCGATGCCATAGGCTTGCTGAATCTCACGTTTGATGTCTGCAACCATCGCGTACTTCACTTCACCGATGCCGCCTTGTTCGACAGGCGTTTTACGCCAGGCGTTGTGTACGAACTCAGAGTCAAAAGATACGCCGACCACTTCAACACCGCGCTTTTGGAACTCTTCATAGCGGTGATCAAACGCAATCAGCTCTGACGGGCATACGAAGGTGAAGTCCATCGGCCAGAAGAAGATCACCGCCGGTTTACCGTTGATGTGCTTTTTCAGATTAAAGTTCTCAACGATTTCCCCGCTTCCCAGTACGGCAGCGGCAGTGAAGTCAGGGGCAGGACGAGTTACCAGGACCATAATTACTCCTGTTATAGAACGGTTAATGAAGAATAGGTATGTAACAAACGCCGTAAGTATAGGTACAGCCTGCCAGTGAATAAAGTGAAAGCGACCAATCAATAAGATAGCTTTTGTCTATCGAATCAATTGATGATTCTTTTCATTGGCAGGCAACCTCCCAGGCAGACAACATGGTGATGAGACGTTTCGCCACGTTGCTTACGGTGCCATGTTAGCCCGGCCATCAAGCTGGCCTGTTTTTGCCTGATGCATCATACGAGGATAGAACTGCCAGAATAATGTTTCAAATTGAGGATAGCCTCGTTCGATATCGCTAAATGATCCAGAAAGCGCCGCCAGTTTCGGACGACGAAGCGACATGCGGTGTAGAACATTGCCAATAAAATCCAATTCGGCATAGCGCTCCAGCCAACGCTCTGCCCACAGATATTCGGTGAGGTGGCGAAAACGCTCAGGCGTCTGTGGCAAGTGTGGCGTAATGTGCTGCTGTACATTGTGAACAAACTGCTGAAGCGCGATGGCGGGCTCAAGCGTCGTCCAGTGCCGGGCCAGAAAGTGATCCCACAGCACATCCAGCGCTATCGGTGCGACGCGGCGATAGGCGGGGCTAAAATCACGACAGGCGGCACGGACTTCAGGCAGGCCATCTGTCAGGGTATCAATGCGCCGATGTAATCGAATGCCGGAGACAATCTCCGCCGAATAGACGCCTTCCGGGTTGCCTCGCACAAAATCAGCCATCAAGTTGCCGGTTAACGAGCTTTGCGCCAGCGTGGCGAGATGCAGATGAGCAAGAAAATTCATGGCAGGCAGTGATTCCTGTTCTGGCTAGCGAGGATGAGGTATCGCGTCAGTATAATCGTGTTGCTGTTTGCGGTGGCAGTATTTAGCCGATGAGCGTCGATGAAATGGAATGCGCCTCCCAGCCATTTACGCCTGTGCCGCTTATTTCTTGCAGCCAGCTCCGGTGGGCTCTAGACTAAGCCGCCTATTTTGTTTCATGTATCAAAAATTAAGTGGATAGCCATGCGTGTTTCCGATTTTTCGTTTGAATTGCCTGAGTCTTTAATTGCCCGCTACCCGCAGGCAACGCGCAGCGGCTGCCGCCTGTTGTCGTTGGATGGGCCAACCGGAGCGGTTTCTCATGGCGTGTTCACAGACCTGTTGGATAAGTTACAGCCTGGCGATTTGCTGGTCTTCAATAATACCCGGGTGATACCGGCGCGGCTGTTTGGCCGCAAGGCCAGTGGCGGCAAACTCGAAGTGTTGGTTGAAAGAGTGCTCGATGACAGGCGCGTGCTGGCGCATGTTCGCGCCTCAAAAGCCCCGAAGCCCGGTGCTGAGTTATTGTTGGGCGAGGAGGAGAGCGTTAAAGCCACGATGCTGGCACGCCATGACGCATTATTTGAAATTCGTTTTGATGATGCGCGCGATGTGTTGACTATTCTCAATGACATCGGGCATATGCCGCTGCCACCCTATATTGACCGCCCTGACGAGGCGGCGGATCGCGAGTTATACCAGACGGTATACGGCGAGCGTCCCGGTGCGGTGGCTGCGCCTACAGCGGGCCTGCACTTTGATGAGCCGCTGCTGGCCGCGTTGAGAGAAAAAGGCATACAAATGGCGTTCGTGACGCTGCATGTCGGTGCAGGCACGTTCCAGCCAGTCAGAGTGGAAACGATTGAAGAACACGTGATGCATGCCGAATACGCCGAAGTGCCGCCGGAGGTGGTCGAGGCCGTGTTGGCGTGCAAAGCGCGCGGTAATCGTGTGATTGCGGTGGGTACAACGTCGGTGCGCTCGCTGGAGAGCGCAGCCAGAGCCAGTCAACAGGCGCTGATCGCGCCGTTTTTTGGTGATACCCGTATCTTTATCTACCCCGGTTATCACTATCAGGTCGTGGATGCGCTGGTGACGAATTTTCATTTACCGGAGTCCACGCTGATTATGTTGGTTTCGGCGTTTGCCGGTTATCAACACACCATGGCGGCCTACCATCAGGCTGTTGCGGCGCAATATCGCTTTTTTAGTTATGGGGATGCCATGTACATCACCCATAATCCGGCCGCCGAACAAGAGCAGATCGGTTAATCCGGTATTTTCATACCGCAGGTGACACCTGTGGGTATTCAATGAGGTCATCAGACTGTTTTTCTGATGCTGGAGGTTAAGTGAAGTACCAATTATTAAACACCCAGGGGCGCGCGCGTCGCGGTCGTCTGGTTTTTGATCGTGGTGTGGTCGAGACGCCTGCGTTTATGCCGGTTGGAACATACGGCACCGTGAAAGGAATGACGCCTGAGGAAGTCAAAGAGACAGGCGCACAGATCATTTTGGGCAATACCTTTCACCTGTGGCTGCGCCCCGGCCAGGAAATCATGAAGCAGCATGGCGATTTGCATGGCTTTATGCAGTGGCATGGCCCGATTCTGACGGACTCTGGCGGTTTTCAGGTGTTTAGCCTGGGCGATATTCGCAAGATAACCGAAGAGGGCGTGCATTTTCGTAACCCTATCAATGGCGATGCGATTTTTCTCAGTCCTGAAAAATCGATGGAAATTCAGTACGATCTCGGTTCTGATATCGTGATGATTTTCGATGAGTGTACGCCTTACCCGGCCGATTGGGATTACGCCAAGCGCTCAATGGAGATGTCGCTGCGTTGGGCAAAACGCAGTCGCCAGCGTTTTGACGAATTGGGCAATCCTAACGCACTGTTTGGCATTATTCAGGGTAGTGTTTACGAAGATTTACGAGATGTGTCGGTAAAAGGGCTGGTGGACATTGGTTTTGATGGTTACGCTGTGGGCGGCCTTGCGGTCGGTGAGCCGAAAGCGGACATGCACCGCATTTTGGAGCACGTTTGCCCGCAACTGCCAGCCGACAAACCTCGCTACCTGATGGGGGTGGGGAAACCGGAAGATTTGGTGGAAGGGGTGCGTCGTGGCATTGATATGTTTGACTGCGTGATGCCAACCCGCAATGCCCGTAACGGTCATCTGTTCGTGACGGACGGCGTGGTAAAAATACGCAATGCCAAACATAAAGATGATACTGCGCCGCTCGATGCCGAGTGTGATTGTTACACTTGTCGCAATTACAGTCGCGCGTACTTGCATCATCTTGATCGTTGTAACGAAATACTGGGCGCGCGCCTCAATACCATCCACAACCTGCGCTATTATCAGCGCCTGATGGCGGGTTTACGCCAGGCCATTGAGGACGGTAAGTTAGAGGATTTTGTCGCCGAGTTTTATCAACGTATCGGTAAGCCGGTTCCGCCGTTGGTTGAGAACGCGGTGGAAGATGGCCATGAAGGCCATGTGCCGCAATAAACACGTTGGCGTGGCATAAGCGTTTTATAGATAACTGTTGTTTTGATAACTAAAGAGGACATTTAGATGAGTTTTTTCATTTCTGATGCTGTAGCAGCAACTGCAGGTGCTCCGGCTCAGGGAAGCCCGTACTCTCTGGTGATTATGCTGGCCGTATTCGGTCTGATCTTCTATTTCATGATCCTGCGCCCGCAGCAAAAGCGTGCCAAAGAGCATAAAAAACTGATGGATTCCATCAGCAAAGGTGACGAAGTATTAACCAATGGTGGATTGGTTGGGCGCGTGACCAAGGTGGCGGATAATGGATTTATCACCATCGCTCTGAACGAGACGAACGAAGTCGTTATCAAACGTGACTACGTGACGTCCGTACTGCCGAAGGGTACCATGAAGGCCCTGTAATCTTTCGACTTTCCCGAAGGGAACTATCGTGTTAAACCGTTATCCTCTGTGGAAGTATCTGACGCTGGTTGTGACGATTGTCATCGGCCTGCTATATGCACTTCCTAACCTCTATGGTGAGGATCCGGCCATTCAGGTCACTGGCGCGCGCGGAACCGCCGCCAGTGAATCTACGCTGGTCCAGATCCAGAACGTGTTAAAAGAACAAAACATCGTCAGCAAATCCATCGTATTGGAAAATGGTGCCATTCTGGCACGTTTCAGTACGCCAGATGTGCAGCTTCGCGCACGCGAAGTGTTGCTAAATGGGTTGGGCGAGAAATTTGTTGTGGCGCTCAACCTTGCCCCATCTACACCCAACTGGCTGCGCAGGCTGGGAGCAGAGCCCATGAAACTGGGTCTTGACCTGCGTGGTGGTGTGCATTTCCTGATGGAAGTGGACATGGATACAGCGCTAGGCAAGCTGCAAGAGCAGACGCTGGATTCGCTGCGTAGTGATTTGCGCGAAAAAGACATCAAATATGCGTCGGTGCGTAAATCGGATAACTATGGCGTGGAAATCCTGTTCCGTGACGCCCAGCTTCGTGATGAAGCCAGTAATTATTTGACGCCGCGTCACCGCGATTTGGTTATCAGTTCGAATGGTAGCGATGCGCTGCGTGCGGTGATGAGTGATGCGCGTCTGCGTGAAGCCCGCGAGTACGCAGTACAGCAGAACATCAATATCTTACGTAACCGTGTTAACCAGCTTGGTGTCGCCGAGCCGCTGGTACAGCGTCAGGGTGCCGATCGTATTGTGGTCGAACTGCCGGGTATTCAAGACACGGCGCGCGCCAAGGAGATTCTCGGGGCGACGGCGACGCTAGAATTCCGTTTGGTAAACAGCAATGTTGACCCGGTTGCGCTGGCTAATGGTCGAGTGCCTGGCGATACCGAAGTGATGAATATGCGTGAAGGCGGCCCGGTGGCGCTTTATAAGCGCGTTATTCTGACCGGTGATCACATTACCGATTCCACGTCGGGTAATGATGAATACAACCGCCCGCAGGTCAATATTTCACTGGATAGCGCCGGTGGCAACATGATGTCCAACTTCACCAAGGACAACATTGGTAAGCCGATGGCAACCCTGTTTGTGGAATACAAGGACAGCGGTAAGAAAGATGCCAATGGCCGCGCGGTTCTGGAAAAACAGGAAGAGGTGATTAACGTCGCCACCATTCAGTCTCGTCTGGGTAACAGCTTCCGCATTACTGGTATCAATAACCCGAATGAAGCGCGTCAGTTGTCGCTGTTGCTGCGAGCCGGTGCGCTGATTGCGCCGATTCAAATCGTTGAAGAGCGAACCATTGGCCCAACGCTGGGTATGCAGAACATCACTCAGGGTCTGGAAGCGTGTCTTGCCGGTCTGGCGGTATCTATCCTGTTTATGATCTTCTTCTACAAGAAGTTCGGCATGATTGCGACCTCCGCGCTGTTGTTAAACTTGGTGTTGGTCGTCGGCGTCATGTCACTGCTGCCGGGGGCGACGCTCACCATGCCTGGGATTGCAGGTATTGTGCTGACGCTGGCGGTAGCGGTAGATGCTAACGTGCTTATCAACGAGCGTATCAAAGAAGAATTGAGCAACGGGCGTAGCGTTCAGCAGGCGATTGATGAAGGTTACAAAGGTGCGTTTAGCTCCATCTTCGATGCCAACGTCACGACGCTGATTAAGGTCATTATCCTGTATGCCGTTGGTACAGGCTCTATCAAAGGATTTGCGATTACGACCGGTATTGGTGTGGCGACATCGATGTTTACTGCGATCGTGGGAACCCGTGCCATCGTCAACCTGCTGTACGGCGGCAAGCGCATTAAAAAGCTGTCTATCTGAGGAGTGCGTTGTGGCACAGGAATATACTGTTGAGCAATTGAACTACGGCCGTAAAGTTTATGACTTTATGCGCTGGGATTACTGGGCTTTCGGTCTTTCTGGCCTGTTGCTGCTGCTGTCTATCGCCGTGATGGGCGTTCGCGGTTTCAACTGGGGGCTGGATTTTACCGGCGGTACGGTTATCGAGATTTCGCTGGAAAAATCCGCCGATCTGGAGCAGATGCGTGAAGCATTGCAGAAAGCCGGTTTTGCCGATCCGCTGGTACAGAACTTCGGCAGCAGCCGCGACATTATGGTACGTATGCCGCCTGCTCATGATGAGGTTGGCGGTCAGGCGCTCGGGAGCAAGGTTGTTGGCGTGATTAACGATGCCACCAGCCAGCATGCTACCGTGAAACGCATTGAGTTCGTCGGGCCAAGCGTAGGTGCGGATTTGGCGCAGAATGGCGCGATGGCGTTGATGGCTGCGTTAATCTGTATTCTGGTTTACGTCGGCTTTCGTTTCGAATGGCGTCTGGCGGCGGGGGTGGTTATTGCATTGGCGCATGACGTTCTCATTACTATGGGCGTGTTAGCGCTATTTCGCATTGAAATTGATCTGACCATTATCGCATCGCTGATGTCGGTTATTGGTTATTCGCTAAACGATAGCATCGTGGTATCTGACCGTATTCGCGAAAACTTTCGCAAAATTCGGCGCGGCACACCGTACGAGATTTTCAACGTATCGTTGACCCAAACGTTGCACCGTACGCTGATAACCTCCGGCACCACGCTGGTAGTTATCCTGATGTTGTACCTGTTTGGTGGCGCGATGTTGCAAGGTTTCTCGTTGACCATGCTCATCGGTGTCACTATCGGTACGGTGTCTTCTATCTATGTGGCATCCGCGCTGGCGCTCAAACTGGGTATGCGGCGTGAACATATGTTGGTGCAGAAGGTCGAGAAAGAGGGGGCTGATCAACCCTCGTTGCTGCCCTAACTCGGCTTTTTATCGCTACTCTGTGGCGGCTTAAAAGAAAAACCCTGCGCTTGCGCAGGGTTTTTTTATCCATCGTTTATCGATCTATGCCACATGGTTGCCGCCATACTCACAGGCTGGCCTGAGTGCGCTCTCTTTTTCTCTGCCGCTGAGTTAATTAATCGTGTGTGGTTAATGTCATTACGGCAAAAAGTTAGCGTTCACTCATCGCACGCACCGTGTGGAAGCGAATAAATCCTAACTGCTCTGGCGTCAGGTTAGCCAGCCTGACCTCGACAGTCAGCTGTGAGGCTGGCGGTTGCGCTAGGGGGAAAACCAGTGTTTGGGTTTGCGTGTCGCCAGTTAAGGGTTTACCGCTGACCGGATCAAGAGGCCCCCAATCAAGCATCGCCTGAAAAGCGGGCAGCGCCTGCGCGTCCATAGCGCGGATAGTTAAAAGCGCGCGCGCGCCATTTGCTTCGGCCTCTACTTTACTCAGCGAAATACTGAGATGGCCAATGTGGCTGTCAAGTAATGCGCGATTTTGTGCCGCAGGCAGCAAATAGACGCCGGCAGTCGAGCTGGCATTGAGGCTATTTTGCTGTTCCAGCGCGATGGCGCGGTCAGCCAGTGTATGTAACTGCTGATTGATTTGGCCTAGTTCACTCTGTACCCGGTTGGTTGGCGGTTTTGTACAGCCGGTCACTACTATCAACGCGGCTAGTATTGGGATAAGTCGGCGGTGAAAAATCATAGGCGATTTCCTCTGACCTTGATGAGGTCATCAATGATTCCGGTGGGTATGGCTGTGCATTTTGCGCGCTTGAGCACTGTTGCAATTCTGTTGTTATACCTATTCTGTCGTTATACCTATTGATATCGGGCGTGTGGTGTGGCACCACACTACGGTGATGCGGAAAAACACCGTCTGCTGTTTCTATAGTGGCGTAAATAAGCAGAAAAGCGTAAGCAGAAGAGGCTGAATTGGCAGAAAAACGCTGACGCAATCGCAAAATCCTCACTTTGCCGGGCGGACATTCACGGTAACGAGAAGGTCGGCTGTTTTTTGCCTGTGTCCCCGGCATGGCAACTGTCTAAAGCTGATGTTTGTGATTGTAAACGCACGGTTGTCGGGATTTGGGTTATAGCGGGAATTCGGGGTAAACTAAGGCAAGTTTGCAACGCAATGGTCTGGATGGTTTATGCATTGTCCTTTTTGTGCCGCAGTAGATACCAAAGTGATCGACTCTCGTCTGGTGGGCGAGGGGACGCAAGTTCGCCGACGTCGGCAGTGTTTGGTGTGCAATGAGCGTTTTACAACCTTCGAAGTTGCGGAACTGGTGATGCCGCGCGTGATTAAGAGTAATGATGTGCGTGAGCCGTTTAATGAAGATAAATTGCGCAGCGGTATGTTGAAGGCACTGGAAAAGCGGCCGGTCAGTTCTGATGATGTAGAAACTGCCATTACCCATATCAAGTCCCAGCTACGGGCTACCGGAGAGCGTGAAGTCACGGCTAAAATGGTCGGCAATTTAGTGATGGATGCGCTGAAAAAACTCGATAAGGTCGCTTATATCCGCTTTGCTTCGGTTTACCGCAGTTTTGAGGATGTCCGAGAGTTTGGTGAAGAGATAGCCCGCTTGCAGGATTAATGCTCTTTTTTAGCGTGCCGAGTGTGCAACGGTACTTTCCTGGTTCTTTCCCGGTACGTCTTTAACGCCAGATGGGGACAGCATGACAATAAAGTCGGATGAATTTTATATGGCGCGCGCGTTGGAACTGGCGCGCCGTGGGCGTTTTACCACAACGCCAAACCCGAATGTAGGGTGTGTGATTGTGCGTGACGGGGAGATCGTTGGTGAAGGGTATCACCAGAAAGCCGGTGAGCCGCATGCAGAAGTGCATGCTTTGCGTCAGGCCGGTGAGCGGGCGCGCGGTGCAACGGCCTATGTGACATTAGAACCCTGTAGCCATCATGGGCGAACCCCGCCTTGTGCCGATGCGTTGATTGCCGCTGGCGTAGCCCGCGTGGTTGCGGCCATGCAAGACCCTAATCCTCAGGTGGCCGGACGAGGGTTACATCGTTTGCAGCAGGCGGGCATTGCGGGGCAGCACAGTGTATTGATGGCACAGGCAGAGCAAATTAACCGAGGCTTTCTCAAGCGGATGCGGACGGGGTTTCCCTATGTGCAGCTTAAACTTGGCGCATCGCTCGATGGCCGCACCGCAATGGCCTCCGGCGAAAGTCAGTGGATAACATCGCCTCAGTCACGTCAGGATGTGCAGCGTTTCCGGGCACAGAGTTCAGCCATTTTAACCAGCAGCGCCACCGTGCTGGCCGACGATCCTTCACTAACGGTACGTTGGGCGGAGCTTGATGAGCAAACGCGCCAGACTTACCCGGAAAGCGCTTTGCGCCAGCCGGTACGCGTGGTGGTGGACAGTCAGTCGCGCGTTACGCCGCAGCATCGCCTGGTGAGCCTGCCCGGGGAAACCTGGCTGGCTCGCCCTGTACGGGATGCGCAGAGCTGGCCGGACGGTGTCGAGCAGTTGACTATACCGCTGCATGGTGGTGGTGTTGATTTGGTGGCGCTGATGATGGTCTTGGGGCAGCGTCAAATCAATTCGGTCTGGGTTGAAGCCGGGCCGCGACTGGCTGGCGCACTGTTACAGGCAGGCGTCGTCGATGAGCTTATCGTTTATCTCGCACCGACATTATTGGGTGATGCCGCCCGCCCATTGTGTGTATTGCCCGGGCTTGAGCATCTGGCGCAAGCGCCATCGTTTCGCATTGCGGATGTGCGTCAGATTGGGCCTGATGTCCGTTTGACGCTAACGCCGCAATAACTTGAGCGCTTGTATCGGGAGCGACAGCGGGTGGTTTTCATCGCCGCTGAAGGTTTCGTCGTTATCAAGCCAAAAGCGGATACGCGTGTAGAAGAATATGATAGAATCCGCCCCCCTGCGGGGTCGTAAAACAATCAAAGGAAAGCTATGAACATTATTGAAGGTGTTGTTGCCGCTCCGAATGCCCGTGTGGCGATTGCTATCGCCCGTTTCAATCACTTCATCAACGATAGCCTGTTAGAAGGCGCGCTGGATGCATTAAAGCGCATCGGGCAGGTGAAAGAAGAGAATGTCACCGTGGTATGGGTGCCGGGTGCCTATGAGTTACCGCTGACTGCGCGTGCGCTGGCCAATAGCCAGAAATATGACGCAGTGGTGGCACTGGGTACGGTGATTCGCGGTGGTACAGCGCATTTTGAATTTGTTGCCGGTGAGTGCAGTTCTGGTCTGTCTCATGTTGCAATGAACAGCGACATTCCCGTTGCCTTCGGCGTGTTGACAACCGAAAGCATTGAGCAGGCCATTGAGCGCGCCGGGACAAAAGCCGGAAACAAAGGGGCGGAAGCCGCTCTGACCGCGCTTGAAATGATCAACGTATTACACTCAATCAAGTCAGCCTGATTTATTTAGTAAGGGGTATTCCGTGAAACCTGCTGCTCGTCGCCGCGCTCGTGAATGTGCGGTTCAAGCGCTTTATTCCTGGCAGTTATCCAAAAACGATATTGCCGATGTTGAACTACAGTTCCTGAGCGAGCAGGATGTCAAAGGCGTGGACATCGCCTATTTCCGTGAGCTGTTGGCGGGTGTCGCCACCCAGGCGGAAAAGCTGGATGCCCAGATGTCGCCCTACCTGTCTCGTCAACTCGAAGAGTTGGGGCAGGTAGAAAGGGCCATCCTGCGTCTGGCGGTGTATGAGCTTGGCAAACGCGAAGATGTGCCATATAAAGTTGCCATCAATGAGGCGATTGAACTGGCAAAAGTATTTGGCGCTGAAGATAGTCACAAGTTTGTCAATGGCGTGCTGGACAAAGCCGGGCCACATTTGCGGCCGGGTAAAAGATAAGTCAGTCAGGGCCGGTTTACCGGCCTTGGTTTTTTTCAGGTATCGCATTCTGGAAAGATTATGGCTCAAGGTGAGTTTGATGTGATTGCCCGCTATTTCAATCGCGCAGGTCACTCGCGGCGGGATGTTGAGCTGGGTATTGGCGATGACTGTGCCCTGCTCACCCTGGCAGAAAAACAGTGGTTGGCTGTCAGTACCGACACACTGGTCAGCGGCGTGCATTTTTTACCGGATATCGACCCGGCTTCTCTGGCTTATAAATCTCTGGCGGTAAATTTAAGCGATTTGGCGGCGATGGGGGCCGATCCTGCATTCGTCTCGCTGGCGCTGACGTTACCCCATGTCGATACCGATTGGCTGGCGGCATATAGCGACAGCTTATTTGAACAGCTCGATTATTACGGTATGCAATTAATCGGCGGCGATACGACACGCGGGCCGTTGAGTCTGACGTTGACCATTCAGGGCTTGGTGCCGGCAGGTCGTGCGCTAAGGCGCAGTGGCGCACGGGTTGGTGACTGGATTTATGTTACCGGTACGCTTGGCGATAGCGCTGCGGGTTTAGCGCTGCTACAGGCGGATTGGGCGGTGACGAATGATGATGATCGCCGTTTCTTGTTACAACGCCATCTGCGGCCTCAGCCACGTATTTTATATGGTCAGGCGCTGCGCGATTTAGCGAGCGCGGCGATTGACCTGTCTGATGGTCTGGCCTCCGATTTGCGACATATTCTCAACGCCAGCGATTGCGGCGCGCGTATTCATCTTGATGCGTTACCGTATTCCGAAGCGCTGCTGCGCCATAGTTCACTGGCGCAACGTAGGCAGTGGGCGCTCGGCGGGGGTGAGGATTATGAGTTATGTTTTACCGTGCCAGAAGTGAACCGAGGAGCGCTGGACGTCGCGATCGGCCACTTAGGGGCAGGTTACCGTTGCATTGGTCAAATTACCTCTGCGAGCGAGGGCATGATTTTCTGCTGTGACGGCCAAGCGGTAGATATTGATGTAAAAGGGTATGACCATTTTGGCGCATAACAATAAACATTCGTTGGTGGCTAAACGTCGTCTGCGGATGCGCAACCCCTGGCACCTGATGGCGACGGGTTTTGGCAGTGGGTTGTCACCGTGGATGCCGGGTACAGCAGGCTCACTGGCGGCGATCCCGCTATGGTATGTGCTGATGCTCTTACCGTTACAGCTCTACTCGCTATGGGTCATGCTGAGTATTTGTCTTGGTGTGTACCTGTGTCACCGCACGGCAAAAGACATGGGGGTTCACGATCACGGCAGTATCGTCTGGGACGAGTTTGTTGGGATGTGGATAACCTTAATTGCAATACCCTCAAGGCACTGGGGATGGGTTGCTGCCGGTTTTGTTATTTTCCGGGTTCTCGATATTTATAAACCCTGGCCGATACGCTGGTTTGACCGGCATGTTCACGGCGGAATGGGCATAATGGTCGATGATATTATCGCTGGTATTCTTTCCGCCGCCGTCCTGTATGTTGCCGGACATTACTTTTCCTGACGGCGTCGAGTCCGGCGAAAGGCAGGCGTAAAAAAACCGGGAAATCCCGGTTTTTTTGTCTGGCAGTCTACGCGCGTTACGCTAGCCAGTCGAGTATCTGTTGTTGAATACCGATGGCATTGAGCTTCAGGTCAGCGCGAATTTCCGTTTGCGTGCCCTGAGGAATAAATTCATCAGGTAGACCAAGATTGAGGACAGGCACCCGTAAGCGTTTTGCCATCACATATTCATTTACGCCGCTACCGGCACCGCCTATAACGGCATTTTCTTCCAGTGTGATGAAGGCATCATGGCTGGTGGCCAGCGAGTCCAGCAGTGCCTCATCCAACGGTTTGACAAAACGCATGTCCACCAACGTGGCGTTTAATGCGGCGGCGGCTTGCTGCGCTTCTGGCAGCAGGGTGCCAAAGTTGAGGATGGCGATTTTTTCTCCGTGGCGTTTTACCACACCTTTGCCAAGCGGCAGACATTCCAGAGGAGTCAGCGCTACGCCGGTCACATTGCCGCGAGGATAACGTACAGCGCAAGGCCCGGAGCGGTGGTGATAACCCGTATGCAGCATCAATCGGCACTCGTTTTCATCGCTTGGCGTCATGATAACCATACCGGGAATACAACGCAGATAAGAGAGATCAAACGCACCCTGATGCGTTTGACCATCAGCACCGACAATACCGCCGCGATCGATAGCAAACAGCACCGGCAGATTCTGAATGGCAACATCATGAATCACTTGATCGTAGGCACGTTGCAAGAAGGTGGAGTAAATCGCCACCACCGGACGGTATCCGCCAATGGCGAGCCCTGCCGCGAATGTCACGGCATGCTGCTCGGCGATAGCCACATCAAAATATTGCTGAGGATACTGGCGTGAAAACGCCACCATGCCCGAGCCTTCACGCATAGCGGGGGTGATGGCCATCAACCTGGGGTCATCAGCGGCCGTTTGTGATAACCATTGGCCGAAAACGGCTGAGTAGGTTGGCTGCGCTTCCTGATTTTTGGGCAGCGTGCCGCTGGCCGGGTCAAATTTCGGGACGGCGTGCCAGCTTATCGGGTCTTGCTCGGCCGGGGCGTAACCCTTACCTTTCTTGGTCATAATATGCAGCAACTGAGGGCCTTTCAGGTCACGCATATTTTTCAGTGTTTGCGCCAGTGCCTGCACATCATGCCCATCGACCGGGCCGATATAATTAAAGCCAAGTTCTTCAAACAGTGTGCCGGGTACGACCATGCCTTTGAGGTGTTCTTCGGTACGCTTCACCAACTCTTTTATCGGCGGCAGGCCGGAGAGCACTTTCTTGCCGCCTTCTCGCAAGGTGGAGTAGAGCTTGCCGGACAATAGCTGTGCCAGGTGGTTGTTCAACGCCCCGACATTCTCTGAAATCGACATTTCATTGTCATTGAGGATAACGAGCATGTCGGGTTTGATGTCACCGGCATGGTTCATCGCCTCGAATGCCATTCCGGCGGTAATGGCTCCATCGCCAATCACACATACGGTGCGGCGGCCTTTGCCTTCCCTTTCGGCGGCAACGGCCATACCGAGTACCGGCGCTGATAGACGTGGACGAGTGCCCGACGCTTAACACGTCGTATTCACTTTCACCGCGCCACGGGAAGGGGTGCAAACCGCCTTTCTGACGAATGGTGGCAATGCGGTCACGCCTTCCGGTAAGAATTTTATGGGGGTAAGCCTGATGTCCGACATCCCATACCAGATGATCGAACGGTGTGTTGTAAACGTAATGCAGCGCGACGGTCAATTCGACCGCTCCCAGACCCGAGGCAAAATGCCCGCTTGAACGGCTGACGCTGTCCAGCAGATATTGCCGCAGTTCATCACACAATTTGGGCAGGCTTTCCCTTGGCAACATGCGCAGTTCTTCAGGGTCATTCACCAGCGCCAGCGTAGGGTATTTCGCTATATCAAAGGTCATCGGATACTCATCAGGCGATATTTTGTATGAAAATTATTTGTCGCGTTCAACGACATAGTTAGCCAGATCCCGCAACGGGCTCAGTGCCGCCGCTTTACCTAGCTTCTCTTCCAGTTCGTTCAGTGCCGCAAGCGCATCATCACGCAGCTCACAGGCCTTGGTTTGCGCCTGTTCGAGCCCAAGCAGCGCCGGATAGGTGCTTTTACCGAGTTGTTGGTCAGCGCCCTGACGTTTACCGGTTGTCGCGCTATCGCCGATTACATCAAGAATATCGTCCTGTACCTGAAAGGCCAGACCGATGGCATTGGCATAGCTATCAAGATACGGTAGCGCCTGACGGCCTCGCTCGCCGCCTGCCAGCGCGCCGAGCCTTACGGCTGCGCGGATCAGCGCGCCGGTTTTGTGGCGATGGATACGTTCGAGCGCCAGGAGATCCACATGATGTCCTTCTGCCTCTAAATCCAGCGCCTGACCACCACACATACCGGCAACGCCGCTGGCTTGCGCAAGTTCAGAAATCATCGCCAGCCTGTCGCGGTCACTGACCGCAGGCATGGGTGCATCAGCCAGAATGGAAAATGCCAGCGTTTGCAGCGCATCGCCCGCCAGCACCGCTTTATCTTCGCCAAAACGGATGTGGCAGGTTGGCTGGCCGCGCCGTAAATCATCGTTATCCATCGCGGGTAAATCATCGTGGATCAATGAATAGGCGTGAATACACTCAACTGCCGCTGCCGGCGCGTCAAGGTTTTCTGGCGCCACATCAAACAGCTGGCCGGTGGTGTAAACCAAAAAGGGCCGCAGCCGCTTTCCCCCCAGCAGGGCTCCATATGACATCGCTTCCACTAAGGCACTGCCCTGAAACGGCAGCAGGGAAATAAAACGATCGAGTGCGGCGTTGATGCGCTGGTGGTGAGCGGTGAGCTGTTGTAAAAAATCTGTCATAACTACTCATTGTCCGGCGTAAAAGGGGCTAAGTCACTCTCAGGGGTATCATTTAGCAGTATTTGCACACGCTGCTCCGCCTGTTGGAGTTTTGCCTGTCCTTGACGTGCCAACTGGACACCTTGTTCAAAGGCATTGAGCGCATCTTCTAACGGCAGTTCACCGGATTCCAGACGCGACACAATCTGTTCAAGTTCGGCGAGCGAGTGTTCAAAGCTGGCAGGTTGTTCAGTTTTTTTCGGCATATGGGTGTTGAAATCCTGTTTATACGCGCTCGGTGACGCGGATGCTAGCGATTATTCTGGTGAAGGGCGCTCGCTGTTTCTCTGCAAGAGCGCAATTATGCGCTTAATTCGCGCAGATTACCGCAATATGGTGATATACTCCGCGCCCTGGATCTATCGCTAAACCATACAACGTGTGCAGGTTTACCGATACGTGATTTTAGCGCCCTGGCAACCACGCGAGTGTGGCGAGTCTGGGCTTTACGCCTTCAGAACCAATTAACGACAGCCGCCATGAAGTTTATCATTAAATTGTTCCCGGAAATCACCATCAAAAGCCAATCTGTGCGGTTGCGCTTTATAAAAATTCTTACCGGTAACATCCGTAACGTTTTAAAACACTATGACGAAACACTGGCGGTTGTCCGTCATTGGGATCATATCGAAGTTCGCGCCAAAGATGAAAATCAGCGCGAGGTTATTCGTGATGCGCTAACGCGTATTCCGGGTATCCATCATATTCTTGAGGTGGAAGACTGCGCCTACACGGATGTTCACCATATTTTTGAACAAGTGTTGGCGACCTATCGCGCACAGCTTGAGGGCAAAACCTTTTGCGTGCGGGTGAAACGTCGCGGTAAGCATGATTTTAGCTCGCAGGACGTTGAGCGCTATGTTGGCGGTGGCTTGAACCAGCACATCGAGAGTGCGCGGGTTAACCTCAGTGCGCCGCAAGTCACGGTACATTTGGAAATTGATCAAGACCGTTTGCTACTGATTAAAGGTCGCTACGAAGGCATTGGTGGTTTCCCCATAGGGACGCAAGAGGATGTGCTGTCGCTGATTTCCGGCGGATTTGATTCCAGCGTTTCCAGTTATATGTTGATGCGTCGCGGTTGCCGCGTGCATTACTGTTTCTTCAATCTCGGCGGCGCGGCCCATGAAATTGGCGTGCGCCAGACGGCGCACTATTTGTGGAATCGCTTTGGCAGTTCACACCGTGTGCGCTTTGTCGCTATTGATTTTGAGCCGGTTGTTGGCGAGATTCTGGAAAAAGTCGATGACGGCCAGATGGGCGTGGTATTGAAGCGTATGATGGTGCGTGCGGCTTCGCGTATTGCCGAGCGCTATGGCGTTGAAGCGCTGGTGACTGGCGAAGCGTTAGGGCAGGTATCAAGCCAGACGCTGACCAATTTACGGCTGATTGATAACGCCTCAGATACGCTGATTCTACGCCCGCTGATTTCTCACGATAAAGAGCACATTATTCGTCTGGCGCGTGAACTTGGTACTGAGGATTTTGCCAAAACGATGCCGGAATACTGCGGGGTAATTTCTAAAAGCCCGACGGTAAAAGCGGTGAAAGCCAAAATCGAGCATGAAGAGAGTTTGTTTGATTTCTCTATCCTCGATAGGGTGGTTGAGCAGGCGCGTAATATTGATATCCGCGAGATTGCCGAACAGACGAAACAGGATGTGGCGCAAGTGGAAACGGTTGGCGAATTTGCGACCAGCGATGTGCTGCTCGATATCCGCTCGCCAGATGAACAGGACGATCGCCCATTGGTGATGGACGGCGTTGAGGTGAAAGCGTTGCCGTTCTACAAACTGAGCACCCAGTTTGGCGACCTTGACCAGAGCAAAACATACCTGCTGTATTGCGAGCGCGGTGTGATGAGCCGTTTGCAGGCGCTTTATCTGCATGAGCAGGGCTTTACTAATGTGAAGATTTATCGCCCATAACCTAAGCCAGCGAATGCATATAAAAAAGCGCCAGTTACGGCGCTTTTTTATGGCACTTTCATCATCAAGCTTAGTGTGCCGCTTGCTCTTGATAGTTGTAAATCCCCGGCGGCAAGACCAACTGTGCTGCGATTTCTGCCGCTTTCTCTTTACCGAGCAGCAGGTCTATCAGTTTGAGTGCAAAATCGATGCTGGTGCCGGGGCCTTGACTGGTGAGCAGCTTAACCCTGGGGTCGAAGACCACGCGCTTATCCTGCCATTTTTCCGCCGCAATGTGCGCTTTGAGAGCCGGATAACCTGTCATGTTGCCGATGGGAAAGAGCTGATGGTACTCCAGCACGATAGCGGGCGAGGCGCAAATAGCGGCAACGATGTGGCCCTCCTGATGGGTTTGACGCAGGCGTTCTATGAGCAGCGGGCTATCTCGAAAGCAGTGTGCGCCAGGTAAACCGCCGGGCAGGACAACGGCGTCAAACGGCTGGTCTACGACTTCGACCAGCGCTGCATCGGCGACCAGTTTCACACCGCGAGAGCAGGTGATAAGCGTATTGCCATCACTTGCTACACTGGCGGTGGTGACATGAACACCAGCCCTGACCAGTAAGTCAATGGTGGTCACAGCTTCGATTTCTTCACTCCCAGGTGCCAGACACACCAGAACCGAGGCGGTCATATTCACTCTCCTTTCGCTTGATATAGTCAAACAGGCGGCTGTTTTCCGGCAACATGAGCCCGTGGGTACGCGCACGACGCAACAGATAACCGGTGATGTAGTCAATTTCGGTATGGCGTTGCGCCAGCACGTCCTGACGCATCGATGAGGTGTTTGCCGCCGTATTTTGGATTATTTGGTTAACATAAAGCAGCAGGTTTTCCGTTGATGTGTGGAAACCTTCGCGTTCCATGACCTGTGCGACTTCCTGACACAGCCGCTGAATTTGCTCGCCGTAGCGCTGCAATTCGCCATTGGTACATTCATAGAGCACCGTCAGCGGATTGATAACACAATTTGCCGCCAGTTTTTGCCAGCAGGTGGCGGTAATGCGATTGTGCCAGGCGACATCCGGCAACGCCTGATGCAGAATTTCAGCCAGTTGGCTCTGGCTCTCCGGTGGGTGGCGCGATGGTGAAAGCGTGCCGATATGTGTCACCCCGGCTGCAACATGCACAACGCCAGCGGCATCCCGGCGCGCAGCATGGGTGGTCACACCTAATAGCAGTGGCTGGTTTAACGCGGGAAGCTCTTCCCAGGTTCCCATGCCGTTGTGCAGAAGGAGCACGGTGCAATCGCAAGTGAGGTGCGGAAGTAGCGATCGTAGAGCATCTGAAACCTGCCATGCTTTAAGCGTGACGAGAAGCAGCTCAGTTTGCGCCAGATGTTGGCTGTTATTGGCTTTCACGGTGAGGCTGCAAGGCTCGCCGTTGAGCGTCGTAACCTGAATCTGGCAATTCGCTTGCGGAATACGCAGCCACGCCTGAACATCATGCCCTTGCTGGTGTAACGCATTGAGCCAAAGCTGGCCGATAGCCCCGCAGCCAAGAACGGTTATTTTCATCCATAATGTCCTTTGTTATGAGCGCTCGTCTCATCTCTCTGACTTATCATAAAGTATTACGCCGCCGTCTGCCCGCAGCGAATGATGCGCACTCAACTGCAACAGGCGTTTTGCTTATTTAAGGCAAGCGGTTATGATGCACGCCATATTGTCAGGAGGAGAAATTATGCCATCGTTCGATATTGTTTCGGAAATCGATATGCAGGAAGTGCGTAACGCAGTAGAGAATGCGAGCCGTGAACTGGGTACACGGTGGGATTTTCGCAATGTGCCAGCAAGCTTTGATTTAAATGAAAAAGCGCAAACCATCAAAGCGACCTGCGAGTCAGATTTTCAGGTTAAGCAATTAATTGAAATTCTTCGTGAAAAACTGGCAAAACGCGGTATTGAGGGCAATTCGCTGGATATTCCCGAAGAGATGGAGCATAGCGGTAAAAACTACAGCATTGAGGCGAAGCTCAAGCAAGGTATTGAGGCCTCGCTGTCCAAGAAAATCGTCAAGCTCATCAAAGATAGTAAGCTGAAAGTTCAGGTTCAGGTTCAGGGTGAGCAGTTACGGGTGACGGGAAAATCTCGTGATGACCTGCAAGGCGTGATGGCGTTGATTCGTGGCGCTAATCTTGGCCAACCTTTCCAGTTTAATAACTTCCGCGATTAACGCTCTTGGTGATGGAGTGACGACTACCGTCATCTATCGTTATGGCCCAATCACTCAGGCGCCGGTGGGTGCCTGAGTGATAACGCGCCAGAATCAACCGTATTGGTTAACCCAATGTTCAAGCTGCTGTCTGTTGGTCTGTTTACGGTCGATTTTGACGTAAGCGCTACGCTCTTCAGGCGCAATCACTACATCGGCGACGCCGGGATAATTTTGTAATTTATCGCCCAGAGAAGGGTCTTGTAGGGCATTGTTCGGCAGTGTAATGCGCAGGCTGCTCAGGTAAGGGGGCTCTTGCATTGTCAGGCTGAGTAGTAACCAGGCAATGGCGAGCAGGCATCCTGCACCGAAGACGGCACTGGCGCCATGCCAATCATAGAGTGCGCCACCGAGGCTACCGCCTATCGCGACACCCAAAAACTGCGTAGTAGAGTAAATCCCCATGGCTGTGCCTTTATAACCGGCGGGAGATTCTTTGCTGATGAGTGAGGGTAATAATGCTTCCATAATATTAAAGCCGAGGAAAAACAGCTGAATACCAATAAAGAGCGGCCATAATCCGTGATTGCCTGCCTGGAGTAAAATGAACTCCGCCACAATCAGGAGTGTTACGCAGCAGATAAACACCTGCTTCATTCGGCGTTTCATCTCGGCATAAATCACGAAAGGAACTACACCGGCAAACGAAACCAGCATTGTGACCAGATACACTTTCCAGTGATGTTGGGCTGCAAGTCCGGCTTGCTCCATTACCCGAGGCAGCGCGACAAAACTCGCCATCAGCAAAATATGCAGGCACATAATGCTCAGGTTGAGTTTGAGTAGTCGGCTATTGGCAAGCACTTTATTCAGACTGCCGCGCACAATAGCCGATTCCCGATTAAGCACATGTGTGGGCGATGAAGGGATGACCAACAGCGTGATGGCGATGGCGACCAGCGCCAGCGCAGCGATGCCCCAGAAGAGCGCTTGTAAACCAAATGCATGGGTAATGACCGGCCCTAATACCATGGCAATGGCGAAGGTGATACCGAAACTGACGCCGATAAAGGCCATCGCTTTAGTCCGGTTCTGCTCGCGAGTCAGATCGGATAACAGCGCCATAACAGCGGCGGAGATTGCTCCCGCGCCTTGTAGTGCTCTTCCCAAAATGATGCCCCAGATATTCTCGCTGAGGGCTGCAATAACACTGCCCAGCACGAATATCAGTAGCCCACCAACGATAAGCGGTTTACGCCCGATGCGATCGGACATCAGGCCAAATGGGATTTGAAATATTGCCTGCATCAGGCCGTAAATACCGATGGCAATACCAATTAACGATTCGCTGGCACCCTGCAAAGCCATGCCGTAGGTTGTCAGTACGGGCAATACCATGAACATGCCCAGCATACGCAGTGAGAAGATCAGGCCAAGTCCCCATGTTGCCCGTCGCTCTATGGGGGTCATTTGATTGTCGTTCATGATTACCTCGGGTGTGTCATTGCGGCTATTTTAGTGTTCGAGTCAAAAGCCGTAAATGACAGCTTTGTTTCTGTATTTGGCAAAGTGGGGCAGGGGAAAGAAAAACAGGCGGGAATCCCCACCTGTTTTAGAGAAGACGGTAATACATCAATCAGTGTAAATAAGTCAGCAGTGTGTCCTGCGCTGGTGCCATGAAATCGACCGACATCATGAAGCTCAGTGAGGTGATGGCCACAATAGAAAAGAGAAACAGTTTTTTGGCCCAGACGCGGTCATCATTCGGGTTTTTATAACCTGAAAGCGCCATGCCCAACCACCACACGCTCACCGCTGCTGCAACGACCAGGTATTTGTAACCAGCGTACCCACCGAGTGATAACATTAACGTCGCAATCATAAATGCCAGGATATACAACGTAATGTGGTGCTTGGCGACGGAGATTCCCTTCACCACCGGTAAGACCGGGATGTTGGCAGCCTGATAATCCTTGAAACGGAAAATCGCAATCGCATACGAATGCGGCATTTGCCACAGGCTGAAAATCAACAGCAGAATGAGTGCGCCGGCATCAAACTGGTTACTGACCGCGCAGTAACCAATAACCGGCGGTGCCGCGCCAGACAGACTGCCAATCAGCGTGCCATAAACAGAATGACGCTTCATATACAGACTGTAGACGCCGACATACACCACAAACCCCATAACGGCCAGCCACATAGCCAACGGGTTCGCTGCCAGATACAGCAACACAAAGCCAGCAATACCCAGCAAAGAGGCGTAAATAAGGGTGTTTCTCACGGGAATCAGCCCTTTTACCAAAACCCGATTTTTGGTGCGCTCCATTTTTTTGTCGATGTCGCGATCGATAACGTTGTTAAAGACGCAACCCGATGCCACAACCAGCGACACGCCAATGAGTGTCGCGACAAACAGTGGATAATGGATAGTGCCTTTGGCTGCCAGCAAGAATCCACCCACAACGGAAATCAGGTTCCCAAAAATAATGCCGGGTTTTGTGACCTGTAGGTATTGCTTAATCATCATGTCAAAGGCTCGGTTACTGAATCATCATGTTGTGGTGCGCATTGAGCATGATCCACAGGGATCCTACCACCACAATGGCGATAATCAGGGCGGTAAACACAATAGCCACCACATTCCAGCGTTCTTCCGACGACGTATTGAGGTGCAGGAAGTACACCAGATGAACCAGAATCTGAACGACGGCGCAGCCCAGAACAGTCAGCAAAATAGCGCTATGGGATGCGGAGCCGTTCATCACCAGTCCAAACGGAATTACCGTCAGAATGATGGACAGGATGAAACCTATCAAATAGGACTTCACGCTACCATGGCTGGCGCCAGCATGATCGTGTGTGGAATGACTCATTACATCGCCCCCATCAGGTAAACAACAGTGAAGACACAAATCCAGACCACATCAAGGAAGTGCCAGAACAGGCTCAGACACATCAGACGCGTTCTGTTGGTTGATGTCAGGCCAAATTTAGATACCTGAATCATCATGACCACAATCCAGATAAGACCTGAGCTCACATGGATACCGTGGGTGCCGACCAGAGCAAAAAAGGACGACAGGAATGCACTGCGATCCGGCCCAAATCCTTCAGCTATCAGGTGATGGAATTCATAGATTTCCATACCGATAAACACCAGACCGAAGAGAAACGTCAGGCCCAGCCAGGCGTTCACCTGCCCTTTGTTATCCTTGTTCATGGCAATCATCGCCATGCCGTAAGTAATACTACTAAACAGCAGGGCGAAGGTTTCCACTAACACGAATTTCAGGTCGAACAGATCCTTACCCGTTGGGCCGCCAGCGGTGCCATTGACCAGAACGGAGTAAGTTGCAAACAGCATCCCGAACAGGATGCAGTCGCTCATCAGGTAAATCCAGAACCCGAAGACTTTATTGGCTCCGGTGTCGTGGTGCCCATGCTCTGCATGGGCTGCATTGTGATTAGTCAGAGTAGTGGACATTATTTCACGCCTGCTTTACTGAGTTTCTCGAAGTTTTGATTTTCGATGTTTTCGACGTCTTTAACCGGTACGTAATAATCTACGTCCTGGTTGAAGCTGTGAATTATCCAGGTCGCAACCATGCCCACAAAACCGATAATGGCCAGCCACCAGATGTACCAAATCATCGCAAAACCAAACACCAGACTGAAAGCAGAGATAATGACGCCCGCACCTGTATTTCTCGGCATATGAATTTCTTCATAGCTAGCAGGTTTACGATAGGCTTCACCTTTCTCTTTCATCTCCCAGAATGCATCACGTTCATGAACATGCGGTACGATAGCAAAGTTGTAAAACGGCGGTGGAGAGGACGTTGACCACTCCAGTGTACGGGCATCCCAAGGATCGCCGGTCAGGTCAAGGTTCTCATGGCGATCGCGGATACTAACCGCAAACTGGATCACCTGGCAGAGAACACCCATGGCAATCAGTGCTGCACCGATAGAAGCGACAACCAGCAACGTATGGAATTCCGGGTTTATCTGCTGGCTAAGACGACGAGTCATGCCCATAAAGCCGAGTGCATACAACGGCATGAACGCAACAAAGAAGCCGATGAGCCAGAACCAGAAAGCGCGTTTACCCCAGGTTTCATTGAGTTTGAAACCAAATGCTTTCGGGAACCAGTAGGTAATACCGGCAAAGCAGCCGAATACAACACCACCGATGATAACGTTGTGGAAGTGGGCAATAAGGAACAAGCTGTTGTGCAATACAAAGTTTGCGCCTGGTACGGCCAGCAGTACACCCGTCATGCCACCGATAGAGAAGGTGATGATGAAACCTGTGGTCCACAGCATGGCGGAGTGCGGCTGAATGCGGCCTTGATACATGGTGAACAGCCAGTTGAAAATTTTAACCCCGGTAGGGATTGAAATGATCATCGTGGCGATGCCGAAAAAGGCGTTAACGTTAGCGCCCGAACCCATCGTAAAGAAGTGGTGCAGCCAAACGATGAAGGACAGAACGGTAATCGCGATAGTTGCCCACACCAGTGACGTGTAACCAAACAGACGCTTTTTACAGAAGGTTGCCACGACTTCGGAGTAAACCCCGAAGATAGGTAACACCAGGATGTACACTTCTGGATGGCCCCAGGCCCAAATCAGGTTGATGTACATCATCATGTTGCCACCCATATCATTGGTAAAGAAATGGGTGCCGAGATAGCGATCCAATGTCAGCAGGGCAATGGTGACTGTCAAAATTGGGAACGCTGCAATAATCAGAACGTTGGTACACAATGCCGTCCAGGTAAACACCGGCATTTTCATCAGTGTCATACCAGGAGCGCGCATTTTCAGAATGGTGGCGAAGAAGTTAACGCCAGTCAGCGTGGTACCGACACCGGAAATCTGGAGACTCCAAATCCAGTAGTCTACACCCACACCAGGACTGTATTCCTTACCTGACAATGGCGGATAGGCGACCCAACCAGTCTGTGCGAACTCACCAAGCCCAAGTGACAGGTTGATAAGAATCACACCGACAACAAACAGCCAGAAACTCAGTGAGTTCAGGAAGGGGAAGGCTACATCCCGCGCGCCAATTTGTAGCGGAACGGCCAGGTTCATCAAGCCGACAACAAAGGGGGTCGCCACGAAGAAAATCATGATGACGCCATGTGCGGTGAAGATCTGGTCATAGTGATGTGGGTTGAGGAAGCCCGCATCACCGGCTGATGCCAGTACCTGCTGTCCACGCATCATCACGGCATCGGCGAAACCACGTATCATCATCACTAATCCGACGATGATATACATGATACCGATTCGTTTATGGTCAACAGAGGTGAACCACTCGCTCCACAGCCATTTCCACTTACCGAAATAGGTAATTGCCGCCAGTAGCGCTAATCCACCTAAAATGATTGTCGCCACCGTAACCATGATAATAGGTTCATGGTAGGGGATCGCATCAAGAGTTAATTTTCCGAACATCGTATTATCCCTCGACTCCTTTTAATGAGAGGAGTGCTCGCTCATGTTCATGCCTTGGTGATTTTTGGAATCATCGGAAGAGTGTTGCATAGGCATACCACTGTGGTTCTGCATGCTACCTTCTTGTTTCGATTCGCCTTCACCATGTGACATGTGCATGTCATTGCCAATGAATTTGATAATGATCTGGCGGAACAGATCCGGTTTTACCTGTGAATAGTATTCGACCGGATGGTATTCGCTGGGTTTAGCCAGTTTTTCAAAGTCATCCATTGTGTTGAGTGTCCTGGAAGACTTACGTGCATTGTCAACCCATTGGTTAAATGCCTGCTGATCTGGTGTAGCGATAGCGGTAAATTTCATGCATGAGAAGCCACGACCGCTATAACCACCTGATATACCTTCATATTTTCCAGCTTCGTTGGCAATCAGATGCAATTGGGTTTGCATACCGGCCATAGCATAGATTTGACCACCGAGACGCGGGATAAAGAACGAGTTCATTACCGAGTCAGAGGTGATTTTGAAGTTCACCGGCGTATTGGCAGGGAATGCCAACTCATTCACTGTAGCGATACCGAGATCGGGGTAAATGAACAGCCATTTCCAGTCCAGCGACACCACTTCGACATTAATGGGTTTGACGCTGGAATCCAAAGGCTTGTAAGGGTCAAGCGAATGGGTCGTTTTCCAGGTGATCGTCCCCAGGATGAGGATAATGATGATGGGCACCGTCCAGACAACGGCTTCGATTTTATTAGAGTGCGACCAGTTTGGCGTGTACTTCGCTTTTTCATTGGAAGCTCTGTACTTCCATGCGAAAGCGATCGTCATAATGATCACCGGGATAACAACGATCAGCATCAAACCTATTGCTGTCAGTATGAGTGAACGCTGTTCTAACCCGATTTGTCCTTTGGGATTCATTAATGCCATATCGCAACCGCTGAGAAGCAACGTGGTTGCAATTAAAGACAACATCCCAAAAATTTTATTGTATTTCCTGAGTCTCATCTAGCGACCTCAATTACAATGGGCTCTATTGTCATTTCACGCGAGCGGGCATTTTACGGGAAGGTTACTGCACTGTAAACATGATTAAAGAGATGTCAGCCAGCCGTTTACAACTTTTGTCTGGCATGTCACATCTGAAATGTGATTTCAAAAATTACTTTTAAAAACAGTGAGTAAACTAACTAATAAAAGTATGTATCGCTTTTCGAAAATTACAAATTTTCTATGCACTATTTTATTTTTAATGTTTCTAAATTGTTTCTTTTTGGTTGTATAAAATAATAAGAATGAAGATATTGGTACGCCAGAATGAAATACACATTCTGTTGTAGCTGTGATTAGAATGAAAACAGTACGGTAAAGTGAATCACGGCTGGTGCCCGTCACGACGTTAGCCGGATTAGGCCAGCGCGTTTAGCAAAGCGCGATGAGTAAAGAGCAACCTGACTATCGTACTGTTTTAGCAGCGGCGTAGCGCGCAGTAATCAAGCAGGCTGCCGAGTAAGATGGCGGAGATTGCCAACAGCGCGCCGAGACCCATCAGTACATCTTCAGGCATGGCTGAGGGGATAAAGCCGGAAGCTCGAAGAGCCCAACTCAACAGGCCAATAATAAACACCGCACTGCCGATAAAGAAAAGGCGTGAAGCCAACAGGTAAAGCCGAGGGAAGCTATTGCGTTGTAGAAAGCCTTGCGCTGATACAGGCATTTCCAATGTCCGCTGGCATAATTTCAGCAACAGCAGGCCAGGAATGGCAATCGCAATCGAGAACAGGTAAAACCACGACCAGTTATAGCGTTCGACAAACCAACCAGCTATCGGGCCCACGTACACTCTGCCAATAGCTGACAGCGCTGAAAGCAAAGCAAATTGTGTTGCGGAGAATGACTTATTACATAGCGTCATGAGCAGCGCGACGAAGGCGGCCGTTCCCATACCTGCGCAAAGGTTTTCCAGAAAAACGACGCTTGCCATAGAAAGCAGGTTTTTTTCCGAGATGGCAAGAAACCAGTAGCCAGCGTTGGAGACGGCTTGTAACAGTCCGAAAATCATCAGTGCGCGAAATAGCGTCCAGCGTTGCATGAGCATGCCGCCGTAGAGCGCGCCGGCGATGGTCGCTAACAAGCCAAGTGTTTTGTTAACCAGCCCGACGTCACCTGCCTGAAAGCCGACGCCACGGATTAAAAAAGGCGTGCTGAGACTGGCAGCAAATGCGTCTCCCAGCTTATAGAGCACAATCAGTAATAGGATGAGCCAGGCATTGTTGCGCTGAAAGAAGTCCTGCAGTGGTGCCATCACCGCTTCTTCCAGAGAGCGGGGCGAAGGCGCGTCAATGGTGGGTTCCGGCGAGGAGAACGTGGCGAGTGTACATAGCAGCATGAAGAGTGCCATGAGCCAGTATGTCGCATGCCAGCCAAGGAATCGATCGGCAATCCAGAGCGCTAACCCGCCGGAGGCGAGCATCGCCAGACGGTAGCCAAGCACAGAAACAGCGGCTCCGCTTCCTCGCTCTTGAGGTGGCAGTAAGTCCGTTTTGTAGGCGTCAAAAACGATATCTTGTGATGCAGAACAAAATGCAATCAGAACGGCAAGTATCGCCAGCCACCACAGATGGCGAGAGGGGTCGAGCGTTCCTGTCACGGCAATAGTTACGACTAAAAGTAACTGTGTTATCAGCAGCCAACCGCGTCGTCTTCCCATAAACGGTGGCGTGTACCTGTCCATGAAAGGCGACCAGATAAACTTGAAAACGTATGCCTGACCCACCAGTGAAAAGAAACCGATGGTTTTTAAATCCACATTTTCTACGGTCATCCATGCTTGCAGCGTGCCAGAGGTCAGGGCCAGCGGTAGGCCTGATGAAAACCCCAATATCAGTAAGATGAGATTATTTGGCGTATGGAAAAACGAGAAAAAGCGGGTAAACATGCGAAATCCTTTTTGCTTGCCCCACTGAGGAGGCAAGCGTGATGGAGCACTCATCCGTTATCGGGAATTCGTCTTAATAAAGGTACTGATGCTGGTGTCCTGAGCCATATCGGTAATCACGTCACTTAATACCTGATTCACCGACTCCGTTATCTTGCTGTTTGTTGCCGTTAGCGCGCCTTGTACGTTATAGCTTGCGCGATAGTTCTTAATCTGTTTATTACCATTCGCCGCCTGAGCAATGATGGATATATCGGCGCGAGTCGTAATATTGTAGCGCAGGTTGCCCTCAGAAACGTCTGCAAACAACGTATTCACGACGACCTGTAATGCCACCGGGCCGCCGGTTCCTATCATATAACCGCGTGCGGACATCTGTTTTTCCAGCACCTCTTGCAGCAGGAAGCGCAAATCACGAGATGGTGTCAGCGTCACTAATTGGCCATCGCGATTGACGCGCGCCAGAGACTGGTCAGCACGTTGGTCAGCGCCATTAATGCTAATGGTGACGCCTCGCAGCGTTGGGTCTTGAGACGGAAGCGCGATTTTGGGCGTGACATCAAGCGTTGTACTTTTGCCGGCGCATCCTGCCAGCAAGAGTGCGGCAAACAACGGGAAAATAAGTTTTTTTAACATGTTTGTCTTCTCGTTACGAAACGGTGGTTGCTAATAAACACAGTTCGCTATCATATCATCGTCTTGAGTTAGGGAAAGAGTAGAAAATGGTCAAAACCCGATGCAGTGATGAGCATTGTGTTGTGCATGATGGTTGTGCATGCTGATTCCCGCTGTGCAGTCGCGCTGAGTTTAGGACGATGTGGGTTGAAGGATGATAAAAGCGCTCTTGTCGTGATAAATAGGACAAGGTGCGCGAAGAGAGATGTCTCTCTCGATTAAGGCATGTTCTGCATGCTGCCGAGGTAATGGACATGATGCATCATGTCTGACAAATAAATTCAAAACATGTGAACCCTGTATGATTCAAGAAACGATAGAGTCAAAATTACGTGCGGAGTTTGCTCCACAACATCTTGACGTGATTAATGAAAGTCATCGCCATAATGTTCCAGCGGGATCGGAAAGTCATTTCAAAGTCGTTCTGGTTAGCGAGCGTTTTTGTGGCGAGCGGGTGATTGGCCGTCATCGTGCGGTTTACCAAACCTTAGCGAATGAGCTTGAAGGGGGAGTCCACGCGCTGGCTTTACACACGTATACACCGACAGAATGGCAAGATTTGCAAAGGGTTGCCCCTGCTTCGCCACCCTGCGGTGGCGCTGGGCTGGATCGTTAACAACATAGCGACTGTGGGGGATAACCGCAGCGGTTGAGCCCCGCATTGAAAATACAGCGGCAACATTCGCTGAAAAGTGTGAAAGCTCTCTGCAATCGCTTGGTTACTCTCCTCGACTCGCCCAGCCTATGCCGCTATAATGTTGCGTCTTATTTTCCGGAATGTATTCGGGACGCTTCTGACTATAGGGAACTGGTCCGGTAAAGTGGCCGTCCTGGTTCTGTGAGACTGTGATCAGCGAGGTCGCCCCAGGGCGCTTTATGAAAACGGGCTCTGAGGTTGACCGAGCACTGTGATTTTTTGAGGTAACAAGATGCAAGTTTCAGTTGAAACCACTCAAGGCCTTGGGCGCCGCGTAACCATCACCGTCGCTGCCGACAGCATTGAGAATGCGGTTAAAAGCGAACTGGTCAATGTGGCTAAAAAAGTTCGTATCGACGGTTTCCGTAAAGGTAAAGTGCCGGCGAAAATTGTTGAACAGCGCTACGGCGCATCCGTCCGTCAGGACGTTCTGGGTGATTTGATGCAGCGTCACTTTGTTGAAGCCATCATTAAAGAGAAAATCAATCCGGCAGGCGCACCGAACTATGTTCCGGGCGAGTACACCGTCGGTGGCGATTTTACATACTCAGTAGAATTTGAAGTGTATCCAGAAGTTGAATTGAAAGGTCTGGACACTATTGAAGTTGAAAAACCGCTGGTTGAAGTTTCTGATACCGACGTTGACGGTATGCTGGACACCCTGCGTAAGCAGCAGGCGACTTGGAAAGACACCGATCGCGCCGCGAGTGCGGAAGACCGCGTGACTATCGATTTCACCGGCTCTGTTGGTGGTGAAGTTTTCGAGGGCGGTAAAGCCTCTGATTTCGTGCTGGCAATGGGCCAGGGCCGTATGATTCCTGGTTTTGAAGACGGTATCGTTGGTCATAAAGCCGGTGAAGAATTCACGATCGAGGTGAAATTCCCTGATGACTACCATGCCGAAAACCTGAAAGGTCAGGATGCGAAATTCGCCATCGTGCTGAAAAAAGTTGAAGAGCGTGAGCTGCCAGAGTTGACGCCTGAGTTCATCCAGCGTTTTGGCGTGGACGATGGTTCTCTGGAAGGTCTGCGCGCTGAGGTGCGTAAAAACATGGAACGTGAGCTGAAAGGCGCGATTCGTAACCGCGTGAAATCACAGGTTATTGATGGCCTGGTTAAAGCTAACGAAATCGACGTGCCTGCCGCGCTTATCGACGGTGAGATTGATGTTCTGCGCCGTCAGGCGGCTCAACGTTTTGGCGGCAATGAAAAACAGGCTGCTGGAACTGCCGCGTGAACTGTTTGAAGAACAAGCGAAACGTCGCGTTGTTGTTGGCCTGCTGTTGGGTGAAGTGATTGAGTCTAATCAACTGAAAGCCGATGAAGATCGCGTTAATACGTTGATTGACGAAATTGCTTCTGCATACGAAGATCCAACAGAAGTCGTTGAGTATTACAAGAAAAACAAAGAAATGCTGAACAACATGCGTAATGTTGCTCTGGAAGAGCAGGCGATTGAAACGCTGCTGTCTTCTGCAAAAGTGGTTGAGAAAAACGTGAGCTTTAACGAGCTGATGAACCAGACCGCAACGGCATAATCGCGCTTTTGCGATTAACCGAATGTTCTACTAAAGCCCGCCGCTTGTGCTGCGGGCTTTTTTTCTGCTTTTTTCATTGAACGCAAATGAGGATTGGCCACTAATTCCTGCCAGAACTGCACTATGATTATTCATAACTCAGATTATCCATAACCCAGATTATCAATAACTCATTGTGTGTGGATAACACACTGGTTGTGAATAATGGCGCATGGTGTACGCATCGCGATGCCATGATGAGGCGGTGTTCGGGGTGGCATTAGTGCTTTAATCGTTATCAATCGCTGGTGTAAGCTTGAAAGTCGATGTAAACGGCCCCAATTGATGGTCAGGTGGTCAAATTGCATCGTCAGGGAAATCCGCCTGATACCGTGGCGACAGGGAGTTAACTACGCACCTGAGCATGGTCATCACTTTTTATCTCAAGTAGAATCAGGCGGTATGCGCCAAATGCATTTTATCTAGGAGACGTTAATGTCATACAGTGGCGAACAAGAAAAACTGGCCCCTCACATGGCTTTGGTGCCGATGGTGGTTGAACAGACTTCGCGTGGGGAGCGTTCTTACGATATTTATTCCCGACTCCTGAAGGAGCGCGTGATTTTCCTGACCGGTCAGGTTGAAGATCACATGGCGAACCTGATTGTGGCGCAAATGCTGTTTCTGGAAGCTGAAAACCCTGAAAAAGACATCTACTTATATATTAACTCACCGGGTGGCGTGATTACGGCCGGGATGTCGATTTATGACACCATGCAATTTATCAAGCCTGACGTCAGCACGATTTGTATGGGGCAGGCTGCGTCAATGGGTGCATTCCTGCTGACTGCCGGTACCAAAGGCAAGCGTTTTTGTCTGCCGAACTCACGAGTCATGATCCACCAGCCGCTGGGCGGATTCCAGGGGCAGGCGACGGATATTGAAATTCATGCAAAAGAGATTCTGAAGGTGAAAGCTCGCATGAATGATTTAATGGCCAAACATACCGGTCAGCCTCTTGATGTAATAGAGAGAGACACCGAGCGCGATCGTTTTCTCTCTGCCGCTGAGGCAGTAGACTACGGATTGGTAGATTCTGTACTCACCCATCGTGAATAATGCCATTGAGACATGATAGCCAGATGGCCTTGCACCCATTATGGATGGGTGCAAGTCAGGCTGTGCAATGTCGGCGTTCGCTGTGGCGCGATTGCTATGTGGTTGGCCTGCGGGCAAGAGACTAAAGAAGAGGTTTGACTCATGACAGATAAGCGCAAAGACGGTTCAGGGAAGCTGCTGTACTGTTCTTTCTGCGGCAAAAGCCAGCACGAGGTTCGTAAGCTGATTGCCGGGCCGTCAGTGTATATCTGCGATGAATGTGTTGATTTGTGTAACGACATTATTCGCGAAGAAATCAAAGAAGTTGCGCCACACCGTGAGCGCAGCGCGTTGCCGACGCCGCACGAAATCCGCCGTCATCTGGATGATTATGTTATCGGTCAGGAGCAGGCGAAAAAGGTATTGGCGGTTGCGGTATACAACCACTATAAGCGTCTGCGCAATAGCGACAGCAATCATGGTGTTGAACTGGGCAAGAGCAATATTTTGCTGATTGGCCCGACCGGTAGCGGTAAAACACTGCTGGCTGAAACGCTGGCGCGTTTGCTCGATGTGCCGTTTACCATGGCGGATGCGACCACATTAACCGAAGCGGGCTATGTCGGTGAGGATGTGGAGAACATCATCCAGAAATTGCTGCAAAAGTGCGATTACGATGTGCAGAAAGCGCAGCGTGGCATCGTCTATATTGATGAAATTGATAAAATTTCCCGTAAGTCAGATAACCCGTCGATTACCCGCGATGTTTCTGGTGAAGGGGTTCAGCAGGCGTTACTCAAACTGATTGAGGGAACGATTGCGGCGGTTCCGCCACAGGGTGGGCGTAAACATCCGCAACAGGAGTTTTTGCAGGTAGATACCTCCAAAATCCTGTTTATTTGCGGTGGCGCGTTTGCCGGTCTGGACAAGGTGATTGAGCAGCGTACCGATACAGGCCGTGGCATCGGTTTCAATGCAACCGTGAAAGGTATCTCACAGAAAGCGACCGAAGGCGAACTATTAGGCCAGGTTGAACCGGGCGATTTAATCAAGTTTGGTTTGATTCCTGAGTTTATTGGCCGTCTGCCGGTGGTTGCGACGCTTAAAGAGCTGGATAAAGACGCATTAATTCAGATTTTGCGTGAGCCGAAAAACGCATTGACCAAACAGTATCAGGCGTTGTTTAAGCTTGAAGGCGTTGATCTGGAGTTTCGCGATGAAGCGCTGACGGCGATTGCCAGTAAGGCGATGGCGCGGAAAACCGGTGCGCGTGGTCTGCGTTCGATTGTGGAAGCCGCCTTGCTTGATACGATGTACGATCTGCCATCGCTGGAAAACGTTGATAAAGTGGTGATTGATGAGTCGGTGATTTCCGGCCAGACAGAACCGCTGTTGATTTACGGTAAGCCCGAGGCCCAGCAGGCTTCTGGTGAATAATTAGCCTGAAAAACAACAATAAGCGATAAAATGGGGGAATTTAATCCCCCATTTTTTTTTACGCACGTTCAATCGTTGAATGTGGGATATTTATCCCCATATACTCGATTACCCACAGGCGAAACCCGTGATGTCCGCGTTTCATGAGTTTCCCTTAACCTGGCGGAAACGAAACTAAGAGAGAGCTCTATGAACCCTGAGCGTTCCGAACGCATAGAAATCCCCGTATTGCCGTTGCGCGATGTGGTGGTTTATCCGCACATGGTCATCCCGTTATTTGTTGGTCGGGAGAAATCGATTCGGTGCCTGGAAGCCGCAATGGATCACGATAAAAAGATCATGCTGGTGGCACAGAAAGAGGCCTCAACGGATGAGCCTGGCATTAATGATCTTTTCTCGGTAGGGACAGTCGCCTCTATCCTTCAAATGCTGAAACTACCCGATGGCACGGTAAAAGTGCTGGTGGAAGGGTTACAGCGCGCACGCATTACCACGCTCTCTGATAGTGGTGAACATTTTGCCGCACAGGCGGAATACCTGGAGTCGCCAGCCATTGAAGAGCGCGAACAAGAAGTCTTGATGCGCACGGCGATTAATCAGTTTGAAGGTTACATCAAACTGAATAAAAAGATTCCTCCTGAAGTATTAACTTCGCTTAATAGCATTGACGATGCGGCACGCCTTGCCGATACCATCGCTGCGCACATGCCGCTTAAATTAGCGGATAAACAGTCCGTGCTGGAAATGTCTGATGTAACCGAGCGCCTGGAATATCTGATGGCGATGATGGAATCGGAAATCGACCTGTTACAGGTGGAAAAACGTATCCGCAGTCGCGTCAAAAAACAGATGGAAAAAAGCCAGCGTGAGTACTATCTGAATGAGCAAATGAAAGCGATTCAGAAAGAGCTGGGTGAAATGGATGACGCGCCGGATGAGCAGGAAGCGCTCAAGCGTAAGATTGATGCTGCCAATATGCCCAAAGAGGCGCGTGAGAAGGCTGAAGCTGAATTACAGAAGTTGCGCATGATGTCGCCGATGTCAGCGGAAGCGACCGTGGTGCGTAGCTATATTGACTGGATGGTTCAGGTTCCATGGCATACGCGCAGTAAAGTGAAGAAAGATCTGGTTAAAGCGCAAGAAATGCTAGACAGCGACCATTATGGGCTGGATCGCGTTAAAGAGCGTATTCTTGAGTATCTGGCGGTACAAAGCCGGGTCAGCAAGATCAGAGGGCCGATTTTATGTCTGGTTGGGCCGCCGGGGGTAGGTAAAACCTCACTGGGTCAGTCGATTGCTAAAGCGACGGGGCGTCAGTATGTGCGCATGGCACTGGGTGGCGTACGTGATGAGGCTGAAATTCGCGGTCATCGGCGTACGTATATCGGTTCTATGCCAGGCAAACTGATTCAGAAAATGGCGAAAGTAGGGGTAAAAAACCCGCTCTTCCTGCTCGATGAAATCGATAAAATGTCGTCTGACATGCGAGGCGATCCCGCTTCTGCTCTGTTAGAGGTGCTTGATCCTGAGCAGAACGTGGCGTTTAACGATCATTATCTGGAAGTGGATTACGATCTGTCGGATGTGATGTTTGTTGCAACCTCGAACTCAATGAACATCCCGGCCCCCTTGCTTGACCGTATGGAGGTTATTCGTCTTTCCGGTTATACCGAAGATGAAAAACTGAATATTGCGCGTCAGCATTTGTTGCCGAAACAGATTGAGCGCAACGCGCTGAAAAAAGGTGAGTTGTCAGTAGAAGATAGCGCTATTGTCGGCATTATCCGCTACTACACCCGTGAGGCCGGCGTGCGGAGTCTGGAGCGCGAAATCTCTAAGCTGTGCCGTAAGGCGGTGAAATCGCTGATGATGGATAAGTCACTGAAACATATCCAGATAACCAGCAATAACCTGAAAGAGTTTCTGGGTGTTCAGCGTTATGACTATGGTCGTGCTGATGAAGAGAATCGTGTTGGTCAGGTAACGGGCCTTGCCTGGACGGAAGTCGGCGGCGATTTGCTGACGATTGAAACCGCCAGCGTACCGGGTAAAGGGAAGCTGACTTACACCGGCTCGCTCGGCGAAGTGATGCAAGAGTCAATTCAGGCGGCGTTGACGGTTGTACGCGCCAGAGCAGAGAAATTGGGTATCAATTCTGATTTTTATGAAAAACGCGATATCCATGTGCATGTACCGGAAGGCGCAACGCCGAAAGATGGCCCGAGCGCCGGTATTGCGATGTGTACTGCGCTGGTATCTTGCCTGACGGGGAATCCGGTACGGGCAGATGTGGCGATGACCGGTGAAATTACCCTGCGTGGCCTGGTGCTGCCGATTGGTGGGTTAAAAGAGAAACTGCTGGCAGCGCATCGCGGTGGTATCAAGACAGTTCTTATCCCTGACGAAAATAAACGCGATCTGGAAGAGATTCCGCAAAACGTGATTGCTGATTTGGATATCCATCCGGTGAAACGCATTGAAGAAGTCCTGACCATTGCGTTACAGAATTCACCCTATGGCATGGATGTCGTGAAGGCTGTCGCGAAGAAATAGTGAGCTGTCGCAAAAAGCACTGAGAAAATAAAGGCTGGTAAGTTAAATGATGCTTGCCAGCCTTTTTTCGTGCCGCTAAGTTAGAGCACTGTTGTTGAGCCTGATGCTGGCCGGTGCGCTGGTTTGCTGAATAATGGCGACATAAATTAGAGCAATGTGTTGTGCCGTAATCGTGGCGCAATAATGGTATTTCAGAGGGGATGATAGAGTGAACAAGTCACAATTGGTCGACAAGATTGCCGCAGATGCTGATATTTCCAAAGCGGCGGCAGGGCGTGTGTTGGATGCAATTATTGGGTCTGTTACCGAATCTCTGAAGAGTGGGGATGATGTGGCGTTGGTCGGGTTTGGAACTTTTTCTGTGCGTGAACGTGCCGCTCGTTCTGGCCGCAATCCGCAAACGGGGAAAGAAATCAGCATTCCGGCTGCCAAAGTGCCGGGTTTCCGCGCGGGTAAAGCCCTGAAGGACGCTGTGAATTAATCATTGATTAACAAGATTTGGGCTGTGGCCGTTTTCGCCCAAACACTACCTGACTCAGCGTGATGGGTAAGGTAAGATATAAGGCGCATCATGGTATGATGTGCCTTTTTTTACAGGTAATTGCGTTTTGCTGGTAATCAAGATTACCGTTCAGGCAAATACTTAAGTGCGCCTAGCCGAGTGCGGCTATAGCAGTAGCAGGGATGCATGGCTACGGCCTGCGCAGGGGAAGTGTTATCCATTCTACAGCGGAGTGTTGTCACATTATGATGGACAATTTACGCGCGGCCGCTAACAACGTCGTGCTGAAAATTATTCTTGCCTTGATAGTTGGTTCGTTTGTATTGACCGGAGTGGGAGATTATCTGATCCGTGGTTCAGGCGACTATGCAGCCAAAGTGAACGGACAGGAAATTACCCGTGCCCAACTAGAGCAAGGGGTGCAGAATGAACGCGCTCGCCAGCAAGAAATGCTGGGAGATAATTTCTCCGCGTTGGCATCCAATGAAGGTTATATGCAGCAATTGCGCAGGCAAGTGCTGTCCCAACTGGTTGATGAAACGCTGATTGTACAGTATGCCCACAATCTGGGGCTGAATATCAGTGATGAACAGGTTAAACAGGCCATCTTCTCCGTGCCTGAATTTCAAACCAACAACCGTTTTGATAACCAAAAGTATCTCTCACAAATCCGTCAGCTGGGTCTGACACCGGATGCTTATGCGCAGTTCCTGCGTAAACAACTGCTGACTCAGCAATTGATCCGGGGATTAGGCAATACGGATTTTGTTCTCCAGCAAGAGTTGAATAATCTGGTGGCGATGGCAGCGCAAGATCGCACCATTCGCACGGCCACTCTGGCGCTCGCCGATCGTGCTAAGACGCTGACGGTTTCTGATGATGAAGTGAAAGCGTTTTATGATCAGAACAAAAACCGCTATCAAACGCCTGAGCAGTTCAAAGTGAGCTATATCATGTTGGACGCGGCTTCTATCATGGATAAAACCCGTGTAGATGATACCGATATCGCCACCTATTATGAGCAACATAAAAGTGAATTCACTCAGCCTGAGCGTAAAAAATACAGCGTCATTCAGTTGAAAACGCAAGATGAAGCGAAAGCTGCATTGGATCAACTGAAGCAAGGCGCTGATTTTGCCGCGCTGGCAAAGGAAAAATCGACGGATATCGTTTCTCGTCGTAATGGCGGCGATTTGGGCTGGATGGATGATGGCTCCACCGTTGATGAAATTAAACAGGCGGCGTTGCAGCAGAAAGGGCAGTTGTCTGACGTGATTAAGTCATCCGTTGGGTTTTTGATTATCCGTCTGGATGACATTCAGGCTCAAAGAGTGAAATCTTTGAACGAAGTGCGTGCTGATTTGGCCGAGAAAGTAAAACGTGAAAAAGCCCTCGATGCTTTTTATGCGTTGCAACAGAAGATTAGCGAGGCGGCCAGCAATGATAACGAGTCGCTGGCTTCTGCTGAGAAAGTGGCGAATGTGCAGGCGCAACAAACCGACTGGTTCAACCGTGAAAATGTGCCTGCTGCACTGAATTTCCAGCCCGTTACTCAGGCAATTTTCGGTGGCTCATTGGTCAGTGAAAATGGTGCCCCGGGCAGTAACTCTGATGTCATTAGCGTTGAAGGCGACAGGGCCTTTGTGGTGCGCGTCAGCGAACACAAATTGCAGGCAACTCAGCCGTTAGATCAAGTGCGCGATCAGGTGGTTCAAGCGTTGAAACGCCAGAAAGCAGAACAACAGGCTACTGTTGAAGCGGAGAAAATTCTGGCCGACCTCAAACAGGGTAAGCAGGATAGCCTGAAAGCTGCCGGGTTGAGCTTTAGTACGGCGAAAGCGCTTTCTTCTGTTGCGCAGAATGATGTGTTGGGGCAAACCGTTTTCTCGATGCCACAGCCGAAGAAGGATCAGCCTGCGTATGCCGTTGCGCGCGATGTTGATGGCAATGTGGTGCTGGTTGCGCTCGATGAAATTAAACCGCACACCTTATCTGATGAGCAGAAAAAACAGTTTGGCAGCCAAATAGAGCAGACTTCAATGGGTACACTGTTTGATACGCTGTTGGGCAGCCTGCGTACTCAGGCGAAGGTTAAGTACGGTAGTGCAGCGCAAGACGCGCAATAAGCTTCACAAAATTCTGCAAGTTACTGCAATCCTCTAAGGCCGCTTTCGCGGCCTTTTCCACATTTATTGTTTGCCGTTTGTCGTCTCAGCTCGGTTCGGGCATTGTGGCCATGCTGTCACATACAAGGAGGATACAGCATGAAACCATCGGGAATTAAGGCGTTATGTTTGATGGTCGGGATGAGTCTGGCGAGTATTTCTGGCGGCTTGCACGCAGCGCCAGAAACCAGCCCTTCAGCCCAATCAGTACCGTCGATGACAAAGCCTGTGCCTGGCGTAGCCCAAGTCGGGCAAGCTGAAAAGCCAGCTGAGGATACTGAGGAGGTGAGTATCAACAGCGCGACGGCAGAACAACTGGCCGCAGCGCTCAATGGTGTGGGGCTAAAAAAAGCGCAGGCAATCGTGTCTTATCGTGAGCAGAATGGGCCCTTTACCCAAATAGACCAATTGCAAGAGGTTCCCGGTATTGGCCGTGCGTTGATTGAGCGCAACCAGGCTCGTTTGCGTTTATAAGCGTTAATTATTGCGTAGTATGCGCCGGAGTCATGTCGATAAGATAACGTCATCACTCCGGCCATATTTGCTGTCACGCGTATCGCGTTTACCCGTGGTGGCGTCGGGGGAGCAAAAGGGCATGCGAAGAGCGCCCGATAAACCCGATAATTCACCGCTTATTCTGCTGATATCTTCTGCTATTTAAGGCCGGTCTTCTGCTTGAGAGATGCCATCACCAACGTCGGTGACTGCTGATATTCGGCCAGCCCTTTCGCCCGTAAGTGGCATGCGGCGCATTCACCGCATCCTGTACCTTTAATACCGTTGTAACAGGTTAACGTATGGTGTTTCACCGTCTCCAATTGCTGATAATAATCGGCCAGGGCCCAGGTTTCTGCTTTGTTGAGCCACATCAAGGGCGTGACAAAGCGAACATTCCTGGCAAGACCGAGCACAATCGCCTGATTCAGGGCTTTGACAAACTCATCCCGGCAGTCGGGATAACCGGAAAAATCTGTTTCACAGACACCGGTGATGACGGTCTCAGCGCCGACTTGATAGGCATAAATTGCGGCGAGCGTCAGGAACAGAATATTGCGACCCGGAACAAAGGTACTTGGCAACCCTGTTGCGTCGGCATCAAATTCAGGAACGGGGATATTGTCACGCGTGAGGCTACTGACAGCCAACTCGTTCAGCAAGCCGACGTCCAAAATCTTATGCGCTGCCGCGCCCAGTGTTCGTGCCAGTTCTGCGGCGACATCAATTTCGGCGCGATGACGCTGACCATAATCAAAAGTCACGCAATGTACTTCATCATACTGCTGCAATGCCTGAATCAGGCAGGTTGTGGAGTCCTGACCTCCGCTAAAAACGACAACTGCGCTTGTCATGCTTGTTTATCCTTATACATGAGAACCGCCAGACGCACTGCATCGATGTAGGCGGGGATGACGTTTATGGTAACTGAAATCCCCTTATTGTTCAGCGCAAGCGTCGTGACGTGTTGCGTTAGCGTATGCCTGCTGCGTTCAATTGCTGGAGATAAGGCTGGATATCGCCAATATGGGAACTTACCCACTCTTTGTTGTAATACGTATCAAGATAACGCTCGCCGCTATCGCATAGCAGCGTGACAATCGCCCCTTTTCGGCCCTGCGCCACCATTTTTTCGGCCAGTTGCAACATGCCCCAGACATTGGTGCCGGTGGACGGCCCGACTTTTCTGCCTAGTACCTGCTCCAGCCAATAGATCGTTGCGATACTGGCGGTGTCAGGCACTTTTATCATGTCATCAATCACCGTTGGGATAAACGATGGTTCGGCTCGTGGGCGACCGATTCCCTCAATGCGGCTGCCGCATTGACCGGTTAGCGTGCTAATTCGCTGGCGGTAGCAGTCATAAAATACCGAATGTTCTGGATCGACAACGATTAACTGGGTATTCAGGCCCTTGTAGCGGATGTAGCGGCCAAGCGTGGCGGATGTGCCGCCGGTTCCCGCACTCATTACCAGATAGTCAGGGACTGGGTAGGGCTCTCGTTCCATCTGCCTGTAGATACTGTCTGCGATATTATTATTACCTCGCCAGTCGGTTGCCCGTTCGGCGTAGGTGAATTGATCCATATAGTGACCATTGAGCTCTTTCGCTAGTTCTTCTGATTTGGCATAAATCTCGCTGGATTGTTCGACAAAATGGCAATGGCCGCCATAGAAAGCGATTTGCTCGATTTTTCTACGTGCGGTACACGATGGCATAACGGCAATAAAGGGGAGCCCCAGCAGACGTGCGAAATAAGCTTCAGAGACCGCCGTGCTGCCCGATGAAGCTTCAATCACTGATGTGTCTTCATTAATCCAGCCATTGCTTAATCCATACAGAAACAGTGAGCGAGCCAGACGGTGTTTGAGACTACCGCTCGGGTGGGTGCTTTCATCTTTGAGATAAAAATAGATGCCGGGGTAGTGTGGTAGCGTCAGGCGAATCAGGTGAGTGTCTGCTGAACGTTGGAAATCGGCTTCTATCGCGCTAACGGCGTTGCGTACCCAAAGACTGGTCATGATGTTGTCCTGATGAATGGCAGATGGTCGTTTCTGATGCGTCTTGGTTATGCAGGGCGAGAGTCAGTGGATGTTCTGCAACAAGACACTACTAGCCTATCGATTTTAGAGGAAAAAAAAGTTGCTTTTTCATCTCTGTATTGGGCTAATGGGGGAAATATTTTCTCTTTTTTTACGCTATGTTGGATAAAATTGATATCAAACTGCTGGGCTTGCTACAGCAGGATTGCAGCCTCTCGTTACAGGCGTTGGCTGATGCCGTTAACCTGACGTCTACCCCCTGCTGGAAACGCTTAAAGCGTCTGGAGGATGACGGGTATATCAAACGTCGGGTCGCGCTGCTGGATAATGAAAAGTTAGGTCTGGGGCTGACGGCTTTTGTTCTGCTGAAAACCCAGCAACACAATAGCGCCTGGTATCAGTCCTTTTCTCATTTTGTGTCGGAGATGCCGGAGGTACTGGCGTTCTATCGAATGGCGGGAGAGTATGATTACCTGATGCAAGTGCAGGTGGCAGATATGAAAAGCTATGATGCATTTTATAAACGTCTGGTAAATGGTATTCCCGGCCTGGTTGATGTGACCTCAAGCTTTGCGATGGAACGCATCAAACAGACAACCGCCTTACCCCTGAAGCCATTATGATAAGTAGCCTGAGACGGCCTGCTAAAATTTATTCGTGATGCGCAGCATGTATAATGTTCTGTTCATCTAATTTCGATTTGCTTTGTCACGAATGGACTAAAAACGCGTGAGACTTTTTGCTCTGCTGGGATGGTATTTCCGCCGGGAATGGAAACGTTACCTTGGTGCGGTGATGTTATTGGTGATCATTGCCATTCTGCAATTGCTACCGCCAAAGTTGGTTGGCGTCATCGTTGATGGCGTGACACAACATACCATGAACCAGACAACGGTATTAGGGTGGATAGGTGTTATCTTGCTGATAGCGCTGTTCACCTATCTGCTGCGTTACTTTTGGCGCATTTGGTTATTTGGCGCGGCCTATCAACTGGCCGTCGAGTTGCGTGAGCGCTTTTATCATCAATTGAGCCGCCAGCATGCGGCTTTTTATCTGCGCCATCGAACCGGCGATTTGATTGCCCGGGCGACTAATGACGTCGATCGCGTCGTGTTTGCTGCCGGAGAAGGCGTATTGACGCTGGTTGACTCGCTGGTGATGGGCTGCGCGGTCTTTTTGGTGATGTGTACCCAACTGAGTTGGCAGTTGACATTGCTGGCACTGCTGCCCATGCCGGTAATGGCGATAGTCATCAAGCACTACGGCACCCAGCTTCATCAACGTTTCAAAGAGGCTCAGGCCGCTTTCTCCTCGCTGAATGATCACGCTCAGGAGAGCCTGACCAGCATTCGGATGATTAAGTCATTTGGTCTGGAAGATCATCAGTCCGGCAGTTTTGCCCGGGTTGCAGCTGATGCCGGCCAGAAAAATATGCAGGTTGCGCGAGTGGATGCCCGTTTTGACCCCACTATCTATATTGCGGTGGCGTTATCCAATCTGCTGGCGGTAGCGGGCGGAAGCTGGATGGTTATCCACGGCTCGTTGACGCTTGGCGCACTGACCAGTTTTGTTATGTACCTTGGTTTGATGATATGGCCGATGCTGGCGTTGGCGTGGATGTTTAACATTGTCGAGCGAGGCAGTGCGGCTTATGGGCGCATCCGTCAGTTGCTGGCCGAGGCCCCGTCAGTTGAAGACGGAACACAATCCTTACCCGCAGGGCCGGGCATACTGGCCGCCGATATTACCGCGTTTCATTATCCCGGCCATACCCAGCGTGTACTGGATGATGTCCATTTTACCCTGATGCCGGGGCAAACGCTGGGGCTGTGTGGCCCGACAGGTTCAGGTAAGAGTACACTGCTGGCGTTGTTGTTAAGGCAGTTTGATGTTGAAGAGGGCGAGGTTCGCTACCATCAGCAATCGTTGCATCATATTCAGTTGGATCAACTCAGGTGCCGCTTTGCGGTGGTTGGGCAAACGCCCTTTCTGTTTTCTGATACCGTTGCGGGCAATATTGCGCTTGGGCGTCCGCAGGCCTCTTTGCAGGACATTGAACGCGCGGCCAGATTGGCGAATGTTCATGACGATATTTTGCGTTTGCCTAAAGGGTATGAGACGGAAGTTGGCGAGCGAGGCGTCATGCTTTCTGGTGGACAAAAACAGCGTATCGCTATTGCTCGCGCGTTGTTACTGGAAGCGGAAATCCTGGTGCTTGATGATGCGCTCTCTGCTGTCGATGGACGTACGGAATATCAGATTCTCAACAATCTGCGACAGTGGGGTGAAAAGCGAACCGTGATAATCAGCGCGCATCGCTTGTCGGCGTTGGTAGCGGCTGATGACATTCTTGTGTTGCAGCACGGGCGGGTAGCGCAACGCGGTCATCACGGTGCCTTGTCACAACAAGCAGGATGGTATCGGGATATGTATCGTTATCAGCAACTGGAAGCGGCTCTGGATGATGCTCGTGACGAGGGGCATGAGCATGAGTGACGTAAATGAGTAACGTAAAAATGAAAACGCCTCGGGCGTTATGGCCAACGTTAAAACGTTTACTGGCCTATGGTTTGCCGTGGAAGGCGTCAATAAGCGTTGGTGTTGTGCTGTTATGTATTGCCGCCGCTGCGGAAGTCGCCGGGCCGGTTCTGGTTAGCTATTTTATCGATCATGTCATTGCCAAAGGTGAATTCCCGCTTTTATTGGCTACCGGCCTTGCGGTGGGGTATGTGCTGTTACAGTTGCTGGCGGCCCTCTTGCACTATTTACAGGCGGTGATGTTCAACCGCGTGGCGGTTGGCGTTGTGCAACAACTTCGTATTGATGTGATGGATGCCGCTTTGCGCCAACCGCTTGCTGTATTTGATACCCAGCCGGTTGGCCAGTTGATTTCCCGCGTAACAAACGATACTGAAGTGGTGCGCGATCTGTATGTCATGGTGGTGGGAAGTGTGCTGCGCAGTACGGCGTTGATTGTCGCGATGCTGGTGGCCATGTTCAGCCTGGATTGGCATATGGCGATGATTGCGATGATGATTTTGCCTGCGGTAGCCATTGTGATGGTGGTATATCAACGTTATAGCACACCGATTGTGCGGCGAATGCGCAGTTTTCTGGCCGATATTAATGATGGTTTTAATGAGTCCATCAACGGTATGGGCGTTATACAGCAATTTCGCCAGCAGCAGCGTTTCGCCAAAAAACTCAGTGAGGCCAGTTGGGCTCATTATCATGCGCGTATGCAAACATTGCGGCTTGATGGCTTCCTGTTACGTCCGTTATTGAGCCTGTTTTCTGCGATGGTGATGTGCGGTTTACTGCTGCAATTCGGCTTCAGTACGGTAGGTTCTGTGGGGGTCGGCGTGTTGTATGCCTTTATTAACTATCTTGGCCGATTAAACGAACCGCTGATTGAATTGACGACCCAACAGTCGATTTTACAACAGGCTATTGTCGCCGGAGAGCGCATTTTTGAGTTAATGGATGGCCCGCGTCAGCAATATGGTGATGATAACCATGCGCTTAACAGCGGTCGCATTGATATCCAGCAACTGACCTTTTCTTATCAAGCCGGTAAGCCGGTATTACATAACATTGAATTGCATGTGCCTGATAGAGGGTTTGTGGCATTGGTGGGGCATACCGGCAGTGGTAAAAGTACGCTAGCCAGTTTATTGATGGGATACTACCCGGCGGATAGCGGCGAGATTCGCCTGGATAACCGACCATTAGCGCAACTATCTCACCCAGTGTTGCGCCAGTATGTCGCCATGGTGCAGCAAGACCCTGTTGTGTTGGCGGATTCGATGTATGCGAATATCACTCTGGGGCGTGACATCAGTAAAGAGAGAGTGTGGCAGGCGCTGGAGGCGGTGCAATTAGCTGACCTGGTGCAATCTATGCCGCAGGGCATAGACAGCCGTATCGGTGAACAAGGTAACAACCTGTCGGTTGGTCAAAAGCAGTTATTGGCTCTTGCCCGCGTATTGGTGTCGCCGCCACGAATTTTGATACTTGATGAAGCAACCGCCAATATTGATTCAGGTACTGAACAATCTATTCAGCGCGCACTAAGGTTAATTCGTTCTCATACTACGCTTGTGGTTATCGCTCATCGGTTATCGACGATTGTTGAAGCGGACACCATTCTGGTGCTGCATCATGGCAAGACCGTGGAGCAGGGAACGCATGAGCAATTGCTTAACCGCGCCGGGCGTTACGCTCAGATGTATCAATTGCAGCAGGCGAGCCGTGCATTGTCATCTCCGCAGGGTAACGCTGAACCGGCGTTGACGACGCAGGCACCATGACGATCATCCCCGGGCATGGCATCGCACCATAATTTGGCATGGTGCGATGCGCTCAGTCGGGCGATGCACCGAAATCAAGCGCATCGCACCGTTTTTGTGCGTTGGCGCACCTGTTTTTCTTTTCCGCCAGTTATCTCACCTCTTCCCACTTTCTCGTTTTCCGCTAATCAGCGGCGTTTTATCGCTTTTGATTAGCGCTGGCATTTGTGGCACGTGATTTGCTTTATGTGATACGTGAACATATTTGGGGTGACGGGCATAAGCCTGAACTTACATGCTTAGGGGGATGAGAATGAAACTGGTGACTGTAGTAATCAAACCATTCAAGCTGGAAGATGTGCGTGAAGCGCTCTCTTCTGTAGGCATTCAGGGGCTCACCGTCACAGAGGTGAAAGGTTTCGGACGTCAGAAAGGGCATGCGGAATTGTACCGTGGCGCGGAGTACAGCGTTAACTTCTTGCCCAAAGTGAAAATCGATATCGCTATTGCTGATGATCAGCTTGATGAAGTCATCGATGTTATCAGTAAAGCGGCTTATACCGGGAAAATTGGTGACGGCAAAATTTTTGTTGCGGAATTGCAGCGTGTTATTCGTATTCGTACCGGCGAAACTGACGAAGCCGCACTATAACAATTATCTGATTGAGCCTTATTAAATAGGGATGAATGAAAAGATGAAAAAACTTTCCTTGTCATTAGGTTTAGGGGCATCAGCCATGCTTCCAGCATGGGTGATGGCAGATACGCCAGCGCCGGTTGTGGATAAGGCGGACAACGCTTTTATGATGATCTGTACCGCATTGGTGCTGTTCATGACCATTCCGGGATTAGCGCTGTTTTATGGTGGTTTAATCCGCAGTAAAAACGTGTTGTCAATGTTGACCCAGATAATGGTGGCGTTTGCGCTGGTATGTATCTTATGGGTTATCTACGGTTATAGCGTTGCGTTTAGCACAGGCAGCCCATTCTTCGGTGGACTGACCAACTTTATGCTCAATGGCATTGATATTAGTGCGATTAGCGGAACGTTCTATCAGTTCATTCACGTTGCTTATCAGGCCTCTTTTGCCTGTATTACGGTAGGTCTGGTCATTGGTGCCTTGGCGGAACGCGTTCGCTTCTCAGCGGTGCTGATTTTCTCCGCGCTGTGGTTCACGCTGTCTTACCTGCCGATGACTCACATGGTATGGGGCGGTGGCTATCTGGCCGCTGATGGCGCGCTAGACTTCGCCGGTGGTACGGTCGTGCATATTAACGCTGCTGTCGCAGGCCTGGTTGGTGCTCTGTTATTAGGCAAACGCGTTGGTTTCGGCAAAGAAGCATTCAAACCGCACAACTTGCCGATGGTGTTTATTGGTACATCCATCCTCTATGTCGGTTGGTTCGGTTTCAATGCCGGTTCTGCGGCTGCGGCGAATAACATTGCTGGTCTGGCTTTCTTGACAACGGTTGTCGCAACGGCCGCCGCTATTTTAGCGTGGATCATCGGTGAGTGGATTAGCCGTGGTAAACCGTCTCTGCTCGGTGCTTGTTCCGGGTGTATTGCTGGTCTGGTTGCTATCACGCCAGCGGCGGGTACGGTTGGCGTTGGTGGGGCGATTGGTCATTGGCTTTGTCGGCGGTTTTGCCGGTCTGTGGGGCGTGACTGTTCTGAAGAAATGGCTGCGTGTTGATGACCCGTGTGATGTGTTCGGTGTGCATGGCGTGTGCGGTATCGTTGGGTGCTTATTGACCGGTGTCTTTACCGCATCTTCGTTAGGCGGTACAGGTTATGCGCAGGGTGTGACTATGGCTCATCAGGTCTGGGTGCAGCTGTTTAGCGTGATTGTCGCCGTCGTTTGGTCTGGTGTTGCGGCATTCATCTCTTTCAAAATTGCTGATATTGCTGTCGGACTGCGTGTACCAGAAGATCAGGAACGCGAAGGTCTGGATGTCAACAGCCACGGTGAAAATGCGTACAACCAGTAAGAGTCTGTCTGGTACCCCATGATAATGGGGGTGGGGTGCCTGATTGACTGTGACGAATAAAAAACCACCTTTTAATCAAGGTGGTTTTTTTTAGCTATTGTGGTGGGCCATTCGATAATGATTTATCTACCGTTCTATTTTTACTGGCCGTGGCGACGGATCACCCCTTCCTGAACGCTGGAGGCCACCAGCACGCCGTCACGGGTATAAAAATGGCCACGTACAAATCCACGCGCGCCAGATGCCGAAGGGCTCTCAACGCAATAGAGCAACCAATCATCCAGCCGAAATGGACGATGAAACCACATGGCGTGATCGATTGTAGCGACCTGCATACCGCGCTCAAGAAAACCGACGCCATGGGGCTGTAGTGCTGTTAGCAGAAAATGGCAATCAGAGGTATAACCCAGCAGATATTGATGGGTACGTTCATCATCTGGCATAGCACCATTTGCACGACACCAGACTTGCCTGAGCGCGGGTTCGACTTCGCCACGCAGCGGGTTATGGAATTTAACAGGGCGAATCTCAATCGGCCTTTCTTGTGTAAACACATCGCGCATGGCTGCCGGGATATGTTCTGACAGACTGCGTGCAATTTCTAATTCCGACGGCAATGCTTCAGGTGGCGTGACCTGTGGCATCGCACTTTGGTGCTCAAAGCCACTTTCCCGAGTTTGGAAGGAAGCCGTCATATAAAAAATAGAGCGGCCATTCTGAATCGCGCTGACTCGTCTGGCGCTGAAACTGTTGCCATCGCGCAGTGTTTCAACGTCGTAAATAATGGGTTTTTGGCTATCACCCGGTAGAAGAAAGTAACTGTGGAAGGAATGGACAAACCGCTCTGCGGGAACGGTTTGTTTAGCAGCAGATAATGCCTGACCAACAACTTGTCCACCAAATACCTGACGCAGACCCAGATCTTGGCTTTGACCGCGAAACAAGCCTTCTTCCAGTTTTTCCAGGTGTAACAAATCGAGAAGGTTTTTTAATGCCTGACTCATGTTTCTGCCTTAAATTAAGAGGTTGGTTGTCATAAAAATAGATCATTGATGCAGTAAGAAGAAGGGCGAACCGCGTGAAATAAATAGACGCTCACGGCTTCATCCATGAGAATAAGCAAATGACATCAATCACTATCGGATTTTTCCACCATAAATATTAGATTGACTCGTTCATACTTCTTAACGGATAGCGGCTATTTATAAGCGTTATCCCAATAATATAATTAAGGAGATTTAGCCTATGAGATTATGGCAGCTGTTTGCCGGTATTACCGTATCGGTAGCGCTTTCGGGGTGTGCGAATCTGAATTCATACGGATTCTTGCCACCTGGATTTGCCCCTGCACGCACGCTTTCTCTCAGTGAGCCGGTGAGCGGGATGCCCGCAGTGACCGGAACGGTAAATATACGTCAGAATATCACGTTGCCTGCAGATGCCGTACTCACCGTAACGGTTTCTGATGCTTCAGCCTCCGATGCACCAGCTCGGGTTATCTCCCAGCGAGTTTCTCGCACCGAAGGCGTGCAAGCGCCGTTCAAATTCGTGCTCCCGTATAATTTATCGGATATTAACCCCGATGCGCGTATCCTTCTCAGTGCGGTTGTCGTCATAAACCATCGCATCACTTTAGTGACTGAACACATGGTTCCGGTCATTAATAATGGTGTGAATAACGCAGACGTGAATCTGGTGATGGTATCAAGAGCGCCGTCAACGGGAAAACCTATGCGAATGCTGGCTCCTTCGCCATCCCCCGCGAAGGATGAAGGGACGGGCGTGTTGCTGCAACCCTATTAAAAGCGCCTGCTGGCGGTATAGATAATCTGCGCTGATTGATAACGCAGCCTCAATACCGCCAGCGAAATATCGCTAAATCGATTTTCATTGCATCAGTGAACGTGATGCCTTCGGCCAGCAGTGCCTTTTTTTGCCGTTCAAAATCAGCGCCGGTAAGTGATATTTCCCCATGACGATTGACAACCCTATGCCAGGGTAACTGGCTGCCCACGGGTAAACTTTTCAGAATTCCCCCAACCTGACGTGATGCTCGTTCTGAGCCTGCAAGACGGGCAACATCACCATAAGTCACTACGCAACCATAAGGTATCGCCGCAATGATATGGATAACCCGCTGACGGAAGGTGTCCGCGAGTCCTGTGAGTGGCGTGCTAACCATGCGCTTCCTGAAAATCGGGTCGTTGATTTATTGGCGAATGAATAGAGTACGAGTGAGAGATCGGTAAATCAGTAAGCACTTTAGCATCAGATGGTCAGCTGTGATCGAAGCAACCTCATCAATATTCCGGTAAGAATGGCATGAAATGAGTAAGAAAACAGCGGTCAAACGTGAGTAACTTGCAATTGGTCAACTCATCATCGATAATGCGCCTGCGCTTTACCGTCAGAGTAAAGCCCTCAATGGAGGCCCTGTTGGTTCTCCCGCAACACTAACCTGTGGACCCGGTCAGGTCCGGAAGGAAGCAGCCGCAGCAGGCGACGTGTGTGCCGGGATGTAGCTGGCGGGGCCTCCACCATTTCAGCGAGCTGTGTTTCATACCATCCTGTCTGGTTGATTTACATATTCTCTTGCGTCAGTCTTCGGCTCAATTGCTTGTTTTGATGCAAAAAAAAGGCCGATATGATTATCGGCGCAGTGTTTTGATTGAAATATCAGCAACCAGATTCTTTGTTCTTAACGTACATACTTCCATACAGCCGTTGGTACTTTGTCGTACAGTTTATTCATCGTGAGTTCTGCAAGCCGGTGATCTGCAGCAGAGTAAAACATTTCGAGTTCGTCATTAGAGAGCTCATATTTGTTTTTCTCTATAACGCGCTCGAGGGTATCGATAGTTGTGCATTTCCGCAAACGCATTAAATAGTCGATTTTCTTCATAGTGACCTTGCTAATTTCCTGGGTTTAAATTAAGTATAATAAAAATTATTGCTTAAGTTTTTACTACCGTACAGACGCTCTTTTCTGAGAACATTCTGAATAATTGTGACTTGGACTTTTGCCATTTCTGTAATTCGGCGTCGTTTATGCCGTAGTTACTGAAAAGAATATAGGTATCGTCGAGATACTTTTCAACCCGCTCACACAGTCCACTTTCGTGAGGGTATTTAATTTTATAGGTAACGATAAATGCAGCAATATGATCAATCAGCTCATTTAACTGCAGGTTAACGGCAGAGGTCGGATCATTAACCCAACCGTGGCTACTGTCACCTAACGTAGCAATGCTCTCGTCGTGCAGATTTTCACACAAGAATCTGAGTTGGGCAATATCATAATGTTGGGGTGTGTACTCATCCATTTTTCTCCCTCCGCAAGCTACTAATTCAGTATCACTTAGGGCCCCTATCTGGCGATAGGGTGGTGAAGTGCAAGAAGACTGAATGCCCCTCAGTATGCCTTGATTCCCTTAATCTAAAGACGAATTAGGGGGAACTTAGTGAATGCCAGAGAATGAAGTAACGTCACTGTTAAAATCATTCTGGTGTCATTATAGCAAAAAATCAATGTACAGGTGCCTGAAACGAGCTCTTTTATAACGATAGAACTTGCCGCTCTTATCGATTTTAGGGGCTTTCAATATATATATCGGCTCCTGTAGCCAGTATATTTAATTTTTTTTGATAATGGCAAGAAGCACTGTGTTAATTAGTTTTTCTGGTTTGTCTAGCTTTGTAAAGAACTCTATTATTATAAAGTTAGTTATCTTATCCTTTTGTTTTTAATAAATATTTATTTTAGGGGCATTGTATGCCCCTCGGATAATGACGGAATAAATAATAATTAACGTTTCTTTTTTTTCCTGCCTTGTACAGCATTAAATCGTGGATTGGTTTTACATATCACGTAGATACGTCCACGCCGTTTGACGACGATGCAATCTTTATGGCGTGTTTTGGCACTGCGAAGAGAGCTTAATACCTGCATGGTTTGATACTCGTATTAGGATTTCAGAAAACGGCCAAAGCGTTGCTGGAAACGCGCTGCGCTGCCTTCTTTGGCATACTCTTTTTGTTTCCCTGTGTAATAAGGGTGTGATGCGCAAGAGACATCGATGGTGACATAAGGGTAAGTTTGCCCCTCATATTCATAGCGCCTGTCTGTTGCGATGGTTGAGCCAATTTTATAGAACACATTAGCGCTAGTATCGTGAAACAGCACGGTACGATAGTTGGGATGAATGCCTGGTTTCATCGTAGTCCTCACAATTGTTATGTTATAACATAAATATTGTGCGCTTTTTTATCGTGATGTGCAACGTTACGACTTGTAGGGATATCGTGCGTTGGTGCAGGAAATAAAAAAGGCCGCAAGTGCGGCCTTTTGGCGAGGGAAAAACGTCATTCAATTATCAGTGGCTTACCGGAGCCTTATCGTGAGAAGACTTTTCAGCATCTTTTTTCTTGCTGAAACGACGGCTGACGACCACAAAGAACAGCGGCACAAAGTAGATGGCCAGCACCGTTGCTGTGATCATCCCCCCCATTACGCCAGTACCAACGGCATTTTGAGCGCCAGAGCCTGCTCCTGTGCTGATAACGAGCGGCACCACACCGAGAATAAAGGCTAGAGAGGTCATCAGGATTGGGCGTAAACGCATGCGTACTGCATCGAGTGTTGCCTCAATCAGACCTTTACCTTCTTTTTCGATCAGATCCTTCGCAAACTCAACAATCAGAATGGCGTTCTTCGCCGACAGGCCGATAGTGGTAAGCAGGCCAACCTTAAAGTAAACGTCGTTTTCGAGTTCGCGAATACCGGCTGCCATCACCGCACCAAATACCCCGAGAGGTACAACCAACATTACTGAGAATGGAATAGACCAGCTCTCATACAGTGCTGCAAGACACAGGAAGACCACGATACCGGAGATGATAAGCAATGCAGGGGCCTGATTTCCTGCCAGTCGTTCCTGGTATGACATTCCGGTCCAGTCGAAGCCAATACCCGGCGGTAATTGGGATGCAAGCTGTTCCATTAATGCCATTGCTTCACCGGTACTTTTACCTGGAGCCGCTTCACCGACCAATTCTATCGAAGGTAAGCCGTTATAGCGTTCAAGACGTGGTGAGCCATATTCCCAGCGAGCAGAGGCAAAAGCAGAGAAGGGAACCATTTGGCCGGATGTTCCTCGCACATACCATTTCTCGATATCGCTAGGCAACATACGGAATTTGGCCTCGGCCTGAACATAAACCTTTTTCACTCGACCACGGTCAATGAAGTCATTGATGTAACTACCGCCAAGCGCTGTGGACAGCGTAGAGTTAATCGTGGCGATTGAAACACCCAGTGATTCAGCTTTTTCCTGATCGATTTCGATCCGGTATTGTGGTGTGTCCTCCATCCCGTTTGGACGAACACGCACCAACGTATCAGGGTGTTGGGCTATCATTCCCAATAACTGATTACGGGCCGCCATCAATTTTTCGTGACCAAGGTTATTCTGGTCAATCAACTGGAAATCGAAACCACTGGCAGTACCCAATTCAATGATGGCTGGAATGTTGAAAGGGATAACTATTGCCTCTTTGATCTGGGAAAATGCGCCAAATGCCCGACCAATAATGGCGTCAACTTTGTTACCTGCGCCATGGCGCTCATCCCAGTCTTTCAGGCTGGCAAAAGCGATCCCCATGTTCTGGCCTCGACCGGCGAAACCAAACCCGTTGACGGTAAAGACTGATTTAACATTGTCTTTCTCGTTTTTCAGGTAATAGTCGTTCACCTGATCAAGGACTTTCTGGGTGCTTTCCTGCGTACCGCCAACGGGCAATTGCACCATGGTCAACAACACGCCCTGATCTTCCTGCGGCAAGAACGAGCTGGGCAGGCGGCTAAACATAAAGCCTAATCCCGCAACGATAATCAGGTACACCACCAGATATCGTCCTGTGCTGCGCAAAATATTGGCAACGCTGTCTGTGTAGTGGTGTGAGCTTTTCTCAAATAAGCGGTTGAACCAGCCAAAGAAACCTTTTCTTTCGCTATGATTATGCGCCACCGGTTTGAGGATAGTAGCACACAGCGCGGGCGTCAGAATTAACGCAACCAGCACTGACAGCACCATTGCAGATACGATGGTGACAGAGAACTGGCGATAAATGGCGCCGGTAGAACCACCGGAAAAAGCCATCGGCACAAATACGGCTGACAATACCAGGGCGATACCAACCAACGCGCCCTGAATTTGTCCCATTGACTTACGCGTTGCCTCTTTTGGCGATAGCCCTTCTTCGGCCATCACACGCTCAACGTTCTCGACGACTACGATGGCATCGTCTACCAATAGACCGATAGCCAACACCATCGCAAACATGGTTAAGGTGTTAATCGAGTAGCCGAACGCAGAGAGAATGGCGAATGTACCAAGAAGTACAACGGGCACGGCAATCGTTGGGATGAGTGTTGCGCGGAAATTCTGCAAGAACAAATACATCACCACGAACACCAGCACGACCGCTTCGAGCAGTGTTTTTACCACTTCATAAATAGAGATTTTTACAAATGGCGTGGTGTCATATGGGTATACCACTTTCATGCCGTTCGGAAATGTGGATTGCAGTTTGTTGATTTCCGATTTTACCGCAGCGGCTGTATCCAGGGCGTTGGCACCGGTCGCAAGCTTAATGCCAAGACCTGCTGCCGGGCGTCCGTTATAGCGTGCGACGACGCTGTAACTTTCGCCACCCAACTCAATACGCGCCACATTTTTCAGGCGAACCTGAGAACCATCCTGATTCACTTTCAGCAAGATATTGCCGAACTGTTCTGGTGAGTTCAGGCGGGTTTGCGCAATGATTGAGGCGTTGAGTTTTTGACCGGGAACGGGTGGTGTTCCCCCTAATTGCCCAGCCGCTATCTGGTTATTTTGTACCTGAATAGCAGAGACCACATCGCCTGTCGTTAACTGGTAGTTGTTCAGTTTGTCTGGGTCTAACCAGACGCGCATCGCATACTGCGCACCGAACAGCTGTGTATCTCCCACACCGCGCACACGGCTGATAGGATCTTTGAGGCTGGAGCCTACGAAGTCAGCGATGTCCTGTTGTGTCATGTTGTCATCATCGCTGATGAAACCGAGCACCATCAGGAAGCTACTGCTGGATTTCTGTACGCTAACCCCTTGCTGTTGCACTTCTTGCGGCAGTAGCGGCATTGCCAGCTGCAATTTGTTTTGTACCTGAACCTGCGCGATATCTGGGTTGGCATCCGCATCAAATGTCAGCGTGATTTGAACTGTGCCTGATGAGTCACTGTTCGAGGACATGTACAGCAATTTGTCGAGGCCGTTCATGTTCTGTTCAATAACTTGCGTCACAGTATCTTGCAGGGTTTTTGCATCAGCACCCGGATAGTTTGCCGTAATTTGCACAGCAGGCGGGGCGATCGTCGGGTACTGGGCAATAGGCAATTTCAGTATTGCCAGCGTCCCGGTGAGCATTACCATAATGGCAATGACCCAGGCAAAAATCGGGCGATCTATGAAAAACTTGGCCATGGATTACCGGCTCCTGTTAAGACTTGGCGGGTTGAGGCTGCGCTTGCTGCTGCGTGTTACCACCAGTGACTTCCTGCGCTTTTACCTGCATGCCCGGTCTGATTTTTTGCAGCCCTGTTACGATGATGCGATCACCGGGTTTTACGCCGGAGGTTATCAGCCATTTGTCGCCAATAGCCTGAGCCGTGACAACTGGATGAACTTCAACCTTATCGCCTTCACCCACAACCATGACGGCGGCATCACCGCGCGGTGTACGGCTAACCCCTTGCTGCGGCACTAATATGGCGTCAGGATTCACGCCAGAATCCATTTGTGCTCGTACAAACATACCGGGCAGCAGGTTATGGTCTGGGTTAGGGAATACTGCGCGCAGGGTGATTGAGCCCGTTGTCTCATCGACGGTGACGTCAGAAAACTCCAGCGTACCGTTTTGGTTATAACGCGTGCCATTATCCAGCGTCAGTTGTACGCTGGCTTTCCCTGCTGTCTGTTTGAGTGAACCGCTTTCCAGTTCTTTTTTCAGGCGCAGGAAGTCATTGGTCGATTGGGTGACATCAACGTAAATCGGGTCCAGTTGCTGAATCGTTGTCAGCGCGCTGGCTTGTGCGCTGGAAACCAGAGCACCTTCTGTGACGGTCGATTTACTGACGCGCCCGCTAATAGGAGCCGTTACCCGGGTGTAGTTAAGGTTTATCAGGGCGTTGTCCAGGCTGGCTTTTGCCGCTTCAACGGCTGCTTGCGTCTGGCGTGCGGTGGCCAGTGCCTGGTCATAATCCTGCTTGCTGACATAATTGGTGCCAACCAGCGGTTTATAGCGGTTAACGGTCAATTGCGCGATTTCCGCATTTGCCTGCGCTTGTGCCAGAGCTGCTTTCGCGTTGTTATATTGTGCCTGATAGGTGGCTGGATCTATCTGATACAGCGATGTCCCTGCTTTTACGTCACTCCCTTCAGTAAAATTCCGTTTCAGGATGATTCCGCTAACCTGAGGGCGAACTTCAGCAATACGGTAGGCACTGGTACGGCCCGGAAGCTCAGTAGTAATATTCAATGATTCTGATTTTATCGTCACAATACCCACTTCTGGCGCACCGCCAGGGTGGCCACCTTGTTGGGATGCCTTGTTATCACATCCCGTGAGCATCAGGCTGCCAGAAAGCATCAGCATTGCCGCCAGAGGCGTAAGCCTTCTGTTTTTATTCATAGATAAACCCCAAGTGTCCGATTTTTAATTGACCAATGGATCACATGCTTTTAAAGCGATTGCTGCGATCATTTTAGGTTCGTGCTATGTTACATACATACGTGAATGTATGTAAATCTCGCTATCTTTGAAAGTCAGCACTATGGCACGAAAAACCAAACAACAAGCTCAGGAAACCAAACTTCAGATTATGGATGCGGCGTTGCGCCTGTTTTCCGAGCATGGTGTGTCTTCAACGTCATTGTCCGATATTGCCACGGCCGCAGGTGTGACCCGTGGTGCTATTTACTGGCACTTCAAAAACAAAGCTGAATTATTTGATGAGATATGGGCGCGTACAGAAGCCAAGATTGCTGATTTCGAGATTGAGTATCAGGCAAAATTTCCCGATGATCCACTGCATGTTTTGCGAGCGTTACTTATTTATATGCTGCGCTTGACCACATCGGATGTAGAGTGGCGCTCGATGATGGAGATTATTTTCCATAAATGTGAATTCGTTGGTGAAATGTTGCCGACCTTCAATGGGCGCCGAGAACTCTATCTTGACTGCTATTCCAAAATTGAAGTGTCGTTGATCAAGTGCATTCGTCAAGGCATGTTGCCGCAGGATGTAAACCCGCGTCGCGCGGCTGTCGTATTGCGCGCCTATTTGTCCGGTATTATGGAAAACTGGCTATTTCTGCCAGAAAGTTTTGATCTGGAAAAGGAAGCGCCTTATCTGGTTGAAGGGGTGATTGATATGCTGCGTAGCAGCCCTGCGATGCGCATGTCCATCTCTGCGGAGAATAAATAACCGTTTACAGCCTGGAATACCTTGTTTTATCTCTGACATGCTAAACTCCCGCATCTTTTTAAAACTGACGATGCATCATGAGTTGCCGTTTTGCTGTTTCTTTTGACCTGCGTGTTTTTCTTCACCTCTCTTTCTGCCGCATGCAGCATAGCCTGTTGCTACTCGTGTGGGCGCTATGCGGCCTGATGCCCTCATTTTCTGGCTGGGGGGCGGCTAATGATGTGCCGACTCGCGCTGAGATTCAGGGGCGGCTTGATACGCTAAATAAACAAAAAAGCCTCACCTCAGCCGATAAGCTGACCCAGCAGGATTTAATCCAAACGCTCGACGTGCTGGATAGTATTGAGCGCGTCAAACAAGAGACAACTCAGCTTAAACAGCAGGCGGCGCAGGCACCGGCAAAACTCAAACAGGTCAATGAAGATTTACTGGCTCTCAGTGCAACGCCGCCGGTCACTCCGCCTGCACTGGAATCACTGCCTTTAAAACAGCTTGAAGCTCGCCTCAATGAAACGCTCGATGATCTACAGGCAGCGCAGGAGAATTTATCTACCTATAACAGCCAGTTGATTTCACTACAAACACAGCCTGAACGCGTGCAAAGCGCATTGTACGCCGCCTCGCAGCGTAGCCAGCAATTACGCACCCAATTAAGTGGTCTTGATCCTTCTCAGGAGCCGCTACGAGCCAGCCAGCAAGCTTTGTTGCAAACCGAGCAGGCGTTAGTTTCCTTACAGATGGAACAACAGCGTAAAAGTCTGGAAGTGAATACCACCATGCAGGATTTGCTGCAAAAGCAGCGCGATTACACCGCAGCCCAGATAGGCCAACTGGAACGTATGGTGCAAACCTTGCAGGGGGTTATCAACAATAAACGCCTTACCCTGTCAGAGAAAACGGCGAAAGAAGCGCAAAATTCAGATGAATTACAGCGGATTCAGGAAAACCCTCTGGTTAAAGCTGAGATGGAAACAAACCGCCAGCTAAGTCAACGGCTTATTAAGGCAACCCAGGCTGGGAATACGCTGGTGCAGGAAAGCATTCAGGTAAAAAACTGGCTAGATCGGGCCACTCAGTCGGAACGTAATCTGAAAGAACAAATTACCGGTGCTTAAGGGCAGCCTGTTGCTGTCGCGTATTCTTTATCAACAGCAGCAGAACCTGCCTTCTGCCGATGCGATTGGCAATATTGGTGCCCAGATTGCCGATTTGCGTTTGGAACAATTTGATATTAACCAGCAGCGTGATGTGCTCTTTCGCGGTGATGAATACATTCAGCAACTGATTGCCCACAACAATAGTACGGCGGTAGATGCTGAAGTTACCGATGCCCTTGGGCAGATTCTCGATATGCGTCGTGAACTGTTGGATCAACTGAACAAACAGCTCGGCAACCAGTTAATGCTGGCTATCAATTTACAAATTAGCCGCCAACAGTTAATGAGCGTGAATGCTTCGCTGCAACGCACGCTCACGCAGCAGATTTTTTGGGTGAGCAGCAATAAACCGATGGACTGGAACTGGCTAAAAGAGCTGCCTTCCGCACTTCGCCAGCAGTTCGGCACGTTTCACTTTTCATTGAAAGGGGCGCAATTGGTGCAGGGGCTGATAGCCTCGCTGTTGATTATCGTCCCTGCATTGTTGCTGGTTGGGGTGTTACTGTGGCGGCGTAAGAGTATTGAGGCTTATCAACAGAAACTGGCGGAAGATGTAGGACTACTGAAACGAGATAGTCAGTTGCACACGCCTCAGGCCATTCTGTTGCTGATTCTGCGCACTTTACCCGGTGTTTTGGCGATCCTGTCGTTGGGGTGGTGGTTTAAGCAAAGTAACCTTCCTTCTGGCGGTTTTGCCTGGTTGTTTAGTGAGAATTTGGCGCTGCTGTGGGGCGTGTTTGCCACGGCATGGTTTAGCTTAAAGCCGGCTGGCGTGAGTGAGCGTCATTTTAATATTCCGGCCTCTCGCTGCGCGCATTACCGTCGTCAAGTGCTGCGTCTTGGCATCGCGTTATTGCCTTTGCTGTTCTGGTCGGTCATCGGGCAAAAAGCACCGCTATCGCTGGTTGATGATGCGTTAGGGCAGATGATTATTGTCGGCAATCTGTTGTTGTTGGCGATTCTGGTGTTTCCAGTTTGCCGCGATTGCTGGCGTGAAAAAGAGCGTCACACCGTGCAGCTTATTGTGGTGACGATGCAGGCGGCGATGCCGCTCTTTCTGATTGGCCTGATGCTCAATGGCTTCTTCTATACCACATTGCGTCTGGCCAGCCGTTGGATTGATAGCCTCTATCTGCTCATCATCTGGAATATTGTCTATTATGCAACCATTCGGGGGTTAAGCGTGGCGGCCCGACGCCTGGCTTACCGCCGCGCGTTAGCCCGCAGGCAGAATCTGGTGAAAGAGGGGGCAGAGGGCAGCGAGCCGGTGCCTGAAGCGCCATTGGCGCTGGAGCAGATTAGCCAGCAATCGTTACGCCTCACCACCATGGTGCTGTTCCTGGCCTTTTCCGGTGCGTTTTACTGGATTTGGTCTGATCTCGTGACGGTCTTTTCCTACTTAGACAGCATTACGCTATGGCATTACAGCACGGTTGCTGCCAGTGGCTCCGTGATGCAGCCAGTGACGCTCGGGAATGTTCTGGTCGCATTGGTCATTGGGGCTGTTGCCTATGTGATGACCCGTAACTTACCGGGTTTGCTTGAGGTATTGGTGCTGTCGCGTCTGCAACTGCGCCAGGGCACCTCATATGCGATTACGACGATCCTCACCTACCTGATTATGGCCGTAGGTGCCGTGGCATCGCTCAGTTCTCTGGGCGTGTCCTGGGACAAGCTGCAATGGCTGGTGGCCGCATTGTCTGTCGGGCTCGGTTTTGGTTTGCAGGAGATCTTCGCCAACTTTGTCTCCGGTCTTATCATTTTATTTGAACGTCCGGTGCGTATTGGCGACACCATTACCATCGGAACCTTTTCAGGTACGGTCAGTAAAATTCGCATTCGTGCCACCACCATTACTGATTTTGACCGCAAAGAAGTGATTATTCCCAACAAGGCGTTCGTGACTGAACGACTGATTAACTGGTCATTGTCAGATACGATTACGCGCGTGCTGATTCGTATCGGGGTGGCATACGGTTCCGATTTGGACAAGGTGAAGGCGATATTGCTGCAAGCCGCGCGGGAGAACTCACGGGTGATGACCGACCCTGAACCGCAGGTGTTTTTCCTCTCGTTTGGCCAGAGTGCGCTGGAACACGAGCTGCGTTTATACGTACGTGAACTGCGCGATCGCAGCTATACCGTCGATGAGCTAAACCGCACTATCGACAAATTGTGCCGTGAGAACCATATCGATATCGCGTTTAACCAACTGGAAGTGTATTTACATAATGCCCAGGGCCATGAAATCAAAGAAGTGTCTCGCACTCAGTCAGCGGGGCCGCAGCAGAGGCCATAGACCGGCGTTTAGCTCGCTGGCGGGTAAGCGTGTTGCTCGATGAATTAGGTGTTGTCGGGCGACGGCGGCGTGGCGGTATCCGTGGCGGCTGATGAGCATAACGCCGCCTTGCGCTGATAATCCCGTTGCACGATGTCCAGCGCTGCCAGCGCCACTGCCGGTTCTATGTGGTTATCCTCAAGCAGCATAATCAGATCCACCGCCAGCCTGACCGCTGGCGTCTCGTGTTCCAGTGACATGGCGCATCCTCTTGTCTAAAAATACAAATGATGGTTGGCGACCAGAAGCCTTGCTCACCCGGCTTGAAGAGATGTCATGATGCCACGACAGCGGTGCAGTCATGACTTTCATCATGGGTATGAAAAGAGTATATCGTAACTTGCCAACATCGCCGCTGTATCGGCTTGGCCGGTTCCGGTTCTATAGTCCGCGCTCCTGGCGCTCAATATGTCGCTCCAGCCGCGTCAGTGCCTGGCGGCAGCGCGCCAGTCTGCCTTCCAGCGCGGCCAATTCCCGTTGCAAACGCTGTTGTTCGGCAAGCGCAGTTTGGCTGGACAGCAGGCTTTCCCTGTCTTGCACCATAGCCAGCAAGCGCCGTTCATAACCTTGATATTCCGCCAGTTTTTGGTAGAGGTCTTGCGGCTGTGAGGCGATGGGTTCGCGTTCGCGCAGCGGTTGCGTTGCCAGTTCCCTTTGTAGCGCGGTTATCTGCGTCAGCAATTTTTCCGCCATAAATGCGACCCGCTCTTGTCGCTGTTCTTGCACCGCGTGTTGCAGATGCTGGTAGTTGTGGCGAATCTCATCAAGGTAGTCACCCAGTCGCGTGCTATAGCTACTGAATAACTGACGATCAAAACGTGAACGAGGCGCCTGTTGTCCGGCCACAGGCGCGACGCGCTGCGCTAACGAATCAATCTGTTGTGCCAATGCGGTGAGCAGCGCATGGGTATCCATTCTCACTCCTTCATATCCAGTGCGCCGCTAACGGCGGCGTTAGAGGGGCGCCGCTTTCGCCGGGCAGCCGCTGTGAAACTTGAAATCGCTGTCCGGGCTGGTGATTAATTCCGCCTCGAGAGCGGCGAAAAAAGCGATGCGTTGTTGAATGTCATGCCCGGCGATTTGCTGCGCCAGTGTCAGATAATCCTGATAGTGACGCGCTTCAGAGCGTAATAGTGATGTGTAAAATTTGCTTAAATTCTCATCAAGATAAGGGGCCAGCCGGGCAAAACGCTCACAGGAGCGTGCCTCGATAAAGGCTCCGATAATCAGCTTATCGACTAATGCATCCGGTTCATAGGATTTGATGTGCCGCGTTAACTCGCGGGCGTAGCGGCTGGCAGGTACGCTCTGATAGGCAATGCCTTTTTGTATCATCACTTCCAGAACCTGATAAAAATGGTGCAATTCTTCGCGGATGAGTAGCACCATTTTATCGATCATTTCCTGGCTGTAACCGCAATCGGCGCGGGCGTGGATTTGCCGGGTAATATGGCCGCCAGCTTTGAGGGTGTGCATATCGCCTTTTTTGCGGTATGCAAAATCTTCATACGGCGCTATCCAGTCCTGGAGCGCATGGCGGCTGTGCAGATCGACGGCATAACGCCGAATCAAGAACAGCGCGCTCTGTGCAGCTTTCAGCTCGCATAGTAGGTGATCGCACAGCAGGGTGGGTAAATTTTCCGGCTTGCGGGCCTCATCAAGCCATGCATCGGGCGTGGCAACCGGCAAAAAGGCGTGGATCGGGTCGAGAATGGCGTTGTCAAACATGTAAAACGGATGGATTGAGTTAACGTGAAGGTATGATACAACGATTCCAGCCGATTGCGATCGAAGGCGCTTTATGGCTTGAGGCGTTTAACAACAGGAAAAAGCTATCTGCCGGGAGGGATAATGTACCGTATTGTGCTGATAATACTTGGCTGGTTGGCCGTGGTGCTGGCGGCGCTCGGCGTGGTATTGCCGCTGTTGCCGACAACGCCATTTTTACTGTTGGCCGCCTGGTGTTTTGCCCGTTCCTCACCGCGTTTTCACCATTGGTTATTGTATCGCTCCTGGTTTGGCCGTTATCTGATCCACTGGCAACACTATCGCGCGCTGCCGCCGGGGGTAAAGGGCCGAGCGGTCGCGGTGATTATCGCCACGTTTGCCGTTTCACTGTGGTGGGTTGAAAACAATTGGGTTCGCGTCGGGCTGGTGATGCTGTTAGCGGGGTTGCTGACCTTCATGGTGCGTTTGCCGGTTATTGATCCGGCGCAACAAAAAACACGCTGAATGACGCGAGAAAGTTGCATTTGCCAGTCAGTTTGACTAGATTTGAGCGTTTTCGTGCGCAGGCTGTCGGCCAGGCTTATTACAAGCAGGCGGGCACAGCGACGTCGGCTTGCACGGGCCAAAAGCGTGGGGTAGCCCAGTGAAGATTAAAGTGTTATCAGGCATAAAATTATGACCGCAACTCAGCAGCCAGATTTGATTAAAAACAGTATTAAAAGCATCCCGGATTACCCTAAGCCGGGCATACTGTTTCGTGATGTTACCAGCCTGCTGGAAGACCCGACCGCCTATGCGGCGAGCATTGCCATGTTGGTTGAACGTTACCGCGATGCGGGCGTGACCAAAGTCGTTGGGACGGAAGCGCGTGGATTCTTGTTCGGCGCGCCGGTCGCGCTGGCATTAGGGGTGGGGTTCGTTCCGGTGCGCAAGCCGGGAAAATTACCGCGTGCAACCCTCAGCGAAAGCTATGAACTGGAGTACGGCAGCGATACGCTGGAGATTCACACCGATTCCATCAATGCAGGTGACAAGGTGTTGGTGGTCGATGATCTGCTGGCGACCGGCGGTACCATTGAAGCCACGGTAAAGCTGATTCGTCGTCTTGGCGGTCAGGTTTCTGACGCGGCATTTATCATCAATCTGTTCGACCTCGGTGGGCAGCAACGTCTCGAAAACATGGGCGTTTCTTGCTATAGCCTGGTTGATTTCCCCGGCCATTGATGACAGCAGTCTCGCCGATGGCGGCGAGACTGTGTTAGCATCACCTCCTCAATAACACGACTGTTGCGGTATTGATGAGCTATCAGGTCCTTGCCCGTAAGTGGCGTCCCCAAACCTTTGCCGATGTAGTGGGTCAGGAACATGTTCTGACCGCGCTGGCTAATGGTCTTTCATTAGGCCGAATTCATCATGCCTATCTGTTCTCCGGTACGCGTGGCGTAGGTAAAACCACCATTGCCCGTTTGCTGGCCAAAGGGCTCAATTGTGAAACCGGCATTACGGCGACGCCGTGTGGTCAGTGCGCTATCTGTCAGGAAATTGAGCAAGGGCGCTTTGTTGACCTGATTGAGATAGATGCCGCCTCGCGCACCAAAGTAGAAGATACCCGCGACCTGCTCGATAATGTGCAGTATGCCCCGGCGCGCGGGCGCTTTAAGGTGTATCTGATCGATGAAGTGCATATGCTGTCACGGCACAGCTTTAATGCGCTGCTGAAAACGCTGGAAGAACCCCCCGCGCATGTCAAATTTTTGCTGGCGACGACAGACCCGCAAAAATTACCGGTGACGATTTTATCGCGCTGCTTGCAGTTTCATCTTAAAGCGCTGGATGCCGAGCAAATTCGCCACCATGTGCAGCATGTGCTGGAGCAGGAGCAACTGGCATTTGAGCCGCGTGCGCTGCAATTACTCTCCCGTGCGGCGGACGGTAGCTTGCGTGATGCCCTGAGCCTGACCGATCAGGCCATTGCGATGGGGCATGGGCAAGTTACAGCAGAAACCGTCAGCCAGATGCTGGGCACGCTGGATGACGAACAACCGCTAGCCTTACTTGAAGCGCTGATTAGCGCTGATGGCGCGAGCGTGATGGCGCGCCTGAATCAGGCCGCTTCCCGTGGCGTTGACTGGGAAACGTTGCTGGTAGAGACATTGGCGCTGTTGCACCGTATCGCGATGCTGCAACTGTTGCCTTCGGCGCTGGGCGATGAGTACCAGCAGATAGCGCCAAGGTTGCGCGAGCTGGCGCGCCGCATTCCGCCCGCTGAGGTGCAGCTTTACTACCAAACGCTGTTGGTGGGGCGCAAAGAGCTGCCTTATGCGCCAGACCGTCGCATGGGGGTGGAGATGACGCTGCTGCGCGCGTTGGCGTTCCACCCCACGCAGGTGATGACTGAACCGCAACCGCAACCAGCGGCGATAACTGCGCCTGCGGTAGCGGTGCGTCCGGCACCTGAACCGCTTGCGGCTCAGGCGGCGTCGGCGATGCCTGAAATGGCACCGCCCGATGATATTGCGACAACAAATTTACCCGCGTCACCGCCATTGGATGAGGTCGCGTCAGCGACAATAGCGCCTAACGCTCCTGCGCCTGATACTGGCGCGACCTTGCCAGACACAACGGCGCAGTTATTGCAGGCGCGTAGCCAGTTGCTCAAGCGGCAAGGGAGCGGCCCGGCAAAAAAGAATGAACCGGCAGCGTTGGCTAAAACGCGGCCGGGCAGTTCGGCGCTGGAGCGCCTGGCCTCAGTAACCGAGCGCGGCCAGCAGCAGATGGCCGCCAAAGCGTCGGGTCAACAGGAAGAACAGAAAAAAGAGGCATACCGCTGGCGGGCGCAAAAGAAAGAAATGCCTGTTGAACCGGCGATAGTGGCGACTCCCAAAGCCTTACGCTCGGCGCTGGAGCATGAAAAAACGCCTGAGCTGGCAGCGCAACTGGCGCGTGAAGCGATCGAGCGCGATGCCTGGGCGGCTGAAATCGATAGATTGCCTTTGCCGAAATTGGTGCAGCAATTAGCGCTGAATGCATTTAAAACCGAACCGCAGGAAGGCGAGGTGCAGCTGCATTTACGCTCGTCACAGCGCCATTTAAATACCTCGGCTGCGCAGAAAACGCTGAGTGAAGCGTTGAGCGCGTCTAGCGGTCGCCCCGTGAACCTGACGGTAATTGAAGATGATGCGCAGTTAGCTCGCACGCCGCTGGAGTGGCGTCAGGCTATCTATGAAGAGAAACTGGTGCAGGCGCGCCAGTCGATCATGACCGATAGTACGATTCAAACGTTGCGACGTTTTTTTGATGCGGAACTGGACGAAGACAGTATCCGACCTGTTTAAACCCGCTGCCAGTTGGCAGCCAGAAGAATGAGAGAGAACACTATGTTTGGTAAAGGCGGTATTGGCAACCTGATGAAGCAAGCGCAGCAGATGCAGGAAAAAATGCAGAAAGCGCAGGAAGAGATGGCCAGTCTGGAAGTGACCGGTGAATCAGGTGCCGGTTTAGTCAAAGTAACCATTAATGGTGCGCATAATTGCCGTCGCGTCGAGATTGACCCAAGCCTGATGGAAGACGATAAAGAAATGCTGGAAGACCTGATTGCGGCGGCCTTCAATGATGCCGCGCGCCGTATCGCGGAAGTTCAGCAGGAGAAAATGGCGTCTGTATCCAGCGGAATCCCGTTGCCGCCTGGCTTTAAGATGCCGTTCTGATGCAGACCAGCCCACTTCTTGAATCGTTGATGGAGGCGCTACGCTGTTTGCCGGGCGTTGGGCCGAAATCGGCGCAGCGCATGGCGTTTCACCTGCTGCAACGCGATCGCAGCGGCGGAATGCGTCTGGCGCAAGCGCTCACCCGTGCCATGTCGGAAATTGGCCACTGTGCCGATTGCCGGACGTTTACCGAGCAAGAGGTGTGTTCAATTTGCGCGAATCCACGGCGTCAGCAAAACGGCCAGATTTGCGTGGTAGAAAGTCCAGCGGATATCCATGCGATTGAACAGACCGGGCAGTTTGCCGGGCGCTATTTTGTGCTGATGGGGCATCTGTCGCCGCTGGATGGCATCGGCCCAGGCGACATCGGTCTGGATCGCTTAGAAGCGCGTCTGGCTAGCGAAACGCTCAGTGAGGTGATTCTGGCGACGAACCCGACGGTAGAAGGCGATGCGACCGCAAACTACATTGCTGAACTGTGCGCTGAACATGGTGTGATGGCGAGCCGTATCGCGCATGGTGTGCCCGTTGGCGGAGAGCTGGAAATGGTCGATGGCACGACGTTATCTCACTCGCTGGCCGGGCGTAACCCGATAAAGTTCTGATTATCAGGCTGCCTGACAGGGCGGCCTGACTGCCTGTGGCACCGACTTTTCGGTGTGTCTTAGCTGCGGCTCTTGAAATCTTGCCGACTCATCCCCATATGTTGCTCATCCTCCGTTGAATCAGCCTGAATAAACACGTATTGAGGTAAAAATGAGCATGAAAGGCCAAGAGACTCGCGGCTTCCAGTCAGAAGTAAAACAACTGCTGCATCTGATGATCCACTCTTTGTATTCGAACAAGGAAGTGTTCCTAAGAGAGCTTATCTCCAATGCCTCTGACGCGGCAGATAAACTGCGTTTTCGTGCGCTGTCCGCACCGGATTTGTATGAAGGTGACGGTGAGTTGCGCGTGCGTGTCGCAACCGATAAAGAAAAACGTACCCTGACGATTTCCGATAACGGCATCGGTATGAGCCGTGATGAAGTGATTGAGAATCTGGGGACTATTGCCAAATCTGGTACCAAGGCTTTTCTGGAGTCATTAGGTTCCGATCAGGCCAAAGATAGCCAACTGATTGGTCAGTTTGGGGTCGGTTTCTACTCGGCATTTATCGTGGCCGATAAAGTCACGGTGAAAACCCGTGCTGCCGGGGCGGATGCCAGCCAGGGCGTATTCTGGGAGTCTGCCGGTGAGGGCGAGTACACGCTGGCGGATATCGAGAAAGCCGGGCGCGGCACCGAAATTACCCTGCACCTGCGTGAAGGCGAAGATGAGTTCCTCGATAGCTGGCGCGTGCGCTCGGTTATCAGTAAATATTCTGACCACATTGCCTTGCCCGTTGAAATTGAATCCCGCACAGAGAGCGAGGAAGAGGGCGGCGAAGAGACGGTGACGTGGGAGAAAATCAACAAAGCCCAGGCATTGTGGACGCGCAGCAAATCAGAAATTAGCGATGAGGAATACAACGAATTCTATAAACACATCGCCCATGATTTTACCGACCCGTTAAGCTGGAGCCACAACCGGGTAGAAGGCAAGCAGGAGTACACCAGCCTGCTGTATATTCCATCGCAGGCTCCGTGGGATATGTGGAACCGCGATCATAAACATGGCCTGAAGCTGTATGTGCAGCGCGTGTTTATCATGGATGATGCCGAGCAGTTTATGCCGACGTATCTGCGTTTTGTACGCGGCCTGATTGACTCCAACGACCTACCGCTTAACGTCTCGCGTGAGATTTTGCAAGATAACCGCGTCACCCAGAGCCTGCGCACCGCGCTGACCAAGCGCGTTCTGCAAATGCTGGAAAAACTGGCGAAAGATGACAGCGAAAAATACCAAACCTTCTGGCAGCAGTTCGGTCTGGCGCTCAAAGAAGGCCCGGCAGAAGACAGCGCTAATCGCGAAACTATCGCCAAATTGCTGCGTTTTGCCACCACCCAGACGGACAGCGACGCGCAGACCGTTTCTCTCGACGAATATATCGGCCGCATGGTGGAAGGTCAGGATAAGATTTATTACATCACCGCAGACAGTTACGCCGCTGCCAAAAGCAGCCCGCATCTGGAGCTGTTCCGTAAGAAAGGCATCGAAGTGCTGCTGTTGTCCGATCGCATCGACGAATGGATGATGAGCTACCTGACGGAGTTTGATGGTAAATCGTTCCAGTCCGTCAGTAAGGCGGATGAGTCGCTCGATAAACTGGCCGATGACGTCGATGATGCGCAAAAAGAAGCAGAGAAAGGGCTGGAGCCGTTTGTTGAGCGAGTGAAAACGCTGCTGGGTGAGCGTGTCAAAGAGGTGCGCCTGACGCATCGTCTGACGGATACGCCAGCCATTGTCACGACCGATGCCAGCGACATGAGCACCCAGATGGCTAAACTGTTCGCGGCTGCGGGCCAAAAAGCGCCGGAAGTGAAATACATTTTCGAGCTTAACCCCGACCACGCCCTGGTAAAACGCGCAGCCGATACCCAGGATGACGCGCAGTTCGGCGAGTGGGTCGAGCTGTTGCTTGAGCAGGCGCTGTTCGCCGAGCGCGGCACGCTGGAAGACCCTAACCAGTTTATTCGCCGCATGAATCAACTGTTGATAGCTTGATATCAAACCCCTGATTGATAGACATTTTTTTGTCTCACCCAGATAAACGCCCCGGTTTCCCGGGGCGTTTTTTATGGTGGTTTTTAGGGCGCGGATCGGCGGATCAATGGCTTTTAAACTGTCTTGATGATGGGAGTACGATTTACTGTCTGCATGGGGAAAACTGGCTGAAAGTTGTTTGCTATCACGGTTTTTAACCGTGCTTTATCCGCTGAAGCGAGCCCGTTCCTTGAGGAAGCGCCTGCGGAATGGTATGGTTTAGCGTTTTTCAAATTTTTTTTAAAAAAACTACATAGCAAGGGGAATTACGCAATGCGTATTATTCTGCTGGGCGCTCCGGGCGCAGGCAAAGGCACTCAGGCTCAGTTCATTATGGAGAAGTATGGCATTCCGCAGATCTCCACAGGCGATATGCTGCGTGCAGCGGTAAAAGCCGGTACTGAACTGGGTAAGCAGGCAAAAGAAATCATGGACGCGGGTAAGCTTGTGACTGACGAACTGGTGATAGCGCTGGTGAAAGAGCGTATCGCACAGGATGACTGCCGCAATGGTTTCCTGCTGGATGGTTTCCCGCGTACCATTCCTCAGGCTGATGCGATGAAAGATGCCGGTATCAGTGTTGATTTCGTTATCGAATTTGATGTGCCGGATGCATTGATCATTGATCGTATTGTAGGTCGTCGAGTGCATGCGGCGTCAGGTCGCGTGTATCACGTCAAGTTCAATCCGCCTAAAGTGGAAGGCAAAGATGACGTCACCGGTGAAGACCTGAGCGTTCGTAAAGACGATCAGGAAGATACCGTGCGTAAACGTCTGGTGGAATACCACCAGCAGACAGCGCCGCTGGTGGATTACTATCAGCAGGAAGCAGCGGCCGCTCGTACTCGCTATAGCAAAATTGATGGTACCCGTCAGGTCAGCGAAGTCAGTGAAGAACTGGCGCGTATCCTCGGTTGATTTTGCCTTCTGATGCGCCATCGCTTGCGGTGGCGCGCTCACGGCGTTTTCCTTCCTCTCTTCATTCTCATCCAGTCTCATCACGTTTTTTCCCGTGATAATGGCCCCGGTCATGACGATAGCAGATATCGGTTTTAACCGTTGTCGCTGCGTTTTTCCGCCCGTGGTTTTCGCTACAATAGCGTCGAAAACATAGCGTTGAAAACATAGCTATGAAAACATAGCGTCGAAAATATCGTGTCGATAAACATCGCGGCGACCAGCTGATTTTCGAATGAATGGGTATGGCAGGCACCCGCTTGCTACGTGGTTTATACGTGGTTTACCCCTGATGCCGAGCGGCAGAGTAAAGGACTCGTGGATGAAAAAAGAAAAACGTGGCGTGTTGATGGTCAATCTGGGGACGCCTGATGCACCGACCCCAGCGGCGGTCAAACGTTATCTGGCGCAGTTCCTGCATGACAGGCGGGTGGTGGATGTCAGCCGTCTGCTCTGGTGCCCGTTGTTGCACGGCATTATTTTGCCGACGCGGTCGCCTCGCGTGGCGAAATTGTATCAGTCCGTCTGGATGAGTGAAGGCTCGCCATTGCTGGTCTATAGCCGCAGGCAGCAGCATGCGTTAGCGGCTGCATTGCCGGATATGCCGGTGGCTCTTGGCATGAGCTATGGCTCACCCAGCCTTGACAGCGCGCTTGACAGCCTGCTTGCACAGGGGGTGACAGCGCTCACTGTATTACCGATGTACCCACAGTATTCCAGCTCGACCACCGCTGCCGTGTGGGATGGCCTGGCGAAAGCGCTGCGTCAGCGGCGTCAACTGCCCGGCGTGAGTTTTATTCGTGATTATGCCGAGCATCCTGCCTATATCACCGCGTTAAAACACAGCGTTGAACATGCCTTTGCGCAGCACGGCGTGCCCGATAAGCTGGTGATTTCATTTCACGGTATACCAAAGCGCTACGCAGATGAAGGCGATGATTACCCTGAGCGTTGCGCGGCGACGGCCAAAGCGCTCACGGCCGCATTGGGGCTGACGCCGGAACAGGTCATGATGACTTTCCAGTCTCGTTTTGGCCGGGAACCCTGGCTGACGCCTTATACCGATGAGACTATGCAGGCGTTGCCGGGGCAAGGTGTGAAGCGTATTCAGATTATTTGTCCGGGCTTTGCGGCAGATTGTCTGGAAACGCTAGAAGAGATTAAAGAGCAAAACAGGGAGATTTTTCTGCATGCCGGTGGCGAGGCATTTCACTATATTCCGGCACTGAATGATGACCCATTGCATATTGATCTACTGGCGCAACTGGTCTGCGAATCGGCGTAATTAGCGCGCCCGGAGCAGGCCTGTCTGTGTGCGCCTGCTCCGGGCGACAAGCCTAGCCAGCCGTGTGGGTGGGTGGGGGAGCCGTTACGTCTAGTTGTTGAATCATGGCTTCGGCAATCTCCCTTTCACCCATAATGACGTGGTCAGCGCCGTGCGCGGTCATGTAGGCCACTTCGTCATCGTAGTGGGCTCGGGCAATAATCTGTAGATCCGCGCGTTTTGCGCGCGCCGCCGCAACGACTTCACCGGCTTCATAGCCATTTGGAATGGTGATGATTAACCGGCTGGCGCAGTCAAGGCGGGCGATGTCCATAATATCGGCGCGAGTGGCATTCCCAAGAACCGTTTTAATTCCCTGTTCGCGCAGGCTATCGACGCGGGCACGAGAGGTTTCAATCACTACCATCGGGATACCGGCCTGGTGCAGCTGTGCGCCAATCAGGCTGCCAACCCGGCCATAACCAACCAATAATATGTGGTCGCATAAATCTACCGGGATCTGCTTTTCTTCTTCAATCGCCTCTTCAACTATCTGCTCTTCTATGGTCTCGTGACGCGCCAGATAGCGCTCCAGTAGGGCGAACAGCAGCGGATTGAGCATGATGGACAAAATCGCCCCGGCCAGCACCAGATGGCGCGCATTGTCTGACAGCAGACCGAGCGTAATCCCAAGCCCCGCCAGGATAAATGCAAACTCACCAATTTGCGCCAGACTGACGGAAATGGTCAGTGCGGTGCGTCGCGAGTGACCAAACAGATGTACCAGAAAAAATGCCGCCACGGATTTGCCAATCACGATGATAAGCAACGTGCCCAGCACGGCCAACGGTTCGCTGAGTAAAATTTTCGGATCGAACAGCATGCCGACGGAAACAAAAAATAACACGGCGAACGCATCACGTAGCGGCAGAGTATCGTGAGCTGCACGCTGGCTCAGTTCCGATTCATTGAGCACCATGCCAGCAAAAAATGCGCCTAGCGCAAAAGAAACATCAAACAGCTTTACCGCGCCAAATGCGATGCCCAGCGCCATTGCCAGCACCGCCAGTGTGAACAGCTCGCGTGAACCGGTACTGGCGCTTTTGGCTAAAACCCACGGCACCACACGGCGACCGACAACGATCATCAGGGTGATGAACGCCACGACCTTACCCAATGTCATCGCTAAATCGCGCGCGAGTGTCGTGGTATTGGCGCTGTCGTTTTTCAGCATATCGGCAAAGGCGGGCAGTAACACCAGCGTCAGAACCATAGCCAGATCTTCGACAATCAGCCAGCCAATAGCGATTTGCCCGCGCTGGCTATCAATTAACTGGCGCTCTTCAAGCGATCGCAAAAGTACCACGGTACTGGCGGTAGAGAGGCACAAGCCAAATACCATCCCCTCCGGTATGCTCCAGCCAAGCAAAGCGGCTAAACCGGTACCTAATAGCGTAGCCATCACGATTTGTGCGATAGCGCCGGGGATAGCAATTGACTTGACCGCCATCAGGTCGCGCAAGGAGAAATGCAAACCCACGCCAAACATCAGCAAGATAACGCCCAGCTCGGCAATTTCTGGTGCCAGCCGCGTATCGGCAACAAAACCGGGCGTAAAAGGGCCAACCAGCACACCGGCCAGCAGATAGCCGACCAAGGGAGAAATTCGCAGGCGATTTGCGATAATGCCGAGAACAAAGGCCATGACCAGTCCTACGGCCATCGTGGAGATTAACGGGGTGGTATTATCATGCATTCCGACTCCTTTACCCGGTGTTATGTCAATGAGCGGCGCTTCCCGAGCCATCCGTATGGCCCTGAAACAGGTTTTTCCTCTGGCGTTAAGCGGACTGTCGGACGCGCGTTATCCCTACAACATGATGGAATATGGCCACCAGAGTGTGTGTGATTCCTTTATATCGGCAAATCAGGTATTTCTAACCACGGATACCGCACGCTGATGGGAAGCGTGCGGTATCCGTCGGCGTGTGGAAATGGAGCCATTCAGCGATATAACCGGGATAAATAGCGTCTTTCATCACCGCTAAAAGAGTAACATATATTTTCATATAAAATGTTGCTTTTATAGTTGATATATAGGGCTAATTTTATTTCTTGTCGATTGGTCTTTAGCAAGGCCGTTATTATTAAGACAGCCCTGGGGTTAGGCATGCGATTATGTGCCTGATTCCGGCGGCTATCTGGCGTGTGCAACGGATGATGGCTTCATCATAACGTCAACTATGCCGGTGTGATTTGTGTTAAGTTGTGCGCGTCACAACAGTCTTAATGTAACAATTCTATACCCTAATTTGTGTCAGGCGCGCCATGTGACGCGTGTTAAACGGCTCGAGGGGCCGTTTTTGAGCTAAGGTGAACCTTTGCCCCTGACGTTTTACGAAAACAGAGGGATTTTTACGGGGAGCGGTTATGCGTTTTGCGATGAAAAAACTGGGTTGTCTGATGGCGGTGACAGTAGCGCTGTCTTCGCCTTATGCCATGGCATGGGAAAAAAATAAAACGTACTCCATCACGATTTTGCATACCAATGATCATCATGGTCATTTTTGGCAAAACGAATACGGTGAATATGGCTTGTCGGCACAAAAAACGCTGGTAGACCAGATTCGTCAGGAAGTGGCATCAAAGGGCGGCAGTGTATTGCTGCTCTCCGGCGGTGATATTAACACCGGGGTGCCGGAGTCAGACCTGCAAGATGCCGAGCCGGATTTCCGTGGCATGAATCTGGTTGGTTACGATGCGATGGCGATAGGCAACCATGAGTTTGATAACCCGCTCTCCGTGCTGCGTCAGCAGGAGAAATGGGCTCATTTCCCGCTGTTGTCGGCCAATATTTATCAAAAAAGCACGAAAAAACGGCTGTTTAAGCCTTATACCTTGTTCAACAAGCAGGGGATTAAAATTGCGGTCATTGGCCTGACGACCGATGACACCGCCAAAATCGGCAACCCGGAATATTTTACCGATATCGAGTTTCATAAACCGGCCGATGAAGCCAAAAAGGTTGTTGAACAGCTGCGTAAAAAAGAGAAGCCTGATGTGATTATTGCCGCGACGCACATGGGGCATTACGACAATGGCGAGCATGGCTCGAACGCGCCAGGCGATGTGGAAATGGCGCGGGCGTTACCCGCCGGGTATCTCGACATGATAGTGGGTGGCCACTCACAAGACCCGGTATGTATGGCGAGTGAAAATAAAAAGCAGGTGGACTATGTGCCGGGCTCTCCTTGTGCGCCAGACCGCCAGAATGGAACCTGGATTGTTCAGGCCCACGAGTGGGGCAAATATGTCGGGCGCGCTGATTTCTCGTTTCGTAATGGTGAGCTGAAACTCGAACATTATCAGTTGATTCCCGTCAATCTGAAGAAAAAAGTACAGAAAGCCGATGGCAGCAGCGAGCGGGTTTATTACACCCAGGAAATTACCCAGAGCCCGGACATGCTGAAAATGCTGACGCCGTTCCAGGAAAAAGGCAAGGCGCAGCTTGAGGTAAAAGTCGGCAGTGTGAATGGCCGTCTTGAAGGCGATCGCAATAAAGTGCGTTTTGTGCAAACCAATCTGGCTCGCGTATTGTTATCAGCCCAGCTTGAGCGCGCTAAAGCGGATTTTGCGGTGATGAGCGGCGGCGGTGTGCGTGACTCCATTGAGTCGGGCGATATCACCTATAAAACTATCCTCAAGGTACAACCGTTTGGTAATACGCTGGTGTATGCCGACCTCAAAGGCAGCGAGATCGAAAAATATCTCGCTGTGGTGGCAAACAAAAAGGTGGATTCCGGCGGTTATGCTCAGTTCCTGAACGTCAGCCTGGAAGCGGATGGCAACGGTGTGAAAAATGTGAAAATCAAGGGTGAACCGTTGCAGGCTGAGAAAACCTATCGTATGGCGACATTGAGCTTCAATGCGACCGGGGGCGATGGCTATCCGAAAATCAGCGAATTACCCGGTTATGTCAATACCGGTTTTGTGGATGCAGAAGTCTTGCGCCAGTATGTTGAGACTCACTCACCGCTACAGGCGGCAGATTATGAGCCTAAAGGCGAGATTGTTTATAAATAAACGCGATAAATACTGATGGTGTCGCATCCGTCAACCGCGTGGCCTCTTATCGGGGCCACGTGGCTTTTCAGCACTGGCGCCTAGGCCGGGCCGTCAAACATCACGCGTTGCTTTTACCCTTCGGTGTTCTGTTTTTACATCAACGGATGTGCTCTTATTTTTTCATGCGCTACGCTGGTGGAGCGATATTCCCGATCTCTTTTATGTGATCTCGGTTGGGTTTTGTTAATTATCATGCCTCTATAAACTTATTTAATGAAAGGGTATGCCATTTTTTTATTGAAGAGATTCACCTTTATTAAAAGATTTTATTTTTTATAAAAAAGAATCTTTTAATGTTAAATGGCATCGGGCGGGATACCCGATTATCGATTAACAAAACACTGTCATGAGTCGTCAGGATATAAATAATTTTTAATAACATAAACTCATATAACAGGTGCCAAAATGAGAGTATCACTTGCAAGGAAAATGTGGTTTCCACTTGTCATCAGTTTATTTTTTCTGGCCGGTGCGTTGCTTTACGGTTCGGTAAAAATTAAACAGGATCAGGTGTCATTAAGAGAAAGTGAGTTGATGCATGTCACTCAGCTCGCGTTAAGTATCGTTAAAACACAGGCAGACCAAGCCACGGCCGGAGTCATTTCACCGCAGGAGGCCCAACAGCGGGCGATGGAAACCATTAAAGGTTTGCGTTATGGCGATGCCGGATATTTCACCATATTGAATTCTCAGGCTAAAGTTTTAATGCATCCAATTAATTCATCGCTAATTGGTCAGGGAGAGAATTACAAGGATTCTAATGGCGTCTATCTGTTTCGCGAGATGGTGACGGTCACTAAGGATAATCAATCCGGTTATACCACTTATGCTTTTCCAAGACCCGGCGCGACAACTGCACAGCCCAAAATTGCATACAATGCACGTTATGCACCCTGGGACTGGATAATTACCACCGGTTTGTATGTCGATGATATTGATGCAGCCTTTTATCATTCCCTGTATCAGAACGGTGTCGTCTTTATACTGGTAAGTATTGCTGTATTGGCCTTTGCATATTATATCAATCGCAGTATTTGCCGGACGTTAGGAGGGGAGCCCACTTATGCTGCGCAGGTGGCTGCCCGAATTGCCAGTGGTCATTTGTCCTCCCCGATAAATACGTTACCGGGCGATTCAACGAGCCTGCTGCACGAAATGGCGATGATGCGTGAACGGTTAACCAGCGTTATCGCGGATATTCGAGCCGGTGCCCAGGAGATTAATAGCAGCAGCGATGAGATTGTTGCTGGCAATAGCGATTTATCATCGCGTATGGATCTGCAGGCGGCCTCGCTTGAGAAAACGTCATCAAGTATGGAGGAGATAACCGCGACGGTGAAACAGACGGCGGATAACGCGGAGCAGGCGCGCCAGCTGGTTTATTCCGCGCTGGATATTGCCTCCAAAGGCGGCGTTGTCATGCGGGAAGTCAACGACACGATGCGCGGCATTTCAGAGAGTTCAGGCAAAATCGCCAATATTACCGAGGTCGTGAATAACATCGCATTCCAGACCAATATTTTGGCTCTTAATGCCGCAGTAGAGGCGGCCCGCGCCGGAGAGCAGGGGCGGGGGTTTGCCGTGGTAGCCGGTGAAGTGCGTAACCTTGCATTGCGCAGTTCACAAGCGGCCAAAGAGATCAAAACGCTGATTGAAGAGTCCGTATCGCGTGTTGATAGCGGCTCAGTGAAAATGAAGGTAGCAGACAGCAACATCAATGATGTGGTCAGCGCGGTAGAGCGTGTCGCGGCGCTGATGGCGGAGATTTCTACGGCGACGTCGGAGCAAAGTAAGGGAATCGGCCTTATTAATGAATCGGTTATCCAGATAGATGCCATCACGCAGCAAAATACCGCGCTGGTTCAGCAAGCCGTTGCGGTGGCACAGGCGCTGGAGATACAGGCGCAGCGTTTAACCGGATCTGTGGCGTATTTTACTACCGATGCACAGAGCCGTAATGCGCTGGGCTACGACCCGGTTTAATCATCAGAAAAGCGTATAAGCGAACGCAAGCAGTGGAAGCAGTGGCCGACTGGGGGAGCGTAAGTGATGTGCCGGTAGATGCGCTGGTGGCCACGCATCAGTAACGCATGGGGGGGTTTTTACCGGAGTGTGATCAGCATAAGCGTTTCAGCCGCCACCCAATGCTAGACTGCATTTAATTAAAACGGTGTTTTATTTTTTATGAATGTTGAAGCAGCGGCAGAGGGCAACACTGGCCGTGGAGTCCTCTGCCGTTGTCTTCATTTACCTCAGTCCTGTTTCGCGATGTCAGCAAATGTGGCATCCAGCAATCGCGCCAGGTCTGCCGCCGCCAATTCAATATCCAGCCCGCGCTTCCCGCCAGAAATAAAAATGGTCGTAAACAGTGAAGCTTGTTCATCAATGACCGTCGGCAGGCGTTTTTTTTGCCCAAGCGGGCTGATTCCGCCAACCAGATAACCCGTTGTACGCTGGGCAATGACCGGATCGGCCATATCGACTTTTTTAACCCCCAGCGCCCTGGCGACTTTTTTCAGATCTAACTGACCGGCAACGGGAGTGACCGCAACAGCCAGTTGTTTCGCTTCGCCATTGAGACAGACCAACAGGGTTTTATACACCTGCTGCTTATCCAGTCCCAGTTTACGCGCCGCCTCTTCGCCAAAGTGGGTTTCCTCGGCGTCATGATGGTAGTGGTGAAGAGTGAACCTGACTTTCTGTTTTTCAAGCAGTGTGACTGCGGGTGTCATGATAAACGTCCTTAACTTCAACGGATGTGCGCGGCAGAGCGTAATAAATCGGGCAAATTGTGCTCACCATATAAATGCAGGGCACCGACGGAAACCACGTATTTTCCCTGCGGCAAGGCGGCTAGTTGCTGCTGCCACTGTTCGTTACGGTGCTGTATGAGCATGTGGGTGAGATCATTACTAAAGGTGGCGGGCACATTATCTGCGCGCATCGGCTTTTGGTCTATCCACCAACTGACCATGGTTTGTAACAGGCGCGCATTGGTGTGCCAATGGGCTAATGTATCCTCCAACAGGGCAAGACCGCCGTGTGGCAACTGTTGCAGCAATTCAAGCTGGGTTTGCTGGCCTTCGAGCTCAATGATGGCAATCCCGCTGTCTTTTGCCGCGTTGATTAATTGGTAATCGATACCATAGTCGGGCCGTAGCCCGAGCATCATGGCCTGGCGCGCCTGTAGCATTAAGGCTGCCTGCCAGGCAGGGACACGGTCAAGATTCTGATAACCGAATGACAGTGTCTGACACAACTGTTCCAGCTGTTGGCATGTTTCGCTATCGAGCCGCTCTGCCAGCGGTGGCTCGGGCGGCAGCTCGCTAAATGGTGAATCATTGTCGGAAATGTCTGCCTCTACGACCAATGCATTCGCCTGCTCCAGACGCGTCAGGAGGTCATGAGGCAAAGGAGACATGTCCACAGTTCCCATATGGATGCTGCCTACCAGATGAAACCGACGCGCCTGCGCGAGTGCGACATCAACGGCCGGATAACGATAGGTTGGCGCAGAGAGGAAGCCGAGAAAAGTGGCTATCTGGCGTATCAGCCGCTGCATGTTTGCATCTCCTGCACGATGAGGGTAAGCATATCGGGGGTAAGCGCATCAGGTGAAAATCCGTATCATCAACGTTACACCCGACCTTCAGGAGGCCTATGCTAACTGCTTCACACCGGAAGTTGTACCGCTAATTCCTTTGTGATTATACCGGCTGGCTGGGACGCATGAGGGGGCGTGAATCGGCTCCCCTCGCGAATGCTTAATGTGATGGCGTCTCTTTTGGTTTAAAGCGCAGCAAGCGGTTGGCATTACTCACCACCGTTATTGACGAAAGCGCCATCGCCGCCCCCGCGACAACCGGGTTAAGCAATGTACCGGTAAATGGATAGAGCACGCCGGCTGCAATAGGAATACCGAGACTGTTGTATACAAACGCGCCCAGCAGATTTTGTCGCATGTTGCCCATGGTGGCGCGCGCGAGGGCGAGAGCGTCAGCAACGCCGTGCAGGTTGTTGCGCATCAACGTCATGGCGGCGGTTTCCATCGCGATGTCGCTTCCCCCTCCCATGGCGATACCGACATCAGCCTGCGCCAGCGCCGGTGCATCGTTGATGCCGTCGCCAATCATGGCAACGCGATGCCCGGCAGACTGTAACCGGCGGATAGCCTCTGCTTTGCCATCGGGCAACACACCGGCGATAACCTGATCAATTCCTACGTCATGGGCGATGGCCTGGGCCGTGGCTGCGGTGTCGCCGGTTAGCATCACCAGTGAGTAGCCGTGATGGTGCAAGCGGCGTAGCGCGCTGATACTGTCTGCACGTAAGGTGTCCTGTACCGCGAAAAGCGCCACCACCTGGCCATTGGCAGCAAGCAGGATTGGCGTTCGGCCTAGCGCGGTGTGTTTATCCAGCGAGTGCTGTGGCGATTGCTCACCGTCGCCCAGGCTGATGGCGGATTGTGCCATGAGTGCCGGATTACCGAGCAGCAGTGAAATACCATCGACACAACCGCTGACGCCGAGGCCTGGCAGCGTATGGAACTGGGTGACGACGCCGCCGCTGATGCCTTCTGCGCGCTCAAGAATGGCTTTTGCCAGCGGGTGGTTGGCACCTTGTTCCAGTGCCGCAGCCAGGCGTAGCACCTGGGGGGCATCAAGGTCTGCGAAGGTTTCGAGTGCGACAACCTGAGGTGTTCCGGCGGTCAGGGTGCCGGTTTTATCAAAGACCAGGACATCGAGTGCGCTTGCTTGTTGCAGCGCATCGGCATCCCGCACCAGAATGCCGAATTCGGCGGCCCGGCCCACACCTGCGATGATTGACATTGGCGTCGCCAGCCCCAATGCACAAGGACAGGCAATAATCAGCACGGTAGTGACAACCACCAATGTATAGATAACCTGAGGTTCTGGGCCGATAACGTACCAGATAGCACCGCTTATCAATGCGATAATGACAACCACCGGTACAAAAATCGCGGAAATCCGATCGGCCAGTTGGCCGATGGCCGGTTTACTGCTTTGTGCCTGCCGCACCAGATGAATGATACGAGAGAGCATGGTGTGATGGCCGACAGCCAGCGCACGGAGGATTGCGCTGCCATCTGTAACCTGTGTGCCTGCGTGTAGCGCGTCACCGGCTGTTTTTTGTACCGCCAGCGGCTCGCCGGTCAGCATGGCTTCATCAACCCATAGCTCACCGTGTTCGAGCTCACCGTCTACGGCAATGGTGTCTCCGGTGGTAAGGCGTAACCGCATGCCGGTTTCGACCTCGTTTAACGGCATTATCTTGTCGCCTTGTGCGGTGACGACTCTGGCGGTTGGCGGCGTCAGGTCGAGCAGCTTTTCCAGTGCCAGTGAAGATCGCTGGCGCGCCTGCTGCTCCAGCGCATGGCCTAGATTAATCAAGCCGATTATCATGGCGCTGGCTTCATAGTAGAGATGCTGTGCCTGCATCGGAAAGCGTTCCGGCCATAGGTTCACTGCAATCGAGTAGAGCCAGGCCGCTCCTGTGCCCAGCGCGACCAGCGTATCCATGGTAGCGCTGCCTTTCATCAGGCTACGCCAGGCATTGCGATAGAAGTGCCCGCCGGCAATCACCATCACAGCCAGAGTCAGTATGCCGGTGAATAACCACAGGGGGCGGTTCTCATGCGTCAGCGTCATGTTGCCGCCAGCCATGCCCCACACCATTAATGGAATGCCTAGCGTGAGCGCCAATGCCGCCTGCCAGCGAAAACGGCGAATCGCGTGGCGTGCGCTATCCGCCTGACGGATGCGGCGCGTGGTGTCATCCAAGACTATCTCTGCGCCGTACCCTGCTTGTTGCACCGCATCAATCAAGGCCTGATGTGACATGGTGCCCTGTACCAGCGCACTACGATCGGCCAGATTGACTCGCGCGTGTTTTACGCCGGGTACCTGTTGTAACGCGCGTTGTACCCGGTTGACGCAACTGGCGCAGGTCATGCCGCTTAACAGCAGAGGGACGCTGTCCGCTGTGGTGACGGTATTTTCAGCGCGCTGAATGTGTTGTTGTGGCTGTGGCTGTTGCAAAGCATCAGCTGTCGCAACACTGGTGGCCGGAACATAGACCGACGCCGCTGGCCGACTTTCCGGCAACGAGTCTGGCGAGGCCAGCGGCTCAGATTTTGGGTGGCCTTCTCCCTGTGGCATTTCTTCTTGTGACGTATTTTCTTGTGGTGTATTTCCTTGTGACAAGGTGGCGTGAAAGCCTGCATTCTCAATGGCTTGTACCACTGCCTGTGGTTCGGCATGACCGAAAATCTCAGCGTGATGTAAACTCACCGTCATCGCCTCCACGCCGGGAACGCTTGCCAGTGCTTTGCGGGTGGATGCAACACAGTGCTGGCAATTGAGGCCGCTGAGGTGCAGGGTGACATCGGCAGCCGTTGCTACGCTTGCCGGGTATCCAGCGGCGCTGATGGCGTCTGTCAGCGCCGTATGATTGGCCGAGCCCGTCACTGTGGCGTAATGGAGCGAGACGTCAACATGCTCTACACCCGGCTGGCTTTCCAGCGTCTGCTTGACTCGCCCGACGCAGTGTTCGCAGGAGAGACCCTGCAATGAAAGTACGACAGTTTGCGACATAATAATCTACCTCGGTGATCACACCTGAACGTCAAAGACGTTGACCATCGGTGTGATTTTGATTAGTTCTACATTCAGCCTGCCTGCAGCGTAAACCTTCCAGCAAGGGAAGGGTCAAGGGGATGTGATGAATATCAGTGATGTGGCGAAAAAAACCGGTTTAACCAGTAAGACCATTCGCTTTTATGAAGAAAAAGGCTTAATGACCGCGCCTTTACGCTGTGAGAATGGCTATCGCAGCTACAATCTTCACCATGTCGAAGAGCTGACGCTGCTGCGCCAGGCGCGTCAGGTCGGTTTTACGTTGGAAGAGTGCCGCGAACTGGTGGCGCTATTTAATAACCCGCAGCGCCATAGTGCAGATGTAAAAGCGCGCACATTACAAAAAGTGGGTGACATCGAACGCCAGATTGAGGAGCTCAACGCCATGCGACAGCGCTTGCTGGCGCTGGCAGACTCTTGCCCGGGAGATAATGGTGCCGAGTGCCCCATCATCAGCCAACTTGCCGGGTGCTGCCATGGCGCTGCGGCAGACGAACGTCATGGCCAATCTTCGCCTGCGTAACGGCGCTTTTGTTGCCGTCTGCCGGGGGAGGTCAGCGCGTTTATTTGGTTGCGCGAAGAGGGCGCACCTGCAATGTAATGCCGATGACGGCAATAATTTCCACCTGAGTACCGACAGCCAGCGCGTCATTGGACTCTGCCCGCCAGGTGCTATCCGCGATGCTAACCCGACCAATGCCGTTATTAATGGCTTCAGTCACCACCCCATGTTGGCCGATTAACAGCTGCGTGCGCTGATTAAGCAATGGCCCGGTATGAATACCGCTGCGTTGGCGAAGCCACAGCCACCAACACAGCGCCGCCGCGACCGTGAGCGTGGCAAAAAGAAGGCATTGCCACGTCGCATTCAGCGGTAAACACCAGGTAATCACCCCGGTGAGTAGGGCGGCGATACCGCTCCATAACAGATAACCGCTGGCACCCAGCATCTCGGCGGCCAGCAACAGTCCACCCAGTGATAACCAATATCCATAGCCATTTTCCAGTGCCAGCCACGCCATGGTTATTCTCTCCTGTCAGCCTTGCTCGCTTTAATCAACTCACTAATGCCACCGATAGCGCCCATCAGGTTGCTGGTATCGAGCGGCATCATGATCACTTTACTGTTAGTGGCCGCGCCGATATTTTGCAGCGCATCGGTGTATTTTTGCGCCACAAAATAGTTGATGGCCTGAATATCTCCGGCAGCAATCGCCGCAGACACCATCTGTGTTGCGCGGGCTTCCGCTTCAGCGGCACGTTCACGCGCTTCCGCCTGTAAAAATGCGGATTGGCGCTCGCCCTCGGCTTTCAGGATTTGCGACTGTTTTTCCCCTTCCGCTTTCAGAATCGCAGCCTGCCGGATACCTTCGGCCTCTAAAATTTCAGCGCGCTTGGTGCGCTCGGCTTTCATTTGAGCGTTCATTGAGGCAATCAGCTCTGCCGGTGGGCGCACATCGCGGATTTCAATACGGGTCACTTTAATGCCCCAGGGATTGGTGGCTTCATCGACAATATGCAGCAGGCGTGAATTGATGCTGTCTCGCTGAGAGAGCATTTCATCAAGCTCCATCGACCCCAGCACAGTACGAATGTTGGTCATGGTCAGATTGATGATGGCCAGTTGCAGGTTACTGACTTCATAAGCCGCGCGTGCAGCATCGACCACTTGAATGAAGCAGACCGCATCAATGGTGACGTTGGCGTTATCTTTGGAGATAACTTCCTGTGAGGGGATATCGAGAACCTGTTCCATCATGTTAATTTTCCGGCCGATTCTGTCCATAAACGGAATAACCAGATTCAGGCCAGGCATCAGCGTGTGGGTATAACGGCCAAACCGTTCAACCGTCCACTGATAGCCTTGCGGCACCACTTTGATGCCAGACCAGACGATCACCAGCGCCAGAAAAATCAAAACTGGAACAAACGTTAGCATGTCTTTACTCTCCATAGTCTCTTTACGTTACGAACAGAGTGTAACGCAAACGAAAGTGTAACGCAGACGAACGAAAGAGTGATGGGGTATACGCTGATAATGCGTTAAGTGTGCGGGCTGGCGCGAGAAAATGGCTGCAAACTGACGCTGGCTGTTGCAGCCAGCGGTCTTAAATATCCAGTTCGATATCATCAAGCGGCATGCAGCAACAGGGTAAAATTTCACCTTGTTGTAAACAGGCCAGCGGTGCATCGCGATAGGTCACGCTGCCTTTCACCAGCCGCAACCGGCAGGCGCCGCAGTAGCCTGAACGACACTGATACTCGATGGGAACCCGTTGTGCTTCAAGCGCTTCCAGCAGGTTGTTGTGTTGCCTGGAGTAGGGTAACTGCGCCCCGGACAGGCGCAGCGTAATGGTTGCAATGCTCATCGGTTAGAGTTGGAAATCACTCAGGTCATCGGCATTGATTTCGGCATCAATCTGCCCGACCAGATAAGAACTCACTTCGACCTCTTGTGGCGCAACCTGTACGTTGTCAGAAACCAGCCAGGCGTTGATCCATGGAATTGGATTGGTGCGGGTTTCAAATGGCAGCGGCAAGCCGACAGCCTGCATGCGAATATTGGTGATGTACTCGACATACTGGCAGAGAATATCCTTGTTCAATCCAATCATTGAACCATCACGGAACAGGTATTCAGCCCACTCTTTTTCTTGCTGTGCGGCCAGTAAAAACAGGTCATAGCACTGTTGCTGGCACTCTTCTGCTATTAGCGCCATTTCCGGGTCATCTTGACCGGCACGCATCAGGTTTAGCATATGCTGAGTACCGGTGAGATGCAGCGCTTCGTCACGCGCAATAAGCTTAATTATCTTGGCGTTGCCTTCCATCAGTTCGCGCTCGGCAAAGGCGAAAGAGCAGGCGAAACTGACATAGAAACGGATCGCTTCCAGCGCGTTCACGCTCATCAGGCACAGGTAGAGCTTTTTCTTCAGTTCATACAGGCTGACCTGTAATGTTTTGCCGTTCACCTGATGTGAGCCTTCGCCCAGCAGATGGTAGTAGCTCGTCAGTTCTATCAACTCATCGTAAAAACCGGAGATGTCTTTTGCGCGTTTGAGGATCTCTTCGTTGGTCACGATGTCGTCGAAGACAATCGACGGATCGTTGACGATGTTACGAATAATATGGGTGTAGGATCGGGAATGAATGGTTTCCGAAAATGCCCATGTTTCCACCCATGTTTCCAATTCGGGTATGGAGATGAGTGGGAGTAATGCAACGTTGGGGCTACGGCCTTGAATAGAATCCAACAGGGTCTGGTATTTTAAATTGCTGATAAAAATGTGTTTCTCGTGTTCCGGTAGCCCCTGGTAATCAATGCGATCGCGGGAGACATCCACTTCTTCAGGACGCCAGAAGAACGAAAGTTGTTTCTCAATCAGTTTTTCAAAAATTTCGTATTTTTGTTGATCGTAGCGCGCGACATTAACCGGCTGGCCGAAAAACATCGGCTCCAGTAGTTGGTCGTTTTTGTTCTGTGAAAAAGTGGTATAGGCCATGGTCTCTCCAAACACAGTCACAGCAACCCGCAGGCAATGCCGTTAAACCGCTGATTCATCGGGGCGGGTTGCACCAGCGTCACCGGTGGTGGCGACGAGGGCGACATAACAGACGTTATCTGCCGGGCGCGCTTTGGCAGCGCCCCGGCACGGTATGCAAACGCGTTGGTGTTAGATCTTACACGCGCCGCTTTCGCAGCCATCATCCTGCGAGGCGCTATCGAGCAGGTCATCTTGCGCATCTTCTGCGCCATCTCGCGTGTTTTGGTAGTACAGCGTTTTCAGCCCGAATTTATACGCTGTTAGCAGGTCTTTGAGCAACTGGGTCATCGGCACTTTTCCTGATGGGAAACGCGCCGGGTCATAGTTGGTGTTCGCCGAAATCGCCTGATCGATAAATTTCTGCATCAGACCAACCAGTTGCAGGTAGCCATCGTTAGACGGCATATCCCACAGCAATTCATACGCGCCTTTTAGCGTTTCGTACTCTGGCACCACCTGACGCAAAATACCGTCTTTAGAGGCTTTGACGCTAATATGACCACGCGGAGGCTCAATACCATTGGTGGCGTTGGAGATTTGCGATGAGGTTTCCGACGGCATCAATGCTGACAGTGTGGAGTTGCGCAGGCCATAGGCGGTGATGTCTTTACGCAGTGTTTCCCAGTCATAATGCAGTGGTTCATTGCAGATCTTATCCAGATCGCGCTTATAGCTGTCTATTGGCAGAATGCCCTGGGCATAGGTGGTTTCGTTAAACCACGGGCAGGCGCCTTGCTCGCGCGCTAACTGGTTAGACGCTTTCAATAAGTAGTATTGAATGGCTTCAAAAGTGCGATGTGTGAGGTTATTGGCGCTGCCATCGGAGTAACGGACGCCATTTTTCGCCAGATAATAGGCAAAGTTGATAACCCCAATCCCCAGCGTACGCCGCCCCATGGCACCGCGTTTGGCGGCCGGAATCGGGTAGTCCTGATAATCGAGCAGGGCATCAAGGGCGCGCACCGCCAGCACCGCCAGATCGTCAAGTTCGTCCAGCGAGTTGATTGCACCGAGGTTAAATGCCGACAGGGTACACAGCGCAATCTCGCCGTTCTCGTCGTTGACGTCTTCCAGCGGCTTGGTTGGCAGCGCAATTTCAAGGCACAGATTGGACTGACGTACCGGTGCGACCAGCGGATCAAACGGGCTGTGGGTGTTGCAGTGGTCAACGTTCTGAATATAGATACGGCCGGTAGAGGCGCGCTCCTGCATCATCAGCGAGAACAACTCTGCGGCTTTGATCTGCTGCTTGCGGATACTGTTGTCCTGCTCATATTTGACGTACAGGCGTTCGAATTCGTCCTGATTGTTGAAGAACGCATCGTACAGACCCGGCACGTCGGACGGGCTGAACAGCGTGATATCGCCGCCCTTCACCAGACGCTGATACATCAGCTTGTTGAGCTGAACGCCATAGTCAAGATGGCGCACGCGGTTGCCTTCCACGCCACGGTTGTTTTTCAGTACCAGCAGGCTTTCGACTTCCAGATGCCATAACGGATAAAACAGTGTCGCCGCGCCGCCGCGTACCCCGCCCTGAGAACAGGATTTCACCGCTGTCTGGAAGTGTTTATAAAATGGAATACAGCCGGTGTGAAACGCCTCGCCACCGCGAATCGGGCTGCCCAGCGCGCGAATTCGGCCAGCATTAATACCAATCCCTGCGCGCTGCGAAACATATTTGACGATGGCGCTTGAGGTGGCATTGATAGAGTCCAGGCTGTCGCCACATTCAATCAAGACACAAGAACTAAACTGGCGTGTCGGGGTGCGCACGCCGGACATAATCGGCGTCGGCAGCGAGATTTTAAAAGTGGAAACGGCGTCATAAAAACGCTTAACGTAATCCAGCCGGGTTTCACGGGGATAACCGGAAAACAGGCAGGCGGCAACCAGCACATACAAGAACTGGGCGCTTTCGTAGATGTCACCGGTTACGCGGTTTTGTACCAGATATTTCCCTTCCAGCTGTTTTACCGCAGCATAAGAGAAATTCATGTCACGCCAGTGATCGATGAAAGCGTCCATTTGGGTGAATTCTTCTTCCGTGTAATCTTCCAGCAAATGGCGGTCGTACTTTGCCATTTCGACCATTTTCACCACATGGTCGTACAGTTTCGGCGGTTCGAATTGACCGTAGGCTTTTTTGCGCAGATGAAAAATCGCCAGACGCGCAGCCAGATACTGATAATCCGGGCTATCGCGGGAGATCAGGTCAGCGGCGGCTTTGATAATGGTTTCGTGAATGTCGGCAGTTTTAATACCGTCATAAAACTGGATATGGGAACGCAGTTCAACCTGAGAGACGGAGACATTGTGTAACCCTTCTGCCGCCCAGGTGATAACCCGGTGGATTTTGTCCAGATTGATGCGTTCTTTGCTGCCATCGCGTTTGGTAACAAGCAGACTCTGATTCATGTGGCGTAGTACCTGTTTTTTGACACGAGTTTTGTCGTTTTGGCCGCCCCGTTTTTCTATTCAGCAAAAATGCAAACAAAAAAAATAGTGCTTTCTGTTAGAAGTAAACACTATATATAGGGGGTGGGTCGGATTTTGATAACAAGATAATGTGAAAGTCCGGGCTTTGCAAGTGAGCAAAATCCGGCTCGGTTGTGGATAACATGAGAATAAATCGGACGAGCCCCAGCTACCACGGGGGTTCCTTATCATGTCAACGGCAAGGCAGAAAAAATAAAAAAATTGATCGTTCGTCGGTTTCTTATCCGACCGGCCACTGTTTGGATTAACCAAAACCGTGTTTTGATCAATTTATTCGGAATAGTCTGGCTTTGGCAGGGTAATCAGCATGAATCTTACGCTATTCGTAGCTGAAAATATAATCGGCGAGGCTAAAAAAGCCAGTGGTATCGCCACTGGCCTGTTGTACGGTGACAGCCTGTTGATAAGTGCGTAAGGCTCGGTTTTGGCGCTTATTCCGGTTTCGGGTACTGGGTGTGTAGCATGTAATTGACGTCAACATTAGCCCCAAGACGGAAGCGGTCTGACAGCGGATTGTAGTGTAAGCCGATGATATGGCGTTCACGTAGCGGCGTCATATCGACCCAAGACAGCAATTCAGCCGGACGGATGAATTTTTTGGCATCGTGGGTGCCGCGCGGCACGATATTGGTCAGGTATTCAGCGCCGACAATCAGCATCAACCAGGCTTTGGTATTGCGGTTGATGGTGGAGAAGAACACATGGCCGCCGGGTTTGACCAGCCGTGCGCATGCCAGCACCACTGAACGTGGGTCAGGAACGTGTTCAAGCATTTCCATACAGGTGACGACATCATATTTTTCGCCATGGCTGTCAGCGTGCGCTTCGACGGTTTCCTGCACGTAGTTAACCTCAACGCCGCTTTCCAGCGCATGCAGCCGGGCGACCTGTAACGGTTCACTGCCCATATCCAAACCGGTAACATGAGCGCCTTCCCGCGCCATGCTCTCAGCCAGAATGCCGCCGCCGCAGCCAACGTCTAATACGTGTTTAGCAAAAATACCGTCGGCGCGCTCGATAATGTAATTCAGACGCAGTGGATTGATGCGGTGCAGCGGTTTGAATTCGCCTTCCAGATCCCACCAGCGTGAGGCCACGGCTTCAAATTTGGCGATTTCGTCATGATCGACATTTAGCGCACGGTGCGGCGTGGTGTCGCTCTCATCGGTATGGATGGCCTTTGTGTTCATGGAGATGCTCACTTTTTTCTGTGATCTGTGTTTGTTTTCGTTCGTGTTCATTAACGCGCAACGTAGGCGAGTATAGCGAGCCGCAAGGCGATGTTGTAGCAGCTTACCGTTGTGCGGTTGCAAGACACAGGGTTGATGCATCGCCCATCTGCAAACATTCGCCCCGCTAACACGGCCTGAAACGTGAAAGAAACGCCAAATACCCGCCAGTAATCGGGTACGGCGTTTCCCCTGAAACCCCGGTTTGTGATATCATTTTCCACCTTTTAAAATCGGGCAGAAATAGAGGGATAGCGGCTCCATGAGCGACCTAGCCAGAGAAATTACACCGGTCAACATCGAAGAAGAGCTGAAAAGTTCATATCTGGATTATGCCATGTCCGTCATCGTCGGGCGCGCGTTGCCGGATGTTCGCGATGGCCTCAAGCCGGTACACCGCCGCGTGCTGTACGCGATGAGTGTGCTGGGGAACGACTGGAACAAGCCTTATAAGAAATCGGCCCGTGTGGTCGGGGACGTTATCGGTAAATACCACCCGCACGGCGACAGCGCGGTGTATGACACCATTGTGCGTATGGCCCAGCCATTTTCACTGCGTTATATGCTGGTGGATGGGCAGGGTAACTTCGGTTCCATCGACGGGGATTCCGCTGCGGCGATGCGTTATACCGAAGTGCGCATGTCAAAAATTGCCCACGAGTTACTTGCCGATCTGGAAAAAGAGACGGTGGACTTTGTGCCAAACTACGATGGCACGGAGCAGATCCCGGATGTGATGCCTACCCGCATTCCAAACCTGTTGGTCAACGGTTCATCCGGTATTGCCGTCGGGATGGCGACCAACATTCCGCCCCATAACCTCACTGAAGTGATTAACGGCTGTCTGGCCTATATCGATGATGAAAATATCAGCATCGAAGGGTTGATGGCGCATATTCCTGGGCCCGATTTTCCGACGGCGGCCATTATTAATGGCAAGCGCGGCATCGAAGAAGCTTACCGGACTGGCCGAGGCAAAGTGTATATCCGTGCGCGCGCCGAAGTGGAAGCCGATGCCAAATCGGGTCGTGAAACCATCATCGTGCATGAAATCCCTTATCAGGTGAACAAAGCACGACTGATAGAAAAGATTGCCGAACTGGTCAAAGAAAAGCGCATTGAGGGGATCAGTGCGCTGCGCGATGAGTCTGACAAAGACGGTATGCGTATCGTCATTGAGATTAAACGCGATGCGGTCGGTGAAGTGGTGCTTAACCATCTGTATGCCCAGACGCAAATGCAGGTGTCGTTTGGCATCAATATGGTGGCGCTGCACCAGGGCCAGCCGAAATTAATGCCGCTGAAGGATATTTTGGCCGCATTTGTGCGTCATCGCCGTGAAGTCGTGACGCGCCGCACCATTTTCGAACTGCGCAAAGCGCGTGAGCGGGCGCATATTCTGGAAGGGCTGGCGATTGCGCTGGCGAATATTGACCCGATTATTGAGCTTATTCGTCATGCATCAACACCAGCTGAGGCTAAAACCGCGCTGATTGCGCAGGCGTGGCAGCTTGGCAGCGTTTCCGCCATGCTGGAACGTGCCGGTGATGATGCGGCTCGCCCGGAGTGGCTGGAGCCGGAGTTTGGTATTCATGATGGGTACTACCATCTTACCGAACAGCAGGCGCAGGCGATTTTGGATCTGCGTTTGCAGAAACTGACCGGCCTGGAACATGAGAGGCTGCTTGATGAATATAAGGAACTGCTGGCGCAGATAGCCGAGTTACTGTTTATTCTGCGTAGCCCCGAGCGCCTGATGGAAGTTATCCGTGAGGAGTTGGTCGCGATTCGTGAACAGTACAACGATCCTCGCCGCACAGAGATTACGCATAACAGCGCTGACATCAACATCGAAGATTTGATTAACGAAGAGAACGTGGTCGTCACGCTGTCGCATCAGGGTTATGTCAAATACCAACCGCTGAGTGATTACGAAGCCCAGCGTCGTGGCGGGAAAGGGAAATCTGCCGCGCGCATCAAAGAAGAAGACTTCATCGATAGGCTATTGGTAGCGAATACCCACGACACTATCCTGTGCTTCTCCAGCCGTGGCCGTCTCTACTGGCTGAAGGTTTATCAACTGCCGGAAGCAAGCCGTGGCGCGCGTGGACGTCCTATCATCAACCTGCTGCCGCTGGAGCAGGATGAACGCATCACTGCGATTCTGCCGGTACGCGAGTACGAAGAGGGCATGAATGTGTTCATGGCGACGGCGAGCGGTACGGTCAAGAAGACCGCACTGACCGAGTTTAGCCGCCCGCGTAGCGCCGGGATTATCGCCGTGGGTCTGAACGATGGCGATGAGTTGATTGGTGTTGACCTGACGGATGGCAGCAACGAAGTGATGTTGTTCTCTGCCGAAGGCAAGGTGGTGCGTTTTTGCGAATCAGCGGTGCGTACCATGGGCCGTACGGCGACCGGGGTGCGCGGCATCAGTTTGCAGAATGATGATCGCGTGGTATCGCTGATTGTGCCGCGAGGCGAGGGCGACATTCTGACCGTCACGCAAAACGGTTTTGGTAAACGTACCGCTGTAAGCGAGTACCCAACCAAATCCCGCGCCACCAAAGGCGTTATCTCCATCAAGGTCAGCGAGCGTAACGGTAACGTGGTGGGGGCGGTGCAGGTTGATACCGCCGATCAGATAATGATGATCACCGATGCCGGCACGTTAGTGCGTACCCGTGTTTCCGAAGTCAGTATTGTGGGACGCAATACTCAAGGGGTGACACTGATTCGTACTGCCGAAGATGAGCAGGTTGTCGGCTTGCAGCGCGTCGCCGAGCCGGTAGAGGATGACGAACTGGATAGCGTTGTCCCTGTCGATGGTGAGTTACCGCAAGAAGAGTCTGATGAACCGGAGGCCGATGACGAGACACCGGCTGATGATGAATAATTCTTCTTCATTGATATTGATGGGATGAATGCCAAAGCCAGCGCCTGATGCGCTGGCTTTTTTTATGGGGGGCCGTTAGTGTATGGCGGTTCTATGCGTTTTTCCGTTCTGTTAACCTTTACGGTATGCCTTTAAAAGTGACTGTCTCTTTTCAAACGACTCTCAAAATTTCCCGGTATTTATTCCGGGGGCTGGCGTTACTTTTGTGGATGCTGGGGGCGCTGCTGTCGATTTTCGTGATTAATGGCGCGCTCAAACAGCAGGAATCACACCTGCGGCAGATCTTCTCCCTTAATGCGGAACAGTCATTAGGTTACATTCGCCATGCCACCGAGGTGGCGCGTGAGCTGCGTTATCTGGCGGCGAACCGTTTTAGCGCATCGCTTTCGTTGCGTAATAAACCGGGCCTGAGCAAAAACGCGCCTGCGGCCATTTATCCGCTTTCGCCCACTTTTGATTGCAGCCAGCAATATGAAAAAAATCCGGCTCAGTTGGCCCTGTTGAGCCGTTTTTTTGATCAATGGCATGAGGATTTCTCTTCAGTTTATGACCTGAATCGAGTTTTCTTTTTAGATAGCAGCCAGCAGTGCATCGTGGATTTTGGTATCCGTAATCAGTCGCTGGATAGCGACAGTTTGCTCAAAAGCGTTCAGGAGCATTTGCAGAATCAGAAATCAACCGGTGCAGGCATGCGGCGTGAGGATAGCCTGTACTGGGTGGTGCCCGGTTTGACGCAAAACACCGGATATCTGTATGCCTTGATGCCGGTTTATGTCGATAACCATTTGATAACGATGATGGGAATCGAACAGACAATACGACTTGACGATTTGGTATTGAATACGGATTTACCCTTCAGCCTGCGCTTACTTGACCAGAACGAACATGTGCTATTGCAGGTTATCGATAGTCGTTCCGGCAGCGTGCCCAGCCATTATCCCGAATCCAATAATTATTTTGGCTATAGCGACGGTTTCAGCGCGCTATTAATGAAAAAGCCGCTGCCACCGACATCGATGAGCGTGGTCTATTCGTTGCCGCTGGATGTGATGCTGGCCTCGCTGAACGGTTTATTGATGAATATGGCATTGCTGAATGTGGCGTCCGCGCTGTGCCTGTTTCTGTTTACCCGGTTGTTTGAGCGCCGAATTTTCCTGCCCGCAGAGCGTAATGCGTTTCAGATTGAAGAAAACGAGCAGTTCAACCGAAAAATTGTGGCTTCCGCGCCCGTTGGGATCTGCATTTTACGTATTAGCGATGGCACCAATATTCTCAGTAATGAGCTGGCACATAATTATTTGAGCCTGCTTACCTATGAGGATCGCATGCGTCTGGTGCGTATTATTTGCGATCAGCACTCTAAATCGCTGGATGTGGTGACAGCGCGTAATCACCATTTGCAAATCAGCTTTGTGCATTCACGCTATCGAAATGAGAATGTCGCCATTTGCGTATTGCTGGATGTCAGCACCAGGGTACGCATGGAAGAATCATTACAAGAGATGGCAAATGCCGCTGAACAGGCGAGCCAATCGAAATCGATGTTTCTGGCGACGGTCAGCCACGAACTGCGCACGCCGCTGTATGGCATTATCGGTAATCTGGATTTATTGCGAACGAAATCACTGTCATCGGATGCTAACCGTCTGGTTGGCGCGATGCAGAACTCCTCTGCGCTGTTGCTAAAAATCATCAGCGATATTCTGGATTTCTCAAAAATTGAATCGGAGCAGTTGAAAATCGAACCCGGCGAATTTGCGCCACGGGAAGTGATTAACCACATCGTTAGCAACTATTTACCGTTAGTCGTGAAAAAACGCCTGACATTATATTGCTATATCGACCCCAACGTGCCGGTTAGCCTGATGGGGGATGCCGTACGTTTACAGCAAGTGTTAAGCAATTTGCTCAGTAATGCGATTAAGTTCACGGATACGGGATGCATTGTGTTTCAGGTGGTGTGTTCTCAGGATGGCTACCTGCTGTTCAAAGTGCGTGATACCGGTGTTGGCATTGATACGCGCGCGGTAATGAAACTGTTCGACCCCTTCTTTCAGGCTGGCACCGGAGTGCAGCGCCATTTTCAGGGCACCGGGCTTGGTCTTGCGATTTGCGAGAAACTGGTCAATTTAATGGACGGCGATATCACCATTGACTCAGAACCCGGTCTTGGCAGTGAGTTTGCGGTGCGTATTCCTCTTTATCATGCGCGTTATCCCAAGCCATCATCGGCAGAGGCGTGGCGCGGTAAAGTGTGCTGGGTACAGGTGCGTAATGCGCTGATGGAGCGTTACCTGTTTACCTTGTTGCAAGGCATGGGGATTGAGGCACGGCGTTATGATGAACGTAGCCTGAGTAACGGCGAAGATGTGTTGATTGTTGATACGCCGGTAACGTCGGCGGGTAACATGCGCGCATGTATTGAACTGAGCGGAACACAGGCGGGGGCAGCACAGGAGCGTCAGCCGGGTTACTGGTTGCACAGCACCGCCGCTCCCCACGATTTGCCATTACTGTTACAGCGCATCTACCGTGGCGAAGAGGCTTTACCGGCAACGCTACCCGCCTCGCCACTGGCGACCTATAGCCGTTCGGAAAATGAGGGCGTGCGTGTTTTGGTGGTGGATGATCATCCGATTAACCGGCGCTTGCTGGCCGATCAACTCGGTTCGCTGGGGTATCAGGTGATAACGGCCAATGACGGGCTGGATGCGTTGGATGTGCTGGCGAAGAACCCGGTAGATATCGTGCTTACCGATGTGAATATGCCGAACATGGATGGCTACCGCTTTACTGAGCGCCTGCGTGAAATGCAGCTCACTTTCCCGGTCATTGGTGTTACGGCGAATGCGCTGGCCGAGGAGCGGCAGCGTTGCCTGCAGGCCGGGATGGATAATTGCCTGTCAAAACCCGTCACGCTGGATACGCTGCAACAATCGTTGGCGTACTACAGCAATCTGGTGAAACAAAAGGCGGCGACATCAGGGGAGTAATGGCATTGTTGGTAAACACTGGCGGCGAGGCATCGCGCGCCAGTTTTATCCTGCGCCAGGCGATTATTCTTTATCGGACGGAGGGGAAATACCGACAGATGAAAGGTAATTAAGCAGCGCGATATCGTTATCAACGCCCAGTTTAGTCATGGCTGACTTTTTCTGACTGCTGATGGTTTTGATACTGCGGTTTAGTTTCCTGGCAATTTCCGTGACTAAGAAACCTTCGGCAAACAGGCGTAATACTTCGCTCTCTTTGGGTGACAGGCGTTTATCGCCATAACCGCTGGCACTGATCTTTTCCAGCACTTTAGTGACGCTTTCAGGCGTAAATTTCTTACCTTTTTGCAGGGCGGCCAGCGCTTTAGGTAAATCGGTCGGCGCGCCTTGTTTTAGCACAATGCCTTCAATATCCAGCTCCAGTACCGCACTGAGAATGGCCGGGTTATTGTTCATTGTCAGCACAATAATCGACAGGTGCGGAAAGTGGCGCTTGATATATTTAATCAGCGTAATGCCATCGCCATATTTATCGCCCGGCATGGATAAATCGGTGATAAGAACATTGGCATCCAGTTTGGGAAGGTGATTAATCAGGGCTGTCGAGTCTTCGAATTCACCAACCACATTGATCCATTCAATTTGTTCAAGGGACTTCTTGATGCCAAACAGAACAATAGGGTGATCGTCTGCAATAATTACGTTTAAGTTACTCATTGTTTTTTACTCGTCGTGTTGACCACCGAAATGCAATAGCACACTGACAAAATGGTCGATCTGCTGGAGATTGGCCTCTATTTGTGTTCTATCCTGGGTGGTAATAAGCTTTTCCAGCGCTTCACATAACTGCCTGCCGGGGTGAAGGTTCAACATGGCAAAGACGCCTTTCAGGCGGTGCGCCGTTTGCGCAAGTGATAAAAAATCGCCATCCTGAGTTTCAGTATATAGCCTCTTTATGTCCTCCGGTACTGTCTCTACAAACAACGAATAGTAGTCACTGCTGTGTAACTGCCGCACGTAAACGCCGATATCGTCGTGCTCTTCGTCTGTCGTATCATCGGTATCGGTATCAAGTTGCTGCTCGATGAGTTTCAATAAACCATCTTGCAGCAACTGGCTGATATTGTAGTTGGTGCGCAGTCGGCGGTGTCCGAGCGGCACCCACTGCATGTCGTCACAGGTGACGAGCAGCGTGTCTTCGTCCACTCGGGTCGGATCATCCGTGATAGTGATTTCAGCAGACTGATTCACCAGCCTTTCATCATATACCACCACGTTAGCTCCCCATTGCGTGACCTGGCGGTTAACGATAGTGCGCACCTCATCGGATGTAATATTCAAAAGTAGCGTGATGTCGTCCAGAAGTTTCTCTTCTTCTTCTACGGGCTGCGCAGCCATGTCCATTTTCAGCGTCAGGGTGTATTGCGTGCCAAGCCCCGGGCGGCTGTTTATCTGCAATTGACCACCCAGTTTGTTACAAAGCTGATTGCACAGAAATAGGGTTAATCCTGAATTTTGCCGGAAACGATCGGACAGCGGCGTAGTCGCGAACGGGTGCATGAGATTGTCGCGCTCCAGGCCAGAGATTTCCGTACCGGTATCGTTGATTTTTATCACCACCTGTTCAGGCGATTGACCAGCAGGCTCGCAAGAGACAGTAATCTTGCCATAATCGGTATTGGTTATCGCGTAATCCAGCAGCAGTGACAGCGTTTTTCGCAGGAGTTCACTATCGCCAAGATAGGACTGGCGCGGATCAAGCTGGTAGTGGTTAAACAACGCCAGCCCTTTTTGCTGAATACGGGGCAATAACTCCAATAACAGGTCGTCAAGCAGTGTTAACGGTGAGAACGGCTCATGCACCAAATGCCACTCGCCGGTTTCCAGATGTGCTTGCAGGGCGATGTTTTCCATCAACCGAATGGCGCTGCTGGCTTCGATAATCAATGACTGAATGACTTTTTGCTGCTCTGGCGTCGCTTCCGCCTGCCGCAAAGAGAGCGCTAACTGATGAACGGCAGATAAAGGATGCTTAAACTCTTGGCTGAGGTGGCGAAACAGTCGCTTGCGCACGGCGATATTCTTATCGATTTCCCGCTGGGCGAGCTGTAATTTCCGGGTGATTAAAATTTCCTGGTCTTGTTCACGCAATAAGAACAGGCACAGCGCAGGGGTATGCTGGCTGTGGAAAACGCGCACCTCATACATTTCGTTATCGACGGTCGCCTGAATCAGCCCCTGATGTTCTTCGGCAAGGGTGGCGATTTTCTTCAAACTCAAATGCGGATAAAGACGTTCAGCCAGCGTATTGGCGACCGCCACTTTATTATTATCAAAATCATAAACCAGTACGCCAACCGGTACGCGGTTGACAATATCGTCGTACATCTGTTGTTGCGATTTCAGATGATGAGAAAGATCGTCCTTCGGACGCGCATGATAACGGCGCAACGCATATGCACCGCTGAGAGCAAGCAGCAGTAATGCCAGACTAAAGCCGATACTCCAGATATTCCTGCGCAGCATTTCAGCGATAAGCTTATCGAGCGGAACGACATACACCAGCTTGATGGGCGCATTCATTAATTGAGCGGAAATTTCCAGTAATCCGCCCTCACGGCGGATTTCAGTTGGAATGTCGTTATCATTATCTACGTTCACCGGCGGCAGTTGTTGGCGCAGGATGAAATTTTCCCGGGGCAGATGGCTTGGGATCAGATCGTTAATCGATAAATCAAAGGCAATGACGGTCGCCAGATGGCCGGGCTGATTGAACGTGGTACGCAGGGTAAAATAGTAGTCATTGTAAAAGCGTAATTTGCGCAGTGCCGAGAAACTTTCCCGCTCATCGAGCGTATTGGCTTGCTGCAACATTTCTGTTTTGCGCGTTTCGACTATCGATGACAAATAGCTGCCGCGTAGCGGTGACGAAATATCTTTCAACGGCTGGGTGGAAACCATGGTGAGGCTGTTGTCCTGCCCGTTAAGGTAATACATTGAATAGATATCGGTTTTTGCTCCCCAGAGTACATCCAGATACTGTGAGATGCGGTGCATCGCGGTTAATGTGGTTTTATCGTGTTGGCCAAAAATGAGCGCATCCGTCTTGTGGTTACTCTTTTCAGCATAAAATACGTTAGGTATCAGTGTGATGAGGTTGACATTGGTGCTTTCAGGTTGAATCGGGTCAGTAATAAGGTTTTTATAGATTTGGTCGGTAAAAAAGCGATAGGCATCAATGCGTTTTTGCATCCCTTCGGCAATATCCGTTAGCGCAGATTTTTTTTCCGTCATCCAGCAATTGACGTAGTTATAGCCGTAAGAGCCTATCGCTAACAGAAGGAGCAGGATGAATAACAGGAAAAAACGCATGATAGCCGCAGGCATGAAATCAGGCTCCAGATGAACGGTTTAATCGGTGGTGAGTGAGCGCTAACCGGCATGACCTCTCCGGCAACAGCGGGTTTTCGAGGTGCGGGCTGTCACATGCCGGGCCGGGAATGGGTCGGCTGCTAGCGCCGCAGTCTGTTGGTTCCGTGCGTTTTGTCGAACGTTGTCACCCATTCGCTCCTTTCAGCACAGCTCCACGCGATACCCGGCAACGCTCACCGCTAGCGCACATTCAGGTGGTCTTTTTACCACAATTGCCGTGATTTATCGAAGTGTGATACGTGTCGATGTTAACGAAAGCGACAAAACGCTGTCCTTGATAGCCCCCTGTTGGGCACGGTTGCGGTATAACGCCGAAGACATAAAAAAAGCCGGGCAAGCCCGGCAGGTAACTAATGACAAAGCAGAATGAGGAAATTTGATGACAGCAGGGAAATTCTAGGGGGGCGGCGTGGCGAACTTTTGTCACTTAATGCTAATTGAATCGCCTGCGGATTCATTTTGTGCGGTGCGTATTTTTCTGGCGAGCGGCATTCCCGTTTGAATTGCTATCACGCTAATCGCTTTTTTTTTCCATCGCGAGCCCCGTATAATTCCTCACTTTCAGTTAGGCTATGGGGTGAATGTGCTGCAATTCTCAGACCTGCTGCATCAAATGCATCAGGCACTTAGTGAGCCTTTACCCGTTCGGACGGGTTTTTATGCCATTACGCTGACCTTTCCGGATAGCGGGGAACTGCTACCGTGGCTGGCGGCGCAATCGGTGTATCCGCAATTTTACTGGCAGCACCGTCAGGATGATGAAGAGGCCGCCGTTTGTGGGCAGGTGCGCGCCTTTGACGATATCACGCAGGCGAATGCCTTTTTGCAACGTCACGACGTAGACGACAGCGTGCGTATCTGGGGGATAAACGCCTTTGATCAATGCCCACAGACGCCGGAATTGGCGGTGGCCCGGCTGTTTGTGCCGCGAATCGCACTGTTACGTCAGGGGCGGCGTGTGCGTGTGCGGCTGAATCTGTTTAGTGAAACGTCATTGGCCGACGATGTGCAACTGGCACAGACGTTTTTGCGCCAGCTACAGCCCGCGCAAATGTTGCCGCCGTTGCAGACACGTATCGTGTCAGCGCAGCATTGTCCGAACCGCGAGCAGTGGGGCGCGATCTTGGCGCAGGCGCTGGCAGAGATAACCGCAGGCAGGCTGGAGAAAGTGGTGCCGGCTCGTGCTACCTCATTGACGCTCAATGAGCCGCTGCGAGCAACCACGCTCATGGCCGCCAGCCGTGCGGCGAATCATCGCTGTTATCATTTTATGCTGGCGCTGGCGCCTGAACAGGCGTTTCTGGGATCGAGCCCTGAGCGGCTTTACCGACGGCGATATCACCGGCTGGAGACGGAGGCGCTGGCGGGGACGGTTGCCAGCCATCCCGATGAAACAGTGGCGGCACAGTTAGCCGACTGGTTGATGAATGATGTAAAAAACCAGTGCGAAAATATGCTGGTGGTCGATGATATTTGTCAGCGTTTGCATGAGGTTGCGCAAACGCTGGATGTAATGCCGCCTGAGATTATCCGCTTGCGTAAAGTACAGCATTTGCGCAGAACGATTCAGGCGACGCTGCGGGCGATTGATGATGAGGTCTGTTTACGTTTGCTACAGCCTACAGCGGCGGTGGCTGGCTTGCCACGCCGTCCGGCGCGGGATTTTCTTGCCCGGTACGAGCCCTTTACGCGCGGCTGGTATGCCGGGTCTGCCGGATACCTGTCCCGGCAGCAGTCCGAATTTTGTGTGGCGTTGCGCTCGGCTAACGTGAACGCGCGCCAGCTGACGTTATATGCCGGGGCAGGGATTATTGCGGCATCAGACCCTGAGCAGGAATGGCAAGAATTAGACAATAAAATCGCCGGTTTGAAATCGCTGTTTGACGGCGACATGTCATAAGGTCGTTATTTTCGATAACCTTTTTGTTACATCAAGAGTGGCGAAAAATACGCAAAAATCCGATGATGGGTGAGGCCCGCCGACATCATAACGCGCTGTAGCGGCTGTCGGTGGGCATTATGGATGTCACTGCGGTGACGTCATTTTTAATGATCCCTTTATGGCAAAAGTACACGGCAATATTCGTTGTTACTGGTTTACATCATGGTTTACATCAAAGTTGGCCGGATGAAAAAAAATATAATAATTGCCACAACCCGCAACCGGAGTTGTTGAGTCGAACATGTCCACACATATTTTTAATCGCCGATGGGCGCAGGTGCTTTTTGAAGTGCTGAGTCGCCAGGGTATTCGCCACGTTTGTATCGCGCCTGGATCGCGCTCAACTCCCTTGACACTGACTGCCGCCACACACGCGGCGCTGCAATGCCATACCCACTTTGATGAGCGCGGGCTGGGGCATCTTGCGCTTGGGCTGGCGAAAGCCTCTGGTGAGGCGGTGGCGATTGTCGTGACGTCCGGCACGGCGACCGCCAATTTGTACCCGGCGATTATTGAAGCCGGTTTGACCGGTGAAAGGCTGGTCGTGCTGACGGCCGATCGCCCGCCGGAGATGATTGATTGCGGCGCTAATCAGGCCATTCGCCAGCCGGGAATGTTTGGCGCTCATCCCGCACACGCGCTGAATTTGCCTCGTCCTACACCGGATATTCCGGCGCGCTGGCTGGCGGCAACGCTCGATAATGCGTTAAGCGCACTGCGCCACGGCGTGTTGCATGTCAACTGCCCCTTTGCCGAGCCGCTCTATGGTGAGGACGATCCGCTCGCATTTCAGGATTGGCTCGGCGCGCTCGGTGATTGGTGGCAGCAGCAAGAACCCTGGTTACAGGGCGACAGCCGTGATGTCGCGCTACGGGTACAGCCGGACTGGCCGCAGTGGCGGCAGCGTCGCGGTGTGGTTCTTGTTGGACGGGTCGCCGCGCACGAGGGTGAACGGATAGCCGCCTGGGCGCAGACACTCGGTTGGCCGCTGATAGGCGATGTGCTGTCGCAGACCGGCCAGCCGTTGGCCAGTGCAGATTTGTGGTTGATACACCCAGAGGCTCAGGCGTTGCATCAGGCGGAGATAGTGGTGCAATTTGGCGCCAGCCTGACCGGTAAGCGCGTATTACAGTGGCAGACAGCGGTAGCACCGCAAGAGTATTGGTTGATAGACCGGCTGCCGGGGCGACTTGACCCGGCGCAGCACCGTGGTCGCCGCTTGGTTGCCGCACCTGATGACTGGCTGGCGGCGCACCCGGCCCCGTCACCGGCGCAGCCTTGCTGGGCACCGGCGGTTCAGGCTTGCGCCGGGCGCGTTCGTCAACAGGTCGCGCTAAGGTTGTCTGCGGGGTTTGGCGAGGCTCAACTGGCGCATCGCGTCGCCGCGTTGCTCCCGCCGCATGGGCAGTTTTTTGTCGGCAACAGCCTGGCCATCAGGCTGGTGGATGCGCTGGCCTGCCTGCCTGCGGGGTATCCGGTGTATGCCAATCGCGGTGCCAGCGGCATTGATGGCCTGTTATCGACGCTGGCCGGGGTGCAGCGCGCCACGGCTCGCCCTACGCTTGCTATCGTTGGCGATGTGTCGGCGCTGTATGACCTAAACAGTCTGGCGCTATTACGCCAGGTTCCTGCGCCCTTGGTGCTGATTGTCGTTAATAATGATGGTGGCCAGATTTTCTCGCTATTGCCGACGCCTCTGGCGCAGCGAGAGGCTTTTTACTGTATGCCGCAGCATGTTGATTTTCGCCATGCCGCCGCGCTGTTTGGCCTGCGTTATGCGCGGGCGCAGGATTGGCAAGGCGTAGAGGAGGCAGTGGCGAGCGGCTGGCAACACGGCGGCGCCACCTTGCTTGAGGTGGTGGTAGAGCCCAAAGCGGGCGTGGAAACATTGAAGCAATTGCTGGCAGCGGTGCCGTCATGGTAGGCAATCTATGGTAGGTCATGAATGGTAGGTCATGAATGATAGGTCATCGCATCGGCACCGCGAAACCGGGGCAGCCTTGGCTGGTGATGCTGCACGGTTTGCTTGGCAGCGCACAGGACTGGCAGCCGGTGTTGCCGTACTTTGCCGACTGGCCTGTCCTGCTGATTGACTTACCCGGCCACGGTTCGGCCCGGCAATGTGGCGCGCAAGGGTTTGCACAGATTAGTGAGCAATTGTGCGTGCAGTTATCCGCATGGTCGATTGATAAATATTGGCTGCTGGGGTATTCGCTCGGCGGGCGTTTGGCCATGTATCACGCCTGCTATGGCGACACCTCCGGCTTGCAAGGGGTGTTGATTGAGGGCGGCCATCCGGGGCTTGAGGGCGATGACGAACGCATGGCGCGCCGTCAACATGATGCCGGATGGGCAAGGCGCTTTCGCGAGCAGCCCCTTGAACATGTGCTGAACAGTTGGTATCAGCAACCGGTGTTTGCGGCATTACCGCCTGACCAGCGAGACCGGCTGGTGGCACTGCGCCGTGGAAATGACGGTGCGGCTATCGCGGCCATGTTAGAGGCCACATCGCTTTCTCGTCAGCCTTATCTGGTGCCGTTATTGCACCATTTGCCGATGCCGTTGGGATACCTCTGCGGACATCAGGACACTAAATTTCAGGCGCTGGCGGCGCAGCATCATTTTGTGTTGCTTGACGTTGCCCGCGCCGGACACAACGCTCATCAGGCGAATCCATCGGCTTATGCAGCACGTATTCGCCAGTTTATTTCGTATCCCGAAAGGAAGATTGATTATGCTTTATCCCAGTGAAGAACAGCTTTACGCACCGGTTGAATGGCACGATTGCAGTGGCGATTTTGTCGATATTCTCTATCACAAATCCATTGACGGTATGGCGAAAATTACTATCAATCGCCCGCAGGTGCGTAACGCTTTTCGCCCGCAAACTGTCAAAGAGATGATGCAGGCACTGGATAATGCTCGTCATGACGAAGGCGTCGGGGTGATTATTCTGACCGGTGCCGGTGACAAAGCCTTTTGCTCCGGCGGCGATCAAAAAGTGCGTGGCGATTACGGCGGTTACAAAGATGACAGCGGCGTACATCATCTCAACGTGCTGGATTTCCAGCGCCAAATTCGCACCTGCCCGAAGCCGGTGGTGGCGATGGTGGCGGGGTACTCGATTGGCGGCGGCCACGTGCTGCATATGATGTGTGATTTGACGATTGCGGCGGATAACGCCATGTTCGGCCAAACCGGGCCGCGAGTCGGATCGTTTGACGGTGGCTGGGGCGCGTCCTATATGGCGCGTATTGTCGGCCAGAAAAAAGCCCGTGAAATCTGGTTCTTATGCCGTCAGTATGATGCGCAGCAGGCGCTGGATATGGGGCTGGTCAACACGGTTGTGCCGTTGGCGCAACTGGAGCGTGAAACCGTGCGCTGGTGCCGTGAAATGCTGGAAAACAGCCCGATGGCGCTACGTTGTCTGAAGGCGGCGTTGAACGCCGATTGTGATGGTCAGGCGGGGCTACAGGAACTGGCGGGTAACGCCACCATGCTGTTTTATATGACTGACGAAGGGCAGGAAGGCCGCAATGCGTTCAATGAAAAACGCCAGCCCGATTTTAGCAAATTTAAGCGGAATCCCTGATGCGCCACGCAACGCTTTATCGCTATAGCGTACCGATGGAGGCGGGCGTGGTGCTGCGTAATCAGCGCCTGAAAAGCCGCGAGGGGGTGATTGTGCATCTGCAAGATGGCCCGCGCGAAGGCTGGGGGGAAATTGCCCCCCTGCCGCTGTTTAGCCCGGAAACGCTGGCGCAGGCGCTGGAAACCGCGCAAGCGCAATTACAGCCTTGGCTTACCGGGGAAACACCGCAGGCCGCGTGGTGCGAAAGCGGTGTCGCATCGGTTGATTTTGGGCTCAGTTGCGCATTCGCCGAATTCGATGAGGCTCTCCCGACCGCAGCGGATTACCGCAAAGCGCCGTTGTGCAGCGGCGACCCGGATGAGTTGTTTGCCATGTTGCAACACCTGCCTGAGCAGGTGGCAAAAGTCAAAGTCGGGCTCTATGAAGCGGTGCGCGATGGCATGATAGTCAACCTGCTGCTTGAGGCGTTGCCTGCGTTGCGGCTGCGTCTTGATGCGAACCGTAGCTGGACACTGGCGAAGGCACAAGGGTTTGCCCGTTATGTGAATCCGGCCTATCGCTCACGTATTGCTTTTCTGGAAGAGCCTTGCAAGACCCGTGAAGAATCACGCGATTTTGCGCGCGAAACCGGTATCGCGATTGCCTGGGACGAAAGTGTGCGCGAACCCGGCTTTGAGGTCGTAGCCGAGCCGGGCGTGGCTGCCATTATCATCAAGCCGTCATTAACCGGCAGTCTGGCGCGCTGCCAGAAACTGATTGCGCAAGCACATCAGCTTGGTTTAACGGCGGTTATCAGCTCGGCGATTGAGTCCAGTCTGGGGTTGAGTCAACTGGCGCGTGTGGCTCACTGGCTCACGCCTGAGACTGTGCCGGGGCTGGATACGCTGGATTTGATGCAGGCTCAGGTGGTGCGTGCCTGGCCGGGCAGCCCGTTACCGTTATTGACGGCGGCGCAACTGGAGCGGGTATGGCAGGGCTGAATAATTGGCCGTGGCGCGGTTGGGCTGCCTCACAGCCGATGGCGCCAGCGCTGATGGATGACGCGCGGGTTTGGTCATGGCAACAGCTGGCAAGCGAGATTGCCAGCTTGAGCGAGGCTTTTATCCGTCAGGGCGTTTGCCCTGGCATGGCGGTGGCGCTGCGCGGAAAAAACAGTACCGATATGCTGTTGTGCTATCTGGCGCTGATGCAGTGCGGCGCGCGCGTATTGCCGCTGAACCCACAGTTACCGGACAGGTTGCTGGCCGATTTGCTGCCTTCGCTGAACATCGAGCGGGCGTTGTGCCTGGCAGGGAGGGACTGGCCGCAGGATATTGTCACGCTCTGCTGGCCTTTGCCTGCGTCGTCCGAACGGCTGCCAACTGCCCCGTTAGTCTGGTCATACCAACGGTTGGCGACCTTGACGTTGACGTCTGGCTCCAGCGGGATGCCTAAAGCGGCGGTACATACGTTTGATGCCCATGTTGCGAACGCCGAGGGCGTGGTGCAACTGATGGCGTTTGGTGCGGGCGACCGCTGGTTGCTGTCATTACCGCTGTTCCATGTCTCCGGGCAGGGTATCGTCTGGCGCTGGCTGGTGGCCGGTGCGACGTTGGTTATCCGGCCACAGCAACCGCTGGAGGTGGCATTGCGTGCTTGTACTCATGCGTCGCTGGTGCCCACTCAGTTGTGGCGATTATTGGCGCAAAGCCAGTCTCCTGTCAGTCTGCGCGCGGTCTTATTGGGCGGTGCCGCTATCCCGGTTGAGTTAACGTGTCAGGCAGAGGCTCGCGGTATCCGTTGCTGGTGCGGTTATGGGCTCACGGAGCTGGCCTCAACGGTATGCGCTAAACGGGCCGATGAGCACCCCGGCGTCGGTTTACCACTGCCAGAGCGCGAAATACAGCTGGACGGCGAGGAAGTGCTGTTGCGTGGCCGCAGTCTGGCGGCTGGCTATTGGCAAGACGGCAGACTGGTCTCCATAACCGATAAACAGGGCTGGTTTCATACGCGCGATCGCGGGCAATGGGACGGCCAACAGTGGCGGATATTAGGACGGCTGGATAACCAGTTTTTTAGCGGCGGGGAAGGGGTGCAACCGGAGGATGTTGAAGCGGTATTGCTCACTCACCCGGATGTCACTTATGCCTGCGTGGTGCCGGTTGATGACCCGGAGTTTGGGCAGCGGCCCGTGGCGGTCGTGGAGGTAGAGCGCGCGCTTGCGCTGCCTCATCTGGTGGAGTGGTGCCAGACGCGATTGGCCGGTTTCCAGCGCCCGATAGCCTGTTACCTGTTACCTGAGTCGCTTAAAACCGGCGGCATCAAAATTTCCCGGCAGCAGGTAAAAACCTGGGTTGAGCAGCAGTACCGTACATCGGCTGCCCGCTAACCCGAGCCGCCTGCTGGCGAATGCGCCTAAATCGATAGGTTATTTACGCTATCGGCGGCGGCGGATTGCAGTAAAATTCATGTTAACATCGCGGCGTTGTCTGCATTTAACCCGAGCTTTGCCAGAAAATCATTCAGGTGAAAACGGCCTGAACGGGTGAGCTCTCATTGTCTTTAAGGATAGTTGAAATGAAAAACTGGGGTATTGCTTGTGCGGGAAGTCTGCTGTTGGCGACGGTTTCTGCTCATGCTATTGGTCTGTCTGGCGAAACCGGGCGTGATTATGTCGGCGCTGGAGCCAGTATGGGGCTCGGTATTCCGGGGTTGTCAGGTAATGTTGGCTGGGGCCACGATCAAAAGCACAGCAATGATATCTATAGCGCGGGCATGGATTACACCTTTGCGCTGAGTAATGCGTCGCTGAAAGTGGGGGCGAAAGGGCTGTACATGAACCAGAACCACTTCCAGGACGGCTATGGCGTCGCGCTGGGCGGCGGCCTGCAAGTGCCGGTCGCCAGCAGCGTATCGCTGTTTGGCGAAGGCTATTACTCGCCTGATGCGTTCTCAAGCCATGTCGATCACTATGTTGAAGCGCGCGGCGGCGTGCGCTGGCAGCCGCTGCGTCCGCTGTCGCTGGACGTTGGTTATCGCTATATCAATATGGCCGCCAGCGAGCGCGGTAACGACAATAAAGTCGCCGATACCGCGTATGTCAGCATGGGGCTGAATTTCTAAGCAGGGCGTGTCCCTGTGGCTGAAGTCAGACGGCAAGGCGAAGCGGGCTTTTACGCTCGCCTTGTCGTGGCGCGGTCATCAGGCGGGCCGCATCAGGCGTGCTGACTTCATTGCCAATGACAACATAACCAGGCGGTATTTCAGTCAGAGAAGGGCGTGTTTAACACGCTTTTCGTGTTTTTTAGCACCGGTGTTTTGGGCGGTATCAGTGAACGAATGTGCGTGAAACCATCATAAGGAGTCATACGGATGCTTAGGGTTGAGATGTTATGTACCGGCGATGAAGTGCTGCATGGCCAGATTGTGGATACGAATGCCGCTTGGCTGGCGGATTATCTGTTTTCTCAAGGCGTGCCGATGACCAGTCGCATGACGGTGGGTGATAAGCTCGAAGAACTGGTTGCGGCATTAACCGAGCGTAGCCAGATAGCCGATGTGTTAATTGTCAATGGCGGTCTTGGGCCGACCAGTGACGATCTCAGCGCGCTGGCGGCAGCGACAGCAGCCGGAGAAACGCTGGTCGAACATGCCGAATGGATAACCCGTATGGAAGCGTTCTTTGCCGAACGTGGCCGGGTGATGGCAGACAGCAACCGCAAACAGGCCCAACTGCCCGCCAGCGCTGAATTGGTGGATAACCCGGTCGGTACTGCGTGTGGTTTTGCTATGCAATTCAACAAGTGTCTGATGTTTTTCACCCCTGGCGTACCGTCTGAATTCAAAGTGATGGTGGAGCAACAGATAGTGCCGCGATTACGCGCGCGCTTTGCCGTTGCTGATGCGCCGCTGTGCCTGCGTCTGACCACCTTTGGCCGCTCGGAAAGCGATTTGGCAAGCCAGCTTGATAGCCTGCCGCTGCCGCCAGACGTGGTGCTAGGCTACCGCTCTTCCATGCCGATTATTGAGCTGAAGCTGACCGGCCCGGCGGCGCGGCGGCGCGAGATGGAGCAGGCGTGGCTCACCGTGCGTGAGGTTGCCGGAGAACACGCGATTTTCGAGGGCACCGAAGGGTTGCCAGCGCAACTGGCACGCCGCCTGCGTGAGCGCGGGCTAACGTTGTCCGTCAGTGAAGATTTCACCGCTGGTCTGTTGTGCTGGCAACTGCGCAGCGCCGAGGTCGGGCTGTGGGGCGGTGAGTTGATGGTCACGCCTGAGCGCGTAACGTTGCAGCAAGCGCTTACCCATACCCGTGAGCTGGCCGTGCGCTACCATACGGCGCTGGCGCTCTATGTTGGCCGGGCTGATGAGGGCGTGCTGTCGCTGGCGCTGCATACGCCGCAGGGGACGTTTGGCCAGACTATTCAGTTAAATGCGCGCCGTTATAGCCAGAAAACCGCGCAGGATGTGGTCGCTATGTTAGCGATGAATATGGTTCGACGCTGGCTGAATGGCTGGCCGGTATCCGGCGCGCATGGCTGGGTGAACGTGCTGGAAAGCGTATAAGCGAGCAAGACGCAATAACCGGGGCTCGCAGCGGGCCCCGGTGTGCGCGATGTGGGAAAATCAGTACAGCAGTGAGTAGAGCTGACGGCGATAGCGTGCCGCCAGCGCATCCCCTGTGCCCAGGGCTGCCATAATATCCAGCAGCGTCTTGCGCGCAGTGCCGTCTGCGGCCGCCAGATCTTTTTTCAGTAACGTCATCAACAGCTCCAGCGCCTCTTCGTTGCGGCTAACCTGATGCAATTGCAAGGCCAGTTGAACCGCCAGTTCAGCGTTATCCGGCTGTGCGGCTAACTGTTGCTGTAACTGCTGAATTTCCGGTGTGTCCGCCGCCTGTTTCATCAACTCGATTTGCGCTACCAGACCGTGGTAGCGGGTGTCTTGATCTTGCAGCGGGATTGCCGCCAGCAGCGCTTGCGCTTCATCAATACGGTTTAACTGAATCTGCACTTCAGCCAGCAACAGCGCGATATCGCTACGTTTGCCGTTCAGTTGAAACGCGTCTTTTAACAAAACCGCCGCGTCTTTTAATTGGTTATCCTGAATTAACTGCTGCGCCTGCGCCAGTTTCAGGTCTTCCGGTTTAGGTAAGAACTGCTGGAGCAGATCCCGAATGACTTCTTCGGGTTGTGGCCCCTGGAAGCCGTCTACCGGCTGGCCGTCTTTAAACAGATAAACTGTCGGGATGGCGCGCAGACCGAACTGAGCGGCAACATGGGCTTCGGCATCACAATCGACACGCGCTAAAAGGAACTGACCGGCATATTCTGCGGCCAGTTTGTCCAGCATAGGGCTCAGTTGCTGGCAGTGAGGGCTACGCTCAGACCAGAAATAGAACAGCACCGGGGTCTGCATGGATTGCTCCAGTGCCTGACGCAGCGTGCTTTCGTTGATATCAATCACAGTGGCGTGTTGTTCTAGCATGTCATTCTCTCTTGGCCATTTTGACCATAAATGGGGGCGATAGGCGTCGCTTCAACCCCGGATCAGGATTTCGTTCTCAGCAGGGCATCGAGCACGACGCCAGGCAGCAAGCGGCGTAATACCGTGATGCCGTGTGCCAGTAACGTCACCGGATAGCGCAGTTTCGGGCGAGGGCTCTCGAGCGCGTGAATCAGTTTGGGCATCACCGCTTGCGGCGGTAGCGTAAAACGGCTGGCGATACCCGGATTCGTGACCGGTTTATCCTGCTGTGTTTGATTCACGTTGTGTGTAAATTCGGTGCTGATAGGGCCCGGTTCAATCAGTGAAACGCACAGCCCACTGCCGTGCAGTTCCATCCGTAAGGCGTCAGACCAGGCTTCCAGCGCATATTTACTGGCGGCGTAAGCCCCGCGACCCGGCGTGGAGATTAACCCCATGACGGAACTGGTCTGAATGATCCGGCCCTCGCCGTGCGGCAACATCGCCGGTAATAGCAACTGGGTTAACTGATGCGTGCCAAACAGGTTGCTGGAAAATTGTTGCTCCAGCTGTTGGCGAGTGATGGTGTTGAGCGGCCCGTAAAGACCGTATCCGGCGTTATTAAACAGGCCGTAAAGACGGTTGCCCGTCAGCGCAATCACCACATCGGCAGCCTGCCTGACGCTGGCGCTGCTGTCGAGATCCAGGTCAATACCTTCAAAGCCCAGAGAGTTCATGCGCGCGACGTCCTGATGACGACGGCATGCCGCTAACACACGATAACCGCGCTGTTGCAGCGTGTGGGCGGCAAGTAAGCCAATACCGCTGGAGCACCCGGTGATCAAAACTGCTTTTTGCATAACTTTACCTAACGAAAACGCTTAAATATCAAGAGGCGTGCTTAACTGTTAACCTTTACTGACACGGTTAACCCTTACTAACACGGTGCGCCGCCACGATGGGCTCAAGTTGCTTGGCCATGAGGTCAGCAATAAATGGCTGGGCATCACGGTTCGGATGAATGCCATCATCCTGCATCCATTCGGGTTTGAGGTAAACCTGCTCCATAAAAAACGTCAGTAACGGAATACCAAAAGCGTTAGCCACGCGCGGGTATACGGCGGTGAATGTCTCGGTATAGCGCTTGCCGTAGTTGGCAGGCAGGCGGATTTGCATTAACAGCGGCTGACTGTTTGCCGCTTTGATGCGGGTTATTATCTCGCCCAAATCACGTTCCAGATTTTGTGGCGGGAAACCACGTAACCCATCGTTACCGCCGAGTTCAATCAGCACCCAGCGCGGCTGGTGTTGCTGTAATAATGCGGGCAACCGTGACAGCCCTTGTGTGGCTGTGTCGCCGCTGATACTGGCGTTGACGACGTGAATGGCAGCGGTGTCCGCGCGTGATTGCCAGTTGGCATGGAGTAGCGCAGGCCAGGCCTGATTAGCCGCCATGCGATAACCCGCACTGAGGCTATCGCCCAGTACCAGCAACGTATCCGCCGCCAGTGTGCGCAGGCTGAACAAACTTAAAAACAAAAGGATAACGCTATGCCAGCGGAAAACATTCTTGAAGTTCATCATCTTAGTAAACATGTTGGTCAGGGTGGGCATCAGCTCTCCATCCTTACCGGAGTTGAGCTGGTTGTCAAACCTGCTCAGACCATTGCGCTGGTGGGGGAGTCGGGGTCAGGGAAATCGACCTTACTGGGGATTTTGGCTGGCCTTGATGATGGCAGCAGCGGTGAGGTGGTGTTGCTGGGTCAGCGGCTGGATAAATTGGATGAAGAGGGGCGTGCGGCGTTGCGCGCCAGCGATGTGGGGTTTGTCTTTCAGTCGTTCATGCTGGTGCCAACGTTGACGGCGCTGGAAAACGTGCAGTTACCGGCGCTGTTGCGCGGTGACAGCGACAAGCAGAGTCGCCAGCAGGCCGAGCATCTGTTGCAACAGTTAGGCCTTGGCGGGCGGTTGGCTCATCTGCCTGCGCAGCTATCGGGCGGAGAACAGCAGCGTGTTGCGCTGGCTCGTGCCTTTAGCGGGCGGCCAAAAGTGCTGTTTGCCGATGAACCAACCGGTAATCTGGACCGGCAAACCGGCGAGCGTATCGCCAATCTGTTGTTTTCGCTGAATCGCGATTTCGCCACGACCTTGATTCTGGTCACACACGATGAGCAACTGGCGGCGCGCTGCGATCGCTGTCTGCGTCTTATCGATGGCAAATTGTGGGAGGATGCATGATTTGGCGCTGGTTTTGGCGTGAGTGGCGCTCGCCGTCACTGTTGATTGTCTGGCTGGCGTTGACGCTGTCGGTTGCCTGCGTACTGGCGCTTGGCGCCATTAGCGATCGCATGGAGAAGGGGTTAAACCAGCAGAGCCGCGATTTTCTGGCCGGCGATCGCGTGTTGCGTGCTTCTCGCCCGGTGGAGGAGGCGTGGTTGCAGCACGCGCAACAGCAAGGTCTGGCCGTGAGCCGACAGGTGTCGTTTATGACCATGGCTTACGCTGGGGATAGCGCGCAATTGGCACAGGTAAAAGCGACCGATGCGTCCTACCCCTTGTATGGTGAGTTGAAAACTCTGCCGCCAGGCCTGCGTGTTGGGCCGGGGCAGGTGCTGGTTGCGCCGAGGTTGCTGGCATTACTGGGGCGTAACGTTGGCGACAGTCTGGATCTTGGCGACACCACCTTGACGATTGCCGGTGAGCTGGTGGCCGAGCCCGATGCGGGGTTTAACCCCTTTGATACCGCGCCCCGGGTAATAATGAATCTGGCGGATGTGGAGAAAACCGGGGCGCTTCAGCCGGGCGCGCGAATTACCTGGCGCTATATGTTTGCCGGTGACGCCTTGCCGATTGCCCATTTTAGCGAGTACATCAAGCCACAGTTAAAGGCTGACCAACGCTGGTTTGGCATGGGGGATGCGCCAAATGCCTTGGGTAAATCTCTCCAGCGTGCCCAGCAGTTTTTGTTACTGTGCGCGCTGTTGACGCTGCTGCTGTCGGTGGCGGCAGTGGCGGTGGCGATGGGACAGTATTGCCGCAGCCGAACCAGCCTGGTTGCCATCCTCAAGACATTGGGGGCCGGACGGCAGGCCTTGCGGCGCTTGATTATCGGGCAGTGGTTATCGGTGCTGGTGCTGGCGGCACTGTGCGGCAGCCTGCTTGGGATGGCGTTTGAAGCATTGCTGATGCGTGCGCTGTTACCGGTATTACCGGCGGAGCTACCGGCGGCCGGGCTGTGGCCTCTGGGATGGGCGCTGGGGACATTGGTGCTGATATCTCTGCTGGTGGGGATGCGCCCCTATCGACAACTGCTGGCAACCCAGCCGCTGCGGGTTTTACGGCAAGAGACAACGGTGACGGTGTGGCCGCTACGCTATTATTTACCTTGCGTGGTGGCGGTGGTGACAGCGGCGCTGGTGCTACTGTCTGGCGGCAGTGCGTTACTGTGGTCGCTGTTAGGCGGCGTACTGGCTCTTTCGTTGCTGTTAGGCGCCATCGGCTGGGGCAGTTTGTGGCTATTGCGTCGCTTAACATTGCGCCGTTTGGCATTGCGTCTGGCGATTAACCGCCTGTTACGCCAGCCATGGTCAACGCTCGGACAACTGGCGGCATTCTCGCTCTCGTTTATGTTGCTGGCATTACTGGTGCTGTTGCGCGGCGATTTACTCGAGCGCTGGCAGCAGCAATTGCCACCCGGCAGCCCGAACTATTTCGTGCTTAATCTCTCCTCTGAGCAAGTGCCGCAACTGAAAGCCTTTCTCTCCGACCATCAAGTAAATACGCAAACGTTCTACCCAATCGTGCGCGCTCGTCTCACCGAAATGAACGGGTTGCGCGCAACCGATCTGGTGCGTGAGGATGACCCAGGGGGCGATACGGTCAACCGCGAACTGAACCTGACCTGGCTTGCCCTGTTGCCTGAGCACAATGTCCTTACTGAGGGACAATGGCCGCCGAAGGCGGGTGAGGTGTCAATTGAACAAGGGGTAGCGCAACGTTTAGGCATCAAACTTGGCGATACCCTGACCTTTACCGGCGACACTCAGCCTTTTCGTGCCACCGTCAGCAGCCTGCGGCGGGTGGATTGGGAAAGTTTGCGTCCAAACTTTTTCTTCATTTTTCCGCCCGGTGCGCTGGAGGGGCAGCCCCAATCCTGGTTGACCAGCTTTCGCTATGACGGGGCGACAGGCGCAGATAGCGTCATCACGCAGTTAAATCGCCAGTTTCCGACGCTGACAGTGTTAGACGTTGGCACGATTTTGCAACAGATTGGCGCAGTTTTGCAGCAGGTGGGGCTGGCGCTGGAAGTGATGGTGGTGCTGGTGTTGGTGTGCGGCGGGCTATTACTACTGGCTCAGATTCAGGTGGGTATGCGTCAGCGGCGTCAGGAACTGATGGTCTATCGCACGCTCGGGAGCGGCAAAGCGCCTGCTGCGGGCGACACTCTGGTGGGAGTTCGCTGTATTGGGGCTTTGTGCTGGCGTGGCCGCTGCCTTCGGGGCTGACATGGCGCTATGGTTGTTGCAGCGTAAAGTGTTTGATTTTCCCTGGCAGCCTAATCTGGTGTTGTGGGGCGTACTGCCCGCATTAGCCGGATTGTTACTGTCACTGTGTGGCGGCTGGCTGGGGCTGCGGTTGCTGCGCGGCAACGCACTGTTTCGTCGTTATCACGCCGGATGAGGTGCAGGAGGCCGGGTGGCGTGCAGCCCGGCCTGCTTTTAGCGATGGAAAACGCCGGGCCGGGGCACCGTTAATGACTAATTGTTAATGACTAATTGTTAATGACTAATGGTTAATTGTTCGCTTTATGGGCGGTGTCGCCGGTTTTGTGTCTGGCCAGATAGTGATGCTGGAACAGGCACATGCGAATGGTATTGCGGTATTCACCGTTAATGAAAAATTCGTGTATCAACTCCCCTTCAACCTCAAACCCGAGTTTGCTGTAGATGTGTATGGCTTTCTTATTTTCCTTATCCACAATCAGGTACAGCTTGTAGAGGTTGAGCACCGAGAAGCCATAATCCATCGCCAGCAAGGCCGCTGCGCTGGCGTATCCGTGGCCCTGATGAGCCGGGTCGATGATTATCTGAAATTCGGCGCGCCGGTGAATGTGGTTAATCTCCACCAATTCCACCAGGCCAACTTTGGTGCCGTCGTGTTCGATGATAAAGCGTCGCTCGCTTTGATCGTGGATATGCTTATCGTACAGATCTCTTAACTCAACAAAGGCCTCATAAGGCTCTTCGAACCAGTAGCGCATGACGCTGGCGTTGTTGTCCAACTGATGGACGAAGCTCAGGTCATCTCGCTCCAGCGGACGCAGGCGCACGATTTCATGGATGTTAGGTTTATGGGTATCCGACATAAAAAAATCCTGATTGTGGGCGATGGCGTGACGTTAACCAGCTAATCGGAGAGGGTCAAGCGGCGGAGGACGAAAGTGGGCCAGGGGAGCGCAATGACGCGCAGCCCTAATGCAGGCTGCGCGGTTCTGGTGATTAGAAATCGACGCTGGCACGCAACACCACTTCACGCGGATCGCCAATTGCCACATATTGGCTACTGCCGCTCGACGGGTAGTAGGTCTTGTCGAACAGGTTTTTGATGTTCAACTGCCATTTCACCTTGTAACCATTAAGCGGCACGTTATAGGCGATAAAAGCATCTGCTACGGTGTAGTCGTCAAGGAAGAAGCTGTTGGTGGCATCACCCGGACGGCGGCCAACATAGCGGGCGCCGATACCGGCACGCAGGTTATCGCCAGCGTGCAGGCCCAGATTGCCGAAGTCGTTGGTCAGGAACAGTGAGGCGGTATGGCGTGCGGCATTGGCCATCTCGTTACCCTGATTACTCGGGTCTGCGGTGACGCGGGCATCGGTAAAGGCATAGGAACCTATCAGACTCAGGCTGTCGGTCAGCTTGCCCGCCACGTCCACCTCTACCCCTTGTGAGCGAACCTTGCCAGCGGTGCGGGTCACGGTTTCCCCGTTTACCAGCTCATCCACCATCACGTTACGCTTCTCAATATCAAATACGGCCAGATTGGCGGTAATGCGATTGGGGAGATCCAGCTTGGTGCCTATCTCGTAGGAGCGGCCAACTTCTGGCTCCATCGTCGCCCCTATCGCTTTATTGATGGCGGAGTTGGGCTTAAAGGATTCGCTGTAACTGGTGTACAACGAGGCGTAAGGGGTGAGGTTATACACGATGCCTGCACGTGGCACCACTCGGCTGTCTGACCTGTCGGTATTGGTCACGAAGGGCCGCCCTTTGCCTGACATCACCTCAAAGCGGTCATAGCGTACGCCGCCCAACAACATCCAATGTTCATTGAGTCGTATGGCATCCTGCATGAACACACCGGTGCTATCGACGTCTTCTTTTTGATCGCTTTCAGCCGCGATAACCGCAGTGGAAGCAGGGAGTAAACCGTACACCGGGTTGTAGATATTAAAGCGGTTATTGGTTGCGCTACGAATCATATTGCCGCGATGGGTGCGGTCAGCCTCGTGATCAAAGCCGAACAGCAGCTGGTGGTTAGTGCTGCCCCAGTCAATGTCGCCATTCAGCGTCAGTTGCACATTCTGCGACTGGCTGTGTGCGTCCTGTGTGGCATCGGCCCGGCGTGTCAGTAGCCCGGTGTTGGGATTAAGCGACATCGCCCGGGCCTGATTATCGTTGTAGGTGTTTTGGCTGTAGGCGTAGTTCAGTTTGGTTTTCCAGCGGTCATTGATCGCATTTTCCAACTGGAGGGTGAGGGTGTCCTGATTGCCTCGAGTGGCATTATAACGTTCATCAAAACGACGTTCACGCGGCGTATTGACCGGTTTGCCGGTGCGGTTGTCAATCACGGTGCCGCGATCAAACGGCGTCAGGTACTCCATATGTTCATAAGACACCCGCACAGTGGTGCTGTCGCCATACCACATCAGCGATGGCGCAATCGTGGTCTGGCGGTTACGGCCAAAATTGCGCCAGTAATCGGTTTCATCGTGATCGACCAACATACGATAGGCAAGCCCGGACGTCCCCAACGGGCCGGTGACATCCACTTGACCGCCGCCGCCATTAAAGCTGCTGTTCCAGCCTTCGATATGGGTTTTCTGTGTCAGCTCAGGTTTTTTGCTGATGATGTTAATCATGCCGCCGGGGTCGCCCCAGCCGTACAGCATGGAGGCGGGCCCTTTGAGCACTTCTACGCGTTCGGTGGTTGGCGTAACGTTACGCGCCTGAATGGAGCGCACGCCATCACGTAGAATAGAACCATCGCGGTTATCACCGAAACCGCGCTTCATCACCGCATCCTGTGTACCGCCAAGGGTATTGGCCTGAGTGATACCGCTCACGTTATAAAGCGCTTCATCAAGATTCCTGGCGGCCTGATCGTCCAGCACCTGGCCTGGCACCACGTTGACGGCCTGAGGGATATCCAGCAAGCGGCTTTCGGTGCGGGTACCGGTAACGGCGCTGTGCGGCTGGTAGCCGGTTTCGCGCGCGGCGGCGGCCGTTGTGCTGGCGGCAACCACCATGGTTTCTTCCTGTGGCGTCGCGGTTGTTGTGGCGTTGCTCTGCGGCGGCGTGGTGGCAGCCTGAAGGCTTAATGGCAACAGCGCCAGCAACGGCCAGCCTGTTTGCCAGTGACGGTTATTCATGTGTTAACTGACTCCAATAAGTCCCTGAAAAATCAATCGGTAAAAATTGTTGGTAGAGTTGTTGTAAGGTGCGCTGCGGGTCGAGGTCGGCAAACAGCGTTGGGTAAAGGGCTTTGGCGAACATTTCCACCATCACCACGTGATACGGACTGAGATAAAAGTTGTGCCACATACTCCAGGCGCGGCGCTCGCTGACGGCGCTCAGGTGTGAGAGCAGGGGATGCTGGGTCAACAAAGTACGAAAGCTGTCGGCAGCCTGTTGAGGAAGTACATCCGGGCCAAGCATCAAATCAGACAGGCGTTTTCCTTCCGGGCCTGCCATACCGGTTGCAATGTACACATCCGGCTTTGCTGCCAGAATCTGCTCTGCGCTCAGTTCGCCGTATACCCCTGAAAATTTGCCGCTGGCGATGTTGTCACCCCCGGCAAAGGTCAACAGGTCGCCGAGATTGCCATTAATCGCTGTCGTACAGCAGGTATCGCGCCGACCCAGGTGCAGGTGCAACATCACCGTCGTTTTGCGCCCCTGATAATGCGCCAGCCGGTTTTTTACCGTATTCATGTGTTCTTGATAGAACGTGGTGAAGGCGTTGGCGCGAGCGGGCTGATTCAGGATGTCACCCAGCAGCTGTATGCTGGGAACGGTGTTATTCAGCAGGTCGATGCGTAAATCGACATACACATAAGGAATGCCCGCGCGATTCAGCACATGCTCAATGTGCTGCTCGCCGTCGGTGCTTTTGGCAAGCCTTGGTAAAATGACCAGATCCGGCTTGAGCGGCAGTAATGTTTCGGCATTCACGCTATTAATATTGCCGTTGCCTAACTGTGTGATACGCGCAATATCAGGAAATTTTGCCGTATAGCGTGCCCAGCTTTGTGCGTCATAACGCGCTAAATCAGCGGGCCAGCCGACAATGCGCTGTGCCGGATTACCCGGCTCCAGTAAGGCCAGGGTGTAGAGCATACGGCTCTCGCCGAGCACAATACGCTGTGGGTTATCCGGTACTACCACCTGGCGGCCAAGCAGGTCCGTGACAGTTTTGGCTTGGGCGCAGGGGAAAAGAGAACCGAGGGTGAGCCACACCGATAATGCGATTAAGATGAGTGTTCTGCGCACACTAATTCTCCGTTGTGACTATTTTCATGGAAATCAAAGCGAAGAAAAATAATGACAATTATTGTCATTTGCAATTAACTTTGTGGCGAGCGGGCGGTAAAAAACAAAAAAGCCCTGATATTTCACAGGGCTGGCGGAAATTATGTAAATAATTAAAGTGGCTGCCGGGCTGGTCGGTGGCGGTCAGTGGGGCGCTTTTTCTCGGTGGTGCTCGTAGCCGCGTGCGAAACGGCGCTCAAGGCGGCTTTGCAACAGCTCCAGCACAATAGACAGCAACCAGTAGATGACCGCTGCCGTACTGAGCATTTCCATGTAATGGTACGTGCTACGGCCATAAGATTGCGCCAGGAAGTTCAGTTCCCACAGCCCCATCAGTGACACCAGCGAGGAGTCTTTTATCATCGAGATGAACTGAGAGCCCGCCGGAGGAATGATGATGCGCAATGCCTGCGGTGCGACGACGTGTATTAGGGTCGTCCAGCGAGACAGGCCAAGCGCCATCGCCGCCTCTTTTTGGCCGCGAGAGACCGAAATCACGCCGCTGCGAATCGTTTCTGCCAGATACGCGCCGTAATTGAGTGACAGAGCGATAATGCCGGAGCTAAACGCGCTCATCACAATACCAACCTGTGGTAACGCGAGGTAGATTATCAACACCTGCACCAGTAGCGGCGTGCCGCGAAACAGGGAGACATAAAATGTCGCGCAGCCAAACGCCAGGGCGCTTGAAGATAAGCGCCCTGCTGCGGTGAGGGTGGCAAGGAAAACGCAAAACACCATAGAAAGCAAGGTGATGACGACACTCAGCACCGCTCCCTGGATGAAACCATCCGGTGACAGGTGCAAACCCAGCATGGCGGGCAATTTCTGACGGATGAGCCCGGTATCAAGCTCCATATACGAGAAAAGCCAGACCAGCAGACTGAGCAGCATCAGCCAGGTCAGGCCGGTTCTGAAACGAAAGCCCATCCCGGCGCGAGCTGGGTGCGCCGGGCTAAACGTTGGGGTGGATGTTGATGCCGTCTCTTTTGCAGACAAACGTGACATTACTGACTGGCCCCGGTGATGTCTTCACCAAACCACTTCATGGAAATGGCTTTCAGCGTGCCGTCCGCGCGCAGAGCGTTAACAGCCTCGGCCAGCGTGTTACTCCACTCGGCATCGCCTTTATCTACCGCAATCCAGTTCGGCTCGCTATACAGTTGCTGCAAAATGCGCAACTGCGGCAATTTTTCCAGGCGAGGTTTCGCGGTGATGCGATCGGATATCACCGCATCAAGCCGTTTGCCCGGCCCTAACGCGAGATTACGAAATGCCATCTCCTCGTCGGTCGGAACGGCTTGCACGTTGCTAAAGGGGAAATCAATCGCTTTGCTGCCGGGAATCGCCAGCGTTTTATTCAGGTAATTTTCATAGCTGGAGCCGAGTCCCAGACCGACTTTTTTATTACTGAGATCTGCCGCTGAGTGAATGTTTTTCTCGTCTTTGTGGACTATCAACACCGCAAAGGTGCTGTAGTAGGGGGCAGCAAAATCCAACACTTTGGTGCGTTCGGCGTTCGGCGTCATAGAACAGATACACATGTCCCAGCGCCCCTGCCATTTCCCGCCAACAATGGTTTCCCAACCCGGAGTGGCAAGCTCAAGTTTCGCGCCCAGTTTGCTTGCTACCGCATTGGCAACATCGACATCGAAGCCGACTAACTGATTTTTGTCATCAAGGTAACTGAATGGTGGATAGTCATTAAATAACACATTACGAACTACGCCAGTCTGTTTGATGCGATCAAGCGTACTACCAGCCTGGGCGGAGCCCAGCATTAAGCCAGCGCTGAGGCCAAGCGCCAGCAGTGTGAGTAACTTTTTCATGGGTTCTCCCTAAGGGGGGCAGGGCGGACAAGGTGGCGCTTATCACCACACATGACCACAGACAAAAATAGCCAAACCGCTATCTTAGCGTAGCGAGTCAATGCTGCAAAATGCGCTGTTGTCAGGGAAATCGCGATGTTGTGAATAAGCGGGGGCGTTAAGCAAAAAAACAGCCTGCGACCAAAGGGAAGCAGGCTGGATGTTGTTTATATCGGGTATTATTTCTTGCGGGCGTATTTCAGTGAATCAAGCGCTACCGCGAAAATAATGATGCCGCCTTTGATGATGTACTGCCAGTAAGGGCTTACACCGATGTAGGTCAGGCCGTAGTTGATGAGGGTGAAGATGATAACCCCAGTCACCACGCCAGCAACTGTCCCCACACCGCCTGCGAACGACACCCCGCCGACCACACAGGCAGCAATCGCATCCAGCTCATACATGAAGCCGAGGTTGTTGGTTGCGCTACCGATACGGCCCGCTTCCAGCATCCCGCCGAAGGCATAGAACACGCCGGAGAGCATGTAGACCCAAATCAGGTTCAGTGAAACGTTAACCCCTGAAACCTTTGCTGCTTCCGGGTTGCCGCCGATTGCGAAGATATTTTTACCAAAGCGCGTTTTGTTCCACAGGATCCACACGAAAAAGGTGGCAATCGCGGCATAAAACGTAATGTAGGACAGTTTAAAGTCGCCAAAACGTAAAAAGCCTTGGGTAAAGGTGGAGAAACGATCGTCAAAACCGGCAATTGGCGATGCGCCGACAACATCGTAATACAGTGAGTTGATACCGTAGACGATGATCATGGTGCCGAGCGTGGTGATAAATGGCGTCACTTTCAGGTAAGCGATGATGATGCCGTTAACCAAACCAATGATTGCGCCAATCGCACAGACAATCAGAATCACCACCGGAATGGGCATGGTTTCAAGGTTCGGGAACACTTTGTTGGTGTTGTCCATCGCCTGTAAGAGGGTGGCTGCCACAACAGCGGCCAGACCAACCTGTCGGCCTGCTGACAAGTCAGTACCCTGCGTGACGATAAGCCCCGCCACACCGAGCGCGATAATCACACGCACCGACGACTGGGTAAGAATATTACTCAGGTTGGTCAAACTGAGGAAACTGGGGTCCTGAGCAATAATAATGGCCAGCAATACCAGTAGCACAGCATAGATGCCACTTTCTTTCAGCCAGGTGAGCGCACTTTTTTTATTAGTAGCTTTCATGGTAACAGCCCTTGCATCATTAAAGGTGTAACGACGCTAAACGGAGAATTTCGTTCTGCGTGGTGTTCTTGGTTTCGACAACGCCTGCGACGAGGCCATTACTCATCACCAGAATGCGGTCGGTTATCCCCAGCAATTCCGGCATTTCAGATGAGATGATGATGATCCCTTTGCCTTTTTTGGCCAGTTCTGAAATCAATTGATAGATTTCGTATTTAGCCCCTACGTCGATACCGCGAGTCGGTTCATCAAGCATCAGTATTTCTGGTTGAGTCAGTAACCAGCGCCCAATGATAACTTTTTGCTGATTACCGCCAGACAACGAACCGATAGCGGTGTGATGGCCGGGGGTTTTGACGCGCATGGAGTCGATAACCCACTGCACATCACTCTTCATGCGTCGGTTATCCAGCAGGCCAAGGTTGTTTTTGTATTTGTGAATATTGGAGATCAAGGCATTAAAGCCAACATCCAGATAGGCGTAGATGCCGGTAGAGCGGCGCTCTTCTGTCACCAGCGCAAAGCCGTTATTGATAGCTTCATTGGCGGTATGGTTGTTGATCTCTTTACCGCGCAGCGTAATGGTGCCGCCGACTTTTTCACGGATACCAAATAACGTCTCGACGATATCGGTACGTTTCGCACCGACCAGCCCGGCGATACCCAGAATCTCCCCTTCCCGCAGCTCAAATGACACATCACGGATAGAAGGCTGGCGCATGGAGGTCAGGCCACGCACTTCTAGCATCACCTCACCGGGGGTATTGCTTTTTTCAGGAAAGCGCTGGGTCAGCGAGCGGCCAACCATCATGGCGATGATCTTGTCCATGTCCAGGCCTTCCAGCGGTTGTGTGGAAACCCACTGGCCGTCACGCAGAATGGTGATTTCATCACATAACTGGAAGATTTCTTCCATTTTGTGCGAGATGTAAACGATGCCACACCCACGGTCTTTTAGCTTGCGGATAATGGTGAACAGGTGGTTCACTTCTTTTTCCGTCAGCGACGAGGTGGGCTCGTCCATGATGACAATCTTGGCATCATAGGAGAACGCTTTCGCGATTTCGATCATCTGCATCTGAGACACTGACAGCGAAACCACCTTGTCGCGGGGGTCGATATCAATATCCAGTTCATCAAAAATCGCTTTGGTGTCGCGATACATTTTTTCCTGATCGACGAACAACCCTTTCTTCGGGTAGCGGCCAAGCCACATGTTATCCATGACTGAGCGCTGCAACACCAGGTTCAGCTCCTGATGTACCATGGAAACGCCGTTTTCCAGCGCTTCTTTGGCGCTTTTGAAATCAACTTCTTTGCCCTGAAACTGAATACTGCCGGTATCTTTTTGATAAATACCAAACAGACATTTCAGCAGCGTCGATTTCCCTGCGCCATTTTCGCCCATCAGAGCGTGAATAGAATGCGGGCGAACCTTCAGGTTGACATTGTCCAATGCTTTTACACCGGGAAACGACTTACTGATATCGGTCATTTCCAGCAGGAATTCGCGCGGAGTGGTTAGAGTGTCACTGGTCATATTTTACCTGGTCTAAAAAAGTTACCTGGTCAAAAACCGTTACCCGGTTGCAACGTTACCTGGCTAAAACGTTATCCGGTCAAAACTTTATCCGGTTAAAACTTAACTCGGTCAAAACCTTAACCCGGTCAAAACAGGCCGGGTAAAAACACTTACCTGGCTGAGAAAATACGGTGTTCAAGGTATACAGGGGCGACCGTAGCCGCCCCGATGGGATTACTTCAGGAACTGGGACAGATTTTCTTTGTCTACCGGAACGTAAGGAACACGAACAACTTTGTTTTCAATCTTGAAGTTAGTGCCTTCGCCAGCCGGTTTACCCAGCGCCAGGTTTTTCGCCAGATCCAGCGTAGCCTTAGCCTGGTTGTCGGCATCATTCAGCACCGTACCTGCGAGTGCGCCAGATTTAACCAGCGACAGGGCTTCTGGCAGTGCGTCAACACCAAATACCGGGATGTTGGTCTTGTTGTGGGCTTTCAGCGCTTCAACCGCACCCATTGCCATCGCGTCATTATTAGCGATCAGCACTTCGATTTTGTTGGCATTCGGGCCGGATAACCAGGCATCAACCTTGTCTTTCGCCATCGCCGTATCCCACATCGCCGTATCCATCTGCAATTGCTGCACTTTTACGCCTTCGCCGGTCAGCGTATCCACGACGTATTTGGTACGTGCTTCAGCATCCGGGTGGCCGGGTTCGCCTTTCAGCAGGGCATACTGGATGGTGCCGTCTTTGTTCAGATCCCATGCCGGGGTGGCTTTCCAGTGTTTCGCAATCAATTTACCCTGAATAATGCCGGACTCTTTAGAGTCAGTACCAACGTAGTAGGCTTTGTCATAGCTCGCCAGCACCTTGGCATTCGGTTCTTTGTTAAAGAACACCACCGGTACATCAGCCGCTTTAGCTTTCTGAATAACGATAGCGGCCGCTGCCGGGTCTACCAGGTTGATAGCCAGAGCTTTCACGCCTTTAGCCAGCAGAACATCTACCTGATCGTTCTGTTTGGACTGGTCATTCTGGGAGTCGTTTAGCAGCAACTCAACGCCGCCCAGAGCCTTGGCTTCTTTTTCAATGTCTTTGCGTACCATCGACATAAAGTTGTCGTCGTACTTGTAAATCGTCACACCAATGCGGGTATCCGCAGCGTGGGCGGTAGCTCCGAACATCATGCTGGCAACCAAGGCGGTGAGAGTGAAAACCTTCTTATTCATGATATCTCCGGGTTTGTGCAGGGTAGTTCTCAGTCCGGCCGCGCAACGTAGGTTAAAACGTTATGCGGCAGTCAGTTAGTAAGCGTCAGTGCGGCCATCATGCCAAACTGACGAGATTTGCAGGCGTGGCCCGCTTAAAGCCTGACTTCCCTGTTTATCGGTGTGCCCGGCTATCTGCCGATGCTACCGGGTGCTGCATCCTGAAAAATAGTTGTGCTGAACAGTCAATTTGAAACAGGGCACAGCAACGTTTGCAGGTTAATGGTCTGTTTCAACGATTCACTGTTTTACAGGCTGAGGGTGAAACTTGCGTGTAACGACGTTACACAGAGCCCGGCCTTTGCACTACGCTTACATGATAGAGAGCGCAATGTTAATTAACTGTGAATTTACTCACAGATTGAAAACGGTTACATAAATGATTTGGGTGAATTAGTGACCGTCTGCACATTTTGGCTACCATTAACGCGCCGCAACAGAATGTCGGCGTACCAGGGTTGGCATGAAGCAGTGACGGGCACCTGGGTCGAGTAATCCCGCCGCCCCTTTTAGCGCCAGTTCGGTTGCAATTTTTGCCATAGAAACAATAGGGTATCTTATAGTCGTTAACCTCGGGTCGGTATAGCGCGAGATGGGAATATCATCAAAACCGACCACCGAGAAGTGCGCGGGCACTAAAATACCGTTGTCTTTGAGCGCCATCAGCGCGCCTGCCGCCATACCATCATTGTAGGCAAATACCGCGCTTAATTGCTGATTGCGCCCTAACAGCTCAACCATTGCCGCTTCGCCGCCTTGTAAATCCGGTTCACCATTCGCTACCCACTCCTCCGGCGGGACGATGCCTTGCTCCTGTAGCGCCTGCTGCCAGCCGATGTAGCGTTCCGCCACATCTTCAATCGGATGGCTGGAGCGAAGATAACCAATGCGCGTGTGTCCTTGCTGTAACAGCATGCGCGTGGCCATCATTGCGCCGCTAACGTTATCCAGACTGACACAGCGATGCGGGTAGCCGGGCAACAGTCGATTAATCAGCACCATGCCCGGTACTTGTTCCATAAATTTGGCCAGCTCATCATCTGACAGCGCTTTTGCGTGCACAATCAGTGCATTGCAACGCTGGCGAATTAACACTTCAATGGCATGGCGCTCTTTTTCTTCCTGATGATAGGAGTTGTTGATCAGGACATGTTTTTGCAGCCGCTGCGCAACGGTATCCACGGCTTTGACCATGGCGCCAAAGAACGGGTCGGATACGTCCATCACGACCACGCCGATGGTATCGCTCACCTGCGTGGCTAACGCCTGTGCGTTAGCATTGGGGCGATACCCCAGCTGTTCGACCATTTGCATCACCCGTTCCCGTGTTTGCTGAGTGACGGTACTGCTGTTATTCAACACACGGGATACGGTAGCGATTGAAACGCCCGCCTGACGTGCGACATCACGGATGGTAATCATCAATACTCACCACAAAGGAAGAGAGTTCACAAAGGCGACCCGGGAGGAGCGCATGACTATTTTGTCAGGGGGGATGAAGAGACTGCGTGAGTCAGGTCACAACCATGAAAACGGTTACATACAATTCTGTAACCTTTGTGACGAAGGTCATTCTCGATGAAAAACGATGTTTTTGAGGAAAAACGGTGCTCCCGAGGAAGAATTACGCTCTCGATGAAAAGCGACACGTTGAGGGATATTGCCTGGAGAATGTTGCGAGTGAGATGACGCCTTGAGAATCGTCTCAGGGCGTCAGGCATAAAAACAGCCGGGGCGCTATTACTGTTTAGCCACTAACCTCCGCTTTTCAGCCACTACTCTTCAGCCGCGTAGCCGCTGGCCGGAAGGGGGTGCTCATCAAGCCAGGCCGTATTATCGCGCAGCGCCAGACGCCCGGCCAGAAACCAACCGACGACCAGCGGGTAGATGCTGTGTTCCTGCGTTTGCACCCGTTCTTGCACATCCTGCTCGCTATCGCCGGGGAAAACCGGCACTTTGGCCTGTAAAATGACCGGGCCGCCGTCAAGCTCCTCCGTCACGAAGTGGACGGACGTGCCGTGCTCGCTATCGCCATTTTCCAGCGCTTTGCGGTGGGTGTGAAGGCCTGGGTATTTCGGCAGCAGCGAGGGGTGGATGTTGAGCATCCGCCCCAGAAAACGGGCGACAAATCCGGCGCTCAGGATCCGCATATAGCCAGCCAGCACCACCACATCGGGCTGGTATTTCTCGATTTCTGTCGCCAGCGCGTCATCAAAGTCGGCGCGGCTGGGGTAATCGCTCGCCTGTAGCGCATGCGTTGCTATACCGGCATCACGCGCTCGCTGTAAACCCAATGCATCCGAATTATTGCTCAAGACCGCCGTAATTTTCCCGGCGATACGGCCTTGCTCGCAGGCGTCAATTAACGCCTGCAAGTTACTTCCCTGGCCTGAAATCAGGACAACGATGTTTTTCATCACTGGATGACCACGGTTTCTCCGCCATCAGTGCGGGTAATGACACCGATGTTCCAGGCGGTTTCACCGTTGCTGGTAAGGTGAGCGATAGCGTTCTCGGCCTGTTCGGCAGGCAGTGCGATTATCATGCCTACGCCGCAGTTAAAGGTGCGGTACATTTCGTGGCGGCTAACGTTGCAGGTTTGCTGCAACCATTGGAACACAGACGGCCACTGCCAACTGGATTCATTAATCGTCGCTTGCATACCTTCCGGCAGGACGCGCGGAATGTTTTCCCAGAACCCGCCACCGGTCAGATGAGAAATGGCGTGTACCTCTACGTTTTCGATCAGTGACAATACTGATTTGACGTAAATTTTCGTCGGGGCCAGCAGGTGGTCAGCCAGCGGTTTACCGTCGAGTTCAACGTTATCGGGATCGGTATTGCTGACCTCGAGAATCTTACGAATTAATGAGTAGCCATTAGAGTGCGGGCCGCTGGACGCGAGCGCAATCAGCGCATCGCCTTCGCGTACCAGACTGCCATCAATGATTTCTGACTTCTCAACCACGCCGACACAGAAACCGGCAACATCATAATCTTCACCGTGGTACATGCCGGGCATTTCTGCGGTTTCACCGCCGACCAACGCGCAGCCTGACTGCTTACAGCCTTCGGCAATACCGGTAATCACGCGGGTTGCGGTGTCTACATCCAGCTTACCTGTGGCGTAGTAATCGAGGAAGAACAGCGGTTCAGCCCCTTGAACGACCAGGTCGTTCACACACATCGCCACCAGATCGATACCAATCGTGTCATGACGCTGCAAGTCCATCGCCAGACGCAGTTTGGTGCCGACACCATCAGTACCGGAAACCAGTACCGGTTCGCGGTATTTTTGCGGCAAGGCGCACAGCGCACCGAAACCGCCCAAGCCTCCCATAACTTCCGGGCGACGGGTCTGTTTCACTACACCTTTAATACGGTCTACTAATGCATTGCCAGCATCAATATCTACGCCTGCGTCTTTATAGCTGAGAGAGGTTTTGTCGGTCACTGCGGAGTCCCCACGGAGGTTACGATTGGTTTAAAAAATGGAGCGGGCTCATTCTAACAGCGTAAGCAAACGTTTGCGAGCGGTGTCTTTGCTCCGGCAGGTTTCATGGGTATCCACCCGATAGACTGGCTTGCATTGGGAATCGACAGGGAATTTCCCTCTTGGCTTGATTTGGATCAGCCCAGAGTCTATGGCACTTATTTCAAAAAGCGGTATAATCCCGCGATTTTTTTGGCCGCCAACCGCCGATGGGGAGAAAAGTAATGAAGATCGTCGAGGTAAAACACCCGCTTGTCAAACATAAACTGGGTCTGATGCGTGAGCATGACATCAGCACCAAACGTTTTCGCGAACTGGCATCGGAAGTCGGCAGTTTGCTGACTTATGAAGCCACTGCCGATCTGGCAACGGAGAAAGTGACCATCGAGGGTTGGTGTGGCCCGGTTGAAATTGATCAGATAAAAGGTAAGAAGATTACCGTCGTGCCGATTCTGCGTGCCGGCCTTGGCATGATGGAAGGGGTGCTGGAAAACGTTCCCAGCGCGCGTATCAGTGTGGTGGGGATGTATCGTGATGAACAAACGCTGGAGCCGGTGCCTTATTTCCAGAAACTGGCGTCTAACATTGATGAGCGTATGGCGCTGGTGGTTGACCCGATGTTGGCGACCGGTGGTTCCATGATTGCCACTATTGATTTGCTGAAAAAAGCCGGTTGTCAGAGCATTAAGGTGCTGGTGTTGGTTGCCGCGCCCGAGGGCATTGCCGCGCTGGAAAAAGCCCATCCTGATATTGAGCTCTACACGGCCTCCATCGACAAAGGTCTCAATGAACACGGTTATATCATGCCGGGCCTGGGCGATGCGGGCGATAAGTTGTTTGGAACCAAGTGATCTTTAAAAGCCGACTATCGAGTCGGCTTTTTTTTGCGTATGCCAACAGGGCCGTCGTGCCTACGCCCGGCGTTCGCATGCTTACCACGGATGGCGATATTTTGCAGCGCCTGTTATTGACGACAGGGCTGACATTTCTGCCGGATACCCCGGTAATTGCATGACATACAGAGGAAAATAAGATGACTCGTCGCGCTATTGGCGTCAGTGAACGACCCCCGCTTTTGCAAACGATTCCGTTAAGCTTTCAGCACCTGTTTGCCATGTTTGGCGCCACGGTGTTGGTGCCGATGTTGTTCAAGATAAACCCGGCGACGGTGTTGCTGTTCAACGGTATTGGTACTTTGCTGTATCTGTTTATCTGTAAAGGGAAAATTCCGGCTTATCTTGGCTCCAGCTTTGCGTTTCTCTCACCGGTGTTTCTGCTGCTGCCTCAGGGGTATGAAGTGGCGTTGGGTGGGTTTATTTTGTGTGGCGCGCTGTTTTGCCTGGTCGCGTTGGTGGTAAAAAAAGCCGGAACGGGCTGGCTGGATGTGATTTTCCCTCCGGCTGCGATGGGGGCGATTGTTGCTGTCATCGGTCTGGAACTGGCGGGCGTGGCGGCTAACATGGCCGGGTTGCTACCAGCCGCCGGTGTGGAAATGGACAGCAAAACTGTGACGGTCTCGCTGGTGACGCTGGCGGTCACGGTGCTGGGGTCGGTACTGTTTCGCGGTTTTCTGGCTATCATTCCTATCCTGATTGGCGTGTTGGTGGGCTATGCCCTTGCCTTTGTGATGGGAATGGTGGATTTAACGCCGATTGCTCAGGCTCACTGGTTTGCACTGCCGACGTTTTATACGCCGCGTTTTGAATGGGTCGCGATGCTGACGGTATTACCGGCTGCATTAGTGGTGATAGCCGAGCATATTGGTCATCTGGTGGTGACGGCCAATATTGTGAAGCGCGATCTGGTGAAAGATCCCGGTTTGCATCGCTCTCTGTTCGCCAACGGCGTATCCACCATACTCTCCGGCTTCTTTGGTTCAACGCCGAACACCACTTATGGCGAGAATATCGGCGTGCTGGCGATCACCAAGGTATATAGCACTTGGGTGATTGGCGGCGCGGCGGTGATCGCCATTCTGCTTTCTTGCGTCGGCAAGCTGGCGGCGGCGATTCAGGCCGTGCCTGTGCCGGTGATGGGCGGTGTGTCATTACTGCTGTACGGCGTGATTGGCGCATCCGGTATCCGTGTACTGATTGAATCCAAAGTCGATTACAACAAAGCACAGAACCTGATCCTGACATCGGTCATCCTGATTATCGGCGTCAGTGGCGCAAAAATCCATTTTGGCGCAGTTGAGCTTAAAGGCATGGCGCTGGCAACGGTTGTGGGTATCTGCCTGAGTTTACTGTTTCGTCTCATTAGCCAATTCCGTAAAGAAGAAGAGGTGATAGAGGCCGCTGAAGAGGGAAGCGCAGGGCATTAATACGCCGCATCGGATTGAGATGATGCGTATAGATGAACGTTACCGTCTGGTTGTCGGGCGTATAAATATAAAGAGCGCCTGACAACCGCCTGGCATGGATGCCGGTTCTATCAGCAACAGGTTATATGCTAAACTTGTCGCGTTTTCCTGCCTGTTTGGTTTGAGGTGCTTCTGAACACACCGGCACAGCTATCATTGCCACTCTATCTGCCCGATGACGAAACCTTTGCCAGTTTCTATCCGGGTGAGAACACGTCCCTGCTGGCCGCTATTCATAATACTCTGGAGCAAGAGCATGGTAGCTATATCTATTTCTGGTCACGCGAAGGCGGGGGGCGCAGTCACTTGCTGCATGCGGCCTGTGCGCAGTTGTCCCGTCTTGGCAGCGCGGTGGGGTATGTACCGCTCGATAAGCGTGCTTACTTTGTAACCGATGTGCTGGAAGGGATGGAGCAACTGGCGCTGGTGTGCATTGATAACATTGAGTCTATCGCCGGTGACAGTGAGTGGGAAATGGCGATGTTCAACCTCTATAACCGCATACAAGAGAGCGGCCGAACCCGGCTGTTGATTACCGGCGATCGCCCGCCGCGCCAGCTTAATCTGCAACTTCCTGACCTGGCTTCACGCCTTGACTGGGGGCAGATTTATCGCTTACAGCCGCTATCCGACGACGAGAAAGGCGAGGCGCTGCAATTGCGTGCCCGACTGCGGGGGTTTGAACTGCCGGAAGATGTCAGCCGTTTCTTGTTGAAGAGGCTGGACAGGCAGATGCGTACACTCTTTATGACGCTCGACCAGTTGGATCGCGCGTCTATCACCGCCCAGCGCAAGCTCACGATTCCCTTTGTCAAAGAGATCCTCGACTTGTAATCGCCGGGTTAGAGAATGTCCAGCACCTGCTCTGGCGGCCTGCCGATTCTGGCTTTACCGTTAGCCAGTACGATAGGGCGTTCAATTAATTTCGGGTGACTGACCATCGCCTGAATCAGTTCTGCTTCGCTAAGATGAGCCTCAGCCAGACCCAGTTCCCGATACAGCTCTTCTTTACTGCGCATCAGCTCGCGTGCGTGGCTAAAGCCGAGTTTTTCGAGAATAGAGGTCAGCGTGGCCGCATCTGGCGGTGTGTCGAGATACAACACTATCTCTGGATTGATGCCGTGCTGTTGTAATAGGGCGAGCGTCTCTCGGCTTTTTGAACAGCGTGGGTTGTGATAAATCGTGACCTGTTGGCTCATATTATTGACTCTATCTTAAGATTTTTCATAAGGACGGAAGCGTTGCTGTAAAGCACGTAACTGATCGATACGAGCGTCATAGCGGGCTTGATCCATGCTGCCGAGTTTACTTTGTGAACTGGCATTACTGAGTAATCGAATCGCTTGATCGAGCTTCCCGGTCAACGCCAAACTCTCTGCCCGGGCAGCCAGCTCTTCGCTGCGCATATTTTGGGCGGCGCTGGCCTGCGCCAACAGATCCCAACCGTTGGTATCGTCAGGGTGGGCATAGGTGTATTTGCGCAAAATACGGCTCGCTTCAGCGGGCTTGTGGCTTTCTACCAACGCATTAGACAAGTTAAGTTCAAGCACCGGATTGCCCTGAGCATCGGCCATCTTCTGTAACCGTGCTACCGCTAATTCGGGGCGCTGCTGACCGATGTCTATGTCTGTGAGCAAATCTAAAAACCACGGATTAGCCGGGGATTTTTCCAGCAACGGCTGCAAGGCGTTACGCGCGTCATCATATTTTTTGGCCTGATATGCGCGGATGGCGCGCCCATATTGCGCAGCCTGCTGTTCACGCTGGTTGCCTTTAGCCCAGTTATCAATCAGCGCTTGTGCATAAGGCGCATCCTGTGAACCGTACATGCCCAATACGCGCACCTTGGCGAACATAAAATCTTGCGAGGCATGCAATGGCGTCGCCTTCATCTGGTTGGCGCGATTACGGGCATCGGCCAGACGGCTTTCTGGCAGCGGGTGTGTTAACAACATTTCTGGCGGCTTCGTCGCATAGCGTGACATGTCTGCCAGACGTTGCAGAAAGTTAGGCATCGACTGCGGATCGAAACCGGCCCGTTGTAGCACCTGAATGCCGATACGGTCAGCTTCCTGTTCATTAGATTGGGTAAAGCTGATTACGCTTTGCTGCGCGCCCGCCAGTGTGCCACTCAGTGCGGCAAAACCGGCCTGCGGGTTGGCCATCGCCAGCAGCAGCGAGCCAAAAGCACCTGCCCAGGCGAGCGGCGCGCTGGCTTTTTGTGCTTCCATCGCTCTGGCCAGATGGCGCTGAGTGACGTGGGAAATTTCATGCGCCAGCACCGAGGCAAGTTCGCTTTCGTTGTCGATATAACGAAATAAACCGGAATGCAGTACGACATTGCCGCCAAAAAACGCAAACGCGTTGATTTCGTCATTATTAACCAAAAAGAAACTGAATGGTGTGCGCACCGAGTCTGCCGATGCAACCAGCCGCCCGCCTAACTGGTTAATATATTGCAACAGTAATGGGTCATTAATCAGCGGTGCGCCGCCGCGCAACTGGCGCAGGTAAAAATCGCCCATCAGACGCTCTTGATTAATACTGAGCGTTGCGCCAGCGGTGGTGCCGATGTCTGGCAGGGTTGAGGGCATCTCTTGAGCAAGACTGAACGGGCTCGCGTTTAGCAGCACGCCAGCCAGAATGGCGATAGCCGTGGGTTTAAACCGAGACAACATAACGGATGATAACCTTCAACAGCCCCAATAGATGGACATCATCTTAGCCAGCGATGGCAGACAATGAAACACGATGGGGAAAAAAGGCCGACTAAAAAAGGAAAATGTGTGACAAAGGAAAATGTGTGGCGAAGCAAGTTGCCGATGCGCGCTGTCTTGCATCGGCAATGAGAATGGCAGTGAAAGCGATTAGGCGCTTTTCAGGTAATTCAAGACGATATCGTGGTGATTGCTGGTTTTGAAATCATCAAAAACGTGTTCAACCTTACCCTCAGCGTCGATAAGAAAACTGATGCGATGGATACCATCATAGGTTTTTCCCATAAAAGTTTTCTCGCCCCAGACGCCAAACTGTTCTGCAACCTGATGGTCTTCATCGGCAAGCAACGTAAAGTTGAGCAGCTCTTTTTCTACAAACCGCGACAGTTTTTCCGGTTTGTCAGTGCTAATTCCCAGAATTTCAACGCCAAAGGTTTTTAGCTCGTCCATATTATCGCGAAGTCCACAGGCTTGCACAGTGCAACCCGGCGTCATTGCTTTTGGATAGAAATACACCAACACCCGTTGTCCCTGGAAGTCGGCCAAATTTACTTGTTCGCCATCCTGGTCGGGCAAGCTAAATTTCGGTGCAATATCACCGGCTTTCAGTGTGGTCATCACTACTCTCCATCTTTATTTTCGTGCTGTGGATAGTTCACAACGCTAATACTGCCTTGTGCATGCAGTTCTGTACATAGTTGATGAAAGGCCGGCTCAATAATTGAACCATCCAGTGTGACCGGGCTGTGTGCGGTAATCTGGATGTAAAGTTGCGGCGGCATATCACCGTTTGCCGGTTGAGTTTTAGACACCAGTTCGGCGATGTTCATTTGATGCGAATCAAACAGATCGGTAAAGCGTTCGATGATGTGTGGTGAGTCAGTAACATCGACCTTGACCCACACGGTTGCGGGCATGGGCGGCCGGGACTGCGATTCGGTACGCTTCATCACAATCAGCAACTCCAGTTCGGCCCCTTTGAGCGGTAAGGTGGATTCGATGAGCGTAATCGCGTTCCAACTGCCTGATAACAGCATGATAAACGTGAATTCCGTGCCTAACATCGCAAGTCGGCTATCTTCAATGTTGCAACCACAGCTACTGACATGGCGGGTTATCGTATTCACGATGCCGGGACGATCGGTACCCAACGCAGTAATGACCAGATAGTGTTCTTGTGGGCGCGGCAAAATAGTGCTTCCTGTACAAAATGTTGGGAGTAACATGGTAAACATAAAAAAAACCACCTGCCAAGCGCTGACAACAACGGTTGCAAGCTTGCTTTTGCATAGAAGTCAAAAGTACCATGAAGCACTTGTTTGTGGAGGGGATGGCCAATGTTTACGGGTAGTATTGTTGCTCTGGTGACGCCGATGGATGACAAAGGTGCCGTTGATCGCGCGAGCCTGAAAAAACTGATTGATTATCATGTCGCTAGTGGAACATCTGCGATTGTTTCTGTGGGAACGACCGGTGAGTCGGCCACACTCAGCCACGATGAACACGGCGATGTAGTGATGCTGACGCTGGAGTTGTGTGATGGCCGCATTCCGGTGATTGCCGGTACGGGTGCCAATTCTACAGCGGAAGCGATTTCTCTTACCCAGCGTTTTAATAATACGGGTGTGGCCGGGTGCCTGACCGTGACGCCCTATTACAACAAACCGACTCAAAATGGTTTGTTTCTGCATTTCAAGGCCATAGCCGAGCATACTGACCTGCCGCAGATCCTCTATAATGTGCCGTCTCGTACCGGGTGTGACATGCTGCCGGAAACGGTCGCCCGTCTGGCGGAAATCAAAAATATTGTCGCCATTAAGGAAGCCACCGGGAACTTAAGTCGGGTTAGCCAGATCCAAGAGCTGGTTGATGAAGGCTTTATCTTGCTAAGTGGCGATGACGCCAGTTCGCTTGACTTCATGCAACTCGGTGGGCATGGCGTAATTTCTGTGACAGCTAACATCGCTGCCCGTGAAATGGCGTCGCTGTGTGCGCTGGCCGCGCAGGGGAATTTCGTTGAAGCCCGCCGTTTGAATCAGCGTTTGATGCCGCTGCATCAGAAACTGTTTGTTGAACCCAATCCGATTCCGGTGAAATGGGCCTGTAAGGCATTGGGATTGATGGCGACCGATACGCTTCGCCTGCCGATGACGCCGTTGACGGATGTTGGTCGCGGTATCATGGAGCAGGCTATGAAGCAGGCGGGTCTGCTGTAACCGTTAGGGAGATTTGATGAGTTCTTCATTGCAAAAGTCGATGGTGGCAAAGGTTGTTGGTGTTTCGCTGATTATGTTGCTGGCTGCCTGTTCTGGCGATCAGCGTTACAAGCGTCAGGCCAATGGCGATGAATCCTATCTGAAAACCCCGGAACACCGGGCGCTGAATGTACCGTCAGGTTTGATTCTGCCGTTACAGAATGGGGATTATGACATTCCACCGGTTAACCCGAATGGTGCTCTCGGTAAAGCGCTGGATATTCGCCCGCCGATGCAGCCATTGGCTTTGCTAAATGGTTCGCGCGGTCAGGTGTCGGGCGGTACCGCCACATTGTTATTAGAAAACAATGCGCGTAACGGCAGTCTGTGGCCGGTCTTGACCCAGGTGCTTCAGTCTAAGGGGTATACCGTGTCCAGCCGTCAGGACGCCAGCCGCACACTGACCACCGACTGGGTCAACTGGAAGCGTGAAGATGAAAATGCCGCTCATCAGGCCCGTTACCAGATAAGCCTGCAAACGCAGGGGTATCAGCTGGCGCTGACGGTGAAACTGCTAGAGCTCCAGCAAAATACCGTTCCAGTGACAGACGGCAACGAGATTCAGCGTTACAGCTCACTGATGCTCAACACGTTATCTGACGAGTTGGATAAGCGGCTTAATGAGAGCGAGAGCGCTCAGGCAAACCGCAACAGCCAGCAGTTAAACGTGCAAAGCGGGGCGGATGATTCTGGTTTACCACTGCTGGTAGTGCGCGGCCCTTACAATCAGGTTTGGGATCGTCTGCCGAAGGCACTGGATAAAGTGGGGATGACGGTTGGCGATCGCAGCCGACCACAGGGATCTGTTGCGGTGACGTATAAAGCACCGGGCAGCAGTACCTGGAGTGAGCTTGGCGCAAGCGACCCACAGTTGCCAAATGGCGACTATAAATTGCAGGTTGGGGACTTGGGCAATCGCAGCACGCTGCAATTTATCGACTCGAAAGGGCATACCCTTAGCCAGTCGCAAAATGATGCGCTGGTTGCCGTGTTCCAGGCCGCATTGAGCAAGTCGTAAAATGTCATACAACAAAGGGTCGGATTCTCCGGCCCTTCTTCATTTAGTTATCTGCGTGATGCGTTTCGTTGCCTGTGTTATCGATGTATCAACGCGTTCAATCAACGGGCCCGGAGCCGGTGGCCCTGACTTGTGTGGAGTAATAAAAGATGCAAAAACTAGCTGAGTTGTATCGCGGAAAAGCGAAAACGGTCTACGCCACTAATGATCCTGATCTTCTGGTGATGGAGTTTCGCAATGATACGTCAGCAGGCGATGGTGCTCGCATTGAGCAGTTTGATCGCAAAGGAATGGTCAACAACAAGTTCAACCACTTCATCATGAGTAAACTGGAAGAAGCCGGGATTCCTACTCAGATGGTAAGCCTGCTTTCTGACAATGAAGTGCTGGTGAAAAAACTGGAGATGGTGCCGGTTGAATGCGTGGTACGTAACCGTTCTGCGGGGTCGCTGGTTAAGCGTCTTGGCATTGAGGAAGGGCTGATTCTCAATCCGCCGCTGTTTGACCTGTTCCTGAAAAATGATGCCATGCATGATCCGATGGTGAATGAGTCTTACTGCAAAACCTTTGGCTGGGTCAGTGAAGAAAATCTGGCGTGCATGAAAGCGTTGAGTTTTAAAGCCAATGAAGTGTTGAGCAAACTGTTTGATGATGCGGGCCTTATCCTGGTGGATTTCAAACTGGAATTCGGTCTGTTTAAAGGCGAAGTGGTATTGGGCGATGAGTTCTCGCCGGATGGCAGCCGTCTGTGGGATAAAGAAACCCTCAATAAGATGGATAAAGATCGTTTCCGCCAGAGCCTGGGTGGGTTGATTGAAGCGTATGAGGAAGTCGCACGTCGTTTGGGCGTTCAATTAGACTAACTGCGCAATCGTTTCCGTTCTGGCGGTGCTTAACCGGCTGCCAGACGGTGACGCTCAGGCGGTTCCTCAGTGGGCTACGGCATGCTATCCGATGTTTGTAGCCCTTTATTTTTGCATGATGCGCTTGCTTCGCGCGTTGACTGTGGCGAATTACCGGTTTGCGCTTAAGTTGCATCGTGTTTATCGCCAATGGCCTGTTTATTGGCGTACCGTTTTATTCTGACGCGTTTTTTTCCTGATGTCTGAGGCCGCTTTTTCACGACCAAAGCGTGCTATGATGACGTACTCTTCTGTTCGAACATCCTGCTAAGTTATTTATTCCGAAAGGATATTTCATGATTTCGTTTGACCCAACGCTGCTGGTGTTACTGGCATTGGCGGCCCTTGGCATTATCAGCCAGAACATGACCGTGACGCTGGCTATTTTGTTTCTGGTGATTGTGCGTATCACACCGTTGCATCAGACATTCCCGTGGGTAGAAAAATATGGCCTCTCTTGCGGCATTCTGGTTCTGACCATCGGTGTGATGGCGCCGATTGCCAGCGGTAAAATTGCCGCCGGTGACATCCTGCGTGCGTTTGTACACTGGCAATCGCTGTTGGCGGTAGCGATTGGCATTGGCGTCTCCTGGCTTGGTGGGCGAGGCGTCACCCTGATGAGTAATCAGCCTTCGGTGGTGGCAGGATTGCTGGTTGGCACCGTGATGGGTGTGGCGCTGTTTCGCGGCGTGCCGGTTGGGCCGCTTATCGCCGCCGGGCTGTTGTCGCTCCTGATTGGTAAAGGATAACGGCCGTGATACCGCAGGCGATAGCCCACTCATTCGTGCAAAGCCAGCGCGACCAACAGCGCTATGGTATTCGACGTTTGGTTGTGCTCAGTGGTCAACCCGGCTGGTGTGATGAATGTGCGCAACAACTGAGTGGCTTGTTGAGCGGCGACTGGCTGTGGTTGAGTGATGCGGCACCCATGCAGGTGTCATCATTACCGCCTGCCAGAGCGCACATGCTGCTGGGGCAGGAATACCAGCATGCGGTGTTTGATGCTCGCACCGGCTTGGATGCTCAGGCATTAGCGATTCTGGCCGGTACGTTAAGGGCGGGAAGCTGGCTGATTTTACTCACGCCGGAGTGGGAGACATGGCCTGATTGCCCGGATAGTGACAGTTTGCGCTGGAGTGAGCAGCCAGAGGCGATAGCGACGCCCCACTTTATTCGTCATCTGCAACGTCAGCTATTACTGGACGATGAGGTGGTGATATGGCGTGAACAGGACGGGCCATCGACAATTCCCCCGCCATCCACACGACCTGAGTGGCACCCGGCGAGCGGTACGCCAACGGCCTCTCAACAAGCGGCGCTTGAGCGCTTGTTGGGCGCTGACGTGCGCGTGTCGGTAATATCGGCTCCGCGCGGTCGTGGCAAATCGACGCTGGCAGGGATGCTGGCGCGTCAATGTCAGGGGACATGTTGGGTCAGTGCCCCCTCGCGTGCCGCCTGCGATAGGTTATTGCAGGAGTGCGGTAGCCGCGCGGCATTTTTTGCCCCTGAACGCGCTGCTGGCTTATTGTCAGCAACAGCAAGATATTCGCGCAGATTGGTTACTGATTGATGAGGCGGCGGCCATTCCCTGCGCGCTGTTATCTGCGCTATTGGGCTATTTTCGTCGGGTTGTGATGATAACGACGGTGCTGGGGTATGAGGGGACTGGACGTGGTTTTTTGCTGAAATTTTGTGCATCACTGTCTGACTGGCAGATGATTGAGCTGACCTCGCCACTGCGCTTTGCCGGGCACGATGCACTAGAGCGAATCATTGACCGGGCGCTGTTGTTTGATGCGGAAAAGCAGGTGCCAGAAAAATTAGCAGGGCCTTTTTCAATCGATGCAGAGATCCCGGCAGGCTGGCTGCATCAGCCAGAACGCCTCGCGCAATGCTATGGATTACTGTGTAGCGCCCATTATCGTACTTCGCCACTGGATTTACGCCGCCTGCTGGATGCGCCGGGAATGCATATCGCCAGCGCGCGTGCCGGGCAGCAAACCGCTGGTGGTTATTTGGCTGGTGGAGGAGGGCGGGTTGCCACCAGCATTAGCCTGGGAGATTTGGGCAGGCCGCCGTAGGCCCAGAGGCAGCCTGGTGGCTCAGTCGCTGGCCGCGCATGGCAACGTATGGCAGGCACCGGTACTGCGCTCGCGACGAATCAGCAGAATTGCCGTGCTGGCAGCACATCGTGGTCAAGGAATTGGCCAGTCGTTGGTTGCTGCGCAGCAGCATCAGGCACGGTTGGCCGGGGTGGATTTTTTATCTGTGAGTTTTGGTTTTGAGCCGGGGCTGTGGCGATTTTGGCAACGCTGCGGATTTTTATTGGTGCGAATAGGCAGCCATGTTGAAGCCAGCAGCGGTTGTTATAGCGCGATGGCCCTGTTGCCCCTCAGTGAGGCGGGTAAAACGCTGGCAATCACGGCACAACAGGAGCTGGCGCGAGACTGGTTCTGGTTGCAGCGAGAGATTCCTCTGTCGCTGCCGGGCCTTGCCCGAGATGACAAGCATTTGACGCCTGATGACTGGCGCAATCTGGCCGGATTCGCGCTGGCTCAACGTACGGCGCAGGCGTGTCAGGGGGCATTGTCACGCCTGATAACCCAGTCGCCGTTACCATTACCCGCGCTGCGACAGTGGCTGGAGCAGGGCATGGCGGTGACACAGTCTGTACAGCACCTGCAATTAGCGGGTCGAAAAGCATTAACTCAGCGCTGGCGTCAGGAAGCGGCCGAAGCGCTATGCCAGCTGGATGCGTTGCAATGGCAATCTTGGCAAGAAAGGATCGCGGTTTGTTAATGGGTTTTTACTTTTCGGATTCATTTCAAGTGGCTTTGATCACAAATTGGTCACATTTTCTGTGCTTCAGCCTGCCAATCTCGCTGCGTCATATACACTGATCCTGATACAGGATAATGGAATAACTTGTTCAATAAACCTCAATATTGACCTGCCACTGAGGGGCGTATAGTGACAACCAGACACGTTTGATAGGCGGTTTCCTTGCACGGAACCGTGGGAGACTGATATGAAGCATGATTATTTTGTGGTGCAAACCCCTCCTTCACCCAAGCAGTTGTTCCTTTTTTATCACGGCGTTGGTGATAATCCGGTTTCGATGGGGCAAGTAGGGCGTTATTTTGCCAACTCATTTCCGCAGGCACAGGTTATCAGTATTGGCGGCCCGCAGGCTATCAGCCTAGGCGAGGGTCGCCAGTGGTTCTCCGTTCAGGAGGTGACAGAGGAAAATCGGCCCCGCCGGGTCGGTGCGGCCATGCCACATTTTGTTGAGACAGTACGTTACTGGCAGGAACAAACCGGCATTGACTATGCGCACACTGCGCTGGTGGGGTTTTCGCAGGGAGCCATCATGATCCTCGAGTCGTTGAAGGTTGAACCCAATTTGGCCGGACGCGTCGTTGCCTTCGGTGGTCGTTTTGCCTCGCTGCCGGAACAACCATTTTACGACGTTGTGGTGCATCTGGTTCATGGCGAGGACGATCCGGTAATTATTGCCGATCACGCTCGCGAGGCCGCTACAAGTTTGCGCGCCCAAGGCTCAGATTTCACGCTCGATCTGGTGCCTCAGTTAGGGCATGCCATTGATGATCGGATGATGGATTGCGCCCTGGATCGTCTGCACCATTATATTCCCAAGCGTTTTTGGGATGAGGCGGTGATGGGCGCGCGTGGTGAGTTGATCGCTTTTCGCTAGCGAAAAGGCTGTATTGTGTATTTCTGTTGAACGGCAGGCCGGGATTTCCCGGTCTGCCTGTTTAGGGGCACGTAATCAGGGTTTCTTTTTCGGCCACTCGTCTTCATTATCCCACTGTGCATTATTATCACGGTGCGGCGGTAATGGGGGTTTATCGTTTAGAAAACGTTTGTGATCAAGACGACTGAGCGCCTTGATGCCATTCATGATCATGCCTAATAACACCAGCAGCACGACCCACCAGTAATCAGCAAGCCATCCCATAACGCGGTTTTCTCCCAGAGTCAGTCAATATTGGTCAGCGCATCAATGATGGCGCATTGTCCATCACGATAAAGCGCTCGAATATGTAGGATAAATGCGCCAGAAGCCAAGGCTTACCGCCGATATCCTCGCCCTGCCAGGCTTGCATCATGCACTCAGGCGTCAGCAAGGATTGCGCCTCTTGTGCCAATGGTGCGTAGCTCAGGTGCCACGGCTCAATGGCAACACCGGCATTATCCTGCGCGAATGGCCGGTAAAACCCGAAATGAGCCATATGCTGTGTCAGCCACTCGTTAAGCCCGGCAAAGTAACCACCGGGCTGATATTCCCACGGCTCCAGTTGTAACGATGCTGTCTCGGGCAACCGGTCAGGGTCATACACGTCAAGATCGCAGCCCCAGTGGTGGCGGCTGGCTCCTGGTAACGCTGACCAGCGCAAGATGGCACGACAGCGTGCGCCTTCATCAAGCGACAGTGCATCAATCGGCTGGCTATTGTTATCCAACAGCGGGCGAGTGCCGTTAAATTTGCCATTCCAAATGCTACGCTGGCGCTCAAAATCGCGAAAACTGCTGGCCGGTTGCAGATTAAATCCATCGCGCCCGGCGGCGTGTTGCATCGCAAGAAATGCGCTGGCTGCCTCAGCCTGAAGACGGTGCGAACCGGTTAAGGCCACCAAATGCGTATCGCTTTTACCGGTCAGGCACACCGTGCTTATCATGCAATTAACAGCTCCATAATACGCTGATACATCCGGCTCAAGAGTTGCAGGTCAGCGGCACTGACGCATTCATCGACCTTGTGAATCGTGGCATTAACGGGGCCAAGTTCAACCACTTGAGCGCCCATGCGGGCAATGAAACGGCCATCAGAGGTGCCGCCATTCGTCAGTAACTGTGGTGTGATTTCGTTATAGTGCTGCACCGCCTTAACAACCGCTTCAACCAATTCTCCACGCCCCGTCAGGAAGGGATGGCCGGAAAGCTGCCAATCCAGCGTGTAGTTGAGTTGATGGCTATCAAGTAAGGCGGCAACGCGTTGTTTGATAAGCGTATCCGTCAGTTCAGTGCTAAAGCGAAAATTAAACTGAACGTATAACTCGCCAGGAATCACATTGTTGCTGCCTGTCCCGGCTTTGATATTGGCTATCTGCATACTGGTTGGCGGGAAAAATTCATTACCTTCATCCCAGACGGTGTTCACCAGCTCATGCAAGGCGGCCAGTGCGCGGTGTACCGGGTTGTCAGCCAGATGCGGATAAGCGACATGGCCCTGAATACCTTGTACCCGCAGGTTCGCGGTGATAGAGCCGCGTCTGCCGTTTTTTACGACATCACCGACTCGCTCGGTGCTTGATGGTTCACCCACCAGGCAATAATCCAGACGCTCCTGGCGCGCCATCAATGTCTCGACAACTTTTACCGTACCGTTAACGGCACTGGCTTCTTCATCTGAGGTGATAAGAAAGGCCAGCCGCCCCTGGTGGTTGGGGTGTGCGGCGACAAAACGTTCTGCGGCAACGACCATGGCGGCGAGAGAACCCTTCATGTCAGCGGCGCCTCGGCCAAATAACATGCCGTCGCGGATAGTCGGTTCAAACGGCGGAGTATGCCACTGGTTTTCGTCACCAACAGGGACGACATCGGTGTGGCCAGCAAAGGCTAACGTTTTACCCTGTCCGCGCCAGGCCCAAAAATTTTGCGTATCACCAAAATTGAGCGGCTCAACCGTAAAACCAATGGCTCGTAATCGTTCAATCATCAGTGCCTGGCAACCGGCGTCATCCGGGCTGAGTGAGGGGCGTTTAATCAGTTGCTGGGCCAATTCTATTACCGGGCAAGACACGTTAGTTGTTCTCCATAAAAAAGTGCCGATAGTTGTCTTCACTAAATCCGAGCAGGAATTTCCCTGAGTCAGTCACTAACAGCGGGCGTTTAATCAGAGCAGGGTATTGCAGCATAACAGCTTTTGCGGCGCTTTCGTTGTCAATGGATTGGCGGAGGGATTCGTCTAACTTACGCCAGGTCGTTCCCCGCGTGTTGAGCAGTGGTTGCCAACCCGCCAGTTCAATCGCCGTCTGTAGCTGTTCGTCGCTTAAACCATCAACACGGTAATCATGGAAGTGATAAGCCACCTGGTGTGTTTCCAGCCAGCGACGGGCTTTTTTCATGGTATCGCAGTTTTTGATACCATAGAGCTTATACAAACTTTTTTGGGCGTTATCAGACATGAAAAAATGCTACCTGTATGTAAGGGTGAGTTCGGATCAGCAGATACAGGGCGATGGTTTGGATCGCCAGGAATCTATGCTAATCAATTATTTTAATGATAATGCCGCAGCACAGGATTTTGATCCACAGTATGAGGTGATCAGGGATGAGGGGCGAAGTGCGTTCAAGGCCGAACACTTACAGGAAAATGCTGGGTTAGGTAAGTTCTTTAAACAAGTAAAAGAAGGTCTGATTCAACCGGGTTCAGTACTCATTGTTGAATCGCTTGATCGTTTTTCGCGTGAAAATCCCTTTAGATGTGTCGAATACATTTCACATCTCGATAAGAAGCAAATAGAACTCCATGATGTCGATAAGCGGCTAATTATTAGCCGCAGGCACTCGAATAGCCTTACCTTTGCGACAATGATCGCTGAGCGTGCTTATGAAGAGTCCCGGTTAAAAAGTTACCGTATTCGTAAAGGGTGGGACAAACGCCGTAGGATGGCAAAGGAAGAAGGTCAGTATATGATCAAAAACTGCCCGCCGTGGATTAGTATTGTTAATAACAAATACGAACTTAATGATAACGCGAAAATTATTCGTGAGATTTTCGATTTATACCTGTCAGGTATCCGCAGTTTTAATATATCGAAGATGATGAATAATTCAGGAAGATTGATTAATGACAAACTTTGGACAGGTACAAAAGTTTGCCGTGTCCTTAGAAATGTTCGCTGTAAGGGCGACTACATTACAAATATCACTGATAGAAACTTTGATGATGACACTATTAACGTTACAAGTGAAATATTGAAAATATATCCAGCACTAGTATCAGATGATGAATTTAGAGAAGTACAAAGACGTTTAGAGGGACACAATTACAGCGGACGTATACGCAATGACTTAAAGAAAACTCTTTTTAGTTATGTAGTGAAATGCTCGTTTTGTGGTTCCGCTTTGAGTATGAACACTACAGGAAAATACACGTATTTAAAATGCTCAAACTCACGAGAGAATAACGGTTGTTCTGCGTCAATGTTACCTTATATGCCTTTTGAAAAAGCCATGCTAAAACATATCAAAGATATCGATGTTGCGGCAGTGCTGAATAATACAGATAGGACATTTAACGAAATAGATAAAATTAAGTCTGAAATGGTCGAGTTGAAGAAGAATATTGATGAGTACGTTCAGGGTATTGCTAAACGAAAAAAACAAGGGCAGTTGATTCCTTTTGCTATGCTTGATGAACAGTCTCAGGCAGAAGATAGATTAAAGTTACTGAAAGAATCATTGGCATCAAAATTAGAAAGTACCAGTATAACGCATGTTGAATTTTCTGATGATGTTCATGATGTTAAAAATATAGAAGAAAGAGCACGTTTAGAAGTTGAATTGAAGAAGGTTATAAAGCGTATCGATGTCTCATCCGAACCTAATAAAAAATTCATAATCGCAGATATTCAATACTATAATGATTATCATGTTAAGCATGTGCTTTTACTCAATAAAAAGAACGGTACTATTAATGCGATAGGTGAAATTTCTCAAAAAAATGGATGGCGAACCTATTCTTTCAGCGAAAATAATCGAGTGATCTTTAGAGTTGAGAGTAATGGTGACATTTGGACGGTACAGGCAAGGAATGGCCAATCAATAGAAGACATAAGTATGTATATGACCATGATGGTTGGGCGTGAACCTGATGGCTTTGATTATCATCTCAATGAAAGTTTTATTGAATGGATTGAATAAAAATACTGTCGTTTAATCCAGTTCCCATTGGAGATCCTAAATACTAATAACTAAAACAACGAAAGGCCAGACACTGGAATGGCTGACCTTTCTAAATTAATCAATATGGAGCGTGTACAAATGATTAATCCTACACCTATTTATAACAAGTTTAAATACGTATCTGCTGAGTGTGGTTCAGGTAAAACCACAGCTATATGTAATATAATCAATAACAGTACTGAAAAATATATTTTAGTACAGAACACTCAAGAACTTATTAAGCAGACAGCAAAGAAAATCAATAATTGCGAGTATATTATTACGGATACAGTACCAAAAGATGAAAGCGTTATTAGTTCAGTTATTGAATATCTTTCATCTGGAAGTAATAAAACATTAATCATAACAGATAAAACGTTTTTCAAAATCCCTCGTGAATTGTTATCTGGCTGGAATGTTTATATTGACGATGTGACTAATTTCCACTCTTTCCAGAATATAAATGAAGGGAGTCCTGAGATAAAAAATGTTATCCGAAATGTTTTAATCCATAAAGTACAGTCATTAGATGACAGAAATATGTATATTGCGGCTGAAAGAAATCCAGAAGTTCAGGGTGATGTAGTAAAGAACATTTTAAATCAACTGTCAGTATTGAATGATAATGATCTTTTTATAATGAATAATGAGTACTTTATCGATGCTGAAAAGGAGCAGCTTAATATCACCGCATGGAAAGATCTCAATAAGTACACAGATATATCAATTACCTTTCTTGGTGCTAATTTCGAAAACTCATTGATCTATAAAGGAAACAAAGAATTATTTGAAAGTACTGAACTTGAAGGATTACAGACACGAGAAACAGAACTCAAAGACAGGTTAAAGGTTTATTACTTCTCTAAAAAATTCAAACTATCAAGGACATGGAAAACTAACAACCCTGATAAAGTACAAAAAATATACGATTTTCTCGATGCCAGACTTGACGGGCAAGACTTCTACTGGACGAAGAACAAAAGTGATTCTCAGAGCCTCAAGAACGGCACAGAGATAAGCCCGGATGCCAGAGGATTCAACCAGTACCAATACTTGCTCACGTGCGTTTGGCTGGCCTGTATGCGTCCCTCTGAAACAGAAGCTAAACAGTGTGAATTGTTCTTTAAGATTGACGGCGAGGCGATACACATCGCAAGGGAATACGAAAGTCTACACCAGTTCGTACTACGAGGGATTTCGAGGAATTTTGACAGTGCTGAAACGCAGACCGTTTATGTTTTTGATGAATGGCAGGCCAGATCTCTTACTGACAATATTGAGTACATAGATCTCGGTATTGATGATGATGAAAAAGGGCTGAGAGGCAGGCCGCAAGGTTCAATGAATAAGGAAAAGCGTTTTACTCTTGATAACACTAAAGCAAGGAGTTTCCTCCGCTGGAAAGACAAAAATCCAGGACTTGAGTTAGAAGCGTTCAGGGCTTTTCTTGCCACATCTACTAACAAAGATCTCAGTACTGAGGAAAAGGACGCCATGTACGAGAAGTACGAAAAAGCAGTACAAAAGAAACAGAAATAGTCCCGCGTATTTGTCAGAAACACCATCATAAAACCAATAAATGTCCGAAAAATAATACCTTAAAAGTCTTTAGGTATTAAATTTCAGACATCACAACGAGTAAAAGCGAATTAACTACCTGAAAGCAGGAGCGGCGAAGCAAGCGAACTGTTTCGGGTAGTTAGTGAGAGTGCTCACGCAGTGAGTACTTGATATCTATCCCATTGTTTATATAGATAAAAGGTTTAAACAGTACCCGCAAGCGAGTACTGTTCGCTGGATTCGGTTCTACTGCCGCGTTCCTTTCAGTCACTGGCAGAGCGAACCAATCGCGTTTTTCTGTCCTTTCAGTAAGTACATAACTGATTGTTATTTAATCACTTATATACTAATGACTCCTTTGTGTACTTAGCGGGATATCTGCTGTTTCAGTCACTGGAAAAGCCCTGTCAGTACTGTCCAGAGCGAAGCGACACCCGATCCAATCATTCCTCCTTATGATGGTGTTTCCGACAAAACGCACAGGAAGCCTCTGAACGCGATGTGCGTTACTGACATACCTGAATTTACAAAACCCCATAAAACGCCGTAGCGACGTCTTGAGAGCGTTTGCGTGATGGAATCGCCAGTATTCCCTGTATTGAAATGAGATACATAGCCAGTTTTATGTTCTACGAATCCCTTTGATCGATTTTACCTATTGATTTGTATAGAATTAATAGATTTTGATAGTTTATAACGATCAATAATAGTTAAATTGATCGTTAATATCGATCATTGTCGGACGTGCGTGTTACTCTTGAGAACCTGAATACGGACGGCTTTAAGTCCGTGCTTTTGGCCTGAGAGAAGCTAACGGGAGTGACAAAACGGTGAGAGTGGTACAACTGCTAACCTATAAACTTTGGGGGGATTCCTTTTTAAGAGAGCTACCTAAAGGCAAACGAATTATTGCCGATAATACAAATAGAACGAACCATCGATTTGGACAATTATTAAAGGATAATTTCGGTGAGTAAATATTTTAAAATAGGAATTTTTGGCATTTGGGGAGTGTTTTTATTCCTTGCGTCAATGGATAAATTTGGTGATCTTTTCGCAGTCGGTACTGGCTTATGGTCGGTAGTCATGCTTTCCCTCGCTGGATTGTGCCTGCTACTGGCAAGTACTGCCGCGATAGGTTGGGCTGTTTTGGGTTTAGGTACTCTCCGGGCTGAGTACTTACCCTATAAACTCGTTAACAATTATACAGTGCCAGTACTGATCATTGTACTGGCTTTCGTGGCAAGTGCTGCCCGATCCTCAAGTGATGAATCCAGAGCACAAAAACTTGGATTTAAAGACGGCAAAGATTTTTCTATTGCTCGTGAAAATAACATTACTAACGTTGCCGATTATGCCAAATTCGTAGAAGAGCAAAAAGTTATAAAGGCTGAAAAGGCGGCTCAAGATGCGTTAGCGGCAGCCGATAAAGCTGAACAGGATAAGGTGGCAAAGTATGTGGCTATATTTTCCGATTCTGGTAGAAAGGAGCGAGCACAAGAGTTAATCAGTAAAGATCTTAAAGAAAATACTGAATTGACTAAAAATATACTTGATGAAATAGCATCTTACTCAAATGATTCAGTAGAAAGAGATGTGGCAGAAATGGACTATTTAGAATATGGGGTAAGTCTTAAATTATATGATTTGGCAATAGATAAATCTAATTGCCGTCAGGAATTGAAAAATCAATTAGCTCCATATACAGCATGGAAAGACTCTCAGGATTGGCGACCATTCAGTGAATTTCCTAAGTCTATGCTAAAACAGGAAATGTATAGAAGGGATATCGTTAATGCCGATTACTCTAAGAAGAAAACTGAACTGGAAAACATTTTCAGAGAATGTGTTTTTTCACTAATTAATAAAACTAATCACCTTTCTCGTCCTAATGCCAAACCAGTAATTCAAGAGGCATATTTTTCTGAGAAGTTACAATGCGTTCAGAAAAATGGAGGTGATTATAATGCGTGTTATCCATAACATGATGTTTTCTGTATCAGATGGTATTGTTATTTTGGTTTAGAAAACATATAACTAAGAGGCTATATAAAATGAAAAAGTTACTAATTTTGGGGTTGTTATTCAGTACTTCAACTTTTGCCGCATACAAAACATATGATCCGCATAAAGATAGCAAACTTGTAACTAAAGCGATTTCTGGCGTATGTAAATCAGAACATCAAAAATATGATGGTCTTGATTATCAGCTTAAATCAAATATCGGTAGTATGAGCGATGCTGACGCAAAAAATGCCGTAGAAAATTTTAAGGATGCTAAACGTAAGCGTTGGGAATGTATTGAAAAAGAATTGAATAAAAAGAATATAACATTGAACTTAGAACAGTTGTTTAAAGAGGATAACCTTTAGCGAATAGTTCATAATAAGGGCAATGGTTATTCATTGCCCGAATTTACAATTAATCATTGCTGTAAGTGGTTGTAATGATTTTTTTGTATTAAGTGATATAAATTGTATGGGAATCGGAGGTATGATAATGAATGTATTAATATATACGGTGCTTTTAGTTGGACTGTCATTCTCTGGTGTAGTTCGAGCCGATTTATTTTGTTATGAAAATACTCCTGTTTATAATTTTACTGAGGATGGTGTCAGTAAGTACCCTAATATTCAAGCGAATATTGTGATGCAAACAGTCAAAACAGATACAGTACTCAGGTCATATAGTAGTGATGATCATGTAGTGCTTGAGTACTATAAAAATAAAAATTTTATACAAAACACTTTAAAGAAAGTGAAAAATGGAATTTTTCGTGATAATGCGAATTTGATAGTGATAGTAAATCAAGCAACAATGTACCATTATCAACGCATTAAGTTTCAAGGGCAACCTGTAGTGGTTAGAAATCAATATAAATGTACGCCAGCTTGATTTTGCTAATTTAGTTTGTCGTAAGGAATTGTCTCATCAACTCTACTGTAGAGCAATGCCAGATATGCGGGCATACATATTATCTAAGGCCGCTTTCGCGGCCTTCTGTATACAGAAATGGAAATGCCGCTAAGTTACCAGCCTTTAGAACATAAAATAATCGAAACCCAGTTCACCCATTTTTTGACAAAAAAGTTAAAGGGATCGTTTACTCAGATAAAAGTAGAGTCTGTTTTTTTCCGCACGATTTAAAATCTTGTCCGTCTGATCAGGCTCAACCCCACCGACCAAATGCCATGTACTCAGATCACTGTATCCATCTTTCCACTAACCCGCTATCGACTAAAAAACGAACGATAAAAAGTCTTTTTTGGGTAGTCCCTTGTGATACTCCTCTTTTGCGTCTCGTTTAGTATCATTTATACATTGAAATAATTTAAATGATGCTGTATCATTTAGTTAATTCAAATGATACTAATCGGTAGTGAGGGCAGGGAAATGATTTTTGGTTATGCGAGAGTCTCAGCAAAAGATCAGAACCTTGAACGTCAGTTGGCAGTACTTGAACCTGTTTGCGACAAAATTGTTACAGAGAAAGAATCAGGGAAATCCACCAGCGAAAGACCTGAATTGTTGAACTTGCTTTCTCACCTCCGCGAAGGTGATACGCTCATTACTCATTCTATCGATCGCCTTGCTCGTAATACCCGCGATTTATTGGAAATGATTGATAGCCTCGTTGAACGCGGGGTCACTGTTCAGTTTTTGGCTAATTCAATGAGTTTCGATAACTCCCCACAATCCCGCCTGATCTTAACTATGATGGGGGCTGTTGCTGAGTTTGAAAGAGGTATGATCGCATCCCGTCGCAATGAGGGGATCGCTCTTGCTAAAGAGGCGAAGAAGTACAAGGGTAAGCAAAAGAACAAGGAGCTACACAGTAAAATCATTGAAATGCTCCAGGCAGGGAAGAACACACCGGATGAGATCGCAAAGTTGTGCGATTGCGGCAGGGCTACAGTATTTCGTGTGAAGAAGGAAATGATTGCCAGTAGTACTGCCAGCATTGAGAACTGATATAGCGGCAGGTAGCAAAGGACGGATTTGTATAGGTCAGTACTGTCCGAATCCTTTCGATATCCTAAGTGATAACATCAAAGAGGCTATATGGCCTCTTTTGTGTTTGTGCTAGGCCACATAACTACTTGTTACTGATAGTTAAAATACTCCTCCTCCATGAAAACATAAAAATTTTGTCTAATGTTCAATGTATTTTAATGCCATATAGCGTGATGGTCATGATCAAAATCCGTTACTTTTCATGTTGTAAGAGCGAAAAAGCATACAACAGAAACCTGATGACGGGCATAACATTAAAATAGTCTTAATAAATCATAGGGTTGAGTTGAGTAGGGATATTCTGGAAATGCGAAGACGAGCACATTTCTGCGCCCTGAATGCTTTATCTTGTTTAAAAAAGAAGCGTATAATAACCCCGTAAGACCAAGAAGCCTAAGGAGCTACTATCATGATCGAAGTCGAACTCAACAACTGGAAAAGCTTCATCGACGCAATGCTGCGTAAATGACGGTTGATGCATATTAGACTAGTACGTTTTTATTTATTTTCATTAACCGCCAGGACAAGAATTACCCCTCATCAGAGCAGTAACCCGTTGGTTACTGCTTTTTTATGTCTTTAACTTTATGATTTTAAAAAATTAATTTTCGCTTAATGTGTTTGTGTTAGGTCTAAAGACTGGCGAAAATTTTTGTTTTCTCTTTCTTGTTTTGTGATGAGCACCACAAATTTAAGGCTCATGTTTTTGGCTTATCTGCCGCAGATTCGTCTTATGGCCGCTGGGATGGTAAATGAGGAAGTCTGAGTAAATAAAAGGGGTTATTATTTACATTGCGATTGTAAGTGAGCAATGGGCAATCGCCGTGTGCGTACAAAGCACCACAGAAGTTGATTCCAGTCTGGTTATTTGTGTGTTGAATGGTGTCAGTTCACTCTTTTATCGTTTTTTATCACTTTTTAGCAATGTTCGGCTGGACAAATGCGCTGCTACTTGCTGTACTGTACTTGACACAGATTTAGTGTCGTTCATTCATGTTAAAGGTAAGTTTGATGTCTAAGATTAAAGGTAGCGTTAAGTGGTTTAATGAGTCCAAAGGATTCGGTTTCATTACTCCTGAAGATGGCAGCAAAGACGTATTCGTACACTTCTCTGCTATCCAGAGCAACGGTTTCAAAACCCTGGCTGAAGGTCAGCGCGTAGAGTTTGAAATCACCAGCGGCGCTAAAGGACCTTCTGCTGCTAACGTTATCGCTATTTAATTATACCGATTTCCTAAAAAACCCGCCTTTTGGCGGGTTTTTATTTTTGTGCTGCGATCTGTTTTCTGGCAAAGCATTGTTGCCATATTCATCGGTCATGCGAGTCAGTGTGTACTTAACCAACCGACCAACGCAAATGCCAGTGCTGTCATCAGCAGTGAGCCTGCAAGGTTCAGGAATAAATTGAGCAAGGCCGCAGCCCATTCACCACTTTGTAGTAACGCGACGACTTCAAAAGAAAACGTAGAAAAGGTTGTCAGGCCACCGCAAAAACCGGTGGTGAGTAGTAGCTTCCAATAGGGGGGGATATCGGGTTGCCGTATGAAATAGCTCATGGCTGCGCCGATAATGAACGCGCCTGTCAGATTGGCAATCAGTGTTCCGGCTGGCACGTGGGGGAACAGGCTATTAAAACGTATGCTGAGTTGCCAGCGTGCTACACTGCCAAGTCCGCCGCCAAGAAAAACGGCAAGTAACGTACTGAACATAGTCACCTTTCAATTCTTTCTGTTTGATTCCAAGTGTATTGATAGCAAGGGCGTATACCGCCGTCAGGCTTGTTATCTTTTCTTGCCATCGCCCGTTGTAAATAAAGAGCGCGTGCCTTTATACGCTATCTACACGCTCCCTTATTGGCTAATGCCATAATGGCATGCATGATGTGTCTTTTGGTGACAAAAGGCACCGGTCAGTTCTGTGTCGCCTGAGTGTAGCGATGCGACTGTTTTTTTTATAGAGCTGACAGGTCTATCAAATGTATCCGTCTGTGATTGACAAGGAGCCAGAATGAAAGTGGCATTAGGGCAATTTGCTGTGCAGCGTTCGTGGCAGGATAATGCGCAAACTTGCGTGAACCTGATGAACCAGGCGGCAAGTGCAGGTGCGGATTTGCTGGTGCTACCTGAGGCTGTGTTGGCACGAGATAATGCTGACCCGCAATGGGGTGTTGTTAATGCACAGCCAATAAATGGGCCGTTTGTCAGCCAGTTATTGCAGGCCAGCCAATCGTTGAATCTCTACACGGTTTTCACACTGCATACACCAACTGTAACAGGGCAAGTGTACAATACCTTGCTGGTGATTCGGCGTGCCGAGGTGTTGGCGCAGTATCATAAACTGCATCTGTATGATGCGTTCAGTGTGCAAGAGTCCCGTTTCGTTGCCCCTGGCGATACCTTACCGCCAGTGGTCGAGATAGCCGGAATGCGTGTTGGTATGATGATCTGTTATGACCTGCGTTTTGCCGAAACAGCGCGCCACTTGGCGCTTCATGGGGCGGAGGTGTTGGTGGTTCCCGCTGCATGGGTAAAAGGCGCTCAGAAAGAGGCTCACTGGGCGCTACTGGCCAGAACGCGGGCACTGGAAAATACCTGTTATATGGTGGCGACCGGTGAGTGTGGCGAGCGTAACATCGGTAACAGTATGGTGGTTGATCCTATGGGGGTCGTGATAGCTCAGGCCGCCGAACAGCCCGAATTATTGCTGGCGGAACTAAAACGTGAGCGTATTGAGGCCGTACGTCATCAGTTACCTGTTCTGCGTCATAGCCGTTTTAAGCCACCTGTATTACGATGAGCATCAGGATTATTTCGATCGGATAAAAAATCAGCGACTGGCGGCCCAAATTTTGACTGTGTTAAGATGAGGATTGCGATATCCGGTGGTTCGATTGACAAAAGAGCAACGTAAAGCGCGCTGGCTTTCCCAGCTCACATTATTTAGGTAGGTAAGTATGGAAGGTATCAGTATTGCCAAACTCTTAGTGATTGGCGCTTTGATTGTTCTGCTGTTCGGCACAAATAAGCTGCGCAGTCTGGGCAGTGATCTGGGCACGGCAATCAAAGGCTTCAAAAAAGCGATGAATGACGAACAACCTGCGGCAAAATCCACGCCAGCGGATGAGCATCCGGCAACCATTACGGATAACCGTCAGCACAAAGAGTAATGCCGCAGAGCGCAGTGAATCAGCATTAAAAAAGCGGAGGGGAAACCGTCCGCTTTTTTGTTTCTGTCGTCTCTCTGCCCTGATGGGGCAGCACCGCTACTTCACTTCAAGCCCTTTTGCCTGTAGATCAGCGTGATAAGAAGAGCGCACAAACGGCCCACAGGCTGCGTGAGTAAAGCCCATTGCCATCGCTTCGGCTTTCATCGCATCAAACTCTTCTGGCGGTACATAGCGCTGAACGGGCAGATGATGACGGCTTGGCTGTAAATACTGTCCAAGCGTCAGCATGGTTACACCATGACGACGCAAATCACGCATGACCTCGACGATTTCCTCGTTGGTTTCACCTAATCCGACCATCAGGCCGGATTTAGTCGGGATATCGGGGTGCGCCGCCTTGAATTTTTCCAGGAGTTTTAGCGACCACTCATAATCCGCTCCCGGTCGAACCTGGCGATAGAGGCGAGGGACATTCTCCAGATTATGGTTAAACACATCCGGTGGAGTGGCGGTTAAAATATCTAATGCGCGATCCATTCGTCCACGAAAATCAGGCACCAGCGTTTCAATGCGGATATTGGGGCTCTTGCGCCGAATGGCACTGATGCAATCAGCGAAATGCTGTGCGCCACCATCACGAAGATCATCGCGATCGACAGAGGTAATTACGACGTAGCGTAGCCCCATATCGTGAATGGTCTGGGCCAATTTTTCAGGCTCGTTGGCATCGGGGGTAAGGGGGCGGCCATGAGCCACGTCGCAGAATGGGCAGCGACGGGTACAAATAGCGCCCAGAATCATAAAGGTTGCCGTGCCGTGGTTGAAACACTCCGCGAGATTAGGACAGGACGCTTCTTCACAAACCGAATGCAGACCATTACGACGCATGGCGTCTTTGATGCCCTGAATTCGGCTGGAGTCCGCAGGTAACTTGATTTTCATCCATTCGGGTTTGCGGAGCATTTCCTGACGCTCGGTGGCAACGGTTCGTACCGGGATCAGGGCCATCTTGTCTGCATCACGGTATTTGACGCCACGTTCGATCTGAATCGGTTTACTCATATTTGCGTAATTTCCAGTTCTGAATCGCAGTTATGAATTTTATTAAAATTCATTGGATTACGTGAGTTGTTAAACTTTTTTTTAAAAAACTCACAAATTATATCATCTTTACCGGCCTGCGGCAGCGGTGAAGCAATGAAATGCAGAAATAATGTAAATCAGATGTAATAATTGATGTATCAGGCTTCGCCCGGTAGCGGAATAGGGTGAGGTTCACCGCATTCAGACCAGGGCCATTGCAGCCATTCGCACTGCGAATAACCCAGTTCTGCAAGGAAGGCGTTGACCATCACTTTGGCGGTATCCACAACCGTGACGTTCGCCGAAAGGTCGCTTAATTGCGTCATACTCATGCCCGCATAACCGCAAGGATTGATACGCAAAAAAGGCGATAAATCCATCGCGATATTCAGCGCCAGCCCGTGAAAGGAGCAGCCGTGGCGGATGCGTAACCCAAGTGAGCAGATTTTTTTCTCGCCGACGTAGACCCCCGGTGCCTCTGGCCGAGCATGGGCCTCGACGCCGTAGTGTGCCAGAGTACGGATCACGGTATTTTCAATCGCGCTAACTAACTGGCGCACGCCGACTTTACGACGCTTTATATCGACAAGTACGTACATCACCTGCTGGCCGGGGCCGTGATAAGTTACCTGACCACCGCGATCGCTTTGTATGACGGGAATATCACCGGGGGTTAAGATGTGCTCTGCCTTTCCTGCCTGCCCCTGCGTAAATACCGGTAGGTGCTCGACCAGCCAAAGCTCATCGGCGCTGGTACTGTCCCGCTGTTCTGTGAAGGTGTGCATTGCATGCGACACGGGTTCGTAAGGTTGTACGCCCAACTGGCGTACGACAATCTTATTGTGCACTGCGTTAGCCTCGCGCACTGCGCTGAGAGATTGCAGCGGCAGTGCCATCATCCGGTGGGCAAAGTAGGGCAATTATAGCGGGGCTGTAGAACGGAGAATAGCGCTTTGCGCGCTGGCCGGCGCGCTAAAGACGAGACGTGGTTACAGCACCATACGCACGATTTCAATATTGCCCAGTTCTTCGTAGAGGGTTTCTACCTGTTCGATATGGGTCGCGGTAATCGTGATAGAGACAGAATGATAATTGCCTTTGGCGCTCGGCTTAATCTGTGGGTGATAGTCACCGGGCGCGTGGCGCTGGACGACTTCCACCACTTTATCGACCAGCTCCGGTTTTGCCAGCCCCATGACCTTGTAAGTAAATGAACAAGGGAATTCGAGTAATTCATTGAGTTTGGTTTTCATGGTGACTCCAGAGTGATGGATACAAATATAACTGCACTGATTAACACAACGATTAATACAACGATTAACACAAGGCGCCGGTACAACGCGGCGAGATAACACAGAAACTACAACTCCCGCCACGGCGGGAGTAGAAAAGACATCGGTTTAGCGAGTGTCTGAACGTAGCAACATAAGGGCTGTTACGCAGAATTCAAGCTAAATTAGCTAAACCAGCGATGGAACATCAGCTTGATGTAATCGAACAGGCGGCCAAAAATGCCCCCTTCTTTCACTTCGTTCATCACCACTAAAGGGCGCTGCTCAATCACTTTACCATCCAACTGGAAGTTAATTGAACCAACGACCTGATTCTTGGCCAGAGGCGCATGTAACTCGGTATTGTTTAACACATAGCTGGCTTTAAGATCTTTCATGCGACCGCGAGGAATCGTGATATACACATCTTTATCCACGCCCAGTGATACTCTGTCGCTGTCACCAAACCAGACCGGCTCAGAGGCAAATTCTTTTGCCGTTTTAAGGGGGGCTACGGTTTCGAAGAAACGGAAACCCCAGGTCAGCAGTTTCTTGCTTTCAGCCTCACGGCCCTTAAAGGTTCGCCCGCCAAGCACGGCAGAGATAAGCCGCATTTGCCCTTCGGTTGCCGACGCTACCAGATTATATCCGGCAGATGCCGTATGGCCGGTTTTGATGCCATCGACCGTCAGGCTGCTATCCCATAGCAGGCCATTGCGGTTCATCTGTCGAATATTGTTGAAGGTAAATTCTTTTTCTTTATAGGTAGCATATTCGTCGGGAACATCACGAATCAACGCCTGGCCGATGAGCGCCATATCGCGCGCAGAGCTGTATTGCCCCTCAGCATCCAGCCCGTGGACGGTTTTAAACTGGGAGTTCTGCAAGCCGAGCGCTTTGACATAACTGTTCATCAGGTTGACGAACGCATCCTGACTGCCCGCTACGTAGTCGGCCATGGCAACACAGGCATCGTTACCGGATTGCAGGATGATACCTTTATTCAGCAAATACACCGGAACGCGATCGCCGGGTTTCAGGAACATCAGGGAAGAGCCCTGAAAGTCCGGGTTGCCCGTCGCCCAGGCATCTTTACCGATAGTGACAATATCATTCGGCGTGATTTTCCCGGCTTTGATGGATTGACCAATCACATAGCTGGTCATCATCTTGGTCAGGCTGGCGGGATTACGCCGGACATCGGCATTCTTCTCTGCCAGCACTTTACCGGAGTTGTAGTCAATCAGGACGTACGCTTCGGCATCAATGTCCGGTACGGCAGGGATCATGGTTTTCAGATTAATGTCGTCTGCGTAGGCGAAAGTGGATGCACCGATGGCGAGCAACGTGCCGAGCGCAATACGTTTGGTAAAACAAGACGTGATTACTGTTTTCATGATTGGAACAACAACATCCGTGGGTATAAGTTAAAAAACGAGCCACACTATAACAGATGAAAATCGGGGCGGCATCAGACAATACGTTACGTGATTTTGCCGATTCACTGGCTCTCAGCGGTTCGCGCATGTCACTGAGCTGAAAGAGGGCATTTAACCCTCTTTCAAAAATGACCAGACTCGGTTCCGGTGCGTGTTACAGCGTCGTGATAAAAGACGGCTGCTGTGCTTCGCTGGAAAGCCGTTGCTGTAAATCGGCGGCTTGCTGACGAGTCGTAAACGGGCCTAGCTGGATACGATATAAACCGTTACTTAACGTTACTTTGCCGGGTACGCGAAAACGCTCATTCAGGCTTTTTAGCCAGGTTTGGGCGCGTTGTTGATCGCTCAGTGCGCCGACTTGTACCACGATATTTCCCGTGCCAGCGGCGATATTGCTGGGCGCGCTGGCCGGTGTCGTTCTGGCCGGTGCTGAGAATGACGTTGCCGCCGGGGTGGTCGGTGCTGCGCTCACGGGCGCGGTGTCTTCAAGTACGCCGCTGCGTAGTGGCTTGGGCGCGCCGAGAAAACCGCCGCCGCTAGCGGAAAGCCCGTTACCGGCGTTGGTGGTGGCAGGGGTAGCGGTGCTGCCTGTCGGGATATCACTACCAGCAGCGGGGGGCGTACTCAGCGTTGCATTGCTGATGGGGCGTATTGCAGCAGCGCTTGGTTGCGCGCTTTCCATCATGGGGGTGCCCAGTCCGCTTGCGCCTAAGGTGGGGCGAGCCGGTAGGGCAAAGCTCTGTTTGGCCACACGGGTGCCGATAGTGCCAGGGCCTGAGAGCGAGCCATCCTGGGCGACGCTGATAAAATCTACTTTCACCTTGGTGTTATTCGACATGTTGAGGCGGTCAGCCGCCGCTTTCGTCAGGTCGATGATTCTGCCGGGGGTGTAGGGGCCGCGATCGTTGATACGAACCACTAACCTGCGGCCATTACTGAGGTTAGTCACCCGGACATAGCTTGGAATCGGTAAGGTTGGGTGGGCAGCCGCCATCGCGTTGGCATCAAATATTTCACCGGTTGCCGTGCGGCTGCCGACGGAGGCATGGTCATGCCAGGCAGCGAAACCGCTCTCGCTAAAGTTCTCTGGATTTTTGATGATGCGGTATGTCTTGCCATTCATGCTGTAGTCTTGCATGTTGGCCTGATTATATGGCTCGTAGCGAGGTTCCACCCCGCCAATTTCTTCTACCGGGCCGTTATAGGCAGCGGTTTGCGGTGCGGGCGATGACGGTTGCTCTGTCGTTGAACAGCCAGCTAACATCAGGCCGATTGCGCCAATCCAAACCCAATCCTTACGCATGGTCTACCCCTATAAATTCTTCGATAACATTTTACGGTGCGTGTGTATCGACATCACGATACCAAAACCCGCCATCAACACCACCAGCGCCGAACCGCCGTAACTGATGAGGGGTAACGGCACGCCGACGACAGGGACAATTCCGCTCACCATGCCCATGTTAACAAACACATAGACGAAAAAGATCAGCATCAGCCCGCCAACCATTACCCGGCCAAACGACGTCTGCGCATTCGCCGCGATCACTAATCCGCGCATGATAAGAAACAGATACAGCCCGAGCAGAACCAATACACCAATCAGCCCCAACTCTTCTGACAGGACGGCAAAGATAAAGTCGGTATGGCGCTCAGGCAAAAACTCTAGCTGTGACTGAGTGCCTTGCAGCCAGCCTTTTCCGGTTAAACCGCCAGAGCCAATGGCGATTTTGGACTGAATGATATGATACCCGGCGCCGAGCGGATCGGTCTCCGGGTCAAGCAGCATCATCACGCGCGCGCGCTGGTAATCGTGCATCAGAAAAAACCACAATACCGGAATGAATGCCGCCAGCAGTATGGCGGCAATCGCTATCAGGCGCCAGCTCATGCCCGCGAGGAAAAGCACAAACAGCCCAGATGCGCAGATGAGAATGGCGGTGCCAAGGTCAGGCTGGGCGGCGACTAACAGCGTAGGCGCAAAGGTGAGCACCAGCGCAATCGCGGTGTTCTTCAGCGAGGGAGGGCACATGTCTCGGTTAATAAAACGCGCGACCATCAAGGGAACGGCGATTTTGGCAATTTCCGATGGCTGAAAACGAATGATGCCCAGATCAAGCCAGCGCTGTGCGCCCTTACTGATTTGGCCAAATACATCCACCATGACCAGCAGAATAAAGCAGAAAATGTAGAGATAAGGCGCCCAGCCTTCATAGACGCGTGGGGGAATTTGCGCCATGGTGATCATGACGATAACCCCCAGGATACATTGGCCGATTTTACGCTCCATCATGCCGAGATCCTGGCCGCTGGCGCTCCACATCACAAACACGCTATAACTCAACAGCGCGATGACGCACAGGAGAAAGGGCAGGTCAATGTGCATTCTGGTCCAGATGGAGCCTTTTTGCTGACTGTCTGTCATGATGTTCGTTACTCGGTTTCACTGCCCGGAGGCGATGGTGGTGCATCCGGTAGGCTGGTATTGTTGTCGCCAAGAATAATATGGTCGAGGATCTGACGTACAATTGTCCCAACCGCCGGGCCCGCCCCGCCGTTTTCCAAAATAATCGACATGGCGACTTTAGGATTGTTATACGGGGCAAAGGCAACCATTAATTTATGGTCGCGCAGCCTTTCGGCAATGCGATTGGCGTTATAGGTCTCGTTTTCCTTGAGCCCAAAGACCTGTGCTGTCCCCGATTTGGCGGCAATCTTGTAAGAGGAATCAGCAAAAAACTTATGCGCCGTACCGTTCTGGCGATTGGCAACGCCGTACATGCCGTCTTTGACAATTTCCCAATAGCCTGAGCGAATATCGCCGATTTGCTGGTGATCGGGTTGACGATAGGGCACCTGAGTATTGTTCTCCAGCGTGCTGTTAAGCAGGTGCGGCGTCTTCACCTGACCGTCGTTAATCAGGGTGGTCAGCGCTTTCATCATCTGAACCGGCGTCGCTGTCCAATACCCCTGACCGATACCAACAGGGATAGTATCCCCTTGATACCACGGTTTTTTGTAGTGCTTCATTTTCCACTCGCGGGTTGGCATGATACCGGCACGTTCTTCCAGCAGATCGATACCCGTCAATCGGCCATAGCCGAATTTCGTCATCCATTCAGAGAGACGGTCAATGCCCATGTCATACGCCACTTGATAGAAAAAGGTATCAGCGGATTCCTCAAGGGATTTGGTTAAATTCAGGCGGCCATGACCCCATTTTTTCCAGTCACGGAAGCGTTTTTCCGAGCCGGGTAGTTGCCACCAGCCGGGGTCGAACAGGGACGTGTAAGGGGTTATCACGCCAGAGCTTAGAGCCGATACCGCAATATAAGGTTTGACGGTGGACGCTGGCGGATAAGCGCCCTGTGTCGCGCGATTGATGAGCGGCCTGTTCGGATCATTTAATAGCGAGCGGTAAGCTTTGCCGGAAATGCCGTCAACAAACGGGTTCGGGTCATAGCTGGGGGTGGACACCATCGCCAGTATCCCCGCATCGCGAGGGTCGGTGACAATCACTGCCGCCCGGCTGCCCGCCAGCAATTTTTCAATATAGAGTTGCAGGCTGAGATCCAACGTCAGGTAAATATCTTTACCTGCTTGTGGCGGCTGTTCATGCAGCTGGCGAATCACCCGGCCACGGTTATTGACCTCCACCTCTTCATAACCCGGTTTACCGTGCAGCACGTCTTCGTAATAACGCTCAATACCGAGTTTGCCGATGTCATGGGTGGCGGCATAATCCGCGAGATTGCCTTCTTTATCTAGCCTGTCCAGATCTTTATCGTTGATTTTGGAGACATAACCGATAACGTGTGTCAGTGCGGAACCGTAAGGATAGTAGCGGCGCTGATAACCTTTCACCTCAACACCGGGAAAGCGGTATTGATTAACGGCAAAACTGGCTACCTGAACCTCGCTCAGGGCTGTTTTGACAGCGATTGAGGTAAACCGCCGCGAGCGTTTGCGCTCCTTGCGGAAGTTTTCGATATCTTCATCGCTCAAATCAACAATCGGTTTGAGGGTCTGTAGCGTTTCTTCCAGATTGCTGACTTTCTCAGGAATTAACTCTAACTGATAGATGGTGCGATTCAGCGCTAATGGCGTGCCGTTGCGGTCATAAATAATCCCACGGCTAGGAGCAATCGGCACCAGTTTAATGCGGTTTTCATTAGAACGGGTGCGATAGTCGTCAAAACGTAAAACCTGCAAGTGGTAAAGGTTAAAAACCAAAATGCCACTTAACAGTAAAATGACCAAAAATGCCACCAGCGCCCGGCGTACAAACAGGGACGCTTCGGCGGTGTAGTCACGAAAGGGTTTACGCTCTATGTTCATCCGGCGACTGTTACTTCACGAAGTTCATCGTTCGCCTTACTCCCGATGGTAAGGGTGATTGGTGGTAATGCTCCAGGCCCGATACAAACTCTCTGCGACCAACACCCGGACTAGCGGGTGGGGCAGCGTCAACGGTGACAGCGACCAGCTCTGTTCCGCTGCGGCTTTGCACTGTGGTGCCAGACCTTCCGGGCCGCCTATCAGCAAGCTGACATCGCGCCCGTCTTGTTTCCATCGTTCCAGTTGCTGCGCGAGCTGGGGCGTTTCCCAACGCGTGCCGGGGATATCCAGCGTAACAATACGGTTGCCTTTTCCCACAGCGGCCAGCATCAGTTCACCTTCACGCTCCAGAATCCGCTTGATATCCGCATTTTTACCGCGTTTGCCAGCGGGCACTTCTGTGAGCTCAAAGGGCATATCTTTCGGAAAACGACGCAGGTAGTCGGTAAAACCAGTCTGCACCCAGTCGGGCATTTTGGTGCCAACGGCGACCAGTTGCAGCTTCATATCAACCCCAGAGTTTTTCCAGTTCGTACAGATTACGGCTTTCTTCTTGCATGACATGAACAATCACGTCACCCAGATCAACCACCACCCAGTCAGCGGCGCTTTCGCCTTCAACACCTAACGGCATCATACCGGCTGCGCGCGATTGCTGTACCACGTGATCGGCAATGGAGATAACGTGACGGCTGGAGGTTCCGGTACAGATGACCATGGTATCTGTGATACTGGATTTTCCTTTGACATCGAGAGCAACGATATCCTGGCCTTTTAGATCGTCAATTTTATCAATAACGAAATCTTGGAGTGCTTGACCTTGCAAAGGTTCCCCCTTGAATAGTTGATTAAGCAGCCGTTTATGGTGGCTGGAGATGACTTCAGCAGGCGCAACCCTACCCGCAGCATTGATATAGCGCAGGCTTTTTACCCCTAAGGCTGAAACCAGCGGCGGAGTATAGCATGGCCTGATAGTGAGTGGTATCAACGCTTGGGTTATCGATACAGGCCGTGTGTGTCAATATACTTCAGAACAGCGGCAGGCAGCAGGTCGTGGCAATCGATACCTTGCTGGCGTCGGGAGCGAATCTCCGTGGCTGAGATAGGCAGCAGCGGGGTGTTTGCCAGATAAATACGCCCGTGACTGAGCCGGTGTAACTCGCTGGCATCATGCGTTTGGTGTGCAAGCAACCAGGCTTGCAGCTCTGGGGTATCAAGTTGCTGGCGATAGCCCGGACGGGCGCACACCAATAGATGGCAGTACGAGAGAATATCTTGCCAGCGATACCAGTGATGCACGGTAAGCAGCGAGTCCTGACCAATGATGAATGCCAGTGGCGCTTTCGCGCCCTTTTCGGCTCGCAATGCTTCCAGCGTTTCAATGGTGTATGACGGCGTGGCGCGGTGTAGCTCCCGATCATCAACCTGAAATAACGTATGCTCGCGTGCTGCCAATTCAACCATTGTTTTGCGCGCGTGCGCGCTGGCAAGCGGTTGAGCCCGGTGAGGCGGCACATTATTAGGTAACAACACCACCTGTTGTAACCCCGTTTCTTGCGCCAGCGCCATGACCGGGCGCAGATGGCCATAATGAATGGGGTCGAAGGTGCCGCCGAAGTAGGCTGTGAGTAAAGGGGAACAAGGGGAACAAGGGGAAGAGGACAAGTGTTATACCTCAAGCAGGCTGTCTGGCAGCGCTTTGCCGCATAATATCATCGACAGTGTTTCTATCTCTGCCCAGACTGATTGCCCGTAGTGCTGCTTTAATGTTATCTCGAGTCGTTTAAGTAATGTCACGGCTTGCTGCAACTGGGGCATCGTCAGGCGTTGTAGCGCGAGAGTCAGTAATGAACGGCGGTTCTGCCATACCTTATGCTGGTCAAACAGCGTACGTAATGGTGTGGTTGCCATCTGTCGCTTGAGCTGTAGCAATAACAGTAGTTCTCGCTGGAGAGTGCGTATCAGAATAACGGGCTCGCACTCTTCCTGGCGCAATTGGTGCAAAATATGCCAGGCCCGTTTGCTTTTTGCGTTGAGAAGGGCATCCAGCCAATGAAATGGCGTGAAATGCGCGGCATCATTGACCGCCTGTTCGACGCGCGGCAAGGTCAGCTTCCCATCAGGATACAGCAGGGACAGACGCTCTAAGGCCTGAACCAACGCCAGTAAGTTTCCTTCGTAGCAATAACAAATTAGCTGGCTGGCGGCGCTGTCTAGCTCTAGCTTCATTTTTTTGGCGCGCAAATCGACCCAACGCGGCAGGTGTTCCTGCTCGGGCGTCATACAGGGAATATAAACCCCCTGCTGTGATAATGCCTTAAACCAGGTGCTATTTTCCTGCGCCTTGGTCAGTTTACTTCCTCGAATAATCGGTAAGATATCCGGGTGTAATAGCGTTGCCAGTTTGAGAAGCTGCTCGCTGATGGGGGCGGAAACACCCGTTTCTGGCAAGATCAGCAAGAGTGTCTGGCGGGTAGCGAACAGGCTTAAGGCCTGACAGGTGGCAAAGATAGCATCCCAGTCGGTATGGTTATCGAGCGTAAAACTAAAATGCTCCGTAAAACCCTGCTGGGCAGCAACCTGACGAATGCAATCCTGACTTTCTTGTAGCAGTAACGGCTCGTTGCCAAACAGCAAATAACAACCGCGCAGCCCCTCATGGAGCTGTGCGGTGAGTTGCTCAGGATAGAGACGAATCATGGGTGTGCCGGTTTAGCTGCCGCCGTTTGCGGTTTACTCTTTTCGGCTTGCGTCCCTTTGATGGTGAGCAGTTTGCGCACCAATTGTTGGGCCGCCTGCTCATGCATCTCTCTTAGGATAATATCCTGCTCGGCCTCTTTCGCCAGTGCGGCAAGAGGGTTGTCAAAAAATGAGCGGAATACGGTGACGCTGATCGGGTAAATATCACTGCCGGGTATCAGCACCTGTGCTTTCACATCCAGAATAAGTTGATACTCTGCGGTTTTCCCATCCTGAAAGATGGAAACGGTACTGCGCGTCAGCGTTTCCCCCATAAAACGCAGTGAAGGAATGTCTTTACGTTTGGCATCCTCAACGACGTTGATATTGCTCAGACGCAACTGTTCCCGAATGGCGCGTGTCGTTGGGCCATAAGGGTCGCCACTATCGAGCATCATCGTGTGAAATTGCTCTGGAAGCTGAGTGGTGCCGCGCAGATGAAAGCCGCAGCCGGCGGTCATTAAGACCACCAGCCCCAGCACCAGCGAGAAAAACGGGTGTCGCACAGTACCTCCTTGGCTTAACCCACAACCAGGTTAAGCAGTTTACCTGGAACGAAAATCACCTTGCGCACGGTTACGCCATCCAGGTATTTCGCCACCAATGGCTCCTGGGCTGCGCGTTCACGCACTTGCTGTTCAGTCGCGTCAGCCGCGACGGTGATTTTGCCACGCACTTTACCATTGACCTGAACCACGACCAGGCGAGAGTCCTCAACCATGGCCTGCTCATCAGCCACCGGCCACGGCGCTTTATCGATGTCACCTTCGCCTTGCAGTTCGCGCCAGAGCACGAAGCACACATGCGGTGTGAACGGATAGAGCATACGCACCACCGCCAGCAGGGTTTCTTGCGTCAGCGCACGGTCTTGCTCGGAGTCCTGCGACGCTTTGGCCAGCTTGTTCATCAACTCCATGATTGCAGCGATCGCGGTGTTGAATGTCTGGCGACGGCCAATATCATCGGTGACTTTGGCAATGGTTTTATGTAAATCGCGGCGCAGTGCTTTTTGATCTTCGCTCAATGCAGCGACATCCAGCGCGGCAACGCCGCCTTTGCTAGTGTGATCGTAAACCTGTTTCCACACGCGCTTGAGGAAGCGGTTTGCGCCCTCTACGCCGGATTCCTGCCATTCCAGCGTCATTTCGGCAGGGGAGGCGAACATCATGAACAACCGCACGGTGTCAGCGCCATAACGCTCAACCATCACTTGCGGGTCGATACCGTTATTTTTCGATTTCGACATTTTGCTCATGCCAGCGTACACCAGTTCGCGGCCTTCTTTATCGAAGGCGTTGAGGATGCGGCCTTTCTCGTCGCGTTCTAACGTCACGTCTACTGGTGAAACCCAGATACGCTCGCCATTGTTACCGACATAGTAGAAGGCATCGGCCAGCACCATACCCTGACATAACAGTCGTTTGGCGGGCTCGTCAGAGCTTACCAGACCGGCATCGCGCATCAGTTTATGGAAGAAACGGAAGTACATCAGGTGCATGATGGCGTGTTCAATCCCGCCAACGTATTGATCAACCGGCAACCAATAGTTAGCGGCAGCCGGGTCTAACATCCCTTCGTTGTACTGCGGGCAGGTGTAGCGTGCGTAATACCAGGAGGATTCCATGAAGGTATCGAAGGTATCGGTTTCACGCAGTGCAGGCTTGCCATTAACCGTGGTTTTTGCCCACTGAGGGTCGGCTTTGATTGGGCTGTTGATGCCGTCCATGACGACGTCTTCAGGTAAAATCACCGGCAACTGATCTTCTGGCGTGGGGATAACTGAGCCGTCTTCCAGCGTCACCATCGGGATAGGTGCGCCCCAGTAGCGCTGGCGGGAAACGCCCCAGTCACGCAGACGATAGTTGACCTTGCGCTGACCGACACCTTGAGCGACCAGTTTGTCGGCGATCGCATTAAAGGCGGCATCAAACGCTAATCCGTTAAACTCACCGGAGTTAAATAAGCAGCCTTTCTCGGTTTGCGCACTGGCGGATAAATCTGGCTCTGTGCCATCGGCATTAAGGATGACGGGTTTAATCGGTAAGTGGTATTTGTGTGCGAATTCCCAGTCACGCTGGTCGTGGCCTGGTACGGCCATGACCGCACCGGTGCCATACTCCATTAACACGAAGTTGGCTGCCCAAACCGGCACTTTCTCACCGGTGAGGGGGTGAATGGCGAACACGCCCGTTGCCACTCCTTTTTTCTCCATCGTCGCCATATCCGCTTCGGCCACTTTGGTATTCCGGCACTCATTAATAAAGTCTTGCAGCTCAGGGTTGTTTACCGCCGCATTCAGTGCCAGCGGATGACCGGCTGCCACGGCCACGTAGGTCACACCCATAAAGGTGTCTGGGCGGGTGGTGTAAACGGTCAGCGTGTCGTTACTGTCTGCAACGTCAAACGTTATCTCAACGCCTTCCGAGCGGCCAATCCAGTTGCGCTGCATGGTCTTGACCTGTTCAGGCCAGCTTTCCAGCGTATCGAGATCGTTGAGCAATTGGTCTGCGTAAGCGGTAATTTTAATGAACCATTGCGGAATTTCTTTGCGCTCGACTTTGGTATCACAGCGCCAGCAGCATCCGTCAATGACCTGCTCATTTGCCAGCACGGTCTGGTCATTCGGACACCAGTTCACTGCCGATGTCTTTTTGTAGACCAGGCCTTTTTCATACAGTTTGGTGAAGAACCACTGTTCCCAACGGTAATAATCAGGTTTGCAGGTGGCGATTTCACGATCCCAGTCGTAACCGAAACCTAACAGTTTCAACTGGTTTTTCATGTACTCGATGTTGTCATACGTCCAGGGCGCCGGGGCCGTGTTGTTTTTTACTGCGGCACCTTCGGCTGGCAGGCCAAATGCATCCCAGCCAATCGGCTGGAGCACGTTTTTACCCAACATACGTTGATAACGGGAAATCACATCACCGATGGTGTAATTACGGACATGCCCCATGTGTAGACGGCCAGAAGGATAAGGCAGCATGGAAAGGCAATAGTATTTTTCCTTGCCGGGCTCTTCGGTCACTTTGAACGTTTGTTTTTCTTGCCAGTGAAGCTGGACATGCGCTTCGATGTCTTCTGGGCGGTATTGCTCTTGCATGGCTGCCAGTGGTCCTTAATGAAAATTGCTAACGCGGTAGCATGTGCTGTTTCATGTCAAAAGATCCGCATAGCATAGCTGATAAGCGGCGGGCTCAACAACCGCTTGCAACGCCTGTGGCGGTGATTTCTGCCGTATACGCGTGTCATGGCAGGAAAACAGGGGATTGGGAAGCACCTCCCGGTTATTGCAGAAAAATCAACTACACTGGTGAGATAGAACGGGGAATCAGCCTCGCTAAGGTTGCTTCACGCTAAGGAGTCCCGATGAACAAAGTCATTCAGTATTATCGAGAACTGCTGTCGGCGGTAACGGAGTGGTTGGGCCGTGGCGAGCGCGATATCGACCGATTGATGCTACAAGCGCGCCAGTATTTGCAGGAAACGCAGGCGCTGACGCAAAAAGAAATCGAGCTGGTTATGGTGGCGCTTGAGCGCGATCTGGCCGCGTTCTCCATCAGTTATACGCACAATCAGCACACCTTTACTGACAGTGTGTTTATGCGCGTCATCCGTGAAAGTTTGTGGCAGAACCTGGCGGATATTACCGATAAAACGCAGCTTGAATGGCGCGAAGTCTTTAAAGATGTCAGCCATCATGGTGTGTATCACAGTGGTGAAGTGGTGGGGTTGGGTAATCTGGTTTGCGAACAGTGTTTTCACCATGTGACGTTCTATACGCCAGAGGTGTTGCCGCATTGCCCAAAATGTGGTCATGACCAGTTTCACCGTCAGCCTTTCTCACCCTGATATATCGCCAATACGCGGCAAGACCGGCGAAGCAGACACCTCATCAGGCGGCTGAAGCGCGCTGATGAGGTGATAAAACCGAACATCGGTATGTTAGTTAGTGCAGGATTTTTGCCAGAAAATCTTTCGCACGGTCAGATTGCGGATTACTAAAAAAGTCCTCTTTGCGCGTGTCTTCGATGATCTTTCCTTCATCCATAAAGATGACGCGGTGCGCGACTTTACGGGCAAAACCCATCTCATGCGTTACAACCATCATAGTCATGCCTTCCTGCGCCAGTTCTACCATGACGTCCAACACTTCATTGATCATTTCCGGGTCAAGCGCGGAAGTGGGTTCATCAAACAGCATTGCGACCGGGTCCATACACAATGCCCGGGCGATGGCGACACGCTGTTGCTGACCACCGGACAATTGTCCAGGGAATTTATTGGCATGAGCGGAGAGCCCCACACGGGCCAGCAGTTTCAGGCCTTTTTCGCGCGCAGTGTCTTTATTACGTTTTAGCACTTTGACCTGTGCCAGCGTCAGGTTATCTACAATCGACAGGTGAGGAAACAGCTCAAAATGCTGGAACACCATGCCAACTTTGGAGCGCAGTTGTGCCAGATTAGTGCGTTTATCGTTAACCTGAATCCCGTTCACCTCGATCTGGCCCTGTTGGATTGGCTCCAGGCCGTTGACGGTTTTGATTAGGGTCGATTTTCCAGAACCTGACGGCCCGCACACCACCACCACTTCACCTTTCTTAACTTCGGTGGAACAGTCGGTCAGGACCTGAAATTGACCATACCACTTAGAAACATTTTTCAGGAAAATCATCAAACTGTCCTTCTCTTCAAATAATTGACCAGCATCGAGGCTGAGAGGCTGATAGCAAAATACACCACGCCTGCGAACAGAATCATCTCTATCTGTGTACCATCGCGCTCGCCGATGGTCGTGGCAGTACGGAAAAAGTCGGCCAGACTAAGCACATACACCAGCGAGGTATCCTGGAACAGGACGATGCCCTGCGTCAGGAGCAGTGGGATCATGGCGCGAAAGGCCTGGGGCAGAATAACCAGTTGCATGGATTGCCAGTGTGTCATTCCCAATGCCAGCGCCGCAGATGACTGCCCTCTGGAGATACTCTGAATGCCTGCGCGAATAATTTCAGAATAATAGGCTGCTTCAAACAGCGAAAAGGCTACCATAGCCGATACCAGTCGAATATCGGTTTTCGGTGACAGGCCAAGCACATTTTGTAATAAGCTCGGCACAATCAGGTAGAACCACAGCAGCACCATCACCAGTGGTACGGAGCGGAACAGGTTAACATACAGTTTGGCGAACCAACTGACGGGTTTGATAGGCGATAAGCGCATAACCGCTAACACGGTTCCCCACACAATCCCGATTATCACCGCTGTCAGCGTTATTTTCAGCGTCACGCCTAGCCCTTGTAGCAGATAGGGCATGCTGGGGGGGATAGAACTCCAGTCAAAATTGTACATGATCACTTACTCCCCAGATGGCCCGGCAGGCGGGTTTTCCGTTCAACAACCTGCATAATCAACATAATGATGGCGTTGATACCAATGTAAGCCAGCGTGATAGCGCTAAACGATTCATACGCGTGTGCGGAGTAGTCCAGCAGTTTTCCTGCCTGCGCCGCCATGTCAACCAGGCCGATAGTAGAGGCTATAGCCGAGTTTTTGACCAGGTTTAGCATTTCTGACGTGAGCGGCGGCACAATCACCCGATACGCATTGGGCAGTAACACGTAACGATAAGTCTGGGGAAGCGTCAGTCCTATGGCCAGGGCCGCTGCTTTCTGGCCGCGTGGCAGTGACTGAATGCCCGCGCGTACCTGTTCACAGACACGGGCTGCGGTAAACATGCCAAGGCAGAACATTGAAGAGACAAAAAACTGGATGTTCGGGTCAAGTTCGGCCTTAAACCACATACCGATTTTGGCAGGTAGCAATTCCGGCACAACCAGATACCAACTGAAGAATTGTACGATTAACGGCACATTACGAAACAGCTCGACATAACACGTGCCGATGCTTGAGAGCAGGCGGTTAGGCACGGTACGCAAAATACCAAATAGCGAGCCCAACAAGAAGGCGATAACCCAGGCGCAAAGGGACAGTGAAATCGTGACCTTAAGGCCCGAAATAATCCACCCCAGATAGGTCGTATTCCCGAACGGGGCGGGTTGCAGGAAAATACCCCAGTTCCAATCTATTGACATAACGAACTCCGGTAAAAAAGGGGTAGCCTTCGCTACCCCGAAGATTGATGAGTGGCTTGTGGTTTCGCAGGATGGGGAACGACCACCCTGCGCCTGTCTGTCTTGCCACGAATCAGCAATCGGAAGGCAGATTACTGCCCTTTATTGTCATTATTAATTGGGTTATAGCGCCTTATCGTTCGGCGCTTTGAACAAGGCTTTCATGTCGTCAGACAATTCAAAGTTCATGTTCAGGTTTTTCGGTGGGATCGGGTTTTTAAACCAGGCCTCGAACCATTTGTCGGCTTCGCCCGAGGTTTGTACCTGACTGATTGTGGCATCGACCAATTGCTTAAATTGCGCGTCATCTTTACGCAGCATGCAACCATAAGCTTCACGGGACTGCGGAGTACCGGTAATGACCCACTCATCCGGCGTTTTGGCTTTGGCTCGCTCGCCTGCCAGCAGCGCATCATCCATCATGAAGGCAACGGCGCGACCACTTTCCAGCGTGCGGAATGAGTCGCCATGGTCTTTGGCACTGATGATACGAAGGTTGAGTTTTTTCTCTTCGTTCATTTTATTTAACAGCACCTCAGAGGTGGTGCCCGACGTCACAACGACCGCTTTACCTGCTAACTCGCTGAAATCTTTAATGCCGGAGTCTTTCTTGGTCAGTAGACGGGTGCCGATGATAAAGATGGTGTCTGAAAACGCGACCTGCTGTTGGCGTTCAAGGTTATTAGTCGTTGAGCCGCATTCCAGATCGTAAGTGCCATTTTGCAGTAACGGAATACGGTTTTGTGAGGTGATGGGGATAAGCTTGACCTGCAAGTTTGGCGCATCAAGTTTTTTCCTGACGGCTTCAACAATCTTTTCGGAGTAGGCCTGTGAGTACCCCACGACTTTTTGCTGGCTGTCGTAGTAGGAGAATGGCACGGATGATTCACGGTGGCCAATAACGATAACACCATTGTCTTTAACTTTTTTCAGTGTTCCCGTCAGCTCTTCTGCATAAGCCAGAGTGCTGCTTGTCGTGATCAACAGTAATGACAGTGCCAGTTTGCGCAATTGCATGTTCTAACTCCTTTGCTGTTGTTGTCGGTGCCAGCGTCTCACTGGGGTATTGACCAGCCATGCTGCACCGCGAAAGAGCGAATAAAACGCTGTCACATCTAAAAATAGCGGATTGTAAACATATTGAAACGATGATGTTTGTTTTTTGCGATACGCTCCGCACCAAAGTGCTGCAATAAAAACTTATGGCACTAGTTTGGTGCAGTGTGTGCTCTAAGAGAGTGCCTGAACCGCGCGCTCATCGCCGCCAACGGGCAACATCAATGTTTCCCTGGTAAACATAAGCAAGGGGTGTGCCAGAAATGCAACAAGACATGTCGGAACATGTCTTGTTGTGTGAAAAGCAGACGAAAGGATTAGCGTTGGCGGCGTAACAGCGCGATGGCGCCAAACATCGCTTCAACCAGCCACAATGGCCATGAGCCAAAACGGGCGTAAGGCGTTAAACCGGTTGCAGGCGTTACCTGTGCGGTTAGCACGGCCTGAGTGAACTGCGGCAGGCTGGCGCTGATGTCTCCTTCAGGTGTAATGACGGCTGTCACCCCATTATTGGTGGCCCGCAGTAAGGGGCGGCCTAATTCCAGCGCGCGCATCTGCGCCATTTGCAGGTGTTGCCAGGGGCCGATGGAGTGACCAAACCAGGCATCATTGGAGATGGTTAGCAGCATATCGGTGTCGGCTTGAAAGTTATCGCGTACTTGCTGGCCTAAAATAACTTCATAACAAATCGTGGCGGTTAGACGATAGCCGTTAACCACTAACTGTGGTTGCAGGTAATCGCCACGGCTGAATGCCGACATCGGTAAATCAAAAAACGGTGCCAATGGCCGCAACAGGGTTTCCAGCGGTACAAATTCGCCAAAAGGCACCAGATGATGCTTGTTGTAGCGGTTAACCGTTGGGTACTGATAGGGCTGTTTGTCACCTAATACAATAATACTGTTATAAAAATCGGTGCTGCCATTGTGGCGGCGCGCATCGACGATGCCGGTGATAAGACTGCTACGATGCTCATGCAGTTGCGCATCAAGTTGTGTCAGGTAGGGCTGCTGGCGTATTTCCACATCGGGTATGGCTGACTCGGGCCAGATAATGAGCGGCGCTTTATCCATCACCGCCACGGTATTTTCTAAATACACCTTGAGCGTATTGCGAAGCTCATTCGGATCCCATTTCAGCTCTTGCGCGATATTACCTTGCACCATCGCGACATTCACTGCGCGCTCTGGTTGAGGTGTATACCAATGTAATGAACGCAGCGGCCACGGCAACACAAGCAATGCGGCACCCGCCAGCAACGGTTTCCACTGCCGCTGGCTAAGGCCGAGTATCAGTAGCCCGCTAATCACTTGCAGTAAAAAGGTCAACGTATCAACGCCGCCTAACGGTGCGATGCCTTTGAGCGGGCCGTTGATTTGACTATAGCCAAATTGCAGCCAGGGAAAGCCAGTCAATACCCAACCCCGTAGCCACTCGGTTAGTTGCCAGAGCAGTGGTGTGGCGAATATCAACCGCCACCTGTTGGTGCGGGGCCAGATAGCGGTTAGCAGGGTGCTAAACAGCATCGGGTAGAGTGATAAATAGAGCGCCAGTAACACCACCAGCCCGACGTTTACCGGGCCTGGCATGCCGCCGAAATCAGCAATACTGTAATAGACCCAATGAATACCGGTGCCAAACAGACCAAAGCCCCAGAAAAAACCGATGGCGGCAGCCTGCCGGACGTGGCGCTGGAGAGTGAGCCCATGCAGGCCTGCCAGCGACACTATCGCGGCAGGCCAGTAATCATAAGGGGAAAACGACAGTGTGCCGCAGGCGCCGAATAAAAGCGCCAGCAGGAGGCGAGCCTGCTGGCGTTGCAGTAATGAGGCAACAGCCATGAATCAATCAATCTTCCAGTTGCGGTTGAGGAGTGTCATCAGGCACCCTGATATGAACCTGAATAATACGTCGGCTATCAGCCATCGCCACTTTAAACAAGTAACCGTCTATGTCGATGGTTTCGCCACGCGCGGGCAGATGACCAAACGCCTGCATCACCAGACCACCGATGGTATCCACTTCGTCGTCGCTGAAACGGGTGCCGAATGTTTTATTGAAGTCTTCAATCGGTGTCAGCGCTCGCACGGTATAAGTCTGGCGGTTGAGCTGGCGAATATCGCGGTCTTCTTCGTCATCATACTCGTCTTCGATTTCACCAACGATAAGTTCCAGAATATCTTCAATCGTCACCAAACCGGAGACGCCGCCGAATTCATCAATCACAATCGCCATGTGATAGCGCAACGAGCGGAACTCATTGAGCATGCGGTCAACCCGCTTGCTTTCCGGTACCACGACTGCCGGACGCAGCACTTTATCCATGCTAAACGGCTCTGACTGGCTGCGCATAAACGGCAGCAAATCTTTCGCCATCAGAATGCCTTCGATATGATCTTTGTCCTCACTGATAACCGGGAAACGCGAGTGTGCGGACTCAATAATAACGTCCAGGCACTCTTCGAGCGTTTGGTTATGCTTAAGAGTGATCATTTGCGAGCGGGGGATCATGATGTCGCGCACCCGTTGCTCGGCGATATCCATTACGCCTTCGAGCATATCGCGGATTTCCGGGTCGATTTGCTCTGAGTCGCGAATTAATGCCAGCAGATCATGATGATCTTTGGGTTCGCCATGGAAAATCTGATTGAGAAAAAGAGAAAAGAACCCTTTTTTGGGGCTGGGAGCATCGTTATTGGAAGAGTGGTCGTCGCTCATGGCGTCAGTGAATATCTCTCTTGTTTAGATATGTGACCAGCGGCGCGGCGGCTGCCATAACGGCACCGTTTTCGCCACTGGCGTGATTGGTTTACTCTACTGGCGTAACATACCGAATTTAGGGCTGGTCAGTAAAATGTTCTTTTTCAGCCAGGTATGGGTCGTTATAACCCATGCTTTGCATAATTTCCGTTTCCAGCGCTTCCATTTCTTCGGCTTCGCTGTCTTCGATATGATCATAACCTAGCAGATGCAGGCTGCCATGAACAACCATGTGGGCCCAGTGTTCCTCGGCGCTTTTTCCCTGTTCAACCGCTTCTTGTTCAACGACCTGACGACAAATGACCAAATCGCCCAATAACGGTAGTTCCACCTCTGGCGGCGCTTCAAACGGAAATGATAGCACGTTGGTCGGTTTGTCTTTGCCCCGATAAGTCAGGTTGAGGTGGTGGCTTTCCTCCTCGTCAACAATCCTGATTGTCACCTCGGACTCTTCCTGAAATGAAGGCAATACCGCCTCTAACCAGCGCTGGAAATCGGCCTGTGCGGGCAGCCCGTCAGACGAGGCGCTGGCGAGTTGTAAATCGAGGATAACCTGGCTCATTTGGGCTCCTGCTGGGTGGTTTGCGCATCGCGTTTACGCTGCTCTGCTTGTTCTTCGCGGCGTTTTTGATCGGCATTTTCCCAGATTTCATAAGCATTGACGATGCGAGCGACAACCGGATGGCGCACCACGTCTTCACTGTGGAAAAAGTTAAAACTGAGTTCTTCCACATTAGACAGCACTTCGATGGCATGACGCAGGCCGGATTTTTGATTACGCGGCAGGTCTATCTGGGTGATATCCCCGGTGATAACAGCTTTGGAATTAAAGCCGATACGGGTCAGGAACATTTTCATCTGTTCGATGGTGGTATTCTGGCTCTCATCGAGAATGATAAACGCATCATTTAGCGTACGGCCACGCATATAAGCGAGCGGCGCAACTTCGATGACGTTGCGTTCAATTAATTTTTCTACTCGCTCAAAGCCCAGCATCTCAAAAAGGGCGTCATAGAGCGGGCGTAGGTATGGGTCAACTTTTTGGCTCAAATCACCCGGTAGAAAGCCCAGTTTTTCACCGGCTTCTACCGCCGGGCGGGTGAGCAGAATTCGACGAATTTCCTGGCGCTCCAGTGCATCCACCGCCGCTGCAACTGCCAGATAGGTTTTCCCCGTCCCCGCCGGGCCGATGCCAAAGGTAATGTCATGGTCGAGAATGTGCGCGATATACTGCGCCTGATTGGGCGTGCGTGGCTTGATAACGCCGCGTTTGGTGCGAATATTCACCGCTTTGCCATATTCAGGCACACTATCAGCCGTCTGTTCCAGTACGCGAGACGCTTTAATCGCCAGATGAATCTGTTCCGGTTCAATATCGGGGATAACACCGCGCACCGGCGCTGTATCGACGTACAGATGGCGCAAAATGTCAGCGGCAGCTTCAATGCAAAGATCCTTGCCTGCCAGTTTGAATTGATTGTCGCGATGATTGATTTCTATGCCAAGGCGGCGTTCCAGTTGTTTGATATTGTCATCAAATGGGCCGCACAGACTAAGCAGACGCTGATTGTCTGCCGGTTCGAGGGCAATTTCTTTTATCGTTACGTTCAAACTATTCCTCTTGGAGTTACGCTAAATGAGTCATCAGGGAGTGCCGCTGCCAGCACGGGCGCAGCTATTTCTCTGATTATTTATCGTGAGACCGGCATGGCGCAAGTCACATTCGGTATAAGCGGGGTAGGCGTCAGCACTTGCGAGGCAATCTGGACTCAGCTATTCACCGCGTCAAGGGCATCGGGGAGGCATGGGAAATATAGCGGTGGGCAGTAAAACGGCAGGCATGCAGCCTGCCGTCGAACGATATCAAGGCTGGTAGATACCCACGCCAATCTCATTCTCTTTGCGGGTACGGGCTATCACATCCGCCGGAGACTCACTGACGCGCAGCGCCATTTGCTCTTCGGTACGCACCACCACGCCACGCAATGAATTTGGATAGACGTCAACAATTTCAACATCGACGAATTTACCTATCATGTCGGGAGTGCCTTCAAAGTTGACCACCCGGTTGTTTTCCGTGCGCCCAGACAGCTCCATGACATTTTTGCGCGATGTTCCTTCAACCAGTATGCGTTGTACGGTGCCCATCATACGGCGGCTGTACTGCATGGCCTGCTGGCTGATACGATCTTGCAGAATGTACAGGCGCTGTTTTTTCTCTTCTTCCGTGACATCATCCACCATATCGGCGGCAGGCGTCCCCGGGCGAGGAGAGTAAATAAAGCTAAAGCTCATATCAAAATCGACATCGGCAATAAGCTTCATGGTTTGCTCGAAATCTTCCTGCGTTTCACCGGGGAAGCCGATGATAAAGTCAGAACTGATGTGAATATCCGGGCGCGCTTTGCGAAGCTTGCGGATAATCGCTTTATATTCCAGTGCGGTATGGCGACGTTTCATCATGGTCAGAATACGGTCGGAGCCGCTTTGTACCGGCAGGTGCAGGAAGCTCACCAACTCGGGGGTGTCTTCATAGACGCTGATGATATCGTCAGTGAATTCAATCGGGTGGCTGGTGATAAAGCGAATGCGATCGATACCGTCAATGGCGGCGACCAGTCGCAGCAGCTCGGCAAAACTGCAAATCTCGCCGTCATAGGTGCTGCCGCGATAGGCGTTGACGTTCTGGCCCAACAGGTTGACTTCGCGCACACCTTGTGCGGCTAACTGCGCAATTTCGAATAGCACGTCGTCAACCGGGCGGCTGACTTCTTCGCCACGGGTGTAAGGCACTACGCAGAATGTACAGTATTTATTGCAGCCTTCCATGATGGAAACAAACGCCGTCGGCCCTTCGGCTTTGGGTTCTGGCAAGCGGTCAAACTTTTCTACCTCAGGGAAGCTGATATCCACGATAGGGCTGCGTGTTCCCTGAACGTGGTTAATCATTTCTGGCAGGCGGTGCAGCGTTTGTGGCCCAAAAATCACATCAACGTAATGGGCGCGCTCGCGAATATGTGCCCCCTCCTGTGACGCGACACAACCGCCGACGCCAATAATCAGGTTAGGGTTAACGTCTTTGAGCGTTTTCCAGCGACCGAGTTGATGAAATACCTTTTCCTGTGCCTTTTCACGGATAGAACAGGTATTCAGCAGCAGAATGTCGGCTTCTTCCGCGACCTCGGTCAGCTGGTAACCGTGTGTACTTTCCAGCAGGTCGGCTATTTTCGATGAATCGTACTCGTTCATCTGACAGCCCCAGGTTTTGATATGCAGTTTCTTTTTCATCGTCGTCATCGTCATCGACTAGTCAGTTACTCAGTGCGGGAAACACGCTTGCAGCGGGGCAGGCGTGCCTATGCGGGCGCGTATTGTAATCTTTTGCTGCCGTTGTGACCAGAGTGGGGAGCGCGCCGGTTTTCTGAAAAGCGGCTGGAAATCCAGTAGACTGAGCGGCATCGTGGGCGTTTGTGTTATCGCGCCATAAATGATGCAACAGAAAGAAAAGAGTGGGGCAAGTATGCATTTTGATGCGGTCATTGTCGGTGGCGGTATGGTGGGGGCGGCAGCTGCCCTTGGATTGGCTCAAGAGGGCCTTCAGGTTGCCGTCCTGGAGCAAGAGGCACCGCCGCCGTTTGTGGCTGGCAGCGCACCGGATGTGCGGGTATCGGCTATCGGCCAATCGTCGGTGCGATTGCTCGAGCAATTAGGTGTCTGGCAGCGAGTGTTGCAAATGCGCTGTACGCCTTACCGACGTCTGGAAACCTGGGAATGGGACAATGCCCATGTCCTGTTCGATGCCAGTGAGGTTAATCTTTCCGAGCTGGGCTTCATGGTTGAAAACCGCATCTTGCAATTGGCTTTGTGGCAAGGCTTGATGCAAACGTCGAACGTAACGGTATTGTGTCCTTGGGCGTTGTCTGATTTGCAACGAGAAGCATCATCATGGGTACTGCACAATACGCAAGGTGAGCACTTGCACACATCGCTGGTTATTGGTGCTGATGGGGCACACTCAAACATTCGCCAATGGGCAGGCATAGGGATTACCGGCTGGCAATATCGGCAGTCCTGTATGCTTATCAGTGCCGAGTGCGATGGCCCGCCACAAGACATCACCTGGCAACAGTTTACCCCCGCTGGCCCACGAGCGTTTTTACCCTTGTTTGACGGATGGTGCTCTCTGGTGTGGTATGACAGTCCGTCGCGCATTCGTCAATTACAGGCAATGCCGCTGGCACAACTGAATCATGCGATTGCAGATACGTTTCCCGCGAGATTAGGCACGGTGAAAGCCGCGGCAACCGGCGCATTTGCGCTGGTGCGTCGGCATGCGCAGCGTTATGTGTTGCCCGGGCTGGCGTTGATAGGCGATGCGGCGCACACCATTAACCCTTTGGCTGGTCAAGGCGTTAATCTCGGCTATCGTGACGTTTCTGCATTGCTTTCTGTTATTGCTAATGCGCGTCAGCAAGGTGAGAACTGGTCGGGTGAGCCGGTTTTACGTCGTTATGAACAGCAACGGCGGGCCGATAATTTGCTCATGCAAACGGGTATGGATCTGTTCTACACGGCGTTTAGTCACCGCCTGGCGCCAGTTGAGTTTGCCCGTAATTTGGCGTTGATGGCGGCGCAGCGCGCAGGAAAGCTTAAACAGCATGCATTGAAATATGCATTAGGGCTCTGAGTGGTGACAGCGATGCGAGTCTCTCTGTAGGCCCGATATCGTCATGCCGTTTTCGACTGCGCGGACTGCGGTTTTGTGACAAGAGCGATGTCAGTAAGGGACTACGTTTTTGTGGCGGCGGGTGAGCCTGCCGCCCGATCGTTTTATTTTTAGATTATCTATTTTTGAGGTAGTGAGAGTGATGACGTATTTATTTTTAGCATTAGCCATTGTGTCAGAGGTCATCGCCACGACGGCATTAAAGCAGTCTGAGAGTTTTACCCGGCTTATGCCGAGTCTTATTACGGTTGCGGGTTATGCGGTGGCATTTTATTGCCTGACTATCTCAATGCGAGTGCTGCCGACGGGGATTATTTATGCTATTTGGTCAGGCGTTGGCATCGTGTTGATTGCTGGAGTGAGCTGGATTTTTTACGATCAGCGGCTAGATTGGCCAGCACTCATTGGTATGGCGCTGATTATCGCGGGTGTGGCGGTGATTAACCTATTTTCTTCATCGGTAGCACATTGAGTGGGGCGAGGCCTGTTGGCGCAGGCAAATATAGCCATGTAATGTTAAGCAAATAATGGCGTTAGATAATTCAGAGAAAAACAAAAAGCCCGCGTTAGCGGGCTTTATTGTATGGCTGGGGTACGAGGATTCGAACCTCGGGATGGCGGAATCAGAATCCGCTGCCTTACCGCTTGGCGATACCCCAATTAAAGTGGTGGCTACGACGGGAATCGAACCTGTGACCCCAGCATTATGAGTGCTGTGCTCTAACCAGCTGAGCTACGTAGCCAAATTTTACTGCGCTATCGAAAAGTCGTTGACCATCGATATAAGTTGGCTGGGGTACGAGGATTCGAACCTCGGGATGGCGGAATCAGAATCCGCTGCCTTACCGCTTGGCGATACCCCAACAGGGCGCACACCATTATCTGATGTGTCTGACTTAAATATGGCTGGGGTACCAGGATTCGAACCTGGGGATGGCGGGATCAAAACCCGCTGCCTTACCGCTTGGCGATACCCCAATAAAACGTTACTGCTTACTTACCTGCATCGCACGGGATTAACCCGTAATATCTCGATGAAGATAATGGTGCGGGAGGCGAGACTTGAACTCGCACACCTTGCGGCGCCAGAACCTAAATCTGGTGCGTCTACCAATTTCGCCACTCCCGCAGAAAAAATGGTGGCTACGACGGGAATCGAACCTGTGACCCCAGCATTATGAGTGCTGTGCTCTAACCAGCTGAGCTACGTAGCCATCTTTTCCGCGTCACCTTCATCGGCGTTGCGGGGCGCATTATGCTAAGTTGGGCTTTTTCCGTCAACACATTTTTTCCCTAAAAATAGCCGGTTTGTACTGTTTGTTTGGGTTGTGAGCAGTATGGTGAGAAAAGCGCCAGAAAGCGCGCTTTTTACCGCCTTTCAAAAGAAAAACGGGCCTGTATAGGCCCGTTTGAAACAACTTATTGGTAGGCTGATTGATGCACGCCCACAGCGCGGCCTGATGGATCATCCATTTTCTTGAAGGATTCATCCCATTCGATGGCCTTAGCGGAGGAGCAGGCAACTGACGGGCCGCCAGGCACGCATTCTGCGGCGCTCGGTACCGGGAACAGTTCCTCAAAGATTTCACGGTACAGGTAAGCTTCTTTGGACGCTGGCGTGTTATATGGGAACCGGAAGTGTGCGGTTTCCAGCTGTTGATCGCTCACTTGCGCCGCAGCGACTTCTTTGAGCGTATCTATCCAACTGTAGCCCACGCCATCAGAGAACTGCTCTTTCTGACGCCATGCGACACTGTGCGGCAGATAAGATTCGAAGCATTCGCGCAGAATGTGTTTTTCCATTTTGCCGTTGCCGCACATCTTATCTTTCGGGTTAATACGCATCGCCACATCCAGGAATTTCTTGTCAAGGAAGGGAACGCGTGCTTCCACACCCCAGGCAGACATCGCTTTGTTGGCGCGGGCGCAGTCATACTGGTGCAATGCCAGCAGCTTACGCACGGTTTCTTCATGCAATTCTTTCGCGTTAGGCGCCTTGTGGAAATAGAGATAACCGCCGAAGACTTCATCCGAACCTTCGCCGGAGAGCACCATTTTGATGCCCATGGCTTTAATCTTACGCGACATCAGGTACATCGGTGTTGAAGCCCGGATGGTGGTCACGTCATAGGTTTCAATGTGGTAAATCACATCACGAATGGCATCAAGCCCTTCCTGAACGGTGAAATGAATCTCGTGGTGTACGGTGCCAAGATGCTCTGCAACATCACGCGCGGCTTTCAGATCCGGCGCACCTTCTAAACCAACGGCAAATGAGTGCAATTGTGGCCACCAGGCTTCGCTGCGCTCTTCGTCTTCTACGCGGCGGGCGGCGAATTTTTTGGTAATGGCGGAAATGACCGACGAATCCAGACCACCGGATAACAATACGCCATAAGGCACGTCAGACATCAGGTGACTTTTAACAGACTCTTCCAGCGCTTCACGCAGGGCAACGGCATCGGTCTCATTGTCTTTGACGTTCTCGTAATCGAACCAGTCACGACGATAGTATTCGCGAATCTCACCGTCCTGGCTCCACAGGTAACTGCCCGCCGGGAACTCTTTGATGGTACGACAAACGGGCACCAGCGCTTTCATTTCAGAGGCGACATACAGGTTGCCGTGTTCGTCATAACCCATATATAGCGGAATAATGCCAAGATGGTCACGGCCAATCAGGTAGGCGTCTTTTTCGCTGTCATACAGGGCGAAGGCAAACATGCCACGCAGTTCATCCAAAAATTCCGGCCCTTTCTCCTGATACAGCGCCAGAATGACTTCGCAGTCAGAACCGGTCTGGAACTGGTAGCGGTCGCCGTATTGCTGGCGCAGAGCCTGATGGTTGTAAATTTCACCGTTCACGGCCAGAACGTGGGTGTGAGCCTGATTGTAGAGCGGTTGCGCGCCGGTGTTGACATCGACAATCGAGAGGCGCTCATGAGCCAGAATGGCTTTATCGCTGGCATAGATACCCGACCAGTCTGGGCCGCGATGGCGCATCAGTCGTGACAACTCAAGCGCTTTTTTACGCAGTTCAACCGGGTCGGTTTTCAGATCAAGCACACCAAAAATAGAACACATACAAGAGGCTCCCTTCATTACGCCCATGGCGTCAAAACAGTCAGAATTGAGGGCGGTTATCAGCAGTTTCCCTGCCGCATGCCATCATCGTTGATGATGTTCCGCCGTGTCGGTAACACTGATTTAGCATCAAAACAGTATGGCAATTCAATATCATTTAATGAAAAAAGCCATTGTGCTGATGAATAGGCAATTTTATGGGGGATTTATTCTTTTTTCTTTAAAAGGGCAGTGAGAAGGTGCCGGATTTTTAGCGATTGCATAATCCGGCCTTATGGTAGGAAGGTAAACTTACTGATTTTCAAGCAGACGCTGTAGCAAAACGCCGTTGAGCATGGCGCGTTTGACCAGCGCGAAAGCGCCAATGGCTGACAGATGCTGTAGCTCGGACACCACGACCGGCAAATGCTGACGAAACTCTTTGAGAACCTGCGTGTGAATACAGCGCTCAATCGCGGGTAATAATAAGCGGCTGGATTCGGTAATTTCTCCTGCTATCACCACGCGCTGCGGGTTAAATAAATTGATGGCTATCGAAATGGCTTTACCCAACTGCTGGCCGGCGGTTTCAATCAGGTTGGTGGCCAGAATGTCGCCTTTATTTGCCGCTTTACAAATCGCGTTAATCTGACAGTTGTCTACCGTCAGTTTGCTGCTAAACCCCTGCTGCAAGAGGTGGCGAGCACGCTGTTCGAGCGCACCGTTTGATACTACGGTTTCAAGACAACCAAAGTTGCCGCAGTGGCAGCGATCGCCCAGCGGATCAAGCTGGATATGGCCAATTTCGCCAACATTGCCGTTGCTGCCAAGAAAGATTTGTCCATTGACCAAAATCCCTGCGCCAGTGCCACGATGCACTCGCACCAGCAGCGAGTCCTGGCAGTCACGAGTGGCACCGAAGTAGTGTTCGGCCAATGCGAGGCTGCGAATATCATGGCCGACGAAACTATGCACCTGGAAGCGTTGACGCAGGTTCTCCACCAATGGCCAGCGGTTGACCTCAATATGCGGCATGTAATGCACTACCCCTGCCAGCGGGTCTACCAGACCAGGCAATACAACGGAAATGGCGATTAATTCGCGAAGTCGGCGCTGATGCTGGTTAATGAAGTTAGCGATGGCGTCAAACAAGGCATATTGCAAGCTCTCTTGTGTTTGCTGCGGCAGAGCGCAGTGTTCTTCTTCGAGCCGTTTGCCTTGCAGATCGTACAACGCAAGGGTGGCGTCATGGCGGCCAAGCCTGACTGCTACCGTATGAAACGGGCGCGTTTCCGAAACGATAGAGATAGCGCGCCGCCCGCCAGTAGACGCTTGCTGGTCAACTTCTTTTATCAAGCCGCGCTCAAGTAGCTGGCGGGTGATTTTTGTGACGCTGGCGGGGGCAAGTTGGCTTTGTTCGGAAATTTGAATTCGCGAAATCGGCCCTTGCTGATCAATCAGGCGGTACACGACCGCACTGTTTAACTGTTTGACCAGATCAATATTTCCTATCTGGGTGTGTCCGCCTGGGGTCATGACGCATTACTCGTGTTGATTCAATCGTGGTCAGCGCGAGTGATAGGTTTCCTCGCCATTGACGAACGTACTGATGATAGCTAAATCTCGGGACATCACCGTCAGGTTCGCCACCTTCCCGACGCAGAGACTGCCGAGACGGTGGTCTTCTGCGATGGCTCTTGCCGGGTAGAGCGTTGCCATTCTGAGCGCCTCTTCCAGTGCAATGCCCGCGTGTTCTACGCAATTGCGTACAGCATCAATCATGGTCAGAGCCGACCCACTGAGGGTGCCGTGCTCATCGACACAGATACCGTCACGGTAGTATATGGGTTTACCGGCAAATGTGAACTGGTCGATATCAGAGCCTGCCGGTGCAGTGGCATCCGTCACCAGCACCAGCTTGTCACCTTTGATGCGTTTCGTGTTACGGATGTTTGCCCAACTGACATGATGACCGTCGGCAATAATGCCACAATAAATTTCCGGTGCGTCGTAAACCGCGCCGACCAGCCCAGGTTCGCGGCCGCTTAATGGCGGCATGGCATTAAACAGGTGGGTTGCAAAGCGGATGCCGGCTGCAAAGCCGCGTTTGGCCTGCTCCCAGCTCGCATTGGAGTGCCCGGCAGAAACAATGATACCTGCGGCGTTAAGACGCTGTATTAAGGCTTCCGGCACGGTTTCCGGCGCTAGCGTAATTTTGCTGATAACATCTGCATTTTCACACAGATACTCGACCAGTTCGTCGTCTGGCTCGCGAATCAGGTTTGCGTCATGGGTGCCTTTTTTGGCGCGATTAAGCCAGGGGCCTTCGAGGTGCAGCCCTAATGCCTGATGGCGATGCTGGGCAAGCCAGGCCCGCATCACGCCGATACCATGGCGCATATACTCGTCGGAAGAGGTAATCAATGTGGGTAAAAAACTGGTGCATCCTGAGCGCTCGTTTGCGCGTTGCATGGTGCTGAGGGTTTTGACCGAAATATTTTCCAGCGCATCGTTAAATTGTACGCCGCCACAGCCATTGAGTTGCAGATCAATAAAGCCGGGACTGAGCAGCGCCCCCTCAAGGGAGGTGCGCGGAAGGGTAGCCGGTACGTCACGGCTAGGACAGACAGCTTGGATCAAGCCGTTAGCGATGATGACAGCATGGTCATCCAGTATCTGATGGCCGGTAAAAATTCGACCATGGGTTAACGCGAACATCATAAGCTCCTGGCTTACCGGTTACAGATTATTGAGATTGTCAGCTTCCAGCTCACGGAAATATTTAACGGTTTTCACCTTTAACTCCATGGTGGAAGGCTCATCACATACCATGATGGCTTTAGCATGTAATTGCAGGCAACTGATAGTCCACAGGTGATTGACATTACCTTCAACAGCGGCCTGAAGCGCCAGCGCTTTATGGCGTCCTGACACCAGAATCATCACTTCCTCGGCATCTAGCAGCGTACCGACGCCGACGGTCAGCGCGTATTTAGGAACCTGGCTGACATCCCCGTTGAAAAAGCGGGAGTTGGCGATACGCGTTTCTTCTGTCAACGTTTTGATACGAGTACGGGACACCAGCGATGAGGCGGGTTCGTTAAACGCGATATGACCATCATTCCCAACGCCCCCCATAAACAGGTGAATTTTGCCGTAAGATTTGATTTTGTCTTCATATCGTTGACATTCCGCCTCGATATCCTGTGCGTTACCGTCTAGCAGGTTAATATTTTCATCAGGAATATCAATGTGATTGAAGAAGTTCTGGTACATGAAGGTACGATAACTTTCTGCATGATCCGGCGGTAAGCCAACGTATTCATCCATATTAAAGGTGACAACATGTTTGAAGCTGACGGCACCTGCCTGATGAAGTTCAATTAACGATTTATAGGCTTCCAGCGGTGAACTTCCGGTTGGCAGCCCCAGCAGGAACGGCTTTTCCGCCGTTGGCTTAAAGGCGGCAATCCGGTTTGCAATATGGCGGGCAGCCCACTTGCCAACCTGGGCTGGGGTAGTTAATGGAATCAATCTCATAAGGCTCTCCTGGTCGCGCGGGCTAAATACATGCCGCCATCTCTGTTCACGGTTCGCGGCTATCGGGATTCTGTCTTAACATGGCGATATTCAGTGATGACAACCGAGCGCGATTGTTTCACTTTAATCTCTGCTCGCTAGTGTATCTTGTTTTTTTTAGTCTTGAAATAAGTTGTATAAATGAAGCTTCATAAACTTTTTGTATGTGATTTTGTAGTGATTTTTATCACATAATCACGGTTATTAATTTGCGTGGCGAAATATTTTTTTGCACTCTGACCAGGCCCACAAGGCTGGCGGGTTTTTTTAATGACAAGGCTGACAGACAATTTTATTGCCCGTAAAGGGCAAGAGGGGGGAAGGTGAGTACACTCAGTTATTTACAGAAGGTAGGTCGCGCCTTGATGGTGCCGGTTGCGACATTACCCGCCGCCGCCATCCTGATGGGGGTCGGATACTGGATTGATCCTGTAGGTTGGGGAAGCGAGAACGCGCTGGCGGCATTGCTGATTAAATCTGGTGCGGCCATCATTGAGCATATGGCGGTGCTGTTTGCCGTCGGGGTGGCATATGGCATGTCAAAAGATAAGGATGGTGCGGCGGCATTATCCGGTTTCGTTGGTTATCTGGTACTGACTACGCTGTGTTCTCCGGCAGCTGTGGCAATGATTCAACATATTCCGCTGGCGAATGTGCCTAAAGCGTTTGGCAAAATTGAAAACCAATTTATTGGTATTTTAGTCGGGGTGATCGCCGCTGAACTGTATAACCGCTATAGCCACGTCAAATTACCCGAAGCGCTCTCTTTCTTTAGTGGCCGCAGACTGGTGCCGATATTGGTGTCATTGCTGATGATTGTGGTCGCATTTGTACTGATGTATGTCTGGCCGGTTATCTATAACGCGCTGGTTGGGTTTGGTGAGCAGATTCAACAATTGGGATCGGTGGGTGCCGGTGTGTATGCCTTCTTTAACCGTCTGCTCATTCCTGTTGGGCTGCACCATGCGCTTAACTCCGTATTCTGGTTTGACGTTGCCGGTATTAACGATATTCCCAACTTCCTGAGTGGCCAGCAGGCCATTGACGCCGGTAAAGCGATTCCCGGTATCACCGGTCGTTATCAGGCAGGGTTCTTCCCGATTATGATGTTTGGCTTGCCTGGCGCTGCGCTGGCGATTTACCACTGCGCTCGTCCTGAGAATCGCAGCCGGGTGGCGGGAATTATGATGGCCGCCGCGTTTGCTGCCTTTTTCACCGGTATCACCGAGCCACTGGAATTCTCTTTTATGTTTGTGGCTCCGGTATTGTATGTTCTGCATGCTTTGCTAACCGGTATTTCAGTCTTTATTGCTGCCAGTATGCAGTGGATCGCAGGTTTTGGTTTCAGTGCCGGTTTGGTTGACCTGGTGCTTTCTTCTCGCAATCCGCTGGCGACGCATTGGTACATGTTGCTGCTGCAAGGTTTCGTCTTTTTCGTTATTTATTATCTGGTTTTCCGCTTCACCATTACTCGCTTTAACCTGATGACGCCAGGGCGTGAGCGTGAAACGGGCTCGGATGCGGCGCCAGCGCAGGCTCCGGCAGGCGCTGCAAGCAGCCAGGCGATAGCGCAGGGATATTTACAGGCGATTGGCGGGGCAAATAATCTGACTGGCATTGATGCCTGTATTACTCGTTTGCGCCTGAGCGTGAAAGATTCTGCGCTGGTGGATGAAACCGCCGCTCGCCAGCTCGGTGCGGCTGGGGTGATTCGTCTTAATAAGCAGAGTGTGCAAATTGTGGTTGGAACACAGGCTGAGAGTATTGCCGCAGCGTTGCGTGATGTTTCATCGACGATAGCGGATTGACGTTGTCTGATTCGCGCCTACCGCGCGTTCGCTGAGTGTTAAACGTGAAAACGGAGTGCATGTGAACCATGGGCTCCGTTTTTTTATCTTAAACTTTCGTGAAACAAACGGTTGTTTCAAAGCGTGGCTTGTTGGATCATTAGCGGTTATGGGTTGTTTTTTCGTATTTTGAGGAACCAAACATGAGTGAGGCTGAAGCCCGCCCAACCAACTTTATTCGTCAGATTATTGATGAAGATCTGGCTTCTGGTAAGCATGAGCATATACAGACTCGTTTCCCGCCGGAGCCAAACGGTTATCTGCATATTGGCCATGCAAAATCTATCTGCCTGAATTTTGGTATCGCAGAGGATTACAGCGGTCAGTGCAATCTGCGCTTTGATGACACGAACCCAGTGAAGGAAGACATTGAATACGTCGAATCCATCAAACATGACGTGCAATGGCTGGGGTTTTCATGGAGTGGCGAAGTCCGCTATTCATCTAATTATTTCGACCAGTTGTACCTTTATGCGGTTGAGCTGATTAATAAAGGCCTGGCCTATGTCGATGAATTGACGCCTGAGCAGATTCGTGAATATCGCGGTACGCTGACGACCGCCGGGAAAAATAGTCCATATCGCGATCGCGGTGTGCAAGAGAACCTGGCGTTGTTTGAAAAAATGCGCGCCGGTGATTTTGCCGAAGGCACTGCTTGCCTGCGCGCCAAAATCGATATGGCCTCACCGTTTATCGTGATGCGTGACCCGGTGTTATACCGCATCAAGTTTGCCGAGCATCACCAGACCGGCAACAAATGGTGCATCTACCCAATGTATGACTTTACCCACTGCATTTCCGATGCGCTGGAAGGGATTACGCATTCATTGTGTACACTGGAATTTCAGGATAACCGCCGCCTGTATGATTGGGTGCTGGATAACATCACGATTCCGGCGCATCCTCGTCAGTATGAGTTTTCTCGCCTGAATCTGGAATACGCGGTGATGTCTAAGCGTAAACTGAATCTGTTGGTGAGCGAGAAAGTCGTCGAAGGGTGGGATGACCCGCGTATGCCGACGATTTCCGGCTTGCGTCGTCGTGGCTATACCGCTGCGTCTATCCGTGAGTTTTGCCGCCGTATCGGTGTGACCAAGCAGGACAACACCGTGGAAATGGCCGCTCTGGAGTCTTGCATTCGCGACGATTTGAATGAGAGCGCCCCACGTGCCATGGCAGTGCTCGACCCCGTCAAGGTGGTGATTGAGAACTTACCTGAAGGGCATGAAGAGTGGCTTGCGATGCCAAATCATCCCAACAACCCAGAGATGGGGACGCGCCAGGTAGCGTTTAGCCGCGAAGTGTATATCGATCGCGCTGATTTCCGTGAAGAAGCCAATAAGCAATACAAACGTCTGGTGCTTGGTAAAGAAGTGCGTCTGCGCAATGCGTATGTCATTAAGGCCGAACGCATTGAGAAAGATGAGCAAGGCGTAATCACGGCTATCTATTGCAGCTATGATTCGCAAACGCTGAGTAAAGATCCGGCAGATGGGCGCAAAGTAAAAGGCGTTATTCACTGGGTGTCGGCGTCGCATGCTGTACCGGCTCAGTTCCGTTTGTACGATCGCTTGTTCAGCGTAGCTAACCCAGGCGCTGCGGACGATTTTCTCTCCACTATCAACCCGGATTCGTTGAAAGTGGTTGAGGGGGTTGTTGAGGCAAGCTTGCGTGAGGCCCCGGTTGAGAAGGCTTATCAATTTGAACGCGAAGGGTATTTCTGCGCCGATCGTCTCTATTCAAGCGCGGATAATCTGGTGTTCAATCGCACGGTAGGTCTGCGTGATAGTTGGGCCGGTTAAAACGTTGCCCGCGATGCGAACTAAAAATAAAACCGCCGAGGCGGTTTTATTTTTTTGTGCAGTAATTCGGCGTACCGTTTGTGTGATTAACGCCCGTCGTGTGCGCTTTCATCTTCACGGCAATCGCCGTTGCTGCAATGGCCGTAAAGATACAAACTGTGGTTGGTCAGTTTGATGCCATATTTTTCGGAAATCTCACGCTGACGAGCTTCAATTGACTCATCACTAAACTCAATGACTCGGCCACAATCCAGACAAATCAGGTGATCATGGTGGTGCTGCTGAGTCAGCTCGAAAACGGATTTGCCGCCTTCAAAGTTGTGGCGGGTAACAATACCTGCATCATCAAACTGATTCAGTACGCGATAAACAGTGGCAAGGCCGATTTCCTCGCCCATATCAATCAGTTTCTTGTATAAATCTTCCGCACTGACGTGGTGGCATTGAGGGTCCTGAAGCACTTCCAGAATTTTCAGTCTCGGAAGCGTTACTTTCAGGCCAGCCTTTTTTAATGCGGTGTTGTTGTCAGTCATGCGGATTTAGTCCTGTTACGTGCTTTATCTGGGAGGCTATAAGCCTGATGTCGTCGGTTGGCTTAAAAAAGGTCACAGCGCATCAATTATAGAACTGTGGCGTTAAAATGAAAACCACCGAACTTTTACAATATAATACTCACCAACTCGCTGTTTTTTGTGTTCTTTGTGGCAAAACGCAGGTTGTATGGCAAGAGAAGTGCAAGGTGCGATACGGCCAAACATGTGGATAGTGTACCTTGCCGGGGAAAAAAGTTAAAAAATTGTACAACTGATTGCGATAGTTTTTATCTATCGCTATTTTGGCATTTGCCTTTTTTACCAATGCCGATAATAACAAACCCGATGATTCAGCGAGTTGTGCCCCACCAACCTCTGCATGCGAATAATTTGTATGCGGGTAAACAGCGGGGCTCTGGGTGACAGTCGCGCAGAGCCCCGTTCTGGCTTAGGCCAGCAATGCTTTCAGGTTCAGTTCTTCGCTGATTTGTTTGACCCACGTGCTAACACGCTCGCCAGTCAATTCCGGCTGACGGTCTTCGTCAATCGCCAGACCGATAAAATGGTTGTCATCGGCCAGACCTTTCGACGCTTCAAAGTAATAGCCCTGCGTTGGCCAGTGACCGACAATCGTCGCGCCGCGCGGTTCGATGATGTCACGGATTGTCCCCATGGCATCGCAGAAGTATTCTGCATAATCTTCCTGGTCGCCACACCCGAAAAGTGCGACCAATTTACCTTCAAAATCAATCTCTTCAAGCGTTGGGAAAAAGTCATCCCAATCACACTGTGCTTCACCGTAATACCAGGTTGGAATGCCCAGCAGCAGGATGTCAAAACGTTCAAGGTCTTCCTTGCTGCTTTTGGCAATATCGTGTAGCTCGGCAACGTCGCTGCCCAGATGCTGCTGGAGAGTTTTGGCAATATTTTCAGTATTGCCTGTGTCACTGCCAAAAAAAATGCCTATGAGAGCCATAGATATAATAACCTCTTGATTCTTAAGGGTATGGTTTCTGCGTTACCCGCTATGCGCTAATCATAGCAGACACACTCTGATGGATAAACGTGTATCTGTAACCACAGAAGCAAATGGCGGAAGTCAGCGATTTGCCTGTTTTTTAACCTTCGCCTTAATGTTTTTTTAATTTTTTTAAAATACCATGGTTGAACTATATAACTGAAAATGTGGATAATTAAAAAAATATATAATTTATATTAGCTTTTAAACGGATATCACGATCTAAATGTTCCTTTGTTTTTGACGATTACAGAACATAGTGCTTCTATGAAATGTAAGTGTGCAGCAATGTTTTTTACAAAACGACGACCATAATAAATTCTGTCAACCCTGTTTGCGTGACGTCTGTTTCGTTGCATCTACCACAACATGTCTTACCCGACCAATAGCTCACGTATGGAGTCAACTATGCAATTCCTGAAAAATATAGCCATCCGCACCGCGATGCTCTGGGTGCTTGGTGTCTTCTGTGTGTTATGGATTGCGGTTTCGGTCTATACCATGTACTCATTTCGAACCATGAACGAAACGTCCAAAACCAGCGCATTGCTGGTCAATAATATGGACTTGGTTAACACGGGTAACGATCAATATTTCCGCATGGTAACGCGCCTGGCGAGGGCGATTGATTACCGCCAGAGCAATGACAATCAAAAGGCCGATGAGCAGCAAAAGTCCGCTCAGGCGGCGCTGGACTTACTGAAATCCAACCTTGAAGCATTTAAAAAGATTGACCATGCAGGCATGTCACAAGAGCTGGTCGAGGCGGTGATTCGTGACTGGGGCAACCTGATCACTCAGGGTGTTGACCCAATGTTCCAGCGTGCGGCGGATAAAAAATTCGATGAGTACGATAAATACGCCAAAGATATCGTGCCCGCTTTTAGCCGCCAGTTTAACACGTCCTTTACTGCGTTTAATAAAGCAGGGTCAGCGATGTTTGTGGATGCCGGTGCGCGGCTTCAGAGCATTACAGGCGTTGGACAAACCATTCTGCTGGCGGGGTTGATTGCCGGTTTAGTGATGCTGTTTCTGACAGATCGTTATCTGGTGGCCTATCTGGTGCGGCCGTTGAATGATCTGCGCGATCATTTCCAGGTCATTGCCGATGGCCGTTTAAGTAAGCCAATTCTGGATTTTGGTAACAACTGTGTCGGTAAACTGTTTCCGCTATTGCGGCATATGCAGAGCAGTTTAGCGAATACCGTTAGCACCATTCGTCACAGCGCAGAGTCTATTTATCAAGGCGTGTCAGAGATAGCGTCAGGCAATAACGATTTGGCCTCCCGCACGGAGTCTCAGGCGGCGGCGCTGGAAGAGAGCGCTGCAAGTATGGAGCAGTTAACGTCCACGGTGAAACAAAACGCAGAAAATGCCAGCCACGCGAGCCAGTTAGCGCGTCAGGCATCGCAAACGGCCAGTAAAGGTGGCGAGTTGGTTGATAACGTGGTGAAAACCATGGCGGAAATCTCCGGCAGCTCGAAGAAAATTGCTGAAATAACCAGCGTTATCAATGGGATTGCTTTCCAGACGAATATTCTGGCGCTGAACGCTGCTGTGGAAGCGGCGCGTGCGGGCGAGCAGGGGCGTGGATTTGCGGTGGTTGCGGGCGAAGTCAGAAGTCTGGCACAGCGCAGCGCGCAGGCGGCCAAAGAGATTGAAGGGCTGATTGCTGAATCTGTACGCTGTGTCGATAACGGCTCTAATCTGGTGGCCGATGCCGGTACTACCATGAGTGACATCGTCAAAGCTGTCACCAACGTAACCGATATCATGTCTGAGATTGCCACAGCATCCGATGAACAAAGCAAAGGTATTGCTCAGGCGGGATTGGCTATTACGGAAATGGACGGAGTAACGCAACAAAACGCCGCGCTGGTGCAACAGGCTTCTGCGGCAACCCGTTCGCTGGAAGAGCAGGCGATGGTGCTGACCGAAGCGGTTTCCGTATTCCGTTTGACAGAAGATAACGCTGGCGCTGGTATGGCGAGACGCGAGCGTCCGGCTGCTCCCAAAGCGGTGGCGGCCCCGGCCAGTAAAGCACTGCCCGCGACGACCGCTCGAAGTGCGAAAGGCGCGGATAACTGGGAAACATTCTGAGGCAATAAGGCATGAGTGGAGTTGGCGTCACGGATGACGCCTGAAAAAGCGGTATTCTCGCCTTGGGTTTTATAGATTACGTTGCGTTTATAAACCGTGTTGCGTTTATAAATTGCGTTGGGTTTATAAATAGAAGGAAAGGGACGTCACCGCAACTCGGCCATATGTCAGTGACATGCGTTAGTTTATGGCCCTGTCTGTGTCTAACTGGTCGAATACACCGCTATCCGAATAACTCACCACTCGAATACATTACCACTCGAATAACCCACTGCCTCAACTAACAGCGCCCGGCGCATGAATGGGCGGTGTTAATCTTGTTTATCTGCCAACTGTGCCAACAACATCTGCTCAATGAGTTCACTGCGGCTGATATTTTGTTTTTCTGCCAGCGCATTGAGAATATCTACCGCCTCGCTGTTGATTTTTAATTCAACGCGCCGTAACCCACGCACCCGGTCACGCCGCAATTGGTTGCGTTTATTAATTCTCAGCTGTTCGTCGCGAGAGAGCGGACTTGTTTTGGGCCGCCCTGGTCGGCGCTCATTCGCGAACAGATCAAGCGTAGTGCGATCCGTTTGTTCTTTTGCCATAGGTAGTGGTCGTGCAAGAAATCCGGCCAAAACGCCAAACACGACTGCGGTTTTTGCCTCTGTTCAGGTCATCGACAGCAGTTGATGTGTGTTGGTGTTTTGATGAAATGTGGTTAATGATGCAAGCGGCCAGCCAGCCGTTCCTTACTGCGCGCGCCATCATACCTCAGCCGTTGTAGCGGCGACAACGGTTTACTGGCGTTCATCCCGTATTTAAGCGAGGGAGGAACACCAGTGTCATCCTTGAAAGACGAGTGGCCGCAGCGAGTGGCAAACGCGGCTTAGTGCGTGTCAAGAAAGCGGTGAATCGCGCGCAGAACGGCGTCGGGTTTTTCTGCGTGTACCCAGTGGCCAGCGCCGCTAACCACATGTGCTTTGGCATTGGGGAATTGACGCAATAGCGCCTGGCGATGTTCATCGTCAAGGTAAGGTGAGAGGCTGCCGCGAATAAAGAGAATAGGGCCGGGCCAGGGCGTAATCTCTTCCCAGCCAACAATATGCATGTATTGATCCCACAATACGGGGACGTTAAAACGCCACTCGCCTTGTTGAAAAGATTTCAGCAGAAACTGTATTACGCCCTCGTCGTCCGCCAGATGGCGGCGCATGGCATCAGCGGCTTCGGCGCGTTGTGTTATACCGGCATCGCTGACGGCGCGGAGGGCGGCAAAGACGTTATCGTGGCGGCGAACCTGATAGTCAACTGGCGCGATATCAATGGCCACAATACATGCAATGCGCTCGCCGAGCGATGCGCTAAGGGCCATAGACACTTTCCCGCCCATCGAATGACCGACAAGAATGACGCGTTGTAACCCTAATTCTTCGATAAGCTCTTGTACATCCTGCGCCATAACGGCGTAATTCATCTCTGGCGAACGGGGCGAGAGGCCGTGATTTCGTAAGTCTATCTGCAAGATATCATGATGTTTTTGCAGATTGCGCGCCAGTACGCCAAGATTATCCAGATTACCAAACAGGCCGTGAATGAGGACAATTGGTAATTGATGCTGCGGCTGTTGTGCATTTTGCCAGCGATAATTCAATTTCATGGTGAAGTTCATTCAGACAGACAGTAGCTTAGGGTATCATGACTTTAACATGCGCCTATGCTGAGGGATAAATCCTGTCAGGATTTCTGTTGTCAGGAGAAGTGATGTTGTCGTGCGCCGCTTGTGGCGAACGAGGCGTAATGCGGTTATCGAGAAATGATGTGCTGTCGGGGGTGGCGCCGATTAGCCGTAAGCCTCTGGCGCTGACACGGCGGCGGCGGTTCGGATAATCCCGAATGTAGGTTGCCATCGCCTGCGGTTGTGGGTGGGTTGGGCAGAGTCTGTATAATTTCTGACGATTGATTAAAGACATAAAACTGTACTGGATAAAGATGAAAACTATTGAGGTAGACGACGAGCTTTACCGTTATATCGCCAGCCACACTCAACATATTGGCGAAAGTGCATCGGATATTTTACGGCGTATGCTGAAATTTGGCAGTGTGCCCCCCGTCGCTGAGGCCGCTGTGCCTGCATCGCAAAGTGCCGAACCCGTCACCGTACAGCCCGCCCGCGATCGGGTGAGAACCATGCGTGAGTTACTGCTATCGGATGAGTACGCCGAGCAGAGCCGGGCGGTCAATCGTTTTATGATGGTATTGTCTGAACTTTATCGTCTGTCACCCGAGACATTCGCTGCTGCCACCGAGTCGCTGCATGGCCGTACACGGGTTTATTTCGCGACCGATGAGCAAACATTACTGCTGCACGGTGCTCAAACCAAACCCCGCCCGATAGAGGGCACACCCTATTGGGTTATCACCAATACCAATACTGGTCGTAAACGCAGCATGGTTGAGTACATCATGCTGGCAATGCAGTTCCCGCCGGAACTGACTGAGAAAGTTTGCGGCACTATTTAAATCACTGCTTACATCATTGTGTCAGGAAGAAACGCCTATGGCCAACCACCCGAGAGCCGGACAACCAACCCGGCAAAGCGACCTGATTAATGTCGCACAGTTGACATCGCAATATTATGTGCTGCGCCCGGATGTTACCAACCCGGCTCACAGCGTGAAGTTCGGCACATCCGGTCATCGCGGCAGCGCTGCCCGCCACAGTTTTAACGAGGCGCACATTTTGGCTATTGCTCAGGCGATTGCCGAAGAACGCAGCCGCCAGGGGATTACCGGCCCGTGCTATGTCGGTAAAGACACCCATGCGCTGTCTGAACCGGCGTTTATCTCTGTGCTGGAAGTGCTGACAGCGAACGGTGTGGACGTCATTATTCAGCAAGACAACGGATTTACCCCGACGCCAGCCGTCTCTAATGCGATTTTGGTACACAACCGTCAGGGCGGCGCGCTGGCCGATGGCATTGTGATTACGCCCTCGCATAATCCGCCGGAAGATGGCGGCATCAAATATAACCCGCCTAACGGTGGCCCGGCCGATACCAACCTCACCAGTGTGATTGAAAAACGCGCTAATGCGCTGCTGGCCGATAACCTGCGTGACGTGAAACGTCAGTCGCTGGATAACGCGCGCCAAAGCGGGCATTTGCATGAGCGTGATCTGGTTGAGCCGTATGTGGCGGCGCTGGGTGATGTGGTGGATATGGCGGCGATCCAGCGTGCGGGTCTGAAGCTTGGCGTTGACCCGCTTGGCGGTTCGGGCATTGCTTACTGGCAGCGTATTGCCGAGTATTACAAGCTGGATCTGACCTTGGTCAATGATGCTGTTGACCAAACATTCCGCTTTATGACGCTGGATCACGATGGCGTTATCCGTATGGATTGTTCATCGGTTTCCGCCATGGCCGGGTTACTGGCGCTGCGTGATAAGTTCGATTTGGCGTTTGCCAATGACCCGGATTATGACCGCCACGGGATTGTAACCCCGGCAGGGCTGATGAACCCCAACCACTATCTGGCGGTGGCGATTAACTACCTGTTCCGTCATCGTCTGCAGTGGAGCGAGTCGGTTGCGGTGGGTAAAACGCTGGTGTCCAGTGCGATGATTGACCGCGTGGTCGCCGATCTTGGCCGCAAACTGGTAGAAGTGCCGGTTGGCTTTAAGTGGTTTGTCGATGGGCTGTTTGATGGCACGCTGGGCTTTGGCGGCGAAGAGAGCGCCGGGGCTTCATTCCTGCGTTTTGACGGCACGCCGTGGTCAACCGATAAAGACGGTATCATCCTGTGTCTGCTGGCGGCGGAAATCACCGCTGTGACCGGTAAAAACCCGCAGCAGCACTATGATGCACTGGCCGAACGCTTTGGCGCGCCAAGCTATAACCGTATACAGGCGTCAGCCAGCCATGCGCAAAAAGCGGCGCTGTCGAAACTCTCGCCTGAGCAGGTGTCCGCCAGTATGCTGGCAGGCGACCCGATAACCGCTCGTCTGACCGCCGCTCCCGGTAACGGCGCATCGATTGGCGGCCTGAAAGTGATGACCGATAACGGCTGGTTTGCCGCGCGTCCTTCCGGCACCGAGGAAGCCTACAAGATTTATTGCGAAAGTTTCCTGGGCGCGGAACACCGTGAGAAAATCGAACAGGAAGCGGTGGAAATTGTCAGCGCGGTATTAAGCAGCGCACAGTAACCTCCCGGGGTTTCCCCGTTAAGCATCAGGCGCTGTAGCAACAGCGCCTTTTTTATCGCCAACAGGCGCTACCCTAACGCCACCAACAGCGCACCGGCCGAGATAAGTGCCACGCCGATGCCCGCCAGCCACGATATCTTTTCCCCCAGCAACAGCACCGCCAGAATGACAGCGAATACCACACTCAGTTTGTCGATAGGCGCGACTTGCGCCACGCTGCCGCTTTTTAACGCCATAAAGTAAAACAACCACGATAGCGCGCCAGCAACACCGCTGAGAAGAATAAACAGCATCGCCTTATGGTTGGCGAGCACCGTGCCAAACAGCGATGACTTGCCTTGTACGACCACAACGCCAACCAGAAACAGCGCCATAATCACCGCGCGGATAGCGGTGGCGGTGTTGGCATCAAGTTGTTGCAAACCCAGTTTGCCGAACAGTGCCACTAATGCGGCACATAACGCGGACAGTAAGGCGTAAAGCAACCAGCTACTCATGGGAATTTTTCTCACCGATCAAAATGATGATGCTACGCCAGCCCCCCGCCGGGTGCCAGCTATCGTTTAGGGCATAAACCGGTAGCCAATAGCGGTTTCCGTGAGAAAGTGGCGTGGGCGTGCGGGGTCATCTTCGAGTTTCTGGCGCAGGTGGCCCATGTAAATGCGCAGGTAATGGCTATGCTCGACGGCGTTTGGCCCCCAGACCTGATTGAGTAACTGGCGCTGGGTGAGTACCTTGCCGGGGTTGGCCAGCAACGTGGTGAGCAGCCGGAATTCTATTGGCGTTAGGTGCAATGCTTGCTGATTGCGCGTTACCTGGCGGTTTATCAAATCAACCGTAACAGCGGAGAAGCTTACTAACGGGGTTTCTTGCGTCGGTGTGCTAAAGCGGCGCAGCGCCACCCGTACCCGAGCCAGTAACTCGCCAATACCAAATGGCTTGGTGAGGTAGTCATCGGCTCCGGCATCCAGCGCGTCTATCTTGTCTTGTTCATCTGCGCGGGCGGAGAGCACAAGCACCGGGATTGCGCTCCACTGGCGCAGATCGCGAATATAGTCGAGCCCATCGCCATCAGGCAGGCCGAGATCGAGAATGATCAGGTCAGGTTTGCGGGTCGCGGCTTCGATCAGGCCACGCTGTAGCGTCTCGGCATCGAAGACGCGAAAGCCTTCGGCCTCCAGCGCTTGACGCACAAAACGCCGGATCTCTTTTTCATCTTCGACAATCAAAATAGTGGGCTGCAACCGCGTTATCACTCCATCTCTTCAGGGGCGAGCACCGGCGCTGGCAGCAGCGGCAGTGTAAAGTGAAACACTGCGCCGCCTTCATCCGCGTTGCTTGCCCAAATACGGCCACCGTGAATTTCCACGATAGCCCGACAAATTGCCAACCCCAGACCCACGCCGGGAATGGAAGATTCTTTATGCCCACGGGCAAATTTATCAAAAATGACCTTTTCCTGACCCGCCGGGATGCCGGGGCCGTTATCCCGCACCTGCACTTCCAGCATGTCGCTGCCGCTGACTGACAGGACGGGGGCGGCGTAAAGGGTTAGCGTGGCGTGGTCGCCTGCGTATTTAACGGCGTTCTCCAGCAGGTTAATCAGCACCCGTTCAATCAGGCTGGCATCGCACTGCACCAGCACCATCTCTGTCGGCAGTTGTAGGTCAATAGTATGGTTGACCAGCGAATTTTCCAACTGCCGCAGCGCGCTACCGGTTAATTCTTCCAGTGTTTGCCACTCCTTACGCAGGTTAAAACCGTCAGATTGAATGCGCGCCATATCCAGCAAATTGTTCACCAGCCGCGTGGTGCTGAGAATATGCTGGCGAATCTGGCTGGCCTGCGGCGCATAAGGCGACCCTTCAGCCGCCAGATTAAGGGTGAGAATTTCTGCCTGGCCGAACAGCACGGTCAGCGGGGTACGCAGATCGTGTGACAATGCCGCCAGCAGCGAATTGCGCAGTTGCTCACGCTCGGCATCCAGCCTGGCATTTTCGGTACTCTGCACCAGATGTAAGCGCTCTAGCGCATTGGCTATCAGTACGGTAAAGGTTTCCAGCAGGCGTTGCTGCTCGGGGATCATCAACTGGCGCGCATTATTGGGCTCTATGGCGATGACCCCGAAGGTTTGTTGCGGTGTCGCCAGCGGCAAAATCTGATACGGCACACCCGGCAGCGTAGTGGTGCCAGCGCCAGCGGGCGCGGCATGGTCATAGCTCCAGCGGGCGATGGCGTTATCAACCGTCAGGCTGTCCGGTTGTTCTTGCGTCGTGTGCTGGAGGGTTGCCGTTGGGCTGCCAACCGGGTCAGCCAGCAACATAGCGATTTTGGCCTGAAACGTGGTGTGCAAAAAATGGTGGCTGGCGTTAGCGATATCCTGCACCGTCAGGCTGCGGTTCAGCGCCCGCGACATCTCATAGAGATGACGCACCCGTTGTTCGCGGTAACGGGCGACACGCGCCTGATAGCGCACACCGGCCGTCAGGTTGCCGACCAGTATGCCGATGATTAGCATGACGGCAAACGTCACCAGATATTGCGCATCAGCGACGGCGAAGGTGCCTTTGGGCACCACAAAAAACAAGTCGAAACTGGCGACGTTGATGACGGCAGAGAGCACCGATGGCCAGCGGCCATAAAACAGCGCGATGATCACCACGGCCAGCAGATAGAGCATGACCAGATTGACCGGCTCTAGCATCGAAAAGGGCGACCAGAGCGCCAGCAGCGTCACCAGCGCGCATAAAACGATGGCAACGCCACAGCCGTAGAACTGGCGTCGCCATTTGTCTATCAGGCTGCGGCTATCGCTCAGGTTACGCGTTTCGGCGGTTTTGGCGGCGAGCGGCAGGTTATCGTCTTGTACCGAGACGATAACCAAATCGAGATCCGGGCCGAGTTTACCGAGTTTTTCCGAAAAACGAGTGCGATACCAGCCGCCAAAGCGTTGCTCGGCATGGCGACCAATGACGATTTTGCCCAGATTATGCTCGCGGGCGTAGCGCAACACGGCCCGCTCGACTGACGGGTCTGACAAGGTGGCGGTTTCCGCACCCAAATCCTGCGCCAGCTTCAGGGCGCGCAAAATGGCGCGCCGCTCTGCTTCTGGTAAACGGTGCAGGCGCGGCGTTTCCACATAGACCGCATGCCAGACGCTGCCAAGGCGCGCGGCCAGTCGTGCCGCCGTTCGCACCAGTTTTTCATTGCCTCGCCCCCGGCCAATACAGAGCAAAATCGCATCGCGCGTATGCCAGACCCGCTCACGGCCCTGACCGGCGCGCATCGCGCGCATTTGGTCATCAACGCGGTCAGCCATGCGCCGCAGCGCCAGTTCACGCAGCGCCAGTAAATTGCCTTTGCGGAAAAAATTCTCAATGGCCCGCTCGGCTTGCACCGGCAGGTAGACTTTACCTTCGTGAAGCCGCTGGCGCAGGTCGTCTGGCGGCAAATCCACCAGCACCACTTCGCTGGCATCATCAAAAATCGGATCGGGCACGGTTTCCCGTACCCGAATACCGGTGATGCCACCGACGATATCATTCAGGCTTTCCAGATGCTGGACGTTGACGGTGGTAAAGACATCAATGCCCGCATCCAGCAGTTCCTGCACGTCTTGCCAGCGTTTGGGATGGCGGGAGCCGCGAACATTACTGTGCGCCAGCTCATCGATCAAAATCAGCGCCGGGCAGCGCGCCAGCGCAGCATCCAAATCAAACTCATGATGATGGCGACCGTAATGACTGATTTTTTTCAGCGCCAGACAGGGCAGGCCATCAAGCCGGGCCGCAGTTTCGCTGCGTCCGTGCGTTTCTACCACGCCGACCAGCACATCCAGCCCTTGCGCCTTGAGGCGCTGCGCTTCTTGTAGCATCGCGTAGGTTTTGCCTACGCCAGCACAGGCGCCAAAGAAAATTTTCAGTTTGCCGCGCGGCTGTTGCTCAATTTGATTGAGCAGGTCATCGGGGTTAGGGCGCTGGTGTTCCGGGTCAGTCATTACGGTTCCTTATTCATTACGTCATGCGCCGGATGCCCGGCGCAATGACTCAGTGCGGTGTGGCCAGTGCATCCAGCGCCAGGTTTAATTCTACGACATTCACCACCGGCGTCCCGATAAATCCGGGCCATGGCGTGTCGGTATGGCTTGCGATGAGCGCCGCTACCTGTTGCGCCGATAACCCGCGCACCTGAGCGATACGGGACGCCTGATAGCGCGCAGCGGCAACGGAAATGTGCGGGTCAAGCCCGCTGGCTGACGCTGTGACCAGTTCAACGGGCACCGCTGCGTCGTCACCATGACGTTGATGCCAGGCGGCGACGTTTTGCGTAATGGTGTTATCCAGCGCAGGATTGCTGGGCGCAAGATTACTGCCACCGGAAGCCATCGCGTTATACGGGGTGTCTGAGGTGGCGGAAGGCCGCCCTTGAAAGTAACCCTCGCGGCTAAATGCCTGGCCAATGAGCGAAGAGCCGACCAGTTTGTCTTCTTGGTAGAGCAGTGAGCCGTTGGCCTGGCGGGCAAACAGCAGTTGTCCCAACGCCGTGCTCAACAGCGGGTAAGCCACACCGGTAATCAGCGTCATCAATAACAGTAAAACCAGCGAAGAACGAAGCGTATTCATAAGGTTATCTCTTCTCAGGCAAGCCCGGTTGTGGTCAGGATCAGGTCAATCAGTTTGATGCCGATAAACGGCACCACCAGCCCACCGAGCCCATAAATCCACAAATTACGGCTCAGTAATGCCGCCGCACTCATCGGTTTGTAGCCGACGCCTTTTAGCGCCAGCGGAATCAAAAAGACGATGATGAGCGCATTGAAGATAACTGCCGAGAGCATCGCCGACGTCGGCGAGTGCAGTTGCATCACATTCAGGGCATTGAGCTGTGGGTAGGTGGCAGCAAACGCCGCCGGAATAATGGCGAAATATTTTGCCACATCGTTGGCGATGCTAAAGGTGGTCAGTGAGCCACGCGTCATCAGCATCTGCTTACCGATGTGTACCACTTCGATAAGCTTGGTCGGGTTGGAGTCTAAATCCACCATGTTGCCCGCTTCTTTGGCCGCCTGTGTACCGGAGTTCATCGCTACCGCCACGTCTGCCTGAGCCAGTGCCGGGGCATCGTTGGTGCCATCGCCGGTCATCGCCACCATCCGCCCCTGAGCCTGATACTGGCGAATAAGCGCCAGTTTCGCTTCGGGTGTCGCCTCAGAGAGAAAATCATCCACTCCGGCTTCAGCGGCGATAGCGGCGGCTGTCAGCGGGTTATCACCGGTGATCATCACCGTTTTGATGCCCATATTGCGCAATTCGGCGAAACGCTCTTTGATACCGCCTTTGACGATATCCTTTAGCGCGACCACGCCGAGTACCCGTTTGCCCTCGGCGACCACCAGCGGCGTTCCCCCTTGACGGGCGACTTCGCTGACGGCCTCTTCCACCTGAACCGGGAACAGCCCCTGATTGGCGTCAATGTAGCGGCGCAGGGCATCGACCGCCCCTTTGCGGATGGTGCGCCCTTGAATGTTGACGCCGCTCATCCGGGTTTGCGCCGAGAACGGCACAAAGGTGGCGTCCAGTTCCTGTAACGCGCGCTCACGCAGGCCGAAACGCTGTTTGGCCAGCACCACAATGCTGCGGCCTTCGGGTGTTTCATCGGCCAATGAAGCCAGTTGCGCGGCGTCGGCCAGCGTCTGCTCGCTGACGCCAGGTGCGGGAATAAACGCTGATGCCTGACGATTACCCAGGGTGATGGTGCCGGTTTTGTCTAACAGCAGCACATCAATATCCCCGGCGGCTTCGACCGCCCGGCCGCTGGTGGCAATCACATTGGCGCCAAGCATCCGGCTCATCCCGGCTATCCCAATGGCTGAGAGTAACCCGCCGATGGTGGTTGGGATCAGGCATACCAGCAGGGCGACCAGCACGGTCAGGCTGATGACGCTACCGCTGTGATTCGCCAGTACGCTAAACCAGGAGAAGGGCGCGAGTGTCGCGACCACCAGCAAAAAGATGATGGTGAGTTCGACCAGCAAGATAGTGAGCGCCACCTCATTCGGGGTTTTACGCCGTTTGGCGTTCTCCACCATCGCTATCATGCGGTCGATAAAAGTTTCGCCGGGGTTGACAGTACACTGCACAATCAGCCAGTCGGAAAGCACCCGCGTGCCACCGGTAACGGAGGAGAAATCGCCGCCGGATTCGCGAATAACCGGGGCGGACTCGCCGGTTATCGCGCTTTCATCGACAGAGGCTCCCCCCTCCAGCACCTCGCCGTCGCAGGGGATCATCTCACCGGCAACGATCCGCACGATATCGCCTTTGCGCAGGCTGTCTGCCGGTACTTTCTGAGCGTTAGCCGTGGCGTTGGCGCTGGCAAGTTTATTGGCCCAGTGCGTTTTCTTCATCCCTTTCAGGGTTTGCGCCTGGGCTTTACTGCGCCCTTCAGCCAAGGCTTCGGCAATGTTGGCGAACAGCACTGTCACCCACAGCCACAGGGCGACGGCACCGGTAAATCCGGCATTGCCAGCCGCCAGCCCGCACAGTATGGCAAGCCAGATGGCGCTGGTTAGCAGGCTGCCGATGTACACCACGAACATCACCGGGTTGCGCCACTGTATGCGCGGGTCGAGTTTTTTTACTGCATCCACCAGCGCGCGACGCAGCAGGGCGGAATCAAAAGGCGTTTGCTGTTTACGGATCATGGTTTTTTTCTCCGGCTCAGTGAACCAGACTGGACTGTAAATGCTCGGCAACCGGGCCTAGCGCCAGCGCCGGGATGAAGTTCAGCGCGCTAATCAACACAATGATGGTGATGAGTAAGCCAATGAACAGTGGGCCACGGGTGGAGAGCGAGCCTTTGGTTTCGGGCTGACGTTTTTTCGCAACCAGTGAACCGGCGATAGCCAGCACCGGGATCAGGGAAGAGAAGCGCCCCAGTAACATGGCAATCCCGAGCGTCAGGTTATAAAACGGGGTATTCACGCTAAGGCCCGCAAACGCGCTGCCGTTATTGTTCGCGGCTGACGAATAGGCATAGAGCACCTCGCTAAACCCGTGTGCGCCAGGGTTGAGGATACCGGCACGGCCCGCCTCGGTTGCCAGCGCCAGCGCGGTGCCAAGCAATACCAGCGCCGGGGTTATCAAAATAGCCAGCGCCGCCATCTTCATTTCCCTGGCTTCAATTTTTTTACCAAGGTATTCCGGGGTGCGGCCAATCATGAGTCCGGCGATAAACACCGTCAGCAAGACAAACACCACCATGCCGTAGAACCCGGAGCCGACGCCGCCGAAAATGACCTCCCCGATTTGCATCAACCACATTGGCACCAGGCCGCCCAGTGCGGTAAAGGAGTCATGCATGGCGTTCACCGCGCCGCATGAGGTTGCGGTGGTAATGGCGGCAAAAAAGGCGGAAGCCAGAACGCCAAAGCGACTTTCTTTGCCTTCCATGTTTTGTGCGCTATCGGCACCGAGCGCCAGCAGGTGCGGGTTGCCGCTGACCTCGGCATACATCACAACCGTTGTTGCGACGATCAACATGAGTGACATCGCCCACAGCAGGGTGTGGCCTTGACGACGGTCGTTAACGACCCGGCCAAAGCTGAAACACAGCGCGGCGGGAATAAGTAAAATCGACAGCATTTGGACGAAGTTGGTCAGCGCATTCGGGTTTTCAAACGGATGCGCGGAGTTGGCACCTAAAAAACCGCCGCCATTCGTCCCCAGCATTTTGATGGCCTCTTGCGAGGCTATCGGCCCCATCGGTAATACCTGTGTTGCCCCTTCAAGCGTGGTGAGGTGTTGATAGGGCAGGAAATTTTGAATGCTGCCCTGGCTGATGAAAAACAGTGTTAACAGCAATGATAATGGCAGCAGCAAATACAGGTTAATGCGCAGTAAATCCAGCCAGCAATTGCCCAGTTCATGGGTGGTGCGACGGGCGAAGGCGCGCATCAGCACAAAGGCGACGGCAATGCCGGTGGCGGCGGAAAGAAAGTTTTGTACCGTTAAACCCACCATTTGGCTGAAATAGCTCAGGGTGTTTTCGCCGCTATAGGCTTGCCAGTCGGTATTCGTGACAAAACTGATGGCGGTATTCAACGCCAGATGCCATGACAGCCCCGGCATTTGCTGCGGATTTAGCGGCAGAACCTGTTGATACATCAGCATCAGCGTCAGCGCGACGATGCCCAATAAATTGAAGACTACGATAGACAATGTGTAGTGCTGCCAGCCCATTTCTCCGCCAGAAAAGCCACACAACCGCGCCACTGAGAGCTCATAGCGTCTCAGTGCCCCTGTTTCCCCCTCAACCAGTCGCGCTATCCATTGCCCTAATGGTTGGGCGACCACCAACAAGATGGCAAACAGCGTAACGATAAATAAAAAGGCATCGCTGGACATCAGAAGTCCTCCGCATTGAGCAATGCATAAAAAAGATAAACCAGCAGCAGCACGACCAGCGCCCCGCCTGCGATCAGACCAGGATTCACTGTTTACCTCCGGTGGCGTTAATCGCCATGGTGTTAATAGCCAAGGTGTTAGTATCCAAGGTGTTAATGTTAAATGTGTTAATATTCAAAGTCTTAATATCAATGGTGTTCATGTCCAACGTGTTCATCGATATAACATGTGTTCACTGTGGGAATGGTGGATACCCCGAGGCTTAGGCTACGCAGGGCCTGGAAAAGAAGGTGCAAATTTCCCGCTGGCGGGCGTAAAAAAAGTATAAAAATGGCGAAAACCCCGTCGCGTTGCCGGGCAAGCCGCAGGCAAGTGGTCAGGTGCAATCAGGGGGGAATCGCGTAAAACCGTATTTACCTTGTGCGATCGTCTAATATTGCCGCGCTTTATCGCATGCTTGCATCAATTGCTTAACATGTATTTAACTGTGTGATATTGAAGGTAATCATGAGCATGACACGCTTGTTATCTGGTCTGATGAGTGTAAAATTTAATCATGTCAGGCGATTTTTCTGTGATAACAGCGCGAGGAGATAACAGCATGTCGTATACCGTGTTCCCTTGGTATTGGGTGGCATTACGCCGCATCGCGGTGATAACCGTGGGGGTAACGGCTTTGCCAGTCATGCTGTTTTGGCATGAGCGAGCCCGTTTTTACAGCTATTTACATCGCATCTGGCTCAAAACCAGTGATAAACCGGTGTGGCTGGAGCAATCGGAACAGTCCGGCGGCCATTTTTACTGATTGCCCGCGCAGGGATGCTGTTAACGCTCGGTGATGTTGTCCGGTGATGTTGTCGATGGCAATGGCCTGTTTGCATGATGATGTGATAATCGGTCTTCCTCTTCTTAGCCTTTTTTTGCCCTTTTTTTGCCTTTCTTCATCCGCAGTCGTTTGGGTGGCGTCGCGGCCATCTTCAGGTTCAGGAATTTTTACGGCAGCGGAACCCGCCGGGGTGTGTATCTGTGACAGAAAAACGGCATAATTCCGCTATGCTATTGAGATAACACTCTCTTTTAAATGGAAGGCACAATGACTGTCGAGAAGATTCCCGTAGGTATCAGCGCTTGTCTGCTGGGTAATCCGGTGCGTTTTGACGGGGGCCATAAACGGCTGGCCTTTGCCGTAGATCAACTAGACCCTTATTTCCATTTTGAGCCGATATGCCCGGAAATGGCCGTCGGGTTGCCTGTGCCACGCCCGGCGTTAAGGTTAGTCAAATCAGACGATAATGAGATTCGCATGCTCACTAGCAATGGTTCCGGCCTGGATGTCACGGAGCCGATGCGACGCTTTGCCGCAGAAAAGGTGGCGACGCTTGCGCATCTTGGCGGCTACATCGTTTGCGCGAAATCGCCCAGTTGCGGTATGGAGCGAGTCAAAGTCTATGATGCATCACAGAATAATGCGCGTAAAAGCGGCGTTGGGCTGTTTACCGAACAACTGAAAGCCTCGCTGCCCTGGCTGCCGGTCGAGGAGGATGGCCGGTTGCATGACCCGGTGCTGCGGGAGAATTTTATTGCCCGCGTCTACGCGCTGCATGAGTTCAACCAACTGTGGCGCGGCGGTTTAAGCCGTGGGGCGCTGATGAATTTTCATAGCCGTTATAAATTGTTGCTGCTGGCGCATTCGCAACCGGAATACCGCAAACTGGGGCCGTTTGTCGCCACCATGGATAAATGGGATTCGCTGGAAGATTTCGCGGCGCAATACCGTCTGCGCTTTATGGCGTTATTGTCACACCCGGCAACCCGGCGTAACCACACCAATGTGCTGATGCATGTGCAGGGCTATTTTCGTCGGCAACTGACCGCCGGGCAGCGTCAGGAACTGGCGACATTGATTGAACGCTATCGCCAGGGCGTGCAGCCGTTGTTAGCACCGTTAACGTTGCTGCGCCACTACATGAGTGAATACCCGGATGCCTGGCTGGCACAGCAACGCTATTTTGACCCTTACCCCGAAGCGCTACGTTTGCGCTATGGGCATTAAACGCATATAAAAAAGGCCCATCGATTGCGCCGCAACGCGGTGCATCGGGGCTGGCGGTAGCGCAGCAGGCCGGTCATCCGGTCTGCCATCAGGCGCTGCCGTTTGCAGACAACATAAAACTCCCTTTTCCAGCGTATTGAGGATGATGAATGGCCACACATCTGGTTTGGTTTCGTCACGACCTGCGTCTTTGCGATAACCTGGCGTTATCCGCCGCCTGTGAAGACCCGGACGCACGGGTGGAAGCGGTCTTTATTGCCACGCCGGGGCAGTGGGCGAACCACATGATGTCGCCTCGTCAGGCGGCTTTTCTACTGGCCAACCTGCGCTTGTTACAACAAGCCTTACAGGAGAAAGGCATCCCTTTGCATTATCACCAGTGTGATGATTTTGCGGGCAGTGTGGCGTGGCTGGCGGCATTTTGCCGTCAGCGGCAGGTGACAACGCTATTTTATAATCGCCAGTACGAATTAAACGAATATCAGCGCGATCAACATGTTGAGGCATTGCTGGCCGGGGTGACTGCGTGCCGGGGGTTTGATGACAGCCTGTTACTGCCGCCCGGCAGCGTGGTGACGGGCAGCGGTGAAATGTATAAAGTGTTTACACCGTTTCGCGCTGCATTTATCCGCCAACTGTTGCAACGCGATGTGCGCTCGTTACCCGCACCGGCTGCGCGCCAGCAGGGTGAGTATGCGATACAACCGCTGACGCCGTTTTCTTACCCGATGGCAAGCTTGTCTCAGGTCGACGTTTTCACGCCGCCAGACGCTGAATTCCCTGCGGGAGAGCAGGAGGCGCGACAGCGATTGCGGCAGTTTTGCCGTGAACAGGTCGCACAGTACCATCAATACCGTGATTTACCGGCACTCAACGCCACCAGCCAGTTGTCGCCCTATCTGGCACTGGGGGTGATTTCGCCGCGCCAGTGTTTTAATCGCCTGCGTGTGGAGCACCCGGAGGTGTTAACGCAGCCGGAGAGCGGTGCGTTTAGCTGGTTTAATGAATTGGTCTGGCGCGAGTTTTATCGCCATCTATTGGTATTTAGCCCGGCATTATGCCGCCACCAGCCGTTCATCGGTTGGACGCGCCACATCGTCTGGCGTGATGCGCCAGAGGAGTTGCGAGCCTGGCAACGGGGAGAAACCGGTTATCCCATTGTGGATGCGGCCATGCGCCAGTTAAATGCAACGGGCTGGATGCATAACCGTCTTCGCATGATTTGCGCCAGTTTTCTGGTTAAAGATTTGTTAATCGACTGGCGCGCAGGGGAACGTTATTTTATGGAGCAACTGCTGGACGGCGATCTGGCAGCCAATAACGGTGGCTGGCAGTGGGCCGCCTCGACGGGGACGGACGCCGCACCCTATTTTCGTATTTTTAATCCCACCACGCAGGGGGAACGCTTTGACCCGGAAGGGGCATTTATTCGTCGCTGGCTGCCGGAACTTGCCATGATCCCCGGTAAAGCGGTGCATCAACCGCACGCATGGGCGGCGCGCCACGGGCGTCAACTCGCCTATCCGTCGCCGCTGGTGGATCATAAACAGGCGCGTGTGCGCACGTTAGCCGCGTTTGAAGCGGCGAAACGCGCGGAGTCTGCATAAGTCGCCATCGCCAGATTATTTGAACGCATCAAGGAGCAATGGGTATGCGCAATACTGAGCTGGAAAGCTTGCTGAATGGATTTTTGAACGTTTCTGCCTTTCAGGACTACGGCCCAAACGGGTTGCAGGTGGAGGGCCGTGAAACGGTGCGCCGTATCGTGACCGGTGTGACCGCGTGTCAGGCGTTACTGGATGCGGCTGTAGCGCATCAGGCGGATGCGGTACTGGTACATCATGGCTATTTCTGGCGTAACGAAACGGCGATTATCCGTGGCATGAAGCGCCAGCGCCTGAAAACACTGTTGGCGAATGACATCAATTTGTACGGCTATCATCTGCCGCTGGATGCCCACCCGACGGTCGGCAACAACGCTCAACTGGCCGCCATGCTTGGCATTCGCACGCTGGGGGACATTGAGCCATTCCTGCCTTATGGCGAGCTGGCCGTCGCACAAACCGCACAGGAATTGCAGCAGACGCTGGAGCGTCAGTTGGCGCGCCCGGTATTACATTGTGGCGACAATGCACCGGCCCATATACGGCGCGTCGCCTGGTGTACCGGTGGTGGACAGAGCCTGATTGAACAGGCCGCGCAGTTTGGTGTGGATGCCTTTATCACGGGTGAAGTCTCCGAGAAAACCATCCATATCGCCCGTGAAATGGGGCTGCATTTTTATGCCGCAGGCCATCATGCAACCGAGCGTGCTGGCATACGGGTGTTGGGCGAATGGCTGGCGGCAGAGCACGGATTTGACGTGACATTTATCGATATCCCCAACCCGGCATAGCCCGTGGTAATGCCCTCGATGCCAGCAATAATAGCGCATCATGCTGATGTCGGGGGCCATGGGCTAAAGCATGGGATCATCGCTCAGGAGGTAGGATGCAACGCGCACGCTGTTATCTGTTAGGGGAAAAAGCAGTTGTTCTGGAGCTTGAGCCGCCATTGCGTCTGGAAAGCCAGCAGCGGATATGGGGGCTGGTTGAGCGGCTGACCGGACATCAAGATGTCAGTGAAGTGATTCCCGGTATGAACAACCTGACGGTGGTACTAAAACATCCCCGCGAAAATGCGCTGGACGCCATAGAGCGCTTACAGCGTTGGTGGGAAGAGAGCGAGTCAGCCTGCCCGTTGCCCTCTCGTGACATCGATATTCCGGTGGTGTACGGCGGTGAGCAAGGGCCGGATTTACTCATCGTGGCGGAGCACTGCGGCCTGACGCCACAACAAGTGGTCGAGCGCCATGCCGCCGGGCGTTACATCGTCTATTTTTTGGGTTTTCAACCCGGATTTCCCTACCTTGGTGGACTGGATGAGACACTGTGTGTTCCCCGGCGCGCAGAGCCGCGTCTGCGGGTGCCCGTAGGGTCGGTCGGCATCGGCGGCAGTCAAACCGGTATTTACCCGCTGGCGACGCCCGGCGGCTGGCAACTGATTGGCCGCACTGCGCAGGCGCTGTTTCACCCCACGCAGACACCGCCTGTGTTACTTAAACCCGGCGACCGGGTTCGCTTTGTGCCACAACCGGAGGGCGTATGCTGAACATTCTCCGGGCCGGATTACAGACGACGGTGCAGGATACCGGACGCCACGGACTCAGATCTCTGGGAATCAGCCAGTGCGGTGCGCTGGATATCCCGGCATTGAAACTGGCTAATCTATTAGTAGCAAACCCGGCGCATGCGGCGGTGCTGGAAGTGACATTGGGGCAATTAGTCGCAACATTCACCACGCCTTGCTGGATTGCGTTAACCGGTGCAGATTGCCATGCCACCCTCGAGGGTAAACCGCTGTGGACAGGCTGGTGTTTTCCGGTACAGGCCGGGCAGACATTACGCTTACGTTCGCCGCGTAACGGGATGCGCAGCTATCTTGCTGTGTCTGGCGGTATTGACGTACCGCAGGTACTGGGGTCTTACAGTACCGATGTCAAAGCGGGGATTGGCGGTATGGCTGGACGGCCATTGGTGGATGGCGATGTCTTGCCACTCGGTGAGCCACAACGTTTACCCGTGCGATCGGTTGGGGTGAAACAGCTGCTGTTTACCAACCGGATAAGGGTGCTGCCGGGGCCTGAATATCAGGAATTTAGCCAGGCATCACGCGATGATTTCTGGCGCACGGGCTGGCACCTTAGTCCACAAAGCAACCGGATGGGATACCGTCTGTTAGGGCCTACGCTGGTGCGCGAAACACCGCGAGAGCTGTTATCCCATGGCCTGCTGCCGGGCGTGATTCAGGTGCCGCATAACGGCAAGCCGATTGTTTTGATGGCTGACGCCCAGACCACTGGCGGCTATCCTCGAATTGGCTGTGTGATTGAGGCGGATCTTTATCATCTGGCGCAAATGCGTTTGGGCGAGCCGGTGCATTTCCTGCGTTGCTCGCTGGATGAGGCGCTCAAGGCTGCGCAGGCGCAGCAGCACTATCTGGAACAACTGGCCTGGAGGCTGCATGGTTATTGATTTAAACGCCGATCTGGGTGAAGGCGGGTTGCACGATGAAGCATTACTCCAGTGTGTGAGCTCGGCCAACATCGCCTGTGGTTTTCATGCCGGTGATGCGCAAACCATGCGCCAGTCGGTGCGCTGGGCGCTGCAATATGGCGTGGCTATTGGGGCGCACCCCAGCTTTCCCGATCGCGAAAATTTTGGTCGCACCGCCATGAATCTGCCGGCCGAAACGGTTTATGCCCAGGTGGTGTATCAGATAGGTGCGCTGGCGGCCATCGCCAACGCCGAAGGCGGGCGGCTATTCCATGTTAAACCTCATGGCATGTTATATAACCAGGCGGCGCGCGATGCGGCGTTGGCGGATGCGATAGCCCAGGCTGTCGCGGCGGTAGACCCGGCGTTATATCTGGTCGGGCTTTCAGGCGGTGAGCTGATTCGTGCCGGTAAACGCGCCGGATTAGCGACCCGTGAAGAGGTGTTTGCCGATCGCAGCTATCAGGCCGATGGCTCGCTGGTGCCGCGCGATCAACCCTCTGCGGTGATCAGCAGTGACGAGCTGGCGCTGGCGCAAACGCTTGAAATGGTACAGCGCCAGCGGGTACGCGCCAGCAATGGCAACTGGGTCGCGGTGGTGGCGCAAACGGTATGTCTGCATGGCGATAATCAACATGCGCTGACATTTGCCAGACGCTTGCGCCAGTGCTTTACCCAGTACGGTATCCACGTCAGCGCCCGTCAGGAGTAGGAGGACGCATGCCAGAAGGCCCCGAAATCCGGCGTGCTGCCGATAGCCTTGCCGCTGCGGTGGCAGGAAAGACGCTGACGGCAGTGTGGTTCGCCTTTCCTGCCCTCAAAGATTATGAAGCCATGCTGGTCGGTACGCAGGTTGAACGCATTAGCAGCCGGGGTAAGGCGTTGTTGACGTGGTTTTCGAACGGACTGGTTATGTACAGCCATAATCAGCTGTATGGCGTCTGGCGTATCGGTAAAGCTGATGTTGATACGCGTCGGGAATTACGCGTCAGGCTAGAGACGGAAGATAATGCCGTATCGCTTTACAGTGCTTCGGATATCAACCTGTTACACGTTTCCCAACTGGAGTCTCATCCCTTTTTACAACGTCTGGGGCCTGATGTCCTGGATGAGGCGTTGCATGCCGACGAGGTATGCGAGCGATTGCTGTCAGCGCGTTTTTGTCGCAGGCGATTCGGGGCATTGTTATTGGATCAGGGGTTTCTGGCGGGGCTGGGTAACTATCTGCGGGTGGAGATTTTATGGGCATGCGCACTGAGCCCGACACGCCGTGCGGTGGATTTAACTGACAATGAACTGACAACATTCAGCCAGACGCTGTTGGATATTCCCCGCCTCTCTTACACAACCCGTGGCCGTGCCAACGATGACGATCGTTATCATGGCGCGCATTTTCGTTTCCACGTTTTCCACCGTGATGGCGAGCCCTGTGAGCGGTGTGGTGAATTAATCGTGAAAAGCCAGGTCGCCTCCCGGCCATTTTACGCCTGCCCTCACTGCCAGCCGTAGCAGTGCGGCGCGATAATCGAATAATGACGAAACAGCAAATAAGAAAGGCCGGATAGCTCCGGCCTGTTGCAGGGTATTTTTAACGGATAAAACGTGATTAATGTTTTTCGACCGAGGAGTCGAAATCACGCTCGTTATGGCCGGTATACAACTGGCGCGGACGTGCGATTTTCAGCCCTTCGCCATGCATTTCGCTCCAGTGGGCAATCCAGCCGACGGTGCGCGCCATAGCAAAGATAACGGTGAACATGGATGAAGGAATTCCCATCGCTTTCAGGATGATGCCTGAGTAGAAATCCACGTTCGGGTAGAGTTTACGCTCAATGAAGTACGGGTCGTTGAGCGCGATATTCTCAAGCTCCATAGCGACTTCCAGCAGATCATCTTTGGTGCCGAGCTCTTTCAATACTTCATGGCAGGTCTGGCGCATGACGGTCGCGCGCGGGTCGTAGTTCTTGTAAACACGATGACCAAAGCCCATCAAACGGAACGAGTCGTTCTTGTCTTTAGCGCGTTTGATGAACGCCGGAATGTGCTCTACAGAGCTGATTTCTTCCAGCATGCGCAAACAGGCTTCGTTAGCACCACCGTGAGCAGGCCCCCACAGCGAGGCAATCCCGGCGGCGATACACGCGAACGGGTTAGCGCCTGATGAACCAGCGGTACGCACAGTAGACGTTGATGCGTTCTGCTCGTGGTCAGCATGCAGAATCAGGATGCGATCCATTGCGCGTTCCAGCACCGGGTTAACCACATACTGTTCGCAAGGGGTGGCGAACATCATATGCAGGAAGTTACCGGCATAAGACAAGTCATTACGCGGGTACACAAACGGCTGGCCGATGGAGTATTTGTAACACATCGCCGCCACGGTCGGCATTTTTGACAGCAGACGATAAGCGGCGATTTCACGGTGGCGTTCATTACCGATATCCAGCGAATCGTGATAGAACGCAGCCAGTGCGCCGGTGACGCCGCACAATACCGCCATCGGGTGCGAGTCGCGACGGAAACCGTGGAACAGACGGGTAATCTGTTCGTGGATCATGGTATGGCGAGTGACGGTCGTCTTGAAGGTATCATACTGTTCCTGAGTGGGCGCTTCGCCAAACAGCAGGATATAGCAAACTTCAAGATAGTTAGATTTTTCAGCCAGTTGTGCAATCGGATACCCACGGTGCAGCAACACACCCTGATCGCCATCAATGTAGGTAATCTTAGATTCACAGGAGGCGGTGGAGGTAAAACCGGGGTCAAACGTGAAGTAACCTTTAGAACCCAGGCTACGAATATCAATTTCATCGTTGCCAAGCGTACCAGACAAAACATTCAGCTCAATCGCTTCTTTGCCGTCTATTGTAAGCGTTGCTTTCTTATCAGCCATTTACAGTCTCCTTAGCGCTTTAATCTTTAATTTTAAAAATTCGTCACTGCAGAAATACCGTCATGCCCGCACGCTGGACAAAGTAAACAGACCAGACGTCGCTCTGTCGTCAGGAACAAGACTGGGTACAGAGTTGACCGTTATCGTCAGGCGGCCACTGTCAGGATGAACACATTTTGCTGCTCTCGAACCTGTTGTTTTCGAAACAATTGCTTTTTAAACAGTTGTTTTTGGAACTGTTGTTTTTGAAACAGTCGCTTTCGAAACCGTTGTTCTCGAACGTGTTGTTCTCCCAGCTAGGGTATTTGACCCTGTCCTGCTCTAATTGTAGCTAGTAGTTATAACTTTTCCGGGGACTTTATTTCCCCACTGTTACATAACTTTGGTGAATGGGAAAGAGCTACTGACAAGCTTTAACAGGGTCAACGTATTCTTGGGCCCTAGTTGTAATTTAAATGTTTAAGATTTGTCAAATCAGATAATTAATTTTATATAAATTGTGAAATTCGTGATCTCAATCACTGTTCAAGGCAAATGTGTCCAAACCGTTTGTAGGGTAATTGTAATGGGAATGTGAAGTGCCTATACTGCCGCCAGGTCTCCGGAATACCCTGCAGTAGGAGCACCCAGTGTGATCGGTTTGTGTAGCTGAATAATTAAGGATAGTGACTCAGTTGCGCATGAACAGAGACAAACACCATCTCATCGTCCACACTGTCTGACCCCACAACAGGTCCGGAGGAAGAAAATAATAAAAGCTGTGTGGGCAAACCCGTGAAAAAACAAAGACCTGTCAATCTGGATCTGCAAACGATCCGATTTCCTGTTACTGCGATAGCATCTATTCTTCACCGTGTCTCCGGCGTTATTACGTTTGTGGCTGTGGGTATTTTGTTATGGCTGCTTGGCCTCTCCCTCTCTTCTGCTGAAGGGTTTGCGCAAGCGTCGGCCATTATGAGCAGCTTCATCGTGAAATTCATTGTCTGGGGCATCATGACGGCGCTGGCTTACCATATTGTGGGCGGCCTGCGTCATTTGCTGATGGATTTTGGCTATATCGAAGAAAACTTCGAGGCCGGATCGCGGTCAGCAAAAGCCTCTTTCGTTATTACTGTCGTGCTTTCATTTTTGGCTGGAGTCCTCGTATGGTAAGCAATGCCTCCGCATTGGGGCGTAATGGCGTACACGATTGGTTGTTAATTCGCGCTTCCGCCATCGTCATCGTGCTGTATGTGCTTTATATCGTTGGCTTTGTAGCCAGCGCCGGTAAGATTACCTATGAAGTTTGGCATGGTTTCTTCGCCATGCATCTCACCAAAGTATTCACCCTGCTGACGCTGTTTGCGATTTTGATCCATGCCTGGATTGGCATGTGGCAGGTGTTGACTGACTACATCAAACCGCTGGCTATTCGCCTGACGTTACAGTTGGCGATTGTGGTGGCGCTATTGGTGTACGTCATTTATGGAACTGTTGTGGTATGGGGTGCATGATGAATTTGCCAATCAGAGAATTTGATGCTGTTGTTGTTGGCGCAGGCGGCGCGGGAATGCGTGCCGCATTGCAGATTTCCCAAATGGGATTGTCGTGCGCGCTGTTATCAAAAGTCTTTCCGACCCGCTCTCATACCGTTTCAGCGCAGGGTGGGATCACGGTCGCATTAGGGAATTCCCATGAAGATAACTGGGAATGGCATATGTATGACACCGTTAAAGGGTCAGACTATATCGGCGATCAGGATGCGATTGAGTACATGTGTAAAACCGGCCCGGAAGCTATTCTGGAGCTGGAACACATGGGATTGCCGTTCTCTCGTTTAGATGATGGCCGTATTTACCAGCGTCCGTTTGGTGGCCAGTCCAAAAATTTCGGCGGCGAGCAGGCGGCGCGTACGGCGGCAGCGGCAGACCGTACCGGTCACGCCTTGTTGCATACGCTGTATCAACAGAACCTGAAAAATCACACCACCATCTTTTCCGAATGGTATGCGCTTGATCTGGTGAAAAATCAGGATGGCGCGGTAGTGGGATGCACCGCTATCTGTATTGAAACCGGCGAGGTTGTTTATTTCAAAGCCCGTGCCACGGTGCTGGCCACCGGTGGCGCTGGCCGTATTTATCAGTCTACGACCAATGCGCACATCAATACCGGCGATGGCGTCGGCATGGCGCTGCGTGCCGGTGTGCCGGTACAAGATATGGAAATGTGGCAGTTCCACCCGACCGGTATCGCCGGTGCCGGGGTGCTGGTGACAGAGGGATGCCGTGGCGAAGGCGGTTATCTGCTGAATAAACACGGTGAGCGTTTCATGGAGCGCTATGCGCCAAACGCTAAAGACCTGGCCGGCCGTGATGTGGTTGCCCGTTCTATCATGATTGAAATTCGTGAAGGACGAGGTTGTGAAGGCCCGTGGGGGCCGCATGCCAAGCTGAAACTGGATCACTTAGGTAAAGAGGTGCTGGAGTCTCGCTTGCCGGGGATTCTTGAATTATCACGCACGTTTGCCCATGTCGATCCGGTCAAAGAACCAATTCCGGTCATTCCAACCTGCCATTACATGATGGGGGGAATCCCAACCAAAGTGACCGGTCAGGCATTGACGGTAAACGAGAAGGGCGAAGATGTTGTGATCCCGGGGCTGTTTGCTGTGGGTGAAATCGCCTGCGTATCGGTACACGGTGCGAACCGTTTGGGTGGCAACTCCCTGCTTGATCTGGTGGTGTTTGGCCGTTCTGCTGGCATGCATTTGCAAGAGTCTTTGGCTGAACAGGGCGCAAGCCGTGATGCCAGCGATTCGGATATCGAGGCTTCACTGGACAGACTTAACCGTTGGAATACCACACGCTCCGGCGAAGATCCGGTAGAAATCCGCAAAGCGTTGCAATCTTGCATGCAGAATAACTTCTCGGTATTCCGTGAAGGCGACGCCATGGCGAAAGGGCTGGAAGAGTTGAAAGTGATCCGTGAGCGCCTGAAAAATGCTCGGCTGGATGACACATCAAGTGATTTCAATACCCAGCGTATTGAATGTCTGGAACTGGATAACCTGATGGAAACGGCCTACGCCACTGCGGTATCGGCGAACTTCCGTACCGAAAGCCGTGGTGCTCATAGCCGATTCGACTATCCTGATCGTGATGACGAAAATTGGTTATGCCATTCGCTGTATCAACCGCAAACTGAAAGCATGACCCGCCGTGAGGTGAACATGCAGCCAAAACTGCGCCCGGCGTTCCCGCCGAAAGTGCGTACCTATTAATTGTGCGGAGAGAAAGCGATGAAAGTTGAATTTTCCATTTATCGTTATAACCCGGATGTCGATAACGCGCCGCGCATGCAGGACTATACGCTGGACGCGGAAGATGGCCGAGACATGATGCTGCTCGATGCGTTGATTCTCCTGAAAGAGCAGGACCCGACGCTGGCCTTTCGACGTTCGTGCCGTGAAGGGGTGTGTGGCTCCGACGGCCTGAACATGAATGGCAAGAATGGCCTGGCGTGTATCACACCGGTTTCCACATTGCGTAACGGTAATAACAAAATTGTGATCCGACCATTACCTGGATTACCGGTTGTACGCGATTTGGTGGTGGACATGGGCCAGTTCTATGCTCAATATGAGAAAATTAAACCTTACCTGTTGAATAATGGGAAAAATCCACCCGCACGTGAACATTTGCAGGCACCGGAACAGCGCGAAAAATTGGATGGATTATACGAGTGCATCATGTGTGCCTGTTGCTCCACCTCATGCCCGTCATTCTGGTGGAACCCGGATAAGTTTATCGGGCCTGCGGGATTGCTGGCGGCATACCGTTTCCTGATTGATAGTCGTGACACGGAAACCCAGTCGCGTCTGGATGATTTGAATGATGCTTTTAGTGTCTTCCGTTGCCACAGCATTATGAATTGCGTCAGCGTGTGTCCTAAAGGGCTAAACCCGACGCGGGCGATAGGGCATATAAAATCGATGTTGCTACAACGTAGCGCCTGATTACTCAGGACACTATCGCAGCTCCCCTGTCGCAACAGGGGAGCTGATAGGAAATCTTTAAAAACCGGCTCAGGCGCCGAACCGTTTTTTAAAGGTTCCTTCTGGATAGGAATATCTGCCTCGTGCGTCAGAAGGCACTGTAAATGAACCGTTTTTACGGCTTTCCGTTTGATAACGGCAAGATAAAACATGTTAACCACGGCGAAAACTGAAGGCTTATTAGCTTAAGGGATCACAATGCAGAACGGCGCAATGAAGGCCTGGCTGGATTCCTCCTATCTGGCGGGCGCAAACCAGTCCTACATAGAGCAGCTCTATGAAGATTTTTTAACGGATCCAGATTCTATTGATCAGAGCTGGCGTTCGATCTTTCAACAACTTCCTACCACTGGGGTTAAACCCGATCAACTGCACTCTAAAACACGGGATTATTTCCGTCGCCTGGCGAAAGATGCGGCGCGTTATACGTCTTCGATTACCGATCCTGACAGCGATGCAAAGCAGGTTAAAGTCCTGCAATTGATCAACGCATTCCGCTTCCGTGGGCATCAGCATGCCAATCTTGACCCACTCGGTTTATGGAAACAGGAACGCGTTGCCGATCTGGATTTGGCTTATCACAATTTGACGGATGACGACCTCAAAGAGAGCTTTAATGTCGGGTCATTCGCGATAGGTAAAGACACTATGCAACTGGGCGAGCTTTATGCGGCCCTCAAGCAAACCTATTGCGGCTCGATTGGTGCGGAATACATGCACATTACCAACACCGATGAAAAGCGCTGGATTCAGCAGCGTATTGAGTCAGTTGTTGGGCAGCCCAGTTTTAGCAATGAAGAAAGAAAACGCTTTCTGAAAGAGTTAACGGCGGCAGAAGGGCTGGAGCGTTATCTGGGAGCCAAATTCCCCGGCGCGAAACGCTTTTCGCTGGAAGGCGGCGACGCATTAATCCCGATGCTTAAGGAGATGATCCGGCATGCAGGGAAAAACGGCACACGCGAAGTTGTTATGGGGATGGCCCACCGTGGTCGTCTCAATGTGCTGGTCAATGTCATGGGGAAAAAACCCCAGGATCTGTTCGATGAATTCTCTGGTAAGCATAAAGATCACCTCGGCACAGGTGACGTGAAATATCATCAGGGTTTCTCATCGGATATGGAAACCGAAGGCGGCAAAGTACATCTGGCGCTGGCGTTTAACCCGTCGCACCTGGAAATTGTCAGCCCGGTGGTGATGGGGTCGGTTCGTGCGCGTATTGACCGTCTCGATAAACCAAGCAGTTCGCTGGTGTTGCCGATTACGATTCACGGTGACGCTGCGATTGCTGGGCAGGGCGTTGTGCAAGAGACGCTGAACATGTCTCAGGCTCGTGGCTATGAAGTTGGCGGGACTATCCGTATTGTGATTAACAATCAGGTAGGTTTTACCACGTCCAACCCTCGTGATGCCCGTTCAACGGAATACTGTACCGATATTGGCAAGATGGTGCAGGCCCCCATTTTCCACGTTAATGCCGACGATCCCGAAGCTGTCGCGTTTGTTACCCGCTTGGCTCTGGATTTCCGCAATACGTTCAAGCGTGATGTCTTTATCGATCTGGTGTGTTATCGCCGCCATGGTCATAACGAAGCCGATGAGCCGAGTGCGACTCAACCGGTGATGTACCAGAAAATTAAAAAGCACCCGACGCCGCGTAAAATCTACGCCGATCGTCTTGAGCAGCAGAAGCTTGCTACGCTTGAAGATGCAACGGAGTTGGTGAACCTCTATCGCGATGCGCTGGACGCTGGTGAATGTGTGGTAGACGAATGGCGACCAATGGATATGCACTCTTTCGCCTGGATGTCTTATCTCAACCATGAGTGGGATGAGCCTTACCCACATACGGTGGAAACCAAACGCTTACAGGAATTGGCTCGCCGCATCAGTGAAGTGCCAACGGCGCTGGAGATGCAGCCGCGCGTGGCCAAGATTTACAATGATCGGGCGGAAATGGCCGCAGGTGAGAAAGCGTTTGACTGGGGCGGTGCCGAGACATTGGCCTATGCGACGCTGGTTGACGAGGGCATCCCGGTGCGTTTATCGGGTGAAGATGCCGGTCGTGGTACGTTTTTCCATCGGCATGCCGTGGTACACAACCAGAAAGGCGGTTCTACTTATACACCGCTGATGCATGTTCACAATGCGCAAGGCGTGTTTAATGTCTGGGACTCGGTGCTGTCGGAAGAAGCGGTTCTGGCATTCGAATATGGTTATGCCACGGCAGAACCGCGCACGTTGACTATCTGGGAAGCACAGTTCGGCGATTTTGCCAACGGCGCACAGGTTGTTATCGATCAGTTCATTAGTTCCGGTGAGCAGAAATGGGGACGTATGTGCGGTCTGGTGATGTTACTGCCGCACGGTTACGAAGGTCAGGGGCCGGAGCACTCCTCGGCGCGTCTTGAGCGCTATCTGCAATTGTGTGCAGAGCAAAATATGCAGGTCTGTGTGCCGTCTACGCCGGCGCAGGTGTATCACATGCTACGTCGTCAGGCGCTGCGTGGTATGCGCCGTCCGCTGATTGTCATGTCCCCCAAATCGCTGCTGCGCCATCCTCTGGCTATTTCGTCACTGGATGAATTGGCGAATGGTCAGTTCCAGCCGGCCATCGGTGAAATTGATGCACTTGATCCAAAAGCAGTGAAGCGCGTCGTGCTGTGCTCTGGCAAGGTCTACTATGATTTACTGGAGCAACGTCGTAAAAACGAGCAGAACGATGTGGCGATTGTACGTATTGAGCAGTTATACCCGTTCCCGCATCAAGCGGTACAGGCTGCACTGGAGCCTTTTGCCCATGTGCATGATTTTGTCTGGTGCCAGGAAGAGCCGTTGAATCAGGGGGCATGGTACTGTAGCCAGCACCATTTCCGTGAGGTCATTCCATTTGGTGCCTCGTTGCGGTATGCCGGTCGTCCGGCCTCTGCTTCACCCGCCGTCGGCTATATGTCCGTACACCAGAAACAACAGCAAGCTCTGGTTAATGACGCGCTGAACGTTAATTAAATAAATAAGGATAGATAATGAGTAGCGTAGACATTCTTGTTCCTGATCTGCCTGAGTCAGTCGCTGATGCCACTGTGGCGACCTGGCACAAGAAACCGGGCGATAGCGTCCAGCGTGACGAAGTGCTGGTTGAAATTGAAACAGACAAAGTGGTGTTAGAAGTGCCAGCCATTGAAGCGGGTGTGCTGGAGGTGGTACTGGAGGCCGAAGGCGCGACGGTGACTTCACGTCAAGTGCTTGGGCGTCTTCGCCCGGGAGATAACTCCGGCAAAGAAACCAGTGAGAAAGCACAAAGCAAAGAGTCAACCCCAGCACAGCGTCATACCGCAGGACTGGAAGATGAGAATAATGAGGCCCTCAGCCCGGCAATTCGTCGCCTGATTGCTGAACACGATCTGGATGCTGCGGCTATTAAAGGCAGCGGAGTCGGTGGCCGTATTACGCGCGAGGATGTCGAGAAGCATTTGGCCAGCCAGAAAAAAGCGCCAGCGGCAGCGCCTGATGTGGTTGCTTCAGCACCGGTACTGGCGGGGCGCAGTGAAAAACGTGTGCCAATGACTCGCCTGCGTAAGCGTGTTGCCGAGCGTTTGCTGGAAGCGAAAAACAGCACCGCGATGTTGACGACATTTAATGAAGTCAACATGCAGCCGATTATGGAACTGCGCAAGCAGTATGGCGAAGCCTTCGAGAAACGCCATGGCGTTCGTTTGGGTTTCATGTCGTTCTATATCAAGGCTGTTGTCGAGGCACTGAAACGCTATCCAGAAGTGAATGCATCTATCGATGGCGAAGACGTGGTGTACCACAATTACTTCGATGTCAGTATCGCGGTATCGACCCCACGCGGGCTGGTAACTCCGGTGCTGAAAGATGTTGATCTGCTGGGCATGGCAGAGATAGAGAAGAAAATTAAAGAACTGGCAGTGAAAGGCCGCGACGGTAAATTAACCGTTGAGGAACTGACTGGCGGCAACTTTACCATCACCAATGGTGGCGTGTTCGGTTCGCTGATGTCTACGCCGATTATCAACCCGCCACAGAGCGCGATTTTGGGTATGCATGCCATTAAAGATCGTCCAATGGCCGTTGATGGTCAGGTTGTTATCCTGCCGATGATGTATCTGGCGTTGTCCTACGATCATCGCCTGATTGATGGCCGTGAGTCGGTCGGTTTCCTTGTCACCGTGAAAGAGATGCTCGAAGATCCGGCACGTTTGCTGCTGGACGTCTGACACACTACGGTGAAAGAAAGGCGGTTGGCCTGCGTCTGACCGCCTCGACAACAAGTGCTATGCAGGCCGCTGCGCGAATGAATGATGAAATGAATGTAGCGGCATTATCCACGATAGAAAGTCGCGAGACTTATCTGCAAACCTAAATGGATAGAACATCATGAATTTACATGAGTATCAGGCAAAACAACTCTTTGCTCGGTATGGTTTACCTGCCCCAACTGGTTATGCCTGCACAACACCGCGTGAAGCGGAAGAAGCTGCATCAAAAATTGGTGCCGGTCCTTGGGTAGTCAAATGTCAGGTACACGCAGGCGGTCGCGGTAAAGCGGGTGGCGTGAAACTGGTTAACAGTAAAGAAGAGATTCGCACCTTTGCTGAAAACTGGTTGGGTAAACGTCTGGTGACGTATCAGACAGATGCTAATGGCCAGCCTGTCCACCAAATCCTGGTGGAAGGTGCGACTGATATCGATAAAGAGCTCTATCTCGGTGCGGTCGTAGACCGTGGCAGCCGTCGCGTCGTCTTTATGGCTTCGACAGAGGGTGGCGTCGAGATTGAGAAAGTGGCTGAGGAAACGCCGCATCTGATTCATAAAGTCGCGCTTGATCCGCTCACCGGGCCACAGCCGTATCAAGGACGTGAGCTGGCGTTTAAGCTGGGTCTGGAAGGCAAGCAGGTTGCTCAGTTCACCAAAATTTTCATGGGATTGGCAACGCTGTTCCTGGAGCGCGATCTGGCGCTGGTAGAAATTAACCCGCTGGTTATTACCAAGCAGGGCGATTTAATTTGTCTGGACGGCAAACTGGGTGCTGACGGCAATGCGTTATTCCGCCAGCCGGAACTGCGTGAAATGCGTGATCCGTCCCAGGAAGATGCCCGTGAAGCTCATGCCGCGCAGTGGGAACTGAACTATGTCGCATTAGACGGTAACATCGGTTGCATGGTCAACGGTGCTGGTCTGGCGATGGGGACGATGGATATCGTTAAACTTCATGGCGGCTCTCCGGCTAACTTCCTTGATGTGGGCGGTGGTGCGACCAAAGAGCGTGTGACTGAAGCGTTTAAAATCATTTTGTCTGATGACAAGGTGAAAGCCGTTCTGGTGAATATTTTCGGTGGCATCGTGCGCTGTGACCTGATTGCCGACGGTATTATCGGTGCCGTTGCCGAGGTTGGCGTGAATGTTCCGGTAGTCGTTCGTCTGGAAGGAAATAATGCGGAACTGGGTGCGCAGAAACTGGCGGATAGTGGTTTGAACATCATTGCTGCGACCAGCCTGACGGATGCGGCTCAACAAGTGGTTGCAGCCGTGGAGGGTAAATAATGTCTATTCTGATCGATAAAAATACTAAAGTTATTTGCCAGGGATTTACCGGCAGTCAAGGTACATTTCATTCTGAGCAAGCGCTGGCTTACGGAACGCAGATGGTGGGTGGGGTAACGCCGGGTAAAGGCGGAAGCGAGCATCTTGGTCTGCCAGTATTCAATACTGTACGTGAAGCAGTAGAAGCAACAGGCGCAACCGCATCGGTTATCTATGTACCCGCACCATTTTGTAAAGACTCCATTCTGGAAGCGATTGATGCCGGTATCGAGCTCATCATCTGTATTACTGAAGGCATCCCTACACTTGATATGCTGACGGTGAAAATGAAGCTTGAACAAAGTGGCGTGCGCATGATTGGCCCTAACTGCCCGGGGGTTATCACCCCTGGTGAGTGCAAGATTGGTATCATGCCTGGCCACATCCATTTACCGGGCAAAGTAGGGATTGTTTCTCGCTCAGGGACACTGACCTATGAAGCGGTGAAACAAACCACGGATACCGGCCTGGGGCAGTCCACCTGCGTCGGGATTGGCGGTGATCCGATTCCTGGCTCTAATTTCATTGATATCCTCAAGTTATTCGAGCAAGACCCACAGACAGAAGCGATTGTGATGATCGGTGAAATCGGTGGTACCGCTGAAGAAGAAGCTGCGGCCTACATTAAAGAGCATGTTACCAAGCCAGTGGTTGGTTATATCGCAGGTGTAACCGCCCCTAAAGGCAAACGTATGGGCCATGCTGGCGCAATCATTGCCGGTGGTAAGGGGACGGCAGACGATAAATTTGCTGCATTAGAAGCCGCTGGCGTGAAAACAGTACGTAGCCTGGCTGACATTGGCGATGCGGTCAAAGCTGTCCTGAGCCGCTAGGTCAAGCCCTTCCTGCCCGGCAGGATAGCTAAGATAAAAATGCAGTAAGCAACGTTTTCTACGTTCGACATGGTTGGCCACTCTTAGTAGTGGCCTTTTTTATTACAGCACCAGTGCGTGTTGTCTCAACATGCGATGTTTCTTGAGGCTGCCGCGATATCATGAGATGTCGTTTTAATTTATTGCAAATTTTATTGATTGCCGTCGCAAAAAATTAGTTTTCATGAAAACAAAAATGACAAATAAAATAACAACAAAATAACAATATGCCATTTGATTAAAAAAATTAGTATTTATAGATCAATTTCTATTATTTTTAATTAAACTTAAAAATACACCATTAACGACACCTCTCACAAACCCGGTTATTACATTAAATTAACAATGACTGGTCGTGTAAAAACAAACTTCATTTTTTTTAACATCTCGGTGAATTATTGTCTTGGATCAAAAAAGTGGGCTGGATATCATTTAAGAAATAAGATTAAATTGGCTGTAGGTCAATTACGTCTTCGGTTTGCTGTAGTGTAAGGGTTGACGTGGAAGCAAAAAACTCAATCCATATCACGTAAAAACCTATTTATTGTAGGGATTCAGAGGCGTAATATACCGATACCCATATTTGGGTATGTTATTTGTCATTCTGTAATTTTTGGCTCACTTTCCAAATGCGCATAGCGACGTGGTAGCGCATATTAAGGCCTGTGCTAAAGCAATTGTTGTGTTTTCTTTAGGTTACTAACTGCCGGGTATTTAGTGGCTTATTTGTATAGCGAGCTAAAGACCCTCCTGCGAGGAGCAAGGAGTTAAGATGTTTGATGTAGTCGAACTGTCACGTTTACAGTTTGCCTTGACCGCGATGTATCACTTCCTGTTCGTACCATTAACGCTGGGGATGGCGTTTTTGTTGGCGATCATGGAAACCGTATATGTCCTGTCCGGTAAACAAATCTATAAAGATATGACCAAGTTTTGGGGCAAGTTGTTTGCCATCAACTTTGCTCTTGGTGTGTCTACCGGTCTGACGATGGAGTTTCAGTTCGGTACTAACTGGTCATATTACTCTCACTATGTCGGTGATATCTTCGGTGCTCCACTGGCCATCGAAGGCCTGATGGCGTTCTTCCTGGAGTCTACTTTCGTCGGGTTATTCTTCTTTGGCTGGGATCGTCTGGGCAAAGTTCAGCATATGGCCGTGACATGGTTGGTGGCGTTAGGTTCTAACCTGTCAGCTTTGTGGATTCTGGTCGCAAATGGTTGGATGCAAAACCCGGTTGCTTCGGATTTCAATTTCGAAACCATGCGCATGGAGATGGTGAGTTTCGCCGATCTGGTGCTGAACCCCGTTGCACAGGTGAAATTTGTCCACACCGTCGCTTCTGGCTACTGCACTGGCGCGATGTTCATTCTGGGCATCAGCTCATATTACCTGCTAAAAGGGCGTGACATTGCTTTCGCTAAACGCTCTTTCGCTATCGCAGCCAGCTTTGGTATGGCGGCGGTGCTCTCTGTCATCGTACTGGGTGATGAATCCGGTTATGAGATGGGCGATGTGCAGAAAACCAAGCTCGCTGCAATTGAAGCCGAGTGGGAAACTCAGCCAGCGCCTGCGGCATTTACCCTGTTTGGCGTTCCTAATCAGGAAACGATGGAGAATAAGTACGCTATTCAGATCCCGTACATGTTGGGCCTGATAGCAACGCGTTCTACCGAGAAAACAGTAACCGGCCTCAAAGAGCTGATGGTGCAACATGAAGTGCGCATCCGTAATGGTATGCAAGCCTATCACCTGTTGCAGCAATTGCGTTCTGGTAATACCGATCCTGCTGTGCGCGATGCGTTCAACAAAAACAAACAGGATCTGGGCTATGGTTTGCTGCTCAAGCGCTACACGCCAAACGTAGCGGATGCCAGCGAAACACAGATCAAACAAGCGGTAAAAGACTCTATTCCGCGTGTAGCGCCATTGTACTTCTCTTTCCGTATCATGGTGGCGTGCGGCGTGCTGATGCTTTTGATTATCGGCCTGTCTTTCTGGACTGTGTTGCGTAACAAGATTGGTCAAAAACGCTGGTTACACCGCGTGGCGCTGTATGGTATTCCATTGCCGTGGATTGCCGTTGAAGCTGGCTGGTTTGTTGCTGAGTATGGTCGTCAGCCTTGGGCTATCGGCGAGGTGCTACCGACAGCGGTGGCGAATTCTTCGCTGACGGCGGGGGATATCCTGTTCTCTATGGCGCTGATCTGCGGTCTTTACACGCTGTTCCTGGTCGCTGAACTCTACCTGATGTTCAAGTATGCGCGTCTTGGCCCAAGCAGCCTGAAAACAGGTGCTTATCACTTCGAACAGCCGATCGCGGCTCAGGAAGCACGGTAACAGGAGTCCACTATGTTTGATTATGAAGTATTGCGTTTTGTCTGGTGGCTGCTGATTGGTGTGTTGCTGATCGGTTTCGCCGTCACCGATGGTTTTGACATGGGCGTCGGGATGCTTGTACGCCTGATGGGGCGTAATGATGTTGAACGTCGAGTGATGATTAACAGCATTGCACCACATTGGGACGGCAACCAGGTATGGCTGATTACGGCGGGTGGCGCTCTGTTTGCTGCCTGGCCGATGGTGTATGCCGCTGCGTTCTCCGGTTTTTACATTGCGATGATTCTGGTGCTGGCATCGTTGTATTTCCGTCCGGTTGGTTTTGACTACCGTTCGAAAATCGAAGATTCACGCTGGCGCAACATGTGGGACTGGGGCATTTTTATCGGTAGTTTTGTCCCGCCAGTCGTCATTGGTGTTGCATTTGGTAATCTGTTGCAAGGGGTGCCGTTCCATGTGGATGAGTATTTGCGCCTCTATTACACCGGTAATTTCTTCCAACTGCTTAACCCGTTTGGCTTGTTGGCAGGGATTGTCAGCCTGAGTATGATTCTTGCTCAGGGTGCAACCTATCTGATGATGCGAACCGCTGGCGAACTGCATTTTCGCGCCAAAAAAGCAGCCCAGCTGTCTTCACTGGCGCTGACTGTCACCTTCGCATTGGCTGGGGTGTGGGTGGTATACGGTATTGATGGTTACGCAATCACATCCGTTATCAACACGGCAGGTGAATCTAACCCGTTGCACAAAGAAGTTGTGCGTCAGGCAGGGGCATGGATGGTTAACTTTAATCATTATCCTGTGCTGTGGGCGATTCCGTCGCTGGGTGTGCTGCTGCCGTTAGTCACGGTGATAATGGCGCGTGCAGAGAGAGGCGCAATGGCGTTTCTGTTCTCTTCTCTGAGTATCGCCTGCGTTATCCTGACGGCTGGCATTGCCATGTTCCCATTCATTATGCCTTCGGTAACGGTGCCGAACGTCAGTCTGACGATATGGGATGCCACTTCCAGTCTGTTGACGCTTCGTGTGATGACGGTGGTTGCGATCATTTTTGTGCCCATCGTGCTGACCTACACCATTTGGTGTTACTACAAGATGTTCGGTCGCATCACTAAAGAGCATATCGAGCAGAACACTCATTCGTTGTACTAAGTAAGGAGCCTGATTTATGTGGTATTTTGCCTGGATATTGGGAACGCTTCTTGCTTGTTCGCTGGGCGTCATTACAGCTCTGGCGTTAGAGCAGAGCGAGGCGACCAAGGCGAATAAAGATAAACTGCAATGATTGCTTTCATTGAGAGTCTCTATCGCTACATGGACAAGGGCCCGTTAAGGGCCCTTTCCCTGATCATGGCGCTACTGCTGGCAGGGTGCGTGTTTTGGGAGCCAGCGCGTTTTGCTGCCAGAACCAGCTCATTATCTATTTGGCAAGGCATGGCGCTGATTTGGGCGGTTTGCAGTGGCGTGATACACGGTATTGGGTTTCGCCCTCTGCATGTCAGATGGCGAGGTATTTTTAGCCCCTTTCCAGCCTTTGTGATCCTGGCCGCAGGATTGTATTACTACTTCTTGTAGAATAATCCTTCGTTCCTTTTGGTTATGGGTTGCACACAACCCATAATTATTTACCCTCCTGTACATAGAACCCATTCCAAACCTTATCCCTCTTGCGTATAGTAGCGGGGTTTATCGCATTACCGGGATGTAGAGTGAGTAATACAGTGTTCCGCTGGCCAGTACGCGTCTATTATGAAGATACAGATGCAGGTGGTGTGGTTTATCACGCACGCTATGTGGCCTTTTATGAACGGGCCAGAACCGAAATGTTGCGCGCACATGACTTTCATCAGCATGAACTTATGCATGAGCATGTCGCCTTTGCTGTTCGTAAAATGACGGTTGAGTATCTTGCCCCGGCGCGTCTTGATGACTTACTGGAAGTGCAAAGTGAAATCGTTATGATACGCGGCGCTTCCCTGACATTCACACAGCGCATTATTAACTCTCAGGGCACGTTATTGAGCCATGCTGAGGTGTTAGTCGCATGCATCGATCCATTTCAAATGAAGCCAATCGCGCTTCCTAAGTCTATTGTCGCGGAGTTTAAGCAGTGACTGAAATGAACATTCTTGATTTGTTCCTGAAGGCAAGCCTTCTGGTTAAACTTATCATGTTAATTTTAATCGGTTTTTCTATTGCTTCATGGGCAATCATCATTCAGCGTACCCGTATTCTGAATGCTGCGACGCGTGACGCCGAAGCGTTTGAAGACAAATTCTGGTCGGGTATTGAACTGTCTCGCTTGTATCAGGAGAGTCAGACTCGTCGTGAGAATTTGACGGGGACTGAACAAATTTTTTATGCCGGCTTTAAGGAGTTCGCACGGTTACATCGAGCCAATAGCCATGCACCGGAAGCGGTGGTGGAAGGGGCGTCACGTGCCATGCGCATTTCCATGAACCGTGAGCTGGAAACACTCGAAACCCATATTCCTTTCCTCGGCACCGTCGGGTCTATCAGCCCGTATATTGGTTTGTTCGGTACCGTATGGGGGATTATGCATGCGTTTATTGCCCTGGGTGCAGTGAAGCAGGCAACGTTGCAGATGGTTGCGCCTGGTATCGCGGAAGCCTTGATCGCGACGGCGATAGGTCTGTTTGCCGCCATTCCGGCTGTCATGGCCTACAACCGCTTAAACCAGCGTGTGAACAAGCTTGAGCAGAATTACGATAACTTCATGGAAGAGTTCATTGCTATCCTGCATCGTCAGGCATTTTCCAGTGAAGGCAACCGGTAATCGGGAGGTGATATGGCTCGTGCGCGTGGCGGCCGTCGGTCGCTGAAATCCGAGATTAATATTGTCCCCCTGCTGGACGTGCTGCTGGTACTGTTGCTGATTTTTATGGCTACGGCGCCCATCATTACACAGAGCGTAGAGGTGGATTTGCCTGATGCAACGGAGTCTAAAAGCGTTGCCAGCAATGATAATCCTCCGGTGATTGTCGAAGTATCTGGTGTTGGGCAATATAGTTTGGTCGTTGATCATAATCGTATGAATCAACTGCCGGCAGAGCAGGTCGTGGCTGAAGCGCGGTCACGTCTGACGGCAAACCCGAAAACGGTGTTTCTTATCGGAGGAGCGAAAGAGGTTCCTTATGATGAGATAATCAAGGCACTGAATTTGTTGCATCAGGCGGGTGTCAAATCCGTTGGGTTAATGACTCAACCGATTTAACTGACGACCTTTAGAGGATGCATCGTCGTTTTTCTGGCAAAACTGTTTTTGGGAACCCCTTGTGTTAAAGGCAAACGAACGAAACGATAAGCTAAAGCGTGCCGTTACTCTCTCGGTCGTTTTGCACGTTATTTTGATTGCGTTGCTGATACTGAGTTCAATGAATCAGAAGATGGATGACGCCAGCGGTGGCGGCGGTGGTTCATCGATTGATGCCGTTATGGTTGATCCTGGTGCAGTCGTCGATCAGTATAATCGTCAGCAACAGCAACAGAGTGATGCACGCCGTGCAGAGCAGTTGCGGAAAAAACAGGCTGAACAGCAGGCCGAAGAGCTACAGGCTAAACAAGCGGCTGAACAGCAGCGCTTAAAAGAGCTGGAAAAGGAGCGCTTGCAGGCTCAGGAAGAAGCGAAAGAGCAGGCCCAGCAACAAGCTGATGCGAAAAAGCAAGCTGAAGAGGCTGCTCAGAAGGCTAAAGAACAGCAAAAACAAGCCGAAGCAGCGGCAGCGAAAGCGAAGGCAGAAGCTGAACAGCAAGCCAAAGCAGCAGCTGAAGCGAAGAAACAGGCTGAAGAAGAAGCGAAAAAACAAGCCGTTGCTGCGGCTGCGGCAAAAAAGAAAGTGGAAGAAGAGGCGAAAGCTGCCGCCGCTGCACAGGTGAAGAAACAAGCAGAGGAAGAAGCGAAAGCGAAAGCCGCTGAAGCCAAGAAAAAGGCAGAAGAAGACGCGAAAGCAAAAGCGGCGGCTGAGGCTAAAAAACAGGCAGCTGAAGAAGCCAAAGCCGCTGCTGAGGCGGCTAAAGAAAAGGCTGCTGCCGAAGCTGCCAAGAAAGCTGAAGCTGCCGCAGCCGCCAAGAAAGCGGCTGATGATAAAAAGAAAGCCGCTGCTGCCGCTGCGAAACAGGCGGGTGAAGTTGATGATCTGCTGGGTGGGCTTGCTTCCTCGAAGAATGCGCCTAAAGGTGGTTCGAGCGGAGCCAATGGTGCCGCTGCCCCAGCTGGGGTTGGCAATAATAAAAAGAGCGGGGCATCAGGCGTTGCTCTTGATAGTTACGGCAGCCAGGTGCGCGCAGCTATTCAGAGTAAGTTTTATGACTGGGAATCCTACAAAGGCCGTACCTGCACATTACGTATCAAATTGGCTCCCGATGGCTTGCTGATCGATGTGAAAACGGAAGGGGGAGACCCGGCGTTATGTCAGGCGGCGATTGCGGCAGCCAAGCAGGCGCGCATGCCGAAACCGCCTAGCACAGATGTCTATGACGCTTTCAAGAATGCACCGATAGACTTTAAACCACAGTAAGCGCGATGGTCTGTCTCCATTATCTGTAACGATGAGGGATTGGCTGTTGTACACTTTGGGTTCTTGTTGATATGGGTTTGTTAAAACGCTGCCAGATTATCGTAGGCGCTGGAGCCGTGATAAGGGAGATGAAATGAAGCAGGCATTAAAAATAGCATTGAGTTTTCTGATGCTGTGGACCGCTGTGTTACATGCAGAGGTTCGTATTGAAATTACCCAAGGTGTGGACTCGGCGCGACCGATTGGCGTAGTGCCATTCAAGTCTGCCGGCGGTGCAGTACCTGAAGAGATTGGCAGCATTGTTGCAGCCGATCTGCGTAATAGCGGTAAGTTTAACCCGATTGACGCAAGCCGTATGCCTCAACAGCCAGGCAGCGCAGCAGAAGTCACGCCGTCTGCCTGGACTGCATTAGGCATTGATGCTGTGATTGTGGGTCAGGTTCAGCCTACCGCTGACGGCTATCTGGTTTCCTACCAGTTGGTCGATACCTCTGGCAGCGCGGGTAGTGTGCTGGCTCAGAATCAATTTAAAGTGACTAAACAGTGGTTGCGTTATGCGGCTCATACCGCCAGCGATGAAGTGTTTGAGAAACTGACCGGTATCAAAGGCGCTTTCCGCACCCGTATCGCTTATGTGGTGCAAACCAACGGTGGCCAGTATCCCTATGAACTGCGTGTAGCGGATTACGACGGTTACAACCAATTCGTGGTGCACCGCTCACCGGAACCGCTGATGTCACCGGTATGGTCTCCTGATGGTAGCAAGCTGGCGTATGTGACCTTTGAAAGCGGTCGTTCGGCGCTGGTTATCCAAACATTGGCAAACAGTGATATCCGACAGGTTGCCTCTTTCCCTCGTCACAACGGTGCTCCGGCTTTCTCGCCTGATGGCAGCAAACTGGCGTTTGCGCTTTCCAAAAGCGGTAGCCTGAATTTGTATGTGATGAACCTGGGTTCTGGGCAGATTTCTCAGGTAACTGATGGGCGTAGTAATAATACCGAACCGACATGGTTCCCTGACAGCCAAACGCTGGCTTATACTTCTGACCAGGCTGGTCGGCCACAGATTTACAAGGTCGGCGTTAATGGTGGCGCACCGCAGCGTGTCACCTGGGAAGGGGCACAGAATCAGGATGCTGAAGTCAGCAGCGATGGCAAATTCCTGGTGATGATCAGCTCCAACGGCGGCGCGCAACATGTCGCCAAGCAGGATCTGGTAACGGGTGGCGTTCAAGTGTTAACGGACACGTTCCTAGATGAAACGCCGAGTGTCGCGCCAAATGGCACCATGGTAATCTACAGCTCCAAACAAGGGCTGGGTTCCGTGCTGCAACTGGTTTCGACGGATGGGCGTTTTAAAGCGCGTCTTCCGGCAACCGATGGTCAGGTGAGGTTCCCTGCCTGGTCGCCGTATATGTAATGAAAATATGTACAATAACCTATTTAAAGGACATAGAAATGCAATTTAATAAAGTGCTGAAAGGCCTGATGTTGGCTCTGCCGGTGCTGGCTGTTGCCGCATGTAGTTCCAACAAACACGCTAACAATGACCAGTCTTCTCTGAATGGCGGTGCCGGTCTGGAAAACAATGGCGGCAACATGTCTTCTGCTGAACAGGCTCGTCTGCAAATGCAGGAACTGCAACGCAACAACATCGTTTACTTTGATCTGGACAAATATGACATTCGTCCTGATTTTGCTCAGATGCTGGATGCACACGCTGCGTTCCTGCGTAGCAACCCGTCTTACAAAGTGACTGTTGAAGGTCATGCGGATGAACGCGGTACACCGGAATACAACATTGCACTGGGTGAGCGCCGTGCCAATGCTGTTCAGATGTACCTGCAGGGTAAAGGCGTGTCTGCCGATCAGATCTCTGTCGTTTCTTACGGTAAAGAGAAACCTGCTGTTCTGGGTCATGACGAAGCTGCATGGTCCAAAAACCGTCGTGCCGTTCTGGTTTACTAAGAGAATTGCATGAACAGTAACTTCAGACATCACTTGTTGAGTCTGTCGTTACTGGTTGGCGTAGTGGCCCCCTGGGCCGCTACTGCCCAGGCGCCAATCAGTAATGTCGGCTCTGGCTCGACAGAAGATCGAGTCACTCAATTAGAGCGTATCTCCAACGCTCACAGCCAGCTATTAACCCAACTCCAGCAACAACTTGCCGACACTCAGCGCGATATCGATGGTTTGCGCGGCCAAATTCAGGAAAGCCAGTATCAACTGAATCAAGTGGTTGAACGCCAGAAGCAGATCTATCAGCAGATTGATAGCCTGAGCTCTCAGGGCGGTTCATCCTCATCCGCGTCATCGGCCGCAACGAGTGGAGCAGGGTCTGCATCATCAGGCCCGGGTGCAGCCAATAGTCCAAGTGCGGACGCTGCTGCTGCCCCTGCAATGACGGGAGATGCAAATACCGATTACAATGCGGCTGCATCACTGGTGCTGGAAAAAAAGCAGTATGACCAAGCGATAGTGGCGTTTCAGAACTTTGTCAAGAAGTATCCTGACTCGACTTACCAACCGAATGCCAATTATTGGCTGGGTCAACTGTTCTACAATAAGGGTAAAAAAGACGACGCTGCTTATTACTTTGCCAACGTTGTTAAAAATTACCCAAAATCACCTAAGGCCCCGGAAGCGATGTTCAAGGTTGGCGTCGTGATGCAGGAAAAAGGCCAGACAGAGAAAGCGAAAGCTATCTATGAACAGGTGATAAAAACCTATCCCAATACGGATGGGGCCAAACAAGCCCAGAAGCGGTTGTCGGGTTTATAGTGGCTTTCTTGACACAAAAACTGCGCAATATGCGCGGTTTTTGTGCTTTAGCGTTCAAGGTATAAGCAGTTGATTTTTTTTTCTGAAAATAGGTTGCACAGAAAAATTATATTAGTAATATATGCCGCCGTTGCCAAGGCAATACAACATCGCTAAAGCAATGCTTGTTTTGGGTCGTTAGCTCAGTCGGTAGAGCAGTTGACTTTTAATCAATTGGTCGCAGGTTCGAATCCTGCACGACCCACCAAAACAGCGTATTTCCGTGTAGCACACCATGCAGCGGGTCGTTAGCTCAGTCGGTAGAGCAGTTGACTTTTAATCAATTGGTCGCAGGTTCGAATCCTGCACGACCCACCAAAACAACGTATTTCGTGTAACACACCATGCAGCGGGTCGTTAGCTCAGTCGGTAGAGCAGTTGACTTTTAATCAATTGGTCGCAGGTTCGAATCCTGCACGACCCACCACCGCTCAAGCGCACCACCTCTTCTTATCGATAACCAGCGCCTGTTATGCTCTCATCATCAACGATTTCTCCATCAGCTTTTCGCCTGCGTTTTGCCGCATATCCTCTTGCTGATAGCAAGGTTGCTATATCTCTTTTCACTGTAGGCCCTTTAATCACCTCGCGACATTTGGCGTATAGTAGCAACGTATTGTTTGATTGAGGGCTGTGCCCCTTCGTATGCTGCATTATTGAAGGATTAGCCTTAAGGGAGACGTGATGATTGGTCCGGTAATTAATGGCGTTGCTATTTTAGCTGGAGGCGCGCTGGGCGTCGTATTACAGCGTTTTATTCCACAGCGTATGCGTGATGGCTTGCCGCCAGCGTTTGCCATGGTGTCGATTGCCATGGGGATTACGCTGGTTATCAAAGTGCATCAACTGCCTGCCGTTGCGCTGGCGATTATTCTTGGTGTTGGTCTGGGGGAGTTTTTACGCCTGGAGGCCGGGGTGCAAAAGGGCGCGATTATGATTGAACGCCTGTTAAGCCGACTCGTTCCCGCTCCGGCCCATAAACTGCCGCAGGATGTTTATACGCAGAATTTCACTGCGTTGATTGTCTTATTTTGTGCCAGCGGTACTGGTGTTGTCGGCGCGATGACAGAGGGACTGACGGGCGATTATCAGTTGCTGATTATTAAATCAGCCCTTGATATTTTTACTGCGCTAATCTTTGCTATTACGCTTGGTGTTGCCGTGATGTCGATAGCAGTTCCTCAGTTTTTGGTGCAAGCGCTGCTGTTTTTTTCCGCCAGGCTTATTATGCCTTTTATGAACGAAATCACGATGGGCGATTTTGCTGCCTGTGGCGGCATTGTCATGATGGCCGTTGGGTTACGTATTGCCCAGATAAAAACCTTCGCTGTGGTTAACTTCCTTCCCGCATTAGTGCTGATAATCCCTTTCTCGTTGTATTGGCACCGTTTGTTTTCCTGATCGTTTCCGTCAGGGCCGTATGGCCCTGTACGGCGCTCTGTTTTTAATAAACTAAACAAAATCAGCGAAAGACGATCTGTTTTACAGATTTCTTCGCTTTCTTAGCATTATTTGTTTAGTATATAAAACATCGTTGGCCGTACACCGCCGCTTAAGCGGTTTGGGGATTCATCATGAGCCTGTTTGTTGAACATCCTGTCATTGACTACCCTTTTCCTGCCCGCCCAAAGGCGCTATCACATCAGGAGAAGCAGCATTATCGTCAGCGTATTAAACAGCTACTTAAGCAGCGTGATGCGGTATTGGTTGCCCATTATTACACTGACCCGGAAATTCAGTCGTTAGCGGAGGAAACGGGCGGGTGTGTGGCTGACTCGCTTGAAATGGCGCGCTTTGGTCGCCAGCATCCGGCCAGCACGTTGCTGGTTGCCGGTGTAAAATTTATGGGGGAAACCTCCAAGATCCTCAGCCCGGAGAAAACGGTACTGATGCCGACGCGAGAGGCGGAGTGTTCACTGGATTTAGGCTGCCCGCCTGAGGCGTTCCAGGCATTTTGCGATAGCCATCCAGACCGTACAGTGGTGGTCTATGCCAACACCTCCGCTGCCGTTAAAGCGCGGGCCGATTGGGTTGTCACCTCAAGCATTGCCGTCGAGCTCATTGAGCACCTCGACAGCCTTGGTGAAAAAATCCTTTGGGCGCCTGACCGTCATCTTGGCCGCTATGTTCAACGCCAGACAGGGGCTGACGTATTGTGCTGGCAGGGAGCATGCATTGTTCATGATGAGTTTAAAACAGAGGCGCTAAAGCGGATGAAGGCGCTATATCCACAAGCCGCTATATTAGTCCATCCTGAGTCTCCTCAGAGCATTGTAGAGATGGCGGATGCCGTCGGCTCGACCAGCCAACTGATTCACGCAGCCAAAGCGCTAGCGCACCAACAGCTTATTGTGGCCACCGATCGCGGTATTTTTTATAAAATGCAGCAGGCCTGCCCGGAAAAAGAATTGCTTGAGGCGCCGACCGCAGGGGAAGGGGCCACGTGCCGAAGCTGCGCGCACTGCCCCTGGATGGCAATGAATGGCTTACAAGCTATCGCTGATGCGCTGACGTCCGACGATATCTCTGAGCATGTGATTGATGTTGATGCATCGCTGCGTGAGCAAGCCCTGCTGCCGCTACATCGCATGCTGACATTTGCTGCTACACTCAGGGCCTGATTTTTTCTTAACGCCAATGACTGAGCGCACCATCCGAAGGGCGAGGCCAGCTATTGGCGACGGTGATTAGCCTGAATCAGGAGTTCACATGGATTTCTTTAGTACCAGCAATATTCTGGTTCATATTCCCCTTGGCGCGAAGGGGTATGACTTGTCATGGATTGAGGCGATAGGGACGTTATCTGGCCTGGCATGCATTTGGCTCGCCAGTCTGGAAAAAACGCAAAACTACCTGTTTGGTTTGATCAATGTGTCGTTATTTGCGCTGATTTTCTTCCAGATCCAACTGTATGCCAGTCTGCTACTGCAAATCTTCTTTATCGCAGCCAATGTATACGGCTGGTATGCCTGGAGTCGAAAAAACGGCGAACGGCATGCTGAACTGAGAATTCGGTGGTTGTCGCGCCGCCAGGCCGCGCTCTGGGGCAGCGGGTGTGTGATAGCGACACTGCTCTTGTCACGCTATATCGATGCTTTCTTTGCCGTGTTGAGTCGTGTGGCGGTGGCGTTGATGCAGGCTATTGGGCTGGATGTCACCCTGCCTGAGCTGCAACCGGATGCATTCCCCTTCTGGGATTCAGCCATGACGGTGCTCTCGATTGCTGCGATGCTGCTGATGACAAGAAAATATGTGGAAAACTGGCTGCTTTGGGTGGTTATTGACGTAATCAGCGTATTTGTCTTCGCCTATCAGGGTGTGTATGCCATGTCATTGCAGTACCTAATCCTGACGGGCATCGCGCTAAATGGCAGTAGGCTGTGGATAAACAGCGCCAGAGTGAACCAGTCCCGTCCGTTGGCGCGCTGGGCATAAATATCACCGCACTTCTCCTCGGCTTCATCTAACCGGTTGTTTTCGATTATGCATGGCGTCCTTGCGGCGCCATTGCGCGCGTTGCCGATAGCGTGAAAACCCGTATGGTGGCGATGCGTCATTTTCTCGCTGCTTGACTTATCATCATCAGCCTGCAATATGTTCACGACGTTTTTATTTTTCTGTTTTTACTCCGGGCGGATAGGGAAGGCTCCCTGCGCTGCCTTGGGGATATGGGCCCATTATGAATTACCAGAATGACGATTTGAGAATCAAAGAAATTAAAGAATTACTTCCCCCTGTTGCATTGTTGGAAAAGTTCCCGGCTACCGAGCGTGCGGCACAGACGGTATTTAATGCCCGTAGCGCCATCCATAAAATCCTTAAGGGCAATGACGATCGCCTGCTGGTGGTGATAGGCCCTTGCTCTATCCATGACCCGGTTGCCGCCAAAGAGTATGCGGCACGGCTATTGTCGCTGCGTGAAGAGCTGCGCGGTGATTTAGAGGTGGTGATGCGGGTCTACTTTGAGAAACCGCGCACGACCGTTGGCTGGAAAGGGTTGATCAACGATCCACATATGGATAACAGTTTCCAGATTAACGATGGATTGAAAATCGCACGCCAACTGTTGCTGGATATTAACGATACCGGCTTGCCGGCAGCGGGCGAATTTTTGGATATGATCACGCCGCAATACATGGCAGACCTGATGAGCTGGGGCGCTATTGGCGCGCGCACCACAGAGTCTCAGGTGCATCGTGAGCTGGCCTCCGGGCTTTCTTGCCCGGTTGGTTTCAAGAATGGTACGGATGGCACCATCAAGGTAGCGATTGATGCTATCAACGCTGCTCGTGCGCCACATTGCTTCCTCTCTGTGACTAAGTGGGGCCACTCGGCGATTGTGAATACCAGCGGTAATCACGACTGTCACATTATTCTGCGCGGCGGCAAAGAGCCTAACTACAGTGCCGAGCATGTGCAGGCCGTTAAGGTTGGCCTGGAAAAAGCCGGTTTAGCCGCACAGGTCATGATTGACTTTAGCCATGCCAACAGCAGCAAACAATTCAAGAAACAGATGGACGTCTGTGAAGATGTTTGCCGTCAGGTTGCCGGTGGCGAACGCGCCATCATGGGCGTGATGGTCGAGAGCCATCTGGTTGAGGGAAATCAGAGCCTGGAGAGCGGTGATGCGCTGGTTTATGGTAAAAGCGTGACCGATGCCTGTATCGGTTGGAGTGATACCGAGCTCCTGCTGCGCCAGTTGGCTGCGGCTGTGCGTCAGCGTCGGGGCTGAAAGCTGAAACAATAACCTGAAACAATAAAAAAACCCGGCCTGGCCGGGTTTTTTGTCATCACATCACCGCAAAGCGGCAGTGATTGTACGAATTACTTCGCTTTACCCTGATTGGCTACTGCCGCCGCTTTGGCTGCGATTTCATCAGCGTTGCCCAGATAGTAACGTTTCAGTGGTTTGAAGTTTTCGTCAAATTCGTAAACCAGCGGCACGGCGGTCGGGATATTCAGTTCCAGAATTTCTTCTTCGCTCATGTTATCCAGGTATTTCACCAGCGCACGCAGGGAGTTGCCGTGGGCGGCGATGATAACGCGCTCGCCAGTCTTCAGACGCGGCAGAATGGTTTCGTTCCAGAACGGCACCACGCGCTCGATAGTCAGCGCCAGGCTTTCAGTCAGCGGCAGCTCTTTGTCGCTCAGTGATGCGTAACGCGGGTCGTGGCCCGGAAAACGCTCATCTTCACGAGTCAGTTCTGGCGGAGTAACGGCAAAACCACGACGCCACAGTTTGACCTGGTCGTCGCCGTATTTTTCAGCGGTTTCGGCTTTGTTCAGGCCCTGCAATGCACCGTAGTGACGCTCGTTCAGTTTCCAGCTTTTTTCGACCGGCAGCCAGGCTTGATCCAGCTCGTCCAGCACGTTCCACAGGGTGTGAATGGCACGTTTCAGCACAGAGGTGTAGGCGAAATCGAAGCTGAAGCCTTCTTCTTTCAGCAGTTTACCTGCCTGTTTAGCTTCATTAACGCCTTTCTCAGACAGCTCAACGTCCATCCAGCCGGTGAAGCGGTTTTCGTTGTTCCACTGGCTTTCACCATGTCGCACCAGTACCAGTTTCGTTACAGCCATAGCTTAACTCCTTCATATACTAAGATTTCTATGATAACTGCGCTCATTATAGGGCCGCAGAGCGGTTATCGGCAATCGCTAGTCATCTGGCCGAGTGATTTATCGGCCAGCATGATGATGACAAAATCGCTAGCTTTATCGTTTCAGTTGCTCTGTTTCTCCACTCTATCACGCAAGTTATTGCGCTGGAGTAGCAAGAAAAGCGCGGGTATAACCAGCATGGAGAGTATCGGCGCACTGACCATCCCCCCTATCATCGGTGCGGCGATGCGCTGCATCATTTCTGAGCCGCTACCGCTGCCCCACATGATCGGGAGTAATCCGGCCATGATCGTCGCTACCGTCATCATTTTAGGCCGCACGCGCAACACGGCGCCTTCGCGTATTGCTGCCATTAATTGAGGCTCCGTTATCGCTTGCCCCGGTACGCTATATTTCTCCACCGCCTGATTCAGGTAGAGCAGCATGATGACGCCAAACTCGGCTGCTACCCCGGCAAGTGCAATAAATCCTACCGCACCGGCGACCGAGAGAGAGTAGTCGAGCAGGTATAACAACCAGACTCCGCCAATCAGTGCAAAGGGTAGTGTACCCATAATCAGCAAGGCATCTTTGATCTTGCCAAAGGTCAGGTATAGCAAGATAAAAATAATCAGCAACGTGAAAGGCACCACCAGCTTCATGGTAGCCGTGGCTCGCTCCAGATATTCAAACTGACCAGACCAACTCAGCGAGACGCCCTGCGGCAGTATGACCTGTTGCGCCACCAACTGTTGCATTGCTTCAACGGCTGATTTGAGATCGCGCCCGCGCAGGTCAACATAAACCCAGTCACTCAGGCGGCCATTTTCGCTTTTTAGCATTGGCGGCCCTTCGCTGATTCGAATGTCCGCCAGCTCGGATAATGTCAGGTGCGCGCCACGCTGTGTAATGACCGGAAGATTCTTTATCGCATCCAATGAATCTCGCCGTTCCTGCGGGTAGCGCACATTAATCGGGTAACGCCTGCGGCCCTCCAGCGTTTCTCCCACATTCTGCCCGCCAATCAGTGTAGCGACCATCGACTGTAGCTCTTGCACGGAAACGCCGTAACGCGCGGCGCGCGCGCGGTCGATGTCAATATCAATGTATCGCCCACCGGTCAGTCGCTCGGCCAGTGCGGAGGTGACGCCGGGAACACCTTTTACCACTTGCTCTATCTGGGCTGCGACGTGTTCGATATCCTGCTGATTATCACCATTGACCTTGATACCCACCGGGCTTTTGATACCTGTCGCCAACATATCAAGCCGATTACGGATGGGGGGCACCCAGACATTGGCGATACCGGGAAGGTTAACTGTGCTATCGAGTTCGGCAATCAGCGTTTCCATTGTCATGCCCGCTCGCCACTGCGCACGCGGCTTCAGGCGTATGGTGGTTTCGAACATGGTCAGGGCTGCCGGGTCGGTGGCGCTGTCAGCGCGCCCGGCTTTGCCAAACACGCTATCGACCTCCGGTACGGTTTTGATAAGCCGGTCAGTTTGTTGTAATAACCTTGCGGCTTCACGAGGCGAAATGCCGGGCAAAGTCGATGGCATATACAGCAAATCGCCCTCATCAAGCGTCGGCATAAATTCACTGCCCAGACGCATCAGCGGAAAGGCGGTGAGCAACAGCAGCATCAACGAGAGCGACAAGGTCGTTTTAGGAAACCGCAGCACCTGCGCTAACACCGGTTGGTAGAGCGCAATCAACCAGCGGTTGATGGGGTTGGCCTGCTCATCGGGAAGACGGCCACGTACCAGATAGCCCATCAGTACCGGCACCAGCGTTATGCCAAGCATCGCGGAGACCGCCATCGCGTAGGTCTTGGTAAATGCCAGTGGCGAAAACATGCGGCCTTCCTGCGCTTGTAGTGAGAACACCGGAATAAACGACAGCGTAATGATAAGCAGGCTGCAAAATAGCGCGGGCCCGACCTCGGTGGCGGCCTGCATGGCAAGCTGCCACCAGACGGCATTATCCGGCTCGCGGTCGGGGTGCTGGTGTCGCCACTGTTCAACCACCTTGTGCATGTTTTCGACCATAACGATAGCGGCATCCACCATCGCGCCAATCGCAATCGCAATCCCGCCCAACGACATGATATTGGCGTTAATGCCCTGATAGCGCATGATGATAAACGCCCCCAAAATACCAAGCGGCAGGCTAATGACGGCCACCAGCGAAGATCGCCAGTGAAACAGGAACAGCGCACACACCACCGCGACCACGGCAAACTCCTCCAGCAGTTTATGGCTAAGGGTGGTGATGGCGCGCTCAATGAGCGCTGAACGGTCATAGGTGGTGACAATCTCGACGCCAGCGGGCAGTTGCTGGCGGATTTGCTGCATGCGAGCATGAATGGCACGCAGTGTTTCCAGTGCGTTTTTACCTGAACGCAGCACAATCACACCGCCTGCGACCTCACCTTCGCCATTGAGTTCGGCGATACCTCGTCGCATTTCCGGGCCCTGACGCACGCTGGCGACATCCTGCAATAGCACCGGAATGCCTTCACGCAGGCCGACCGGCACGTTGAGGAAATCAGCCGGTTTTAGCAGGTAGCCGCTGCTGCGCACGATGTACTCCGCTTCCCCCTGTTCAATAATGGAACCGCCGCTTTCCTGATTTGCTGCTCTTAGGGCATCGATAACCTGCTGATGCGTGATATTAAGCGCCAGCAGGCGCTCCGGGTGCAGCACCACCTGATACTGGCGTACCATGCCGCCAATGCTGGCAACCTCGGCCACATTGGGCAGGGTTTTCAACTGATATTTTAACTGCCAGTCCTGTATGGCGCGTAAGTCCGCCAGGCTGTGTTGGCCGCTTTTATCTATCAGTGCGTATTCGTAGATCCAGCCGACGCCGGTGGCATCCGGCCCGAGTGTCGCCTTCGCCTCGGCAGGTAAGGTCGATTGCACCTGACTGAGGTACTCTAATACGCGTGAGCGCGCCCAGTAGGGGTCGGTGCCATCATCAAACAGCACGTAAACATAGGCATCACCAAACATGGAAAAACCGCGTACCGTCTTGGCTCCCGGCACCGATAGCATGGTCGTGGTGAGCGGGTAGGTCACTTGGTTTTCCACCACCTGGGGCGCTTTACCGGGGTAGTTGACACGGATAATGACCTGAACGTCAGACAAGTCCGGCAGCGCGTCCAGCGGCGTGCGCTGCAATGATATTCCTCCCCCTATCGCCATCAGCAGTGTGGCGATGAGCACCAAAAACCGGTTTTGGATAGACCAGCGAATGACATGGGCAATCATGGATGGCCTCCGTGCGTTGTCGTGACGTCAGGTTGTGTCGTGGCGACCGGTTGGATTGCTCGCAGCGTGGCGCCGCTGTCTTGCACAAGAAAACGGAACGTAACCCGCACGCCGGGGCGAAGGGTGTCAGGCAATGCGGCGTCAGCGGTAAAGTCCATTATCATCGGTGGCCAGCCGAGAGCCTCTATCGCGTCATGAGCAATCGTCACCTGCCTGCCGTTGATGGCGTTGATGATGCCGGTGGCCTGATAATCGCGCGCGGGTGAAGAGGCGGCAGGTTTGGCCTCCTGCGGCGTGCCGTTGCTAAACGACGCGAGCGCGCTGTGCAGGCTGGCTTCTGAGTCCAGCAGGAATTGGCCGGAAGTGACAACGTGCTCGCCTTCATTCAGGCCGGATAGAATCTCAACCCAGCCATCTTGCATTGCGCCGGTCTGTACCTGACGAGGGGTGAAATAACCTTGCCCCTCACTGACCAAGACTCGATTCTGCTGGCTACTCATCAGTAGGGCCGATTGTGGGATCATGAGCGCCGTTTGGGCCTGCGCGGCGGCGAGCTGCACGCGCAGGTACATACCGGGCTTGAGTCGTTGCCCGGGGTTATCCAGCTCAATGCGCGCCTTCAGGGTGCGGGTGGTGGTGTCAAGCTGCGGCAACACCTCGCTAATTTGGCCGTGGAACGCCTCGCCCGGCCAGCTATCGCTCGTGGCGAGAACGGTATCGCCTTGGTGTACGGTGGCGGCCTGCCATGCCGGATAGTCGATTTCAAGCCAGGCCGGGTCGGCGTAAGCCAGCTCAAACAGCGGTTGTGCCGGGGTGAGTTGAGCGCCGACGCGCACATCCAGCCGGTTAACATAACCGCTTTGTGGCGCGCGTAGCGCAAGACGCGGCTGTGGCTTGCCATTACGCTCGACATCGCGGATAACGCTTTCAGGCATGAACATCAGCGCCAGCTTTTGGCGTGCGGCCTGGCTCAGTGCGGCATCGCCCAACTGGCGTACTGCCAGATATTCTTGCTGGGCGGCGGCCCAGCCGGGGTTCCACAGCATCGCCAGCGTTTGTCCGGCTTGTACCGGCTGCTGTACGGCGTTGATGTTCAACTGCTCGACGACCCCACCGCTCGGTGCGACCACGGTACGCAGGCTGTGTTGATTGATAACCACCGTGCCGTAGCCACTCAGCGCCGATGAGCGCGTGCGACGCTCGGTGCTGGCGGTTTGCACCCCCAGGTTTTGTTGTTGGCGGGCGCTGACCCGCACGCCGCCGCTATCCTGTTCCTCATCGGCGTAGCGAGGCCGCAGCGGCATGTCCATAAACGGTGATTTTCCCGGTTGCTCAAAGCGCTTATCCGGCACCATAGGGTCATACCAGTAAAGCACCTGACGGGACGGGGTAGCCGCTGCGGGAGCCGGCGAAGAGGGCGCGTTCTGCTCGCGAGCGAGTGGGGTGGCAACGGGTTGTGTGCTGTGGCGCGAGCGTGTGCCGATAATGTAACCGGCGCTTGCGGCAGTCAGCGCAATTGCAAGCACCATCAGGCTGGTAATACGTGTTCGATTCATTTTGCCCCCTCTCCCTGAGGTGTCAGATAGCGCAGCGTCGCCCATAGCATGGCCATGTCACGGGCGGTGTTTTGTGTGGCGATGCGGCTTTCCAGCAGGGCGCGGCGCGCCTCCAATAGGCTGGAAAGATCGCTGCTGTTGCTTTGATACTGGCTCTGCAACAGGCGAATACGCTGCTGTTGCAAGGGCAGCACCTCATCATTTAAGCGCCGCCAGCGCGTTTGCGCGGCCTGATACTGGGCCAGCAACATATCGAGTTGCGCCCGGTGTTCTCGCTGTACCTGCGCCACCCGGTCACGGGCTTCCAGGCCGCGAGCCAGGTCGGCGGCGTGGTCTTTGTCCTGACGGCGAGACTGGAAGAGCGGTAGGTCAAGGCTGATGGCAATACCGGCCATATCATCAAAGCGGTTGCCCCGCTTGCCGTAATACACTTCAACGCCGATATCCGGTATGGCGGCAACCTCCGATTGTGCCGCGCGTGCGTGCGCCAGCCGGAGCGTCTGTTCGGCTTGCAGCAAATCGGGGTGTTGTGCGAGTGCGGCATACAGCACGGCCGGCTCTGCTGGCAGGCGTTCAATGCGCGGTAGCGCCCCTTGCAGCGTCATATCGGTTACACCGGTCAGTGCGGTGAGTCGCGCGCGTGCGACGGCCAATACGCTGCGAGCATCGGTCAGTTTGTCTTGCATACCGGTCAGCGCCAGTTGCGCGTCCAGCACCCTGGCTGGCGCACCGCCTGCTGCGACAGCGGCTTTTTGCACCACCAGTTGCTGTTGGCTCTCTTTAACCAGCGCTTCAATCTCTTGTAGCGTCTGGTTTGAGATAGCCATCTCAAGCCAGGCTTGGGCGGTATCGCGTTGCAGGCGCGCGCGCAGGGTGTCGCTGTTGCTGCGCACCGCCTCGGCTTCGGCCACTAGCGTTTGCGCTTTACGCTCGCGTTTGGTCGTGCTGACGTAGGTTTGCATAATGCCGATGCGTTGCATGGTCATGCCTTCGCGCGTCAGACGGGCGTTATTACTGCCACCGAGTGGCACATTATCAAGCGCATATTTTAATTGTGGATCAGGCAGTTGTGTTGCGGCCTCAGCCATGTTCTGTAGCGCGCTAATCTGGTGCTGATTGGCGGACAGGTCAGCGGAATAACGCTCCGCCGCCTGTAATGCACCCTCAAGCGTTAGCGTTGCCGCAAACGACGCGGCAGGCAGCCACAGCAACATCGCCAGCCACGCGCATAAAGCGCGAAACGTGCGTGTATACATGGTGGTCTCCGACTAATTCTGACGCGGGCTAATATCGATAAGCGTGTAACCGTCCGCACGTTGTACAAAGCTGAAACGCACTGCGCTACCCGGCGGCAATACGGTCAGTTGACGGTTTTCCGGCAGACGAAAGCGCATGGTCATTGCAGGCCAGCGCAGTGCGGTGATGGCCTCATGGGAAAGCGTTACCGTGCTGCTGTCCCACTGTTTAACCGTGCCGTTAGCGTCGTAGCGTGTGGCGTTGTCTGATGGGGTATCCGGTGATGTGATATCAGGATGTTGCGCCCCTTGGGTGCGCGTGTGGGGCATGTTGTCCATATTGACCATACCCATATTGACCATACCCATATTGACCATACCCATATTGTCCATAGCCATAGTATGGCTCATACCCGTATTGTGGGGCTGGGTGCTTGCGAAGGTGAACGGCGAAACAGAAAAGAGCAGGGTGGCGATAGCCACAGACAGTTTTAACATGATAATAGCTCCATAAATACGATAAATAACAGAGTGTTATTGCGAAATTACGCACGGCTGTTGTTTATCGGGGGCGCTATTCTCTGAAGCGGCAAAAGCGAATGGTGGCCGGAGGGCCGGTAACGGGAGGCGTCAGTGCATCAGGACGGCCAACGGCTGACGATAGCGAGGCATTAACCGGTAACAGTTCATCATTGACCGGCAGGGCCAGCAGCGATAGCGAGGGTAAATCCTGGCTGGCGGAGTCAGGTAAACAGTGCTTCTCACAAAGCGGGCTGGCCTCTGGGCTTGCCTGAAACTGTGAGACGCTCTGCTCGTCAGGTGTTGCGCCATGATGCGGCATTCGGTGCGCTTCATGCTGTACCACGACCGGTGCGGCAGTGGGCGTGAGGGTGCAACGGTGTCCGGCGATAGCCAATTGGCTGTTGAGCAGCAGCCAGCATATTGCCAACAACCAGCCCCATGCGCTGCGATGGCGCAGCGTGTGCAGGCTGAGTAAGCGATAGCGTGGTGCTGTCATGAAGGTGATATCCCTATTAATTGTGGTGTCAGTGTAAGAGGCGGGCTTGACGCCGGACAAGCAGGAATTTGCACAGATTTGTAAAGAGCCAGCGTTGCTGGCTCAAGGGAAGATCAATCGCACGGGGGTTGAGAGTCCGCCGGGTGAACGCTGAATGCGTAACGCGTCAGGGCGCGGTAATGCTTGCCGGGGGTGAGCCAGCAATCCGGCTGCGGCCAGTCAGGGTGGTTGGGGCTGTCTGGCAAAAACTCGCTCTCCAGCGCCACTCCCGCATGGTTTTCATAGCATCCGCCTTCGCGTGACGGCGTGCCTGCAAGAAAGTTACCGGTATAGAGCTGTAGCGCTGGCGCGCTGGTATAGACCTGCATCTGTACCCTGCTATCGGCTGACCACAGACTGGCGACCGGGCTTGTTTGCGCATCGCCGTTTCGGTGCAACAAAAAGGCATGGTCATAACCGCCAACCGCACGTTGATCGGCATCGGCCAGAAAGTCCTGTTGCAGCGTTTTCGGCTGGCGAAAGTCAAAACTGCTGGCGGTCACATCGCGCAGTCCGTACAGCGGAATGCCATCACTGCCTACCGGCAGGTAATAATCCGCCATCAGTTGCAGCCGGTGCTGGCGCACATCGCTGATTGAGCCATCGAGATTGAAATAGGCGTGATTGGTCAGGCAAACCGGACAGGGTTTGTCCACCACCGCCTGATACTCAATTTCCAGCGCATTCTGCTCTGTTAACTGATAATGCACGTGGGCGGTTAGCGCACCGGGAAACCCTTGATCGCCATCGGGTGATGACAACTGGTAAATCACCTGGTCGGCCTGCTGCTCGACGATACGCCAACGTCGGGCGTGAAATCCTTGCGGCCCGCCATGCAACTGGTGTGTGCCCTGATTGGCGTGCAACGCAATAACGCTATTCCCTTGCTGCAATGTGGCGTGGGCGATGCGGTTAGCATAACGCCCGACGGATGCCCCCAGATAGGCAGACTGGTGCGGGTATTGCCCGGGTTGGCAACCGAGCAGCACCTCGCGAGTTTCGTCTTCGCTTAACGGCAACTGGCAGGAGAGCCAGGTGGCTCCCCAATCCATCAGGGTGACGTGCATACCGTGGCGGTTTTGCAGCACCGTGAGTTGAAACGGCTGGCCGTCTGGTGCGAGCGCATCATTCGACATGACCGGCTCCCGGTGACGCCTGACAAACGTAGCAGGTTGGCTGTAAACCGGTTTTGGCCGGATACTCTTGTAACACCGCCTGCTGTACGGCATTGGCATAGTGCTGCGGCACTAATGCCACAATGCAGCCGCCAAAACCGCCGCCAGTCATCCGTACGCCGCCTTCATCGCCAATCACCGCTTTGACTATCTCAACCAGCGTATCGACAGCGGGAACGGTAATTTCGAAATCATCACGCATGGAGGCGTGTGAAGCCGCCATCAGCTCGCCCATCAGGCGCAGATCTCCGTGTGTTAACGCATCGGCGGCAGCCAGCGTGCGGGCATTTTCGCTAATCACATGGCGGGCACGGCGGGCGACAACCTCATCGAGCCCGGCGGCTTTGGCGGCGAAATCCGCTTCGCTGACATCGCGCAGCGCTTTAACCTGAAAATGGCGTGCGGCCGCTTCACACTGCTGGCGACGGGTGTTGTATTCGCTGTCAACCAGACCACGTTTCACATTGGAGTTAATGATAACGACCGCGACATCTTTCGGCATTGAGACTGCGCGCGTAACCAGTGAGCGACAGTCGATCAGCAAGGCATGATCGCGCTGGCCTTGTGCGGAAATCATCTGATCCATAATGCCGCAGTTACAGCCTACAAACTGGTTTTCCGCTTCTTGCCCGTTGAGTGCCAGCGCCACATTGTCGAGCGGTAATTGGTACAGTGCCTGAATCGCTTTCCCTACCGCCACCTCCAGCGATGCTGATGAGCTCAGGCCTGCGCCCTGTGGCACATCGCCGCTTATCACCAGGTCTGCACCGCCGAAACTGCCATCACGGGCTTTCAGGTGTTTGATAACGCCGCGCACGTAGTTGGCCCACTGCCACTGCGCATGGTGCTCAATCGGCGCATCCAGCGAGAACAGGTCTTGCTGGTTATCATAATCAACGGCAATCACCCGAATCTGGCGATCGCTACGCGGAGCGGCGCTAATAGTGGTGGAGTAATTAATTGCGCAAGGCAGCACAAAACCGTCGTTATAGTCGGTGTGTTCCCCTATCAGGTTAACCCGTCCCGGTGCCTGCACGGTGAGGGCGGCCGGATAGCCGAACTGCTGCTGAAACACTGCCTGGGTACGTGCTGATAAGGTCATGCCTGAACTCCTGAATCACGGTAATGAATATCGCTGACTGCCCGCAGCCGCTCGGCGGCTTGCTCGGCGGTTAAATCGCGCTGGGTTTCTGCCAGCATTTCGTAGCCCACCATGAATTTGCGCACGCTGGCAGAGCGCAGCAACGGCGGGTAGAAGTGAGCGTGTAATTGCCAGTGTTGCTGGTCGCCTTGTGTAAACGGCGCGCCGTGCCAGCCCATGGAGTAAGGAAATGACGTCTGGAACAGATTGTCATAACGGCTGGTGAGTTTTTTCAGCGCCAGCGCCAGATCCTGACGCTGCTGCGCCGAAAGGTCTGGCAGGCGCAGCGTATGGGCTTTTGGCAGCAACAGGGTTTCGAACGGCCACGCCGCCCAGTAAGGCACCACGGCCAGCCAGTGTTCGGTTTCTACCACGTGGCGAGCGCCGTCGCGCAATTCACGTTGCAGATAATCGACCAGCATCGGTGAGCCGTGCTCGGCAAAATAGGCTTGTTGCAAGCGGTCTTCGCGCTCGGCCTCGTTGGGCAGGAAATCATTGGCCCAAATTTGTCCATGCGGGTGCGGGTTGGAGCATCCCATTGCCGCGCCCTTATTCTCAAACACCTGCACCCACGGGTAGATTTTCCCCAGCTCCGCGCTCTGCTGCTGCCAGGTCAAAACAACCTGCTCCAGCGCTGCCAGCGGTAGCTCCGGCAGTGTTTTACTGTGATCAGGCGAAAAGCAGATAACCCGGCTGGTGCCGCGCGCGCTTTGGCAGCGCATCAGCGCATCATGGTTTTCCGGCGCGGCTGGGGTATCGGACATCAGGGCGGCGAAGTCATTGGTAAACACAAACGTGCCAGAGTAATCCGGGTTGGTATCGCCGGTGACTCTTAGATTGCCCGGGCACAGAAAGCAGCTGGGGTCATGCGATGGCAGCGCCTCGGAAACGACGCTCTCCTGCTGCCCTTGCCACGGGCGTTTGGCACGGTGTGGCGATACCAATATCCACTGATCGGTCAGTGGATTGTAACGACGATGCGGATGTTCAACGGGGTCAAAATTCGCCATGAGAATGCCTTACGGTGTTATCGATAACGGGTCAATGGGATCGCTCATGTATCTATGAGTGCATCTATCTATGAGTACATCACTTAGTCTGGAAAGCCGGTCGGATGACGAGACTGCCAACGCCAGGTGTCAGCGGCCATTTCATCAAGCGTGCGGCTAACGCGCCAGTGAAGTTCGCGGGCGGCTTTTTCTGCATCCGCCCAGTAGGCGGGCAGGTCGCCATCGCGACGCGGCGCAAAGTGATAGGCAAGCTGTTTGCCGCAAGCACGGCTAAAAGCATCGACCACTTGCAGTACGCTGTACCCGACGCCAGCACCGAGGTTGTAGGTATGTACACCGGCTTTGCCGTGCAGTGTGTTCATGGCCGCGACGTGCCCATCGGCCAGATCAACCACATGGATGTAATCACGTACCCCGGTGCCGTCTGCCGTTGGGTAATCATTGCCGAAAATCGCCAGCGAGTCGCGGCGGCCTACGGCGACCTGTGCAATATAGGGCATCAGGTTGTTCGGTACGCCTTGCGGGTCTTCGCCCATTTCGCCTGAGGGATGGGCGCCTACCGGATTAAAGTAACGTAACAGCACCACACTCCAGTCGGGCTCGGCGCGGTGCAGGTCTTGCAGAATTTGTTCGACCATCAATTTGCTGCGGCCATAGGGACTGGCTGGGGTGCCGGTTGGGAAGCTTTCCTGATAAGGAATTTGCGGCTGATCGCCGTATACGGTGGCTGACGAGCTGAAAATCAGCGTTTTCACACCGGCCTGCTTCATTGCTTCGACCAGCGTCAGCGTACCGTAGACGTTATTGTCATAGTAGTTGATGGGTTCACGGACGGACTCTCCGACAGCTTTGAGACCGGCAAAATGGATTACCGCGCCGATATTATGCTCGGAAAAAATGCGTTGTAACAGCGCGCGATCGCGGATATCGCCTTGATAAAACGCGGCGGCTTGCCCGCTGACGCGATGAATAGCATCTGCCACACTGATTTTGCTGTTGCACAGGTTGTCGAGAATCACCGGCTGATGACCAGCGGCAATCAGTTGTACGCAAGTATGACTTCCTATGTAACCGCTACCACCCGTAACCAATACTTTCATAATGACCTCTGTCGCAGAAAACTGATAGGAAAAATAGCATGACCGATGGCGGAAAAAGGTGATCAGCGCCGTAATATAGCAATATTGCGGTGTTGTCACCGATAGCGCCACGAGAGAGGGTTCTCCGTCTGGCGCTGTCTGACAGGATAAATCATTTATCAGTTTTGTGGTAACGTTATCACGGTGTGGTGACAGGCGACGGTACGCCTTGCGGGCGCGTTGGCGTACCTGTCGGCAGGAAAACGCGGGGATGCTTAACCTTGCTGCACCACATAGCGATAGCTGTCGCCGTCGGGAATAAAATGCAGGCGGTGGGTAATACAATCCGGCGCATCTTCGGCATGGTGAGAAACGAACAGCAGTTGCGTGTGCCCTTGCGCCATTAAAATATCCAGCCAGCGACGAATTAACTGACGGTTAATGGCGTCCAGCCCTTGCAGCGGTTCATCGAGAATGAGCAGCGCCGGGTGTTTGACCAGCGCCCGCACAATCAGGGCCAGCCGCTGTTGCCCCCAGGAGAGGGCGTGGAAAGGCGCATCGGCCACGTTGTCAGGCAGGCCGAGTAGCGACAGCCATTGGGCGACCAGAAAGCGCTGCCTGTCGGAAACCGCCTGATAAATGCCGATAGAATCAAAGAAACCGGAGGTAATGACGTGGCGTAGACTGGTGCTCACCCGGTATTCCAGATGCAGGCTACTGCTGACATAACCGATATGGCGTTTGATGTCCCAGATGGTTTCGCCGCTGCCGCGACGATGGCCGAATAAGGTCAGATCATTACTATAGCCTTGTGGATGATCGCCGGTAATCAGGCTTAATAAGGTTGATTTGCCTGCACCGTTTGGCCCGGTAATTTGCCAGTGCTGACCGGGTAACACTTCCCAGTTCAACTGGTGAAGGATCGGTTTATCATTGTAGCTCACCACGCCGTTGATAAGGCGCACCAGCGGCCTCTCAGCGGGAAATGAGGGGCGCTGTGCCGGATGTTCCGGTTCTGGCAGTGTTGTGTTGGCAAGGGTTTCGCTGCGGGCCAGTTGAGCAAGCAGCGAATCAGCCAGCATCGCTTCGCGCGTGCCCTGACGGGCTAGCGCGCAGTCAGCCAATACTCCGACCTGACTGACAAATGCGGGAATATCCTCAAAGCGGTTGAGTATCAACACCATTGTTTGCCCCTGCCGGGCAAGTTCGGCTAACAGGATGGCCAATTGCCTGCGTGAGTCCACATCCAGCCCGTCGAACGGCTCATCAAGAATTAACAAATCAGGCTGCGCCATCAACGTCTGGCAGAGCAGCGCTTTGCGGGTTTCACCGGTTGAGAGGTATTTAAAACGGCGAGTTAACAGCGGCGCTATAGCAAATTGTGTCGCCAGTTGCTGACAGCGCCCGGCATCGCGGATGTACTCCTGAATGACCTCGGCAGTGGTGCGACCGGTGTCCTCTTCATCGGCACTGAGCATATCGGTATTGTTGCGCTGCCACTCTTGCGCCATTAACTGGTGCAATTGTTCGAAAGAGAGCCGTGCGAGGCGTTGAAAGTCACATTGACGCAGGCCTGCCAATTGTAACAATTCACCGGACAACGCACGCGCCAGCGCCGATTTTCCGCTGCCGTTTGCGCCGACAAATGCCCAGCACTGCGATGAATCTAGCCTGAAATCCTCCAGACGCATCATCCGGGTATCGCTTAAGCGAAACTGCGCCTGCTGAATGTGTAACACTGACATGTCCATTTCCTTGATAGCCCGCAAATAACCTTTACGGGTAACGGGAAGCCGACGGCTTGTCAAGATTCAGCAGCATGGATTACCACACTATTTATCAATCTATGCACCTTAAGGGCACAGCCCAAAACGGGCTTGCTTACACAGTCCAATTGCAGAGTGTTTATGTAGTGGATCCGGTATATATATTAAAAAAGCCAACCTGAAAGGTTGGCTTTTTTGCAATAAGGATACTGTAAAATATTACTGTAACAGTTTCAGTACAGTCTGAGGTACCTGGTTCGCCTGAGACAATACAGAAGTACCAGCCTGCTGCAGAATCTGAGCACGGCTCATGTTCGACACTTCTGTTGCATAATCCGCATCCTGAATACGGCTACGTGCGCTGCTCAGGTTGTTGATGGTGTTACTCAGGTTATTGATGGTTGACTCGAAGCGGTTCAGAGTAGCACCGATGTTTGCTTTCGCAGTGTTGATAGTCTGCAGAGCGGTATCAACGGCGCTGATCAGTGCTGTTGCACTTGCAGCAGAAGATACGTCGGTTGCAGTAACAGACAGACCGCCTGTTGTTGCGTTGATCAGTGCAGCGCTACCAACCGTGATTGCATCGTTAGAAGTTGTGCCTGCGCCAACCTGAATGTTAAAGCCAATAGTTACGCTACCATCCAGCAGTTTTTTGCCGTTGAAGTTTGCGCTAGAGGCAATACGGTTAATTTCATCAACACGACGGTTGATTTCAGTCTGGATTGCAGTACGGTCGTTGGTACCGTTGGTATCGTTCGCAGCCTGTACAGCCAGTTCACGAACACGCTGCAAGTTGCTGTTGATTTCGTCCAGGTTACCTTCAGCGGTTTGAACCAGAGATACACCGTCGTTAGCATTTTTAGATGCCTGAGTCAGACCACGAATCTGAGCGGTCATGCCGTTAACGATACCTGAACCTGCAGCGTTATCTTTGGCGCTATTGATAGCGGAACCAGAAGAAAGACGCTCAATAGCAGTCTGCAGAGAAGATTGAGATTTGTTCAGGTTGGACTGGGCCAACAGCGACATACTATTAGTGTTAATGACTGCCATAATTGTATTCCTTTCATCTCTATTAATGGGGATGGGCTGTTGCCCCCGGTGTCATCACCGTCGATAAGTGTATCGGCTTGGTTAAAACAACCTTTAGGTTTTTTTTTAAATTTTCATCGGTGATGGAAAAAAATTTGTTTAGGCACTCATGTAACGCTAACACACGGGTAGGCTGATGAGGTGTAGAGCAAGATGGCAATGATCATAAAAAGTCATCAGCGGGTCGCTGGCAATGGGTGGGATAGGCATCTGGTTCAGTCTCCGTTGATAAATGATCTTTGACCTGCTCCCCGTTGCTCAAGGTGTTTGGCCTTATGGGTATAGGCAGCGCGAACGTTGTTCTTTTCCATATGGCTCATTTGAAGCTCAACCACGTCTTCAGGCCAGATACCCGATTCGATTAACGCACTACACGACAGCGTTCGAAAGCCGTGACCGCACAGATCGGTTTTGGTGTCATAGCCCATTTTTCGTAGCGCCTTGTTGATGGTGTTCTCACTCATCGGCTTCATCGCATCATAACAGCCCGTCAGGATAAAGCCGTCATCGCCGTTAACGTCATAGGTGAGGTCTTTAAGCTCTTCTAAAATTGCCACTGCTTGTTCGCATAGAGGAACATAGTGCTTTCTGCGCATTTTAGCCCCACGGCCTGAATGTTTGATCCCTGCAATCGCTTCACGCTGTTCAGGGATAACCCATAAGGCACTGTTAAAATCGATCTCTGACCATCTGGCAAAGCGGAGTTCGCTGGAGCGAATAAATATCAGCAGAGTGAGTTTTATCGCCAACAGGGTCAGCCTGCTACGGCCCTGATAGCCTTCAATGCGTTCCAGTAGGGCAGGTATCTCTTCCAGCTCAATAGCAGGGCGGTGTTCCGTCTATGGCTTCTGAACAGCACCTTCCAAATCATAGGCAGGATTGAAACGGATCATCTTTTGCTGGACGGCATAACGCATAATGGCAGTGGCATATTGCTTCACCCGCATAGCAATTTCCAGATAACCCAGCTTCTCTATCTTTTTGATGGGAACCAGCAGATCGCCCGTATCCAGTTCAGCAATATCTCTGTTGCCAATATCAGGGAACAGGTCGGTTTCAAGACGGATCCAGACAGAACGCTGATAATCTTCCGACCATGTGGTTTTGGTGGCAAACCAGCTTTTGGCAACGGTTTTGAACGCGTGGGTGTTGTTACGTCGTTCCTGAACGATTTTGTGGTCAGCCTGTTTTTTGGCGTTGGGGTCAATGCCAGCCGCTAACAGCTTTTTGGCATCATCCCGGCGTTGTCTGGCATTCGCCAGTGAAACAGCCGGGTAGACGCCTAAAGCGAGTAATCTTTGCTTCTTTTCGAAACGATAAGACAAGCGCCAGTATTTAGATCCATTAGGATGCACTAACAGGTGCATACCAAAGCCATCAGTAAGCTTATATTCCTTCTCAAGAGATTTGGCATTTTTTACTTTGGAATCAGTTAGTGACATGATTTGCCCCCTTGAGTTGTTGGTATAAGCAAAATCGAACCAGAGATACCAACGATTCTACCAACAAAAGTGGTGGGCAGTAGCGTTTTTGGGTGAGCGAGGGTGAAGCTAAAGAAGGGGATAACCAATTGATAAAAAGCAAAAAACCAGACGTCAGTAGACATCTGGTTTCTTTAAATTGGCTCCTCTGACTGGACTCGAACCAGTGACATACGGATTAACAGTCCGCCGTTCTACCGACTGAACTACAGAGGAATCGGTTAAGTGGTGTGGATAATAGCGGCAGCCTGTGGGCTTGTCAAAGCATCATCATATATAGATTGACTGTTTGCTGAACTTATAACCAACCCATTGAAAATGATGTAATAATAGACAATGTAAGCATAGATGACGGCAATGTTGTCAGACCAGTGCACTCTCATATAGCACATCGCGCCCTTTTTTGGTGCAAACTATGATTCTTGCGTGTGGATAACACGATCGGTGAGCGAGATTAGGATTGTTACTATGGGGCTCGCATCTATTGCTTTTACTTATTTTTAAGCTGCTTAAGCCATATCAATACGTTTTTTTTCGTCACTCTACAAATCTGGCGTACTTCTTGCTTTTATTTGACTGTAACTATTCAGGAGGTACACATGAATCTGAGACGGCTAAAATATTTTGTGAAAATTGTTGATATCGGTAGCCTGACCCAAGCCGCTGAAATGTTGCACATTGCGCAACCAGCGCTGAGTCAGCAAGTTGCGACACTTGAAAGTGAAATGGAAAAGCAACTGCTGGTTCGTAGTCGCCGGGGTGTGACGCCGACCGAAGCTGGTAAGATCTTGTATTCGCACGCCCAAACCATTCTTAGCCAATGTGAGCAAGCCAAGAGCGCAGTGAACGGCGTTCGACAAACCATTAGTGCTTAAATTGGATGCGGTCAGCTACATGGTAAAGACGTAGCCGACCGCATTGAATACCCCATTTTTCGCAGGCGTGTCAGTTATACCGTTGCCTGGAGACTTTCTGGTTACGCCATCAGCTATGTGCGTTGTTGCCGACGATAACGAATACTGTAATAAGCGATAGCCAATACGACAAACCACACAGGGGTGACAATCAGCGCCTGTAATGTATCTGGCTGTAATGTCAGTAATACCAGCACAAATGCAAAGAATGCCAAACACATCCAACACATGATAATACCGCAGGGCATTTTGTAAGCCGACTGACGATGTAATTGTGGGCGCTTTTTACGGTAGACCAGATAGGAGCACAAAATGATGCTCCAGACGAACATAAATAAAATCGCGGATACCGTGGTGACTAGCGTAAAAACAGTCATGACGTCAGGTATAAGGTAGATAAGCACCACTCCGCATAACAAACAAATACAGGAGAACAGTAATCCACCCGAGGGAACCGCACGTTTTGATAACCTGCCAAAATACGCTGGCGCATCTCCCTGCCTGGCAAGACCGAATAACATACGGCTGGTAGAAAATACCCCACTATTTGCCGATGATGCCGCAGACGTTAATACCACGAAGTTAATCACACTAGCCGCCGCTGGTAGCCCGACTAAAACAAACATCTCAACAAATGGGCTCTTATCTGCAGCAATATGGCTCCACGGCGTCACCGACATAATCATTATCAGTGCGAAAACGTAAAACATAATAATGCGAATAGGGATAGCATTAATGGCACGAGGTAAGACCACGTTTGGGTTTTTGGTTTCAGCGGCAGTAGTACCCACTAGCTCAATACCCACGAAGGCGAAAATGGCTATTTGGAAGCCAGCAAAAAATCCGCTGAGACCCTTAGGAAATAACCCTCCATCTCGCCATAGATTGCTAAGAGACGCGACAGCGCCTGATGGGGAAACAAACTGCATAGCAACCAAGCCGGCACCTATTGCAATTAGTGCCACAATGGCCACTATCTTTATCATTGCAAACCAAAACTCCATCTCACCAAATAATTTAACCGTGGCCAGATTTAAAGTAAGCAATAGCAATACGCAAAGCAGTGAGCTTATCCATTGTGAGAACTCAGGGAACCAGAACTGCGCATAAGCACTGATTGCGACAACATCTGCAATCCCGGTGACAACCCAGCAGAACCAGTATGTCCAGCCGGTAAAAAAACCAGCCCAGGGGCCGAGTAGATCGGCAGAAAAATCGCTAAATGATTTATAGTTGAGGTTAGACAAGAGTAACTCACCCATTGCCCTCATCACAAAAAACAGCATAAATCCAATTATCATGTAGACGAAAATAATCGATGGGCCCGCCAAACTGATGGTCTTGCCTGATCCCATAAACAAGCCTGTGCCTATCGCACCGCCTATCGCAATCAATTGGATATGCCTATTTGTCAGGTTACGCCTTAGGTCATTCTGGCTATTAGCCTCGGTGTTATGTTGTGTTTTATCTGTCATAAAATGTTATTTCCAGCGCGGGTCAAGCATGGGGGAAACCAACCCCAAAAGCTGATTTCCAGAACGATTCCCTAAAAAATATCAACTCATACACGCTAACACTGTAGCTGTATGGGGTTATACAATATGAGGTTATACAACCAGTGCCAATGAAATATACACTGACTGGATGCATAAACGTCAGGGTCACGAATAGTAACACGCTATTTGGCGCATCATGAATCTATACACATGAGGTAACAACATGCGACATGCTGTTACCGGAAGTTAAAAGCGCAATAACATCAAAAAAACGAGAGAGATGATAGTCAAATTAACCGGCTCAAAGAAAAAGGAACGAATCGTTTGACAGATGGCGATAGTAGGAGAATAATCCCCTGCGTTGGGTCGTTAGCTCAGTTGGTAGAGCAGTTGACTCTTAATCAATTGGTCATAGGTTCGAGCCCTATACGACCCACCAACACTTCTCAAGCCATATCCAGTATTCAATTCAACCGGCTAAATACAAAAAATAACTCTTTCTCCTAACTGCTGTTATTTAAATATTAAAAATATACGATTAACTGAAATGTTTATCGATTGGTTAAATATTATTCAGTAATTAGCGCAGCTATTCAGATGAGGGTTAATTTTACGCAGGATGAGCCAAAGCAAGTATGTTTCCCATCAGACAATAACACAAGATAATGAGCATCTGATGGGAATACGAATACGACTAACGACGATAAACCGTCTTGATTTGTTTAATTGTTGTACTGAAGATTTCAGCCTGGGTTGGATCATCGAGTTGGGCAATATGCTTTTCCATGTTGACTATGATCTTGCCTGCATCAGCCTGACCGATAGACTTCAGCATCAGCGTCATCAGCGCCTTCATACAACTGACCTCATGGGCCAGAGATTCAGGGGTGGCGGCTGTCGGGAAGTCGTTGGTGTTCATAATATCTCCTGTAATGAATATAAAGCCGATGCTATCGACAAAGATAAAAACTGCCTGATAATACGGCAACATAACCAAAATTTTTGTTATTGTACCATATCTGTCAATGGCGCAGCGCACTGAAAATAAGATAAGAACAATGAAGTTGTATTTTTCTTATCTGCTATTGCCACAAATTGATTATATTTTGTTAACGTATGTTTTAGCCTTTAAATGCGCTCTTGCAGCAATATCGCAATTTTTATATGGATATTTAAAGGCGTGTGTATTATTTGTAGATAACAGGCTGTGGCGAAGCATTTTAGGCGTTATAATCATGCAACAACGGTAACATGCTCGTGATTGCGTACTTTGCAAAAGCTTGATAATGTTTTGATTATTGATATTTTTTTATAATTTTAGACGCGTTTTGCGTCTCTTTCTCTAAAAAGCCAGGTTGGAAATATGAATACTGTGATGGAAGCGCATTTTAAGAATGATGCACAGAGGCTATCATTCACAAGCTTAAAGAATAATACCACACGGTAGAATAAAAATACACTTTTAATAAAAAAGTGTATTCATTTTTTCTAAACCACATAGTACCACCTGCAACAAATTCGTCTGTAAGTGTTACTCTTTTTGGAGAATTGTTCTTTGATTAGCGTTTTTCTTGTTGATGACCATGAACTGGTGCGGGCAGGGATACGGCGCATTCTTGACGATATCAAAGGCCTCAAGGTTGTTGGGGAGGCGCAATGCGGTGAAGATGCGGTCAGATGGTGCCGTAGCAACAGTGTAGACGTTGTACTGATGGATATGAATATGCCAGGCATTGGCGGTCTTGAGGCAACGCGCAAAATTGTTCGGTTTTCTCCCGAAGTGAAAATCATCATGCTGACTATTCACACCGAGAATCCTTTACCTGCAAAAGTCATGCAAGCTGGTGCAGCGGGTTATCTAAGTAAAGGTGCCACGCCAGAAGAGGTGATTTATGCTATTCGTTCGGTGCATGCAGGGAAGCGCTATATTGCTTCCGATATTGCTCAACAAATGGCATTAAGCCAGTTGGAGCCTCAGACGGAAACTCCGCTGGAGTGCCTTTCCGAGCGTGAGTTGCAAATTATGATGATGATCACCAAAGGGCAGAAAGTGAATGAGATTTCAGATAAACTCAATCTCAGCCCGAAAACGGTCAATAGCTATCGCTATCGGATGTTCAGCAAATTGAACATTAATGGTGATGTTGAGCTCACTCATCTTGCTATTCGCCATGGACTTTTTAATGCGGAGACGTTGATTAGTAGTGACTGAACGTTTTGATGCCCAGGCTTTTTTGAAGACAGTAACCAGTCAGCCTGGGGTTTATCGTATGTATGATGCCGAGAACACGGTTATCTATGTTGGTAAAGCCAAGGATTTAAAAAAACGCCTCTCCAGCTATTTTCGAGCTCAGGTTTCGAGCCGAAAAACCGAGGTGTTGGTAAAAAGTATCCAACAGATAGACGTTACGATCACACATACTGAAACTGAAGCGTTATTACTTGAGCATAATTTCATCAAGCAATATCAGCCGCGCTATAATGTTTTATTGCGCGACGATAAATCCTACCCTTTGATTTTTCTTAGTGCCGATGTTCACCCGCGTTTGTCGATACATCGGGGAGCACGGCACGCTAAAGGTGAGTATTTTGGCCCATTCCCTAACGGCAATGCGGTGCGTGAAACCTTGATGTTATTACAGAGGCTGTTCCCTATACGCCAGTGCGAAAATAGTGTCTACCGCAATCGTTCCCGCCCTTGTTTGCAATATCAAATTGGCCGTTGTCTCGGCCCTTGTGTTAGTGGCCTGGTTAGTGAGGAAATGTATCAGCAACAGGTTGATTATGTAAGACTGTTCCTGTCAGGCAAAGACCAGCAAGTGCTGACCCATTTGGTTGCTGAGATGGAGTTGGCAAGTCGTGAACTACGATTTGAAGAGGCCGCTCGTATTCGAGATCAAATTCAGGCAATACGGCGTGTTACCGAGAAACAGTTTGTTTCTGGTGATGGTGACGATCTCGACGTGATTGGCGTAGCGTTTGATGCGGGTATCGCTTGTGTCCATGTGCTCTTTCTGCGTCAAGGCAATGTGTTAGGGAGCCGTAGCTATTTTCCCAAGGTTCCTGCCGGCACTGAGTTAGCCGAAGTGGTACAAACATTCGTCGGGCAGTTTTACTTACAGGGCAGCACCGCCCGTACTTTGCCCTCTGATATTTTACTGGACTTCTCATTACCTGAATGTGAGCTGCTAGCTGAATCGCTCAGTGAGCAGACGGGGCGTAAAATCCACATTCAAAGCCGCCCTAGGGGAGATAGAGCCCGCTATCTCAAGCTGGCCCGAACCAATGCCCACACGGCGCTGACAACGAAATTAGCTCAACAATCAACAGTATGGCAACGATTGACGGCACTGGCAGCCGTGCTTGGTCTTGATAAAATACATCGTATGGAGTGTTTTGATATCAGCCATACGATGGGCGAACAGACGGTAGCCTCTTGCGTGGTCTTCGATGCCAATGGCCCGCTGCGTTCAGAATATCGACGTTATAATATTACCGGGATTACGCCGGGCGATGATTATGCGGCGATGACTCAGGTGCTTAAACGCCGTTATGGTAAAGCTATCGATGAAGGTAAAATTCCCGATGTCATCGTGATTGATGGCGGGAAAGGTCAACTCGCTCAGGCCAAAGCCGTTTTTTCGTCTTTACAGGTCCCTTGGGATATCACGAAACCTCTCCTGCTCGGTGTAGCCAAAGGCAGTGATCGCAAAGCCGGGCTCGAAACGCTATTCTTCGAAGCGACGGGTGAGGGGGTTGCCTTACCTGCTGACTCGCCTGCACTGCATGTTATTCAACACATTCGCGATGAGTCGCACAATCACGCTATTAGCGGGCATCGTAAACAGCGGGCAAAGGTGAAAAATACGAGCTCACTGGAAATGATAGAAGGAGTTGGGCCAAAACGACGTCAAACATTGCTAAAATTCATGGGCGGATTGCAACCTTTGATGAACGCCAGTATCGAAGAAATTGCGGGTGTTCCCGGAATTTCACTCGCTTTGGCAGAAAAAATCTTTCATGCATTGAAACACTAGAGCCAATGTAGCAACATACCCTTATTCTCTTTCAAGCCAGACAGTTACCCATACGCTATGCGATTTAATATACCCACGTGGCTTACCCTGTTTCGAGTTGTTCTCATCCCATTCTTTGTTCTGGCATTTTATCTGCCGTTCGACTGGGCACCGATGGTCTGCGCGAGTATTTTTGTTTTCGCGGCGATAACTGACTGGTTTGATGGTTTTCTCGCTCGTCTCTGGAAACAGACAACGCGCTTTGGCGCATTTCTTGACCCGGTCGCAGATAAAGTTATGGTCGCTGTTGCGTTGGTTTTGGTCGCGGAGTATTACCACTCTTGGTGGATAACGTTGCCAGCAGCGACCATGATTGCACGAGAAATCATTATTTCTGCGTTGCGTGAGTGGATGGCGGAACTCGGTAAACGTAGCAGTGTTGCCGTATCATGGGTTGGTAAAATTAAAACAACGGCACAGATGGTAGCCTTAGTGGGTTTGTTATGGCGGCCTGAACGTATGGTTGAAGCGGCGGGAATCTTTGCATTGTATATCGCAGCGGTGTTGACTTTCTGGTCTAATGTTCCAATATTTAAGCGCTGCATGGCGCGATCTGCTTGAACATTGATCGTCCAGCCTTAAAAAACAACAAACAGTACAGTGAGGACGATAATTTTATTGACTCACTGCGTCAGGTAAGTAGAATGCACCGCATCGACAGCAGCACTGCTAAGTGAAACTGCTTAATAAACAAAATGTTTAGTCGAATGCGGGAATAGCTCAGTTGGTAGAGCACGACCTTGCCAAGGTCGGGGTCGCGAGTTCGAGTCTCGTTTCCCGCTCCAAGTTAGTTATAAATAAGGCGCGTTGGCAGAGTGGCCATGCAGCGGATTGCAAATCCGTCCACCTCGGTTCGACTCCGGGACGCGCCTCCAAATTCAAAGCCCAGATGGTGGAATCGGTAGACACAAGGGATTTAAAATCCCTCGGCGTACGCGCTGTGCGGGTTCAAGTCCCGCTCTGGGCACCATGTAATAACTGATTGATAAAAATAGAAATAAATAAAAACTCTTCACCGCCTCAAGGCGGTTTTTTTATGCCTGGAATTTGGCAAGTGGCAGCAAAATGGCAGCAAAGTGGCAGCACCCGTTTTTCAGGTACAAAAAAGGCGGTCTTCAATCAGCCGCCATTGTTAACCGTGGTTGAATAATTAAAGAGCCAGAGCAAGCTGATTTTTTTCCACTATGGTTGCACGGAAATATGCTTCTGGTGGCCTGAAATAAGGATTTCATATCCCTATCCCATCATCACTATCAATATGATCACCGATGTTATCAAATGCATCATCGAGCACAGACAGTATTATCTGTGTTGGCCATAACGAACAGATTTATCACTCTTATAATCTCTAATAGCCCAAAGCCCCGCACTCATCCTGCGGGGCTTTTGTTTTACAACGCCAGATTCAATTGATCCCGGCCGTAATGCGATGCCGGAAAGGCGTCTTGCGGGATAAAGTCAGGCGGTAGCGGGTCTTCCCGTGTGCGCTTTGATACGCGCCGTTCTACCGTGTTGAGGGTGGTAAATGTCTCGCTGCATTCCAGGTTTTGGCACTGGTGATATTGCCGGATGGTGATATCGCTCAGGCGGCGACTGGTACGGGTGCGGGCCGTTGCCCCGCAGAAAGGACATCTGAACATAATGGTCTCCCCTGTGGGAGTTGAACTCGCCGCCATTTTATTCACTTTCTGCTATCCAGTCAGGGATTTTTGCTTCCAGCTCAAGACGGGTGGTAAAGCCGTTGCCATCAATAACGTGCTCTGCGCGGGCGATAATCCAGTCCTGATTGTCGATATGGGGTTTAAAGCCGCTTACCGTCATGTGCATTTCGGGATACAGCTCGGCACGGCCACGCGCCAGGGTTATCGAAAATTCAGCCGCTCCACGTTGTAACTGCCGCCATTTAGCCGCCGCCGCCCGTTTGGCCGCCTCTTCATTGGGATAGGTTTTGCGCATCACAAATACATTACCGTCTGTGCCTGTGATGTAATCGCCTTCACGATTGCTGCTCTTCTCCTTTTTCGGTTTGGGTTTTGTCCGGCGGCGCTTCACGCTGACCTTTTTCTTCTTACCGAATTGCAGATCCATCCAGTAGGCGCGCACGCCGGTGTAGGCATCCCGATCGGCAATGCGGAAACGGTGTTTATCACCGCTGTCTCGTGTGAGGCTGGCCGATGGCAGCGCCTTGCCGGATGCCGTCACACCACCACCGGGCAGGATAAACAGCAGCGTGCCGTTTTTGATGGTGGCAATCGCCCCCAGTTGCTCGGCCATCCGGGTCAGGAATGACATATCGCTCTCTTCGGTCTGGTCGGCGTGGTCGATGTCGATATTCATCAGCATGTCACTGATTTGCGCCTTCATGCCGTAGCGGTGTGCGATCGCCGACACGACACGCTCTACCGTCACGTCATGCCATGAAACCTCTCGCTTCACGTTGAACTCTTCACGGAAATCCGCACTTCTGGCCGTCACGCCCAGCACGTTGGGCGGGCCTTCGTGGGAAATTTCATCCACGGTATACAGCCCTTTGTACGTCAGCGCTTCACCCTGCCAGCCAATGGACAGCGCAATCTGTGCGCCACGCGGCGGCAGCTCCAGGCGTCCGTCGCTGTCGTCTATCGACAGTGTGAGCTGGTCAGCCTCAAAGCCCCGGTTGTCGGTCAGCGACAGCGAGATTAGCCGGTCGCCCAACTCCTTCAGCGCTTTCCCGCCCAGCGTAATGCTGAAGGCCGGAATTTTTACCGCCTCGGTCAGTGCGTCGTTGTAGCGCTTCGCGGCATCGGTAACGGAGTCAGTGAGTGTTTTGATATCCATTTTCATCCCCTGTTTTTGCCGCATGATTTCACGCGTGCGCGTAGGGAAAAATGGCTTTTTGTTGTCGCCGGACGGCCAGACCCACCAGCGCGTGAGTGCGCGGCGGATATCGGGGATTATCGCCCTGAACTCAATAACGTAATGGTGGTGAACATGTCAGAGACACGTTTCCACGGTGCGCGTGTTCGTGAAAATACCGACCTGGTGGCCGCAATCAATGACATTGATTCCAGTGTGATTGGCGTGGTGGCCGTGGCGGAAGACGCGGATGCAGGCACCTTTCCCCTGAATACCCCGGTGCTCATCACACGGGTAAATAGCGTGTTGGGCAAGGCGGGTAAAACCGGCTCGCTCTACAAGACGCTGAAGGCGATTGCTGACCAGGCCAGCACGAAGGTGATTGTGGTACGGGTGGCGGCAGCAACCGAAGGCGGCGACAAAACCCAGTCCCAGCTGATTATCGGCGGGACGGCAGCTGACGGCAGTTATACCGGCATGTATGCCTTGCTGACGGCAGAAGCAAAACTTAATTACCGGCCCCGGATTTTGGCGGTACCGGACTATGACACCGCCGAAGTGACGTCAGCGCTGTGCGTGATTGCGCAAAACCTGCGCGCGTTTGTCTATGCCGGGTGTCACGGTTGCACCACGATGGCCGAGGCCATCACCTACCGTGCGCAGTTTGCGTATCGGGAGCTGATGCTGATCTGGCCGGATTTTATCGCCTATAACCCGCTGACCGGCAGCAATGAAACCTTTCCGGCTCCGGCCTATGCCTGCGGCCTGCGCGCAGCGATTGATAACGATCAGGGCTGGCATAAGTCGCTGTCGAACGTGGCCGTGAATAATGTATTGGGCATTTCGCGGGATGTGTTCTGGTCGCTTCAGGCCGAAGACAGCGACGCGAATGAACTCAACAATCAGGAGATCACCACGTTGATTAAGCGCAATGGTTTCCGCTTCTGGGGCAACCGCACCACGGACACCCATGATTACCTGTTTGAGGTGTACACCCGTACCGCACAAATCCTCGCTGACAGTATCGCAGAAGCGCAGTTTGAGGTTGTTGACGAGCCACTGACCCCGGCCAATGTCAAAGACGTGGTGAACGGCATCAACGGCAAGCTGAGTGCCCTGGTTACGGCGGGCAGGCTTATCGGCGGGGAATGCTGGTTCGATATTCAGGACAACCCCACCACCGGCCTGCGACAGGGGCAAGTGCGCGTGCGTTACAAGTACACACCGGTGCCGCCGCTGGAAGACCTGACGTTATACCAGACGTTCACCGATGATTATTTTGACTCCGCGTTCTCATCGCTGGGAGGGGTGTAAATGGCTGTACCGCATAAATTGCGCCTGTTCACCTGTTTTGTGAACGGCAACAACCAGATAGGCAAGGTTACAGCAGTGACCTTGCCAAAATTAACCCGCAAGACAGAGGATTTTCAGGGCGCGGGCATGATTGGCTCGGTGGCGGTCGATCTCGGTATGGACTCCGGTGCGCTGGAAGCCCAGATGGTGGTGGGCGGCATGGAGAAAAAACTGTTGCAGGAATACGGCGGCGATATTGATGAAATTCGCCTGCGCTTTGCCGGGGAATACTACACCGACGGCGACAGCCAACTGGTTGAAGTCGAGATGCGCGGCCGTATTACCGAGATTGATGGCGGCGAATCTAAGCAAGGTGAAGACACGTCAGTCACCTATGCGCTGAAAAATACCTACTACAAGCTGTCGATTGACGATCAATCGGTGCTTGAAATTGACCTGCTGAATTTCATCTACAAGAAAAACGGCAAAAACATCTACCCGGATCGCATCTCGTCTGCGCTGGGGTTAAGTAACTGAACAACCTGAACAATGGCAGCGATACCCGCGCCCGGAGCCTGTAACCATGAACACACCGAATGAACACACCATCACCCTGGCAACCCCGATTGTGCGGGGCGATAGCACTATCAGCCAGGTGGCCATTACCGATGACATTAAACAGGCGGGCTCACTGCGTGGCCTGCGGCTGGTCAACGTCCTGAATATGGATGTGGATTCCATCACCACGCTGTTGACGCGCGTGACCTCGCCCAAGTTGAAGATGGCCGAAATCAATGCGATGGATACCCGCGATTTTATGCGGCTGGCAGAGGCCATCACGCCTTTTTTAGTGCATGCGGAGCCTGGCGAACCGAACGCGGAGGTGACGGAGGAAGCATAACCGTCGTGCAGTTCGACCAGATAGACGATCTGGTCGCTGATATTGCCGTTGTTTTTAACTGGCCGCCCTCTGAACTGTTCAGTATGGATCTGGGCGAGGTGATAGCCTGGCGCGCGCGGGCGGCTATCCGAAGTGGAGCCAGTGAAGCTGATGAGAAGCCTTGATATCCGCGTAGCCTTCAGTGCTATCGACCGGCTGACCCGCCCGGTCAACGCCGCCCGCCAGAGTGCGGGCGGGTTATCTGAATCCCTCAAACGTACCCAGGCCGCGATTAAGGATCTGGATAATCAATCCAGAACCTTCAACCGCCTGCGTGACAGCGTACAAAAAACCTCACGGACAATTGATGAAACCAGCCGCAGCCTGAATGCCCTGAAACAGGCCCAGCAAAGCGGCACCGTGCTGACCGATCGGCAACGGGAACATATGGCAGCGCTGGCCGCTAAACTGGAGCGGCTGAACATCACCCGCGATCAGGAAATGGTCAAGCTGCGTGCCGTCTCACAGGCACTGCGCGGGCATGGTGTGTCACTGGTTGGCGGCAATGCCACCATTCAGAGTGCCATTCGCCGCACCGAGCAATATAACCAGACACTGGAACGAGAGCGGCAGCAACTGGCTGCCGTGACCCGCGCGCATGTGCGCTACGAACGCCTGACTGATGCCGCCGGAAAATCAAGGGCTGCGGGTACTGTTGCGGTTGGGGCGACCATTGCGGGAGCCTATCTCGGTGCCCGGACAATGGCACCAGGTGTTGAGGCGGATAATAACGGCGCTCGCGTTGCGGCTCAAAACGGTGAGTCAGCGAGCCGGGGGCAGCAGTATTCAGGCATTATCCAGAAGATTGGCAGTTCGGGTGTGATTGCTGACCTGAATCAAATCGCGGAGGCACTGGGAGCCGTGCGCAGTACGCTGGGGGCACTCGGTAATGTCGGCGATGCCGAGCTAACACGTATCACACGTAAAGCACTGGATATGCAGACGGCACTCGGTACTGATACTGCCGAGAGTATTCAGATGGCAGCCATCATGATGAAAAACGGGCTGGCGAAGAACAGTGATGACGCATTCGATCTCATGGTTGCCGGTATGCAGCGTGTGTCTACTGAGATGCGCGGCGAACTGCCTGAAATTCTACACGAGTATTCCACGCACTTTCGTAACCTCGGCTTTAGCGGCAGCGAAGCGATGTCGTTGCTGGTTGATATGGCAAAGCAGGGTAAATTTGCCCTCGACAAAACCGGCGATGCAATAAAAGAGTTTTCTATTCGCGGCTCGGACATGTCCAAAAAAAGCATGGAGGCGTACAAAAAAATCGGGCTGGATGCCGAAAAAATGTCATCAGCTATCGCCAGTGGTGGTCAGCAGGCACGGGAGGCCATGCAGAAAACAGCACGAGGGCTGCTATCGATTCAGAAGCCAGCCGAACGTGCCAATGCGGCCATTGCGCTGTTTGGTACGCCGATTGAAGACTTATCTATCGATCAGATCCCGCAATTTCTGGCAGCGCTGGCCGGCGTATCAAACCAATTGGGGGATATAAACGGCTCTGCTGACCGTATGGGCGCGACATTGCGCGATAACCTGTCTGGTGATATTGCGCAATTGGGCGGTGCGCTGAACGGACTACGTTTTGGCGTGATAGACGGGCTATCCGTTCGTCTGCGTGGCCTGACACAGGATGCCACAGCCCTGGTGAATCGCGCACGCAACTGGGTACAGGAAAACCCGAAACTGACACAGACGATTGTGCTGGTGACGGTTAGCGCACTTGCGCTAACGGGAGCAATCGGCACAGCGGCGTTAACTCTGGGCCTGCTGATGGTGCCACTGGCAAAGATCCAGCTCGGCTTTTCGCTGCTGCTGGGTGTGCGCGGCGTCGGCGGGGCGGCGTCGATGTTTGCCGGGTTAAGCAGTCTGCTCGGCGGGCCGATGGCACGCATGGGCGGCTGGCTACAGCTGTTCTCCGGCAGCGCGGGCCGACTGACAATGATACTGGCCCCGCTGCGCGCCATGTTGCTGGCCGTATTTACCTCGCCTTTATCAGCGCTTGGCTCGTTGGCCAAAGGCATCGGCGGCTTGCTGCTACGCATGACGGGTTTGCCTGCACTATGGGGCCTTATCACCGGGGCTGTCTCGGTGTTAGGCGGCGTATTGTCTTTTTTACTGAGCCCAATCGGGCTGATTGGCGCGGCGTTTGTGGCTGCAGGCTTGCTTATCTGGCGATTTTGGGAGCCCATCAAGGCATTTTTCACCGGCATGTTCGCCGGGATAATGCAGGCGCTGACACCGCTGCGAAGTGCATTTTCCGGCCTGACGCCGATATTTGACCTTATCTGGCGCGGTATTGAGCAGGTATGGGATTGGTTTAAAAAACTGCTGTCACCAATAGAAACCAGCAAAGACTCACTGGAGAAATGTGCCAGCGCCGGGGAAACCTTCGGCAAGGTGCTGGGCATCGTGCTTCAGGGGTTAATGTTGCCACTCACCGGGCTGATGAAAGGCATTGGCTGGATACTTGAAAAGCTGGGACTTATACCAGCCGGACTGGATGCCGCCAGCGCTAAAGCTGAAAGCCTGAAAAAAGATCCTGTTATGTGGGAATGGGATCCGCAACAGAAAAAGATGGTGCAAAAAGGCTGGAACTGGTCGCCTAAAACCGACGGGAACAAAAACGAAAATACAAAACCAAATACAAAACCCCAAACCACCGCCCCAACACAACCGTTAACCGGAGACAGCGGCACGCAGCGCCGTTTACAGAAGATTGCTGACAATACCGGCGGCGTGCTGGAAGAAACCAAAAAGCGCATTGGCCCCGGCGATATCGTTTTCAAAAACCTGCCTAAAGCGCTGGCTGTGCGTGGCGAATGGCAGGAATCCAGACTTGCCGGTACACCGCCTACCCCATCACAATCCGCCCAGACAATGCAGGCACTGAGCGACCGGCCCGCCGTGGTCGCGGCAACACAGCCCGTCAAACAGGCCGACGCGTCCCCGGTCAGTCGTCCGGCGGCCAGAACACCCGCAGCGGGTGGTTTCAATGGGGAAATCCATATACACCTGCACGGCGTTGAACGGCAGGACGCCCGCGAGTTGGGCCGTATTGTGGCCGATGCGGTCAGTGCCGAACTGGCCCGCCGCGACAGGCTTCAGCGTGGCAGCTTCAGAGACAGAGAGTAAGGAGAAAAACTGATGATGATGGTATACGGGTTGTTTGTGTTTGAGCTGCGCACGTTGCCTTACCAGCAACTGCAACAGTCGCGCGCCTGGCGACATGTCAAGAATGAGCGGATTAATCGTTCGGCTAAATGGCAGTATATCGGGGCCGGTGACGACCAGATAACGTTAAGCGGCGTGCTGTACCCCGAAATTACCGGCGGTGAAATATCGTTAACGGTATTAACCACACAAGCCTATCTTGGCCGCCCCTGGCCGCTGATTGACGGTACCGGGCAGATTTACGGCATGTATGTATTAACCGGGATGCAAACCACACGGACAGAGCTGAATCGCTATGGAAAAGCAAAGAAGATTGAGTTCTCACTGAGCTTTCAGCGCTGTGATGAAGACCTGCGTGAAAAACTGCAATCCGCCTCCTTTAGCGACTTGATGGACAATGCACGCAAGACGGCAGACAAAGCAGTCAATACCGTCAAAACGGCAGCCACTGATGCGATGAATACCGTGAAAGGCTGGGTCTGACGGCCCCACTGTCGCGGGGCCGGGTAGGTCAGGTGGAGGGGGTTTCCGGCCAGTCGATATCCGGTGCGGCGGCAGTGTCAATGCGACCTAATTGCACCAGATAGCGTTTCCACTCTTTCAGTAAGCGCGTTTCCGCCTCTGTTGCCATCGCCAGCTCTTCGGCATAGGTCAGCTCGCTGATGCGCTCACGGGCGGCCTGACGTCGGCCATCAAGGTCGCACTGTGCCGCCAGTACCGTTGCCGCATGCTGTGCCGCCGCATCCGTCACCCACGCATCGCCTTGCCAGCGGTCGAACTCACCGGATGGCGGCAACAGCGTCAGGTGCTCTGGCAAATCACCGAGCGTGCCAATTGCCTGCGGCTGGCGGGTGCGGGTGTCATACGCCGTTTGACCGCGAAAATCCGCCACCACCTCCCAGTGCAACCCATCGGCAGCGCGCCGCACTGCCTGCCCGGTCGCTACATCGGCCGGTGGCACATCGGCGTAGCTATGTGCAGGCACGCCGGTGCCGGTCATCAGGTACTCTTCACTGCTGCCGCTATACTCGCCGGTTTGTACATCGGCGTGATAAACCCTCAGCCAGCCGGATGTGTGCGCCAGTCCATTTTCGCCTAATACAGCGATGTCATTGGTTTGCATTATGCAGCCCTCACGATGTAGTTAAAGGCGATGTTGCGTGGGCGGGTTTCAGCCGCCACGCGCGGAGCTCCATTAAATGCCCGATTTGATATCGCGCCAATCAAGTCTCCACCGCCGTTAAATGCCGCGCCGCCGTCAACAATCGGCAGATTCCCACCCCCAGCACCTTGACCAGAGTACCGCATGTCGCCGTGCCCGTGGTCTTGCACCGCATCCGACTGCCCCGACAGCAGTGCGCGCCCGGCATCCACCCCGCGCCCATCATCCCAGCCGCGAATAAACTCGCCGCGCAAATCCGGCAAGGTGCCGGAGGGGTAAACCTGTGCCAGTTTAGGGTAGAGCGTTTTATCAAAGGCCTGACCGTTACATTTCAGCCAGCCTGCGGGCGCGCTAGCCTGCGGCCACGGCAGCGGGATACCCGCGATGTCTGCAATATCCAGTTTTTTGGCAAGGTTTGCGGCTGTCATCGCCAATACGCTGGCAGAGGTGTTATTGGCCGCCGCCGTCACAAAGGCGGTAGTCGCCAACTGGCTGTTATTGGTTCCCGCCGCCGCTGTTGGCGCGGTTGGCACACCCGTTAGCGCCGGGCTGGCCAGCGGCGCATATTGTTTGTGTGGATTGACAGCTGCACTATGCGCGGCCAGTGAGTTGTCGGTGTAGGTTTTGAGGTCAGCTCTGGCGTTATTCACCTGATTGTCAGCATAGGCCTTGGCATCAATAGTTTGCGCATTAGCATATGACCGCGTGGCCAAAACCACAGACGGGTCTATTTTTAGCGTTACCGCGTCGGTACTGCTGACAATCAAAATCATGCGTACCGTCTGCACCCGGCCGGAGCCTTCCTGTAATTTCGGCTTGTAGGTTTCTGGGCAGTTGGCGATGGCGATCAGATTGCCGCTGGCGTCATAGAGACCAATCTCTCGGATCCACCAGCCGCCCTCGTCTTCCGGGATCACCTGCTCGGCAATAATCTGGTTGGTGTTGGCCGGGTCAACGCTCAGGGAGTTTAGCGGCGCGCGGCGGCACTCATTGACCAGTTTGGTTTGTGCCGGGTCGGGAGTCGGCAGGGTGCCGCCACCGTCTCCCAGTGCCATCTGGGTAATTTGCAGTTGCCGCCCCAGCGCGGTGGCATTTGCCAGCAACGCCGCGCCGGTAGCCGTCAGCAGGGCGAAATATTTTGTTGTCATGCGTTCACGCTCACATTGTCAGACAGATGTACCGCCGCTGCGTGTATATCCGCACCGCCGGTGATAATTGTTTCGGGGACATACGGGTAAACGGTCAGTGCATCGCCGCTGTACTGCCCTACGCTGACAGGCAGCACGCCCATGCTGTCGAGGTGGATAGCAAGCCCTAGAAGGTGACGACTCACCGGTTTTGCATCGGCGATCAGCCGCTCAAGCTCGAGAAAAACCTCTTCGGTAATGCCGCTATCCTGTACGCCGATATCCAGCCGGAAAGTGCCGGGCGCGTCGCCAGTTTGCCACCACTCAGTGATTCGAATCAGGTAGCCAAACGGCTCGACGACACGGCGCAGCGCCGCGAGGGTGCCTTTCTGGCGGTGCACAAGCCAGGCCGCCTTGATCACATAACGTTTGGTCTGTTCCGACCAGCGTTTGTCCCAGCGGTCAACCGACAGCGCCCAGGCGAGGTACGGCAGTAATTGCGCCGGGCAGCGCTCTGCGCTCCATAACGTATCGAGGTCAACCGCTATCTCACTCAGGCGTTGGGTGGAGCTGGCGACGTTGCGCATAAAGTCACTGGCGGATGGGGGCAACAGGCTGTTATTCATCGCTGCCGCCCTCGGTAACAGTGAACCCGGTGCAGTAGGCTGCCTGCGTGTCGCTGATCGCGATGTCCTGCGATGGTTCCAGCAGATCAACACGTTGTACCCCCTGCACATGCAGCGCCGCCATAATCGCCGAGCGAGCCACATCGCGCCCAATGCGCCCCTGCGTACCGAGCCATGACGTTAACGCCTGCTGTGCAGCCTGCTGGATAGGCTCTGATTCCGGCCCAGGGTAGCGGTACAGCACGGCCTGAATGGTATAACGCACAATCCCGGCACTCTGCACTGTCAGACGGTCGCCTACCGGGCGCTTATCATCGGCGGACAGCGCAGTATCAACCGCAGCCAGCAGGTCAGCCGAGGCGCTGCCGTCCCCCTCCGTTGATAGCACGGATACCACCACCACCGCTGGCGAGGGGCTGGAGGCTTTGGCATCGGCTACCTTGCCGCTGGCACTCCTGGCGAAATACTCATAGGCACCGGTTGGCCCGGCCACACTCAACCCCTCAAAGGCGGCCTGCGCCCGTAACCGCAATGCGCTGTCGCTCTCCATCACCGCATCAGCGGTGTCGGTGGCGTCTGTAATGGTCAGTCGTTGGGTATTCAGGTTGGCCGCCAGATTATCCAGATCGGATGACACTGCATGACTGAGCAGACACGCTTCCGCGCCTTCGTTAATCCGCTGGCGTAGCATCATTTCCCGGTACGCGATCACCTGCGCTATTACCGTTAACGGCTCGGACTCCAGCGCCAGCGCAGCACTGACCGATGCACGCTGAGTGGCCGGGAACGCGGCAATCATCACCGCTTTCACATCCTGAAGGATGGCTTCGAAGTCCAGCACTTCGATTACCTGCGGCTGGGGTAGCTGCGATAAATCAACCGTTGCCATTACTGTGACTCCCAAGCGTAATGGTGGAGTGAATCTCCTGCATCGTGGTGGTAATCAGCCCCGACAGTTCAGCATCCACCGCCCCGGATGCTGAATAACGAATGGTCACAGTCGTCAGCGTGATGCGGGGCTCCCAGCGCGCCAGCGCAATAACGGCCGCACTCATTAACTGAAGCCGGGTCACGTTATTTTGCGGCGCATCCAGCAGGTCGGGGATCAGGCTGCCATAGTCGCGACGCATCACGCGTGAGGCCAGTGGCGTGGTCAGAATGTCACGCACCGACTGCCAGAGATGATCGGCATCGCTCAGTGTGCCAGCGCCATGCGGATTCATGCCGGTATAGGTCGCGCTCATTGTGTGCCACTCGTCCAGCTACCACCGGGCTGAATGCCACCGTGTCGATGGTTATCCACCTGGACGCCGTTAGACGTCAGCGCGCCGCCCGAGTGCGCCACGTTACCGGCCAGGGTACCACCGTGGGTTATTTCCACGGTGCGGGCCTTCAGGTGCTGAGTGCATTCCACCACCGGCGTGCTCAGTGTGACGCTGACTGCGGCCACCACGTTGACGGTTTTCACGCCGGTGACGTCCAGCGCACCGGCTGCCGCGTCATAGCGAAAGCGGGCACCGTCCGGCGCGGTGATGACCATTTCCTTGCGGCTGTTACCCGGTGCCGGATGGGTTTCACTGAACAGACTGCCGATAATTACGGCGGTTTCTGGATGACCGCCCAGACACCCCAACAACACTTGTTCCCCGACGGCAGGCGGGAACCAGGTGTTAAACGCCCCGGCACGGGGCGTGTTCCAGCGCAGCCAGTCGGTAAGCAACTCACCGCTCTTGACGCGTACCCGCCAGTTTTCTGTGTCAACCGCCGTGACAACGCCGACACGCAACAGGTTTTCCAGTAATCGCATCAGTTCTGCGCTCATGTGGCGGCACTCCCCAGACTGTTGATGACCGCTTCATGGATCAACCGCTCATCAGCCGGGGTGATCCCCAACAGCTCACGCACCGGGTAACGGGCAAAGGTATTTGGCCCGACCTTGTCACGCTCGCCGTACTGATGCACGCGCGCAATACGGGCAGCCACACCATCAAAGCCGACACTGGCCCCGCCGCTATCCGCCCGCATCCTGAGAAAGCGATAACCGCACAGGCGCTGAAACATCGGGGTTGTCTTGCGGGTCGAGCGGCGCACTGCCTGCGTATTAATCTCGATATAACGTTCAATGTCACTGCGGTAAAAGGTGCGGATGCCGTTACGATCTTCATCAAAACCGGTGATGGTACGGCCGTGTTTTCCCTGGCCACTGTGCCAGTTCTTCAGGTGGCGCACCTGGCCCTCCCAGACAAAGACCATGCCTTTCTGCGAGCGCAGCACCTTGCGGCGGCGGGTCGCATAGGGCGAGGCATCCGGGTTTTTCTGTGACCGGATGCGTTGCTGCTGGCTGCGGCGCAGTGCCTGCCCGGCCTGACGCGCCGTTTTCAGCCGCCCGGCGGGCGACAGGCCGGAAAGGATGTCATCAAACACCTGGTCCAGCGCGTGAGCTATTTTTTCCGTCATGCCGGTGTCTCCCAGGTGGCGTCTTCAAGCACCGCATCCCATACCCCGCTGGTGAGACGCGGGCGAGGTTCAGGCAGATGTTCGGCGCGCAGAGTGCCGTTATCGTCCCGCGTGACCTTAACCCGCTCGCGCACCGGGATTTCAAACAGAATGTCGGCGCTGTCGTCGTTGTTGATAAGCGTGGTGAATGTCATCTCGCGGTTCTTTTGCGGGTTCAGCAGCAACTCAGGCTGGTTCTGCCACAGCCAGGCCATCAGCGGTAAAGTGAAATCGTCGATATCACCGGTGAAGTTCATCACGAACAGCACCAGCGAGTAGCGATACAGAAATGACGGCGTTTCCCCGGTGGTTTCAATACCACCTTCTTCCACAAACACCGTGAAGGCTTCCGGGTTGGCCCGGCACCAGGTGTTGGATGCCGTCAGTGCATCACGCAGCGAGTTGGTTTTCAGCATGAGCATTCCCCTATGGTGTGGCGGCGGCGTCCTTCAGGCGCTGAAGGCGACGCAGGTACATATCGTTGATGGCGGCCTTGTCTGCGTTGCAGGTGTCCAGCGCATCCAAAAGCTGATCACTCCAGAGCGCGACCGCGCCCCATGTCACCGGCGCTTTCAGTACGGGCGTCGGTGTCGGTGCCGTCAGGCCGGACGGCACCGTGTCGTGCAGTAACTGCACGCTGGGCGACGGCGGCGCGTTTTTGCAGGCTGTCGCTGACAGCAGCAGGCACCACAGTGTTAGCACACGTATCGGGCTGCATCCCCTCGCGCATTTTTTCACGGCGTTCTTCCCCTTCGGCATAACGCTGTTGCTCACGCTCGCGCACCTGCGCCAGCACGTTTCTGGCATCGTCAGCCAGTGCCCGGACTTCAGTTAACAGCTCGCGCTGTTGCCGGGCGCTGTCAGTCAGTGCCTCGGTATGCGCCCGGTCGATGCCGCGCTGGTAGGTTTGCCAGAGCACGCCACTGACGGCCAGCACCAGCAGTACAGCAAGGGTGGCGACCAGCTTCATGGCACCCCCGCCAGATCGCGCAGGCACCAGGCTTTGACATCGTTGCGACGATTGACCAGCCCGGCGGAGCGCTGGCCACCGCTGTTGACAAAATCGGTCAGCCGCTCACACATCGCGGGCCATTCGTGCGCCTGCGCGTGTTTCCAGATGGTGGTGCGCTGCTTGCTGCCCTGCCGGTTGGTAAACCACATCAGGCCGCTGCAACCGAGGTTAAACGCCGTGTCGGTCATGGCTTCAAACGCCGATTGCGGCATGGCTGCGCCGTTAAAATTGCCGTTGACGCAATTCTCTGCCCGCTGCATATCGTTAACCCAGCGGCGGGCAATCTCGTCCTGGCCATACGGCCGGTTTTGCACGTTGCCGGTAGAGCCAATGCCCACCGTCAGCACCCCGGCGGGGCAGTAATACGGCGACGTGCGGCAGTCTTCCCAACTGGCCGTTTTCTGCTGTGCTTCCAGCGAAGTGCGCAAGGTGCCGGGGGACAGCGTGACGCCGAGCGCGACAATCAGCGCAATCGAACAGCGTTTAATCGCGGTTTTCATCGTCAACATCACCCTGATGCAAAATGGCCACCGCACGGCGTTCCGACACGTTCAGCGTGCGTCGCTCGGACTGCTGTAAAATCTGTTCAATCAGTTCATTGCGGCGACGTTGTTCGCGCTCGATACGACGCCGGAATAACCAGGCGCGCCACGCAGTGACGACACCGATAACCAGCCCCGCCAGCGCCACTTTTTCACTGACGGTCATTACCCCGATGCCTGTCACCATGACGGACAGGCCATAGGTCACGCCATCATTGAGGCGCTGAAGATCGTTTAATCCCATAACTGCACCGTTTCCTGTTTTGTCTGGCGGGGAATGTCGGGCAGCGTGATAGCCTGCCCGGCCGTCAGAAACATCTGGCGGCTTAACCCCGGATTGGCGGCGATCACCTGCTCGGTGACACCGGCGGATGTGCCGTAATGGCGATAACAGAGCAAGTCCACCGTATCGCCCTGAAGCGCCCGGACGACCATCAGCACAACTCCGCAAAAAGGCGCTGGGTGCCGCGTATATCGGCGATGCTCCAGCGTGCATCACGCCACAAATCGTCACGCTGGCTGTCAAAGGTGTCGGTTGCTTTGTCGCCTTTGGCCGTGGTATCCACATCGCGGTATCCCTCCAGCAGCAGCGCCCGGGCAATGGCATAAACCGCACGCTGGAAGCGGTACACTTTGATGCTTTCGCCGTTGACCTGTCCGGCCGGGACGTCCGCCAGTGCGGCATATCCGGCGGCCTGTTGTGTCTGCTGCCAGCTCGCCAGTTGGTCAGTCACATGCACCACCGCTTCCGTGGTGACATGCATCAGGCGAGTGGTGGTGATACCGCCGGTGATGCGGGCAGCCAGACGGAGATCGCGCAGGACAATCACCGGCCAGAACGCCCCGGCGTTAACCGATGCCGCACCATCGTCAATTTCCGGTACGTCGCCGCTGTCGCTGACACGTTTTGACGCCACCAGGCTCATACTCACTCCCAAAAGTCAGGCGGTGGGCACCGGGCAAAAAGACCGTATACGGGCAGATCACCCGGCGCGCCGCCTGTCGGACGGGGCCGAAGTCGTTAACGTTTGGCAGACTGACGGGCGGTTTTGCTTTTGCCCGTCGGCCGTGTGGTTTTTCGCGCCGTGGTGTTACGCACGGCGCTCTTTTTTACCGCTGGCTGCGCGGCATCGGCTGAAGCCGCAGGCGGTGTCTCCCCGGCGGGTGTTGCCGTGCTTGTCTCATCGTCGCCGGGTGCGCCGTCTTCCGGTGCGTTGCGGCTGCCCGGCATGAGTTTTTTCAGCTCGCGCGTCAGGGTGGCAATCTCCCGTTTCACGCCTGCGTTCGGATTGCGGGCCATCGCTTCCCGGAACAGGGTCAGTGCCTCGGCTTTGGTTTGTGCATCCACTGCCGCACGGCGTGAGAAGGCACGGGCTTTGCACAGCTTGGCGCGCACTTCATCCGGCATGTCTTTTCCGTCCACAATGGCGGCCACGTCATCCAGCACGGCGGTATACCCGCTCAGGTCGGCGTCGGCATCGGTGGTGGCCAGCGTCAGCACCGGGTTACTCACCTCTTCGGCCAGTACCGTCACCGCATCACGGCGGAACTTGTCGCCAGGCAAAGACAGGCCATGTTTAACGACGTAGCGCCCAAGCTTCAGCGCCAGTGCGCTATCCTGGCAGTCAATCGCCCACACCATCAGGGTGACGACAACCTCATCCTGTCGGCCGCTGTCGCTTGCCAGCGTGCCATCAATCCAGCCGTCGTATTCCGGCAGCATGGCTTTTTTCATCTCCGCTTTGGTTGCAGCGGATTGCACCTGTTTCAGTGCGGCCTGATGCAGGCGCAGGCGGTGAAGGATTTGTTCATGGGCGGTACGCGACACCTCCGTTTCGGCGTCGGTGTCCGCCTGGCCCCGGCGCTCGGCCATGACCCGCTGAAAGTGTCGCTGTGCCGGTGTCAGCATGTTGTGTTCTCCGGTTGGGGCGGAGTGTTACCCCGCCGGGTTGTTACTGGCCGTCACCTGCTGCCTGTGCAAACTGAATCCCGTCGATCAGGGCGACCTTGCCGTAGTCCTCCACCACAAAGTCATCATTGGACGACTGGTAGGTCGCTATCCGGTTGTAATGGGGCTCTTCGACGATGCTGCGGCGCAGCGCCCCCAGTTGGTAGTAAACCGACAGGTTTTTAAACGAAGTGATCAGCACCGCATTGGATGGGAAGTACGGTGCCAGAAAGGTCGGCAGGCCGCCCACGCGATCCTGACTGACAATCAGCTGACCGGCCAGTAATTCGGTATTGGGGTTGCTCTGACTTAGCGCATTGAGGCGTGGAAAGTTGCTGGACGTCAGCAGGTCTGACGCCATGATGACCACCAGATCCGGTGCCTTGCGATGCCACGGATCTAACAGGCTGTTTTTGGCGTCAAACACGGCAGTGTCGAGGTTGCCGTAGGTGCCTTTGGCGACAATCTTGTTGTCTTCATCGCGGGCAGTCAGCGTGACGTTTTTGATAATGCGGTGCGCCGCATCGTTGCGGATTTTTTGCAGCCAGCCGACACCGCAATCCTGCAATAGCGGATTGACGCTACGGTTGGATGTCTCGGCATAAGTGGTGCCGTTGAAACCAACCATGATGCGATCAAGGCCGATTTGCCGCGCATTGGCCTGGCTTATCAGCGCCTGAAAGTTCGGCTGTGTCGCCCAGGCATCCAACTGCGGGTAGCTGACCGCCGAGTCATAGTTTACTTTGCGACAGTAATAGCTGTTCGGCTCTTTGGAATGGTTGTCCGTTGGGTTACGGCGGGCCGTGCCGTCGCTGCTGTTGTTGGTGCTGGCAATCGGCCCTTTACTGCCGATCAGGATTTTCTGACCTTCCTGCGCTTTTACACCAAATACGTTAATCTGCTTCAGAAATTCATCGCTTTCCTGTGCCGCCTGTTCCATACGCTGCTGGGCAGCAGGCGTGACACTGTACGCCATTGCCACCGCATTCGGTTGCACCCCGTTCAGCTGCGCCTGACGTGAAATGTACTGATCAAAAAGATTACGGGTAGAGTTTTCCATGTTCGCTTGTCTCGTCTCGCTTAACGGTCGTTAAAAGTCAGCCAGTTGTACGCTGCTGTTACCACCGCTGGCCGCCGGGCGCTGGCTGTAACTGTTATCCTGCGTCGCCAGTTTTTGCGTGAGTGCAGCCAGTTCACCGGTCAGCGTCTGGATAGTGCGGTTGTCCTGCTGCTGTTGGGTTTTCAGCGTGTTGAAACTGTCCAGCAGGTCAGCATGGGACTGGGCGATGTTCTCCACTGCCTCGTGCACCTGGGTAAACTGTTCACTGTCCGACTTACGGCCTTTGCCGATAATCCCCATCACGCGGGAAAACCACTGTTTCCCTGCGTCGCTGTTTTGACTGGCAAGCTCGATGATTTCCGCTTCAATGGCGTCAGAAAACAGCGGCGCGTCGCCTTGCTGCTTGTTGAATGCCTGGATTTGTGCGCGTTGCTGGGCGGTAAACTTGAGGCGCTCAGTGCCAAGGCTGGCCGGGGTGTCGGTCATGGCCAACCCCACGACATATGCCTTGCCGTTGAGGGCAAACTGAGGGTGCAACTCAATACTGGAATACACCTTCTTGCCTTCATCAGTCAGTTGCTTCATGCGCGCTGAGGGTTCGATTTCCGCATAGAGTGCGGTACGTCCGGCGAGCGGCCCTTCAGTAATGTCTTCCGTACTTAATGCGGTCACATCCCCCATCGCGCCAAATTCGCTATTGGGCAGCATGGAAAGGTAGTGCTCAACGTTGACGCGTGCGCCATACACATCAGTGCGGTAACTGGCGGCGGCGTCGCGCAAGTGTTCAGGGCTGATTTCACGCCCGTCAACGGTGGAGCCGGAGACAGCAACGCGGAATTTTTTACGGGCGGGCTGGGTTGTTGCGCTCATGCCTGTTTGTCCTGTCATGTGGTGTCAGTGGCGTCATGATGGCAGAGCGTAACTCTCTGTCTCAACGCGGTTTTGTTGTCGGCGGAGGGCCAGAGCCGAAAGTGGGCGAAAGGCGGATCGCGCGCGGGTAATCTTCCCGGCAGAGGGGGAAACCGCGCATGATTCAGGATGCATTTGTACGGCAGCGAGCAAAACAGCTTTACTGGCAGGGCTACCCGCCAGCGGAAATCTCGCGCCTGATGGGGATTAATCAAAACACGGTGTACGCCTGGAAAAAGCGCGACGAATGGGACGAAACGCCGCCTATCCAGCGCGTAACGCATTCTATCGATGCACGGTTGTGCCAGTTGGCCCAGAAGCCGACTAAAACCGGTGGCGACCTGAAGGAAATGGACGCGCTAACCCGGCAGTTGAAAACGCTGAACGACGGCCAGCCGGGCAATGCCGCAGGCGGCAAGAAACCCCGCCAGCGTAAAGTGAAAAATCACTTCACGGACGAGCAAATCACCGCGCTGCGGGAAAAAATACTGGATTCCCTTTCGTGGCATCAACTTGGCTGGTATGAGCAACGTCACCACCGAAACCGCATGATACTGAAATCACGCCAGGTGGGTGCCACCTGGTATTTTGCACGCGAGGCATTGCTTGATGCACTGCGCGACGATGTGAAATACCCCTATCAGCGCAACCAGATTTTTCTGTCGGCGTCACGTCGGCAGGCACACCAGTTCCGGGGCTTTATCCAGAAGGTGGCGGAAGAGGTGGACGTTGAACTGAAAGGCGGTGACAAAATCATCCTGAGCAACGGGGCCGAGTTGCATTTCCTCGGCACGTCTGCGGCAACGGCGCAGTCCTACACCGGCAATCTGAAGTTTGACGAGTTTTTTTGGGTCAGCAATTTCACCAATCTGCGCAGGGTAGCCGGAGCGATGGCGACGCTGAAGGGGCTGACGCGCACCTACTTTTCCACCCCGTCGAGCGAAACCCATGAAGCCTACCCGTTCTGGACGGGCGCACGCTGGAATGAGAAGCGCAGCAAGGCGAAAAAAGTTGAGTTTGATGTGTCCTGGAAAGCGCTCAATAGCGGCTTGCTATGCCCGGATAAAACCTGGCGGCAGATTGTGACGTTACAGGATGTTATCGATCACGGCTGGGAATACACCGACCTGGAGGAAATTCAGGATGAAAACAGCGGAGATGATTTTCTCAACCTGTATATGTGTGAGTTCGTCCGGGATGGCGAATCCGCGTTTAATCTTAACGCCCTGATCGGCTGCGGTACCGACGGTTACGACGAGTGGCCGGACTGGAAGCCGTTCGCATCACGCCCGATGGCCGATCGCGGTGTCTGGATTGGTTATGACGCCAACGGCAGCAGCGGTAACGGCGACAGCGGGGCCATCTCGGTGGTGGTACCCCCCCTGGTGGCAGGCGGCAAGTTCCGCACCATCGAAACCCAGCAGATACGCGGCCTGGAGTTCGAAGAGCAGGCGAAGGTTATCGAGGCGCTGACCTTCAAATACAACGTGCAGCACATCGCCATCGATGGCACCGGTATCGGTGAAGCAGTCTACCAGATTGTGAAGAAATTCTTCCCGGCGGCAGTGTGCTTCCTGATGTCGGTGTCATCCAAACGCGCCTTAGTGCTGAAAATGCTTCAGGTCATTCGTGCCGGTCGCTGGGAGTACGACCACAGCGAGCGCGCACTGATTAATGCGTTTAACGCCGTGCGGCGCGTCAAGACACCGGGTGGCATCATGACTTACGACACCGACCGCGCACGCGGCTCTAATCATGGCGATCTGGCCTGGGCAACCATGCTGGCCGTCATCAATGAACCACTTGGCCAGGAACAGGGCGGTGGTGGCTTTGCGATGGAGTTCTGATGAAAAGAAAAAACAAATCCGGCACACATCAGGCGGCTAACGCCAGTCAGCCGGATATGGCCTCGGCCCTGAAAAGCGATCCGGGGCTGAGTGCGTTTACCTTTGACGGCCCCTATCCGGTCATGGACGGCCATGACCTGCTGGATAACATGTATTGCGCCGACAATGGCCGTTATTACGATACCCCGGTGGACTGGTACGGGCTGGCTCGCGCATTTGGCAGCGCGTCATGGCACCAGTCGGCGCTGTACTTCAAACGCAATGCGCTGACCGGGTGCTTTATCCCGCACCCGTTATTGTCGCGTCAGGCGTTCTCCGCCTTCGTGCTCGACTGGTTTGTTTTCGGCAACGGTTATCTTGAACGACGGGTCAACCGATTGGGCGGCGTGCTTGCCCTGCGCCACGTTCCGGCCAAGTACACCCGGCGCGGCAGCGACCTGAATACCTATTGGTTTATCCGCCAGTGGAAAGATGAACACACGTTTGATACCGACAGCGTGTGCCATGTCATCAACCCGGATATTCATCAGGAGATCTACGGTATGCCGGAGTACATGGGCGCGCTGCTGTCGGCAAGCCTGTCACACTCCGCCGATATGTTCCGCAAGCTCTACTATGACAACGGTTCGCACGCCGGGTGCATTATCTACATCGGCGCATCGCAGGTGGATAACGAGAGTATGGAGAGCGTGAAGAAAACGCTGAAGGAAGCGCGCGGTAAAGGCGCGTTTAAAAACCTGCTGTTACATGCGCCGGGCGGCGGTGAAAAAGGGGTGCAGATTATTCCCTTCAGCCAGATATCCGCCAAGGATGAATTCCTGAATATCAAATCGGTGACGCGTGACGACATCCTCGCGGCGCACCGTGTACCGCCGCAACTGATGGGGGCCATGCCGGAAGGCAACGGTTCTTTTGGCGATGTGGAGAAGGCCGCGCGGGTGTTCGCCATCAACGAATTAATGCCGGTAATGGAAGCGCTGAAGCATGTGAATGACTGGCTTGGTATGGAGGTGATCCGCTTCAACCCTTACGCCCTGCTGAAAGCCGAGTGATACCCCGCCGCTGCCGCCGTACTCACACGGCGGTTTTTATTCAAAAACTTTCACGTCACCCACGCGTAATCTCTTTTCAGATCAACGGCTAACGCCACCATTTCCCACCCACATAAAACCGCATCAGCGCCACGCCATTGGGCGCTCACACCGGATGCCGCGCCGCGTCTCCCGAAGGGACATACGCACGCAGCAGGCCGGGAAATAGGTCGGATTTGGCACATCAACGGGGAGCCCTGCCTACCCCCCATCGCGGGGGCTGTTCCCCCGTCACCTGCGCGCTGCTCTCGCTTCATTTTTTGTGCAAGTGCAGAAACCGGCCCGGCGCGCGTGCGTACCGGGCGGAAAGGGGAAAAATAGCATCAAAAAAGTTGTGCAAAATTGTGCGGATTTGTTCAAGAATCAGTTGCAGCTTCTTCTATAGCCTGTGCATATGAAGGATTGCTAGTTGGGTTCTGAAGTTCTAACGTCAGCCCACGTTTCCCATTGTGTATATTACATACGAAATTTGATTTTGGATCTCTATAGACTGTTCTGTACTGTCCCGGTTCTGCTTTTATTTCCCAAATTCCAAACAGTTTCGCGATTCTTGCCGCGATTTCAGGTGTAATCTTCATTATCCAATCCTTTTGTAATTATTGATATTTTGTTAAAGCTGCCGGTGATACATCTAACAATTTAGCTATACCTGTTTTACTCATCCCTGCATTTCTCAGTATGTAAATTAGATTTTTACCATCGTCAGTAATGCGACCTCCTGAGGTTTTTGCGATGTCAATAATGCTGTCTAGGATTTCAACTTTTTTTTCTAATTCAGCTAGTTGCTTTTGTATTGGACTGATTGCCATAGTCTGTTTTCGCTCAATGCAATTAATTATGTTTTAAACTTAACCTAAATATTTAAAACATTCAATCATTTTTTTAATTTTTTCATTCAGTGTCTCATGATTTTAAAGCCCACTATCTCTGGTGGGCCATGGCATCATTGATTCTTTTTAAACCATGCGAACATAGATATGCACACTCATAAATCACAAAATCATCTGCTCAGGCCGACACCCATACAGTTCAGCCAATTTTTCGCGGGTTTTCTTTTGCGGTCGAGAGTCTTTTGCTTCCCACTGTGAAACCGCTGATTGTGTCGTCCCCAGCTTTTCAGCCACATCATATTGTGATAATCCACGATGTATGCGCCAGGCAGCAAGCAGGCTTACATCGTCACGAAACATGATTTCTACCACTTCATTAGGCACGGTTTCGTTATCATGCTCATCAGCAAGATAAGGGATCTCTTCATAGCCTGCGTCGCTATCAGACATCAGCTTTTCATATTCGCCGATTGGCAGCACTACAAACTGAGGCTTGCCGTTCACGTCATTGATAAATTGTAGTTTTGACATAATTTCATCCGGGTGTCAGTGAGTCGCGGTGTATGTCATAAGGAAACGGGCGGGTTTCCCCGCCTGATAGTCAGTAAGTTGTTGAGGTTCTGCGCTTGACCGCCTGCACTTCGCAAACAACAGGCTCACCCTTAATGATCTCGAAAATAACTCTGTAATCTCCCACGCGTAACCTAAATTTACCGGCCTCACCTTTCAACGCGGTAATATCGAGTTTGACTGCGGGAAAATTCTCCAACTCGGCGACTTTCTCACTAATGGTGTCCTGATATCTTCGGTCTATCGTTGAACGTTGTTTCAACGCTTTCCTTGTCCAGATTACCTTTACCATCTGTTTCCTCGGTTTTTAAAGAGCATATCCGCTTGGGATGAACCGACAATAAGATATTTATCTAATTAACGCAACAATTATCTAATCTTTAATCTAATTATCTTATATCTCTCCGTCTATTTTCATCATCTCAGCCATTATCGCTAACCATTCGCTGGCAGCTTTGCTTCCCATATAGCTCATAGATGGCCAGCACAGACATTTATGACTCGCGGCTCAACTCACGCAGCGCCGCGACTCGCTGCATCAAACCAGCTTTATCAACCTGCTGTTTCTCTGCTTCACGATACAGTTCCCCGTTTCTTCTGGCGTAATAACGATATCCACAAAACTCAATGGGATGACCCGCAGCCAGCCTGCTGGCCTCTCCGATGCTGATATCCCAGCCTATTGAGCGGGCGAAATCGGCAATACTCGCGCGCCAGTCGTCCGATCGCTTACGAACAGTCTGTTTTTCTGTTGATTCAGGTAGCTGAGTTGTAGACGAGTGATGGTTATGCCGCCGATCTGGCGGCTGGGTTCGCAACCGATTGAGCAAGGCGCGCCGTTCTTTGTCGGTCATGTGGTCAAAGTCGGTGAAGGTTTGAGCGGATGTATCGTCAATTTCTCCATCTGGCGGTTCACGGCCACCATAGCCATCCCCATCTATACCTGCCGGAATGGCTGTTTTTTCATCTCCCGTAGAGTTATTGACAGAACTCCAAGCGTCGCCGGTTGGCGACGTAACGGCTACACCACTCCCGGTGCCAATGCTGGCACCATCGTCAATGGCCTGTTTTTTGCGGATTTTCCACTTGATTAACCGGGTGCAGATACGGGATATCGCCCCCATACGTGGGGAGAACACACCGAAGATTTTTTCCGGTGTCTCGCCGTAGGTGTTTTGTTCGTCAGCGTCTTCATAGGCAATGCGCACGGTGTAGCGCTCGCGTGGGATCAGCACACCGCCTTGCTTTTCGATGTACGTGGCAAAGCAACCGGCGTCAGCCGATGCCAACACGGCATCCATTGCCGGGTCAGCAAGCTGCGCGGCCCCGCGTTTAAACGTGCCGTTTTCTTTCTGGGCTGCGGTAAGCTGGTTTGCCAGGCGACGCAGCTCACGCCATACCGTTACCGGCGGCAACCCGAACGGCTGAAACTGTCGGATGTTATGCTGTGACGCCCAGGCCATCGCAAACTTTGCCGTTTCACGTAACGGCTTACCGGTTTCGTTATCCAGCTCGCCATCCAGCGCGTAACCGTCGATATTTTTACTGATGTACTTCGCCACGTACGCCGTCGCGCTGCCTTTTCTTGGATCGAGCTTTTTAGCCTTGAATCGTGCGCCGGTGTTGCGCCCCAGCTCCGCACGGTCTTCAGCAATAAAATACTCACGCAAGATATCAGTGATGGCCTTCCTGTCGGCAGGTGGCATAAACAGCAACACATGCCAGTGCGGGGTAGCGTCGTGGTGCGGCTCGGCAACACGGAAACCATAGGGACGCAGGCCTCGGCGATTTAGTTTTGACATCGCTTTAGCCCAGGTGCGGCACAAATACCGCTGCCCTTGACGAGGAGAAGCATGATCCCATTTAGGGTTTTGATGACCGTTCTGGATGTTAGCGTGGTAACGCGACGGGCAGGTGATAGTAAGGAAAACACCTTCATCACCCCGCGCGATTGCCACCATTTCAACACCGGCCATGCGCGTCATCAGTTCATGGCGGCGAATAACGGGATTACTGATGCTGGCATACACCATGCTCTCTAACGAGGCGACGTTACCATCTTCATCAACCAGTTCATGCGCTTTAAAATACTCACGGTTTTTGCGGCGCTGCTCTTGCCACAGGTTAAGCGCATCAAGGCTGACATACGGCATACGCTTTTTATGCACAACGCCGATGGCGCGGAACTGGTTTTCCCGCCATTCACAACGCAGTCGCCACAACTTCCGCTCCCACCATTCAGGTGATGTGATGCGCAAAATGGCGGAATAGATGCGGTGCCGGGCTTGTTCATCACCGATAACCAACCCCCAGCACGGCGGCGTCACACGTAATGCCAGCAGTTCGCGTCCCAGATGGCGATATAGCCACTGCATTTCATCATTGGTCATGTCCTCCGGCGATGTGTTGCCGCACTCGGTTTCAAACATTTCGGCGACGGCGGCCGCCAGAGTGTGCGCGGCATTAATCACCTCATGTTTGGTAAACCCGGCCAGATGTGACCAACGCGGCCCCCAATAGGCCGCAAGTTCCGATGCAAAACCATCACGCACACCTTGCTGTGCGCGCACGGCATCCAAACGCAACAGGGCTTTTTTCACGGTTCCCATAAAAAAAGCGCTGGTGTGTCGCGGCTCGCGGTTCGCACGTAACCATTCGATTTTTTGGCGGTAAACATCACGGATAAAAGGCGGCTGCTCGTGTAAGTGTGCGGCCACGCCTTCCGGCGTTTTCATCCAGCCGCTAATCGTTTCCTGATGGCCCTGACGCTCTATTTCCGCCAGAGCGCGCCGGATACGCAACTGCGTGCTGTTTGGCTCCCTGTGCTCCAACTGCGCCACGGCCTGACTAAGATTCCGGTCATCACCTGTGGCCAAAGCGCGTTTAACCATCCGGCTCAGATGCCGCGTGACGGCGGGATTCGGTTCCGCATCGGTAACGAGTAGAGAGGGGCGAAGATCAGCCACGCCCGACGGTGCGGAGATCGCCGGGCGTGGAGCGTTCCAGGGATAGGCCCACTGTTCAGGCATCACTCACAAACCCCGTCACCTATCCGTATGGCAAAAACGTTTACCGGTTTATCGCCAAAATGCGGGTGTGTAATCGTCTGCATTTCATAGCCGAGCCAGGGCAGGATCAGGCGGCGTGACATATCAGAACGGGCCGGATAGCCCCATGTAATCACCAGTTGTTCATAATCCCGACCAACCAGCCGACGCCGCCAGTAAGCATTGTCCAACCGGTATTCAAAGGGCTTCATCCCAGCCTTCATTGCAGCGAAATATTCCCCCATCACCGCGAGTTGTAGAATGCTCACAGACAACCCCCTATGGCCTCAACAACCCGGCACATGGCAACGGGAGGCACAGCATTACCCGCCATATTGACGGTCAGGCGGTGACTTTCTGGCGTGATATACGATGGCGGAAAAGACATTGCGGCCATTACTTCCCGTTTTGTAATCATCCGCATACGGTCACCATCCACTATGGCCCACCTGTCTCTGGTTGTGATTGTTCCGATGGGGCGGTTCAGACTGCGGCCTGTTTTTGTATTTCCGTAATAGCTGAAAATGAATCGCTCACCGAACTGGCGGCGACCACTTTCGATACGCTCTAACGTTGATATCGCACGACCCGGACGATTTATTGGTGACCATTTCCCGTCATCAAAATCAATTAATGTGGCGGCGGAAACATGACTGATGCGAGGCAGATCGAGTAATAGCGGGGAGCGGCTGAGGGTACATACAAGAAATAGGCGGATGCGATTCTGAGGAACCCCTAGATCAGCGCAATCAACAATATGCGGCGATAACGCATAACCCAACGCCGCCATTGCCGCCGCCCATGCCGGATACAACGCCCAATTCAGAAATTCAGGCACATTCTCAACAATCACGGCTGACGGCCTGTGATATTCCACGGCCGACACAACAGCCCAAGCGGTTGAGCGGCTCGCATCATGCTGTGGATTCCCGGCGGCTTTCCCTCGCGCACGGCTATGCCCCTGGCAGCATGGTGACGCCATCATAAGATCGTGCGGGGGAACATTACTCCAGTTGGCCTGATGCAAGTCCTGACAAACGTGGATTGCATCAGGATGGTTTAAACGATGATAGTCAACCGCAGCGGGCCAGTGATTAGCGGCCCAGACAACTTGCGCACCGGCCATCCGTGCGCCGGTTGATGAACCGCCGAATCCGGCGAAGAGATCGATAGCCTTCATCATGCCGTACCCCGTTCAGACACCGGCAGACGCTTGGCGATGATTTCCCCGGCCTGTTTGCTTTCCCCAGCCGCCACACCGACGCTACGCGGGGCGGTGAAGCGGCAGATATCAAACTGGTGGTACAGGCTGTGAGCGTGGTGAGTGTCGCTGTTGGAGGCGATGACAGGTATCCCACGTTCGACCAGGCGTGATAACGCGCTGCACAGGTCATACTGATCGTTATGGGTGAAACCATCGGTGTGATAACTGGTGAAGCTGGCCGTTGGCGTTTGCGGGATGTACGGCGGATCGCAGTACACCACATCGCCGGGGTGGATTAGTTGCAATGTTTCACCAAACGCCGCACAGATGAATTTTGCACGGCGGGCTTTTTCGGCAAATGCCCGAATCTCGGCCAGCGGGAAATAAGGCGATGCATAATGCCCGTAGGGGACGTTAAATCCACCGGCGCGGTTATAGCGACAAACGCCCCGGTAGCCGTGCCGGTTCAGATAAAGAAACAGCGCCGCAGAGGTAGTGCGATTCTCTTTGCTGCGGTTAAATACCTGCCGGAAACGGTAATAACTTTCGGCTGTATTCGCCGTGCGAAACAGACCTTCTGCGGTATCAATAAACTCCTTCACATCCTCTTTGATGACCTGATACAGGTTAATCAGGTCAGGGTTGATATCCGCGATCAGGTATTCCGGGTAATCGGTATTCATCATGACCGAACACGACCCGGCGAACGGCTCAACCAAACGATCACCAGCCGGTAAATGCTCGCGCAGGATATCCATTATGCGGGCCTTGCTGCCGACCCATTTCAGCGGTGTGGCAATAATGCTCATAAGGCACTCCGCGATATCGATACAGAACCAACCTTGTCGCTCAACACCTCCACAGCCCGTTCCAGATCGGCTAATTTCTGCATGTCTCTGGCCGCTGCGGTTCTGAATTCAATTAATTCACGAGCCATCAATACGACCTCATGACTGAACGCGCCAATGAACGGCGAGCCGTTGCAAATTTCTCGCAGCAGCTCGTCACTGACGTTCTCCCTGATTCTGTTGGCCATCAGTGCAACTCCTGAGCGGAGTGCTCAAAACGCTCTGATTCCTGGCGTATCAGTTCCACCACCTCGGCGGCGGAGAGGTCACGTTGTTGAGCACGGACAGCCAGTGCCGCGAGGCGCAGTGAGAAAGAAAAATGCTGGTCTTTGCGCTCCTCCAGACGGGCTTTATTCAGCAGCTCGATCAGTGCGCCATCAGCGGCGACGGTCATGGTTTTTATTTCGGTATTTTTCATTGTGATTTCCTTTTTTCAGGTAATAGAAAGCCCGGCGGGTTTACGCCTAAAAATGGGGTTTTTATTACAGTGGAAGAATTAAGTTTTTTGGGAATAAACTCACAACTGCGCGGAGCTTATTCATTGCCCTAATTAGCCGTTCTTTCTCGCCAGTGGTCAGTTCATTAAATTTCAGGTGATGCCGTTCCTTATCAATATCCGCTAATTCAAATATTGCTGACAGCACGCGCATATTTTTATGGTAATCGTCATCAATCTTGTCCCGCATATCGTCAATAAAGCGGCACATCTCTTTCTCACTGTTTGTTCTGAAGTGTTTCCCTCTCAGCATGGCTATGTGGTTTAGCCCCTCTGTTTTTTCCGCGATACTGAGCGGAATGGCGCGAGCGGGTTCGGTATTAGCCATGACGCTACGCCGCAATACCCATAAGGCGGGAAAACCAGCGGCGCTTTTTAGGCCGTGTCCCTTAACTTAACAACCGCTTCAAAAATAACCTGATCGCTCCCAGTTTTAGCATACTCAGGTAGTTTCTGGCGGTTTTTTCCGAGCGGGTGGCAATACGGCGATTTTCTTTGAGTATCGCAAAGCAACGCTCCACGACATTGCGTTTTTTTGTACAGGCGCGTGTCGAGGTGACGACGTCCGTCCCGACTGGCCTTCTCATTCGATTTTAAACGGAATAACCGCTTTATATTCCTTTCATTTTCAAATGAATGCGAAGGTTTTTACCTGAATAACCCTTATCCGCCAGCACCGCTTTCGGACGTGATTTCAGGTGCCCGCCTTTTCGGATAATCCCGACCCGGTTGAGCAACGTTTCCGCGTATCGGCTTTCGTGGGCCTGTCCACCGCTCAGGCAAAAACTCAGCGGTAATCCTGTGCCATCTGTCGCCAGATGGATTTTGGTGCCAAAGCCGCCGCGAGAGCGACCCAGCCCATGGTCCTCGCATTCATCGGGATGTTTTTTTTCGCACCAGCGGCCGCTTTCAGGGCGCGAACGTTACTGCCATCCAGCGCGATAACATCCCAGTCAATCAGCGCTTTTTCATCCAGAATCTGGAGTAATTTATTGAAAATGCTGTTCATTATTCCGGCTTTAGACCACCGATTGAAGCGGTTGTAAATGGTTTTCCATTGACCATAACGCTCAGGTAAATCCCGCCACGGCGCGCCAGAGCAAAGCACCCAAAATATGCCATTCATGACATGTCTGTGCGCAAAGTAAGGACGCCCGCCTCGGGAAGAGCCTCTTTCAGGCGGCAGCATGGGAGAAATCAGCGCCCAAGCGTCATCGGGAAAATCATAACGAGCCAAATTAAAGCACTTCTTGTGATGAAATCATGTCCCTGATTGTACAAAAAACAGTTACGGGACACACCCTAGGTTCTGGCATGTAAGGTTTTTGGCTCCATGGGGCAAAATAGACCTGACTCACGGACGGCTTAACGCGCTGGCCGTTAGGCAGTTCCAGCCAGCCTTTGCCCTGATTAGGGATTATTGGTGGCTGAGAAATGAATACACGAGCTATGGAAATCATATTCTCACCTCGTAGTGTGAAGGTTATCGATATAACCGGTGGCTAATGCCATTGCATCAAATAAACCGTAAGACTGCCCCGCCTGACTAACACGATATCGGGTAGTCGGGTTTAATGTTGTTCGCGGGCATTTAATAATTGAGAAGCCACGATATACGTTTGTGTGTTTACTTAATTGCGTAATGGCGTATTTGTGGCCTGATTTTTTATTCTCCATGTAGCTCCTTTATATTTCACTGCTGGCGATGGCATCGCGCAGCATGGCAACGAGATTCACCTCTACTTTCTCGTTTGCTTTTTCTTTTGGCCGGATAATGATTTTTCCGCTTTTTACCATGCCCCGACACGTTTCAAAGGGGATACCCGTTAATTCTGAGTATTTCTTGAGAGAAACATACGGCGTCGGGACATTGATATTGATGGTTAGTCCTTTACTCATATCGCCTATCCTTCAGCGCTAAACGACTCCAGCCCCCGGAGAAAAACCAGTCTCGCCATGCTGGAGAGGGAGCGGCTTTCTTTTTCAGCCAACGCGGCCAGCCTGGCGCGTTCATCATCAGATAAACGCATAGGCGTTGGGTTTTTTGATGCGATTCCGCGAGGCAAGCGTGAACGCTGTTCTGTGATTACGCACATTAATTCAGCATTACCATTAGGCGTTCCAGTATTGACCGGCGCGCCCTGATCATGATTTTCTTGTGTCATAATGGTATGTTGTGATCCACTATTGTTCTATGTAAATCATTATGGGATCAATAGATCTCTTTTGTCAAGGTGTGGAAGTGACCTTTAGATCTCAATGTGCCGAAAGATTGAAGTCCGAGCGAAAGCGATTGTCCTTAAATCAGGCCGATGTCGCTGAGTTGTGTGGAGTATCAAGAGAAACATGGGGCAAATACGAGAGAGGCTCCATGGTGCCCGGGGGAGATGTTTTATTCTCTTTTTCTATGGCAGGAGCGAATATTCAATTTGTTCTAACCGGTGAGGAGTCGGGCGGTTTTGCTCTTTCTCGAGATGAAATTGAATTGGTCAAAAGCTTTAGAGCTGCCCCTTTGGCAGTAAAAGCTGCTGCACTTGGCGCATTGGCTGCGGGCAGTTCTGCATCAACAAGCTCGATAAACGTAACCGGTAGCGGCCAGCGTGTTGCTGGTAGGGATTATTACGAAGGTAAGAAATAAATTTCGATATAAGAAAAGGATATTTTTATGAAAAAGAGTCACACAGCATTCCTGTCACTCGCCATTGCTTTAAGCATCCTGTCTTCATCGGTATACGCAAGAAATACACCATGCTCTAAGTCAAAGGGAGGTATTTCACATTGCACGCCCGATGGTCGGTTTGTTTGTAATGATGGATCAGTCAGCCAATCAAAAAAAATCTGTAGCAAGTGATATGACCGTGATAAGGGACATAATCGATGAATGCAGAAGCTCAAGGTGACAGTAATCGGGTAGCCGGGCGTGACTTTTACGAAAGCAGCATCACAGTCGATCAGCTCAATATTGCCATTCCGGCGGCCAATGAAGAAAAACGCCCACTGGTTCCCGCGCAGCGTAAGCAGTTAAACCAACTGGTAAAAGAAATTACTGACGGCGGCTATGAAGAGGGGTTTTCAGTGTGGCAGCGCGTCCATGCTGAGATTGGCGTCAAAAGCATTGAGGATATGACGGTCAACCAGTATCAAACGGCGGTCAGTTATCTTCAGGCATTGCGCGACAGATACCGGGAAAAGGATGCCAGTAATGCACTGGTTCATCTGCTGTTGAAGAATACCCAGCAGGTAGATCAGCGGCAGCAATTAATTCATTACTGCCATATTCATTTCGGTACTGGACGATTAACTGAGCTGACCCGATCGCAGCTCCAGCAGGCGCTTTCATGGTTGGATGACCGCCAGTGTTCGACCGTTCCTGAACAAACTGCGCCTAATGCTCGCCAGAGCTGGCAAGAGGTGCTTAAAGCAGAACCATTGGTTTTCAGTGTAGTGTTTACTGCTGGAATAATTATGGGCGCTATTTTTTTTCGTTAGACGTATCGATAAGTAACATAAAAAATATCTCAACTCTAAAGATAGATAAATCAAATAGCTATTTATAGAAGGGCTTTTTATGACATTTGAAGAATGGATTTCAAAAAACGAGAAAGAAATATTCTTTACTTATACCAATGCTAATAATGAGGTATCTAATAATTACGTTGTCGATGCAGTATATAAAGATAATTATCTTCAAGGGTATTGCATAAACAAGAAAGGTTTTAGAACCTTCAAACTTGAAAGAATACTGGATGTCTACTCTTCAAATGAAGAAATGGTTTCTGCCGCTAGTCCTTTAACTATTGTAGATCTCAAGATTGAAAATCGACGTGTGAAAGATACTCCCCGTGGTTTGGAGATTTGTTTTACTGGTTTTGATAAAGACATAAAGGATGAGCTAGAATCACTCGCTGAAAAAAAAGGACTGTTAGTCAGAAAAGGTATTACAGCAAAATTATATTTCCTGTGTTGTGGCCCTAATGCCGGATGGAAGAAAATAAAACAGGCAAATGAAAAAAACTGTTTCATCCTTTCCAAAGATCAATTTTTTTCATTTGTTGATACAGGTGAGATTCCAATAGAACCGACAGAAGTTTATGACTCTGACGAAAAGGATATACATGAAAAAATAGAAATATTGCACAATGAAATAACTTCAACATTTCGTACTATCAGAGAGCCGCGCAGGAGCACAGCCCTTATTGCACGTTTTGTTGATGGTTATGCTATTGGTTGGCGCTTTGCAATAAGAGAATCTCACCGTAATGCACTAGATATAAAATTAACTAAATTTGTTTTTAATAAGCATCAATATGAGGATTGGACGCAAGGTAGCTCTTTTTCTTTCGGTAGAGGTGATGTCTTTTATAGTGATAAATTGGGTTATAGTGAGTGGAGTGAGTTTTTAAAAATACCTGACGCGGTTGTACTACAAGTCAAATATGAGTGTTTTTCTGGTTATGATCCAGTTGCAACTATTGATGGTTTTTTCTCAGGGGACTTCATTCCAGATAACCAGCTAACGCCTAAAAAACTAACCAATCTACCAATTATGATAAGAAGTGAAAGTTATGACCCTGGGAAAATAACACTGGATATATTTAAGCCTAGTCTTGATAGAAGTAACCTTGACTTGTTTGATACGATAAAAATAACTCAGGACGAACTTATCTCATTACTTCAGTCAGGCTACTACTGGAAGAAGGATGAAGGACAAAAACCAGTGCGTATAAATTTATTTGGTGATAATTAGAAATATTTGTCAATGTTGTTTTTAGTAAATGATTTCCCGGTTGGAAATGTAGTTATAAGTTGACTTTGAAATTATCACCAAAGGAAAATATCATGGCAGATGAAAAACTAGATTTTTTTAACTATAAAAGGAATAAAGATAAATTACTTATTAACCTTATCAATATCATTGAGGGCATAAACTGTGATGGTCATATAGATGAGAAAGAAGTTTTGTTTCTTGATACATGGATAAAAGATGCTGATTTAATCAGTAAAAACTATTGTGTGCGGATGATTTCAAATAGACTTTCCGATATATTGTCTGATGGCGTTATTGAGCCGTATGAATTGAATTATTTGAAAGCTGATTTAATCAAGGTGCAAAAAGAGCTGTCTGATTTACCTGAGCTTGATTTGTACTCTGATGAAGCGGACAAGCATTTATTGGAAGGCCTATGTAAAGGAATGATGGCGAATCATGAACTTAATGATTCAGAAATAAGATACTTAAATTGGTGGCTATCATCTAATGCTTCGCTCAAAGTTAATTACCCTGGAAAAGAGTTATACGCATTGGTTAACCGGATTCTTGCCGATGGGATCATTACATCAGAAGAACGTGATGAATTGAAAAAAGCGTTAATCGCTTTTACCGGAAGTGATGTCTATTCCGGTGTAGTGGATGGGCTGGCAACTCGCTTACCAGTGGATGATATAGAGAGCTTAGTTCTTTCCAATGCAACAGTTTGTCTGACAGGTGAATTCCTTTATGGAAAAAGATCAGTGTGTAAAAAACTGATTGAAGACGCAGGCGGGAAGGTGATTGATAATATAACAGCAAAACTTGATTTTCTTATTATTGGTACATTGAGTTGTAAACATTGGAGATATCAGGCTCACGGTCGGAAAATCGAAAAAGCAATAGACTACCGGGATAATCGTGGCATTCCACTGAAAATAATCAGTGAAGAACAATGGCAGAGCTTTACTGGATAATATTACATGGCTGTAAGCAAACTTCCATCCGGCAAATGGCTTTGCCAATGCTTCCCCTATGGGCGTGATGGTCAGCGCGTTCGTAAACAATTTGCTACCAGGGGTGAGGCTCTAGCGTATGAGCGCCGCCTGATGGCGGAGAAAAAAGGGATATCGACCGAAACCAACAGTACAACGCTGCAAGACCTGATCCAGCGCTGGTATGACATGCACGGCCAGACGCTGGAGTCAGGTGAAGACCGCTACGCTAAACTGATGGCAATCTGTGTTCGGCTGGGTAATCCCTTTGCGGTAGACGTTGATAAAAATATGTTCGCTGTTTACCGCGAACGCCGGTTAAAAGGTGAATGGAACCCAAAAGGGAAGACGGCCATCAAAGAGGCCACAGTTAACCGCGAATATTCCTACCTGCGGGCGGTGTTCTCTGAGCTGAAGCGCATGGGGGAGTGGGAAAAAGAAAACCCACTGGACGGCATACGCCAGTTTAAGGAAGGCGATCAGGAACTGGCTTTCCTGTACCCGGATGAAATTAAGCGCCTGCTTGCTGCCTGCGATGAATCAGAGAATAAAGATCTCGGTATCATCGTTCGCTTGTGCCTGGCGACAGGGGCGAGGTGGGGTGAGGCCCAGACCCTGAAACAATCGCAAATCCTTCCCGGCAGGATCACATTCGTCAAAACCAAAGGGAAGAAAAACCGAACCATTCCTATTTCTGAAAGAATGCACGCCTTGTTGCCCAAGCGGCGCGGCCAACTCTTCAAACCAGCGTATGAGGCATTTAAGCACGCCTTAAAGAAAGCGCACATTGAATTACCAGAAGGGCAGTTGACCCACGTTCTCAGACACAGCTTTGCCAGCCACTTCATGATGCGTGGCGGCAATATTCTGGTGTTGCAGCAGATACTTGGTCATAGCTCTATCACTATGACCATGCGGTATGCACATTTCGCGCCGGATCATCTGGATGCGGCTGTGACCCTGAACCCGTTTGATTCGTTAACTACAGATGAATAATCATGGGGCGCTGCCACGTTAAATCGATGGCAGCAGATTTCCGCATTAGCTCGCATTAACCTGAATTGAATACTGCTAATGTATTGAATTAACGTAACTCTATGATATAAAAGGCGGGCACTAACTTTTTAAAATCCCTCGGCGTACGCGCTGTGCGGGTTCAAGTCCCGCTCTGGGCACCATGCAATAAATGACTGATAAAAATAGAAATAAATAAAAACTCTTCACCGCCTCAAGGCGGTTTTTTTATGCCTGTAATTTGGCAAGTGGCGACAAAATGGCGGCAGCACCCGTCGTTTTTCAGGTACAAAAAAGGCGGCCTTTAATCAGCCGCCATTGTTAACCGTGGTTGAGTAATTGCATTGGCATATCGTTTTCTGGACAGGATTGTGGCGAACGATCACCGGTTTTTTAATGTTCGACTTCCCCTTGAGATCAAGACATCCAGTAGCGTTGAGCCGACGTCATGAACCCGCGTGTCATTGAGCCATTGAAGCCCCTTTTTTTGTTCCGCCTGGCGTAATAGAAATAACGCCGTCAAGCGAGCTGAAATCGGGATCTTCAACCGAGAGGGGCTGTCACTGGCGGTATTCACAACAAAATTATGATTGCCCTGTGCCTGGTAAACAGAAAACGAGGCGCTCATCGGTTTATCGCTCTGATGCGCATCACCGAACAGTCGAGACATCATCAGCCCCGTGCTACTGAACGTTGTTTGTGGGGCGGTTGACGACGGCGTTTGCTGAGAACCCGTTTGTGACAGCGCATTTTGGTCGGCTTTCTGCGGGCTGTCAGCGCGAATTTCCATGTTGTCACCCTTTATTCGCCCAAATGTTGTGATTGGTGAAGTCATCAAGAATGTGCGGAAGATGATTTTGTGATGCTGCCTGTCGCCGCTGGTGGGGGCGGCGTTGCTATCACAGTTGTTATGAGTGCAGGTATTAAGCGTAATACCTTCTTCATTCTCGCCAATCCTTGGTAATGTTTTGATTTTGATATGGATTATCGATGAATCGATACAGGCCGGAGCAGCCTGTTTCGTGGCTATAATAAATGGCAGAGTGAATGAAAACTTTAGATATTTTTAATGGTTTGTGGTGGTAAGCCTCATAATTGAACTTGTCTGCCCCTAACATAGGGTGGCGATAATCACCTGATCGGCATTAAAGCTGGCGTAGACCGCCATCTCAGGCTGAAGGCCTCGCTGTGCTACCTCTTCGTTGGTGAGCGTGGCGCATACCACTTCGCCGCCGTCTAGCGTCACTAACACTTCACTGTGAGTCTCGCCCGGTTGCAGGTGGCTGATGTGGCCTGCTAGTACATTATCGTGGGCGGGCCGAGCGGCGGTTTGTGGGGTGACGATAATCCAGGGGGCTTTAATCAGCGCCAGCACCTCTTTGTGGCTTGCTAATGCCAGACGCGCAACGCTCTGCTGGGTTAATGCCGCCTGAATGCGCGTCTGACCGTCAGCCAATAACATGGACAGATGTTGCTGCACCTGCTGCTGATCGCAGTCGATAATGGTGCCAAAAAACTGATTACGCGCGCTGGTTTGCAGTGAGAAGCGGGCGATAGCGCCGAGCAGGCTGTCCAGCGGTATGCCGTCATCTTGCAGAACATCGAAGGCTTTTTGCTGAATTTGACCCAGTAAATCATACAGCTGTATCAGGCGTTCACCGTAACGGGTCAACATAGCGCCGCCGCCGCCTTTGCCGCCGGTGGTGCGTTCGACCACCGTCTGCTCTGCCAGTTGATTCATTTCGTTAATGGCATCCCAGGCGCTTTTATAGCTAATGTCGGCCAGGCGTGCGCCTTGGCTGATGGAGCCGGTTAGTTTTACCTGCTTGAGTAGTGCAATCCGCCTTGGGTCGGCAAACAGGCGTTGCTGAAGTTTTAGGGTGAGAAGAATCTCTGCTTGCATGAGGAGTATCCCTGTTTGAGTCGAGGTTTTTGGCTATTGTTATCGTTTTGCGCTTAACAGGCAAACCGCACAAATCGCCGCGTCGGTTTTGGCGATTCAGGTAAACTGGTCAGCAAATCTGAAGATGGCATGCGCCTTCTGAGTTTAATGAGTCGCCGGTCGCGTAAGCGCGAATCGGCATGAAATGCGAGGTGGATATGTTGGAATTGCTGAAAAGCCTGCTGTTTGCGGTATGCATGGTACCGGTGATGATGGCGCTGATTTTAGGGGCTATCTACGCTTTGGGAGAGGTATTTAACCTGTTTTCCGCCATCGGCCATCGCCAGTCTGCGCCAGCGCGCAAATAATCGCAGTCTGATTTCTGTGATGATGAATCCGGCCAATGGCCGGATTTTTTTGCGCTTAAACATTTCTGCGCCAAAACATTTTTACGTCAAAACAATGACAACCTCATCGATATTCTGTATTTATCGTTATATTATCAACTACACAACGATAACGATGGGAGAAAAGAATGAAAGCTTCATGGACGCATTGGCTTGCTGCCGCCACCTTGACGCTGGGCATGAGCGCCACAACCGTGCAGGCGCAGAGTACCCAGACACAGGGCACCGTCACGGTGTTCGCTGCCGCCTCACTCACCAATGCCTTGCAGGATATCGCCGCGCTCTATCAAAAAGATAAGCAGGTATCGATTGTCGCGTCTTACGCGTCGTCATCCACGCTGGCGCGTCAAATTGAGCAAGGCGCTCCGGCAGACGTGTTTATCTCAGCCGATCAGCAATGGATGGATTACGCGCAGGGTAAACAATTACTGGAAGAGGGCAGCCGTTATACGCTGCTGGGCAACCAACTGGTGGTCATTGCACCGAAGTCAGCCGATACCAAGGGCTTTAAAGTCGAAGAAAGTACCGACTGGAAAAACTTGCTCAAGGGCGGGCGGTTATCCGTCGGCGACCCGGATCATGTCCCTGCCGGGCTCTATGCCAAAGAAGCGCTGCAAAAATTGAATGCCTGGGATCTCTTGTCACCGCTGATGGCGCGAGCCAACGATGTGCGCGCGGCGATGGCGCTGGTGGAGCGTGAAGAAGCACCGCTTGGGATCGTGTACGGCTCTGATGCTGTTGCCAGCACCAAAGTCAAAGTGGTTGGCATTTTCCCTGAGAACACGCACAAACCGGTGGAGTATCCGCTGGCGGTTATCAAAGGGCGTAACACCCCGGTGGTGAATGCCTTTGTTGAATATCTGAAAACGCCGCAGGCCGCCGCCGTATTTAAACAATATGGATTTACACCGCGCTAATGCTGTTTTGTGTTGATGCTATTAGGTGGCAAGACGATGTTTCTCACGGACTATGAGTGGCAGGCGGTTGCGTTAAGCCTGAAAGTGTCGCTGGTAGCGGTCACACTCAGCCTGCCATTGGGTATTGTGATGGCCTGGGTATTGGCGCGCTGCCAGTTTGTCGGCAAATCCCTGGTAGACAGCATTATCCATCTGCCGCTGGTGCTGCCGCCTGTTGTGATCGGTTACTTGTTGTTACTCGTCATGGGGCGAAAAGGCGTGGTGGGGGCGTGGCTGTACCAGTGGTTCGGTTTTAGCTTCAGTTTTAGCTGGCACGGCGCGGCGCTGGCGGCGGCTGTGGTGGCGTTCCCGCTTATGGTGCGCGCTATCCGGCTGGCGCTGGAGGCGGTGGATACCCGGCTGGAACTGGCGGCGCGCACGCTGGGAGCCGGGCGCTGGCGAGTCTTCTTTACCATTACGCTACCGTTGACGTTACCGGGTATTATCGTCGGCACGGTGCTGGCGTTTGCCCGCTCGCTGGGCGAGTTTGGCGCAACGATTACCTTCGTGTCGAATATTCCTGGGGAAACGCGCACCATTCCTAATGCCATGTACACCTTGATAGAAACGCCGGGGGCTGAAATGCAGGCTGCCCGGCTATGTGCGATAGCCATCGGCTTGTCACTGATTTCCCTGCTGCTGTCGGAATGGCTGACGCGCTGGAGCCGCAGGAAGCTGGGGGGATAATGCTGCAACTGGACTTCACACAGCAATTGGGTGATTTACAACTCAACATTACCAGTGAACTGCCCGCCAGCGGCATCAGCGCGGTGTTTGGCGTGTCTGGTGCCGGTAAAACCTCGCTGATTAATGCCATTGTAGGGTTAAGTCGCCCGGATAAGGGGCGCATCCAGCTCAATGACCGGGTGCTGGTCGATACCGGGCGCAAGCTGTTTCTGCCGCCGGAAAAACGGCGCATCGGGTATGTATTTCAGGATGCCCGCCTGTTTCCGCACTATCGGGTGCGCGGCAATCTTTGTTACGGCATGGCTGCGCCGATGCGCGCGCAGTTTGATGACATCGTGCAGTTGCTTGGCATCGAACCACTGCTTAAGCGGTATCCGCTCACGCTGTCCGGCGGTGAAAAGCAGCGGGTGGCAATTGGCCGGGCGCTGCTCACCGCCCCGGAGCTATTGCTGATGGATGAGCCGTTAGCCTCGCTGGATACGCCACGTAAGCGCGAGTTACTGCCGTATCTGGAGCGGCTGGCGCGCGAAGTGAACACGCCGATTCTTTATGTCAGCCACAGTCTGGAAGAGGTCGTCAGGCTGGCGGACAGGGTGCTGGTGCTGGACAAAGGGCAGGTGAAAGCGCAAGGCACGCTGGAGGCCGTTTGGTCAAGCAATGCGCTGCGTGCCTGGCTGCCGCGCGAGGAGCAAAGCAGTATTCTGACGGTGACGGTAATGGCGCAGCATTCGCATTATGCGATGACGGCGCTGTCATTGGGCGAACAGCATCTGTGGGTGGGGCGTGTTGATGCGCCGTCAGGCACGCGATTGCGTATTCGTATCAATGCCGCCGATGTCTCGCTGGTGACGCAGCGCCCAACTGCGAGCAGTATTCGCAATGTGCTGGCGGTGTTTGTTATCGAATGCCTGGATGTTGAGGATCAGGTGGAGGTGAAGCTCGATATCGGCGGTCAGGTGCTGTGGGCGCGCATTACGCCCTGGGCGCGCGACGAGCTGGCGCTCAAACCGCGCCAGTGGTTGTATGCCCAGATTAAAAGCGTGTCTATTACGCCGTAAATAGCGTCGTACCGAAAACCCAGTAATGAAACCGGGCCACCGTACTGACGGCCCGGTGACACGAGCGGCCGGCTTAGGCCAGAATGCGCTGGCGGATAACCTCGGCAATCCCCGGCGATTCGTTATTCCCGATCACCATATTCGCGTGCGCTTTAACCTCATCGGCGCTGTTGCCCATGGCAACGCCTAAGCCTGCCGAAGACAACATACTAATATCATTAAAATTATCGCCAAAGGCCACCACCTGACTCATGCTCATGCCCTGGGATTCGACCCAGCGTTGCAGCAGCCGCCCTTTGCTGTTGCCGGTTTGGGCGATATCGACCTGATCCATCCATGACCATTCACACGACAATCCCAGTTCATGCTCCAACTGCCTGGCTGCGTCATTGAGTACGGCGGTGTCACCGTGATGCGTGGCAAACTTCCAGATAGCCGTTGCCTCATCCGCCGCATCCATCAGGCTCGATACCTGACGAAATACCGGGCGTTGTGCGTGCGGCAGATTCTGCGCCCAGGTTTGGGTTCGGGTAATGTGCCCGGTTTCCTGCTGGTAGTACATGGCATCGTCTGCATACATCAGGGCGTGAATGTCATACTGCTGGAGTCGGTGCAGCACCTGTTTGGCCTGCCCGGTACTCAGTGGGTTGGCATGCAGCGCCTGCGCCTGTGCATAGTCGTACAAATAGGTGCCGTTACAGCAGATAACCGGCGTATCCAGCGCCAGCGCCTGATAAAACGGGTGAATGGCCGAGTGGTGACGGCCAGTGACGATAATCACGCGAATACCCGCTTCTCTGGCCTCGGCCAGTGCGTGTAGCGAGTCCGGTAAGATGGTTTTTTTGGCGGTTAACAGGGTGCCGTCGAGGTCGAGGGCAATGATGCGATAGCTCATGGTATGCTCATCAGATTATCAGGTTCATATCATTGGGATGGTACACTGGAAGCCATCGCGATCAACAGGCTCTTTTGCGGGCCGTACCGGTTAAGGCGGTGTTGCCGTCGTGCGTGACCGGGTTTAACAAGGAGAATGCAATGCAGCAAGTGGTGTATGTCGCCAGTCCTGACAGCCAGCAGATCCATGTCTGGCAACTGGGGGAGAGCGGAGAACTGAGCCTGCTACAGGTGGTGGCGGTTCCCGGTCAGGTGCAACCGATGGTGGTCGCGCCGGATAAGCGCCATCTGTATGTCGGTGTGCGCCCGGAATTTCGTGTTATCAGCTATCGTATTGATGCAGAAGGTAAACTCAGTCAGGCTGGCGTAGCACCGTTGCCGGGCAGCCCGACGCATCTCTCTACCGATAAGCAAGGTCGCGTTCTGTTCAGCGCGTCTTACAGTAACGCATGCCTGAGTGTCAGCCCGATTGGTGAGGATGGGGTGGTTGCTGCACCTGTTCAGCAATTTGACGGTCTGGAAGGGTGTCATTCCAGCAATATCGACCCGGATGACCAGATTCTGTGGGCTCCTTGCCTGAAAGAAGACCGCATTCGGTTGTATAAGGTGGGCGATGAGGGACGCTTGAGCGAACATCAGCCAGACAGCTATGCCAGCGCCACCGGAGCCGGGCCGCGCCATATGGCGTATCACCCGAGCCTGCGCGTGGGCTATTGCCTGAATGAGCTGGATAGCACTGTGGATGTGTTTGCGCTGGATGCACAAGGCGAAGGACAACGGGTGCAGACGATAAACGCCATGCCTGCGGATTTCTTCCGCCACCTGCTGGGCGGCGGATGTTCACATCACGCCGGATGGCCGCCATCTGTATATCACCGATCGCACCGCCAGCCTGCTCGGTATTTTCCAGGTCTCGGCACAGGACGGCACCTTGACGCTGACCGGCCATCAGCCCACCGAAACCCAGCCGCGCGGCTTTAACATCGATAACAGCGGCCGCTTCCTGATAGCCGCCGGGCAAAAATCCCATCACATTGAGGTTTATCGCATTGCGCCGGATAACGGCAGCCTGACGCCGCTGGCGCGCTATCCGGTGGGACAGGGGCCGATGTGGGTCTCGGTGCTGGCGCTGGCATAAAGCGCTAAACCAGCCATCATGCAAAAAAGATGAACCCCGCAGGGTTCATCTTTTTTTTGTCTGTGTTTTGTCTGCCGGTCAGCCACGGTATTCGATAATCGACAACCCGGCGTTGTAGTCGGTGCTGTAGATAATGCCCTGGGCATCGACAAACACATCACAGGACTGGATCACGCGCGGGCGGCCCGGGCGCTTATCCATCATGCGCTCCGGCGCAGCAGGCACCAGCGCACCGGTCTCTTTCGGGCGGTACGGATTGCTGATGTCATAAGCGCGTACCCCGGCGTTTTGGTAGGTGGCGAAAATCAGTGTGGAACTGATGAAGCTGCCTGGCCGGTTTTCATGCAAATTATGCGGGCCAAAATGTGCCCCTTTTTTCACATAGTCGGTTTCATTGGGCTGCGGGAAGGTGGCGATACTCACCGGATTGGCGGGCTCGCGGATATCAAATACCCAAATCAGCTTTTCGCCGTCTTCCTGATTATCGAGTACGGCTTCATCGAGCACGATAAGCAGGTTGCGGTCTGGCAGCGGCAGGGCTGTGTGGGTGCCGCCGCCAAACGGCGGGCTCCAGTTGCGATGGCTGATGAGCTTCGGCTGGGCACGGTCACTGACATCCAGCAGCGTCAGGCCGCCGTCACGCCAGCTACCGTAGGCGGTATCGCCGCTGACAATCGCGTGGTGGAGTGCGTAGCGTTTACCTTGCGGCCAGTCGGGTTGCTCACCGCCCGCCGTGTGCATGCCGGGAAGGCAATAGCGCCCGGCGATTTCGGGCTTACGCGGGTCAGCCAAATCGATGGTCAGAAAAATGTAGTCGCTATAACCGTCCAGCAGTGCAGAGACATAAGCCCAGCGTCCGCCGACATACCAGATGCGGTGAATCCCGATGCCGTTCAGTGGCAGGAAGCTGATTTCACGCGGTTTATCTGGCGTTGAAATGTCAAAAATACGCAGCCCCGCGCTCCAGTGTTTGTCCTGTGAGCCGGTAGCGACGGTCTCAGCGACTGAGCGGGTGTAATAGACTTTCTCTTCGGCGAAGCGCGCGTCGGCGAACAGATCGCGCGCGTTGACCACCAGCAGCAGGTCATCATGGGTTTGCAGATGAATATTCCAGGTGCCCGGCGGCGCGGCGATAAACCCGGCGGCGCGCGGGTTTTTCGGGTCACGCACATCGACAATCGACACACCTTGCGACACCATGTGGCCAATGTAAGCGTAACCACGATGCACCATGACTTGTACGCCATCAGGACGCCCGCCCTGATCGCTGTGTCCAATCAGCCGCATATTGCGGCTGTACTCCGGCATGGGCAGGGGCATTGATGCCATAGAAGCCTCCGTGATAACAGACGGTTATTTGCTCTTGGCTTCCAGTGTAGCAAACCACGGCGCGACAAAGTCACTGGTCTGCCCCCAGCCGGGAATGATTTTTGCCAACCCCGTCACGTTAACCGGGCCTGGCTGGCTGGCCAGCAGCGCCTGCGGAATACTGGCGGCACGAAACTCGTAGCTGGCAGGCGTCGGCTCGCCAGCGATTTTATTGGCCACCAGCCGCAAATTAACCTTGCCGATGAGTTTCGGGTCAACCGCCACACTGACCTTCCACGGGCTGTTGGCTTCACGCATCAGTTGCAAGTCCTGATTGGAAATATCGATGCTATAGAGTTTGATTTCCGTGCGGCCATTCTCTTTCAAGGCTTTATAGGCTCCCTGGCTGAATGCATCCCAGGCCCCCCAGATAGCATCAATTTTCCCTTTCGGGTATTTCGCCAGTACGGCACCGACTTTATTGGCGGTATCGCCCTGCACATCAGAAGACACCGCACCAATAGATTCCAGCTCCTTGATACCGGGGTTATCTTTGAGGATTTGCTGATAGGCGACCTGACGGCGCTCCATCGGCGGGAAACCGGCGACCCACAGTTTGATGATATTGGCTTTACCGTTGAAGTCTTTAACCAGTTGCCCCAGGGATTCATTCGCCAGTGAGGCATCATCCTGCTGGGTGACGGTGACGCCGGGAATCGCACGATCGACGGCGGTATCGAACACCGCAACTTTAATTCCGCTGTCAACAATGCGCTGAATCAGGTCGGTAGAGTAGGGCGCGCGGCCTTGCGACAGGATAATGCCGTCATATTTCTGGCTGATGGCCTGATTGACGAAATCCTGAAACTTGGCGTCGTCACCGTTACTGAGAAAGGTGCTGACTTTAAAGCCCAACTTTTTGCCTTCTTCCAGCACGCCGGAAACGAACTGGGTGGTGTTGTCATCCGAGCCGAGATTACGAATGACGGCGATACGCACCTGTCCTTGATGGCTGGCGAGAGCTGCCGGAATTGGCACAGCGGTAGCCGGCGTGTCGGTTGCAAAGGTAGCGAAAGAGGTGCTCAGACTCAGTGCCAGTAAAGCGACAGGGAATGTTTTCATCATCAATCCTCGGTGTTGTGAAAAGTGTTGCCGGTATGGGGGCTATCTTTTGTTGATATCTTTTGTGGATGTGTTTTCGGATATCTTTATGTCTGGATGTCTATTTTAAGTGTGGCAGAAATCATAACGGGTAACGTTGCAGGCTGCAAAGAGGCGGCATTATGCCGTTTGGCTTTACCTTATAACGTTTTGTTTAAAAGGGCGGATGTGGCGTAGAAGCGCTAGCGTCAGGCAAAGTAAAACCAAGAGGGTCAGAAATGAGGTCGGATAAGATCGGAAAAGTCGGATGAAGGCTGGAATAGAGGGAAGGTAACACGGCGGCTATGCGCCGAGAACGGATTGCCTCTCAGGTCGGCAGGCCGACCTGAGAGGCGCGCGATTACTTAATCTGCATCCCTGGTTGGGCACCGCTATCCGGGCTTAACAGGAAGATGTCTTTGCCGCCGGGGCCTGCGGCCATCACCATCCCTTCAGACACGCCAAAGCGCATTTTGCGTGGTGCCAGGTTGGCCACCAGCACGGTCAGGCGGCCTTCCAGCGCGGACGGCTCTGGGTAGGCGGCGCGAATACCGGAGAACACCTGACGGGTTTGGCCGCCCAGATCCAGCGTCAGCCGTAACAGCTTGTCGGAGCCCTCGACCAACTCGGCCTTCTGAATCAAGGCCACGCGCATATCGACTTTGTCGAAATCGGCAAAATCGATAGTGTCCTGAATCGGGTTGTCGGCCAGCGGGCCGGATACCGGTTTTAGCCGCTGCTGCCGCGTCTTCTTTGGATGACTCCACCATGCCTTGAACCTGTGCGATGTCGATGCGGTTAAATAGCGCTTTAAACGTACCGACTTGATGATCCAACAACGGCTGTGCCAGCGAGTCCCAGCCAAGCTCGGTGCGCAGGAAAGCTTCGGCCCGTTCTGCCAGCGAAGGCAATACCGGCTTCAGGTAGGTCATCAGCACGCGGAACAGGTTGATGCCCATTGAGCAAATCGCTTGCAGGTCGGCATCGCGGCCTTCCTGTTTGGCGACCACCCATGGTGCCTGTTCATCGACATAACGGTTGGCGAGATCGGCCAGCGCCATGATTTCACGAATCGCCTTGCCGGACTCACGGCTGCTGTAAGCGTCAGCAATGGTCTGTGCGGCATCGATAAAGGTTTGATATAAGGCGCTGTCTGCCAGAGTAGCGGCCAGCTTGCCATCAAAACGTTTGTTGATAAATCCGGCGTTGCGCGAGGCGAGATTGACCACTTTGTTGACGATATCGGCGTTGACGCGCTGGATAAAATCTTCCAGATTCAAGTCGATGTCATCAATGCGTGACGACAGTTTGGCGGCGTAGTAATAGCGCAGGCAGTCGGCATCCAGATGTTTCAGATACGTCTCTGCTTTGATGAAGGTGCCGCGAGATTTTGACATTTTCGCGCCGTTTACCGTCACATAGCCGTGTACGAACAGGTTGGTCGGCTTGCGAAAACCGCTGCCTTCCAGCATCGCTGGCCAGAACAGGCTGTGGAAATAAACGATGTCTTTACCGATGAAATGATACAGCTCGGTGCTGGCGTCTTTGCGCCAGAATTCGTCAAAACTGAGGTCGCCGCGTTTATCACACAGGTTTTTGAACGACCCCATGTAACCTATCGGCGCGTCCAGCCAGACATAGAAGTATTTACCCGGCGCATCCGGCACTTCAAAGCCGAAATAGGGCGCATCACGGGTGATATCCCACTGCTGCAACCCGGCATCGAACCACTCCTGCATCTTATTGGCGACCTGTTCCTGCAACGCGCCAGAGCGAGTCCAGCTTTGCAGCATGTCGCTAAATGCGGGTAAGTCGAAGAAGAAGTGCTCGGATTCACGCATCACCGGTGTCGCGCCGGAGATGGCTGACTTCGGCTCGATAAGCTCGGTCGGGCTGTAGGTTGCGCCGCACACTTCGCAGTTATCGCCATACTGATCCGCTGCCTTACATTTCGGGCAGGTGCCTTTTACAAAGCGATCCGGCAGGAACATGCTTTTTTCCGGGTCGAACAGCTGGGAAATGGTGCGGTTCTTGATAAAACCGTTTTCCTTCAGGCGGCGGTAAATCAGCCCGGACAACTCACGGTTCTCTTCGCTGTGCGTGGAGTGGTAATTGTCATAGCTGATGTTAAAACCGGCGAAATCCTGCTGATGTTCCTGACTCACTGCCGCAATCATCTGCTCAGGCTCCAGCCCCATCTGCTGTGCTTTGAGCATAATAGGCGTACCGTGGGCGTCATCTGCACAGATGAAATGCACCTGATGGCCGCGCATTCGCTGGTAACGAACCCAAATATCTGCCTGAATGTGTTCAAGCATGTGGCCTAAGTGAATCGGGCCGTTAGCATACGGCAGCGCGCACGTTACCAAAATTTTCTTTGCGACTTGAGTCATAGTGGGGAACTTGCTTTGGTTGGTGGAAAAATTAAGAAGGAGCGATGATGTTACCCCATCGCGCCTTGATGCGTAAACCATGCGGCGCAACCACCTGCCATAAAACCGCGATGGGGGTGAATATTGTGCCGATACCCGCGCGGCGGTGATGGTGATACAGCCGGATTTTTTCACGGCAGATACCGCGCGATGATACACCCCGTGACAATCGTTCTGCTATGCTAGAACGCTTTTATAATAGCCTCATTAAATCAAGGAGCCGGGATGAACGATAAACTCCCTGCGCAGAACCCCGAGATGTTGCGCGCCATGGTCAATGGTGTGCTGTCCTCTTTTCAGCACCCGACGCTAAAAAATAATCTGACGGCACTTAATGCCCTGCATCACTGTGCATTGCTTGATGGGGTATTGCATATTGAGCTGACAATGCCGTTTGCCTGGCTCAGTGGACTTGCCTATCTAAAAGATACCGTCAGTGAGGAGTTGCTGCGTTTGTCCGGCGCGCATGAAGTCGAGTGGCGCTTGACGCATCAGATTGCCACCCTGCGCCGGGTGAATAATCAGGCTGGCATTAATGGCGTCAAGAACATTATTGCCGTCAGCTCGGGTAAAGGCGGTGTGGGTAAATCCAGTACGGCGGTGAATTTGGCCTTGGCGTTGGCGGCAGAAGGGGCCAGCGTCGGTATTCTGGATGCGGATATTTACGGCCCTTCTATTCCGACCATGCTCGGCGCAGCCAATGAGCGGCCGACGTCACCCGATGGGCAACACATGGCGCCGATTATGGCGCACGGACTTGCCACCAATTCCATTGGTTATCTGGTGACTGACGATAATGCCATGGTGTGGCGTGGGCCGATGGCCAGCAAAGCGTTACTACAGTTATTGCAAGACACCTTATGGCCTGAACTGGACTATCTGGTACTCGATATGCCGCCGGGCACCGGAGATATTCAGCTGACGCTTTCGCAAAACGTGCCGGTGACTGGCGCGGTGGTGGTGACCACGCCGCAGGATATTGCGCTGGTGGATGCAATGAAAGGCATTGTGATGTTTGAGAAGGTGAAAGTGCCGGTATTGGGCATCATCGAGAACATGAGCGTGCATATTTGCAGCAACTGCGGTCATCTGGAGCCGATTTTTGGCACCGGCGGTGCCCAGAAGCTGGCGGAAAAATATCACTGCTCACTGTTAGGTCAGTTGCCATTGCACATTTCGTTACGTGAAGATCTTGACCGGGGCGAGCCGACGGTGGTCAGCCAGCCTGATAGCGAATTTACCCAGCTTTACCGCGAACTGGCAGGAAAAGTTGCCTCGCAACTTTACTGGCAGGGCGAGGTTATCCCGACGGAAATTGCTTTTCGCGCGCTATAATTGCTGTCGCTGGAACGACTGTTGCTGGATGCCACGTTGGGTGGCATCCATAACAGGCGGTATTGGCAGTAAAAATTCCACACATGAGTCATTGAACCCGATTATTACGAGGGTTTCGCGGAGATGCGGGTCGTAATGCTGGCGTGAACCCGCCTTACTCCCTATAATTGCCGCGTCCATGCACTTCTGGCTGAATCCCCTGTTTTATCAATGAGGCCGATGGCGATGCCCCGGAGCCTACCCGGTGAATCCCTGTCCAGCCAGTTCGGTGTGCATCCCTCCTTTTATTTATTTTTTAATCAGGTCTTTATTATCATGACTGATAAGTCTCGTCAGTGTGTCATTATCGGAATTGCCGGTGCATCTGCCTCAGGGAAAAGTCTTATTGCCAGTACGCTCTACCGTGAGTTGCGCGAGCAGGTGGGTGATGAACATATTGGTGTTATTCCTGAAGACAGTTACTACAAGGATCAATCGCACCTGACTATGGAGGAGCGGGTTAAAACTAACTACGACCACCCGAGCGCCATGGATCACAGCTTACTGTTGCAACATCTTCAGATGCTCAAAGCCGGTGAATCGATAGCGTTACCGAAATACAGTTATGTTGAACACACCCGTCTTCACGACACCGTGCAACTGGCGCCGAAAAAAGTGATCATTCTGGAAGGGATCTTGTTACTGACGGATGCGCGCTTACGTGGCGAGATGAATTTCTCGATTTTTGTTGATACCCCGCTGGATATTTGCCTGATGCGCCGTATGCGTCGCGACGTTAACGAGCGCGGCCGCTCGATGGATTCCGTCATGGAGCAATACAAGAAGACGGTGCGTCCGATGTTTTTACAATTCATTGAGCCCTCTAAGCAATATGCGGACATCATCGTGCCGCGAGGCGGGAAAAACCGTATTGCTATTGACATATTGAAGGCAAAAATCAGCCAGTTCTTCGAGTGACCGGCGGTTAGACAAAATGATTTGAGGTACAGCCAGAGTACCAACACGGCCAGACGGCGGTTTTTGACAGGTGCGTTCTGGAATGTGCCTCCCGAAATCTATGAGTAGAATGGTATTTCTGGCTGTGCTGTGGCAGTTTGGCTGCCTGCACGAATGTGACTGGAGAACAAAATGAGACTGTGTGACCGCGATATTGAGGCCTGGCTGGATGATGGGCGACTGACGATTACACCTCGTCCACCGGTTGAGCGTATTAACGGCGCGACGGTGGATGTGCGTCTGGGCAATCAATTTCGGGTGTTTAGTGGTCATACTGCACCATTTATTGACCTCAGCGGGCCGAAAGATGAAGTCAGCGCCGCGCTGGATCGCGTGATGAGTGACGAAATTAATTTGGCGGAACATGAGGCCTTTTTTCTGCATCCAGGGGAGCTGGCGCTGGCTGTGACGCTGGAGTCGGTGACGCTGCCTGACGACCTTGTCGGCTGGCTCGATGGGCGCTCGTCGCTGGCTCGTCTCGGGTTGATGGTGCATGTGACTGCACACCGTATAGATCCCGGCTGGCAGGGGTGCATTGTGCTGGAGTTCTATAATTCCGGCAAACTGCCACTGGCGCTGCGTCCTGGCATGGTTATCGGCGCGTTGAGTTTCGAACCGCTCTCAGGCCCGGCGGCTCGTCCTTATAATCGTCGCGAGGATGCCAAGTACAAAGATCAGCAAGGCGCGGTGGCAAGCCGAATTGACAAAGATTAGCTGACGGCAGATTTCGGTACAATGAGGATGGCATGAGAAGACTGTTTACCACGCTGATCATTCTGCTGGTTGTGCTGGCGGCTGGAATGTCGGCGCTGGTGCTACTGATTAATCCTAATGATTTCCGTGCTTATATGGTGCGTCAGGTGGAAGCGCGCACAGGGTATAAGCTCACGCTGGATGGCGAGTTGCGCTGGCATGTCTGGCCGCAACTGAGCATCCTTTCGGATAGCCTGGCATTAAGCGCGCCCGGAGCGGCTTTGCCGGTGGTTAGCGCGGAGAACATGCGGCTGGATGTCAAACTTTGGCCGCTGCTGTCTCACCGTCTGGAAGTAAAGCAAGTCATGCTAAAGGGGGCCGTCATTCGTTTGACGCCGGAAAGCGAGGCGCGCATCGCTGGCCCTGTGCCGATTGCCCCGGCAAAGTCGTCGCTGCCGGAGCCGGAAGGATCGTGGCGTTTTGATATCAACCAGCTCGATGTGGCGGACAGCTTGTTGGTGTTTCAACGCGGCAATGCGCCGGCGCTGAATGTCCGTGATATCCAATTTAGTATGCAAAGAGATACTGACCGCCAGGTATCGGTGTCATTATCCAGCCGCGTGAACCGCGATCAGCGTGACTTACAGCTCACGCTGCATGCGCTGTTGGAGATGCAAAATTATCCACAGCAAATTGCCGCGACCATTGATAACGTGAGCTACCAGTTGCAAGGTGCCGGATTGCCTGCGGAGGGCATCAGCGGCAAAGGTTCGCTGCGGGGAAAATATCAGCGGCAGCCGGAAAAGCTTACGGTTAGCCAGTTTGCGCTCAGTGCCAACAATAGCCAGTTGAGCGGCGCGCTATCTGCAACCTTTGAAAACTCGCCTGATTATGTGTTATCGCTCACCTCGGAAAAGCTGGATTTGGATGCGCTGCTAGGATGGGTCAAACCTTCTCAGCATCATGCCAATAGCGATAAACCGCTGGTGATGCCGCCGGTGTTTTCACAAGAGCAGGCACCTGCCTCTTACCAAAACATTCGTGATTCGATAGCTCAGGTGTCGGTTGTGGCAAAATCAATGATTTATCAAGGCATTGTGATAAATCAGTTTAGTCTTGAAGGCCATAACTGGCATGGGAAGATGTCTATTGACACGCTGAGTGGGCAAATCGGTAGCGGCGCGTTTTCTCTACCGGGAAGTATTAATATTGACGCCACTCCGGCAATCACGTTGCAGCCGACATTGACGTCAATGGAGATGTCCAGCCTGCTGCCGTTGTTTGGCTTGCCTGCGCTGGACGGGAAAATCAGCCTGAGCGGTAAATTGCGCGGTGATGAGCTCTCGCGAGCCGCGCTGCTTTCACAGTGGCAGGGCGAAGCACAGGTCTCATTTGCGTCATTACGGTTGCCCGGATTAAACCTTCAGCAACTGATCCAGCAGGCCGTTGCGCGCAGTACGAATAATTCGGCGATGCCTGACACGTTTACGCGTTACACCGATATTCAGCAGATGAGCGCAGCCGCTACGCTGGATGCGGGTAATTTGACACTGCAATCGCTATCCGGTCGCTCACAGGCGCTAACGCTTGAAGGCGAGGGGGATTTCGATTTATCGGCGCAACGTTGCGATATTCATGTTGATATTCGTCCCAATGAAACGGAAGGGGACAGTTTGGTGCGCCAATTGTTGCAAGACAATGCAATCCCCTTTCGGCTATATGGTCAGTTTGACAACCTGAATTATCAATTCCCGATAGAGCAGTTGCTGCGTAAGCGTTTGCAGGATGAGGTGAAAAAACGCCTCAATGACTGGAGTGAAAAAATCACCCCTGCGCCGAAAGCAGATTAACGGTTGGGTTAAGCGCGCCCGTATCTCGGTAATTCGTAGGGTACGGGCGCGTGTTTTCGACACAGTGCATTCACACATTCACACATTCACACATTCACACATTCACACTTCGTAGTCGGTCGGTGATTCGGCAATATGTGTGATCAGTACCTTCGTGATACGGTGACTCTCTACGCTCAATACCCTGAACAAGGTATTGTCAATGCGCACTTCGTCCCCCTTTTGCGGGATTTTCTGCGCCAACTCCATGATTAAACCCGCTAACGTGTGATATTCGCGCTTTTCGCTCAGTTGTAGCGGTACATACATGAGTAAATCTTCTACGGGAAGATAGCCATTCGCGATAAACGCGCCATCTGCCGTTTCCTGAATATCGTGACGGGCATCGAGCTCTTCACCTTCGAGCGGCAGATTTCCTGCAATGGTTTCCATGACATCGCTCAGGGTGACAATGCCTTCTATTGAGCCGAATTCATCTGCGACAAAGGCAAAATGCGTATGGGCTTCACGGAATTGCTCCAGTGCAGAAAGCAAAGAGAGTTGTTCTGGAAAGACCAGTGGCTGGCGGATGAGCGCCCGTAAATCCAGCGGCAGCCCTTGTAGCTGTTGGCGTAAAAGGTCAATGACATGCACGACGCCTAGTGGTTCATCTGATACCGGGTTATCGACAATCACCAATCGGGTGTGCTGATTTTTTTCAATAAGCGAATAGAATTGCGCCGCTGGAAGGTTGACGTCTACATGCTCGATGTCGTGGCGTGTTGTCATAATACTGCTCACGGATCGCTGTGACATACCAAGCACCCGCTCTATCATGCGCTGTTCCTGACGATTAAAGACCGGCTGGGTGTGATTATCGAAAGACGTCGCCGCGCGGTGGCTGGCTTCATGCTCTGATTCGGTTTTCTCATGCTCCCCCCGAAGTAGCCGCAGCACGGCTTCAGCCGTACGCTGACGCAGGGGCATCACGGAGGAGAGGAATCGACGGCGGTTGAATTGCGCGGTTTGATTGAGCATTTCTATCATGATGGAGAAACCGATAGCGGCGTAGAGATACCCCTTGGGTATGGGGTAGCCGAAGGCGTCAGCCACCAGGCTGAAACCTATCATCAGTAGAAAGCTGAGGCATAAAATAACAATGGTTGGGTGAGCGCTAACGAAACGTGTCAGTGGTTTGCTGGCCAATAACATCAGGCTTATAGCCACTGTGACAGCCGCCATCATCACCGGCAGGTGTTCCGTCATGCCAACAGCCGTTATCACCGAGTCGAGTGAAAAGATGGCATCCAATACGACAATCTGGGCGACAACCGGCCAGAAGCGTGCCCCTTTGCGCTGTGCGTGTTGCGGCTCGTCTTTACCTTCGAGCCGTTCATTCAATTCTACCGTGGCTTTGAAGAGTAGAAAAACACCGCCAATCAGTATTATCACATCCCTGGCACTGAATGGGTGGTGATGAAAAATGAACAGCGGGTGGGTGAGCGACACCAGCCATGAAATCGATGAAAGTAAAACAAAACGCATCAATAATGCCAGTAGCAGGCCAACTACCCGAGCCCGGTCTCTGGATTGCGGCGGCAGTTTTTCAGCCAAAATAGCGATGAAAACCAGATTATCAATGCCTAAAACCAGCTCCAACACCACCAGTGTTGCCAAACCGGCCCAGATGGTTGGATCGGCAATCCATTCCATACGCAGAACTCACCCATATCTTCAGATTAAGAACGCTATAGCCTATCAGGGGCGATGGCGTTCAACCATAACGCGCCTCAGTGGGATTGATGGATATCAAGTTGAGCGCCGTTTTTGCGGGAGACGGCATAACTTCGCCTGACAATGGCGCTTTATCCGTCATCAATATGTCTATCCTCGTCATACTTCACGTTGCAGGTGTGTGGGCGGCGTGACAAGGCTTGCCAAAGGGCCAACGCATGGCGTTGTTCAACGCGCGAGCGTGTTGTCCTGCAACTCGCATTATTTGGGGTATATCTCCTTATTGCCAGAGAAGAAAATAGCGTAAAGATGGTATTTGTTGTCTTAGAATTGAGGATAGTTCTGTCACCCTTGGCATGTTTTCGATGCTTTGCGGGTGCTGAATTCCTATCGTGAATGGTATCATCTGCGCCATTGACGTCACATGAAGAGTTGCTGAATGAAAGTTCTTGTTACCGGCGCGGTCGGCTTTATCGGTTTCTATGCCTGTCAGTCGCTTTGTGCGGCCGGACATACCGTGGTGGGGATCGATAACCTCAATAGTTATTATGAGGTATCCCTCAAGGAGGCGCGTCTGGCCCGGCTGCGTGAGTTGCCTGGTTTTCGTTTCGAACGCATCGATATTGCGGATAGCCAGGTGATGGGAGCGCTGTTTGCGGCGGAAAAATTTGACCGCGTGATTCATCTGGCCGCTCAGGCCGGGGTGCGTTTACTCACTGGAAAATCCGATGGTGTATGCCGAAGGCAACCTGATAGGGCACTTAAATGTGCTGGAAGGCTGCCGTCATCACGGTGTTGGGCATCTGATTTATGCGTCATCAAGCTCGGTGTATGGCCTGAATAGTAAAACGCCATTCGCGCCGACTGATTCAACCGATCACCCAATCTCACTGTATGCCGCGACTAAAAAATCCAATGAACTGATGGCGCATGCGTATTCGCATCTTTATGGGCTGCCAACCACCGGACTACGTTTTTTCACGGTGTACGGCCCTTGGGGGCGGCCAGATATGGCGCTGTTTAAGTTCACCCGGCGGATGTTAGCCGGTGAGCCGATTGATATTTATAATCAAGGCGATATGTGGCGTGACTTTACTTATGTCACCGATATTGTCGAAGGCGTATTACGCGTGATGGATAGACTGCCTGAACCGGTTGCAGGATGGACGGTAGAGTCTGGCTCGCCGGCCACCAGCTCCGCGCCTTATCGCCTTTACAATATCGGTCATGGCAGCCCTGTGAGGCTAATGGATTTTGTGACGGCGCTTGAGAATGCGCTTGGTATAGAAGCAATCAAGAACTTTATGCCAATGCAGGCCGGTGATGTTTACCAGACATATGCAGATACTCAGGATCTGTTTACGCTAACGGGTTATCGTCCGCGAGTTGGGGTTGAGCAAGGCGTGCGCGCTTTTGTTGACTGGTATCGGGACTTTTATCAGGTGTAAATATTCAGGTATCAGGTGTGAATATAATGTGCCGACCATGTGCGCATGGCGGACATACAACGGCCAGATGGCACGCGCAGCGCATATTCCTGCGTTTCTGCCATTGTTCTGTGACGGGTACGACAGGGTACCTCGTAGGATAAATGTGAACAGATGATGAAAATTGCAATTGCGGGTACGGGGTATGTTGGGTTATCCAACGCGATGCTGTTAGCACAGCATAATGAAGTGGTTGCGGTGGATATCATCGCGGAAAAGGTGGAACGGCTCAACCAAGGCGTGTCGCCGATTGTCGATAAGGAAATTGAGGAGTACCTGCGCAATCCGGCGCTGAATTTTCGCGCTACGCTGGATGCAGATGCTGCCTATCGTGACGCAGATTTTGTCATTATTGCCACACCGACAGATTACGATCCGAAAAACAATTACTTTAATACCCGCTCGGTAGAGGCTGTTATCGCCAAGGTGTTGGCGGTAAACCCGAATGCGGTGATGATCATCAAATCCACGATTCCCGTAGGCTATACCCAGCAGGTGAGAGAGCAATTCAATTGCCAGAATATTATTTTCTCGCCCGAGTTTCTGCGTGAGGGCCGCGCCCTTTATGACAATCTCTACCCGTCGCGTATCGTGGTCGGCGAGCGTTCAGAACGCGCCGAATGCTTTGCTAATTTGTTGATTGAAGGCGCGATTAAAACATCGATTCCGGTGCTGTTTACGGACTCAACAGAGGCTGAGGCAATCAAACTGTTTGCGAATACCTATCTGGCGATGCGGGTGGCGTATTTCAACGAGCTGGATACGTATGCACAAACGTTAGGCCTTGACAGTAAACAAATTATTGAAGGCGTAGGGCTCGACCCACGCATCGGCCAACACTATAACAACCCATCATTTGGCTATGGTGGTTACTGTTTACCTAAGGATACCAAGCAACTGTTGGCGAATTATGAGTCGGTGCCCAATAACCTGATTCGCGCGATTGTTGATGCGAACACTACACGCAAAGATTTCATCGCAGATTCGGTGATTAAGCGAAACCCTAAAGTGGTCGGCATTTACCGGCTGGTCATGAAAACCGGTTCCGATAATTTCCGTGCTTCTGCTATTCAGGGGGTAATGAAACGCATCAAAGCCAAAGGGATTGATGTGGTGGTTTATGAACCTGCGCTGAACGAGTCTGAATTTTTCCGTTCACGGGTAATCCATGATTTAGACACCTTTAAACAGACGTCTGATGTGATTTTGTCGAACCGTATGGCACCAGAATTGTCTGATGTAATGGAAAAAGTCTATACCCGCGATCTCTTTGGGGCCGATTAAGTGTAATCTAGTCGCTATGGTGATATACGCTATGGCGACATAACCATCGTGACATATTAAAGGCCGTCTGCATCCGAAGCATCATTGGTAAGGCGCACTCTTTACCTTGATGATAAGTAGCATGTTTTTGAGAGAATACACATGACAGCATTAAAAGCGATTATTCCCGTTGCCGGTTTAGGGATGAATTTATTACCGGTTACTAAAGCGATCCCTAAAGAGATGCTTCCGTTGGTTGATCGCCCGGTAATTGAAAAAATCGTCAACGAGTGTGTCAGCGCTGGAATTAAAGAAATTGTGTTGGTAACACATGCCTCTAAAAACGCGATTGAAAACCACTTCGATACGTCATTTGAATTGGAGTCGTTGCTGGAAGAGCGTGCCAAGCGTCAATTGCTGGCGGAAGTGCAGTCTATTTGTCCGCCGGGGGTGACGATAATGAACGTTCGCCAGGGGCAGACGCTTGGATTAGGGCATGCAGTATCGTGCGCGCGTCCGATTATTGGCGATGCGCCGTTTGTCGTCGTGTTACCGGATGTGGTCATCGACGAGCATTCAGCCGATCCGTCAAAAGCCAATCTGGCCCAGTTGATTGCCCGTTTTGAGGCAACCGGCCACAGCCAGGTGCTGGTCAAACATCGTCCATACGAAGTGTTGCCGGAGTATTCCATTGTTGAATGCGAAAAACCGTTGACGCAAGAAGGGGATGCAGCGGCGATTGTCTCAATGATTGAGAAACCCGAACTGGCCCCTGTCGAAGGTTCGGACCTCTCTGCGGTAGGGCGTTACGTGCTCTCGGCAGATGCCTGGCCAATTTTGGACAAAATTCTACCGGGTGCCTGGGGCCGTATTCAGCTGACAGATGCGATTGCTGAACTGATCAAAACCCAGCCGGTTGATGCGGTGCAAATGGCCGGGCGCAGCTTTAACTGTGGCCGTAAGATGGGCTATGTGCAGGCGTTCGTGTCTTACGGGCTGCGTAACCCGGAATTCGGTGGCGCGTTCAAAACCAAGATAGCCTCGCTCTTGCAGAAGTACCACGCTTAAATGTGACCATTTAGTGCATTGAGATTGCTGTTTTTATCATTCTATCGGCCTGCCTGTTCGCTACAGTCAGGCCGATAGTTTATGGGTTTCTGTTCTTTTCTGGTTTGAGCGATTTTCCCTGCTCGTCTTTCTGCTCCTGTGCGATAAAGAGTGTCTGCTGTTACCGGTAAAACGATCGGTTACGGCGGCTATCATCGTTTATAAACTCCGACCTGTGCGCCTGTTGCACCAATCACTATTCACCCAGCGTTAGCTGAGTTACCATGTCAGCCTGCTTTTTATGGCCTGTGGCGAACATAGCCTCGGGCGGATAACCTTCAGACAGGAGTTGCTTTAATGTCCAAACAGCAAATTGGCGTTGTCGGTATGGCGGTGATGGGCCGCAATCTGGCCCTGAACATTGAAAGCCGTGGTTATACGGTTTCCATCTTTAACCGTTCTGCAGATAAAACGGATGAGGTGGTTGCAGAGAATCCGGGCAAAAAATTGGTGCCATGCTATAGCGTCGAGGAGTTCGTAAACTCGCTGGAAAAACCACGCCGTATTCTGCTGATGGTAAAAGCTGGGGAAGCGACAGATAAGACCATTGAATCCCTGAAGCCCTATCTGGAGAAGGGCGACATCCTGATCGATGGCGGTAATACATTCTACAAAGATACCATTCGCCGTAACCGCGAATTGTCGGCTGAAGGGTTTAACTTCATTGGTACTGGGGTTTCAGGCGGTGAAGAGGGCGCATTGAAAGGCCCATCAATTATGCCGGGCGGACAGAAAGAAGCCTATGAACTGGTTGCGCCGATTCTGGAGAAAATTGCCGCTCGCGCTGAAGGTGAACCTTGCGTGGCCTACATTGGCGCTGATGGTGCCGGCCACTATGTGAAAATGGTTCACAACGGTATTGAGTACGGCGACATGCAGCTAATTGCAGAAGCGTATGCACTGCTCAAGCAGGCGCTGGGCTTCTCCAACGAAGAGCTGGCAAGCACCTTTGCTGAGTGGAACAAAGGCGAACTCAGTAGCTATCTGATTGAGATTACTGCCGATATCTTCACCAAGAAGGATGAGGAAGGCAAATTCCTGGTTGATGTGATTCTGGATGAGGCCGCCAACAAAGGCACCGGTAAGTGGACAAGCCAGAGCTCACTGGACTTGGGTGAACCGTTATCACTGATCACGGAATCCGTGTTTGCACGTTACCTCTCCTCGCTTAAAAGCCAGCGCGTTGCCGCCTCTGGCGTATTGAGCGGCCCGGTAGCGCAGGCGTTCGGTGGTGATAAAGCTGAGTTCGTTGAGAAGGTTCGTCGTGCGTTGTATCTGGGGAAAATTGTTTCCTATGCGCAAGGCTTCTCTCAGTTAAAAGCGGCGTCTGATGAAAATAACTGGAGCCTGAACTACGGCGAAATTGCCAGAATTTTCCGCGCAGGCTGTATCATTCGTGCTCAATTCTTGCAGAAAATTACTGATGCCTACACCGAGAATGCAGAGATAGCCAATCTGCTGCTGGCGCCGTATTTCCGCCAGATAGCCGATGAATATCAACAGGCACTGCGCGATGTGGTTTCTTACGCGGTGCAACAAGGTATTCCTACGCCGACGTTCTCTGCGGCGATTGCCTACTACGACAGCTACCGTTCTGCTGTGTTGCCCGCTAACCTTATCCAGGCCCAGCGCGATTACTTTGGTGCGCACACGTATAAGCGTATCGATAAAGAAGGCGTATTCCATACGGAATGGTTGGAATAATCGCTCTGAAGCTGATACAAGCAAGCCGTTTGGGCTAATCAGATGACTTGCACGCTTCGCCGCTTGGCTCTGCCAGGCGGCTTTTCCTCCAGACATTCCCGCCTTTATATTTGTGCTATGTATGCATGCCGTTGTGTGATGCGTTGTGGCGATATCCCTTGGGTAAACCGAAGAAAACATCAGGCCGTAAAGAAACCGAAAGCCAACCGAAAACGCCATGTAATGAATATAATTCTATGTAAATAAAGGTTTTTTTATTTTTCAGCCTCTTGTTGTCAGCTGGCGGCTTTTTTATGATGCCGCATATATTGATATCGAGGTAAAAGATGAAAAAAAGTATACGGCTGGCCTGTGTCGTGGCACTGATAACCACCCTGAATGGGTGTCTCTTTCCTCCGCCGTTTGGCGGGCCAGGGGGAGGACATGGTGGTCACGGCGCGGCTCCGGGAGGATTGCATTATGGCGAGCAGAAAACCCCCGGTATTCAGGAACATCCTTAAGCGGCCAAAACCGCAACATCCGCAACATTTCTTGTTTGGTTCCCTCCCGCTATTTGGCCCGAGCGATGGCTCTTATTCGGTTCAAGCGCTGTTGATGATGAGTGGCGGCACTATGACGCCACCTTGCTATCAACGAGAAAAATCTCATCTTTATAAGGCTATCAGGCTAATTATTTGGAATAATAAACGCACGTTCCTTAAATAAGAATTATTAAAAAGGAGAATGGCGTGCCTTTTTCACCTGCACTCAATATTGATAAGCGTCGCTCTGGTCTGGCATTTGCCCGACGGGTTTATGTACCAAGAACGATTGGCCTTGGGTTAGGTTTCTTTTATGTTGCAGCAGCATTGAACACACACGCCTTGCCGTTATGGCTATGGGGCGTGCTGTTTTTTAACGGTTTTATTTGGCCCCATCTCGCGTTTTACTTATCCTGCCGTGCCCGTGACCCTAAACGATTTGAGTTTGGTAATCTGCGTTTGGATGCCTGCATGGGCGGCGTGTGGATAGGTATGATGGGGTTTAATGCTCTGCCATCGGTTTTGATTGTATCGATGATGGGAATGAACAATATTGCCGCAGGCGGCGTGCGGCTTTTCTCACACGGTCTGCTGATTCAGGGGGCGAGTGCCTGGGTCGCGTTCTGGTTAAGAGGGGGGCATCCTTTGTTTGCCACCACGCCAGAACAGGTCTATTTCTGCCTGCCAATGCTATTTATTTACCCCATATCGGTTGGGCTGGTGACGTATCGTACCGCTATCAAACTTGCCGAACATAAACAGCAACTGCGTGAGATGAGTATTCATGATGGCATGACGCGGCTGTACAACCGCCTCCATTGGGAACAACGTCTGAAGGATCAGTTTGAACAGTGTGTAAAACATCAACATGTGGCTTCGCTCGCGCTGTTGGATGTCGATCATTTTAAGGGCATTAATGACAGTTTTGGCCACCGTGTGGGTGATGATGTCATTTTAATGCTGAGTGACGGGATGAAATCGGTGCTGCGTCAATCCGATATTATCGGGCGTTTTGGCGGTGATGAGTTTGGTATGGTGTTGCCGCAGACATCCGCCCTTGAGGCCGAGCGCATCATCCAGCGCTTACGTGAGCATGTGATTAGCATGCAGTTGCAGCAGGCTCCGCTATTGCGCGTGGGGATAAGTGTAGGCATTGTGCAATTCCAGCCAGGGTTTGCCGATTATCAGGGGTGGCTGAAAGCCGCTGATGTGGCGTTGTATCAGGCCAAGGCGCGCGGACGAGGGTGTACGGTATGCCAGCCAACGCCGGACAGACAGCCAATTTTAGCCGGGGGTTAACCCCGGCCTGGTGAGTCAACTTGCCAGTCGGTGCAACATCGTGCTGGCGGTTGTTGGTGCTGGCAAGGTATCGCTAGTAGTGGCATGGCCGAGCGTTTGTTGGATCTGCTGGCCGATTTCATCAAGTAACTGATAGCGACGCTGGTATTGTGCGCGTTTGCGGCTTGGGAGTTCCTCAGGTGTTTTTCGAGGGATATGGGTTGGGATTTGATACAGCCCACATTCGCGTTTATTGGCGCTGACGGACAACCAGAATTCGCTGTAACTGGAAAAGCGAACGTTATGCTTGCGATGGCAATAGCGTAGATTTTGATAAACGTGGTTTTCATCGCCGACCGCTAACACGGTGTTGATACCATTCAGGTTAGCAAGCGTCAGCAAACTTTCTAGTAATAACCGTTTGGGAAATAAACCAAAGCAGGCTTTTGACGCCTCTTTAATTAATTCCCGCGTTTGGTCGTTGCCCTTTCCTTGCAGGCCGCCGATGATAATTGTGCGAATATTTTGATAGTTCAGTACGGAAAAAGTGAGTGAGGCTAACACCATATCATTGAAGCGAATACGTAATGTGGCTTCACCTTCTTTATCGTAACGAGAGGTGCTGCAAATAATCGAGAAATTCTCATTATTCTTACCACTAAAACGCGCAAGACAATATTCATCCTGACTGAGTAGCGCCTGTTTAAGAAATGGGTTAGCCAATGAATCGACAAAGTGGTAATGAGCGCAAATGGCATCAGCCCGGCTATGCGCGCGCAAACTGGCATAGAGATAAGGGCGATGAATCTTGCTCGGTAGTACCGGCTGAACCAGAACGGCTCTGCGCATCGATGGGCTATTGATCAGATGGCGCAAATACGTCAGGGTCACTGATGGCATGAACAACGATCGTAAAAAAAATTTGGCTTTAATATCAGTTTTATACCAGATTTTCTTGCCAAGGAAATTCCCGTTTAATAAGTGATAAAAAACTGATAGTGCAGATGTGTTTTCCATTTTTCTCTTACCATATATCTTTAGCCATAAAATAAGAAATATATTTAATATATTTCCTCGTTCGGATAAGTCTCAATTCTCTCAGAGGGAAGCGATGTTTTCGCTATGTTCTCACCCCGGCTGTTTGTATCAATTGCCGCGATTATAGAGACGGGAAATAAAAGTAAAACCGCAACGGGTTTTTTGTTGAGTATTGATTTAGTGAAAATATAAAAGAGTAAAAATAAAAACTTTGTTTGGTGTTTATTTAAACTTCGCGGTGGGATAATAAGTATTATGGTGTGTAAGTCTGTTACTGATGGCGCTAACTAGGTTATCAGCACCTGCAAGTTACATTGGATGAGAACAACAGGCGTTATTAGTGATGGAAACGTTAGTGGTGAAAGAGTAGCGGGGCCGGCTCTACTCCACAGAGAGAGCCGGAGCGTGAGGGTTATTTCAGATAAGCGTTAAACATCCAAATCTGTTTTTCTTGTTCCTTGATGTAGTCCGTCATCAGGGACGCCGTACCTTCATCGCTGGCTTCTGCAGCAAGTGGCAGGAGTTCTCGCTGTTGTTGCAGTAATATGGCGTAACCTGCCAGCAACCCTTCCAGTGTTTTTTTACCCTCAGTGGCATTTACATCTTCCTGAATGTCAGCGACCTTCAGGTAGTCGCTATAGGCATGCAGTGGCTGCCCGCCAAGCGCCAGAATGCGTTCTGCCAGTTCGTCAATCTTCAACAGTAACTCGTTGTAGATTTCCTCAAACTTCGCGTGCAATTCGAAAAATGCCGCGCCGGAAATATTCCAGTGATACCCGCGTACGTTCATATACAGAATCTGGTAGTTGGCCAACAATGTATTCAATTTGGCGGCAATCTTCTCAGATTGCTGTACATCCAGGCCAATCGGGCTTTTTTTCTTTTTACTGCCTGCCATATCGCGATCTCCTTTGTCTATGGGTGACACATCGATGCTGATGAGCCGTCCTCACATTACCTTGTTAAAGCGCGCGGATGTGCTGCCGGTAAACGACTCGCCGGTAAAGGGTGCTGACCCGCGTGACGGCACTTTCATCATAGGCTAATTTGCGCTCTTTTACTGCCATAGTGGATTTTTCTTATTGTTTGAAAATGATAGGAGACTGTGCAGGACATTACGCTTCGCAATATGTTGTTTAGGATGATGCCCAATACCTAAATAGCAGCAATAGCCGCGTGAAATCATGCCCCCATTTTTAGCGAACCTCTGTGCCATAGCAGAAAATGCATATTTTTTGTTAGTGTCGTTGGCATCGTGCTCACCATGCGTTGCTCTGGTATGTCTACCTTGCGTCATAAAAGACAGGTGTAGCAGTATCACCGTGCAGCTGTTTCGTCTAAGTAAAATCGAGAGAGCATTGGGTTGGCGTCGTTATTGTATGTCAATGTTTGGGCTGCGGTTGACACAAAAAACAGTTACGGTGCGTGCGCTAAAGCGATATCATCGGAAGAGGTGGCGGTGGTAGTGCGTTACCTTGGCTACGGGTAAACAGGCTGATTCCATCATTTTACGCTAAACTTTTTACTCGTCGTGCCGATAAGTGAGTTATCTTGCAAATTAGATGAAGGGTTCACCATGGCTACTCTCGTTAGTAATACCACGTCGCTCTTGGGGTTAAGCTTTGCAAATACGCTAAACGGCAGTAGCCTCAACCTGACGACGTTATTAACCAATTTACAGACATCAGAACAAGCTCGTTTAACGCCTTATACCAACAAGCAGAATACGTTGACTGCTCAGTCGCGCGGTCTTAGCGCGGTAGAGGCTGCCTTAAATAGCCTTAACACAGCAACAACGACGCTGAAAAATTTTAAAACTATTTCGTCCACTACAGTCAATAGCACCAATACCTCTTTCGGTGTAACTACAGACAGTTCCGCTGTTGCTGGTGTCTATAGCTTATCGGTTAGTAAATTGGCTCAGGCCCAGGCCCAAATATCCGGTGGGTTTAGTAGTGCGTCAACGGCTTTAGTCACTGGAGGTACATCCAGTACGTCGAGTGTTATTACTATCAATCAAGCCAGCCAGTCAAAACCACTCACCGTCACTTTGACTGATGATAAAACGTCGTTGAATGATATTCGTGATGCTATCAATAATGCTGGTGGCAGCGTTAGTGCAACTGTTGTTAATAACGGCTCACAAAGTTACCTGATGTTGACAGCGAAAGATACTGGTACGAAGTCTGCTATGAGTGTCTCTGTTTCTGGTGCGTTAGCAACGCCCTTGGGCTCATTCACTGAAAACGTTGCCGCACAGGACGCCGCATTCAAACTGAATGGTATGGATGTAACCAGCCAGAGCAACACCGTATCGACAGCAATATCTGGCGTTACATTGACTCTAAAATCCACATCATCAAGCGCCACCCCTGAAACTTTGACGATTGGTTCTGATACGTCCAGCACTAAGAAAGCGATACAAGACTGGGTGTCTGCTTATAACAATGTCTTAGATGTTATTAAAACGCAGACCAACTATTCAGCTCCATCGTCGACTGAAAAAGCAAGCGGTTCACAGTCATCAAGTAACGGTGCATTGATGGGTAATAGTACCGTTAGTCAGATACAGGCAAGATTGCAGGGGCAATTAACTAATGTACAAACAGGCAATGACTCCCTGAGAATTTTGGCCGATTTGGGAATTACTCAAGATCCATTGAATAATGGGAAATTGAAAGTAGATTCAGCCAAGCTTGATAGCGCACTAAAAACGAATTCCAGCGCTGTTGGTGCATTTTTTGCCGGTGATGGTTCTACTACGGGATTTGCTACACAGGCGTCAAAATATCTTGATAGTGTATTAAATACGACGAATGGTGTGTTGAAATCTGTCAAAGATGGTCTGGCATCCAGCCAAACATCGGTAGCTAATCAGATTCAGAAAATTAATGATAGCATTGATAACAATATGGCACGTTATCAAAAACAATTTGCCCAGCTGTCTTCGCTGATGTCAAAACTTAGTTCGCAGAATAACTACTTGACCCAACAATTCAAAACAAATAGCAGTTCAAGTTAATCTGAATATAGCAGGTTGAGTGTTTAAATATTAAGCGCTCTTCCTGTTTATTTTTCCATTGCTAGTCGAGTTGATTCATGTATGGTCATGTATAGAAAAAATGCGTCTCAGGCTTACTCTCAGATTGGTTTAGAGAGTGCTGTAATGAGTGCGAGCCCTCATCAATTAATTGTTATGTTGTTTGATGGCGCTAAAAGTGCGCTGGTAAGAGCTCGCATACTCATAGAGCAGGGAGATATTATTAATAAAGGAAACTCCCTGTCTAAAGCTATTGATATTATTAGCAATGGACTGCAGTTAGGTTTGGATATGCAGAACGGAGGGGAGTTGGCAGAGAATCTTTCTGACCTTTATGATTACATGATTCGTCGGCTCTTGTATGCAAACATTCATAATGATATCAATGCAATTGCAGAAGTTGAAGTTTTGCTTGATAATATTGCGGATGCGTGGAAAAAAATTGGTCCAGGCTATCAATCAACAACGGAAATGCGCTAATGGAAAATGTCTCTCCATTATTAACTGAGTATCAGGGGCTGCTTAAACTCATTCAGAGTATTAAGCTCATGGCGTTAAATGGGGCATGGGATGACGTTGTTGAGCAGGAGATTATCTATATTCAGGCAATAGAGAGAATCAGTCAGATATCTGCACCTGTCAATATGCCAAGTGTTATTCAGTTACAATTTAGGCAACTTCTTCAGGAGATTCTTGATACAGAAGCTCAGGTAAAAGAGTTGCTACAAAAAAGAATGGAAGAGTTGGCAATGCTGATTCAGCAAGGGCAGAATCAAAAAACTATCAATAATGCCTATGCTGAATTTTCGAATGATTTACTGGTTGGTAAATCAACACCCTAAACTATCATCGAGCCCGCCCGATATCAGGCGATTCGGGCCTTTCCTGGTTTTCCTCCACGGTATTGCATTTCTAATTTTTTATATATGAGCGGAAATTCTTTCCTCTGGTGAGCCTATACAGCTGAGAGGAAAGCGCATATTGTAAATTTTCTTCAACTACCCACTTTTAAATATTTTTCACTGAAGTCTCGCCTGTTAACTCCGAATGCGTAAATAAGAAACTGAATACTTCGATTATCGGTTGATTGTTCAATGATTTATTTATATATAATGGGTTTATTTTTAAGAGTGTAAAAGGAACGTTTTGTGATAATGTCAAATGTGCAGTCGTCAGATATTCCTGCAAAAAAAAACGTGATCAGCCCTCCAATTGTGCACACTGCTCCATATTATTTGCAGGCTATGGCTTATCTTTACGGCATAAAGTCTGCTGCACCTGAAACAGCCCGCATTTTAGAGATTGGGACACAAGATGGTGGTAATCTTTTTCCCTTTGCAATCGCAAATCCGAAATCCCATTCACTAGGTATTGATATTGATACAGATAAAATTGAGAAAGGTAATGCACTGATAAGAAAGTTAAATATCAATAATATTGAGTTATTTTCATTAGATCTTGACTCTCTTCTATCTAGTGAACCAGGAGATTTTGATTATATTATTGTTCATGGTGTTTTTAGCCTCTTGGGTGGAGAGGTTCGTGATAATTTGTTGCAGTTCTGTAAAAAACATCTAACACCTGATGGGTTGATTTGCTATGGATATAATACGTTTCCCGGGTGGAAAACAGGTGAGGTATTACGTGATGCTATTCAATTACATAGTAGTTTAGCTAGTGATGAAAAAACGGCACAAGAAAGTGCACGGGCTATGCTAACCTATTTATCACTAGGAATGTCATCAGGTAATACGCAGTATGCATCTTTAAATGAATTAATTGGTCAGGCTGAAAAATTATCAGACACTGAGTTAGCCTTATATTATATGCAAGGTTTTAATCAACCTTGTTATTTTGTTGATTTCTATGCTCAAGCTAATAATGCAGGTTTAGCTTATGTCGGCGATGCGAAAGCGTATACCGAGTTGGCTGAGCATTATGGTAATAATGTATCACAATTACATAAAACAATATGCCCTGAAAATAAAAACTATCTCCGCCAGCAATATTTAGATTTTGCAGTAAATCGATCTCAACGATTTAGTATTCTAGTCAGCAAGGATAGAGAGGATAGTATTTATCCTGAGCCTGATTTAAATAAATTGGCAACCCTAAATTGGGCTGGTAATTTCAGGCGAGTAATGACAGATGATGGTAAGGCGTTAAATGTCCATAAATCAGGTCATGATGAAACTATCACTACAGATAGTGACCTTGTTTTAGGTATATTAGATTTGTTGGGTGATGCCTGGCCAAATAGCCTGAGTGTTGATCAAATAGCGTTTAATACTAGCTTGCCAGAGAAAGTAAATGCTGAACATAAAAAAAATGTAATAGATGCACTGACTAGCCTATTTATTAAAGGGCTGTCTTGTCTTTATCCTCATGTGGGTAACTGTGTTTATCGTCGCAGCAAACAAAAATCTCTTAGTGTACTACCCGGAATTGTAGATGGTGAACTTTCTTTCAATCTTTGGCATGACACTATCTTATTAGATGAAGATGACTATAAAATTCTAAAAGAACCTGACTTCCTGATTAAAGAAAGAGAGGCTTCTTTCTACCAAAAATTATTTGATTTACGTAATAAGGGTGTATTTTTTGGCACAACTAAAGCATGGCGAGATTTTTATCAGAAAGCCGTTAAGAATGCGTTAATTAGTCAAATCGGTAATTATATACAGCCTATTACTCTGTATACGACAGATATCAGTATGGGGGGGTTTTGGAGCGAAAAGATAACTGCACCTAAACTGAACTCCATATTAGCCAAATCACAGATTAGTAGGAAAGTATATGAAGAAATCGATAAACTTACTGATTTGGGATTTTTTGATGAAGCTCGAAACAAAGCAAGAGAGGTTATAAAGGCCCATCCTGAAAGTGCCCATGTTTGGTATCCATTTGTTAATACATTTGTTAAAACTAAGGATTTTCATGGTGCAATAGAAATTATTGCAAGAGCAATTTCACTTAATCCATTTAACTGGGGATATTATGTTGATTTGGTGATTTGTTTTTGGAAGGTGGATCAGTTATATCATGGATTAAGGCTCATCCGAAGGGTTTTGCGATGTGATGATAATCGTGCATTAGCGTGGGATACGTTGGCATTATTATTAAATATTTTTGGAGATATTCCTACAGCGTTTATATGTATGGAGAAAGCTTTGGCGATAGAGCCTAATAATTCTAATTTTATTAGTCATATGGGGTCTATTGCTCATAACTTGGGTAGTAAGGATGGAATAAAATTCCATAGGAAGACTGTAGAGTTAATGCCAGAAGCATTCCATTTACATAGTAATTTGTTGTTTGCATTATCTCATGATATAAGTGTTACAGCTAAGTCATTATTTGATGAGCATCTTGCTTATGGTAGGAGAGTCCATAACTTAATTGATACTTATAAGCTAAAATTTAATCATGGAAATGCTATAGAACCTAATCGTCGTCTTCGTATTGGGTTCGTGTCAGGTGATCTTGGAGAGCATCCAGTAACTAATTTTATCAGGCCTATTTGGGATGAATTGGATAAAGAAACATTCTCTATTTTTGCTTATTCATGCTTCAAAAGGAATGGTTCAGAAAAACTAAAAATGGTTACAGATAAATGGCACGATGTCGATATGATGAGTGATGTCGAGTTAGCAAAGCTAATTAATAATGATGAGATAGATATTCTTATCGATTTATCTGGGCATACTGCATATAACCGTCTACCTGTTTTTGCCTTAAAACCAGCACCAATTCAAATGAGTTGGATCGGTTATCCTGGAACTACAGGTCTTCCTGAGGTCGATTATTATGTTATTAATACAAATATGGATCTGCCTGATTCCTTACATGCACAGTTCATTGAAAATTTGATTTTTTTACCGTTTGTAAAAATGTTTGAACCATCTGAGCTGAGTCCTGATGTAAATGAATTGCCTCTCTTATCGAATAAATATATTACTTTTGGCTCACTAAATCGCCCTCAAAAAATTAATGATGAAATGCTAAAGGTTTGGGCCGAAATATTATGTTCGGTACCTAATTCTAAAATGTTAATCGGGTATATGCCAGGGCAAGAATTAATTGACATTTTTAAAGAAAAAATGAATCAATGGGGCGTTAGTAGCGATCGCCTAGATTTTCGCATAAAAACAGGTATAAAAGACTACCTTAAAATGCATCATGAGATTGATATGTTGCTGGATACCTTTCCTTATACTGGAGGTACAACGACAAATCATGCATTATGGATGGGTGTTCCGACCCTCACGTTGATTGGAGAGACGCTGTGTACAATGCAAGGGCTATTCTCTGCCAGTGGTTTAGGCGTGGATGATTTTGCTGCGTATTCAATAGAAGAATATAAAGAAAAAGCTATTAAATTCAGTAATGACCCAGAGAGACTGTCTGAGGTTCGTCGTAGCTTGCGTACCAAGATCTCTAATGGAATAGTAACGGGTGTCAGCCAATCATTCTTTTTCGAAAAAATGCTAACGAAAGTATGGGAGATTTATTGCAAAGGTGAAATTGCACATAGTTTTTCTATAGAGAAATTATGACTATTTATCAAATAGTAAAAATGAAAACAATTTCATGCTCCGATATTAATTATTAGTTGAATAAGTACGGCAGCATGAGATTGTAAAAACGTTTACTCAATGTTTCTTGTATGCTAAGGGGTAATATGAAAGATAAAATATTTGTTACAAGGCCATTAATTCCCCCGTTATCAGAGTTTACTCCATACCTGGAAAAAATATGGTCCAATCAAATTTTAACGAATAGTGGACCATTCCATGATATGTTAGAGAGTGAATTAGCTAATTATCTTGGTGTTAAGTATGTTAGTTTATTCAATAATGGAACACTAGCATTATTGACTGCTCTTCAGGCATTAAAAGTCACGGGAGAGGTTATCACAACCCCTTATTCTTTTGTTGCGACCTCTCATTCTCTTTTATGGAATGGGCTTACACCTGTATTTGTGGATATCGATCCTAATTCATGCAATATTGATGTAAATAAAATTGAAAATGCAATCACACCTGCAACTTCAGCAATATTACCTGTACATTGTTACGGTATTCCATGTGATGTTGAGGGAATACAGAGGGTAGCAGATAATTATGGTGTTAAAGTCATTTATGATGCCGCTCATGCTTTTGGTGTTAAGATTGATAATCAAAGCATATTGAATTATGGCGATCTATCAATACTTAGTTTTCATGCAACAAAAGTTTTCAATACGATTGAGGGTGGCGCAATAATCTCTCATGATCTTAAAACTAAGAAACGTATTGATCATTTGAAGAACTTCGGTTTTGTTGATGAGACGACTGTTGTTGCTGCTGGTATAAATTCAAAAATGAATGAGGTTCAGGCCGCCTTTGGTTTGTTACAGCTGAAATATATAGATAATGCTCTTGAGTTGAGAAAAAAACTCTATGAAAGATACGTTCTATTATTATCTAAGCTACCAACAGTCAAGGTAATTAAAGATATAAATAATTTTGAATGGAATTATGCCTATTTTCCTGTCTTTTTTGAGATTAAAACACCTAGTCTAAGGGATTTTGTTTATGAGGAAATGAAAAAAAGCGATATCTTTACGCGAAGATATTTCTTCCCATTAATCAGTTCCTTTCCTATGTATAGAGGACTAAATAGCGCGAATGAGAACAATCTACCTGTTGCAACTCGCGTGTCTCATCAAGTCTTGTGTTTACCTATGTATGCGGATTTATCTTATGATGAACAGGATGGTATTATCGAAGCTCTTCTAAATGCTATGAGTAAGTATCAAGATCTGGAGGAAGCATGAAATTAGGTATATATGGCGCAGGTGGATTAGGAAGGGAGGCCTTGTTATTAGCTCAATGTATAAACGATGTGAATAAACGATGGGATGAGATATTTTTTATTGATGATATAAATTATGATCGTATCCTTAATGGCCATCGTGTTTTCTCATCTACGACGATTCCTCATGATATATCCTTTACTGCTGAGATAGTTATAGCAGTTGGTGAACCAATACTAAGAGAAAAATTTAAAAATAACATAAGCCATCTATCTATTCCTTTAGCCACGCTAATTCATCCTTCAGTTTTTGTTCCCGAGAATACTGTGATAAAAGAAGGATGCATTATTAATGAAGGCGTTTTTTTATCCTGTGACGTATACATAGGTGCTAATGTTTGTATACAACAAATGTCAAGAATTTCACATGACTGCAGTATACACGAAAATACAGTTCTTGCTTCAGGTGTATGTTTAGCCGGTGGATGTAATGTAGGGAAAAGAGTCTTTATTGGTATGGGAGTTATGGTTAGGGAAAGACGAAAAATAGGCGATTTTAGTGTAATAGGTATGGGATCCGTGGTAGTAAGTGATCTGCCTGATAAGATTATTGCTTTTGGCAGTCCGGCAAGGGTTGTGAAGGAAAATGATGTGAGTATTTTCGATTCCTAATGACTTTATCGATTATGCATGTTGTTTAAACTGGCTAATTCATCGTCTTTCTAACTGATTTTTATATAAAAGAATAATTTGAGGGTTTAAATGTCAAAATATGATTCTATCAAATTAGCTCATCAATACTATAGAGATGTATTTACAAAGGAATTTATTCTCGGGGATGTTGGTGACTTACCTCGTGAAATTATCTTTGATGTTCTCATAAAGAGGGAAATAAATACTTATGAGTTAAATAAAAAATTGTTGAAGGTTGATACCCATCTTCCACCTGATGATGAGAAAAAGCTTTTTTTGATGCTAAATGCTATAGCTATGTCAAATTTAGCGTTAAATGATAAATGGGGTGGTAAAAATGTACGATTACCGGATGAATATATCAATATGATAATTGGGTGTATTGATGATATTATCCATCTTGGAATGAATGTTGAGTATCTTGTCGTTTCTATTCAATTACTGTTCCGTATAGGGGCAATAGAGCATGCTGTTAACTTAATCGAGAATAATTTCTCTATATTAGACGAAATACCTTCTATATATAACTTACTTCTGACAATATGTATTTTTGAAAAAGACTATGCTGCTGCCATTCCATTGGTTCAAAAAATCACGAAGCAACCAGAGTTATTAGGTCAAGATATTCTTATCATGATGATGATACTCACTACTATTTTTAAAAATGGTGGTTATCCTGATAGTTATATTGATTTCACATCTATTTTAAACAAAAAAACCTTACTGCCATTGAATTATTACTCGTGGGTTTTAGATGCGAGGGAATCGAATAATAAACCAACAATCGTTATTGCGTGTGATAATAGATATTATTTTGAACATGCAATATCCCTTCTCTATTCTATTTATGAAAATAACAAGCATGAATTTAATGTTCATTTCCATGTTTATAATATAAGTAATCAGGTTTTTATTGATATAGAGAAAAAGAAAAATAGATTCTTAGAGTTAAATATATCATGCTCTACAGAATCATTTGATGATTCGAAAGATTGTAATGTTCATTATGCTTCTCGTCGATTCGTTTTTGCAAATCATATGCTTTCTAAAGTTAGTGGTGATGTGCTAATCCTTGACGCAGATTCACTTGTGCGTAATCCATGGTCTATGATAAATGCGTCTGTGAGTAAAGATGCTGATATTATTATTACTAAAGATGAGGCGTCTCCCTTCTGGGAAGATATTTGTGCTGGGTTTGTGTATTTAAGGAATACGAGTAAAAGTAAATCATTTATAAAAAAGGTTGCTTGTTTTATATGGAATAATATAGAGCAAGGTAATACTAACTGGTTTTTAGATCAAGTTGCGCTATCAGCTGTCTTTGATAAAGATAAAAATAGTATTCATGCTCATAGAATAGAACTTTCATTATTGTTTGATATCAATCATCGAGAAAACTCTTTCATGTGGACAATAACAAGTGTAAAGGATGGTAAAACCAGGTTCCATGATTACAAAGTATTTTTAAATAATAAATATGCAATTTGATTTTTTATTTGATAAAAATACAAGGTGATCTATCAAATACATTGACCAGATCTGATTCAGTCGTTCCGGTATCGCTAATGGTACCGGATTACATACGATAATTCGGTAATCCCCCCATTTTTAACCGGGCAGATAAGTAGAATCAGATAAGCGCTGAATATGCTGCATTGGTGTGAAGCCATTCAGTGCCATATTCGGTCGTTCGTGATTATAGAACCATTGCCATTGTGTGGCGTATTCCTGTAACTCACTCAGCGAATAAAACAGATAGTGCCCCAGCCAGTCATAACGCACTGTCCGGTTATAACGCTCAATATACGCATTCTGTTGTGGCTTCCCCGGCTGAATAAAATTGAGGATGATATTTTGTCGTTCAGCCCATACTATCAGAGTGTTACCTGCATATTCTGGTCCGTTGTCACATCGAATCGATGCCGGTTTCCCTTTCCATTCAATCAGTTGTTCGAGAGTTCTGACTACCCGACTGGCCGGAAGGGAAAAATCGACCTCTATTGCCAGGGCCTCGCGATTGAAATCATCAATAATATTCAGCAGACGAACGGAGCGACCATCTGACAACTGATCATGCATAAAATCCATTGACCAACTCTCGTTACTGCCAGTGGGGACCCTCAGTGGTTCCGGCTTTTCACGTTTCAACCGTTTTTTAGGTTTTATCCGCATATTCAGCGACAGTTCGCAGTAAATCCGGTAAATTCTCTTGTGGTTCCAGACAAAGCCTTTCACGTTGCGCAGATACAGGTAACACAGGCCGAAGCCCCAGTTTCGCTGGCTGTCCGTGATGCGCACCAGCCAGTCAGCAATCCGTTGATTTTCCTGACTCAGTAAGCGCCTGTATCGGTAGCAACATTCGCTGACGACAAAGAGCTGACAGGCCAGACGGATACTGATCCCCGGTGTTCAACTGCATGCAGAGCCATCTGCTTCCGGTCTGATGGCTTCACCACTTTTTTGCCATCGCTTCCTGAATAATTTCGGCCTTCAGACGCTCTTCAGCATACATTTTTTTTAGTCGGCGATTTTCTTCTTCAAGCTCTTTCAGTCGGCTCATCAGTGCAGCATCCATCCCGCCAAACTTTGAGCGCCATTTATAAAAACTGGCACTGCTGATGCCATGCTCCCGGCACAGTTCAGGAACCGGCGTACCCGCCTCAGCCTGTTTGAGAATGGTGATGATCTGACTGTCAGTAAAACGTGATCGTTTCATAGAAATCCCCCTGCATTCAGGTTAGGAGAAAATTCTACTTATGCATGCACTGGTTTTTCGGGGGGATTACCAGAGCATCTTTTATATATCGATATTATGAAAATTGGTAGTTTCGGCTGTGGGGGCAGTCCAGGTGCATGCCAAAGCCATCAGTAAGCTTATATTCCTTCTCAAGAGATTTGGCATTTTTTACTTTGGAATCAGTTAGAGACATGATTTGCCCCTTTGAGTTGTTGGTATAAGTAAAATCGAACCAGAGATACCAACAATTTTACCCACAAAAGTCGTGGGCAGTAGCGTTTTTGGGTGAGCGAGGGTGAACCTAAAGAAGGGGATAACCGATTGATAAAAAGCAAAAAAGCAGACGTCAGTGAACGTCTGCTTTCTTTAAATTGGCTCCTCTGACTGGGATCGCCTTTGCCAGTAACTGGCTAATATTTAAGCTAACTCTCAATTCCCTTTCTGTCAAGACCACCAGAATGACCACCTAAAATGATAGGTATTACGTTGTTGATTATCATCCTGCAATTTATGGAAATCGAATGATCGCTTCTACCTCTTGTTTATGATATTGCTAACTACACCCAAAAGAAGATGACTACGGAGTTGCTCAGGATCGCCCATTGCGTACTTTATCAATTCATCATTATACAGAACGTCCCGATAATTTTGTGATAGGCGGTCAATCAGGGAATTGCATTCGTCCTGTATTGATATTATGACATTTTCAACCTTGGGCACTTTTGAGAATAGTTGCAACCGACTGGTCAATGCAAAAATCCACAAATTTATAAAATGTGAGTAACTATAAATTCTCCAGTCCACCTGAGCTGCAATAGGCTTTCTGATATTACGAGCCATTTTATCAGCTATTATCTTGATGTTATTAACAATTATCAACTGATCTATTCCGCTTAAGCAACTGAAAAGAATCACCAACTCATCAGTGAAAGCACCTTCACGTTTCATGTTGAAAAATATATGCTGGTCACCGCCTTCGGGTTTCCATTGTACAACCAGGTCTTCCAGCCACTGGAAGGCTATCTGGTTTGGATTAACTACCCCTTGTTCAAGCATTGGAACAAGCATTGCCTCCAAAATCCATGCTGTCATATGATGCAACCTTCCAGAATGGCCGCGAACAGGCTCGAGCAGTTCACGAAATTCCTGATCCGCTAATGGTTGCTGAATTAACGTTCCCAAGTGTTTAACGAGCGCTTCGCGACTATCTGATTGAAAATAATTCGCCTCATTAATCAGCCAACAAAGGATGTAGAGTTTTTCCTTGGTGCTGAAACAATCTAATTTGTCAAAATGTTGTATTGCATCATCGTTATTCTTTATTTGGTTGCTCAGAAAATGCAGGCCAATCCATTGTAAAATAGGGGTGCCACTTGATATAAGTGCGTTTACGGATTCCTGACGATTCCCGTGATATAGGTCAACACATATATGGCGGAGGGCTGTCGTGATAAGGTCATACAGGCGAACTTGAGATTTAGCCCACTTAACATTACCATGTGACCATGAGTTGATTTGTTCAGAAAGCCACCTGACAAACCTAACTGGTGCTTTCATCCACATTAGTGTAATTGCGTAATAATCTCCGTACAGGTAACTCCCGGGAGAATAACTAAAAATTCGCTCCGGTGGACCGCCATCTTTGAGCCAAAAGTGAAGATCTTTATCAAGGTATTGGTCATAGTCTATGAGTAACTTTGAGTGCTTCCTGTGATCAAGATGTACTTGCCTGTTAGCGTCAAGATATTGAACAAGTTTGTCCTCTACGGATGACAGTAACGGTCTATTACCCATTCGGTACAATTCACCTGCAGGTAAATTTGCCAGAACCTTACCAAAAGCATCCCAATTACAGTTGAATGGTTCTAGATCAAACCCCGTTTCCCAGAAGCGTGAAGGAATGTCGCCAAATATCTGCTCATTGAGTTTATCATCTTTGTACAAATCCAGTTTTCCAGCCGTCTCTCTAAGCTTATCTCCGTACAATCCCTTCATCTCAGGAAGATTTAACCACCAAGAAAAAACATCACCACTGTGCTTAAAATCAAATGGTGTTAAATACTTGAAATTAGTTTTTCCGGGATTAATGTCATGATCCCGTGAATCGAAAATCACTTTCCCGATTTTTGATTCTTCTGTCGTATATAGTGATGATTCAATCAGGTCATCCATATAGCTGAAAACATCTGGCAGTACATCTCCAGGAATAGATGTTACCAGCAATGGATTATTTTCATTTGCCAGTTGTATAGAGTTTGAGACATGGTAACCCACTACAGGGAGACCTTGAGGAGAACGAACAAGAATCATTCGATCATGTATTTTTTCTGCGGGCAGTGCAACAACACGCAGATGCACGTTACCGAAAGAAGAATTTCCCCATTCTTGGCATTTCTGAATTAGATTTTGAATACGATCTTGCGCGGCTTTACAGTCTGTAATTTGTTGGGAGGTTTCATTAATTTGTTTACTAACATCGACCTGTATTGTGGTATTGATTTTCTGCAAATTGGTAGAACTTTGTGGCTTTTCGGAAGTAAAAATTAAATAGTCCCCGTTTTTCGTCCCCATACGATTGAGTAATTCTATACCCACATCCTCCATGTACGGATCAAACCAGGCAATTTGTGCTGTGGGATATGCATCAAAAGTCTTGCGGAGCCACGCCACCAGTTCCAGACGGCTCATGCCTCTGCTATCGGAAAGTTTAGGAAAGAATTGAGATTCTGATTTTTTCGGAAGCAAACGAGTCAGAGACCTTGCAACAGTATAATTAAGATCAACCCATGGGTCGTCCCGATAATTACCATAAACGTGCCGTGAACGTATGGTTGAACGACTTATCTCCCATGCACTTTCAAGTCTGTGTCGTTCCCCTTTGGGAACCTGTTTTGCCAGCCAGTCAGTTTTATCTCCGGTTCTGATTGATTGATATACATTTAAATTCATATTCATGCTGCGATTAAATTTATGTCCATCTAAAACACACATAAATGCTTCGTCGGTATCATCTGGTTGTGCCAAGATTTCAAGAGTATAGGCGGTAGCTGTTTGCTTTTTAAATGAGTCCACATCAAATCGCTTCGTTATAGGGTAGGTTTCGTTTTTGTCTATGGTCGTTACATGCGTCGATTGCAGGCAATCGCCACTAAAGGATTTAATGATTACAAGAAGCTTAGCTGGAAAGTGTGTAAGTGATTCAAAAAGTGTCAGTGAAGTAAGCTCACCTTTAGTTTTAAAAGAAATTCGAGAGGCTTCTTTACGATTGAGCGCTGGTGCACAAAGGAATTCAAAATCACCAAAACGCCATGCGTCATATTCAGCAAATGCCATACCGGTATCGGCATCAATTGAATCGCAGGCAATTCTTGCTACACGAGCAGCATTCTTACTGTCGAAACTCTCAAACAGAGATGCTTTACTTACTGAGGAGATGGCCCCACTGTCGTAGCTGGCATATGAACTGGGACTGAGTTTTTTTGTCACGGATTTGAAATAATCACGTGTCGGTAAATGCATCACGGGCCGAACGCATGTGTCTGGTTTAAAAGTGACGAACTTAAAAAGTTTAATAATTTTCTCATCGGCATCGATGTTTGCAGCGATGCTGGCATCGTGGATCGTTGAACCTTTAATCAAGCTCTCAGCAAAGAGTTTCAGAGAACTAGCTGAAATATAAACAGTAAATGGGAGAACGCGAACGGAATCTTGTTCTGACAATTTTGTCATTTTACCCTTAACATTACCTCTCCATTGGCTACCAATAAAATCTGCTGGAAGCGCACGGCCATAAAGCCATTTAACCTGTGTCTCCTCAGCACTCTTGAACTCCATGAGCCAAATCTGGAGAGCGCAGGCTTGCTTGTCCGCTCCAAATATGTCATAAAAACGTGGATCTAATATTAAATTATCAAAATTCATAGTTCCCTCAGAAGATTAGTGAAGTAGACAACTTTTTAGTGATAATGCGTCAGTTGTATGCCAGTTTTAGTTCAATGCATTTTTTTGATATTTCCATTTTCTCAGTCATTAGCCGGTACTATTTCAGTATCGGACTATTCAGGAATTCATGAGGTTGAGCACTTTTGTATTCCGTCAATCAGCGTTTCATGATCCCCCAAAGCCTAATTCAGCGACCAGAAAAGATAAAAAGTAAGGTTGTTAAATTGTTGCCTTACTAAACCGTACTAATTATTAAAGTGAGTAATGTCATAGGATTGTATCATCCTCTGTTTGCTCATCTTCAATTGCTGGTAGGGCCTCAAGTTGTGATTTGAGTTGTTCGTCTAACTGAGTGGCCAATGAAAGAAATGCGGCAAGATTTTTTTGTCGTTTTTCCAGAACTCGCCGTTGCGCACTGCTGGGATGAGTTGTGTTTGCTGGGTTCCCACGTAATTGAAAAATACGAAATTCAATTAGATCAATGTCGTCGTCTAATCCAGCTTTTTGTGCCAGTTCCACCCATTCTTGAGATTTATCAATAGAATTTTCTGCGGCTAAAGAGAGGCAATAATCAATCAGGATTTTTGAAGACGAATCGATATTTTCGGCCACTTTTAACCATTTCTGAGTTTCCGTAGATTCCTTTTCTCTATTCGTTAGCCCTGGGTGGGGAAAGAAGTATCTCGGCTGTTGGTTTTCAGGATCAAGACTTTCTAAAGCCCTTAGGATGGGTTCTAGCTCTTTAAATGGCTTATTGCCAAATGGTAATTCGTAGCGGTTAGCCCAGAAGGCCCAAACTGAGCCCCTGATCTCCAACTGTTTCGCGATGCGCACAGTTTCATTCGTGGTATTTTCTGCGTCGTAAATCAGTTCTGCAATATGGTGAGCCATCCAACGGCCTAACGTATCAGCAGAATTGTTTAACTCAAGTTCTTCAACCAGCTTTTTCCCCAGTTGTATAATTGCCGTGTAGCGTTCGGAAGATTCCGTCATGTTTAACGAGGAAGATTCTGGTACTTGAGGGGATATTCTCGAGCTCATTTTCATTACTCCGCCCATATCTGTCGCTCCGCGAGTAGCGATTTACATCAACCTCTATAATGAGATCCATGTTTAATGTAGCTAACACGTTTTTGATAAAATCCACCGAGGCGCAAAGTTTGTGACCACTTGGTTTTTCGTCTTCATTTTTTTCTGCTAGGTTACCCCAGATACTGGAGATCATTTCTGGTTCGGTGCTATGAGTGGTATGCCATACTCGCTGGTCTTTATCTGTAGTTAATTTCATGGCTTCAACGATAAACGGCGCTGGCTTAGGTAACGGGAATGTTACATCACCAGCCCATGGGTCGTGTTTATCAATGCCTTTATATTCACTGATGTCTTTAATCCATCCCTTTAATTGATAGGACATATGATCAATTTCCATATCCTCACCAGCACTGGGAATTTTATAGTCATATACATTTTCGGCAGTTTGTAGTGCCCGGAGTAAAGAGAATGATCTTTCAGGTGAAACTAAGGCCGTATAAACGGAAACTGATTCTCTTCGATCCGTACGGTTCTCTGACCAGTGCCCCCATACGGTTAGCAATCCAGCTGCGGGACTTAATGCTTTGTCAAAAATGTTTTCTGAAATTGATCCCAGCCATTCATTGAGATTACCAGAAGTATCATTAATCCAGCTTGGTCTGATCTCGGGTTGCGGATCTCGCCGATCAGCGAGCCAACGGCCATCGCGGCGTGAAATATCATGTCTTTTGAGCCAATCCTGAAAAACATCTTCTACTTCGTCGTAACGACGATCAACCAGAGGTTTAGTCGCTAGTAGCTTTCCAGCGCACATGAACATTGCATGATAGTGGAGATAAAAGTGGTAATCATCAACACGTGGATAGGAGCCATGGCTGTGATGATTATCTCTGTCTTGATAGTAGCGTCGTTTATTACGCTCATCTTCTTTCCAGTTACGGCTTCCTTTGAAACCAAAGTCATTGCGAATAATACGTAACATTTCAGGTTCAAGCTGTTTTTGAGATACTCCAAAACAGCGGCCTAAAGGTTTCAGCCAATATGGGCCAAAATCGATACCAAAAGTGTACGAATCTTCGCCTATTAGGCTTTCAGATTGGCTCACTGTAGGGTCATATGTTGACTGGTTTATGTTGCAAAGTTTGTCCCTTTCTTGATTGGTTATAGATATCAACCTGGCTTCACTAAGTGCGAGCAGGGTTCTGGCGGCAAAAAGACGGATTAATACATGTGGCTGTTCACTTTTGGCATAGCGATAAAAATAATCGGTGTAGGGTATCAATGCTTTTCCGTCATCTTGTGCGGCACGTGCAACAGCAATTAATAACCATAATTGAGCGTGAAGGGTATAGAAGGGAAGATTACGATCGCAAAAAGGCTGCGTCGAGTAATTTTCTGCATGTTGAAATATTCCTTGAAGCACTTCGGAACGTTCTAGTCGACAAAGCATAAGAACTGCATGGGCGGCTTCCCAGCGAACGGTTGATTCTGGCGACGCTAGCCTGGCCCATATATACCCCGCAAGAGAATCCTCTATCTGAGTTGGGGGAACTAATGTAGGTCCCCATGGGCCATCACCATCTTCCTCTTTCAATACTTCATTGAATAAGTCCAGTCCATAAGACAGAACATTTAATGCTTCTTCTGGGGTCAATCTATTAACCAATAGCCCGACAAGGCTAAACAACTGTCGTGAATCTGATGGTTCTGGTGATTCAGATGTCGCATTTAGAACAATACTGATTAACTCATCTTCATTGAGCCCGGAAAGTTCGCTGGCAACCTTAAAAGGGAACACTTCGTAGTAGCGATGCTTTCTAATAAGCATGCCGAACCGCTGGCAGTAACTTTTGGTTACTGAAGCAATAGCTGTTTTTATGCTTAACCGGGTTGTCCATTCCTCAGGGATGGATTCAAGAAAAGTCCCGAAGCTATAAAGGCTGATCTCAGATAAGTTACCAAAAGCGTTAATAAAGTCTTTTTCTTTGCCAAAACTAATACGAGTTATCGCCTCTTGAATAAATAACTCGGTTGAATAGAGATCAGGTTCATGACGGAAGTTTTGGTATGCGATAGAAATCCCTTCCGATGTGGATAAATCACACATGTTAAAAACTCTTTGCCATGCTGCTTTAGCTTTTTCGTCAATTTCGGTGGCGTGGTCGCTTGTTGATTCCAAATCTGATCTGGACTGATCTTCATCTGAAATGTATATATTAAGAACAGTGGGATCTATTCCGATGGATAAAGCAATGGTTTTAATTCGTGCTAATTTTTCTGAACGAGGTGAGGTGAACTGGATGTAATTATAAATCCATTGAAAAAGCGTTTGTCTGTCCTGATCATTTTTACATAAAGGCAAAGCAGCCATCAACAACTTATCTTCGTCCCACGCTTCCCGGAAAGGGATTAATGCTATTGCATCAAGTGGATTGATTTTATTTTTCTTTACTAGTTGTTCTATCGTTAGCGCCAGTATATTTCGGTGATCACCAAACGTACGATCTCGCCAACGGCTAATGATGGCCAGAGTGGAAGATGGGCATAATTCAGACAACGCTTTGATCGTATCATTCCATGCAAAATGTTTATCACGATCAACATATTCTCGAGTGACTTCGGCACAGCGTGAAAATTTATAGGCAATTTCTGGTGATGCTATGTTTTTGTCGGCAATGTATTCTGCCAGATCAAGTAATGCTCCCCATCGTTCCAGATTTTCATCACCGAGTTTATTGGTGACCTCAATAGCGAGGTTAAAATATTCTTGAGCTTCTGACTTATCGAGTAAAATAAGCGATCTAGCTATATCGATATAGTTCTCAGCCTTGGTTTGTGCGTCAGTGTGGTCATCCTTCCACAAAGATAGTGCCTGTTGCGTGAAGATAAATGAAAATTTTTCAAGCCCAATTATCTGCGAGCAAAGACGGGAAAATCTGTGCAATGTCGGTGTAAAGACCCGATTGTCTTTATGCTGATACCATGCAATGATTTCTTCGATATCAGTACAGCTAATATTTCCGACTTCAGATAAAATATCGAACCAGATATTAACTATTTCATCACTGCTAGAGGAATGTTCCGAGTATGAATAACCTTTTATTTCTGCTGATAACTTTTTTGCATCAGCGAGTTGATTCTCTAACTCAGCCTTGGGTACTTTCCCTAAAAAAGCTTTAGCCCATAAGTTATACCAAGGAATTAACACACCACTATGTTGCTTTAGTTCGCGAAGCTCCTGTGATTCACTATACTTTTTTTCAGCATTAATTTCTTCAATGATCTTATCAGATGCAATATCGTTCAAGCTTAATAGTGAATTGCTTAATACAGCGCGCAGTGCATACATTCGTATATATTGCACACGTTCTTTACTGTACTCAGAGGACAGGGTATTAGGAGGGGATTGGGGTAGATAGCGGTTTAAAAGAGTTACAGCTTCTTCAGCATTACAAATATTAAGCTGCAACGCCATTTCAGTTATGTTCGTTATTGCCGCTATTGTTTGATTATCATACGAGTATCTGATTTTAATGTGAAGATGAGAACTAGCCAATAAACGGTAGCCTCTCTTAATAGATTGCTCAGGTAATTGATAATGGAATTTTCTAGCAATCAGCACAATCGCCAAAATTAATCCAAGATCATTTCCTGCCGCAATCGCTAACTGGTTCAGGTCAGTATAACGGCCGTGATCCAGTAATTGTTTAGCAATGATTATGCCAGCATCGAAAGATAATTCTCGAGGTCGCCATTGGCGAAGGCTTCTTGCTGCTTCATCTGCCCCATGAATATTAAGATAGGCGATCGCCATAACCGCTCTATCCTGAGCGGTTACGTTTTCTCTGCTGCGTTCAGCATCATTTAGTGAACTCCAATTATCTAACCATTCCAAAGCGATACGCAGTCGGCTACGGGCGTCACCAGAGAGCTCAGGAAATTCCGATAAAAGTGCAGAGTTATAGACGTTTTGTGACCCAACCCAACCAGTATCAGAGAAGGCACGGCGTGAGATAAGCTCCTGGACACTGTGGCTGTCCATAAATTTTGCGGTCAGATCTAGATTATCCTGCAATAATTTTCGCTGCCTGCTGTCGCCAGCACTTTCTCCACCTGCTTTGAGCGCAAGTTTTGCAGCATCCTGATATTTCTCAAGGCGTAACGCTGCTTTCAGGGCAAACTGCAGTCTTTGAAATTCAACATCACGACGTTCGATAGGACTCGTTTCTGGCAACCCTTGTGATGTCATTGCCAGAGTGACGAGTTCCGAAAATTGCCCAGCCTCAAGCATTAACGGTGGTAATACTGACGCAGCATAGGCACTGTTTTTTGTTAACGGCGTCAGTCGGGCAATAAACTGACGAAGCTCTTTTTCTTTAGGGCGATATCGTTCCTGAAACCAAGTTTCAGCGGGTTCATCAAAGAACTGGATAGTATCCCCATTGACGATCAACGGCCGCCCAAGATCCAACGCAAAACTTTTTATTGCGGATTCATCAATTTCGGCGATGGCAGACAAAATAGAGATGGGAATGAGTGGGCGAAGTACCGCCAGTGCTGCACAAATAAAATCGATCTGCGTACGTTCTGTATGCCCAGTAGCATCTTTCAACTGGCCGATGGCGGCTTCGAGTACTTCTCCGATAGTATTTTCCACCGTTTTGGGATTAGGACCTAATAATCTCAATGTTTCTGGCAGTGATAAACGTCGCGAAAGTGACAATGCCTGAACTCTGGGGTTATGAGAGCTCAGTCTATGGAATTCATCCACATCCTGCTCATTTGCATCCGGGAATATTCCACGCAGGTGTGCGGCAGTTTCGTTACGGTCGAAAGGTTGTAACGTCAGGCTGGGCGTGCCGGTGCGTGGATCAAGCAGGCTCTGCCTATGTGGTCTGCATAGTGCAACAAGACAAACTCCTGCGGGAATATTCTCTCTGAGTAGATCTCTTATAAATGAACGTGACTCGTTGATTTCGTCTGCAGCCATTTGTGCATTATCTGCGGCATCAACAATAATGCACAATATTGCCTCAGGATGTGACGCTCGAAGCGTGGAAATTCCCTGAGAAATACGATGCATAAATGCACGCATATAGTGAGAAATGTCAGTACTGGCGTTCGGAATTAAAGGATGGCATAGGCCATGTGAGGCTATCTCATTGGCAATCTGCACTAACGCGGTTCGGTGGTGATGACGATAGGCCGAAGCATTACGATATTGTCCATTACCAAAGCAGTCATACAGAATACTGACTGACCCCTCAGGCAGGTGTTGATGAATGCGGGTTGAGAAAATTGATTTGCCGACACCTGCGTCGGCATGAACGATGATAGGTGAGTCCATAGACTCAACAATATTTTTGACTAGTGAAATCTCTTGTATTCGAGGTATCACATTTTCAATTTTCTCTATCAGGCAAGGTGCGGGGAACAGATCTGTTTCGTCTACCCCTAACGCACGTAAAACATCCATTCTGGTAATCGCTGGATCTGATGCACTTTCTGATAGCGCCTTCCGGGTAATAAGTTCTTTTAGATTCAGCGGGGCTTGGGTGTCAAGGTCAGGGAGATATCCGTTAGATTCTCTCAGGAGAATATTTCGCTGTTCCCAGTAACCATCCTGTCGTTCTTCAATGTGAAGCATTTGGCAAAAGGACACCAACCTTTGATCTTCCAGACCTGTGAATTTTTTTAGTTTAGCAAGGTCGTCTGGATGGCGAGGAGGGCGTTGATTTGCCATATCTGTAATTGCTTCACTGAAACTCGTACTGACAGGGCGGTTAGTGACAAACCATAATTCAAGCTTAGTATGCAAGGATTCAGCAGGAAATCGCTGCAAAAGTTCTTTATACCGTTTAGCGAATCCTTCTATCGTTTTCTGTAATCCGCTGGGGGGCCATGCAGTTTCAGCATGTAATGTTGAATGCTTCAATTGCATATATCTGACAGTAGTAGCTTGCTCGAACTCATTACTGCCATAGTATTCGGCAATATCAATGATCTCTTCGCCTTCCTCCACCGATGGTTGTGATCCCATTTCCGCTGTCGAAGCACCTTCAATGGTAATTGCAGTTAAAGACGCTTTAGGGTCTAACAATCGGAGGGCTCGGCGGGCAGCCCAAAGATAGTGAAATTGATCTCCATCCCTACTGGCTCGAACAAGCAAGCTGTCTGACATTGAAATTGTCCTTAGATTCAGATAGGCCTTCTTGATTATAACCCCTTACATTTTAAGTGACTATCTGCACGATGGAGTTGATGTGAAATAGAGCTGAGCGGCGTAAACGCTCCCGTCTTAATCGGCACGGATGACCATTTATCTACGTTTATCACGAAGAACTAGGGTGTGTCCCGTAACTGTTTTTTGTACAATCAGGGACATGATTTCATCACAAGAAGTGCTTTAATTTGGCTCGTTATGATTTTCCCGATGACGCTTGGGCGCTGATTTCTCCCATGCTGCCGCCTGAAAGAGGCTCTTCCCGAGGCGGGCGTCCTTACTTTGCGCACAGACATGTCATGAATGGCATATTTTGGGTGCTTTGCTCTGGCGCGCCGTGGCGGGATTTACCTGAGCGTTATGGTCAATGGAAAACCATTTACAACCGCTTCAATCGGTGGTCTAAAGCCGGAATAATGAACAGCATTTTCAATAAATTACTCCAGATTCTGGATGAAAAAGCGCTGATTGACTGGGATGTTATCGCGCTGGATGGCAGTAACGTTCGCGCCCTGAAAGCGGCCGCTGGTGCGAAAAAAAACATCCCGATGAATGCGAGGACCATGGGCTGGGTCGCTCTCGCGGCGGCTTTGGCACCAAAATCCATCTGGCGACAGATGGCACAGGATTACCGCTGAGTTTTTGCCTGAGCGGTGGACAGGCCCACGAAAGCCGATACGCGGAAACGTTGCTCAACCGGGTCTGGATTATCCGAAAAGGCGGGCACCTGAAATCACGTCCGAAAGCGGTGCTGGCGGATAAGGGTTATTCAGGTAAAAACCTTCGCATTCATTTGAAAATGAAAGGAATAAAAGCGGTTATTCCGTTTAAATCGAATGAGAAGGCCAGTCGGGACGGACGTCGTCCCCTCGACACGCGCCTGTACAAAAAACGCAATGTCGTGGAGCGTTGCTTTGCGATACTCAAAGAAAATCGCCGTATTGCCACCCGCTCGGAAAAAACCGCCAGAAACTACCTGAGTATGCTAAAACTGGGAGCGATCAGGTTATTTTTGAAGCGGTTGTTAAGTTAAGGGACACGGCCTAAAATCATTCGCCCAAACCCCAAACCCCAAACCCAAACCCAAACCCAAACCCAAACCCAAACCCAAACCCATTTCACCGCTGCGGCCTAAGGGGCGCTACGCCCGACTATGCTGGGTCAGTTTTTTCTCCCGTGTTCTTTTTCGTTCCCGTATCGGCTTCCGGTTAATCGTTTCCCAGCACAACCCGTCCCGCAAGGGTAAATGGCACGCATTTTGCGCCCTTGCGTGCCGGAACGATGCCGGGAAAGCGAACCGTCAGGCGATACGAAGACGAAATTCACACCACTGACGGAGAAAAAACATGACGACTTCCCTGCATACCCAGACTAGCGCCCCTAACACCGCAGCGGCGACCAGCGTATCCCCGCTGGAGCAGTCAGGCTCCTCAAAAACGAAATTTTCCAAAACTAAAACCGATATTTACCAGACCGTCACCGACAGCATCATTACCGCGCTTGAAGCTGGTGTAAAACCGTGGTCTTGCCCGTGGCAACGAGTGCCGGGCATGTCTGGGTTGCCTTCCAACTTCGCAACCGGTATCTCGTATAGCGGAATGAATATCATGCTGTTGTGGTGCAGTGCATCAGAACAGGGCTTCGGTGATTCACGTTGGATGACCTACAAACAGGCGCAGGCAGTAGGTGGGCAGGTTCGCAAAGGCGAGCACGGCACGACAGCCATTTTCTATACAACCTTAGAGAAGGAAAACGAAGACGGCGAAATCGACCAGATCCCGATGCTGAAAACCTTCAATGTGTTTAATGTTGAACAAATTGATGGCCTTCCACTGACAACTGAAACAGTCAGCCCTGAAGCAACCTTTGACCCGTTGCCGGAGGCTGAAAATCTGTTCCAGAAGAGCGGCGCAAACATCATTGAGAAAGGACAAAACGCCTTTTTCAGGCCCTCAACTGATGAAGTCTGGCTACCGGAGCGCCATCTGTTTTCAGATGCAGCTAATTTCTACGCTACTGGCTTGCATGAGCTGGTTCACTGGAGCGGTGGTAAAAAACGACTTAACCGTGAAATGAAAGGGAAATTTGGCAGTGCAGATTATGCGGAGGAGGAATTAGTGGCTGAGCTGGGAAGTGCTTTTCTGATGGCGGATTTGGGGATTGTTGGAGAGGTGCAGCATGAAAGCTATATTGCCTCATGGCTCCAGGCGCTGAAAAACGATAAGCGCTATGTTTTCAAAGCGGCCAGCGCCGCCTCAAAAGCGCATCGTTATCTGATGGATAAGATTTGAGTCGGAGATGATAAGCCGCAAAGGAGTGCGGCTTTAAGCTTATTGCGGGGCAGGGAAGGTGAGAGATGTTTAAATTTCCCTGCGAATTTTCTGGGCATTCGATGCCCGGAAAATTCGCAGGCTGCGGGTGCGGGCGGCAAAGAGCCCGCGCATCCCGCAAACGGAGTTTGTACATCGGTGATTGCTGTAAACGACGGCTCAGGTATGACGGCTGACTGTGAAGTTTGCAGGACTGCAACGATAGCAGAGCCTGTTTTTGGTGTTATGATAAGTGTATTATGCCGTGTAACACGCACGTATTCATGTAGGAGAGAAACCATGACCGCGAAACAACGCAACACGCAGAGCGTGACCATGACGGTGGAGCGTGGCTTACTGGTAAGAGCGCGTGAGGCGGGTATTAATCTGAGTGCTACCCTGTCAACCGCCCTGGATGCAGAGCTTCGCCGTCATGAAGCGAAAAAATGGCAGGAAGAGAACAGGGAGGCTATCGACGCATTAAATCGTTTTCATGATGAAAACGGCTGTTTCAGTGATGAATACAGGACGTTTTAACCATGCAATTCACCGTATACGGTAATACTGGGAAAAGCGCCATTTACCCGCTGCTGCTCGATGTCACGAGCGATATTATTGGGCAATTGAATCGTCGGATAGTGATCCCATTGCTCCCTATTGAAAAGTATCCGGCAGGCCGCCGACCGGATCGCCTTGTCCCCGTCGTCAGGCTGACGGACGGCAAAGAATACGCGGTAATGACCCACGAGCTGGCAAGTATCCCTGTCCAGGCCCTGGGGACGGTGTTTTGTGATGCTTTGCAGTACCGTTCTCAGGTAAAGGCTGCAATAGACTTCCTTATTGACGGGTTCTGACGTTTCTTTCTATGCTGTTAAACAGGCATGCCTTTAATCGTGGCTGACGGGAGCCTATTCCAGTTCGTCGATAGTGAGGAACAGAAACATCTGTCGTCAAACGGAACCGGAATACCGTTCCTTGCCACCGTTCTGATACTGTCAAACAGCCTAACCAGACCGCTGCTGTTAGCATCCGGAAAATTAGCCCACCATTGCATCATCAGACGACGCTGTTCAAGATGCTTGGTGATTTTACTCTCTGTCCGCTCCGTGCCAAAAGCGGACGTTGAGAACGCTTTGGGGCTGATGATCATTTCAGATGTTAATTAATTAAAGGCATGGTAATGTTTAGGCTCTGTAGGATAAATTTCCCGCAGTATTTTCGGTTATCAATAGCTTGTGGAGTTAACTCTTAGAGGTGTCAGTTAGTGGGAACAACAATGGAGGACATCCAATACGAAGAAATGTTAAATGAGCTTCTCTTCGAAAAAGTAATGAAGAATGAAGCAAAAAAACAATGTATTTACATCTTTGTCGAAGGTGAGTCTGAAGAACTTGCTTTTCAACCCTTACTTGAAGACTGTGGTATAGATTTCGATAAGTTTGGTATTGTAATTGCAAATTACAATGGGATTGGTAACTTAAAACACGCGATAAGACTTCTACATAAAACATTGAGCCATGATCGACCAATAATAGTAACGTATGATGATGATCATGAAGGAAAAATAATAAAGAAAATAAATAGCCCATTGATCACATACTTTAAAATACCATTTAGCCCTGTAGTTTCTTATAATGATGGATCTTTAGGCGGAACATTTGAAGAAAGCTTTCCTAAAGATTGCTTTATAGAAGCTTGCTTTCAGCAAAATGTTATAGCTAGTTCTTTTTTATCAAAACGTAATGACTTTGAAAAAAAATTTAATCCAACTCAGCCATGGTTAGCTCAATTAGCACAATTCATTTCTTCCAATGGTGGGTCTCCTAATTCTATAAATAAAATAAAATTAGCTGAAAACATGATGCTTTCAGTATCTCAGATACCTGAAACCTATAATGAGTTAGCCAAATTAATTATTGATATTAGAAACAAAAATCCAATAAAGCATCCTGATGATGTAGATTTGAATTTGTAAAAAATACTATACATTTTCATGAACAGCTCTTTCCGCATTTGGTAGATATTATCGCAACGTCATATTTTCGCTCACAACGGAGCTTCTGCACAGTCAGAACGTCCGCCCTGTACCTAAAGCAGACGTTCCAACAATTGAGCTACTTAATCGTGATGAATATCTTGAATTTTGTTTTATAAAATATAATACAACTCACACCATAGGTAATACCTCATTGGATAAATATTCCATTAGATTTTCATTACGTAGCACGCCGTCATAGAAAATATATCCCCAAGAGTTAATTGACTTTTCAAGAGCCATATCACGAAAATTCTCCAACTGCTCTCTTACATTCAAACCTTTACGGCGTATTTTCCCTACGAGACGCAGTAATCGTAAATAATTACTTTTAAAATAACGATTGTAGCGTGCAGGTATTTCTAATTCCGTTATGTGTCTCGAAATTAATTTCTGCAACTCTCTGTCAATATCAGGGTGTGGATAAAGTTCAATTGAAGTAGGTGCATTAAATGGTTCATGAATATCCAAAACTAGCACTTGTTGTTCTATAAAATCATCAAAGTAAGGGTGAATAAAAAATCGGTTACCTTCATCATCATTTATCTTAACGCCCTTAGCACCCTGGCAAATATCACACATTGGGAAAAGATTTACTAATGTGACTGAAAATTCAGGGAAAATATCCTTTGGCAAATAATGATCAAGAGTATTAGGAGTTCCATCTTCGCCGCATGCCGGGCAATAATCTAACTCTCGATTTCGCAAATTTTCCAGAAGGGGTTTCTGAACAGATTGCTCCCCTGGGGATAGATATAGGTTTTTGAATCGCCCATGAACTGATGGATCACTCATCTCTTCCCAAACTTCAATAAACTCTGAATTGCCACCAATTTCAATATATTTAAGGACCCGCATTCTCCATGCTTCTTTGATCCGGTTAAAATAAGCTTGATGCTTTCCTCTCTGGCGCTCTTCAACAATGCGCTCAAGTAACTCAAGATCATTCAGCTCTAAACGAGGGTAGTTAAGGTGTATCACCACTTATCCTCCGCCATTGCATGGATCTGAATCAACATCTCTTCGTTGATGTTGTTACCTAAGGCTTCAATAAGTTTTTTTGCAGACCCGTACTCTTCCAACTTTTCTAGTAGCCACGCCTCGAATGGTTTAGAAACAGATTTATCGCCGAAAACATAAGACGAAATCCGTTGTATATCTCCACCAAAAGTTTCAAAAGGGGGATGGTTGATAAATAGACCATCATTAGTGCGTTCAAAAACATGTACACAGTGTCGGGGCAGTTCACGCACAGTTACTAATGAATGTGTGGCCAGCAAGGCCTTGGAACTATAGTTACTAAGGATTTTCTTCAACATTTGGATGAATGCAATTTCAAGCGTCGGGTGTAGGAATAGTTCAGGTTCATCAATTAATATGAGACTGTTTCGGCGCATTGCTCCTAAAATATTCGTAACCATGTAGGAAAACAGTCGCTGACCTGAACTCAATTCAATAGGTGAACCTCCCTTAAGGAAAACAATTCCGGTACGGGCGTGGAGATACTCACGTAATTTTTTTGTATCAGGTTCATCCATACGGGATGGACGAATCGGAATATATGCATCTGGTTGCTCATTGCCATCAATTATCTCATCGACTTTGATGTATGAATCCTCCAGTAGCCATGTACCATCTGCAAATAGTTGAGCTTCATCTTTGAAACCAGCAACACCAATGGCGATATCATCAAAATCAATTGCGATTTTGAGTACAGAATAAAGGGTCATAATCTTATTGGACCAAGTCTTAATTGCACCGTATTTACGATCATCTTCAAGACATGATATCAAGGAATAAGCAGCATTAAGATGAGGCGATTGTCGAGATAAACGGATTTTTTTATATTCTTTTCCGTTAGAATCCTTTCCTGTTTCATAAGTTCGTAAGCCAAAGTATCGATAAATGCCATGATCTTTTCGCTCATTACCATTCTTTCTATCGGCTGCTTCACTATCAAGTGGGAACAATTCAAATGGACTGTAAGAAATTACAACAATCTGATTAATGTTAGGTTCTTCTTCGAAACCTGTTTTGTTTTTTTCACCCGGGACTTGTCTAAGCCAGTCATCGACAATCTGAATTAAAGCTCGTGATTTTCCAATACCATTGGGACCAATCAGGACATTAATATCATGTGGTAGTGGCGTAACGGTAGCAAAATTCAGATTTAAGGGTTGGATATCTCCCGCAGATGTTAGAAGGCGAAAGATCATGTTGCCTATACTAATCCCTTGCCTGTTTAGAAAGCGCCATCCATCTAGAAATGCTTTAATAGACCCACGCTCACGTTGGAGCGACTTCTTAAACCCGTCTGAGTTAACTAATTCTAAGCTATTGGTATCTTCAAGAATATGAACCATGTAACTCGCATCACAGAGAATTTCTGCAACCTTAGTGGCAGCGTCCAAACCAAGGTGCCCATCTATTAGTTCATAAAAAGTAATATCTTCCGGATTTGAAACATAGGATAAATCTTTAATAGGGAATACACCATCCCATCCTTTTGAGACAAGTTCATCAAGATAACTGAAAGATATCATTTGATCTTTGATCAAAATCTTAAGAGTCGGAAGTTCAACCTCTTTGCCACGGTAATCCCCCCGAAAAACCAGTGCATGCATAAGTAGAATTTTCTCCTAACCTGAATGCAGGGGGATTTCTATGAAACGATCACGTTTTACTGACAGTCAGATCATCACCATTCTCAAACAGGCTGAGGCGGGTACGCCGGTTCCTGAACTGTGCCGGGAGCATGGCATCAGCAGTGCCAGTTTTTATAAATGGCGCTCAAAGTTTGGCGGGATGGATGCTGCACTGATGAGCCGACTGAAAGAGCTTGAAGAAGAAAATCGCCGACTAAAAAAAATGTATGCTGAAGAGCGTCTGAAGGCCGAAATTATTCAGGAAGCGATGGCAAAAAAGTGGTGAAGCCATCAGACCGGAAGCAGATGGCTCTGCATGCAGTTGAACACCGGGGATCAGTATCCGTCTGGCCTGTCAGCTCTTTGTCGTCAGCGAATGTTGCTACCGATACAGGCGCTTACTGAGTCAGGAAAATCAACGGATTGCTGACTGGCTGGTGCGCATCACGGACAGCCAGCGAAACTGGGGCTTCGGCCTGTGTTACCTGTATCTGCGCAACGTGAAAGGCTTTGTCTGGAACCACAAGAGAATTTACCGGATTTACTGCGAACTGTCGCTGAATATGCGGATAAAACCTAAAAAACGGTTGAAACGTGAAAAGCCGGAACCACTGAGGGTCCCCACTGGCAGTAACGAGAGTTGGTCAATGGATTTTATGCATGATCAGTTGTCAGATGGTCGCTCCGTTCGTCTGCTGAATATTATTGATGATTTCAATCGCGAGGCCCTGGCAATAGAGGTCGATTTTTCCCTTCCGGCCAGTCGGGTAGTCAGAACTCTCGAACAACTGATTGAATGGAAAGGGAAACCGGCATCGATTCGATGTGACAACGGACCAGAATATGCAGGTAACACTCTGATAGTATGGGCTGAACGACAAAATATCATCCTCAATTTTATTCAGCCGGGGAAGCCACAACAGAATGCGTATATTGAGCGTTATAACCGGACAGTGCGTTATGACTGGCTGGGGCACTATCTGTTTTATTCGCTGAGTGAGTTACAGGAATACGCCACACAATGGCAATGGTTCTATAATCACGAACGACCGAATATGGCACTGAATGGCTTCACACCAATGCAGCATATTCAGCGCTTATCTGATTCTACTTATCTGCCCGGTTAAAAATGGGGGGATTACCGTACCTTCTTTCATGTACAGGTAGATTTGCGAGCGTTTCAGACCGGTTTTTACTTCCACTTGTTTCAGGCGTAATAACTGATGAGCTGTCATAAATACCTCCAGTGCAGAAATGGGATATGCCCGGAGATGACAAAAAAACACAGTGAGGAAAGGAGTGAAAGTGGAAGAACCCGTATTACGGACACCACAATCCTTAATACGGGTTTTTAGATTGAAGCGTGTAATGTCATTTTAATTGGGTGCTTAAACGGACGTCGGCGAACCACGTTCAAGCGCCGTTTTTAACGTATCGCCACTGAATCGATCGGTCATGCCTTCGTCTGATGCCCATTGTTCAAAGATGGACAGAAGCTTATAAGGTTGCCTGATTAATGGGCTGATAGCTTCATTGTTTTTACAGGCAAGCCAGAACAGTCTGGATAATGGAGTGGATATTCGCGTCGAGGAGGGGGGAGAGGTATCGTTTTGGGCGGGCATGTTAATTAATTTCTCAAGTTCGGTATGTTTTATGACGAAACAGGCATCCTTAGGTAAATCATGAATCGGAAAATATTCTCTATGGCTATACTGCCTTGTTTTCTGGTATAGGATTTTTTCAGTAATATGTGATGCGATATTTTTAGGGAGTCTCATGATTTGCTGTTTTATCCTTTCGCGATACCTGATTTTCTCAAATATTTGAAAGTGATCGTCGCCGATATTGACAGTAAGACCATAGTTAACGTGATTTTCTCCGATTACAGGTAGTGGAATACCCAGAGATCTCGCTAATAAACGTTGAACCAGTACATATTCATAGCCGATAAGCGTTGTATCAATCACTTGTTGAGTGGGGTAAGTATATTTCCCCTCGGTGGTGACGATTAAGTTTCTGTTATTGATGAAACAGTTTTTTTCGAGAATGCATAGCTGGTTAATCAAATGATTGCCTATAGGCTTAAGTTTTGCCTTAGCATTTGATGTTTTGATTCTTCGTAAGATGACTGGAGATTGGAAGTAGATCGAAAGGTTGATGTCACCATATAAGGCATGGCGATAAATATCAGCTTCTGTTAACGGTGAGTTTCTTATCTGAGTCGCTATTGCAATAGCTTCTGGTATCGTAATCCAGTTAAATGCATCACTTTTGGTATTGAACATCCTATTTTTCATTATCATGATTCATCTCCTTTATATGAAAATGATATATGCATAGGTGTCTAACATTCCCTTATGCAGCCATGACGTATAGATAGGATTCTAAAAATGAGGAATAGGATTAATGAGAGGTTGTTATTATAACGATGATGTTATTAATCGCTTTTCGCTGGCGGTCACAAAAATGTTCCAACTGGGACGCTATCAGCAGATGGGTCAACATTCCTAATGTCGATTTTTATTCTGTGTGTTGCTGGTTTTATTCAGAGCAATACGACCAAAGCTCCACATCAAAAAGGAATGAAAATATCCTGATTCAGGGCATATCAATTGGTTCGAGGTAATTAACGAACCAATTGATGATGCGGAATGGTTGAATCGAGTGGAGACCAGAATGTTATTCCCTGATTGTTGGCGATTAAGCCCAGCAAGTGATCTAATTGTTTTTATGACGAATTTCTCGCGGAATGCGTTGCCCTTGTGAATCGAAATAACGATTCGGCCAGATTTCACTCGCTGGAATGCCCAGTGCGTCGGCGATCAGTCGTTCACCTTTCGGCCAGGGTCGGTTTAGTGCATTTGCAAGCGTTGATGAACTAAGACCTGCCTCACGTGATACGGCTGCTAACGTCGTCTTTCGTTTGCGCAGGGCTGCAATGATATCGGCAGGATGCCAGTCCATTCGTTGTTCCTGTTGTTCAATGTTCATACTTCCTCCTCTTGGATTAAAACTTTACTTCTTCCAGTAAACTATATCTTTATTATGGGTGAAAAAACAATCAAAAATAAAGATAAAATTTATTTAGGAAAGAAATGCTTTAAGAAGGGCTTGCAGAGAGAAGCGATAATCAGTCTATGTTGATCAGTACAGTGGATAACACCGTGATTGGTAAGCGATTAAGACTAGCCCGGGTGAACAAGGGATTAAAGCAGGCAGAGCTCGGTTGCCTAGCTGGTCTGGATGAGGAAACGGCAAGCTCTCGCGTGAGCCAATATGAAAGAGAAGTCAGTGCACCAGATTTTGGGCTGGTTTCTCGGTTTGCTACAGTGCTGGATGTTCCTGAAGCGTATTTCTATGCCGTCGATGACGATCTCGCCACCTTGATCTTACAGTATCACCGTTTCAAGAAAGCCAACCCAAACTCCATGCTGCTCATCACACCTCAGTAAGGTTGGTGCCCTAATGCGTCTGGTGTTCAATTCCTGTGCGTTTACCCTTCTAAATTTAATTATTCCTACTATCAATAAATTAAATCTTCATTTTTGAGTTTAAAATAACCAATAATAAATTTTAAATTTACTGGGTAAAGAACCACTTTAAGAGAGGCATGGCGGGAACGGCGATAATCGGCTTATGTTAATCTGCGAAGCAGGTAATGCCGTGATTGGTAAACGATTAAGATTGGCCCGAGTGAATGCAGGGTTAAAACAGGTCGAGCTCGGTTGTCTCGCTGGGCTGGATGAAGAGACGTCGAGTTCCCGCGTAAGCCAATATGAAAGGGAAGTCAGTTCACCGGATTTTGGTCTGGTTTGCCGGTTTGCGGCGGTGCTGGATGTGCCGGAAGCCTATTTTTATGCTGTCGATGAAGATCTCGCAACGCTAATATTGCAATACCATCGTTATAAGAAAAGTAACCCTAATTCTACGTTATTGATTACCCCGCAATAGGCCTTCATTCAGGTATCATGGCTGCATAATTCACTGATTTTTCTCTATTTTTTTTGAAAGGTTGAGGCAAGATTTTCTCGCAGTCTGAAAAGCAGATCCTGTTATCAGGATCTGCTTTTAGGTGCATTATCGATCAGGCCGCTCCAGCCGTCTTATGTTGTTGAGCATAAATGTATGGCGCAACATATCCTTCTCGGTTGGTATCCAAATAATCTGACCACCATTGCATCATCGCTTTACGGGCATCGAGATATTCAGCTTTATGGATGTAAGCCGCTCGAACGCTATTGCGTTCCTGATGGCTCATTTGACGTTCAACGGCATCCTGCGACCATAGGCCAGACTCCATCAGGGCGCTACAGGCCATTGCCCGGAATCCGTGACCGCAGATTTCATCTTTCGTGTCATAACCCATCAACCTCAGCGCCTTGTTGACTGTGTTTTCGCACATCGGCTTATACCGATTATGATCACCGGGAAATATTAGTTCCTGATGTCCGGAAATTTCCCGTATCTGTTTCAGAATAGCGACGGATTGACGGGATAGGGGAACGATATGCGGCGTGCGCATTTTGGCCCCACGCCCGGAATAACGCACTCTGGGGATGGCTTCGCGGGTGGCTGGAATGGTCCAGATTTTGTTTCTGAAATCGATCTCAAACCAACGGGCAAAACGCAATTCGCTGGAACGGATGAACAGGTGCAGGGTGAGTGAGACTGCCAAGCGGGTTAATTCTCTCCCTTGCTTGTAGTCCTCAATGCTAGCCAACAGCTCCGGTAGTCGCTCCAGCGGAAGGGCAGGGTAGTGACGTTTAACTGGAGGGGCGATAATGCCATCCAAATTTGCCGCCGGATTGTGCTCTATTAATTCCTGATGCACGGCATGACGCATGATGTTGCACATATGCTGCCGGGTTCGTGCCGCCACTTCCAGCAAACCTTTTTTCTCAATCCCTTTCAGCAGGTCGATGAAGTGGCGAGTTTTCAGTTCTGTGACCGGCAGGTGTCCAATTATCGGGAAGATATGGTTATTCATGCTGGCGAGCAGACGGGCGGCATGGTTTTCTGACCAGGTTCTGTTGCTTTTATGCCAGCTCAATGCCACGGTCTTGAAACTCTTTGCAGGTGAACGAGCCGCCTTTTCTGCGGCACGTTGCTGCGCTGGGTTGATATTCTGTGCCAGCAACTTGCGGATACCGTCACGCTGTTGACGAGCATCGGCCAGAGAGACATCAGGATAGGCACCTAAGCCGAGGCGGGATTCTTTTTTATTGATACGATATTTGAGATACCAGAGGCGTGAACCGCCTGGATTAACCAGCAGGTACAGACCGTGAGAATCGGAAACTTTGAATGGTTTTGCGGATGATTTTAAGTTGCGGATTTTTGAGTCGTTAAGAGACATTTGGGGGTCACTCCGTCATCGAACCAACTTGACCCCAAATCTGACCACCAAATTCTCCCGATGCGGAGGGAAAACTGAAAATGCATCGGGAAGACTTTTCACGCTAACTTATTGAATCTGAATCACATAGAGATTCGCAAAGCGGCATGAAAACAAGAATTTGGCTCCTCTGACTGGACTCGCACTTCATCTGTAACTCCTGTTATTCGTGGTTTTCATAATGTTAGTGTTTTTTATACCAACACTTCTACCAACATTATTTAATCTGCTTGTATAAAATGTCAATTAAAAACAATTGGTTATGACAACATGCGGTGCTGAACTCTATTGAACAATATGCATGCTTGGGCTTGGTATGCTTTTGCTTTTATCCGCTTTATTTCAATAGATTAGCAACATCAAAACCGATATCTTTAGGCATAACATATCAAAGAGATAAGTAAAACCAAAAGGATACGTTATGACCAAAGCGGAGATCGCCGAAGCTGTTAAGGAATGGTTCAATATTGAGAATTACAGCGAGCTTCATGATTTGACGGTCGAAGAGCTTTTCCAAGAGATAGAGAACCGAATTATCGTTTACCGGATGGAAAGCCGTCTGGCTTCGATGAGTTACGAAAACAGGAAGATACATGATGATTACTATGATGATTTGCTGGATGGTAAAGTCATTTTTGGGGATATCTTCGAAGGGCCAAAGAAAGAGCTTTCTTCCAGCTATGCCATCAAGCCTGTCACACACCAAGGGCTATGGGAGGTGGCGGGTTATGTTGCTGCTTTCGATAAATACGTTAACCCGGAAGGAAAACCCCTACCTCATATGGAAGTCTCACACTATCTGAAGGAAGCCGGGGTAAACAACGAGGGGCTGATGCTGGTTCAAATTAATCTGGCGGAAACGTCATCCGAAGAAATCATAAATCACCTTAAAGTGATGGTGCCTGAGTGGAAAGAACAACTACAGGCTCCTGAGCCTCCAGCCAGAGATTTCCGTTTTGGGGTTAGCAACCTCAAAAGAATACTTGATTACAACATCATTCCCATCATGGATTTGCTGTTCTGGGCGCAGGGTGAAGAGGTCAGGATTGGTATGCCGCAACTGACCAGCTTTTTATACCCTGATGAGTTCAAAGGCGGTATTCGTGATGTTGAAAAAGTGAAATCAACAGATCATCCACTGGCAGTCAAGTATCTGACAAAGCATACTTACTATCAGTCTTTTGTCGATTTTACGTACAGATACGACGACAGAAGACACTGGAAAGTACAGGAACTGATCGAAGATGAACTTGGTAAGGACAAGGAGGAACTTGATCAGAACTGACCTTTCAAGAGGCGGTGTGTTGCGCAATGCAGATATCGCCTATATTCACTGAATCTGAACATACCCAATTTTTATCCTCCCAAAAATCTGCGTAAAAAACTCTTTTCTGAACATCCCTAGTTTAGAACAAGCCAAAATCCTAGAATTATCTCCATCGAACAACACAGGAGATAAATATGGTTCAAATCGAAGAAAATAAAAAACAGCGCTTTATTCGTTTGCCGGAAGTAATAAGAAGAACAGGATTTGGTAAGACGTGGATTTATGAACTTATCAAAGCCGGACGTTTTCCTACACAGGTAAAAACGGGTGTAAGAGCAGTAGCTTTTATCGAAAGTGAGATTGATGCGTGGATTGATAACGCCATTTCACAATCACGCAGTGTATCTAAATAATATAAACAAGAGGAAATAAAATGAAGAGTATGGTATTGCCATCAATGAAAATGAATGTCACCAATGATTCCACAAGATATTTTATATTAAAAAGTTGTGAGGGTTATGATAAGTATTTACGACGCATGCAGGAATGTGTGGGGGAAAGGTTCTATTACCTCCTTGAGGATGATGAGTATATGGAAGATATTTTAAAAGCAGTTATAGGAAACAGCAAGATAGGTTTTAACAAGTTTTTAAAAAGGCACAAATATAAAGGTTCACTTAATGATGTTCACTTTGATGAAGTTCTTGTGAATCTACGCGAAATACACAATGCAGTGAGCTTCTATATTTTAAACGACCACCAGTAGGTGTTAGATCTGCCTCGTCAGGGTAAATAATATCAAAGTGAAATATAAAAGCATTTAACTATGAGGATATAAATATGTTTAAAGAAAACGTTATTGAAAATAAATCCACGGCACTGTTCTTTGATCTTGCTAAAAGGTCGTTTAAGGCAAGCTGGAAAGTCCTGCAAGAGATTAATGGTGAAAGTACGGAGCTGCTGGATGAGCCTGATTTTATGAGTCCATTCATTATGAATGTATTTGACCATATCCAGAACAACTTTGAGAAGTTTACGGCCCAAGAAGGTAATCGTGGTGATATTACCGAAGTAAACTTTGAACAAGTCGCGGCAATGTTGGTGCGGTATTCAGATTGTTTTAGAAAGTAAGTTTAGCGTTGCCCCGCAAGGGGCTAACAACCATAAATATAACAGAAGGATTAAAAATGAAAGAGATAGTATTGAAAGAAAAAAGTGAAGCAGCAATATATATTATTTCAACAGTATTACAGGGGTATTGTGAAACGATTTATCACATAAATGAAAAAGAGCCTGAAACAGCAATGAATATTGTATCAGGAGAAATGCTATCAGAAATATTTTATGACGTTCTGACTGCACATGAAGTTGAGGTGTGTGTTAAAGATGAGAGATATAAAGATTTATCTGACATCAATCTTGATGAGTTGAAGGAAAAGATTTTATATTGGCATAAAGAACATATCATTGAACTGGTGTTAAAAAACATAGAGCAAGATGGCACTGATGACCGTATTTATTGGAAACTTAAAATAACAGTAAATCATCAATGATTAATGGCTGTATTCCCTCGCTGAGAGGGAAATAAAATAGAAAATAAAACTGAGAGGCTTAATATGATTGATGAATTCCACGTAATGTTTATGTACAGAAAAATCCAAGCTGAAGCCGCTACGACAGACCTTAAAACCCTGAACCAACTGTTGAAGAAGTTCCGCAAGGTTGTAGCGGAGCGGCGTAAAGAATACTATCAGGAGATTGGTGAGAAGAAGGCGCGTAAGCTGAAGATGAAGAGGCTCCTCAGTTGATGGAGAAGGATGGGGTATCACCAGAGGATCTGCGTGACTGGCGGTAATTCAGATTTGATCGGTATTTTTATTAATGGGGCTATACTATCATCTGATAGGCCGTTTTGAGCCATAGGAGAACATTACAAACTATATAATGCGTTAAAAACTGGGGAATAGATCACTCCTCTTCCTGCTATACCACCAACAGTGATAATTAATTGCTGTTGATTGTTTTATATCTTAACTATAGGATATAAGATCCGGTGTAGTGTCGTTAGGTGCAGTATTTATATACATCTGTATATCCGTTCGTCCGCTGCACAGTTATCAAGGGGCGTTAGTGAAAAATTTTCTACAAGTCTCAAGAAATGAGTTCTTAAACGATTTATACACCGTTGTCCGTCCGGCAGAACCAATTGATACTAATGAGTTTCTGTTCGGTCGAAGCGATCAGGTGGATACACTCGAAACAGCACTACATGCGCCGGGTCGCCATGCTTTTATTTATGGTGATCGCGGAGTTGGTAAATCCTCTTTAGCGCATACCGTTGCTTTCAATATGCAAGAAGAGAATGATCCTATTTTTGTGAGCTGTGTTCCAGAGTCTACGCTTGCAGGGATCATTGCTGATGCTTTTCGGGATGCGGTCGAACAGATTGATGCTAGTCGTTCGGAGTGGTCTGCGAGCGCATCTATAGGTATTAGTGCCACTTGGGTTAAGATTGAAAACAAAACGCATAAACAACAGCAAGAAAAAGTGGAGATCAATGATGTTTCTTCTGCTGTGTATGCATTGGGCTTATTAACAAAAATTCACTCAAAAGCCCCTTATATTGTCATTGATGAGTTTGATAGGATAATATCACTTGAAGAGAAAGAGAAATTTGGCACTCTATTAAAACAGCTCGGTGATAAGAAAAGCCCTGTAAAAATCATATTTACAGGTATAGGCGATTCATTAAATGAATTGCTGGGTGGACATGCTTCAAGCTCACGCCAAATCCAAGAGTTAAATCTTGAGCCACTGTCGTGGAGTGGACGCTACGCTATTATTGATAGGGCATTTAAGGAATTTGATCTATCAGTACCTGATGATATCCGTTTTAGAATTGCTGGTCTTAGTGATGGTTATCCGCATTATGTTCATCTTATCTGTGAAAAGATGTTAATTAAGGCTTATCAGAATAACACGGATGAAATAAATTTTCATTTGTTTTTAGACGGTTTAAAAGATGCTGTTAGTTCTGTCGCTGAGTTTTTGAAGAAAGATTATAACTTAGCTACAGCAGGTAGAAGCCCGGATGTGGCGTATCTTCTTTGGGCTGTGGCGGATTCGGCAGATATGCAGCGTAAAAAAAGTGATATTTTTATTTCTTACTCTGACGTGATTGATCAACTTGTCTGGAAAAAATTAATAACTAATGCTCCACCTGACGAGAAAAAGTTTGGAAGGATATTGTCTCTATTAGGCAAGGCTGATTATGGAGAGATTGTTGTTTCAGCTTTCGGAAATAAAAGGCGTGGATTTTATAAGTTTAAAGAAAGCATGGTTAGAGGGTACGTAAAAATGCACGCTGAAATGAGAACCATTAAATTAGATTTTGAAAAAAATTTCACAAGCAACGAACCAACGGTCAAGGCTAAACTAAGTACGCGTGGACGTAAAACATTTTCTCAAATTGAAAAAGAGATTGAACAGGAAGAAGAGAAGCGAACGCTTCAAAGTGAACATGATAATGAACTGTTGAAAACTCTTAGCAGTGAATATGCAACACGTTCAAAGTATTAATCATCTTAGTAGTAAAAGTCTATCAATATTATTTTCTGGTGGTGCGGGCGTAATGTCTGCATTTCACCACTGTCAGGTTCAATCTGATAAAACTCAGAGCGTTATTAGATAATATTACACCGTATTGTTGGTGCTGCAAATATTATTGTTATCATAAGTATTTAAACATCCATTTTCCTGTTTTTTGTATTCGTTATCGCATATCCATTTACTAAAAATGATATATCAGAAAGTTGCTCAAGGTTTTTCTCAACAGACTGCTGAAAATCAAGTGCCGCTTCAGTTCGTTGCTTTACCACGAGAGCGATAATTTCATCATCACTTTTTTCTACAATCGCTTTCGCATAAAGCCTGCGTTCATAAAGCTTATTAAAATCCCCTGATGATTGGACAGATTTTTTAGCTTCTGAATAACTTATAGGATTAAGTTCATCGATGAAATTAACCATTAGAGATTTTCTCTTTTTATCTAGCCTGTGTAGTTCTGTATGTGCAGATTTATATTTCTTAATTTCATATTCAAATGCGTCTTCATTACGCAGTTTACGATATCCTCCTTTATATTCATCCATTGATGGTTGTTGTTTTAGTTTTTCAATAGTATCTAAATATGCTAATAAATCGCTGTTGTCTAATTTTACATTCCTCATAAATACCTCGTTAATAATGATTGTTATATTTATATATTAAGGTATATAGAGAAAGTGTCAAATTGAGCAGATGGTTAAAAATTATTTTCATCTGCGTTCCCGGTGAGTGTAATATTAACCCTATACCATTCTGGCATAATAAATTGTAAAGGGGTGTTTTAAACAAGCTGAAGCGTTTTATATTGCTCAAAAATCAGCTCACCATTATCAGTATAAATCTCAACCTTACCTATTTTACCATCAGGTCTTTTGATTGAATAACGAATCAATCTGATATCGTAATATTTATCTAACAGATCTTTTCGATTAGCAAAATATTTTGACTTTGTTGTATGATTTATTAGATAGTTATAGCTTGAACAAATATGTTTTTTGAAGTCCCTTTCGGATAAGCCACTTTCTTTAATTTTTTTGGTGATAAAAAATTTTAGCGGTCGCTCATATTCTTCTTTCTCTCTGGCTTTACGGGTTTGTTCTTCCTTCTTACGTTGCTGTTCGATGAGATAGAGCCTATCTTTCTCTGCCTGTTGGCGATTTTGTTCATTTTGAATGATGCTACTTACCTGCGAAGCTGGAATAACCTGAATGTTATTTTCCCAATATCGATAAGGATTACTCGACTGAATGTTTTCAACTGTAGTGAATATTTTATTTGTATCAAGTTTTTTATCAAAAGAAATAATACGATTATTACCCTCTTTTGCGATTAGTTTTGCTGTATTCTCTAAGTTTTCCTGACTTCTTAAATTAAATGAACCTACAACGGTGTTTCGGCTATTGTGATATAAAGCTTGTTTTTTATTGTCACGATAACATTCAAGATAAGAATAGAGTTTGAACTCTTCAATGCCAAATGTTTCCTCAAGCATAGCCATCTGTTCAGCTAAGACATTCAGAATGTCGTTTTTAGATAGTTTTTCATGAAGTTTTATCACAAGTGAACCGGGTAGTTTTTTCATTTTTTTTCTTGTTATTATTGTTTTATCAGGATACTGCTTTCAAAAGATTTGTGCCATCAGCTAAGTTTTTTCTTGCCACTTCATTTTCTTTCGTTCGTTTGTATACCTTTCGGGGTTTATCGATCTTGATACTATTTTTAGCATTAGGAACAGCATTATTCTTTTTCTTCTTACTAAAAATAAAGGCATCCGTGTAGATCTCTTTCGTTTCTGTTTCCAACGCTAAGTTTCGTCTTTCTTGCTTTGAGTAATCAGTATAGTTTTCTGGGTATTGTTCAATCTCTGCATGAAGACTTCTGGCATTACTTAAATGCTCTTTACGCTTCTCATCAAGTTGATGGCTTAGACCTTTGGCGAAAATGTTCGAGTTAATATACAGGTGACCATGATGCTCAACGAGTATTCCTTTCTGTTTTAGTTTTTTGAATATGTTTGACATATTACCGGATGCGATATTCAATGCTTTACAGAGTGATGACTGTGAAAGGTTGATAAGATTTCCGAACTCCATGTATTCCAATATATAGGTCAATACGCGGAATTCATTCTTAGATATATCCAAATCAGAAAAAACACGAAAGTTAGAAGTAAAAGCAAAAACATAAGGCTGTGCAAATGAGATCGCTTTATCTTCATCTGTTGCGATGACTGTGGTCGATTTTATTTCTTTGTTTTGCAGTAAATGTCTTGCGATATAAATCTTTTGTTCCGTGGTTAATGTTTCAAATAGGCTAAGTAGTTCAGTGTCATTAGTATTCATAGTATTCTCTCTTATAGTTTTTATTATGTTATTTTTAATACTATGCAGAAAAATAAAAGTCAATAGTTAAACTATAAATAAAATAGAGATTTTATTATTATGCTATTGTTATATGTTAAAAAAACTATGTTCAAACATAGATCTTGCTATGTTCGAACATAGGACGGATCTATGTGCGCACATAGGAGTTTGCTATGTTCGAACATAGCAAAAAAAGTTATGAAGCCTTGATTTTATTGGGCTGGGACAGTGCTTATAATTAAATAATTAGTAAGAAGTTAAGAGAGTCCAGCTTTCCTTTTTTCTTATGTAAAGAGAGTTTTACGTGAAAATATGCGGTTTTCTTGATGCTAATTTTCAGCGATGTGATTGTTTCATACAATCACGAAGCGCTGCTGGTGTTTTAGGAATACTGCAATTGTTTTTCTTATATTTTATTGGCGGCTATCGCCGCAATTCTTTATGGATAAATCCATCACTAACAGGGGCAAGCCCTGTTCCAGCAATGTGATTGTTTCGGACAATCACGAAGTGCTGCTTCTCTGAGTATAGTTTTCCTATACGTTTAAGAGCAAATGCTATATGTTTTAGTGCTAATACTGTTATGACATATAGGTTCAGACATATCTTATTATGATTAAATGAACAGAGATTGATCGATCCTTTTGGCTTTCCTCTCAACATAGAAAACACTATTGTTAAATCGTTAAATATATTTTACAGCGTTAGGGCGTAGCCGTGCGTCAGCACATGAGCTTCAACTCATAGATGGTGGAGATTTTCAAAAAGAGGTTAGTGAAATAAAAAGGAAAGCTTCACAATAAAAAATATAAACTTCATTCATAAACAACTAATCATTTTTAATGTCGAAACCCCTCATGGCGATCATAAAAATCGCCCGGTTTCTTTTAACCCTCTTAAGTATTACATCTTACTTATTGCAAAAATTAAATTAAGGAAAAATTGGCCTGTAGCTCTTACAGTATAAGACTTAGGACGAAAGTATATGACTGACCGTACGGTCAGTGTTCCTGACTCTGTAATCAGTTTCTATGTCATTTTCAAGCGTAAAAACGACAGCATGCTAAATTACTAACGCTAGGGAAATTCAGATATTGAAAAAATAAAAAAGAATCCGATGATCTCTGTGGTAATTACTTTACTCTGAAGAGAGTAATAAATTTGATTTTGATTATGATTATGGGTATATATTATATTTATTAAATAATAATAAAAGAGGTAAATATGATTACAATAAAAAAAGTTATATCGGGAAATGGCAGGATTCATTTTTATAAAAAAGAATCTCAAGGTAAAAACATCGGGTTTTTAAAAACATTAGTGACTGTTGTAGCGATTTATTTATTTTCTTTAAATGGAGTCGCCTATGCAAAAACAGATAAGGTTCAGTCTAATCATGAGGTTTTAAAGTTTAAAATTTCTTTCGTTGATTCATGTGACGGATCTGATCCATCTAAACCAGTTTATATTACTGCATCTACCTCTGGTGGTGATATTACTCCAATTCAATTTGATATTAAAAATGAAACATCATCTATTAGCTCAGTTTCTGCCATTCTTTATCCGAAAAGGCATAATGGATTATCAGATACAGTTGATGTTTTACTGAACTACACCATTACAAGCATTGATGGGATTCAAAAGATTGGAGATCAAAATAGTATTGTTTATGCTGAAGCCCCCATTACATCACAGATAATGCAAAGAATAAACATTACTACTGAAAAATCGAAACCTGTTTCAATAGTCAGTGGTATTCCTTGTTCTGGGCGGTCCAAAGAAAATTGGCGTTATAAGTTGACATTAGAACGTTTGTAAATGCGGATAATAATCTGGAAATTGATTCCTGAACTCAGCCAAGTCAGCGAAGAAACTGTAAGGTCGCTGCTGCCATAACCTGAAACCTATAACGGTCAGAATCCCAAAACGCCCGTTAGTGTTCTGGATGATGTGGTAGGATGAAAACCAATGCTCCAGATGAGTCCATATTGATGAATGCGCTTGTCCCTGAAGATAACTTCTTATCTGAATTGAATACCTTTGGCGGTATGGTGCTTCACACAGATATGGGCTATCCAGTAGCTGAATATATTGGTACTGACACAAAATAGCGATAGAATCGACAAACCCTCCAGACATGTGGGAACTTACTAATGGCTACGTGATAGTGTTCAGAAACGACGAGTTGGAGCATAGTCTTAACGGTGATCTCTATGAGGCGATGCACTATCTCAAGCTGTTGACACGCTTAAGACCGCTGAGTGTGATATTTGGTGAAAATGATACATGAGGATTTCAATGATGGCTCTTTTAGGGTTGAATTTAGATCAAGTGATGAGATTCAAAGAAATGTTAGAAGAAATAAAAAATAGAATAAAAAATGATGAGTTATATAGAAATAAAATAATATTTCGAGAATGTAATGAAGGTATAAGGGTTATCAATATTTTTAAAGAGTTATTGAGTTTTTTACGGATAACTAATCAGATTGAAACTGATACTAATTTATACCGAGTAAGATACATAGGTGATGAAAATATTAATTATTACTCAACTAGAGAGGATTTAATGTATCCCCCGTTAAAAAACACTAAACTCGGACGATTAAATACAACGCACAAACAAATATTATACACGTCTTTTCATGAGTTTACAGCAATAGCTGAGTCAGGGATTGCAGAAAATCAACGATTTCAACTTACAAAATTTAGAACGGGGAATATAAGTTTTTACAAGCTAGGGTATTTTTTAAACTCTTACTTTCAACGTCCAAGAGATTCAAAGGAAACAAACGACTTCTACAGGTCTATATTTGGTGAAAATTTTACTGATGGATTTATTATGGGGTTAGCAGCGGCAGAAAATGTTCTTTTGTCAATATTGAACGATAAAACGGAATATTCATATTACCTGTCAGCATTATTGTCTGAGGCTATTTATGAGATAAATCCTGAAATTGATGCAATCATGTATAATTCAATTAAAGACAATACAGGGATTAACCTTGCTTTTTTTCAAGAGTCGGCAGAGAAATTGCGTATCGTATATAGTTGTTCTAATGTTTTGACAAGGCATTATTTTGATTCTTTTTTTAATTATAAGACAACACATGAAAAAATATATCATCAAGAAGATGATGTGTCTGATTTTATAGCGGTTAAAAATAATGCGAGATATAGATAAAATGATTCCGATTAAGTATGGGTTTTTCTTTATTTACCTTACTAAAACTATAATTAATAGGTGGTTATAATTCTGATATATTTATTTTAATTTATTCGGAGAAGGTGATTGTTTAATTTACCACCATCAGAAAGTTATTTATTTTCAATGGTCGTGGAAATGAAATTTTCAATTGGAGTAATGAAATTAAGGTTCAATAGGCTATAAATCTATAGGGTTGATTTATTAGTTTATGTAAAGATTGGCGGCATAAAATAGAATGATAATAACACCTATATAAAATTATAAATATTTATCGAAAAAAATTGGCGTCGCCATATGAATTATATAATATGAATTTCAGTCAGGTTATATAGAAAATGAAAGTATAGCCTCAACGGGTGTAGATGCTCATTGTGGCTATTGGTATTTAAAAGTATATGACGTCAATTATACAACCATCAATCCAACAACCCCCGCGAAACCTTACTCGCCGTCTGGCTGAAATTATATCGGTCAACAACATTCCCCTTGAACCAGATCTCAAGGGAGTTCATATGAGCGGTGTTGCTGTTCTTCAGTAGGGCCAGACCGGGGATGTAGTTCGATATCTGACTCTCGCCTGACATACTGGAGTAGGACCACATTTCCTGACCATCATTGCTGGCGCGTGATTGAGGATCACCGAATGCAGCTAAGATTTCCTGCTGGGTAGTTTTCCCTTTAACGATTTTGGTTTTAACGCTCTGTTGGGTTTCGTTTTTCAGAGATTTATTACCATAAGTCGTACAGGCGGAAAGAGGTAGGATCACCAGTGCCGCAATAAGCATTTTTTTCATATTAACTCCGATAAAACATAACAATAAAAAAGCAGTATGAGGGAGATTAAAAATCGTGTTGGTCATAAACCGCCACAAGCCTGTTTCATTGATTACTGGCGAACGTATGCCTCCACAGAAAATGGAAAAGCATTAGGTGAACGAGTAATCGGGTAAATTAAGTGATTATCACGTTATTCCATATGAAATCTTGCCTGCGTAGTTTCCCTGATGTGCATAACAGCCATGTCCTGCCCCATAAACAGCCTGTAGCGCGTTTCTTACCATCTAAGGCATTTGCTTTTACTGAGCCAGAAGTACGTGGCAAATCGCTTTATGAGCCTCTGGTTAACTCTATCTATCAGCGTCAGGTATGGCAAGTAAAATGATCGGTATATCAGATCGATAATTGCATATTGATAGATGATAGCGATTAAAATAGGTTTATCGATCGGTATTTTAATTGTTTTAATCGATCGAATATGCAAGTTATGATAGTTAATGTCTATCATTATTTCAGTTTTGATCGTTACAAACGATATGACGGCCAGCAGAAATAATTGAAAGCTATCAATTGGTTAATGAGGTGGCTTTGCTCTTATGTGTCTTTCAGAACAAGCTGTAACGGACACCGGTAAACAGTCGCCTCCCTTAAATGACAGCGTTTTTGATTATCAGGATGGATAAGTAGATGAAGAAGATTTTGCTCGTTGCTGGCACGGCACTGGTTCTGGCGGGATGTGGTGAGAAAGGCGACTTTGAGAAGGCTATCAACGCAAAAATATCACAGTCCAACGTGTGCTACTCACTAAAAGACAATGATGTTGTATTCAATAAAGGCTTCCCCAGACGTGTGAACCGTGGTTTTCGCTCTGCCGGATACAGTGCCAGTGATGAAATCCTTAAAGGGCTTGTTGAACAAGGGCTGTTAAAGGTTTCACAAGAATCTAACGGGTTTAACAGTGTTGATGTTCTGGAAGTTACCGATAAAGGTCAGGAAGTCGAGTTTTGGGATCGCAAAGATGGTGCCTGTGTGGGTCATCGTGCTGTCGCTGAGGTTAAAAGCTGGACCGAACCCAGCGAAGGTAATGGCGTTAAAATGACGCAAGTGACCTATACGTGGAAACTCGATGGTGTGCCGGGCTGGGTGGATAAGAAAGCCTTTTCTGGCGTCAAGGGGATGGCTACACCTGAAGAAACCAAAACTGTTCTGGTGAAAACCAATAACGGCTGGTCAGCACAGTAATTTCAGGAAAAGACGCTATGAACACTATCTGGATGTTTTTGATTGCTCTGCTGATGAACATACCATCACTGGCACCGGTACTGTTTCTCCGTAAGATACCAAAGAAGGTTAAGGCATCGTTGGCCCTGAGACTTTTTCTGCTGAACGCCTTCTTGGTACTTTCTATTGTGACGCTATCGCAGAACACCACGCAAAAATACGGACTGTTCCCGTTATGGCTGATGTTAGCTGCTATCGGGCTGTTTATGGTCACACTGGTGCCAACGATAAAATTTATACGTAAGCATTTGACCGTAGGTAAAAGTAGGGTTGTTATCCTCTCATCATTCCTGATTGTCTATGCCGTCAGATTTCATAGCGTATTTTCAAATGTGAGTGGCAGCGGATACACGCTTAATGGATTCAATGTGGTATGGACGTTGTGCTTCCTGTTTGCCTGTCTGCTGGCTTATCTCGGTTGTGCTGGGAGTAAAACATATTCTGGTTATTCTGCATCGTCATATGCACCGCAGTCGGATTATTTTAAACCGACTAAAGAATATGAGATGCAATCACAAATTGACTACGATATTGCTGTGAAGGGGCGGAGTGTTTTGCTTGATGCAAATCTGAATATTGTTGAACGGCAGCGATATCAGGATGCTTTAGATCAGAGAAACCCCACTAACGAATAAATTAAAAAATGGAAGACAGTTTTTTGCCTTCCATTTTTTCTGCTTATTATTGATACATATATAATTTTTTTTCTAAAAATGATGGTTTCTCACCTAGTGACGTTACCTCTTGAAGGTGTACTTTTGTTTTTTTAGTATTAAATAGATGGTCACCTCTGTTCATAGATAATTCTATCAGAGCACTTTCTATATCATCGATACACTTATCTTTATTGCAATTGCCATGCATTTTTATTTCTGCAAAAGATAATAGCTTAGCTCCTCTTTTCGCATCTCTCACATGCTCAATCAGCTCTTTGGCATTTAACTCTTGAGATATCCTTCTCCTTAAATTAGAAGCCTTGCCAATGTATAATGCCTCGCCGAATTCAGCATAACGCCGATGGAAAATATAAATACCATAACTTTCCGGTATTTGATATATCAGTTCGTGTTTTCGGTTGTAGTTGATTTCGACAAGATTTATTGGCTCATGCCAGTATAGTTCGGCTGGGCTTGAGTATATTTCGTGCGCACACATTCTGATGTACTGTTCCATAATGAAAAAATTAAATTAGATTTTCTCATGATATTTTATAACGTTCAATATGATTATCACAATCAATTATACATATGCCAACTGTTATTATTACTCATTATGATAATTATGCGGTCTAAGTTTAGGCAATAGCGGTTTTTTGCCACTAGAAAGCGTAGGTATGTAGTCAAGATCATCATCAGGCTGTACTGACTTAACCGGACGACTTGGAAAACGTCTTATTTCATCAGGTGTTGGACTATAAGTGTCACTGTTAAACCTTGCGCGTCTTTCATACTCAGCACGTGGAATATAGATCCCCTGCACCTCATCAAACACATAGTTTTCAGCAATACGCTTATCGTGATCAGCTTCAACGGAAACAGGAGCTGGTTTCTTTCTGGCCCAGACAAATTTTTCTCTTATATATTCCACTACCAGCAAAGTGAAACGTTTAAAAATACCGTCCTGACGGGGTTTAACCTGCTTTCTCTTACTTTTAACAGGAGCGCGTTTAACCGCTCTGGCCGTTGAAGAGGATGGGGTTTTCAATTTGGTGCGTGTATGAGGCGCAGGGGCAACCAGAACAGGCTTTTGGTCTTCTGATGATGCTGACTGCGAACCTGTTTCAGAGAACTCTGTTCGAGGTTGTATTTCAGGTAAGACGATTTCAACAGGTTCAGGAAGCTGCGATACGGTAAAGCTTCTGAGGTCAACAACGATCTGAAGATCCAAATCTTTGAAGACACTATATGTGCCCTGAGCTTCCTGTTTCATCTCATCACGTACAGCCTGTTCAGCAGCACGTTTTTCCTGAACGCTTCGACTGTTCCATTTGGCACGATGAATACGTTGCATTGCCGGGCGGCTGGTTGCTGTTGCTTTGGCAAGCCATAGTGCTTTTTCTTCTGCATCCAAGGTAATAGCAGCATGTTCGAGTGCTTCATTATGTTGAGCCTCAATAGAACGATGATCAATACGTTCTGACACGCCGGAAGCTTCAAGGTAGCGGTTGGCAAGAGCAGACCACGCTTCACGCCACAGGATTACGTTTTTCTTGTCGTTCCAGCTTCTTTCTTTTTTACCAAAGCCATCAGCGGTGATCGGTTTTAATGTCAACATCACATGTGCATGGGGATTATTACCATCAAGATCGTGGAAAGCGATATCGGCAATCATCCCTTTATCAACGAAATTCTTCTGGCAGTATTCAACGACCAGTTTTATCTTTTCTTCATTATTCAGTTCACAGGGAATAGCCACATCAAAATAACGGGCTGTTTGACCATCTTTCTGACGCTCAACCCTTTCAACTTCATTCCACAAGGAGCTTGAGTTTTCGACAATATGAGCAGGTGCTGAAACAGGCGCTAATATCAGATGATGGAATAAATCTGTTCGGTGGCTGAAATCATAAGTATTGCCAGTGCGATCATCTGTTATTCTTGACCTGTTATGATAGGCTGCCTTCCTGCAGGAAGACATACCCTCAGAACGTTTCACAATTTTAAACTCCAGATGAAATATCGCCATATAATAAAAGACCTCAATATAAAATAAAACCAAAATATAAAACGCAACGATAACTATGCTGCCGTTAGTTTTTCGCAAGAAAAACTTCGGGGTTGACGTTGACGTTGTTTCCGAAGGAAACGGTGTTAGCCTGCGGCAGGCAACCGTCGGTAGACCCCACACACTGCGTAGCAGTGTATAAGTGGGCATTGTCTTATTAAAAATAGAGACAATGTAAAAGCCTCCCTACTTAATTAATACGAAATATATGAATGCCTGTAAAACAAAACGCCGAATTAAGCGGCGCAATCTGGATAAACGGGCGAAGTATTACTCGATATTATAACGATGGGTTTTAGATAGCGTCCGAAGGACAAAAAGAGTGTTAATTTATCCCGCCGTAAGGCGGGAAAGCGCTAAAACAAGAAAATAGGTAAGTTTATCGGTAGTTTTCCCTGTTGCACAATTCACAGGTTAAGATAAGGAATCAAAGTAAAAAATTTAAAGGTGGAATGGAAAACATTAATAAACAAAAATAAGTAACGCGGAGAGGCCGGAGCTTTAAGTACAAGGTGATTTTGTATACCCTGTTTGTAAACTTTGTTTTTAACCTACTTTCAGCATAGTGATTGTCGTAAACAATCACAAAGTGCTGCTTTTGATAAAAACAAATATATCAGATAAATGACTCTTCTTAAAAAGATGCTACTTGCATGACGTTAAATAAAATCATCTTCCTGTATTGATAATTATCAAAAATGTGATAAAGGATAATATATAACAAAAACAAGGAGGTATAATGTATAAAAATAATGATGAAGCCATTGATTGGGAAGCCAAGCGACTTTTAGATGATGGTATCTATACCGATACAGTATAAGCCTATTTAGAAGCAGAAAAGATAGTAATCAATATTAGGGAACAAGCAAAACAGCGCCAGATAAAGCAACAATTTAAATTGAAGATTAAGTCAATCAAGAAACAAATTGGTAATGGTTATGATTATGCAGATGTCCCTTATGCCAACAAGAAAAAACATTGGGGAGAACATAAATGACTAGAAAGGATATAAAACAACAAATTGCTTCAGCACAGGAACGCTTATATTTCTTGGAAGCCAAAAAGAAACAGCAGACAAAAAAAGAAAACACCCGCCAGAAAATTATTTTCGGTGCAGAGGTTGCCAAAGTTTTAGGATGTGATATTGGTTATGTAGATAAAGAATTAGTCTTTGGGGTTCTGCTTAACATATCTAATCTATCTGAGCGTGATGTTCAGGTTTACAGAGCACAAGGTCAAGTCTATATCGAAAATGTTATAAATAAATCCAAATGTTAATTATTTTTTTCACGTCCGAACGGTGAACCGGCCTAAAACTTGCTTTTAGGTCGGTGAGCTGTTGAGCAAGCCCTAGAGGGCGCGGTAGCTTATCTAGGGTATTAGGCGTGGCAGAATATGGCTGTCTACTCTGAGCGAGCAGCAGACGTTTTTCACATAAAGTGATGCCGAATAATTTCTAAAGTGAATAATGTGTTTTGTCTGGACACTTACACCGTCATCGATTTTTGGGAGGGATGACCACAAACAGCCCAATCTGAGCAATACATTGATAATTCGTATTAATTATGTCCCTTAATTGGGGCACATTTAGATATCATCTATTAATCCTTTAAGTAAACCATTTTCTCCGGTCGAACTGTACTGAGCAACAGTTCTTTCTTTGAGCCAATCAGCTAACACCGTAGGCACGTCATTATCAACTACGATTATTTGGCACGGAATTTTTTTATTTTCGGCTAGGTTACAAAGTTCGATTAAGGCACTGAAGACCAATTCATATTTCTTAGGATCAGATGTTCCTTCTATTACATCTTCTTTCGCGTCAGTACCAGAAAGATACTGTTGCTTCGTATTCTTCCCCAAATATTTACCCACAGTATCTAATAACAAAAACTTAGGGTGATTGATATTATTGAATATAGAGTATTTAAGTATGGATGTCATATATCCAATTGTAATCAATGTCCTAAGACCTCCAGAGGTGATTTTGAAATAATCCCTACCTCTTACAACTGCAGAATATGTAGTTGAATGTATGGAGATGCCAGTCCTATTTTTAATATTAACATGCTCAAGGAACTCACTGAGATTATCCCCTAAATTAGATAAAACCCCAGTAATGTCAGGTGCTTCACTACGCATTCTTTCCAGTTCATCTTGCAGTTTTATCAGATTATCTTTCAGCCTGCTCTGTGCATTAAGAATTTCTTCTTGATGATTTCTTATTCTTAAACTCGATACTAAATTAGCTCTTCTATTCTTCAGGTCATTTGCTTCTTTTAAGAATGCATCTCGCTGAGTTAAGAATGGAGTTATCATATCCTTTGTTTCAGTATCAATCATAGATGCCGATTTATTCAAATCTTCTTCAAGAGAAACTCTGACCTTATTCAGCACAACTTGCTCATTGGCAAGAGAAAATATCAGTTCTTCAATTGATTTAACTCTTCGAATTAGAGAGCTTAATTCTTCATCAAGTTTTTCGGGTTTTGATCTGTTCAAGCTATCTACATCTTTAATATTAATAACATTATCACAAATAGGGCAATTACATTTCAATTCATTAATCTTTCCAATCTTTGAATTGGCCAAGTGTATCGCTTGTATTTTGGATATGTCATTTTTATAATCGTTTTTTAGACGAATATACTGTTCTTGCTTGGTTGATAGTTCAGATAATTTTTTAATGGTTAATTTAAGTTTAAGATTAAACTCAGTATGAAATGCTTTAAGTTCCTTGTATGTTTCAGAATTCGAAGTCATGTTCTGATTAAGAGCATTAATAGCCTCAGTAATTTCTTCAAGTGAAATATCACAAGAATTTATTTCATCATCAATTGATGAAACTGACTCATAACCAGTTTCACGTAAAAAATCAGACACATTTTCATATTTTTTTGATAACTTATTTAGCTGAGTATTCTTATCGGATATTTGAGATTCTAAATCAGAAATATCAGCATCAAAGACATTAAATATATATTTAAATACTTCCTTAACATGAGCATATCTTGTCCATTCGGTTAAATGCAGTAGAGATTTACTACCCATGTCGTCTTGATCTACATAACAGAATCTCATTAAATCCCTAAAACTTAACCGCCTGAATTTTGAACTATCTTGTGTAGGTGATACTTTAAGTTTGAGTTTTGGGAAGTTTAATAAATCCATTAAGTAATCTGAAAAGAAACCATCCGGGCCGGGTTTTGAATTAAATTTTGGTGCGAATTTTTTCGGTACATGATTTGATATATCATGAAAATGACAATTATAAGTGTCAATTAACTCATTAGGATTGAATATATTCCGCACTATTGTGCAAGCTTCATCATTAATTGTTAGCTCTAAGGCTGCATATTCAAGAGAAGTTAGCATCTCATCGGCAAGTTCAATGTTACTACTACCGAGCAAATAATTTACAAATTCCAAAATACTGGATTTTCCTGTATCAGAATCTCCATGAATGACGTTCAACCCATCTTCAAAACTCACGGAATAATTTTTCCGGCTTCCCACCAAGATTAATCTATCAATCCGTAGATAAGATGTCATTCTGCCTCCGTGAAAACATTATTTAGAATTTTATAAAGTTTACTAGCGCTTAATGATTTTAAAGAGGAAACTCCATCAATATATAAATGTATCTGATCATAATATCCACCTACTAACGACTCTGCAAAACTCAATCCAGACTCTGATAATTCCAAAAAGGTAACATCTTCAATCTTTTTTACAGTTAAGAAACCTAGAGCTGACATATTAATTAATACTTCTTTAATTTTTTCTTTCGAGAACAGGATATCAACATTGATTGACATGCTTTTTATTGTATATATTTGAGTTATATCAATTGAAGGCGCTTTTTTACCCGCTAATATCATGACCCTCTCTATCTTTGATGGGTTTTTTATTAGATACATAAAAATCTTGGCTTTGTCTATATCCAAAGTTGGTTTACCAAGTTTGTTCTTCCCTAGTAAATGTAAGATCTTTGAGAAAATAGCCAAATTTAAGGATAGCTCTTCATCCAAGGGAATATATGGTAATGCATTCATTTCTTACCCTTAAGAATACTCAGAGATTCCACTGTTGTATCCGCTGACCAAATAACATCTCTATTCAATTTATTAGCTAACTGATGAAGCATTCCTTTCTTGTGCAAACTATCTAAATTAGATAAAACAGTTGATAGTTCTTTTTTATCTTCTTGATCAATTTTACTATGTATTGATGCAACTAACTGATCGGAGGACAATCGATTGGATAATGCTAATTGGTATTGTGTTTGATAGAGACTTTTAATTTGTCTGTAAATTTTACCCAATAGATTTCTGTCATAATCACTTGTAAATAAATTACGTGCCAATTCAGCATTATAATAATATTCTTTGGCGTGATTAGTAAAATCATTATGCACATCGGCAAGCATTAACTTTAAAACAAAAAACTCATTGTCATATTGGTTTTCGTCAATAAACTCTGCCTGTGTAAGTAGATCAGACTCTTCGTTGGAAATCTCAATTATGAATTTTTTAACCACAGCATATACATTGTTTTCAATGCTTTCTGGTTTGCAAATTGATTGATGATCTTCATTCACTGCAATGTAGTCTTTTTCTTGAATATGCAATGGCAATGCACTTTGTTTCTTAACTATATTATCGTTAGTGCCATAAACAAATTTTGCCTTAGGCAGATTATTAGCATTAAGCCAATCGCGATTTAAAGCATCTGTCTCATTGCTAAAGACACTTAAGTCTGAAATTTGAATATTCTTAGTAACTAAAGATGACATGATATTTGCAATAGTCGAGCCAGAATGAGGAACAGCTAAAGAAATGAACCCCTTAATGTTTCTTGAACGCTCGTAGTTGATTAGTTTGAGGATACAAGACTTTGCAATCAACCCTCCCATACTATGCGCTATAATTATGATGTTATTGTACTGACCTAAATGTAAGTCTATCTCTGTAACTAAAAGTTGAGATATTTCACTTACAGGAAGGTTAATTTCTCTCTTCTTAGTATTATTGAAAAATCTTCGTAACATTCCTGTTTTATTACCGAATAAATTGGTAAAATTAGTGAAGTATTCAAAACAAGCAATATCGTAATTTTCCAACTCGATATCACCGCAGAGCAAAATAGGAAACGAAATAGATTTATTAAATGACCACGTATCGCTTCCACCTTTAAGTCCATGTATAAAAAGAACTAAGCTATCTGTGCCATTTTTTCTTTTCCACTCTAACATGCTCATCTGTTCTAATCCCTGAAGAATTCTTTAACTTTCTCCATTTTCCTACTTAACCTGACTAAAATCAATGCTCTACAACAAGTCTATCGGAAAAATAAAACTAAGAAATTCAGTTGGTTAAAATGATGTTTCCCTAAGGTTAGGTTCAGTAAAGTGGCCTGCTTCTCAATAATGAATACATTGTAAAGCAAGCAAAGTTCGCATTTGGCACAGAACAGCCTGTCCGATAAAGTGACTCCCCATTGCATCAATGCAACAGGGAGTCATTGATTAGATAGCAAAGTCTTCCAGCGTTTTACCACTTTCCAGCGCTGCGGCGATAGCTTTAGGTGTCCGTCCCTGACCTGTCCACGTCTGTTCGTTGCCGTTTTCGTCGGTATATTTGTATTTAGCTGGACGGGGAGTGCGTTTGGCTTTTGCTGTTTTGCTGGTAACACCTGCGTCGAGCAGTTCAGACGGATCAATACCATCTTCCAGCAGTCTGGCGCGTAAGGCTTCGATTTTAGCCTGACGCTCTGCGTTTTGTTGTTGTGCGCTGGATTCTTCTTCACGCCGGTCTTCAACAATGGCGGTCAGCTTTTCCAGCATTTCTTCCAGTGTTGCCAAATCGGTTTCACGGGCCTGAGCGCGAAGAGTGCGAATGTTATTTAATATTTTTAGGGCTTCACTCATTGTTAGTTATCCTGATGGTTGAGAATCATTTTTAGTATACATATATCTGAAAAATAAAACGAGAGGATGTGTTATTTAGTGATTAAAAATTTGAATTTGATAAAATATAATTTATATAATAAAAATAAACCGAAACGGGCGGTATCATAGACCTCGTATTATTTTGTATTTGAATTGCGATGCTATAGTTATAAGTACAATGTTCGTAATACTGGCGGGGTGGACATATTTTGACCACCATGCTCTCCGACAAGAACATTATTTTTAAATGGAGGTGTAATGCTATATACAATAAGAGAAAATAAAGGCCAAACAGAAAATATAATCATTTTTGAACAACCTTTCTTTAGATTGATACAGGACGAAGATGCTTGGGTTATTCGGGTTTATTTATATGTTATTAAAGAAAATGTTGAAAAAATTAAAAGCAATGTAGTGTTTGACTTGGATTCATATAAGCGAATAAATGAAATCATTGTAAAAAACGGAGAACATAAATTTGATGCGCCGATTTTGAATTATATTAATGATGTTTTTATCCACGGCATTACTCAATCAGCAATAAAAGATCCTGAAGTGCTATTTCTAATGATTAAGGTGTTTTTTGAAAGAATTAAATGTGTCTGATTTATGTGGGTGATTATATTCTATACTCAGGTTCGTTCTATAGTATATAAAAATGATTCATCGTAAATAAAAAAGTAAGTATTGATTAATATTCTCATTTGAGAATATACCAGAGATATTATTAATTTGATTGATTAAAACCCTATTGTTTATATTGACCTCTTTTTTATTTTTGTTAATTGAATAGTACGTGGAAATAAAAAGGACGATGAAAATGAAAAAACAAAATAAGAAAGGGTTCTCATTGTTAGAACTCATTTTGGTGCTGGGTGTTGGAACCACAGTGACTTTTATGAAATTTCAGGATATGAAAAATGAACAGGAAACTGTTGTTGCTAAAGCCGTGGGGGACCAGATAAAGCAAATGGGTGAGGCGGTAAATAGCTATATCAATATCCGATATGACAAGCTTTCTACCCTGACATCCAGTAGCAGCCAGTCAAGTGATCCGGGACCAAGAATGTGTTCGGGTTCAGTCTGTGAAATTACCTATCAGACGCTGGTTAATGAAGGGTTATTACCTTCCTCTTTTTCTGGTATTAATGCGCAAAAGTCTTCATATAAAATTTTTTTGAGACGCTCAGGGAACGTTCCCAACTACATCATTAATGGCCTGATCACGACGACGAACGTATGGGCTGATGGCAGCAAGGTTCGTTATGACTTATTGGGTAAGGCAATGCAGGCGGCTGGCATTGACAGTGGAATGACAAAAACAACTACCGCTGCATCAGGTTATGGTGGTCAGTGGTCAGAACTCTCTACGGACTACAGCAATATCACCGCTGCGGGGCTTCTGGCTTATCGTGTGGGATATGATTCTGCAATGTATTCTGTTTACCTGCGTCGTGATGGAACGCTCCCTATGACGGGCGATCTGAATATGGGTGGTCAGAACATATACAACGCTCAAAACATCACAGCAGCCGGGACAACGATGTCAGGGACATTGAAATCAACCGGCGAAACACAGGTGGGAACAACACTTACCGTGGGTAGTAATGCAAGTGTTGGTGGTGATATTACTGCTTCAGGCAATGTCTATTCAGGCCAGAGTGTGATTGCAAATGGTAATATGGCAACTAATGGTTTGTCTCCCGGTGATCATCCGGCTGGATGGGGGGGAGGTTTAAGAACATGGGACATCATAGCTGGAGGAACCATTGCAACCCTGAAGCCGGGAACAACAGGAACTGATGCTCAGTTTGCTACAATGATTAACAAAGATGGTTATATTTATGCATCAGGAAATATTTTTTCAGGCCAAACTATAACAGCAAATGGAAGTATCAGTACGGGAGATAGCGTCTATGCCAAAAACAGTATTTATACCGGAAATGAATCCTCAACAAAAGCCTATATGAATAAAGATGGTAATATCTATGGTTCTGGAAATGCCCAGTTAGATGGAAATATTAATGCAAATGGAAATATTAACTCGTATTCTCAAATTACTGCTAGCCAACGATTAACAACAGGAGAGTTCTTACAGATTAATGGCGTAGCCAATGTTGGTTGGGGATGTTCACCGAATGGCTTGCAGGGAAGAGCAGCAAATGGCGCGATTCTTTCCTGTGTTAATGGTCTCTGGAAAGCGGCTGACGGTAATTCGATTAAGGTTTGTGCAAATTATTGTGGTGGGCAATGGCCTCTCGAAGTGGGACGTGTTGAACATAATGGCGACTGGAGTTCATGGCGTACATTAGGTGAAGGGTGCGGCGGCGGTTATGCGTCAAACTGGAATGAGCCTGTATTCTGTTCATCAAACTGACAGAGCATTTGTTTTCACTCTGTATTATCCATAACATCGTTTAAAAGTCAGATCCACCGCAAGGCCAATCTGACTTTTTTCCTATCGGTTATGCCTGAAATTCGCCCTCTGTGTCGTCAGTGCTGTCGGAATGAAATGTCCGATACAGGAAATCAAGGCGCTCCCACAGCACAAAACTCAGGATCTCTTTGACTTGGGGATTATCAATTTCAACAACAGCGTAAATCAATGCCCGACACTGATCGATAATTTCTTCCAGTTCCAGCGGCGTGTTATCGAACATAACACACCTCCAGAACAGACTGGCCCGAAGTAAAAAAGCCCGTATCCAGATGCAGATCTTCAGGTGGGGAATGGGTAAACTGATAAACAGCCATAGCGTTAGCTCCATAACGGTGTGGTTAGCCCCTGTTTGGTACGCCAATACCTTTCAGGGGCGAAACGGGTGTTCAGGTGTTCGTACCTGATCGGCTGCAATGTAAGGCTAGGATTGGTGCTAGTCAATTGCTAAACGTAATACAAGAAAATTTATGGCAGATAAGTCTCCCACTTTTCAGATTCACATAATCCCAAAACTATATGAACCGGCGGCTAAGCGAAGTGAGGCGAATAATCTTATTCTTGGTATTATATTAAATTCAATTTTGAATTTTTCGCTGATTAATTTTATTAGATAACTCATCAAGTGAATTCATTGGTATTGTTCTATGTATTATCCTATGGCAATTTGAGCAAACTATCGCAAGGTCAGATAGTTTAGTAATAGTAGTCCCGTCTGATTTGTGTAGCGGTATCAAGTGATGTACTTCGCAAAAATCATATCCATCTTCACCATAAAATTCAAAAAAATCAAAGTTGCATACTTCACATTTCAAACAACCTTTTTCTTTCAGTGTAATTCGCTTTTTTTCTTTAACAATTTTTGAGTTTCTTTCTCTTTGTATGTGTGCTCTAAATCTGGGATTGCCTTCGATTCCCATAACCTCTTGGTCTATATCTGGTATATGATTATTTATATCAAATTCAGAAATAAGTTTTTTTACTTTAGTGACATGTTCATTACTTTCTGGAGTATTGGCATACCAAACATTACTTTGTCCAATTCCACCTTTGACGGCTCTAGGGATCATTAGGCTTCTATTATCATAGGGTAATAAAAAAGCATCCTTCCATAACGCTTTTACTCTAAAAGTAGTTATGCCGTTTTTTTTATGTGTTAGTGAGGGAGATGTTAGATCTTGTGATTCACGGAATATTGTCGCGTTCTTATACCAACCAACAACAGCAGTACCGCCAGAATCGGGACCGGCAAGCCAAACAACAGTTATACCATCAATCTTTTTATCCTTCCTTTTGGCACCTAATTTTTCTATTTTTATCTGCCCAGTTGGTTGTACATATCCATATACATACCCATCAGAGTTCGTAAAATTACAAACTTCATGGCCTGTAGCCGTTTTGTTGTAGGCCCCTCCACGTTCGATAGAGTCCCCGTCAATTCCATCATATTTTTTCATCCATCCAATGTTACAAAATAGGATTATCATGTTCTACTCCTTGTTTCTTGATAATTAGAAAAAATGATAATAAGAGCAAAAAAAGATTTTTTAGATCAAACTTACTGGTTTTAAGTTAAACAAGCCATCTGTATCGGTCGCTTAAAAACTATCCTTCCTGCGTAAACTCAAACGGCCTAACCATCCCGTTACTGTTAGCATCGAGGAAATCAGCCCACCATTGCAGCATCAGGCGACGTTGCTCAAGGTGTTTGGCCTTATGAGTATAGGCAGCGCGAACGTTGTTCTTTTCCATATGGCTCATTTGAAGCTCAACCACATCTTCCGGCCAGATACCCGATTCAATCAAGGCACTACACGCCAGCGTACGGAAACCATGACCGCACAGATCGGTTTTGGTGTCATAACCCATTTTACGCAGCGCCTTGTTAATGGTGTTTTCACTCATTGGCTTCATCGCATCATAACAGCCCGTCAGGATAAAGCCGTCGTCACCGTTAACGTCATAGGTGAGGTTTTTTAGCTCTTTCAGAATGTCCAGCGCCTGACGGCACAGAGGAACATAGTGCTTTCTGCGCATTTTAGCCCCACGGCCTGAATGTTTGATCCCTGCAATCGCTTCACGCTGTTCAGGGATAACCCATAAGGCACTGTTAAAATCGATCTCTGACCATCTGGCAAAGCGGAGTTCGCTGGAGCGAATAAATATCAGCAGAGTGAGTTTTATCGCCAGCAGGGTCAGCCTGCTACGTCCCTGATAGCCTTCAATGCGTTCCAGTAGGGCGGGTATCTCTTCCAGCTCGATAGCGGGGCGGTGCTCTGTCTGTGGCTTCTGAACCGCACCTTCCAAATCATAGGCAGGGTTAAAGCGGATCATCTTTTGCTGGACGGCATAACGCATAATAGCAGTGGCATATTGCTTCACCCGCATAGCGATTTCCAGATAGCCCAGCTTTTCTATCTTTTTGATGGGAACCAGCAGATCGCCCGTATCCAGTTCAGCAATATCTCTATTGCCAATATCAGGGAACAGGTAGGTTTCAATACGGGTCCAGACAGAACGCTGATAATCTTCCGACCATGTGGTTTTGGTGGCAAACCAGTTTCTGGCTACCGTTTTGAAAGCGCGGGTATTGTTACGTTTTTCCTGAATCGCTTTGTTATCAGCCTGCTTTTTAGCGCTCGGATCAATTCCTGCCGCTAACAGCTTTTTCGCTTCATCTCGCCGTTGTCTGGCATCTGCCAGTGAAACAGCCGGGTAGACGCCTAAAGCGAGTATTTTTTGCTTCTTTTCGAAACGATAAGACAAGCGCCAGTATTTAGACCCATTAGGATGCACTAACAGGTGCATACCAAAGCCATCAGTAAGCTTATATTCCTTCTCAAGAGATTTGGCATTTTTTACTTTGGAATCAGTTAGAGACACGATTTGCCCCCTTGAGTTGTTGGTATAAGCAGAATCGAACCAGAAATACCAACAATTCTACCAACAAAAGTCGTGGGCAGTAGCGTTTTTTGGTGAACGAGGGAGAACCTGAAGAGGGGGATAACTGATTGATAAAAAGCAAAAAAGCAGACGTTGGTGAACGTCTGCTTTCTTTAAATTGGCTCCTCTGACTGGACTCGAACCAGTGACATACGGATTAACAGTCCGCCGTTCTACCGACTGAACTACAGAGGAATCTTGTGAACGGGGCGAATAATAGCGGGGGAGGATGGGCATGTCAAAGGTGAAAAACAGATTTTTGGTGCGTTTGGCGAGTGAGTGTGCAATGTGGCGTTTTTTTCGCATTTTTGCGCTTGAATTAGCCAGTTGTGCCGGGCCCGGTGGCTGAACCGGCAGCGGGAGGCTGCCGGTCAGAGGGTTTAGCGCAGTTGTAACTGTAATTGGTAGCGGTAATGCGGAGCGGTGAGCAGGAAGTCTGGCGCAACGCTTGGGCTCCAGGAGTCATCGCCGCCGATGCCCATGTGGAAGCCGTCGAGATTGAGCCAGGTGCCCGCTTCAGGCTGTAACAGATGCTGGTGGGTGCAATCCATCAGTTGCTGTCGGCTGTAGCGGCCGATGCCGAAGTGGAAATCACCGCTAATCTGCCAGTCGCCGTAGTGCAACTGCCGGGTGTGGCAGCGCAGGCCATTTTCTGAGGGGAAAATGTACGGCGTGTGCATCGCTTCCAGCGGCTGGTGCCAGCGGCCATGCAGGGCGCTGAGGCGGCGATCGGGGTAGTTTTCATGCGGCCCGAGCCCAAGCCAACTGACCTCAGGGTGGACGTCTGCCAACTGCACGCTCAATCCTACCCGTGCCGGTGGCGGCAGGGTGCTGGACAGTTCGACCTCGACACTGACGTCAACGATGCCTTCGGCGGTTATCTGCCAGCGCTTGCGGCTGATAAACAGCACCTGTTGCTGGTCATGGCCGATGTGCTCGGTGGTGACAACGATGCGGTCGCTGAGGGTTTCGGCATCAATGTGCTGGCATTGTGTCTGGTAGCGATAGAAACCGGCCAGTTTCCAGCGCTCCACCCAGGCATTGGGGTCAATATTATCCACTTCACTGATGCCGATGTCGTTATCAAGCGGCGCGCGCGCCAGATTATCTTGCAGCGGTGTGACAAACTGCGGTTTACCCTCACGCCACCATTGGGCCAGCAGGCCGCTTTGCTTATCAAACGACCAGCGCTGTTCGCCGAGCTGAATGTCGATAGTGCTGTCGGTGTCTATCCGTTGCGGGCGCGCGGCAGGCTGCGCGCGCGGAGCTGGCCGGGCTAATGGCTGCGGAAGTGGCCATTGATCCCAGGCGCAGCGATGACCGGCGCTCGACCAGGCGGTGGCAGCAGGTTGTATCACCTCGAGCGTCAGCCACATATCGGCATGGTTTTGCGCCGCCGGGATGTGCGGCAATAACACCAGCGTCTGTTGCCCCTGCGGCGCAATATCCAGCGTGACGCAGCCTGATGCCAGTTGTACGTCATCTTGCATAATGCGCCAGTGCAGCTCTTCATTATCAGTGTGGCGAAACAGGTATTCGCTGGTAATGGTGCAGGTTAGCGGCGCGTTTGCGTGCCGGGTGAACTGGAAGAACTGTTGGGCGCGCTGCGCTTCATACAGCGACGGGTGCGGCGTGCGGTCGGGGAACACCAGACCATTGAGGCAGAACTGACGATCGTTTGGCTTATCGCCAAAGTCACCGCCATAGGCCCAGTGCGTTTTGCCATTTTGCTCACGAACCAGCGCCTGATCGACCCAGTCCCACACGAAACCGCCTTGCAGACGCGGGTATTGGCGAAACGCCTGCCAGTAGCGGTCAAATCCGCCGAGGCTGTTGCCCATGGCATGGGCGTATTCACACAAGATCAGCGGGCGCTGTTCGCCCGGCAGTCCAATCCATTTTTTGATAGACCACTTCGGCACCGCCGGGAACGGCTGGTCTTGATCGACGCGAGCGTACATCGGGCAGACAATGTCAGTTGCCGGTGTATTCGCGCCGCCGCCTTCATATTGCACTGGCCGGGTCGGGTCTTGCTGTTTGACCCATTGGTATAGTGCCGCATGGGTCGGCCCATAGCCCGACTCATTGCCCAGCGACCAGATAATAATGCAAGGGTGGTTGCGATCGCGTTGCACCATACGTGTGACGCGTTCGGCATAGGCGGGCAGCCAGCCTGGGTCGTTAGAGAGGCGGCTCATCGGTTGCATGCCGTGCGTTTCAATATTGGCTTCATCCACCACGTACAGGCCATAGCGGTCGCACAGGCGATACCACAGCGGATGATTCGGGTAATGAGAGCAACGCACCGCATTGAAATTGTGCTGCTTCATCAGCAGGATGTCCTGCACCATCGTCGCTTCATCAATGGCCTGACCGAGTGTGGGGTGGTGCTCATGGCGATTAGTGCCGCGAATCAGCAGCGGTTGGCCATTCAGTTGCAGTAACCCGTCGCGAATCGCCACTTCCCGAAAGCCGACGTCATAGGCTTCAGCCTCAATCAATACGCCATCGGCCTGTTCCAGCGCGACAACGGCGCGGTACAAATGCGGCTGTTCGGCGCTCCAGAGCGCAGGATGTGCAACGTCCAGTTGCAATGTCACCCGGTCATGATAAGCGCCGCGCTCATCAATGGCCGGGGTGCCGAAGGGGGCGTGGCCCTGAGCGATGCACTGCCCGGCGCGCCAGAGTTGCACCTGTAATCGCGGCGCGTGCTGCGGCCCGTCGGCGGTGGATGTGGCCGGTAATGTTGTCGGTAATGTAGCCCGGGCGCTGACGCACAGCGTGCCCTGGCTGTAGTCATGGCGCAGTGGCGTGGTTATCTGCACATCGCTGAGGTGGATGAGCGGTTTGTGCAGCAGGTAAACGTCGCGGTAGATGCCGCTCATGCGCCACATATCCTGGTCTTCCAGATAGGTGCCGTCAGACCAGCGCAACACCAGCACTGCCAGCCGGTTTTCCCCCGCCTGCAGGCAAGGGCTCAGGTCAAATTCGGCGGGCAGGCGGCTGTCTTGTGAATAACCGACCCATTGCCCGTTACACCACAGATGAAAAGCCGAGTTGACGCCATCAAACACAATGCGGGTTTGCCCGCTGTGTTGCCAGTTGTCGGGGAGTGAGAATGTGAGCGAGTAACAGCCGGTGGGGTTGTCATCAGGCACGAAAGGCGGGTTAACCGGGATCGGGTATTTGATGTTGGTGTAAATCGGTGCGTCATAGCCTGCCAACTGCCAGTTGGAGGGCACCGTGATGCGATCGGCATGGGGTAAATCCTGTGCCAGCCAGCTTTCCGGCACCGCCTGCGGTTGGCTGAAGTAGCTGAATGCCCATTCGCCATTAAGAGACACACGGCGCTCGGAGGGGCGGTCATCCCTTGCGTCTGCCAGATTACGCCAGCTTGAGAACGGCGGGTGGGCCTCCAGACGGCGGATATGCGGGCAGGCCGGGTTTTCCCAGTCTCGCCGGGCGAGTATGGCGGCCAACGAGAGGCCGGATACGGGAAGATGTGTGCTGGTGCTGGACATAAAATGTTCGTTCCTTTGTTAACGGAGCCGGAGCCGCGCGATCGACACAAGAATGAGATTCACGGGAGATGGCAATAGTATGGGTTGTCTCTGCGGATAACGAAACAGAGAAAATGAAAAATTGTTATCCGCTCACAATTGCGGTTGAGGATCGTCGGTTAGCGCAATGGAGTAAAGGAATGGCGCGGCGGAAAGCGGGGCGGATCACAAAATCAGCCCCTATAGTTGCTCTGGGCGATAGCGGTGCCGGGTTAGCGCTGTAACTGGCGCGCCAGCGCCATCAGTTGTTGCGCCACCTCGCCTGGCGATGGCGACACCGCTTGCCACGGGGCGGTGGTCTGGCGTGCCACCAGCGAGGTTGCCAGTGTTAAGGGCGTCAGCGTTTGCGGGCGTTGCAGGTGTTTGACCAGCCGCTCGACGCTTTCGCGGCCAAGATGGGCAAAATCCTGCCGAATGGTGGTCAGCGGCGGCTGAAAGTAGGCGCTGTCCTGGGTATCGTCAAACCCGATGACGCAGAGGTGCTCGGGAACGCGCAGGCCATGTTCATGGATGGCCCGCAGTACGCCGAGCGCCATTTGGTCGTTAGCCACTACGATAGCGCTGGGCTTTTCCGGGCCAGCCAGTAAGCGCTGCGCCTGTTGGTAGCCGGCGTGCGCACTCCAGTCGCCTTCGGCGACGGCGCAGGCGCGTAACTGATGCGCGGCCAGCGCCTGTAACCAGCCGTGATAACGTAAACGAGCAGAAACGGCACCGAGCGGGCCATTTAACAGCGCAATGCGCTGGTGCCCCAGCGCCACCAGATGGTCGATGGCCAGTCGGGTGCCTTGTGCGGCATCAAACATAACGCTGGGCAAGGCGGCGTCAGGGTCGGTGTCGAGAAACAGCACCGGGGTGGTGGTACACAATTGCGCGATACGGGCGGCGGCCTCACGCTCCAGCGGCACGTTGATGATGATGCCATCCACCCGTTGTGACAGGAGCTCATTGACGGCAAGCTGCGTGTCGGCGAGGTGGGCGTCATTTGACTGAGACGCCGCTCCCTGAGCCGTGGGGCGTAGCATCGACATCACCACATTAAAGCCGTGTTCGCTGGCAGTGGTTTTAATCGCCGCCGCAATCTGCGAGGGGGCGTGCAGCGAGAGGTCGGTGGTGGCAAGCCCTATCGTGGCGGCGTGGCGGCGCGCCAGTTGCTGCGCGACGCGATTGGGCACGTAATGCAGTGCCGCCATCGCCTGTTCAACTTTCTCACGCGTGCGCGCGGAGACATGCGGGGCCTGATTGAGCACCCGCGATACCGTCTGATAAGACACGCCAGCGTGTTGTGCTACGTCATCAAGCGTGATGGGTTTTGTCTTCATGCGGTTTTGCTTCCGGGCTTTCTGTCTGGGTCATCTGGCAGCATCATAACCCATGCCGGGAAGCATACCCATAGCGCTGACGGCGCAGCCACATCATGCCGCCAGCGGCGACGAGGGTTGATGCCGGTAATACCAGTCCACGGTTTGGCGAATTAACGCTTCGGTGGCATCAAGGTAGTGCCCTGGGCTGGCCTGTACTTCTGGTGCCAGAATCAGCGGCAGCTCGGTGCAGGCCAGAATGATTTTTTCCACACCACGCTGCTGTAGCGCCGCCGCCACCGGTAACAGCAGTGCGCGCGCTGCCGCTTCGTCACCGGCTTTGTAAGCATAAATGCTGCCCATCACCGCCTCTTGTTGTGCGGCATCGGGCAGTGTGCAGCGCACCTGTTGCGCGGCCAGCGCCTGCTGATAAATCCCGCCTTGCACCGTTGCGGTGGTTGCCAGAATCGCCACATGCTGCAAGCGTTGCGCCTGAACCTGCTGGCAGGCGGCATCAATAATACTCAGCATCTCCACCCGGCTGTGCCGCTTGAGTTCGGCAAACCAGTAGTGAGCGGTGTTGCAGGGCATAATAATGCAGGTTGCCCCGGCATTCTCCAGCACATACAGATACTCAATCATTTTTGCGAGCGGCGAGGCGCTGTGGTGAAGCAAACAGGCGGTGCGATCGGGAATATCGGGAATCGAGACTGCAATCGTCGGAATGTGCTCCTGATCTTTACGGGCGGGCGTGTGGCGGATGAGCTTTTGCATGGCATCCACCGTGGCTCCGGGGCCCATACCACCAAGAATGCCGATCACAGGGTTCATGGACGTTGCCTCACTAAAAGAAAAAGGGGGGGGTGGAAAAATCATCGCAATCAGCCGGGGAAATGTGAATTGCGAAATTCCCATCTGCTATGTATGTTTTGCATTATGAGTGCAGAGTTATGCGTATAATGCGTGGTGAAATCGAGGGGTGGTGAATGCTAAATAATATTGAAACCAAATGGTTATATGATTTTATTGCGCTGGAAGCACATCGCAGTTTTACGCTGGCGGCAGAGACCCGCAACATCTCGCAATCCTCCTTTAGCCGCCGGATTCAGGCGCTGGAAGAGGCGGTGGGGTTCGCCTTATTCGATCGCGCCGCCCAACCGTTGCAGCTCACGGAGCCCGGCAAAATTTTTCATGCCCATGTGCGCAACACGCTCGATGACCTCGAATACCAGATTCATAAACTGCACGGCGGCAGCCAGTATAAAAACCGGATAACCATTGCCGCAGCCCACTCGCTATCGGTGTTTGTGATGCCGCACTGGCTGGCCGACGTTCCTGACCGGCAAGCGATGATTTTTGCCGTTGAGTCTATCGACGTCGATGATGCCGTCCGTAATTTGAAGGAAGGGCGCAGTGATTTTATTTTCTCGTTTCATAATGAGGAGCTACTGTCTGACCCGTTTCGCCACACGCCGATGATGGACTCGATGCTCTATCCGGTGTGTGCCTGCGATGCGGCGGGCAAACCGCTGTTTGACCTGAAAGCGTCTTCGCTGCCGTTACTCAATTATACCGACACCAGCTACATGGGGCGGCAGGTTAACCGCTATCTGGCCACACAGCCGCCGACGCGTTTTAGCGTCAATTTCGTCTCCTCGATGAGTGAATTGCTCAAACGCATGGCGATGCAAGGCCACGGCATTGCCTGGCTGCCGGATTACGCGATTCGTGACGAGCTGGCGCGCCGTGAACTGGTGGTGCTGAAACTGGAGCGGGCGGTGATGAAAATGCAGGTCTATTTATATCGGCTCGATGCGCGGCTGAATATGGCTTCCGAAGCCTTTTGGCGCATCATGCAGGCGCGTGCGCCGGAGCGTTTATGACGGCGATAACCGTTTCCTGAGCACCGGTAACGGAAACAAAAACAGCGGCCACAGCCGCTGTTTTGATAGCACGAATGATGCTAGCACAGGCTATCACGCCTCTTGCCTGGCTTCCTGAAGCACCACGGCGTCATCGTCTTCCTCATCATCGGTCACGCCTTTTTCCAGGCTGGCGACAACCGCTGTGGAGATACTGTTGCCGATAACGTTGGTGGCGGTACGGCCCATATCGAGGAATTGGTCGATACCGAGAATCAGCAGAATGCCCGCTTCCGGCAGGTTAAACATCGGCAGTGTTGCCGCCACCACCACCACCGAGGCGCGCGCCACGCCAGCCATACCTTTACTGGTTATCATCAGCGTCAGCAGAATCAGGATCTGCTGAGTCAGGCTCAGGTCAATGTTGTAAGCCTGAGCGATAAACAGAATGGCGAATGACTGGTACATCATGGAGCCGTCGAGGTTAAAGGAGTACCCGAGCGGCAGCACGAAACTGGTGATTTTTTTCGGTACGCCAAAGCGGGTCAGCGCGTCCATGGTTTTCGGATAGGCTGACTCGCTGCTCGCCGTGGCGAAAGCCAGCATGGTTGGTTCGCGGATAAGGCGAGCGAGGTCTTTAATCGAGCGGCCAAGGAAGGCGTAACCGACCAGGAACAGCACGCTCCACAGCAGCGCCAGGCCGAGATAGAACTCGCCGATTAATTTACCGAAGTCATAAATCAGCCCCAGGCCCTGGGTGGTAATGGCGGAACCAATCGCGGCAAAGACGGCAATCGGTGCCAGCGCCATCACGTAATCGGTGACGCGGAACATCACTTTGGCCAGTTCTTCAATGGTGGAGAGAATGAAATTAGCCTGCTTGTTGTGCTGGCGGACATACGCCATCGCCGAGCCAAAGAACAGCGAGAACACCAGAATTTGCAGAATTTCGTTGTTCGCCATCGCCTCGATGATGCTTTTCGGGAAGATATGGCTGATGAAGTTTTTCAGGGTAAACCCATCGGTGTTCAGGCCGGTGGTGACATGGTTTGTCGCGGCGACCAGATTCATACCGACGCCCGGCTGGAAGAAGTTTGCCAGCATCATGCCAATCAGCAGTGACAGAAAGGATGCGGTGATAAACCAGGTCATCGCTTTCAGGCCAACGCGACCTACCGCAGAGGAGTTGCCCATGCTCGCCAGACCGGAAACCAGTGTGGCAAACACCAGCGGGGCGATAATCATCTTGATAAGACGAAGGAAAATATCCGTCACCATATTAAAATAGGAGGCGACTTCCTTGGCGCGGGACGCATCAAGATACTGGTGGCACGCCCAGCCGATCAAAATACCGAGCACTATCGCCAGCATTATCTGTATTAATAACTTCTGCCTTTGCATATAAACCTCATGTTGATGTATGTATTTCAGACAACACACAAGTCTTATTGTGGTGTAACGGCCTGCGCTGGCGCAGCCCTATACCCTGGGATGTTTGTGGGGTGTTGTGTCTGCCGGGCGGAATAGTACAACGAAATCGGATTTTTGCCCTTTTTTTCTGCTTATAAAATGAATTTCATCACTTAACAGGCATAAAACAGGGCTATTCCCATGCCTTTTATCGGTGAACCCCCTGCCTGCTCATCATTCCCGCTATTGTTTAATTTTTTATATTTCAATGCGTTATTTTTTACTGTGTTCGTCGGGAGGGCGGTTTTTGTATTAACCATAATATTTTCTTATATCTCGCATCGAGTCAGTAATAAATTCAATAATGACCGCTAAATTATTTATCCGCGTTAAACACACTATTATTTGCTAATGACGCAGGTGATTAATAAATAGTAATCATTCTTTTTTTAGAAAATATTTATATCGCCCGTTGATGACGGCATTGGCCGTGACGAATTAAAAATGACAAGTATTTTAATGACCTGCTTTAATATCGAATAATTGAAAATGGCGTGTTATTTTACGGCGTTCAATGTAATTAAAATGTTTATGCGGTGTTTATATAAAGTGCAAAGGTGAGGGGAAGCCGTCATGGCGCTTATCATTGCGCCAGAATATGTGGCGCTCGCGGAGCGCGTGACGCTGGCTGAAAGTTATACAAACAGGTAAATGGTTCTTATTATAATTCGCCCATGTCGTTCGAATGCTTGTCCGGTGAGCGGTTAGCGGATTTAGCACGATTCAGATCAAGCTATTGGTGAGGTGGCATGTCATTTCGTTGGTGAAGCTTTTACACTATTTCCCCAGCATATCTATGGAGATTAGATTACGGTGGTTATGGCGACACGACTGACAGATTCCCCGTCCCGACTGTCCATTCTGTGGCAGGATGCCTTGCTGAAAGTGTCTCAGACGCTGCTGCAACAGCGTAGCCTGCCTGATTTGCTGCAAGCGCTTGATAGCATGTCGTTTTCCGTGGTGCGTTTTGGCCGCGTAAATTTGCTGCTGCTTGACCCGCTGCACAATCAGATGGCGTTTTATCGTCATGACCGCGCCACGGGTCAGACGCAGCACAGCGATGATGCGCTGTTAATGGCCAGCGGCCCCGGTGCGATAGTGTGGGGCAGCCAGACGCCGTTGCACTGCGATCGTCTGCATTTTCAGCGCGATTTCCCCCAACTGATTGACCAACCCGCCTATTGCGGTTTGAGTGATTACTATCAATGCCCGTTGCGAGGCAGCCACCGGGGGCTGGGTGGCGTGGAGTTTATCAAGACTGACGGCAGCCAGTTTACCGACAGCGAACTGGCGTTTTTCCAGGCGGTCGCTGGCGTGGTGGCGCTGGCGGTGGAAAACATCCATGAGCGCGAACAGGTGCGGCGCGAAGAGGCGCTATTGCGTCATGAGCGCGATCATCTGCGCATTCTGGTGGATGTCACCAATACGGTGATTTCCAAGCTGGAGCTCAAAGCGCTGGCGCTGGAGGTGTCGCGTGAAATACACCGCTTCTTCGGCATCGATTTTATCGCGCTGGTATTAAAAGAGGCGGAAAACGACAGCCGGGCGAAGTATTTCGCGGCGATTTATCCCGATAACCGGGTGCTGCAACCGGGGCAATCCCCCCATGCCGGTGCGCCGAAAACGGTGCAGGGCGAGGTGGATCGCGCCGGAATGCTGGCCGATGAGGTGATGGCGCACAACCAATACCAGTTGATAAGCTGCGATGAGCCTCACAACAGCAGCCAGCCAAGGCCGCTCGGACTGTTTTTTGATAGCGCGTTGTCTCACGCCTGTCTGTTGCCGCTGGCGTTTGGCAACCGGGTGCTGGGGGTGCTGGAACTGGCGCACCGCACCGCGCTGGCGGTCAGTGAGGCTGACTTGCGTCTGCTGCGCCAGATTGCCGCCCGTATCGCGATTGCGCTGGATAACGCACTGGCGTATGAGCAAATCACCCGCATGAAAGACTCGCTGGTGCATGAAAATTTCTACCTGACCGAGCAGTTAACCGAGCACATTCACCAGCGTAGCGGCGATGAGTTTGGCGAGATTATTGGCCGCAGCGCGGCGATTCGTCAGGTGCTGGAGCAGGTGGAAATGGTCGCCGCCAGCGATAGCACGGTGCTGATTTTAGGTGAAACCGGCACCGGGAAAGAGTTGATTGCCCGCGCCATTCATAGCCTGAGCCAGCGTAAGTCACAGCGCATGGTGAAAATGAACTGTGCCGCCATCCCTTCCGGTTTGCTGGAAAGTGACCTGTTTGGCCATGAGAAAGGTGCCTTTACCGGGGCGACCAGCCAGCGGCAGGGGCGCTTTGAACTGGCGGATAACAGCACGCTGTTTCTCGATGAGGTCGGCGATATTCCGCTGGAGCTGCAACCCAAATTATTACGGGTGTTGCAGGAGCGGGAAATTGAACGGCTGGGCGGCAGCAAAGTGATTCCGGTGGATGTGCGGCTGATTGCCGCCACCAATCGCGATCTCAAACAGATGGTGGCAGACAGAGAGTACCGCAGCGATCTCTACTACCGCCTGAATGTATTTCCTATCGTCATCCCGCCATTGCGCGAACGCCCGGAAGATATTCCGCTGCTGGTGAAATTTTTTACCCGCAAAATAGCCCGGCGTATGAACCGTACCATTGATAGCATTCCCAGTGACATGCTGCGCCAGTTAAGCCGCCTGCCGTGGCCCGGCAATGTGCGCGAACTGGAAAATGTGGTGGAGCGTGCGGTGATCCTGACGCGCGGCACCACGCTTAATCTGCATATGGATGAGTTGCAGCACCATTTGTCGCCGCTGGATGTGCCGAAACCGGCCTCGCATCACATAACGGCTCATCCGCTTGCAGCGCATTCTGCTCCGCCCGTACATTCGGCCCCGTCAGCACATTCTGCTCCACCAGCATATTCTGCTCCGCCAGCCTATGCAGCCCCACCAGCGCAGGCGGCCGGGCAGGATGAGCTTCAGCCATCGGCGGGCCAGGGCGAGTCGGAGCGAGATCGCATTATTCGGGTACTGCGTGAAACCAACGGCATCGTGGCGGGCCCGAAAGGGGCGGCGGCGCGACTGGGGCTAAAACGCACCACCTTGCTGTCACGGATGCAGCGTATGGGCATCTCCACCCGGGAAATCGAAGGGATTGCCTGATGTATAAACCGGGGTTGGCGTCACCCGGTTTATGCGTCATTCGTCGTTATCAGCCTTTATATCGTCATACCTATCTGGGCTGCGATTTTAATGGCTAATTGTCGGAAATCTTTTCTTGCATCGCTGACGGCATTGGCATGACTGCCGATAGCGCCGTCGGCGGATGTCAGATTGAAAATGGGTTTGCGGTATTCCTGTGCCATCGGGATCAGACTACGGTAATGTTTGATGGTTGCCAGACAGTAAGGATCGGATTCTTGTTTCATCCCCTGAACAGGGTTCTCATTGAGGACTGCCGCACGATATACCGACGGTATCCGTTGTACCCACTTATCATACGCTTTTACCGGGCGATCCAGGCGTACACCATGCTGTTGACACAGGTAGCCAATGGCCTGCATTTGCCCTGTAGGCAGACTGAAATCAGGATAATTGGCTGACTCAGGACTGTCTTTCCAGTTCTCCAGACGCTTGCGCCAAAGATTCTTCCAGCTTCTGAGAGTTGGCCCTAAGTTGCTCAGGCCTTGCAGTGAAAAGAGATCGGCTCCGAGTGGGATAGCAACATAATCCGTCGCCAGGAGTACCGAGCGATTAATTGCGCCCAGGTTAGGGCCGATATCAACCAGAATAATATCCGCTTGTACTTTTTCGGCGGCCATTTGCATGACCTGCCAAAATGCGGTCAATATCCGCATTGGCCGGTATAAATTGTTATCGGCCATGCTGTTTGGCCATTCAGATGAGAGTGCGTCTTCAAAACCCGATAACGCGACATCTCCAGGCAAAAGGTAAAGATCGGTAGTAATGTTTTGCAGATGTGGCTGAGTAATATCGCCAACTCCCGTCAACGGTTTTATGCATTGGTAAATGGTGGCACTGGAATGGCGGGCGCTCCAGATGTCTTCTATAGCATCTTCATCCAGAAAGGCCGCAGTGAGATTGGCCTGAGGATCCAGATCGGCGATTACCACTCTTTTCCTCAGGCTGGCAAACATCCATGCCAGGTGATAAATCAACGAGGTTTTGCCGACGCCGCCTTTGTTATTGAAGAATGTCAACACCGGAGTGCTCATTGTTTACCTCGCAAAATGCATACCACTGCCGTCTGGTTAGTCTCGAATTCCAGCGGGGGATTACCATTCCTGTCCATTTCCCGTCTGGCTGTCGCGATACCACGGCCGAAAGCTTGTATAAAACCAAATGTCTTTAACACATCGGCAATATTGGGATTTCTATAGTCCGTTACACCGGGTTGACCAAAATTCTCTGACGTGACATTACCGTAGGGCCCGCCGGGACTGTTGATTTCGATACGATCATTAAACCAATACACCCGAATAGGTGCATTGGTACTTTCATACGTTCTGTGTAGCACAGCATTATAAAGAATTTGCTGGAGCGCGGCCTGTGGGTAGGGCGATGAAATCAGATGAGTTGGGCCAGAGGTAATGTCCACAGCCGAGCGATTATGTGCTTTTAACTTTTCTTCTGTTCGACGCAGCATATCGACGATGCTGCCGCTGATCTCTTCTTCATCGATAACCGGGTCAGCCAGTTCTGTGCCGTCTAGACGTAAAAACTGAATATAGGCACCAGGCAGAAAATCTTGCGGGCTCTTGCCAAGCGCCAGCAGGCCTAACACGGTTGGTGTTGTATCGTCAGGGGAGACTATCATCCGGCACGATGCCAGACGCTCTTCATAACTTCGGCCATTTTCCTCCAGCACATCGTCGGCAAACGCCTGCGGCAGGTATTCGCTTTCAAACATCATACGAGACAGGTCATTTAGCCGTGCGATTGGTAACGGATAGATATCAAACGGGAGATTTTTATAACGGCGTTTCTCACTGAGTATCCTTTCTTCCTGTACGTTGGCTATTGAGCGCCGGGGGCCGGTACGTATCCAGATACGGCCTTCGTATTTTACGGGGGGCATATCGGATGGAATGACGGTAACAACCGCCATGTCAGCGTCGTTAAGACGGCGCTTCTCCACGGTTAAAACAGGCAGAGGAAGAATATTCCCGTCCGTTTTCATATCCGCCAGAGACAACAGTAGTTGATCCGTAATGTCGAGATGACTGGGACTGCCGTCGTCCCTGGCTCCAATAAACAGGACGCCAGGGCGATTATAACCGGGGAGATCGTTGGCAAAGGCGCAGACAGCCTGGCGTGCTTTCTTTGGTACATCGCCTTTAAACGTTTCTTTGCGTTCGGCACGGTCAGACTCTGTATCATTTAACAGCGCTAACAGCTCTTCATCGGTTAATCTTTGCATGTTTATACTCCTACAGTGCAAATCGCATTGCCTGACTGTCATTTTCTGATGGCGGATTCAGACGCGATGGGCCGCTATTTACTAACTGGATTTCGTTGTGCTGAGCATAGCATTTGTGGGCTGTCTGCAAAAACTAACTCTCTGGTTCCTCACTTTCCTAAAGGCGCGACTGGGGCTAAAACGCACCACCTTGCTGACCTGCTCCCCATTGATTAATACACCGCGATGTTAGTAATGTCTTCATAAGCCACATGAGGACATCCCCATGAAGAAGCGTTTTTCCGATGAACAGATCATCAGTATCCTCCGCGAGGCTGAAGTCGGCGTTTCAGCCCGGGAGCTCTGCCGTAAGCACGCCATTTCCGACGCCACGTTTTATACCTGGCGTAAGAAGTATGGCGGCGTGGAGGTGCCTGAGGTTAAGCGCCTGAAGTCACTTGAGGAAGAGAACGCCAGACTCAAGAAGCTGCTCGCCGAGGCCATGCTGGATAAGGAGGCGCTTCAGGTGGCTCTTGGGCGAAAGTACTGACGACAGACCAGAAGCGCGAAGTCGTGGTGTTGATGTGTGATGCGACCGGTCTGTCGCAACGTCGTGCCTGCAGACTCACAGGTTTGTCCCTGTCGACCTGCCGCTATGACGCTCAGCGTCCGGCGGCTGATGCCAATTTATCAGGGCGCATTACTGAACTGGCACTGGAGCGCAGGCGTTTTGGCTACCGCCGCATATGGCAGTTACTGCGCCGTGAAGGGCTTCTGGTTAATCACAAGCGCGTGTACCGCCTTTATCATCTGAACGGGCTGGTCGTTAAACGCAGACGTCGTCGTAAAGGGCTTGCAACAGAACGTCTGCCGCTGCTCCGCCCGGCGGCGCCCAACATGACCTGGTCGATGGATTTCGTCATGGATGCGCTGGCTACCGGTCGCAGGATCAAGTGCCTTACCTGCGTCGATGACTTCACAAAGGAATGCCTGACGGTCACTGTTGCCTTCGGGATTTCAGGCGTGCAGGTCACGCGTATTCTGGACAGCATTGCGCTGTTTCGCGGCTATCCGGCTACGATAAGAACCGATCAGGGCCCGGAGTTTACCTGCCGCGCGCTCGAACAGTGGGCCTTTGAGCATGGAGTGGAGTTGCGACTTATCCAGCCCGGCAAGCCGACACAGAACGGATTTATTGAGAGTTTTAACGGACGCTTTCGCGATGAATGCCTGAATGAACACGGGTTCAGCGACGTCAGTCATGCCAGGAAAACCATCAGCGAATGGCGTCAGGATTATAACGAATGTCGCCCGCACTCCACGCTGAATTATCAGACGCCGTCTGAATTTGCAGCGAGCTGGAGAAAGGGTAATTCTGAGAGTGAAGGAGCCGACATTACTAACTGAGTTTTGTATTTAATCCCGGGGGCAGGTCATTGCTGTCACGGATGCAGCGTATGGGCATCTCCACCCGGGAAATCGAAGGGATTGCCTGATGCGCCAGGTGCGGCGTCGGTGTGTTGAAACCGGCGCGCGCAGTCCTTTACCTGCATGACGCTGTTCTGTTTTGGCCTGTCGGTCTGGTGCGATATTGTGTCAGGATGAGGGCCAGAATAAAGGTGTCAGGATGGTGGCGGATAACTGTGGAGGAGAGAGACGATGTTGGCGATGAAACCCTATTGTGAATGCTGCGAAAAACCGTTGCCGTTGATGGCTGAGGACGCACGGATTTGCTCGTTTGAATGCACGTTTTGCGCGTCATGCGCCACGCAGCGGTTAGCCGGGAAATGCCCGAACTGCGGCGGCGAGCTGGTAAAACGGCCTACCCGACGCGCGGATAAGCCGTGAATGACCGGTCAGCCGCAGGCGGCTGACCCAGCATGTCGTTTGGGCGGCACCCGCGACACCGTGCAGATATGTGGTGTGTCGCGGGCGCAGCCGGTCGGTATTAACCGGCGACTTCAGCTTCTTTACGCAGCCGGGCTTTCAGTGCGCTGTACTCCTGTTGCACGTAGTTCTCCGCCCAGTGCTGGTCGGCAATCGGCTCGAGTTTCACCGCACAGTGCTTGTATTCCGGCGTTTTGGCGATCGGGTCAACTTCATCGAGCGTCAGCTCGTTACAGGCACCAATCCACCACTGGTAGGTCATGTACACCGCGCCTTTGTTGATGCGCTCGCTGACCATCGCCCGGCTGATGACTTTGCCGCGACGCGACGCCACCCAGGTCAATTGCTGATCGCGAATACCGAGTGCGGCGGCATCTTCCGGGTTCATCTGCACGTAGCCGGGTTCATCGGCCAGGGTTTGCAGCGCCGTACAGTTACCGGTCATGGAGCGGCAGGAGTAGTGGCCGACTTCACGCACGGTAGAGAGCACCAGCGGGTAGTCGGCGTCGGTCAGCTCCATCGGCGGGTGCCATTCTGTTGCAAACAGCAGCCCTTTACCGTTCGGGCGGTCAAACTTGTTACCCTCGTACAACCACGGTGTGCCGGGGCTGTCTTCGGTAGTACATGGCCACGGTATATAGCCAAGACCGGCCATTTTATCGTAGGTCGCGCCGTAGTAGAGCGGGCACAGATGACGCAACTCATCCCAGATCTCCTGGGTGTTGTTGTAGTGCATCGGGTAGCCCATTGCCGTCGCCATCAGGCTGATGATTTCCCAGTCCGGTTTCACGTTGCCCTGTGCTTCAACCGCTTTATAGAAGCGCTGGAAGCCACGGTCGGCCGCAGAATACACCCCTTCATGTTCACCCCATGAGGTGGCCGGGAAGATAACGTCGGCCACGGCCGCCGTTTTGGTCATGAAGATATCCTGGACTATCAGCAAATCCAGCTGGTTGAAGGTTTCGCGCACCACCGACAAATCCGGTTCGGTTTGCAGCGGGTCTTCCCCCATCAGGTAGTTAGCCCTGATTTTGCCTTCTTTAATTTTGTGCGGCACATCGGTCAGCGAATAGCCGATACGATCGGACAGCGACGGCACGCCCCAGGCTTTGGCAAATTTCTCGCGCACGTCGGCATCGGTGACTTTCTGGTAGCCGGGGAACTGGTTGGGCAGCGCGCCCATGTCGCAGGCACCCTGCACGTTGTTTTGACCGCGCACCGGGCCCACACCCACATTCGGGCGGCCCAGATTGCCGGTCAGCAGCGCCAGGCCAGACAACCCTTTCACCACATCCACACCCTGCGTCCACTGGGTAACGCCCATGCCCCACAGAATGGTGGCGGACGGCGCGGCGGCATACATGCGGATAGCCTTGCGGATAAGCTGCGGGTCAAGGCCGGTGATGTCAGCGACATATTCCGGGGTATATTTCGCCACTATCTCGCGGTATTCCTCAAACCCTTCGGTGTGCTGCGCCACGAAATTGGTGTTGTACAGCCCTTCGTTAATCAGCACGTTGGCAAATGCGTTGACCAGCGCCATGTTGGAGCCGTTTTTCAGCGGCAGCCACAGGTCGGCGATGCGGGCGGTTTCGATGTGGCGTGGGTCGCAGACGATGATTTTCGCTCCGCGCTCTTTGGCCTTGATGATGCGGCGCGCCACAATCGGGTGGGAATCGGCGGCGTTGTAGCCGAACACCAAAATGCACTCGGTGTTTTCGATTTCACAAATCGAGTTACTCATGGCACCGTTACCCAGCGTCACCTGCAAGCCGGAAACGGACGGGCCGTGGCACACGCGGGCACAACAGTCGATGTTGTTGGTGCCGGTGACGGCGCGGGCAAATTTTTGCATCACGTAGTTGGTTTCGTTACCTGGCCCACGTGATGAGCCGGTATGCATGATGGCATCCGGGCCGTATTTCTCTTTGATGGCCAGCAGGCGAGAGCTGGCAAATTCGATAGCCTCTTCCCAGGACACCACTTCAAACGGCGCGCCTTTTTGACGGCGGATCATCGGCTGTTTCAGGCGTGGGGTCAGCAACTTGGTATCGTTGAGGAAATCCCAGCCGTAGTAGCCTTTTAAGCACAGCTCGCCTTCGTTGGTGAGGCCGTTGGCGCCTTCTGCGCCGACCACTTTGCCATTTTCCACCAACAGGTTGATTTTACAGCCCGACCCACAATAAGGGCAGACGGTGATTACTTTCTGCATGACATTGCTCTCCTTCATCGTACCGCTCGGGCACGGTCAGAATTTTATTTCCACGGCTTCATCGAGTGCGGCACGCCGCTGTTTACGTTGGATCATGTCCTGAATGTCGTCCCGGCTTATCATGCGCAGGGCCTTGGTCGGGCAGACTTCGATACAGGCCGGGCCATTGGCGCGCCCTTCACACAGGTCACACTTGTGCGCTTCAGCCTTGATGCAGTTACCCAGCGTTTGATAATGGCTGATGCGGGCCACCGGTTTACTGATCACCGTCATGGCACCGTAAGGGCAGGCCACCACGCAGGTTTTACAGCCGATGCATTTTTCCTGTTGCACCTGAATATGGTCGCCAGCATGCACGATAGCGCCATTCGGACAGACGTTCGCGCAGGGGGCGTCTTCACAGTGACGACATTGAATCGTGGTACTGACATTCAGCCCCTTCACCACTTTCAGGCGTGGCGCGAAATGTTCCGCCGACAGCGATGACGGATGGCCGTCATTGTGTGCCAATACACAGGCAACTTCGCAGGTGCGGCAGCCAATACATTTCCTGGGGTCTGCTAAAACGAACCGGTTCATGACAAGATCTCCTTGCGCGGCTCAGAGGGTCTAAGGGTTATGTCGAGGGCAGCGCCGCCGACACATCGCCATAGACAAAGCAGGGTTTATGCCAGAATGAAGGCTTATGGTTTAATGATTTGATTTTTAATGAATTAAAGAATTTAAGAAGAAAAAATGCCCTGACGTTTCTCAGGATGTCGAGTGTCGTAATGCGGCTATCGGCAGATTTGACGATGGCGGATGACACGCAGATAAAACCAGCGGCAGCCAGACGGCTGACAAACGTATTAAGTCCAGGACGACGCCTCTTTTCGGCGTCAAAAACTGTGCTGAGGTGGGCGACTTCGCCGGGTGAACCGCATGGATGCGGCGAAAGCCCGTGCCGTGTTGGGAACACGTCACGGGCGGCCCGAACCGCGAAGGCGAACGCCGAAGGGACCGCGAAGCGGCACAGTTTAGCCACCAGCCAGAGGTCAAGGAGAGGTGGCGCTTGCACCTCTCCTTGTCGTGCGAGCGATGAAGCTGCAAAGAAATAACACCGTTTATCCCGCACGACATGCTTCACTGACCGGACAAACTTCACCCGTCACAACACAATATCGCTGTTTGTCAACAGCCTCAGCCCGCTGTGACACGGGTTGTCAGTGCAAGAGCAGTTAACGGTGAATACGTACAGCGCGCTGTTGGGTCTGCCAGTAGTCATGCTGGCGGTAGCGCAGCTCGCGGGTATAGAACAATTGCCGGGTTTGCTGATTGACGGCGAACACCCGCATGACCTGCTGGCGGTAATCGTCCAGCGCCTGCGCGCGCTGCGCGGGCTGGTGCAGGCAGGCGAGGGCGGCCTCGGCACCGCGAATGCCGCTGTAGAGCGCAAAAAAGATGCCCTGAGAAGAGAGCGGGTCGAACGAAAGCGCGGCATCGCCGACGGCCAGCCAGTTCTCCCCGGCGGCATGTGGCGTCAGCGTGACGCTGGCATCGCAGGCGTTGAGTTTTTGCGGGCGCGGGATTGCCTTGAGCGAGGCGGGCAACACGCCGCTGGCGTGGCAGGCAGCGCGAAACGCCTCAGGGTGGCGAGTGAGCGCCATCACCGCACGGGGTAAGCCGTGAAAGGCTACCACCCGTAACCCTTGCGGCAAGCGTGCGCTGTACCACCAGCCGTCCGCCACCGATTTAATCCGGGTGCTGTCATCCCGGTCATCATGCAGGCCGTTGAGCCAGCCGACGGCGGCCAACTGTTGGCTGAGTTTGACCGGCCTGGCACCCAGACGGCGGCCAGCCCAGCAGTGACGCCCGGTGGCGTCAATCAAAAAGTCGGCTTCGATAACCGGCAGCGCATCGTCTCCGGCGCTGCCCGCAGGCGGGTCGCAGAAGGTCAGCCGGTGGCCTGACCCCAGCGGGGTCAGGCTGTGGCCGTGGCCGAACAGCGTTGCTACGCCTTGCGTGCGGGCATGGGCCAGCAGCATGGCATCAAAGCGGTGGCGCAGCAGGTGCCAGCCGCCGCCCTCCGGGTTATAGAGCGCGTCTTTGTACGTCCAGTTATCTTCCCCCCAGGCCGATACCGTGGCACTGCACCCGAGAAATGCGTCCGGGGTGAGCAGTGACTCCAGCGAGGCGATACCCAGGCGGCGCAACAGCCGCAGCGCCGCCCCCGGTAGCGATTCACCCGCCTTAAGCTGATGGCCGGTCTCTTGCCCGACCAGCACGGTGTCAACACCGGCCTGCGCCAGTACGCAGGCCGCTGCAATACCTGCCGGGCCGTTGCCCAGTACCACGACGCGCGGGCGCAGCACGCGGGGTGACGAGCGTGCGGGATTAACTGCTGCGCAGTTTGATGGTGGCAAAGGCATTACGGTGCTCCTCGTTAAACCATCCGGCTTCCGCCAGCAACCGGTCATGGAAGCCCAGCCGCACATAGCGTTCAGTAAAGATACGGTGCGCCTCTTCCAGCTCGCCCTCTTTGGCGACCGTCAGGTTTTCCACATACAAGAATTCGGGCAGCCAGCTTAAATCCGCCGGGCGAGGACGCGCCTCCAGAATGCCCAGCTCGCCGAAATGCGCAATCATGTACATCATTTGCTCCGGTGCCGGGTTCTGGCTGGGCAACTGGCGTAACCACGACGGGCGGTTATGGAAGGCGGCAATGCGTTCATCCAGAGGTTTGCGCGTGTCGCACAGGGTTTCATAGTCAATCAGCGTCAGCACCTGATTTGGCACATGCGCCGGCCAGTAGGTCGGCAAATACGGGTCATACTCCATATCGTAACCGGAACGGCAATAGGCGGTGTCGCCCTGCCAGGGTACGGCCATCCAGCGCGTTAAATCACCGGGGCCTTGCGCGTAGAGCGGGCCGTTGATGCGCAGCACATCGGTTTGCGTCAGGGTGCTGCCATAATCCGGCTCGCCGCTGCCGGGCACGCGCTCGCGAATGCGATAGGGCGCGCGGAACAGCGAAGCATGGCGTATCGGCCAGGTCAGCTCACAGCCGGGGTGGAAGGCATCGGCCAGGCAGAAGTGCATAGCGGCGCGGTCAAGCATTTCCGGCTGATGCTGGAGCGGCACTTGTGCCAGCGTGTGGGGCTGCGGCTCCTCGGGCGCGTAGTCATCAATAAAATCGCCCTTCACCCAGCTTGAGAGCAGGTAGTCATAGTAGGCCGGTAGGCGCAGATAGGTCTGTGCCTCCACTGCGCTGGCTTCGCTCGGATCGCTATAGCCAAAGGTGTCGCCATACTGCCACGGCCAGCCGTTCAGATCTTGATCCTGCCCGAACGCCGAGCGGAAGCTGTTGTACACGGTGCGGCGCAGTTCGCCATAAGGGTCGGGGTAGAGGCTGCTTTCGGGCGCGAAGGACAGCTTGCGCATCAGGGCGGCATCATTGAAATTCATCGGGCCGTCAGCGCCAAACATCGCCGAAATGCCTTTATTCACCCATTGCAGATTGCTGATGCGCTCAAGAATGGGGCGAATGTGCGTGTTGAAAGACACCTGCTCCGGCAGCGACATCATGCCCGCCTGAATGTAGACGCTGCGCAGCAGGTCATCCAGCGTGCGCCAGCTGGTTAAGTCCGGGGCGTAGTTCGGCGGTGCCGAGAATACCCAGGCGGCATCGGCCGTAAAATCTTTGTCGCCTATGGTCACTTTGGCGTGAACCGGGCCGTCGGCGATGTCGTCATACCAACCGGCGGCGTTATTAAAGCTGGTGGGGTGGCTTGGCACGTACACCGGTTTATTTTCCGGGCTGGCGGAAACGCCGTAGCCGGGCAGCACCAGCAGGCGGCCAACGGCGTCGGTACGCAGCTCGCCAAGGTAGACCGGCGTGCCCTGGAAATTGCCCGTCAGGGCAAAGCTGCCGTCCTGCATACTCAGGCCGCTGATGCGTTTTTCACCGGGGTCGATACACAGCGCCGCGCGATCGCTGCCGGTGACATCCGGGTTACGCAGCGGCACCGTCAGGTTGCAGGTTGCGGGCAAATCCATCGCCGCATTGAATTCAAACCACTGCGCCTTGCGGTTCGCCAGATGTACTGACCACTCAATCTGGCTGTTGTGGCTTTGCTGAATTTCGCCGACCACATTGCCGTACTGGTCATACCCATACAGGCGAAAGCGCGCCGCCTGACGTTTCATCGCGCCGCCTTCGTCACGGGTTTGGCCAAATTCGGTGCGCGCCGGGTGCGTCACTTCCGGGCCTATCGTGTAATCGTTCTGGCTGTTGCCAACGCGCATCACGCCGATACCGGGGTGAATGCGCACCTGGGTGATGCGGGCTATTTGCTCGTCAGAGAGCGCCTGCGGTTGCTCTGGCGCTTTATGGTGCGGGAACGGGCAACTGGGGTTTTTAATCTGGGGTTCACCCGGCGCGCTGGGTTCGCTGACCGGTTGGTCGTTTTGCCTGCGCCGGTAATCGGCACTGGCCTGATACACCACCATACGGGCTTCGGCAAGGCTGCCGACCGGGCGGTTGGCGTGCGGCACCCGGCCAATATTAAAGGCCAGCCAGTCGCCGTAAATCGCCTGTTCTTGCTGGCGAATATCCTGGGCTGGCAACACAATGGTGGCGACAGGTACCGGTTTGGCGATTTTCTCATCCCAGATGACCGTGGCCTTATCCAGCGGGAAATGCTCATCAAGGTAGGCGTCGCCATATTGGGCGGCGTCCGGGCGCGGCTGAATAAAAATCTCCAGCGTCACGTCGCCTTTTAACAGCCGGGCGGCCAGATCGGTGGCCAGAAAGTTCGGGTCGTTGATGTCCGGGTCATCGGCGAAAGTGGAGGTGCCGGGCGACAGAATATATTTGCAGTAGGTGTCGCCTAACTGAAACGGCACCACGCTCCACAGGCGGGTTTCCAGCACCGAGCGGATGGGTTTGGCCATGTCATCAAGCAGTTGGTTGGTGGCCGGTGCGAAGCGGCGCACCCATTCATTGCCCCAGCCTTCGAAGCTGGCTTTGGTGAATTCACACATCTGGCGCGCGTTATCAACAAAGAAGAACGGCACATTCTGTAACAGCAGGTCGGCGGTGTTTTCACCGTCATCACTGACCACTTTCTTACCGGGGACATCAAAAATCTTGATGCCGATACCGATGGTGCTCTCCCAGTCCGGGCGGCCATCGGCCAGGTCTGACGAATAACGCACATAAACCGGATGCTGGCTGCCGGGTTGGGCAAACAGCCCGTGCTGTAACGGAGCCGGAATGTCGGGATGAAACGTCAGGGCACCTTTGATAATCCCGTGGGTACGCAGAAAGACCGGGCGACGCGCCGGGCATTGCCCCTGCGCCACGCGCCGTTTGGCTGTCATATCCACGAACATATGTTGCAGGCAGGCAATCGGGTCATCGCAACTGCACGTGGTGGTTAATTTCTCCTGCTCATCATAAAGGCTTCGCATCAATAGTTATCCTGAATTATGGAAAAAGAGAGGGGAACCCGAATAGCAATAAACGGGTGCGACCTGTTAAGAGAGACGTGAATCTTTATATTTTGCGTTGCAGACTCAGAACTATTTCAGACGCGGGGACGCGTCGCGGCCTGCATTATCCGCCCAGCAGAGTGATAGCCATTATGACGTGCAGGGAAATGACTTACTTTAATAGTAAGATCAAACCAAACACCATGGTAATGGCAAACCACACGGTAACAATCATTGAAACACCTAAGGTAAATAACATGCCAGCCATCCATGCCAGTAAACGGTATCCCTATTTTAGAGCGGCTTATTTTACACTGACTGAGCGCCATGATTTGATTGCGATTGCAGAGTAATAAAATACGCAATAGCATGATCAATCTCACATTTTTGGCGCGCTTCAGTTAGCCATAAGCTTTAAAAAAATAATTCATCATTAACATTTAAGCAACATCGAGGGGTAATAAAAAATTAAACCGCGTGATAAAGTCACTTAGTGGAGTATTAATGGTGATAATTGGCTTTATTGCATTTTATTATTCTGTTAATTATTAAATTAATGGTATTTAATACTAATTTTGTGCTGGTATGCGCTGAGGTGTTCAATACGATTTTCGCTGAAGCGTGCGCTGATATGAACGCCGGGTAATGGCAATGTTATTAGCGATGTTATTAGCGCCGTGGCTGGCGTTGGCGGCCATGCGGCATATGGCGTAACAGAAAAATACCGTGCTTATTATTGATTAACCCAATAAATTCCGGGTTGGAAATAATCGTAACGATAGTGTGGGGATAGTAATATTCTCAGTGTGTTTATTGTGGTGAATAATATTCTCTCACTGTTATTGCCGTTATTTTTCTCGCCAGTAAATAAGGGCAAGGAATAGCGCTATTGCTTGAGGGAATATGTGTTTCAACGATTGATATTATTCAATGATTGATGCTATTCGGTTATTGCACGCAAGCCGTGGGTCAATTGCGCCGCTATGCATGTGCGCCGCTATGCATGTGCGCGGTTGTACATACGTGCGGCTATATATGCATGCAGCGACGATATGATCTTGCCGGTGTGGAGGTTGGCGGGCCGCTCCCCGGCCACGAAGTGGCTATTATGCGGGGAACGACACCATGACCGGGCGAGTTCCTGACCGGCTGAATCGCCACACGGTCGATGATATAGCTGTGCTATAGCGCGGCAATGCCGGGCAAATAACCACGCCCGTCATCGCCTCGCTATCAGGCCGAGACGAGCGCCTCAATGCCGCCGTTGCCCTCCCAGGCAGCCAGACGCTGGTAGAGCTGCTCGACGGCCTGCGTCACTTCCTGGCTTATCGGGAAGTAGAACGCCACCAGCGCTGGCTGAATACCGATAAAAATCACCTCGGGAATGTCTTCTTTCAGGCTGTCTATCAGGTAATTGAGCGGCAGGCTGTGGGTGTTCATCAGCATGTCTTCGGCGATGCGTTGCGGGTCAACGATGCGCATCTCTCCCGGTGCCAGCCCCATGTCGGTGGCATCGACCACCAGCAGGCGGCGTGGCTTGAGCGAGCGCAGCGTATGGGCGGCGTTCTCGGGAATCGCACCGCCGTCAATCACCGACCAGCCATTGACCGGTTGCTGCGTCATGCGCTCGGCCAGCAGCGGGCCTGCGCCGTCATCGCCCATCATGGTGTTACCGACGGTCAGCACCATATTATCGGTGCGCAGAGGGTGTTCAGTTATCAAGGCGTTTCACCATTAAGTAGATGGCAGGCTCTTGTTGGATTGCCGCCAGTTGGCCCATTAGCGACTGCGTCCAGTCCGGGTGGCTGTCGCGCTCGTTTAGCGCACCGAAGGCGCTTCCCAGCAAGGTCACATGGGTGCTGTCGATGGTGATTTCGCCAAAGCGCAGCAGACCGAGCATTTTGCGGCGCGCCTCGTCATCAGCCAACTGGCCGACCCAGCCTTCGTACTCCGACAGCGGGCAGTGCAGCACCTGTTTCAGGCAATCAATCACGCCGACGTGGTGGCCGATAGCCAGCGAGTAGTACATCACCTGCTGCGCCTGCTCCGGGATTTTGTCGCGGCTGTCGAGGAACTTGCGGTTTAACGCGTAAAAACGCACGTCGGCGCTCATCGTACCGTCTCCCCGTTTAGCATGGCGTGGTAAATGCGCAACAAATGGCCGGTGATTTCGTTCAGGCGCGGGTCGTTGTGCTGGTCAAGCCAGCGTGTGACCCGCTGTTCAAACCCGGCCAGCGGCTGGTTTTCCAGCAGCCGCAGGAAGCTGTCGCTGATTTCACGGCCCTGGCGATAACCGGCCATCAGGCGGGCTTCGCGTTCAACCTGCACGCGCAGATCGAGCGGCAGCGAGGGGTGGATCAGCGCGGCTTTTTCCTGTTCGGCCTGCTGGTGATCTTTGCCGTGCAGTTTTTGCTCAAGAAGCCCTAATGCCACGGCAAAGCCGTAAATGGTCGCCGCCGGTGTTGGCGGGCAGCCGGGAATATAGACATCAATCGGCACGATTTTGTCGCTGCCGCCCCACACGCAATACAGGTCGTGGAAGATGCCGCCGCCGCAGCCGCAGGCCCCGTACGAGATACAAATTTTCGGGTCGGGGGCGGATTCATACGCACGCAACGCCGGTGTGCGCATGGCGCGCGTCACCGCGCCGGTAAACAGCAAAATATCGGCATGGCGCGGTGAGGCCACCACTTTGATACCGAAACGCTCGGCATCAAACAGTGGCGTAATGGCGGAGAAAATCTCGATTTCACAGCCGTTGCAGCCGCCGCAGTCCACGCGATAGACGTAAGCGGAGCGTTTAATGTCTTTGAGCAGCGTTTTCTTGAGCTGCTGTGCCTGTTCATCCAGCGTGATGGGTGTGGTCTGGTAGTGATCGACACCGTCGGGAAGTTGGGTCATGACGCATCCCCTTTCTGTGTACTCGGGGTCGGCAGGTGCTGACTGAGCGGCACCTTGCCCCGATGGTTCATGTTCTGTTTACGTTTGCAATCCGGGCAGGTTTCAAACTGTGCGCGGCGCGCTTCGACTTCGCTTTCCGGCACCCCGGCGTGCGCCAGCAGCGCCATGGCGTACTCCACCTCTTTTTGCGGCGCGAACGGGCGCTGGCAAACGTGGCAGTTAAGTAGCTGGAAGGTGGCGCGCTGATACAAATCCGCTTTGCTGGCCACCGCCATTTCAAAATCCTGCGACAACACAATGGCGCGGGTAGGGCACACCTCCTCGCAGCGGCCGCAAAAAATGCAGCGGCCAAGGAACAGTTGCCAGATACGGGTGCCGCTTTCCAGCGCGTTTTCCATCGTCAGCGCATTGGCCGGGCAAGCCATGGTACAGGCGGCACAGCCGATACACTGCTGCGGGTCGTACTCGGGGCGGCCGCGAAATCCGGCTGGCACCGGCAGCGGCGCGAACGGGTATTTCACGGTGCTGTTGCCCGCTTTGAGGATGGTTTTGAATAATTTGATCATCAGCGATTCCTCATTTCAGCGGTGAACGGGTGCGTTCCAGCCCGTAACGCTCAATCTCTTTATACGGCACGGTGGTTATCTTGTTTTTGCGCACATCCACCAGCGTGACGCGGTCGGTACAGGAGTAGCAGGGGTCAAGGCTGCCGATAATCAGCGGCGCGTCCGATATGGTGTTGCCGCGCAGCATAAAGCGCAGCACCGGCCAGTTGGCGTAGGTGGCGGCACGGCAGCGCCAGCGGAACAACTTCTGGTTGTCGCCGGTCATACTCCAGTGAATGTCCTCGCCGCGCGGCGCTTCGGTAAAGCCGAGCGCGAACTTGTGCGGCTGATAGTGAATGTTCTCATTGAGGATCGGGCCTTCCGGCAGGTTGTCGAGGCTAAACTCAATCATCGCCAGCGAAGTAAACACTTCGCGCACCCGCACCAGCACGCGCGAATAGACGTCACCGGCATCGAGGTGATGCAGCTCCATCGGTAAATCGAGATAGGCGGCGAACGGGTGGTCAACGCGCACGTCGCGCTTAAAGCCGCTGGCGCGGATCATCGGCCCGACCGGGCTGTAATCGCGGGCGATTTGCTTATCCAGCACGCCAATACCCTGGGTGCGCTGGCCCATATTGGCGGTGCCAAGCAGCATATCGGTCAGCTGTGTCACCTCTTCGCGCATTTCACGGATAAGCTTGATGGTTTTCAGCCGGTCATCTTTGAGAATGTCACGACGAATGCCGCCTATCAGGTTCAGGCCGTAGGTTTTACGCGCACCGGTCAGGATTTCGGCAATCTGCATCGATTTTTCACGCACCCGGAAGAACTGCATAAAACCGGTGTCGAAACCAACAAAGTGGCTGGATAAGCCGATATTCAGCAGGTGGCTGTGCAGGCGTTCGACTTCCAGCAGCACACTGCGGATGGCATGGGCGCGTGGCGGCACCACCACGCCCAGCGCATTCTCAATAGAGTTGGTGTAGGCCACGCTGTGGGTAAAGCCGCAAATGCCGCACACCCGGTCAGACAGGAAGGTCACTTCGTTGTAACCCATGCGGGTTTCCGCCAGCTTTTCCATGCCGCGATGGACATAAAACAGCCGATAGTCGGCGTCGATAATCTGCTCGCCATCAACAAACAGCCGGAAATGGCCGGGTTCGTCGGAGGTGATGTGCATCGGGCCGATGGGCACCACGCGGGTGTCGCCGGTGGCTTCGTTGACGAAGGTGTAGGATTCATCGTCGCGGGTCGGGGCCGGGCGCTGGCGGTAATCCATCGCGTCTTTACGCAGCGGGTAGAGTTCATCCGGCCAGTCATCCGGTAACACCAGACGGCGTTCATCCGGCAGGCCGACCGGGATCAAGCCGTACATGTCGCGCACTTCGCGCTCGCCCCACACAGCGGCAGGCACGCGCGGCGTGACGGACGGGAACTCCGGCACCGTCGGGTTCACCAGCGCTTTGACCACCACCCAGCACTTCTCGCCTTGCTCCATTGAGAGCACGTAGTAGACGGCGAAATGGCCGTTAAGCGAGCGCTCGTCATTGCCGAACAGCACCGACAGCCAGCCGCCGTGCTGATAATACAAATACTCCACCACTTCCGGCAGGCTATTGAGCTTAACCGTTATCGTCAGTTGGTTTTCGGTCTGGCGCTCTTCTTCCAGAATAGCCGTCGGGAATTGGGCTCTGACCTGGGCGACGTATTGCGCGCCTAACGCAGGCTGGGCAGTGGCAGTGAATGAATTAGTCACGGGACATCTCCTGACGGGAAGCAGTGGATAAAACGGCAGGCTCCGTGCCTGTCATCGGTATAAATGCGCCAGCCTCACGCGGCGCAGGCTGCGGGCGCAGGCTGAGGGCGTTGGCGGCGTCAGGGCGGGCTGTGCTGTCATTGAGCACGGTGTCATTGAGCACAATCGCCGTGGCCCGCTCCAGCAACTGGGTCACGGGTTGCGGAATGCGCGTGCCCATCACCAGCATAAGCACCAGCAGCACCAGCATCGGGGCGGTGGTGAGCCAGCCGAGCTCGCCTTTACTGACTGCCTCCGGCTGGCTGCCGAGCACCGTGGTCGCCACCATGCGCACCAGCCCGGCCAGCACCACGGTGAGCAGCACCAGCAGCACGATGACCAGCGGCAGATGACCGGCGTGGATACCGGCGGTCACGGTCATAAACTCACTGAGGAACACGTTAAACGGCGGCATCCCACCGAGCGCCAGTGCGCCTGCGGCCAGCAGTGCGCCCGTCACCGGGGCGACACGCAAAATGCCTTTGACGGCGTCCATGTCGCGGGTGCCGTATTTCAGCAGCACATTACCTGAGCCGCAGAACAGCAGCGTTTTCGCCAGGCTGTGGTTGAGGGTGTGCAGCAGCGCCGCCAGAACCCCCAGCGGGCCGCCGATGCCGAGCGCCACGGCAATCAGCCCCATGTTTTCCACGCTGGAGTAGGCCAGCAGGCGTTTCATGTCGCGTTGCACCAGAATCAGCAGGGCGGCGACCGCCACCGACAGCAGGCCAAACACCAGCAGTAAACGCTGCGGGAAGTCCGGGCCGATGGCGGCGCTGATAAGGATGGTGTAGCGCACAATCACCAGCAGCGCGCAGTTCAGCAACACCGCAGAGAGCAGGGCGCTGGTGGGGCTTGGCGCTTCACTGTGCGCATCCGGCAGCCAGGCGTGCATCGGGAACAGGCCGGTTTTGGTGCCAAAGCCAATCAGAATGAAGATGAACGCCAGGTGCATCAGCGTGGTGTCGAGCTCGCTGGCGTGGTGCAGCACTTCAGTCCAGAAAATGGCGTTGCCCGGCTCGGCCATCACGTTGGCGGCGTTGGCGTACACCAGCACCGTGCCATATAAGCCGAAGGCGACGCCGACAGTACAGATGATGATGTACTTCCACGCCGCTTCCAGCGACGAGCGCTGACCATACAACCCGACCAGAAACGCGGAACTGAGCGTGGTGGCTTCAATCGCCGCCCACATCAGAATCAGGTTATTGCTGGTTATCACCAGCAGCATGGTGAACAGGAACAGGTGGAAAAAGCCGTAATAGTGGCACAGCGTGGTGACGCTGACTTCGCCGCTGTCCACTTCATGGTTCATATACCCCATGGAGTAAAGGCCGGTGAGAAAACCAATCACACCGAGAATGGCTAAAAACAGCGCGCTCAGGCTGTCGAGATGTAACCAGCGCCCGGCGGCCAACAGTTCGCCTTGCTGGTAGACCGTCCATACCGACAGCAGCGTGACCACCAGCAGTGCGCCGATGCCGAGCAGGTGCATCAGGCTGACCAACTGGCGCGCGGCCACGCCGGTAAAGCGACAGGCGAATGCCAGCAGCGCCGCTACCAGCGGCACCCCCAGCAGCACAGAAAACAGATCCAACGTTGTCATGGTCATCATCCTTTCAGCGCGGTCAGTTGCTGAACATTCAGGGTGTGCAGCGTGCGGTGGATCTTGCGCGCCATCAGCGCCATCACGATGACCGCGAAAATGGCATCGGTGGCAATTCCCACTTCCACCAGTTCAGGCGCGCGGTAGGCCAGCAGCGCCAGCGTCAGGTGCGCGCCGTTCTCCATCAGGCAGTAGCCGAACACCTGCTTGAGGATGTTGCGCTGGCTGACGATGCACAGCAGGCCAATCAGAAAATGGCCAAGCGACACCGCCAGCACCGGCTTAAGTGCGCTGACTATCGGCAATTGCACCGGGGCGACGGCGAAATAACTCAGCAGCACAATCACGCTGGCAATCAGAATAAGCGTGGCGGTACTGAGCACGCCGCCGTCGGCCTGCGGGTCACTCAGGCGGCGAAAGGCGCGGTACATGATGACCGGCACCAACACCACCTTGGTGGCGAAGGCCGTCATCGACCACAAAAAGAGTTCGTGAGAGCCCAGCAGGTTGCCGAGCGCGATAAAAATCAGCACCAGCACCAGCGATTGCAAGGCGTACAGCACGGCGGAAACCGTGGGTTTTCTGGCGGCTATCACCAGCATCGAGGTGATGATTAACAGACCAGCCAGATTATTGACGAGAAGCGATCCAGTCATGGGCGTTCCTTATTTCAGCCAGAGTGCGGCGATGACGCTTGAGCACAGCGACATCACAATCAGCACCAGCAATACCAGATTCATTGACGCCGGCACCGGTATCGCACCGGCCACCTCCTCGGAGGGTTTACCCGGCACGGTGCGGCCAAACCAGTAGAGGAACCAGGCAAAGCTGGCGACGGATTCCACCAGGGCGATTATCAACACCGGCAGCAGCCACACCGCCTCGTTTGACAGGGTGAACCCGGCGGCAAACAGCGGGAATTTGCTGAAAAAGCCGTTAAACGGCGGCACCCCGGTGATGGCGAGCGCCGCGACGCAAAAGCCGACGCCGAGCAGCGGCAGGCGCGTTAACATGCCGCGCAGTTGCGGCAACATGCGGGTGCCGCAGCTATAACTGAGCGCCCCGGCCACCAGGAAGAACAGGCTCTTGGCATAGGCGTGGTTAAAGATGTAGGCAAGGCCCGCATCAAAAGCCATGCGCGAGCCAAAAATCGACAGCGACAGCGCCAGAAAGATGTAGGCCAACTGGGTGATGGTGGAGTAGGCCAGCAGCCGCTTCATGTCTTTTTGCGGCAGGTACATCCAGAAACCGTACACCAGCGTCAGGGTTGCCATAATCACACCGACCACGCCGATAATGTGCGGCACCTCGACGGCTGACAAAATCGCCCGGGCGAAAATATACACCCCGACTTTCACCATCGACGCGGCGTGCAGGTAGGCACTCACCGGCGTAGGCGCTTCCATCGCATCCGGCAGCCAGATGTGCAGCGGTAACTGGGCTGATTTCCCCCAGGCCGCCAGCAGAATGCCGCCAAACACGACGATTTTGCTGGTGTCATCTAACTGGGCGATGGCGCTCAGGGCGAAGGTGCCGGTGGTGGCGAACAGCCAGGCGGCGGCCAGATACAGGCCGACGGAGGCCACATGCGTGACCAGCAGCGCTTTGAGCGCCGAGCGCAGTGATTTCGGTTTCTGGTAATAGCCAATTAACGCCCAGGAGCAGCCGCCGGTGATTTCAAAGAACACTAACTGGCCGAGCAGCGTTGATGAGAGCGTTAACCCGGCCATTGCGCCGATAAACACCAGCAGGAAGGCGTAGTAACGGTTGCTGCCTTCGTGCGGGTGTTCGCGGTTGCCGAGCGTCAGGTAGCCGCACGAGTAGAGGCTAACCAGAAAGCCGAGCGAAACCACGGCAAAACCAATTAACAGGCTGACGCGGTCAAACACAAAGCCGAACAAATCGGCCTGGCCGTAACGGTAGAGGGTGACGACGGTGTCGAGCTTGCCGCTTTGCAGGTAGCACCCGGCAAGCCAGGCCATACCGAGTGTTGCCAGCAGCGCAAACAGCGTACACACCCCTTTAGCCAGGCGCTGCGGCACCACGGCTATTAACAGCGCGCCGAGAAACGGCAGCAGCAGGGTGGCGAGAGCAATAGTCTCCATGATGGGTGCCGACTCCTTATAGTCCGGTGAGGTAGAAAACAAAGGCCAGCGCGGCAACGCCGAAGCCGAGCCAGGTAACGCGGCCGGTCAGCAAAAAGCGCCCGCGCGCCAGACTGTTTTCAATCAGGGCGGCGAGGGTAAATACCACCACCAGTTTGATAGCCAGCGCCAGCGTGCCCCACAGCAGGCCCGCCGCGCTGAGGGTTTCTGCCTTGCCAAACGGCACAAAGACCGACAAAAACAGCGTCGCTACCACCACTTGTTTGAGGCTGATGCCCCATTTCACCAGCGCCAGCCCGGCACCGGCGTATTCGGTCAACGGGCCTTCCTGCAACTCCTGCTCGGCTTCAGCCACATCAAACGGGATTTTGCCCATCTCGATGAAGGTGGCGAAGGCGCAGGCCAGCAGCGCCAGGCCGGTTGCGGTGGGGGCAACCCAATCGCCGCTGGCCAGTTGCTGGCTGATATTGCCGATGTTGGTGGAACCGGCTATCAGGGCGACCACCAGCAGGGCGAGCATCAGAATCGGTTCCACCAGAATGCCGAGCGTCAGCTCGCGGCTGGCACCGATGGCGGCGAAGGTGCTGCCGGAGTCGAGGCCGGACAGCGAGAAGAAAAAGCGGAAAATGGCAAACAGGTACAGCAGCGTTATCACATCACCGGCTGCGCCGAGCGGCGACTGGGTGGTGATAGCCGGTAGCGTCATCGCCACCAGCAGCATCGAGCCGTTGAGAATAAACGGCATCAGGCGGAATACGCCGCCGCTGTGCTCTGGCGCCACTTCCTGACGGCGCAGCAGTTTGACGATATCGCGGTAGTCCTGCCAGACACCGGGGCCCTGACGTGAGTGCATCTTGGCGCGGATAACCCGCGACATGCCGGACAGCAGCGGGGCAGCGGCCATCAACACCAGCGCCTGCACCAGCGCACAGAGCAGCGGAAAAATAACCGAAGACGGATTCATTGTGCTCTCCTTAAACCAGCGTCGTCAGCAGTAAGGCCACCAGCGCGGCCACCACATACAGGCAGTAGACCCGAAAGTCGCCGTGCTGAATCCATTGCACCGCCCGGCCAAGGCCCTGCACCGCGCGCGCCAGCGGCAGCACGATGCGCTCGTCAAGCACCGGTTCAACCCTGGCCGCCGAGCGGGTGGTCAACTCCAGCGCCTGTTGCATGGACGGGGCCGGGTCGAGGGTTTTGCGCAGGCGATAGAGCGGCGCGAACATCACCCGCAGCGGCTGGGTGAAGCTCCCGGCGGAAGCTGACATCGCCTGTTCATAGCCATAACCGCACGCCCAGGGCGTCCCTTTTTGGCGAAATGCCAGACGCGGCCCGCGCAGCAGGCTGTAGAGCATCAGCGGCAGCAGCGGCAGCGCCAGCAGCAAGATGAAAATCAGCGGGGTATTCAGGCGGGTTTGCCCGGCATCGCCGGGGAACACGCCAAGGCCAGCGGCCATCGTCAGCGCCGGAGTGTGCGCAAGATCGGCGGCGATACGGGTGATAACCGGTGACACCACGCTTGCCCCAACACCCAGCAGCACACACAGCAGCGCCAGCAGCAGCATGGCGGCGGTCATCGGCCACGGCACTTCGGCGGCGTGGCTGGCTTTTTCGCTGCGCGGTGCGCCGCAAAAACTGATGCCATACACTTTGACAAAGCACATTGCCGCCAGCGCGCCGGTGATCGCCAGCATCACAATCGCTAGCGGTGCCAGCAGTTTCATACCGATGTGACCGTCATGGCTGAGGGTAAACAGCGACTGATAGGTGAACCATTCGCTGACGAAACCGTTCAGCGGCGGCAGGGCGGAAATCGCCATACAGCCCATCAGGAACGCCAGCGCGGTGCGCGGCATCAAACGGGCCAGCCCGCCCATTTTCTCCATGTCTTTGGTGTGTACGCGCGAGATAACCGCCCCGGCCCCGAGAAACAGCAACCCCTTGAAGACAGCGTGGTTGATGAGGTGATACAGCCCGCCCAGCAAACCGAGCAGCGCCAGCAGCGGATGATGGGTGGCGATGCCTATCATGCCGGTGCCGACCCCCATCAGGATGATGCCGATGTTCTCCACCGTGTGGTACGCCAGCAGGCGTTTGATGTCATGCTCGGCCAGCGCATACAGCACGCCTAGCACCGAGGACACCGCGCCAAAGGCCAGCACCACGACGCCCCACCAGGCTTCGGTCGCGCCCAGTAAATCAATGCCGACTTTGATAATGCCAAACACGCCGATTTTCACCATCACGCCGGACATCAACGCCGAGGCGTGTGACGGTGCGGCCGGGTGTGCGCGCGGCAGCCAGCCGTGCAGCGGCAGCATGCCCGCTTTGGCACCAAAACCGAAGAACGCCAGCAGGAACACGATGGAGGCCTGCGGTGCCGACAGCGAAGCCTGACGGAAATCAGCGAAATCCAGGCTGTTGCTGTGACGGTAGAGCAGGAAGAAGGCAATCATGATAAGCACTGAGCCGGCGTGCGCTATCAGGAAGTAGAGCAGCCCGGCGCTCACCGCTTCTTCATCCTGATCGGCAATCACCAGGAAATAGGAGCTCAGTGACATCACCTCGAACAGCACGATGAAGTAGAAGGTGTTATCCACCACCACCAGCGCCACCATCGAGGCGATAAACAGGTTCATGAAGAACCCCATCGCCCAGGCACCGCGCCCGCGATACTCCTCCAGATAGGCCAGCGAGTAGAGCGCGCAGAGCGCGGCCAGCAGCGAGATAACCAGCGTCATGAACGCGGCCAGCGAATCAATGCGCAGCGTCAGGTGGGCGAAGGCATCAAAGGGGCCGGCGAAAACCACATTGATGGCACCGCCTTGCAGCAATACCGGTGCGGCGGCCAGCAGACCGGCACAACCAGCGGCCAGTGCGCAGCAACCGCTCAGGCGGATAGCCAGCGCTTCCTGACGGCAAAACAGGAGTGAGCAGAGCGCACCGGCCAGATAGAGCGCCAGCGACAGGCCCAGCCATGCTAATGGCGTCATCATAGGTTGTGCCCCCAGTCAGTCTCATCGGGTGGAAAGGGCAGATTGCCCTGCGGCCACTGCGCCGCCTGACGGCGTTTGGCGGCAATCGCTTCATCAAGGTTGGCGTCATCGACCAGATAGAGTGCCTGCGTCGGGCAGACGCGCACGCATTCCGGCCCTTGCGCGTGGAAGTCACACAGGTCGCATTTCACCGCGATACTGCGCACACCGGCATTCCATGACAGCATCGGATGTACCGACGGCAGGCTGACCGGCACATCCGACAGCAGTGACAGCGGGATGTGTTGTTCAAACGTCGCCGGTGTCGCCAGCGGGGTGCTGCCAGATGGCGTGATCGCGCCAAACGGACAGGCAATGGCGCACAGTTTGCAGCCAATACAGGTGTTTTCGTCCAACATGACGGCGTTGTCCTGATGCTTGATAGCATTCACCGGACACACTTTGGCGCAGGGTGCGTCTTCACAGTGTCGGCACAACACGGGTGCCGTGCCGCCAGCTTCGCGCTCAACGCTTAGTCTCGGATGAGCCTGCAACCCATGCTGGCGATGCACCTGCGTGCAGGCGGCCATGCAGGTGTTGCATCCGATACAACGTGTTGGCTCCGCAATGACGAAGCGGTTCATAGCCATACCCTCCAGGGTGATAGAAATCCAGGGTGATAGAAATGTTTACTGCGGCCCAAGCATATTCCATGCCATAAGAAAAAAATGGGTGTGATGTTCTTTTAAATCAATATGTTAATTTTCTCCTGGCCGGAGGAGCACCCCTCGACAGGGGCGGGCTCGACATTAGTGACGACGTTTTTGACGCCACCGGGCGCGCAGGTCGTCACTCTTGACTGACCGCGCCGGTCGCAGCTCAGGGTAAGCCGTGGCAGGGCGCGATCGCGCTGCTTCGTGCGTGGGATCAAATCAGCTGGCATCAAATTTGCTTAGGCTTGCGCTGAGGCATGTTGCAGTCAATGACGAGGATGAGGGATATGTGTCTGGGAATTCCAGGGCAAGTCGTGGCGTGGGCGTCGGATGATAATCAGCTGGCGTGGGTGGATGTCTGCGGCGTGCGGCGAGAAGTCAATGTCACACTGGTGCTTGATGGTATTACGCCTGAGACCCTGATGGGCCAGTGGGTGCTGGTACACGTCGGGTTTGCCATGAGTCGGCTGGATGAGCAGGAAGCGCGCGATACGCTGGAGGCGTTAAAACAGATGGAGGAAGTGGAGCAGGATGTGGCCCATTTCCTCCAGCACTGATTGCCCTGAACGGCCTGCATCCGGCCACGCCGTTATTCGCGAGGCGACGCGGCCGGGCGCTGCGCCTCACTGACCCTGATGACCGGCTCGAGCTTGATTCGCATGGCAGATACGACGCCGGTTATCAGGCACACTATGCCAGCGCTGGTCATCAAGGGCGGCCAGCTCTGGCGTAACAAAAAGGTATAAGCCAGCGCCGCCAGGGTTTCAAACACCAGTAACGGGCCGACCAGCACCGTCGGCAGACGCTGACTGGCCGCATTCCAGCACAGCGTACCCAGCCAGGAACTGAACAGGCCGATAATCACCATCAAGGCGAGAAAGCGCCACGGCAACGGGCCAAAGGGCAGTGGAAAATCGGGTGCATGCAGCGATAAATAACCATTCACCGCGATAAAACCGACGAACGCCATCGGCAAGGTTGCCAGCCCCTGCGCCGTTGCCCAGGTTGACGGGGGCGTTTGCGGGTGTTGGCGGAGCCAGCGCGCGTTGCGCAGCGGATACCATGTCCAGCAGGCCAGCGCCAGTAGCGCCAGTGCGAGACCCGCCAGATAGCGCGCTGGCGCAATATTGGCGGCATCGCCATGCAGCTCGGACAGGTTAACCAGTATCAGCCCCAGCGTGATGAGCACCAGCGGCGGAATTAACCGTCGCCACGGCATGCGGCCATCGTGATGACCGTAGAGCAGATTGGCACTGACTGCCATCACAACTGGCAGCGTACCGATAAGCATACTGGTGACAGGTGTTCCCGTGCGTTGAATGGCGCTGGCCAGAAACAGGTAATAGAGCAGATTACCCACGCATGCCAGACGCAGCGCCTCTTGCCAGTCGCGGCGCGTCAGTTGCCGCAGTTGCGCCCGGTCAAACCAGGCCAGCGGCAGCACAATCATGCCAAATGCCAGATAACGCCCGGTTGATTGCAGCGCCGCTGGATAATCCGGTATTAACAACGGGGCGACAAAGACCACTCCCCACATCAAGCCAGCGGATAGTGCAAACACGACGCCAGTTATCATTTTCTTACCCTGTTTCTTACCACGTTCACCACATTCACCTCGTTGCCCGTCCGTGACCGCCCGGGGCGCTGATACCGTGCGCCATGGTCACAGAGCCATGAGCGAAAGGCAAACCCCTGTCCGGGGGTTGACGGTAAATATTGACGGTCAATACCGCGCTTATATGCATTAAGGTTATAACAAGTAAGTTTTCTTTATTTGTGCGGAATAACAATACTTCGTATCAATAGTGCTAACAGTCAAAGGAATTACCCTATTCGTCGGCGAATAGCGGCCATTGTCAGAGGGCAACAGTGTGAATTTCCAACAATTAAAAATTATCCGTGAATCGGCCCGGTGCAACTATAACCTGACTGAGGTGGCCAATACCCTGTTCACTTCTCAGTCAGGCGTGAGTCGCCATATTCGCGAGCTGGAAGATGAGCTGGGGATTGAGATTTTTATTCGTCGCGGCAAGCGCTTGCTGGGCATGACCGAGCCGGGCAAAGAGCTGCTGGTGATGGCCGAGCGCATCCTGAATGATGCGAACCACATCAGGCGGTTAGCCAATGTGTTTAGCGATAATGACGCCGGGCAACTGGTGATTGCGACAACGCACACGCAGGCGCGTTACAGCCTGCCTGCGGTGATTAAAGCGTTTCGCACGCTCTACCCGCAGGTTCAACTGGTGCTCAATCAGGGCACGCCGGATGAGATTGTCGCGATGCTGGAGTCGGGCGAAGCCGATATCGGTATTGCGACCGAGCTGCTTATCAACGTCAATTCTCTGGCCGCGTTCTCTTATTACCGCTGGCACCACGCGATTTTAGTGCCGCAGGGTCATGCGTTGGCGCAAGAGCCGGTGGTGACGCTGGATAAACTGAGCCAGGTGCCACTGATTACTTACCGGCAGGGCATTACTGGCCGCTCGCGTATTGACCGCGCCTTCAGCGCCGCCGGGTTGACGCCGCACATTGCCATCAGCGCACAAGACTCGGATGTGATTAAAACCTATGTCGAACTAGGGCTGGGCGTGGGAATTGTCGCTGACATGTCGTTTGACCCGACGCGTGACGCGGGCCTGGTCAGGCTCGAGGCCCAGCATCTGTTTGAGGCGAACACCGTGTGGCTTGGGTTAAAGCGCGGGCAATTGCAGCGCAACTACACCTGGAAATTCATTCAGCTGTGCAACCCTGAACTGACGCCAGAAGAGATCAAGGCGCGGGTGTTCGCTGACGATGACGTGGTGATTGATTATCAAATTTGACGGCGCCGCGTCACACGTAACAGGCCGAACAATCAACCGCCAAAAGGCGAATGTAAAGGTTATCGGTCTGTTGCGTCATCTGTGTTATTTTGTTTCCCCTCGTGTGGAAAAACCGCGCCGTTTCGCTTTCCCGCCGATGTGTTCACGATGTCATCCCGCCGCCTGCACTGACCTGCCTGATAGTGATGAAACGCATAATTATGAAAACTCCAGTAAAGGTAGCGCTTGATCTCAGGGGGAGGGGATAGTAGCATGTCCCGCCATAACAATAGGTTATGCGCATCATTTTCTTCGGCAATACAAATGGTTGTGCGGCTTTAATGCATAACTATCTGTTTTTGTGCATAACTATCTGGATGTTACGTTCTGTTTTGGTGCATCATATTTTACCTGTGGGCCATGAATGCAACGTGACGTCAGTACGCAACACACATCCTTAAACCACCTCCTTCATCTGTCGCAATTCAGCTGTCGCTGAAGCGCCCGTTAGCCGTAGCAGGCTATCGGCGAGTCGTTACAGGGAGCACAGACAATGGACTTTTATTATGAAAAAACAAAAATTTAGCCTGGCCTGGCAGATTCTCGTCGCATTGATTATCGGCATTGCTGTCGGGGCCTGGTTGCATGAGCATCCGGCGAATAAACAGTGGCTGATTCTCAATGTGCTCAGTCCGGCCGGGGATATCTTTATCCGCCTTATCAAAATGATTGTCGTGCCTATCGTCATCACTACGCTGGTGGTGGGGATTGCTGGCGTGGGCGATGCCAAGAAACTGGGGCGTATCGGGTTTAAAACCATCGTCTATTTCGAAATCATCACCACACTGGCGATTGTGCTGGGGATTACGCTGGCCAACGTGTTCCAGCCGGGCCACGGCATTGATATGTCGGCGCTGACCCGGGTGGATATCTCCCAATATGAAAAAACCACCGAGCAGGTGCAAAGCGGTGCGCACGGCCTGGTGAGCACGATTTTGTCATTGATTCCTGCCAATATTTTTGCAGCACTCGCCAAAGGCGACATGCTGCCGGTTATCTTTTTCTCGGTGCTGTTCGGCCTTGGTTTGTCATCACTGCCGCGCGAACAGCGCGATCCGCTGCTTAACGTTTTTCGTAGCGCCTCGGAAACCATGTTTCGCGTCACCAACATGATCATGCGTTATGCGCCCGTGGGCGTGTTTGCGCTGATTTCCGTCACCGTGGCCAACTTCGGTTTCGCGTCACTGTGGCCGCTGGCCAAACTGGTGGTGCTGGTGTATCTCTCGGTGCTGTTTTTTGCGCTGGTGGTGCTGGGGTCGGTGGCGAGAATGTGCGGCCTGCGCATCATGACGCTTATCCGCATTCTGAAAGATGAGCTGGTGCTGGCGTACTCGACGGCGAGCTCGGAAACGGTGTTGCCGCGTATTATTCAAAAAATGGAAGCCTACGGTGCGCCGAAAGCCATCACCAGCTTTGTGGTGCCGACCGGTTACTCGTTCAACCTTGATGGGTCAACGCTCTATCAGAGCATCGCCGCGATTTTTATCGCCCAGCTATACGGTATCGATCTCAGTTTGTGGCAGGAGCTGGTACTGGTGCTGACGCTGATGATCACCTCTAAAGGGATTGCCGGTGTGCCGGGCGTCTCCTTTGTGGTGTTGCTGGCCACACTTGGCAGTGTTGGGATCCCGCTGGAAGGGCTGGCGTTTATTGCCGGTGTTGACCGTATTCTGGATATGGCGCGCACCGCACTCAATGTGGTGGGCAATGCGCTGGCGGTGCTGGTCATCGCAAAATGGGAAGGGCAGTTTGACGAAGATAAAGCGCGCGAGTACGAACAAGCGCTTAACCGTGCGCAGGCTAACCCTGCTGCGTAACTTTTCTGCGTCACTTACCGCGTAACTTTACCGTGTAACCCTGCTGTATAACCCTATCGCTACGACGTCCGGTTAACCGGACGTCTTGCTGTTTAACGGCCCGATTTACTGCCATTATCTCTCACCCTGCAAGCGTTTTGCTCGCAGGGTGTTTTTTGCTATCCAGAGGGGGCACAATGAACTTATCTGATGAAATAATCAGCGATTTAAACCAACTGGCGAGCTGGCTGGCCTGTGATGATTTCTCCTCCCTTGAGGCTGTGCAGCCGGATCTGATGGTGATGGCGGGCCATGCGATCCTGCCGACGATTTTTGGGGCGTTGGCATTGGCAAAACAGGCCGATATCCCGGTGCTGGTCAGTGGTGGGGTTGGGCATTCCACGCCATTATTGCAGCAAGCGGTAAAAAATAACCCGATGACCGCTGCAATCAACCCCGAGGGGCAAAGCGAAGCCGCTATCATTGCCCGTATCGGTGAGGCGCTATTTGCTATTCCAGCCGAGAGAATGTTGATTGAGAGCGACTCAAGGAATTGTGGTGAAAATGCCGACTTTAGCCGTGATTACCTGCTCGAAAAACGGCTGCCACACCAGACGATTATTTTGGTGCAAGACCCGCTGATGCAGCGACGTACCGCTGAAACATACCGGTTTAGCTGGAGTAACAAGAATCTGACGAGCCGGTTTATCAACTGGCCGGTGTTCACACCTCGGCTGATAAGCGTTCATGATGAGATTCTCATCACCGGGGCGTCGTTGCCGGGCATCTGGCAACCGGAGCGCTATATTGCCATGATCCTGGGCGAGGTTAGGCGGCTGCGGGATGACAAAGAAGGGTATGGGCCGTCGGGAGCGGGGTTTATTGGTCATGTGACCCTGCCTGATAACGTGGCCTGCGCGTGGGCGCGGGTCATGCAGCATCAGGCACTGGCGCGGCTGATAAGATAATGGGTTCTGCATGCGCGCTGACGTATGTGGCCGCGACGAAAAACCGCCCGCAGGCAGCAGCCAAACGGGCGGTGGGGGGAGACAACAAACGCAGCCTGACGGCGTAACGCCTTAGTAGTAACCGTACAGTGCAGCGATGACCCAGCCAAACACACACGAGGTGCTCACGCCAATCAACCCCGGCAGAATAAAGCTGTGGTTAATGACAAAGCGGCCGATGCGGGTGGTGCCGGAGCGGTCAAACTGAATTGCGGCAAGGTCGCTTGGGTAGGTCGGCAGAATATAGTAACCATAGCAAGCCGGTGCCGAGGCGACGATATACGCCGGGTCAACGCCAATCGCCAGCGCAACCGGCACAATGGCGGCCAGCGCCGCAGCCTGCGAGTTGACGAACTTGGACACCAGCAGCAGTATCAGCGCATAGGCCCACGGATACTGTTTCACCAGCGCACCCAGCGTGTTTTTAATTTCTGACAGATGGGCACCAAACATGGTTTCCGCCATCCAGGCAATACCGTACACCGCCACGATAGCGATCATCCCGGAGCGGAACACTTCGTTTTTCGAAATCGAACCGGGGTTGGTTTTGGTGGCGATGATAATGATGGCACCGGAGAGCAGCATAAACATCTGGATAACCAGCACCATCGACAGCGGTTTGCCGTCAAATGACGGGCGCAGGCTTTCTACCGCGCCCAGCAGGGCGACAGCGGCGATCGTTGCCAGAAAAATCCACATTGCGACCCAGTTGCTGCGCGGCAGTTTGCGATCCAGCAGGGTAGCGGTATCACCATAAACGTATTCACGGTTTTCCGGCACAGAGATAAATTTCTGGAAATCCGGGTCTTTATCCAGATCTTTCCCCCGGAACCAACTGAAAATCCCGATCGCCAGAATACCCAGCAGGGTAGACGGAATGGTGATAGCCAGTAAGTCCAGAAACTCAAGGTGTTTGCCGTGGAAGGTGAATTTACCCAGCATGGCCACTAACGACACCACGGCCACAGACACCGGGCTGGCGATAATCCCCATTTGTGCGCCAATCGAGCTGGCGGCCATAGGGCGCTCCGGGCGGATATTATTCTTGATGGCGACATCATAAATAATCGGCAGGATGGTGTAGACCACGTGGCCGGTACCACACAGAATCGTCAGAATACAGGTGACGAACGGCGCAATAACAGAGACGTATTTCGGGTTACGCCGCAGCATTTTCTCCGCGACTTGCAGCATCACGTCCAGGCCGCCTGATGCTTGCAGCGTGGCTGAGGCCGCGACCACAGAAATAATCACCAGCATGACATCTACCGGTGGTTTCCCAGGTTCGAGTTTGAATACAAAAACCAGAATGACGAGTCCGATACCCCCTAGTAATCCGAGCGCGATACCCCCTTTGCGCGCACCGTAAAACAGGCAGATCAGGACTATGACAAGTTGAATGATAAAGTCCATAAATTCCCCATTACTCAGCATGACGAGTTAATTAATTGAGATTGGATTACTGTCGTCATGGGTACTATAGGGATTATTCCGAGTGTTTTTTCTTGATCTAAGTCTAGTATTTCAATTCTTTCTTTTATTAATCGACAATTAATTGCTGCATGGCAATAGAATAAAAAATAACTGATTTTTTTAGTTTTTTAATCAAAAGATTAATTTTTTAAACATCAATAAAGATGTGTCGCAATAAAAATGTTTTTATTTTCATGTTGTTGTGTTTTTTGTTATGTTTAGTTGTGATTTTTTTGTTGTAACATGGTTTTTTTATCGTTGGTTATTTGCCTTTATTTGGTGCGCGATGCCTTCGATAAAAGATGAATAATAATAGAATATATCCATGTTTAATATTAATTGCATGATTTTTAATTGTTTTCTCATCTGAACGCTATTTTATTAATAATGTCAAATAACCCCGCCTGCCGACAAGCGATAATTGCGCATATTTTTCATTCCATTTGGCGCGTTATTAATAAATCTGCCAACGTTGTCACATATTTCCCTTTTCAATGATTCGGTATTGTTCGGCCATTAATTATCTGAGAATGACATTCAGTTAACCTTAAAAACAACCATTATTGCGTCACGGCTATTCGGTGGCCGAGTGATAAACAGAAAGAGGGTGCTTAAAAATTGGCAGGTATCTTGCTTAAAGGTTGGTGACGGGAGCAGTGCGCAACCCACGGCAACCACGGTAAGGAGAGCAACGATGCACGATACTATGCACAATACTATTCGCACTAATGCGCACGATAATGTGCTGATTGACATGTTGATTGACGGGAAGCGGGTGGCGGGGCACGGCGCGCCTTACACGGTGTACAACCCGGCGACAGGGGAGGCGATTGTCGCTATTGCGCAGGCGGATTTGTCCCAGGTTGAAGCGGCTATTCTCGCCGCCGACAGCGCCTTTGCCCACTGGGGGCAAACCACGCCAAAAACCCGCGCCACGCTGTTGCTGAAACTGGCTGATAACATTGAGCAGCACGGCCCGACGCTGGCCCGGCTGGAATCATTAAACTGCGGCAAGCCTTATCATGCGGTACTCAATGATGAGATACCGGCGGTGGTGGATGTGTTTCGCTTTTTCGCTGGCGCGGCGCGCTGCCTGAATGGTTCTGCGGCAGGCGAATACCTTGAGGGCCACACCTCGATGATTCGCCGCGACCCGGTCGGTGTGGTGGCGTCCATCGCGCCATGGAACTACCCGCTGATGATGGCGGCGTGGAAGCTGGCTCCGGCGCTGGCGGCGGGCAACTGCGTGGTGCTCAAGCCTGCCGAGCAAACCCCGCTGACCACGCTGTATCTGGCAAGCCTGCTGGCCGATCTGTTTCCGGCCGGGGTGGTCAATATCCTGTTCGGGCAAGGGCGGGAAATCGGCGATGTGCTGACCGGCCATGAACGGGTGCGCATGGTGTCGCTAACCGGCTCGATTGCCACCGGTGCGCACATCGTGGCGAATGCAGCCAGCAGCGTGAAACGCACGCATATGGAACTGGGCGGCAAAGCGCCGGTCATCGTGTTTGAGGATGCTGACCTGGAGCAAGTGGTTGATGGCATCCGCAGCTTCGGCTTTTATAACGCCGGGCAGGATTGCACCGCCGCCTGCCGTCTCTACGTGCAGCGCCCCATCTATGAGCAACTGGTGGAGAAACTGGGTAACGCGGTCGCCAGCCTGAACATCGGCGCGCCGGAAGACCCGGCCACCGAACTCGGGCCGCTGATTACTGCCGCACAGCTTGAACGGGTGGCCGGGTTTGTGGCGCGCGCCCGCGCCCAGCCGCACATCCGGCTGATTACCGGCGGCGAACGCGTGCCCGGCGCGGGTTACTATTTCCAGCCCACGGTGCTGGCGGATGCGCGTCAGGACGATGAAATCGTGCAGCAGGAGGTGTTCGGCCCGGTGATTTCCATCACCCCGTTTGACGATGAAGCCCAGGTGGTCGCCTGGGCGAATGACTCGCACTACGGCCTCGCCTCGTCGGTATGGACGCAGGATATTGGCCGTGCGCATCGGCTGGCGGCCTGTCTGGAGTATGGCTGCACCTGGGTCAACACCCATTTCATGCTGGTCAGTGAAATGCCGCACGGCGGCCAGAAACTCTCCGGTTACGGCAAGGACATGTCCATTTACGGGCTGGAGGATTACACCATCGTGCGCCATGTGATGATTCGCCACTAAGCGGCGGCCATCACGCGCGTCTGTGCCATAACAGGGCGAATGGCACACCGATTGCACAGTGACTGTGCAGCATCGGTGTCTGTTCACCGGCGCAGTCACCGGCAGCGGGTTGGGCTGGCGGTGCGCCACGTGGCATCGGGCTGGCCGCTTCATCGGGGGCGTGTCAACGCGCCCACCCGATGCCGCATCTTTTATATGAAATTTTGTCAAAAGCGCTATTTTAAGCGAAAAATATTTATTTTTTCGCAGCACGAGCAAGTGGTGTGGGATATGCATGATAAGAGGCGGTATCACGTGATACCTCACGCCCAAGGAGCTCATTTTGTCCAGAATGCCTACGCCCCTTAACCCGCTAGAGAGTTCTCAGCTGGCCCTCGATTGGATAATGAACGACACCCCTTCCCCGCAAACGCTGGCGGCCCTAAACCGCGACACCCTCAACGCGTTTCGGGACTACGTTAACCCCGGTTTTCTGGAATACAGAAAATCCGTTACCGCCGGTGGCGGATTTGCTGCGGTGGAATGGCGCACCAGCGGCCCCAACACGCTGATTGATACCAACGGTAATGAGTACCTCGACTGCCTCGGCGGTTATGGCATTTTCAACGTTGGCCACCGTAACCCGACGGTAGTGGCGGCGGTGGAAAAACAGCTGGCTCGCCAGCCGCTGCACAGCCAGGAATTGCTTGACCCGCTGCGGGCGATGCTGGCGAAAACGCTCGCTGGAATAACGCCCGGCAACCTGAAATACAGCTTTTTTAGTAATAGCGGCACCGAAGCAGTAGAAGCGGCGCTAAAGCTGGCGAAAGCCTACCAGTCGCCGCACGGTAAATTCAGCTTCATTGCCACGCACGGCGCGTTCCATGGCAAATCACTCGGCGCGCTGTCGGCGACGGCCAAGCCGGTGTTTCGCCGCCCCTTTATGCCGTTATTGCCCGGTTTTCATCATGTCGCGTTCGGTGATATTGCCGCCATGCGCCAGCAGGTCATCGCCTGCCAGCGCAGCGGTGAAGGCATTGCCGCGATTATTCTTGAGCCGATTCAAGGGGAAGGCGGGGTGATCGTGCCGCCGGATAGCTATCTGCCCGCAGTCCGCGCCTTGTGCGATGAGATTGGCGCATTGCTTATCCTCGATGAGGTGCAAACCGGCATGGGGCGCACCGGCAAAATGTTTGCCTGCGAACACTACGGCGTGCAGCCGGATATTTTGTGTCTGGCGAAGGCGCTTGGCGGCGGCGTAATGCCGATTGGCGCAACGGTAGCGACGGAAGCGGTCTTTTCGGTGCTGTTTGACAACCCGTTTTTGCATACCACCACCTTTGGCGGCAACCCGCTGGCTTGTGCGGCGGCGCTGGCGGCTATCAACGTGTTGCTGCGTGACGATTTGGCAACGCAGGCGGCACGTCAGGGCGCATTGTTGCTGGACGGGCTACAAACGCTGGTGCGCGCTTACCCGGATTTGATTGTCGAGGCGCGCGGCAAAGGCTTGTTGCAAGCAATAGAGTTTAAGGACAACACCACCGGTTATGCGTTTGCCAGCGAGCTGTTTCAGCGTCGGGTGCTGGTGGCCGGTACGCTGAATAACGCCCGCACCATTCGCATCGAACCGCCGCTGACCATCACCCCTGCGCAATGCCAGCAGGTGTTGCAAGAAGCCGAACGTGCGCTGGTTAGCCTGCGTGCGGTAGAAGAGGCGAAACCGAAACCTGTCAATAAGGAACCCGCACTCCAGTGAACACCCCTTCTGATGCACTCAGCCCGCAGCTGAGGCGACACACCAAGCCAGTCTGATCATCCGACTGGCTTTTTCTTTTCACAACCGCTCATCTCCCATCCGGCACAATCCAGCGCACAGCTATTCCGATCGGCAACCACTCTTTCAATCCACACGCCTGCGTGAGGCGAGACGGCCTTTTATTCCCCCGGTGATGAAGGCGATTTGGCTACGAAACAGAGCGCAGTCGTATGTGATTAAGATCACAAAATGGCGCTTTGCCTTTTGGCTGATTCCGGCGTTCCAGCAGCGGGAAAAAGGGGAGTAACTGCCGATTCTGTATGCATTTAGTGAATATAGCGTCAGAAATTGTAAGGATTTGGTTATGAAAAACAGCATCTAAATAACACTTGAGTGCCATTATTGTTAATGATAATTGTTGTCATTATCAATATCACACGGAGTGAGAGCGATGTTACCAACACAATTTGCTGTTAAGGATGCTCTGCAAAAAACCAATGCGGATTATCTGGCACGACAAGGATGGTTTGAGTCGAATGTGCGTAGTTACCCACGCAAACTGCCGCTGGTCATCCGGCAGGCGCAAGGCGTATGGGTGACGGATGTCGAGGGCAATGACTATCTCGACTGTCTGGCCGGTGCCGGGACATTGGCGCTAGGGCACAACCACCCGGAGGTGGTGGCCAGCATTCACGCGTTTCTCTCCTCCGGCCTGCCGATGCACACGCTGGATCTCACTACCCCGCTGAAAGATGCCTTTTGTGAAACCCTGCTGGCGCAGTTGCCGGGCGGTGATGCGCATTACTGCCTGCAATTTTGCGGCCCGTCGGGAGCCGATGCGGTCGAGGCCGCCTTAAAGCTTGCCAAAACCTATACCGGACGCGGCGGTATCATCAGCTTTTCCGGCGGCTACCACGGCATGACCCATGGCGCGTTAGCGGTAACGGGCAATACCGGCCCGAAAGATGCCGTACACAATTTGATGCCCGGCGTGCAATTCCTGCCGTATCCCCATGAGTATCGCTGCCCGCTGGGACTCGGCGGTGACGCAGGTGTCACGGCGCTTTGCCACTATATCACTACGGTTTATTGAGGATGTTGAGCGCGGTATGCCTCTGCCCGCAGCGGTGATTGTTGAGGCGGTACAGGGCGAAGGCGGCGTGAATCCGGCGCCAGTGCGCTGGCTGCAAACCCTGCGCGACATTACCCAGCGTCACGGTATTTTGCTGATTGTCGATGAAGTCCAGACCGGGTTTGGCCGCACCGGTAGCCTGTTTGCTTTTGAGCAGGCGGGCATTGAGCCGGATATTATCGTGATGTCAAAGGCGGTCGGCGGCGGCTTGCCGATGGCACTGCTGGCGATACGCCGTGAATATGATGCCTGGAAGCCCGGCACCCATACCGGCACGTTTCGCGGCAACCAGATGGCGATGGCGACGGGCAAAACCACCATCGAGATTTTGCTGCGCGACGGGCTGGCGGCACAGGCAGGCGTGCGCGGTGAGTGGCTAAAGCAACAGTTTGCCCGCTTGCAAACTCGCTTCCCCTGCCTTGGACAGGTACGCGGGCGTGGGCTGATGCTGGGGCTTGAAATTGTTGATGAACGTCAGGCTGCCGATGCCACCGGCGCTTACCCGCTGGATGCCGAATTAGCGGTGGCGATCCAACAGCACTGCTTCCGTCAGGGGCTGTTGCTGGAGCGTGGCGGGCGGCAGGGGAATGTTATCCGGCTGCTGCCGCCATTAATCATTAGCGAACCGCAATGTGTACAGGTGGTGGCCTGCTTTGAGCGCGCATTAATCGAAGCCTTGGCGCAGGTGCGTGGTTAATTCCTGTTTTTGCCAATACGAGGGCCGCTGGCACCATTATAAAAAACGGTATTTATCTTATTAGTTATCGGCACAGGTAATGAAAACCGGTGCTCATTATTTTTGACTGGGAAATTCTATCATGAGGCTGAATAAATGAAGGTTCGGGTATTATCTGCGTTAACGCCGCTGTTTTTATTTTCGCAGGCTAATGCGGCAGACAGTGTAAATAAAAATGATAATGAAATGGTCGTTACGGCTTCCCGAACGGATACCGAGAAAAAAGACTCACCACAGGTAGTGACGATTATTACCAAAGAGCAAATTGATCAACAGCGGCAAATTACCAGCGACTCATCGCAAATATTAAGTAATTTATTACCGGCAATGGCACCCAGTCGTCAGAAAATGAGCGGCAGCGGCGAAACTTTTCGTGGCCGTGCGCCGCTGGTGTTGATTGATGGTATTCCGCAGTCCAACCCGCTGCGACCGACCGGGCGCGAGATGCACACTATCGATTTTGCGATGGTGGAGCGTATCGAGGTGATTCACGGTGCCAGCGCCAGCAATGGTATTGGTGCCACCGGCGGTGTTATCAATATTATTACCCGCCGCCCGCAGCCGGGGGCGTTTAATCAGCATTTCAGCGTCGAGGCGACATCGCCCACCTCCAGGCTGGATGGCGATACCATGAGCTATAAAACCACCTACGGGTTTAACGGACGTGAAGACTACCTCGATTACCTGTTCTCCATGAGTTATGAAGATCAGGGCCTGTTTCTTGACGGGAAAAATCGCCCGGTCGGTGTCGATAACACCCAGGGCGATATGATGGATTCCCGCGCGTATGACCTGATGGCGAAGGTCGGGTACTGGCTGGACAATGACCAGCGCGTGCAGGTGAGCCTGAACCGCTATCAGGTGAAAGGTAAGATGAATTACCTCGGTGTGGCGGGCGATAGGGATAAGGGCATCCCGACCACATCGATAGCCCAGCGCCCGGTTGGCGATGCGCCGATGAATCAGGTGTGGATGACCAGCGCAACCTATGACAATTACAATCTGGCGGGCATGAAGTTCAATTCGCTGGCCTATTACCAGAATTACGAGTCGCTATTTGGCGCGGATACCTCCGCTTCATTCCAGGACATTCGCCTCGCGCCGCTCAACCGGTTGTATGACCAGTCTCGGGTCACATCCAGCCGCTACGGTACAAAAGTGTCGTTGACCAAGGATGACCTCTGGGACGACTACCTGAAAGCCACGGTCGGCTTTGACACCCTGATTGATACCGGTAAACAAGATTTATGGCTGACCCAGCGCCTGTATGCGCCTGAGATGAAATACACCGATCTGTCGCCGTTTATGCAGTGGGATATTCAACCGGTGGACTCGCTGAAAATCACCGCCGGGGTGCGTTATGAATACGCGCGTCTGGATATTGACAGCTTCCGTACCGTGGCGGCGAGTACCGTCAAGGCACCGAATAGCAGCGTGGATGTGCAAGGCGGGCGCTTGAGCTTTAACAAGACGCTGTATAACGTCGGTACGGTATGGACTACGCCCTACCAGCCACTGAGTCTGTTCGTCAACTACTCGCAGGGGTTTGGTATTCCTGATGTCGGGCGTACGCTGCGCGGTATTAAAGTTGCCAATCAGTCAGTCAGCATGCTGCCGCTGGAGCCGATTGTCACCGATAACATCGAAACCGGTTTTCGTATCCAGAAAGACCCGGTGGATCTTGAGCTCAGTTACTACCGCTCCAGCGCCAAGCTGGGCGAGCGTGTGGTGGACGCTGGCGGCACGTTCCAGAGCGAACGTCAGCGCACCCGTATTGACGGCATCGAAGCTTCGCTTGGCTATAAACTCAATGACGACCACCGCCTGAAACTGGGCTACTCCCACGTGCAGGGCCGCTATGACAGCAAAGGGAATGGCGGTCTTGAGGGCAAACTGGACGGGCTGAATGTGCCGCCGGATCGTATGACAGCAAGCTGGTCGGCCAACTGGACACCGCAATGGTCGTCCTTTATTCAGGCGAACTATACCTTTGACCGCATAATGGATGAAAGTGCGAAAGACTTTAATGGTTATTTATTATTGGATGCGGCGGTCGGTTATAAATTACCGAAAGGGAAAGTGAATTTATCGGTCGCAAACTTATTAGATAAACAGTACATCACCTATTACTCGCAGAGTGCGATTGTCAATCCATCGCGTTATTTTTCCGGGCGGGGAAGAACCGTGACATTGGGTTATAGCGTTGACTTCTGATAAATTGTCCCGCCGCAAGGCGGGGCAAGGTGACGCTTATTATTCAGGATGATTAACCTTTATTGCGAAATACACCGCCGGCCAATGATTATTCTTATGGAGCAGAGATGAATAGCCGAAATCATGATGTTTTGTCCAACATGATAAGTGAAAAAGCCGCCCTACAGGGTTTGCTTAATTGCTTTATCAAAGAATTCGCCATACCGAATGGGAACGTGCGATATCGGTGGCCAGACGAAATGAACGGAATTGCGCCGGGGGCGTATTTTGATGGTGCAGACTGGAACGGGATTCCGCTGTTGATTGCGCTGCCCAATCAAGGCGAGCTGTTCGTCATGGTGGATCGTAAAGACAGTTTTGGCAGCCAGTATTATCAGTCCGATGTTTACCTGCGCCAGCCGCAGGACACCTGGCGCTGCCCGGACTTTGCCACGCTGGTGGCGCGATTACTGGCTGCCTGTGAGCAGGAGATGGGGCGTCAGAACCCGGAGTTATATCAGCAAATTCTGCAAAGCCAACGGCTGGTTAGCGAGATTGTCAGTCATAACCGCGCGCCTGAGGGCAGCGGCGTATCTAACGCCGCGCCGCTGCAACATTACCTGCAAAGTGAGCAGGGGTTGTGGTTTGGCCACCCCAGCCACCCGGCACCGAAAGCCCGCCTATGGCCCGCGCATCTTGGCCAGCGGCAGTGGGCACCGGAATTTCAGGCCAGTGCCGCGCTGCATCAGTTCGAGGTGCCGCAAGATGGCCTGCACATCGGCGCGAATGGCCTCACGCCTGCACAGGTGCTTGAAGGGTTTGCCGACCAGCAACCCGCCTCGCCGGGGCACGCCATTATCTGTATGCATCCGGTACAGGCGCAGCTGTTTATGCAAGATGAGCGGGTGGCGCAATTACTGCGCGATGGCCAGATTCGTGATTTGGGGCAGAGCGGGCGAGTGGCCAGCCCCACCGCCTCGATCCGTACCTGGTTTATTGCCGATCACGACTACTTTATCAAGGGCTCGCTCAACGTGCGCATCACCAACTGTGTGCGCAAAAATGCCTGGTATGAGCTGGAGAGCACGGTGTTGATTGACCGCCTGTTCCGCCAGTTGCACCGCCACCATGCCGATTCGCTGGGCGGGCTTATGACGGTGGCGGAGCCCGGCGTGGTGAGCTGGAGTCCGGCCGGGGCGAGTGAGGAGGATAGCCACTGGTTTCGTGAGCAAACCGGCGGCATTTTGCGCGAGAACTTCTGCCAGCGCAGCGGCGCGCAACACAGCCTGATGGCAGGCGCGCTGTTTGCCCGAGGCGTTGATCTGCAACCGATGATCCAGCCCTTCCTGCGTGCTCAGTATGGTGTCGCGCTTGACGACCACGCCTTGTTGCATTGGTTTGATCTCTATCAGGCACAGCTGGTTAACCCGGTGTTGTCCCTGTTTTTCAATCACGGCGTAGTGATGGAGCCGCATCTGCAAAACAGCGTACTGGTACACCACCGGGGGCGTCCTCAGCAGGTGCTGCTGCGTGATTTTGAAGGCGTTAAACTCACCGATGATCTCGGCGTGCGTTATCTGGACGACGCGGTTCACCCCCGGGTGCGCCAGTCACTGCTGTACTCCCGCGAGCAGGGCTGGAACCGCATCATGTATTGCCTGTTTATCAATCATTTGTCAGAAGCGATTTTGGCATTGAGCTATCAGCGGCCACACCTGGCGACGCCGATGTGGCGCAAAGTACGCCAGCAACTGTGCCTGGTTCGCAACACGCTGTCAGCCCCGGCACCGGAGCTGGACGCGCTGATAGCCGGTGGCCCGGTGGCGTGCAAAACCAACCTGAAAGTCAGGCTGGCGGCACAGGCTGACCGGCAGGCGGGATATGTGCGTTTGACCGCGCCCTGGGCGGTGCTGCCGAATCCGGCCATACAGACAGCGGCGGGGGCCAGTTCGCGCGCGCCTTCGCATAACGGTGCGTCGCCACGGGCGGTGCATTATGGCTAATCTGTTTTTGTCGCCCAGCGCCGGGGCTGAGGCAGACCGCGATGCCCGTGATGGCGCGCCTGCGCTGCCTGCACACATTCGCGCCGCCATTATCCGGTTGCAGCAGCAACAAACTGACCCGCTGGCGGCCTTTGTCTATGACCTGAACGCGCTGCGCCAGCACGTCAGCCGGGTGATGGCGGCCTTGCCTGACGGGGTGGAGCTGTATTACGCCATCAAAGCCAACAGCGAAAAACCGATACTGGATGCGCTGGCCCCGCTGGTACACGGCTTTGAAATCTCCTCCGGTGGTGAAATTGCCCGCGTGCTGGGGTGCGACACCCGCAAGCCGTTTGTTTTCTCCGGGCCCGGCAAGCTGGATGCCGATTTTACTCAGGCGCTGACGCACGGCGTGCAGGCAATCCACGTCGAAAGCCGCCGTGAAATTGCGCGCCTGCAACAGTGCGCCAGCGCGCACGGCGTGGTGCAGCCGGTGCTGTTACGCATCAACCCGACGCTGCCTGACTTGCTGACCAGCAAACTGGCGATGGCCGGTACGCCAACGCCGTTCGGCATCGATGAAAGCGAACTGGCCGAGGCGGTGCGTGATGTCGATAACGCCAGCCACCTGCAACTCACCGGCTTTCATGTTCATGCGATGTCGCACCAGATGGATGTCGCGCGCCATCAACAGTTGCTGGCGTTCTACCTGACACGCTGGCCGCACTGGAAGGCGCTGTCGGCGCGGCCAGAGACGGTGCGGCACCTGAATGTGGGCGGCGGCATCGGCGTGGCCTACCTGACGCCTGCGCGTTTTGACTGGCAGGCGCTGTGCGATGACCTGAAAAACCGTCTGGCGCCGTTGCGCGATGCGCCGCTGCTGCGTTTCGAGCCGGGCCGCTTCATCAGCGCCTATTGCGGGTATTACGCCATCGAAGTGCTGGATAAAAAATACAGCCACGGCAAAGGCTTTCTGGTCTGCCGGGGGGGAACGCATCAGTTTCGTTTGCCGGTGGCGCAGGGGCATGACCACCCGATTATCCCCATTGCGCGCCATCGTACACCGCGACATGACGGCGCGGCGTCAACGGCGCAGGCGTGGACGGTGGTCGGGCAGCTCTGTACGCCCAAAGATGTCCTGAGCCGCGATCAACGGCTGGGCGATGTTGCGGTGGGCGACATTCTGGTGCTGCCGCTGGCGGGTGCCTATGGCTATAACATCTCTCATGCCGATTTTCTCTGCCATCCCCGTCCGATACAGGCGTTTATGGACGCGGATGCGGTGATGCGTGATGCCGACGGAGCCCTGCTTGGTGAGTGAACGTCAGGTGATCGAACATCCGGTAACTGAACATCCGGTAACTCAATGTCAGGTAACGGAACGCCAGCCATCGCGCGGGCTGGTGGTGGCCACCGTGTTGCTCGGCACCACCACCGTCAGCCTGAATAACAGCTCGCTTAACCCGGCGTTACCGGTGTTTATCGAGGTGTTTGCGATAGGCCCGCTGTGGGCAACCTGGATTGTCGCGGCTTTTATGGTGAGCATGGGTATCACCATGCCGCTCACCGGTTATCTGGGCGACCGGCTCGGCAACCGCCGCCTTTATCTGCTGGGCACGGCGCTGTTTATTGCCGGTTCAGTCATCGGCGCGCTGGCGGGAACGATAGGCTGGGTGATTGCCGCCCGCGTGGTGCAGGGCATCGCCAGCGGGCTGATGATCCCGCTGTCGCTGACGCTGATTTTCTCGGTCTACCCGAAAGCGGAGCGCGGTGGCATCACCGGGCTGTGGGGCGCAGCGGTCATGCTGGCTCCGGCGCTGGGCCCGCTGTGCGGCGGCCTGTTGCTGGCGTGGTTCTCCTGGCCTGCGCTGTTTGTCATGAATATTCCGATTGGGCTGCTGGCGCTGCTGCTGGGCTGGCGCGTGTTGCCATACACCGCGCCTGCGCCACGGCGTGCGTTTGATGTCGCCGGTTATGTGCTGGTGTGCGTTGGCGTTGGCGTGCTGATGACCGTGACCGGTCGGCTGCATCACGCCGCCGCGCTGTGGCAACCCCTGAATGTGCTGATGTTGCTGGTGTCACTGCTCTGTCTGGCGGCGTTTGTGCGCCTTGAGCTGCGTCTGGCGCAGCCGCTGCTGAATTTGCGCATTTTCACGCTGCGCGGCTACCGGCTCAGTGTGGTGATTGCGGTGGTGCAATCGGTCGGCATGTTTGAGTGCCTGGTGCTGTTGCCGATGCTGGTGCAGATGGTGATGGGCTACAGCGCACTGTGGACGGGGCTGGCGCTGCTGGCAACGGCGCTGTGCGCCAGTCTGTTTGGCAAACTCGGCGGCCACTGGCTTCCCCGCTACGGCGCGGCGCGGGTGGTCAGCCTCGGGCTGATGCTGACGGCGCTGGCGACGCTGGGGCTCGGCTTTTGCGGCGCGCACAGTTCGCTCTCGGCGCTGTTTGGCTGGATGGCGCTGCGCGGTGCCGGGCTTGGCTTGTCCTACATGCCGGTGACGACCGCCGGGCTCAATGCCCTGCCGCAGGCGCTGGTGACGCAAGGCGCGGCGATGAACAACATTTCACGGCGGCTGGTGTCCTCGCTGGCGATAGTGCTGGCCTCGCTGTATCTCGAATATCGACTCGCAGGCAGCGTGCTTGCTCCGGCGCTGGCGCGCGCCTCGGCCATCAGTGAGGCCTTTATCGCTACGGCGGTGGTGATTGCACTGGCGCTGCCCTGTGCGTGGCGTTTTCCCGCGACGAGTGATGAGGCCGCTGCCAATGCGCTGCTCTCAGGGACGCCGCCGGTGCGTTAGGCCAGCCGCGAGCCCGTTTACTTATCGGCTGTTTTTACTGACAAGATTAAGGTGACACGATCGTATGGAAACATTCTCAGCCCCCTTCATCCCCTCGCAGAGGCAGGATGACACCTGTAATTGGTTAACGCAGCCAGACAGCGGCGGTGACGCGTGCGCGCAACGCTATGCGCGCGTTGAGCAACGCGTGGTCGGGCAACTGCTGCAAACGCTGCTGTATGAAGAGGTTGTGCCCTGGCAGAGCATCCCGCAGGCTGATGGCCGCAGCCAGTTTATTCTCCGGGGCGTGGATGCCCGGCAGGCGGCGGTGGAGTACCGCTGTCTGGGGCGAATAAACGACAGCTTTTCGCTCATTCGCCTTGATTACGCCAGCCTGCGCCGGTGCGATGCCAGCGGCGAGGAGAGCCAGCCAACGCTGCATCTGCTGCTGGCCGAGCTGCTGGGCGAGCAACAGGACAACCCGTTCCTGACGCGCTTTGTGCAGGAGTTAGAGCAGACGCAACTGAAAGATTTACAGGCGCGCACGCAGCGCTACCAACCGGACGGGCCTGCGCACCAGTTGGGTTTTGATGCGCTGGAGCGGCATTTCATGGATGCGCACAGCTACCACCCTTGCTACAAATCCCGCATCGGTTTTAGCCTGCAAGATAACCGGCAATTTGGGCCGGAGTTCGCCACGCCGATTGCGCTGGTGTGGCTGGCGCTGGCCAAAAACCGCGCATCAGCCAACCATTCAACTTCGCTGAATCTGGACGATTTCCTGCTGGCCGAATGCGGCCCGGCACAGGTGCAGGCGTTCAGCGAACGGCTGGCGCAGCAGGGACGACAGATAGATGACTATTGGCTGGTGCCGGTGCATCCGTGGCAGTGGCGGCAGGTGATTGTCCCGGTGTTCTACCCGGAGCTGGCCTGCGGCGAGCTGATTTACCTTGGCCTGTCGCAGGCCAGTTATCAGGCGCAGCAGTCGATTCGCACACTGGCGAATGTCGCGGATACGTCACGGCCTTACGTCAAGCTGGCGCTGAGTATTACCAACACCTCCAGCACCCGGATTTTAGCGCGGCACACGGTGATGAACGGGCCGATTATTACCGACTGGCTACACGCGCTGATCGACACCGACCAGACCGCCCGTAACCTGAAAATGGTTATCCTGCGCGAAGTGGCGGGCGTCAGCTTCGACACTCAGGCGCTGTTACCGACGCGCATGGCGCAAGCCTATGGCACGCTCGGAGCCCTCTGGCGCGAGAATATTCACACCTATCTGCAAGCCGGTGAGCAGGCGGTGCCGTTTAACGGTTTAAGCCACGTTGAGCACGGTGATAACAGCGATGATAAAAACGGTGCGCCAACGCCGTTTATCGACCACTGGGTGCGGCAGTATGGGCTGGAGGCCTGGACGCGCCAGTTGCTGGCGGTGACGGTGACGCCGATTATCCACATGCTGTATGCCGAGGGCATCGGCATGGAATCCCACGGGCAGAATATTATTCTGATTGCGCGTGACGGCTGGCCTGAGCGCATTGCGCTAAAAGACTTCCACGACGGCGTGCGTTACAGCCCGGATCATCTGGCGCGCCCGGCGATGCGCCCGGATCTGGTGCCGCTACCGGCCAGCCACGCCAAAATCAACCGCAACTCCTTCATTCTGACGGAAGACGTCAACGCGGTGCGCGATTTCACCTGCGACGCCTTTTTCTTCATTTGTCTGGCGGAGATGGCGATTTTCCTGCGCCAGCATTATGCCCTGCCGGAAGCGCACTTCTGGCAAATGACGGCGGAGGTGGTGCTGGGCTATCAGGCCGCCCACCCGCAGCATCGCTCACGCTATGCGCTGTTTGATGTGTTTGCCCCGACCTACGAGGTGGAAGAGCTGACCAAACGCCGCCTGCTCGGTGATGGCGAACGCCGCTTTAAAGCGGTGCCGAACCCGCTTTATCCATTCCGGCCTGCATCATGTTAAGGGCCAATCAACTCAAGCGTAAGCTGGCCACCGGGCGGCCGGTTTACGGGCTGATCGCCTCGATTCCGTCGCCGGTATCCATTGAACTGATTGCCGAAGCCGGGTTCGATTTTGTGATTATCGACACCGAACATGTGCTGATAAACCCGGAAACGGTGGAAAACATGATTCGGGTGGCGGAAAGCTACGGCCTGACGCCGCTGGTACGGGCGGCGGATTTTAACGCCAAAACCCTGCTGCGCCTGCTGGATGGCGGCGCGCAGGGCATCGTGCTGCCACGGGTCGAGCAGGCCGAACAGGTGCGCGCGGCTATTCAGGCCTGTTTTTACCACCCGAAAGGCGAGCGCAGCCTCAACAGCGGCCGCCCCGGTGCGTTTGGCAAGCACAGCCTGGCGGAGTATGTGGTGCAGGCGAACCGGGAAATCATGCTGGTGGCGATGATTGAGAGCGCCGAAGGCGTGCGTCAGGCCAGCGCGATTGCCGCCGTGGAGGGGCTCGACATGATCCTCGAAGGTGCCGCCGACCTCTCTCAGTCGCTTGGCATGCCGTGGCAAACCGCTGCCGATGCGGTGCAAACCGCCCTCGACGAGGTTTGTCAGGTGGCCTCGGCGCACCACGTCGTCTACTGCACCATTGTGCGCCAGCAAGATGACCACGCCCGCGCCCGGGCGCGCGGCATACAGGCTTTTGTATTAGGTGACGAGCGCGGCATCGCGTTTCGCGCACTCCAGGCCAGACTGGCCATGACGACCGTATTGACAGAAGGAACGTAATCCAATGGAACATCAGGCGATGAACGCACACCCCCACACCCATGCGCACTATCAGGCGGCCTGCGCCAGCGTGATGCAGGATTTGGTTGACTGCTTGCTGGCCGAGTCATTTTTTGGCAGCGCACCGCTGGCGCTCTACACCCCTGAGTCCTGGCGGCAGCATTATGGCTGTGCTACGCCGTTTGGCGAGTTTACGCGCGACGCGCGCCTGTGGCGCTGGTGTTGCGATGAGCGCGAACAGCGCCATCTGGTGCTGCTGTTGCGCCCCGGCATTACCCAGCGCTGGGAGAGCGTGCCGCACACGGCGGTGTATGTATGGCAGCAGGGCAGCGATGACTGGCAGGCGCTGGAGCCGGAAAGCTTTATGAATCTGGTCTTTGTCGGGCAACGCGCCAGCGACGAGGAGGGGGCGGACGAGGAGAGTGCTAAAGAGAGAGCCAAAGGGCAGGCGCTGTTTTTGGACGTGCTGGCGACCAGTATCTCGCAGTTGGCGTTATCGCGTGAACACCACATTGATACCGAGAGCCTGCTGTTGCGTAATAACGCCGATTTTTTCCACGTGATGGAACAGTGGGCGTCGCTGCGTGACCGCCCCTATCACCCGACCGCCAAAGCCAAGCAAGGGCTGAATGCCGATGAATACCGCCGTTACGTCGCCGAGTTTGCCGCCCCCGTCACGCTGAACTGGGTGGCGGTGGCGAAAACGCACCTGCAATGTGGTGACGGCATCAGCGATACCACTGCTCAGTACCCGGCGCGTTACCTGCTGCCAGCGGCAGAGCAGGCGGCATTACAGCAGGAACTGGTGGCGCGCGGTATTGCCGCTACCCATATCGCCCTGCCGGTTCACCCGTGGCAGTTCGACCATATTCTGCAACCTCAGTTGGGCGAGGCGTTTCGTCATGGCGACTGCCACCGGCTCGATTTCCGGGCAGACGGCTACCTGCCGACCTCGTCATTACGCTCGATGACGCCGTGCTTTGCCAGCGCCGACTACCTCAAATTGCCGATGGCGGTCTACTCGCTTGGCGCATCACGCTATTTGCCCGCAGTGAAAATGATCAACGGCGGCCTGAGTGAAGCGCTGTTGCGCCAGGCGCGCCGTCAGGACGCGCTGTTACAGCAGCGGCTCTATTTGTGCGATGAAGGAAAGTGGTGGGCGTTTATGCCGCCGCAGGCCACCTTGTTTGACGAAGCGCCGCGCCACCTGTCGGCGCTGGTGCGCACCTATCCGGCCGAGCTGTTCGATAACCCGGACTACCGCTTGCTGCCGATGGCGGCGCTGGCAACACCGCTGCCGGGCCGCCGCCGCCACTTCTTTGACGACTGGCTGGCCTATCGCCAGCTGGCGGCGGACGCACAGGGCGTTGAAACGCTGTTTGCCGAACTGTGTCGCTGCTTTTTTGACATCAATTTCCGCCTGTTCCGGCTTGGCATGCTGGGGGAAATCCATGGGCAAAACGCTGTGCTGGTCTGGAAGGCGGGCGAAGCGCACGGGGTATTGCTGCGTGACCACGACTCACTGCGTATTCACGTCCCGACGCTGGAGCAACACGGGATGCAAGACCCGGTGTATCGCATCAAGCAAGGGCACGCCAACACGCTGTACCACGACCGGCTCGATGACCTGCTGTTCTGGCTGCAAACGCTGGGGATTCAGGTCAACCTGCGGGCGATTATCGACACGCTGGCCGACACCTACGCGCTGTCGGCTGCCCGCCTGTGGCAGGTGATGCAAACAGAAATCAACGACGCGATTGACCGCACCGGTTTTCATGCCGACACGCACGCCATGCTGAAAACCCGGCTGTTCGACGCCGCCAGCTGGCCGCAGAAACTGCTGATCACGCCGATGATTGCCCGCGCGGGCGGGCCGGGAAGTATGCCGTTTGGCAAAGGCGAGGTGATTAACCCGTTTCAGGCCATCATCGGGAAATAGAGGGGCATGACCTTTTGCGTGACGGGCTTGCGGGACAGACGCTGGTTTTTTGGCGGCACAGTTTAGCCCTTAGCCAGTGGCCAGGGAGAGGCGGCGTTGGCGCCTCTCTTTATCGATCGTGCATGTTATCGATCGTGCGTGTGATGAGGCTGCAAAGCATTCATTCCGGTTATCCGGCACGCAATTTACCCGGCACGCAATTTATCATGAACGAAATGTCGCACGGCCCGGCACCGTTTACCGGCAACAAAAACAATACGGCTGCTGATTCACAGCCTCTAACTGCCCGCCAGCAGTTCAACCTGTAAAACAGATAATGTCTAATCGTGAATGAGTATTTAGTTTCGCGCCGCCGATTGCTGCGGTGGTCGTTAAGCCTGTTGCCGTTGGCCGCAGGCTTACCGGCGCTGGCTCAGGTTCAGGCCCGGCCACCCCGGTTAATAACGCTATTTCAGGGGGCGACGGATACGGCGGTGGCGCTGGGTATCACCCCGGTCGGCGTGGTGGACTCGTGGACGGAAAAGCCGATGTATCGCTACCTGCGCGCGGCGCTTGATGGCGTGGCGCATGTCGGGCTGGAAACGCAGCCCAGTCTTGAAGATATCGTGTTGCTAAAACCGGAGATGATTGTCGCATCGCGCTTTCGCCATCAGCGTTTGCAGCCGCTGTTATCACAGATTGCGCCGGTGGTGATGCTGGATGAAATCTACCAGTTTAAAACCACGCTGGCGGTGATGGGGCAGGCATTGGGCGTGCAGGCGCAGGCCGGGCAGTGCCTGCAACACTGGCAGCAGCGGGTGGCGACGTTGCAGGCACAGTTACGCCAGCGGTTTGGCGGCGCGACTTTGCCGACGGTAGCGGTGCTGGATATCCGCGAAGATCATATCCGCAGCTACCTGCCGCCCAGTTTTCCCGGCTCGGTACTGAGCGAACTGGGGTTTGGCTGGAGCGAAACCAGCCGCAGCCAGCCGGGTGTCTCACTCAAACTCACCAACAAGGAGAGCCTTCCGGTGCTGGATGCCGAGGTGTTTTTTGTGTTTTTACGCGCCAACAGCCCGGCGGTGCAACGCCATTATCAGTCGCTGATTCAGCATCCGCTGTGGCAGCGTTTGCGCGCTGTGCAGCGCGGGCAGGTGTGGGTGGTCGATGGCGTCGCCTGGAGTTTGTCCGGCGGTATTCTGGGGGCCAACCTGATGCTCGATGATATCCATCGGGTAACGGGGATCGGCGGGGAGGTGGCATCATGAGCCCGCTCATCACGGCGGCGCGCAGGCCGTGGCCGGTGCTGCTGACGGCGGGGCTGGCGGTGCTGGTGCTGGCGGGCTTGAGCGTGATGACCGGCCCGGTGTGGATTGCGCCGGGGCAGGTGCTGGCGGCCTTCTGGCAGCATGATGCGCTTAATGTCAGCCACATTCTGGTGACATCCACCCGGCTGGCGCGCACGCTGATGGCGATGCTGGTCGGGGCGGCGCTGGCGGTGGCGGGGCTGCTGATGCAGGTCTTGACGCGTAACCCGCTGGCCTCGCCGGGGCTGTTTGGCATTAACGCTGGCGCGATGTTCCTGCTCATCGTCTGCGTGTCCTGGTTTCCCGCGCTCGGCATGGCGGTGTGGCTCTGGGCGGCGTTTGCCGGTGCGGCGCTGGCAGGCGGCCTGGTGTGGCTGGTTGGCACGCTCGGGAAAGGCAGCCTGAACCCGCTGCGTATTGTGCTGGCTGGGGCGGCTATCACCGCGCTGTTCTCGGCGTTCAGTCAGGCGCTGCTGGTGGTCAATCAGGAGGGGCTGGACACGGTGTTGTTCTGGCTGGCCGGGTCGGTGGCCGGGCGCGAGCTTAACGCGGTGTTGCCGCTGATGGGATACGGCGTACTGGCGCTGCTGGCGGCGATGTGCCTGAGCGGGCAAATCAATGTGTTGCATGCCGGTGATGCCATTGCGCGCGGGCTGGGCCAGCGCACCGCGCGCCTGCGGGCGCTGATGAGTCTGGTGGTGGTGGTGCTGGCGGGCAGCGCGGTGGCGATGGCGGGCAGTATCGGCTTTATCGGCCTGATTGTCCCGCACCTCGCCCGCACGCTGCTGCCCGCCGACCACCGCTGGTTGTTGCCCGGCTGTGCGCTGCTGGGGGCAGCGTTGCTGTTGCTGGCCGATATTCTGGCGCGCGTGGTTATCCTGCCGCAGGAGGTGCCGGTGGGCGTGATGACGGCGCTGTTTGGCGCACCGTTTTTTATTATGCAACTGCGGCGCGGAGGGCGGCATGGTGCCGGATAATCGAACGTATGAGCGCGTGTGGCGCTGGGGGCGGTGGTCGCGCCAGTACAACCTGAATACGCTGTATCGCCTTGCGCTGATGACCGGCGTACTGCTCGCTCTGATGATAACCTCGCTTGGCATCGGGAAAGTGTGGCTTGCGCCGTGGGAGGTGTGGCGCGCGCTGTGGTCTTCTGCGCCAGACCCTGGCACGCTTGAGGGTGCAAACATGATAGTCCGGCAGTTGCGTTTACCGCGCGTCCTGCTGGCGGCGCTGGTGGGCGGTGCGCTGGCTGTGTCCGGCCTGATGTTGCAGGCGATGGTGCGTAACCCGCTGGCCTCACCGGATATTCTGGGTATCAGCAGTGGAGCCAGCGCAGCGGCGGTGGGCTATTTGTCGTTTGGCGCATCGCTGTTCGGGCCGCATTATCTGCCGCTGGCGGCGATGGCCGGTGCCGGTGGCGCGGCCTGTGCGGTGTATGCACTGGCCTGGCAGTCCGGTGTGTCGCCGTTGCGACTGGTACTGACCGGCGTGGGCGTTTCGGCGCTGTTGATGGCGACAACCACTTTTCTGCTGGTTTTCAGCCCGCTGACCACTACGCTGTCGGCGTATGTCTGGCTGACGGGCAGCGTGTATGGCGCAAGCTGGCAAGACGCGCGCGCGCTGGCGGGGTGGCTGGTGCTGTTGCTGCCGTGCCTGATACTGCTGGCGCGTCAGGTGCAGGTACAACAACTGGATGACGCACTGGCGCAGGGCATTGGCGTGCGGGTGCAAGCGGTGCGGCTGGCGTTGCTGGCGCTGAGTGTTGCGCTGGCCGGGGCCGCAATTGCCTGCGGCGGGGCGATGGCGTTTGTCGGCCTGATTGCGCCACACATCGCCAAACGGCTGGTGCCGCCGGGGTTTGCCGCACAGGCCATCATGGCGTTTTTATGCGGTGCGGCGCTGGTTAACGTGGCTGACTTGTGCGCCCGCACGCTGTTTTTGCCGCTGGATTTACCGGCCGGTATTTTTGTTGCGGTGCTGGGCGCACCGTTCTTTTTATATTTATTGATGCAACAACGGCAGGAAGGAAACGGATGATGACCGCCATTCGCAGTCAAGGGGTAACGCTGGGGTATGCCCGGCAGACCATTATCGAGTCGCTGGATCTGGCGCTGCCGCGCGGCAAAGTCTCGGTGCTGATTGGCAGCAACGGCTGCGGTAAAAGTACGCTGCTTAAAGCGTTTGCCCGCCTGCTCACGCCGCTGCAAGGGTCGGTTATCCTCAACGGTGAAGATATCCACCGCAAGCCAACGGCACAGGTGGCGCGCGAGCTGGCGATCCTGCCACAGATGCCGCAGGCCCCGGAGGGGATAACCGTCAAGCAACTGGTCAGCCTGGGGCGCTATCCGTATCAAAACTGGCTACAGCAATGGTCAGCGGAAGATGAACGGATGGTGCATCAGGCGCTGGTGCAAACCGGCACCGAGGCACTGGCGCACCGCCCGGTGGATGCGCTTTCCGGCGGCCAGCGCCAGCGGGTGTGGATAGCCATGACGCTGGCGCAGGATACCGAGGTGGTGCTGCTCGATGAGCCGACCACGTTTTTGGATTTGGCCCACCAGATTGACGTGCTCGATTTGCTGCGCGCGCTCAATCGCCAGCACGGCAAAACCATCATCATGGTGCTGCATGACCTGAATCTGGCCTGCCGCTATGCCGACCATATGGTGGCGGTGCATAACCGCACCGCCTTCGCACAAGGCGCACCGGCTGACATTCTCAATGAGGCAATGGTGAAAACGGTGTTTGATCTCGATTGCCGCATCATTAACGACCCGTTTTTCCACACGCCGCTGTGCATTCCATTTGGGCGTGAAACGCCAGCGCGCAAGGAGGCATGATGTCGCCGCATGACACCGACGCGCCGCCAGTCGGCCTGATTCTGCCACGGGTGCCGCCCGCCAGCGCAACACTGCTGGCACAGTACCGCCACATCAGCACCTCTACGCTTGGGCACCTCACCGACCACGGCTACCTGCACGGCCTTCAACCGCTGTGGCAACCGGTGCAGATGGTGGGCAACGTGGTGACGGTAAAACTGTGCCCGCCCGATGGCGGCATACTGCGCGAGGCGCTGTTATTAAGCCAGCCCGGCGATGTGCTGGTGATTGATGCCATGCAAGAGGCGACGCGCGCCTGCTGGGGCGAGCTGCGCACGCTGGCGGCCTGCGTCAAAGGGTTGGCCGGCGTGGTGGTCGCCGGTGCCGTGACTGATTCCCGCGCACTGCGCACGCTCGGGCTGCCAGTGTTTTGCCACGGCGTGAGCGCCATCACCACCCGCACCCTTGGCCTGCAAGGGGCGGTGAATGTACCGCTCCGGCTATCCGGCGTGGCGGTAAACCCCGGTGACATCGCCATAGGCGACGATGACGGGGTGTTTATTCTCAGCCCCAGCGCCGCTCACGATTGGCTCGACACCGCGCAACGCAAAGAGCAGGCCGATGCCGAACGGCGCGACGCGCTGCGCCAGCGTTTGCCTGTACGGGAACGTTAAATGGCCCGAACATTCCGAGTGTTGGGTGACTGATTATGCGACGGCTAATACGGTCAAACCACGATTGCACCGGCGTTTACTGCTGTACCGCAATGCTTAGAAGCGCATAAATTTTCTTAGCCCCTGCATTTGACTGGGTCAGTTCAATAGTATTTTTCCGGCCATTTTTCATGTGCAGGATAATTTTTTTGTTAAATGACCCCGAGATGGCTACCTTGCTAACATCATTAAAACGGGCATAGAACGTTTCGTATAACTTACCCAGCACGCAGTAAACACCCTCATCGGTTAATACCAGACCATGATCGCCCTGACCAAAAACTGTTTCATCGTAGTAAAACAAGACGGCCTCTTCAGCTAATGGCGGCAGTGATTGACGCCTATTTACGGCCTGAATGAAGTTACTTATTTTCTTCGGATTTAGGCCGTCGTAGCGATAGAAACTGTGATCTTTATTCGTTACATAGTGTGCTAACTCCCCCTCGTCAGGTGTATTTACAGGTAAGGGTAATGCCTGCTTTGGCGTAGGCGTGCTTGTTTCTGATACGGAGCCAACCATAGAGGCACCAACGACACCGATCCCTGGCATTGTCTGCGAGGTCACACTATGTTGAATGGTAGTCACTGTCCGGGTATAGGCGTTGACATGAACGCCACCCCGCATATGTGCTGAGACATTCTGTGGGGTTTTGACTACGGTTTGTACCGGTGTCAAAACGGTTCTGAATGCCGCTCGCAGAGAGGCCACAATTGAGATAAACATAAGGGCAATAAACGGAACCGAAAGCCACATGATTGAGAAATAAAAAATGCTTTGCTTAGTGTTAGCGGCCTGTTGTGTTAATCGGGAGCAGTAGAGTACCGCCGTAATAACGTAAACTACGCCACACGCGATGGTATATGTCTTGGTCATCGCTATGTTCTGAATGGCCGGGAAGAGTAAACACCCATATAAAACTGTACTATAGAGAGCATCGGGTAGTAACGTTTTTATACTCTCAAATGTTTTTGCTATATTGTAAAGTATCCATATAAGCAATAATATCCAGCCGATGACAGGAATGGCTGCGGCGATGCCCATTAGAATTACACTGATTATCATGCTACCCAGAATATTACCTAGATATCTTTGTGAAATGAGATACCAGATAAAATAGAGGAAAGAACTTCCAATCACGACAGGCAAGGCAAAAACAATGCTTTCGGGAATAAAGAAAACGACTCCGCCAAGGATGAGTAATAACAGGAAGCAGATGCCGGGGCCATTATTTTCAGATTTGGAATTGGCTTCGATATCAATAGACATATTAATGATCTACCTATGCATTGATTCTAGTGGATGGGGTGAGGCTCTCAGTGTTAACAACGGAGAGGTAACGTTTTTATGCTGCCACCAACAGGGATGGAAGTCCAATGGAAAAGAAATCTGTGTTAGAAAAATAACGATTTTATATAATTAAACATAATTAAAATTGGAAAACAGCATCAAGATCAAAATAATGTATTTTAAGTTTTAAATGGCATTTAACAGATATCTCTACCCAATCATGGATGCGTCATAACATCGATTTTTTGCTATCAGGGACTCGTTATTCAGATTTTTCAGCAGTGTGCTCTTTTCATCATCGTCAATATGGTTAGGGTGAGAATTAAACGCAGCATCTAATGCGCGGCTCATGAATTTTGTATTACTCCACTGAATTAACATATTTACGGTGTAAATATAAGTCTGCGGATGATAAGTCACATTAATGGTGTGAAGACATCGCTTTTACCTACCAAGAGTGGGAGCGTTACACAATCCTATTTAGAGAGGTTCTAAGTTAAGCAAGAGATGATTTACATGAAAAAGCCAGCACCCATCATTGAGAAGTGCTGGCATGTGCATCCTACATTAGCCCCGGTTATTCCATATCCTGTACGGTATTCCTGACGTCGCATTGCCGTGGTGCCGTGGTGATGCTTTTCTCCCACCAGGCGTGGGTCAGCGTGGGTTCGCCCAGCGTCACCACTTCGCCCAGCATCGGCATGATGACTGGCAGGGCCTGCTCCCGCGCCAGTTGGCTGCTGTCACGCACCGGGTCGGCCCAGTCGTGAAACGACAGTGCGAACATGCCCCAGTGAATAGGCATGAACTGGCGCGCGTTTACATCGATGACGGCTTGTACGGTCTGTGCCGGGTGCATATGGGAGTCTGGCCAGCGCTCGTTATATTGACCGTTCTCCATAAACGCCACATCGAAGGGGCCAAAGCGCTCGCCGATGGCGCGGAAATGCTCGCCGTAACCGGAATCGCCGCTAAAGAAGACGCGCTCTCGCTGCCCCTGAATCACCCAGGACGCCCACAGCGTGGTATTGCGCCCCGACAGGCTGCGCCCGGAGAAGTGGTGTGACGGGGTGGCGGTGAAGGTCAGTGGCCCCACGCGCGTGGATTGACTCCAGTCCAGCTCATCAATTCGGTTAGCGGCAATACCCCACTTGCGCAGGTGTTGGCCCACCTTGAGCGGCACGATAAAGCGGGTGTGGGTATGGCGAAAGGCGCGGATCGTTTTGGCGTCCAGATGATCATAATGATCGTGCGACAGCAAAATCACATCGATGGCAGGCAGCGCATCGACTGACAACACCGGCGGCTGGAAGCGGCGGAACATCAGGCTCAACGGCGAGGCACTGGCGGAGAACACCGGGTCAATCAGGATGCGGGTATTATCCAGATTGAGCAGCAGCGTCGAGTGCCCAAACCAGATGAATTTCAGGCGAGCGTCAGGGCGTAAAAAGGCGGGCATATCCGGGGTGTGTTGCACCAGCCGATGGGCGGGAGCGCGGCCCCGGCGCTGAAAGCCAAGACGCCACAGGAGTGACAGGGTTTGCCACAGGCTCAGGCGGGCGGCTTGCACCGGGTGTTGGCCGGATGAGGGCGGATTAGAAAAACGCCCGGTCGCAGGCGAGTAGTGTGATGTCATGTTATCCGGCATGGGCCCTCCTGAAAGGCGATAGCGTAAGGCATGTTGCGGTCACGCATAGGCAGCAGACGTGACGAAAACTGAAGATGACCAATAGCATGTTCTTATCAAGACTGTCGGTGCCTATTGTGCGGCCTGATGGCCGCGCAGCGGGTGTTCAGAGGTTGAATTTGCCTATCCAGGGGCTGTTTTTCTCATTTGACCACAGGTGCAGCAACATCTCTTTAAAGCGCTCGGCCGCCGGGCTTAACGGCGAGTCTTTGCGTTGCACCACGCCGAGCGTTCGGCGCACCACCGGTTCAATCAGCGGCTTACTCACCAGCACATGGTGTTCATCGCGCGGCATGGCAAGGCTTGGCACGGCGGCAATGCCCAGTCCGGCCTCGACCATACCCAGCGAGGTTGATAAATGGCGCACTTCATAAAACCAGTTCGGTTTCCAGGCGCTCTGTTCCAGCGCCTGCTCGATTAACAGCCGGTTGCCGCTGGAGCGCCGCACGCCAATCAGCGGGTAATCCGCCAGGTCTTCCCACATCACCAGCGACTTGTTTGCCAGCGGATGATCGCGCCGACAGGCCAGCACAAACGGCTCATTGACCAGCGGCGTGAACTCCACATTGAAGTGTGTGACGTTGATCATATTAATACCAAAATCCGCGTCTCCATTGAGCACGGCATCGAGACAGTCGCTTGCGCTGTGTTCCAGTATGCGGATGCGGATATTGGGGTAGTGTTCGTTGTAGTTGCGGATCACCGCCGGCAGAAAATAGAACGCGGCGGTGGGAATGCACGACAGCGTGACAAAGCCGGTCTGGTGTGAGGCCATTTCCTGAATGTTCAGAATGGCATTTTCATAAAAATCAATCAGGTTGCGCGCATTAGGCAGAAAACTTTTGCCGACGGCCGTCAGGCTGACCCGGCGCGTTGAACGCTCAAACAGCGTCGCGCCGAGGCTCTCTTCCAGCTTTTTGATACGCCGGGTTAACGCCGGTTGCGAAATATGCAACAACTCCGAGGCTTTGGTAAAACACCCGGTGTCCGCAATTTTGACAAATGCCTTGATGCCCTGAAGTTCATGCTGCATCGCTTTTTTCCTCCTGACAGGTTGGCTGACACGATAATCTGTCGCGGGCGCATTATTAATGCAAGAAACGAATTAATCGTTATTTTTTTGACATTAGAGTCATGGATACGCCTGTGGGATGCTTGCGCCATCAAAGCAGTCAAGTCGTGAGAAAACGTGATGGTAAAGATTCCCTGTGTATTGATGCGCGGCGGCACGTCCAAGGGGCCGGTGATATTAGCCAGCGACCTGCCGCAAGACCGCCAGCAGCGCGATGAGGTGTTGCTGGCGCTGATGGGCTCCGGCCATGAGCTGGAAATTGATGGCATTGGCGGCGGTGCGCCGCAAACCAGTAAGGTGGCGATTGTCAGCCGCTCCACTCACCCCGAGGCCGATGTCGATTACCTGTTTGCCCAGGTGATGGTCAAAGAGCGCCGGGTGGATACCACGCCCAACTGCGGCAACATGCTGTGCGCCGTCGGGCCGTTTGCCATTGAGCATGGGCTGGTTGACGCCCGCCACCCGCGTACACGGGTGCGGATCCGTAACCTGAACACCGGTACGCTGGTCGATGCGGATATTCACACGCCACACCAACGGGTGGAGTATGACGGCGAAACCCAAATTGACGGCGTTCCCGGCCATGCCGCGCCGGTGGGCCTGACGTTCCTCAACTCGGCAGGCAGCAAAACCGGCAAACTGTTTCCCACCGGGAAGGTGCGCGATGTGTTTGCTGGCATCAGCGTCACCTGTATTGATATGGCGATGCCGATGGTGCTTATTGATGCCCGTTCGCTGGATAAAACCGGCAGTGAATCGCCGCAGGCGCTGGAGTCAGACAGTGCCTTTATGCAGCGGCTGGAACAGCTCCGCCGACAGGCAGGCCAGGCGATGGGGCTTGGCGATGTCAGCAACATGGTTATCCCCAAACCGGTATTACTCAGCCCACCGGTTGCCGGTGGCACAATTCAGGTGCGCTATTTCATGCCGCATAACTGCCATCGTTCGCTGGCGATCACCGGCTCCATCGGTATTTCTACCGCCTGCGTCATAGAAGGCAGCGTGGCGCAGGATGTGCTGGGCGAAGAACACCGTCACGCTTTTTTAGACGAGGTCACGATTGAGCACCCGAGTGGAAAAATCGCCGTTTCATTAATGAAAAACGGTGAGCGCCATGAAGATATTCGCGCTTCCGTGATTCGCACCGCAAGGAAGTTATTTGTTGGTAATGTATTTGTTCCTGCATACGCTCTGGATGTTGAAGATATTTAAAAATAAAGAATGTAATCGTTAATTTTATTTCCCTGTATCCCTACAAATATATTGTGAGGTTATTATGAGTGCAATTCAGACACCGACGCCTGATCGACAGGATAAGCAGGTTAATATTGCTCAATACCTGCGAGTGATTTTCGCGCTGGCATTTTCTGGCCTGGCTGAACTGGCATCCTTATTTTTTATTCAGCCATTATTACCGGTCTTGGCGAAGGATTATGATATTCCCGTCAGTCAGGTGAGTATTATTTTGTCCGCAGAAACCGCGATGCTGGCTATCGGATTATTATTTACCGGCACATTGGCCGACCGCTATGGCCGCAAACGGCTGATTGTTGTCTCGCTGATGCTGGGCGGTTTACTGACGCTCATCTGCCCGCTGGTAAAATCCTGGGCGTTGCTGGTGATGCTGCGCGGTGTGATTGGTCTGGCGTTAAGCGGTATTGCCGCTGCTGCCACTGCCTATATCAGTGAAGAGGTCGCGCCGGTAGTGGCTGGTGTGGTAACGGGGTATTTCGTGTTTGGCAACTCAATTGGCGGCATGTCCGGGCGAGTGATTGCCAGCCAGTTAATCGGCCATGCCTCTATTGATGTCATCTTCTACGGCTTTGCCTGTACGCTGATGTTCGCCGCACTGCTGGTTTCCGTATTGCTGCCTGCATCGAAAAACTTTAACGCCAGTGACAGCCTGAACTTTTCTTCTATTGCCAAAGGCGCGATGGCACACTTTAAAAACAAAAAACTCTCGTTAATGTACGTGGTGAGCTTCATTATTTTTGGTGTGTTTACCTCGCTGTATAACTATCTGGCGTTCCATCTGGCGCGCGAGCCGTTTAATGTCTCTCATGCCAATGCCGGGTTGATTTCATTTAGTTTTGTCATGAGCTTTTTTACCGCACCACAGGCGGGTCGCTTGTCACAAAAATACGGTGCGCTGAAGGTATTATCCGCACTGTTTATGATTATGATTGGCGGCATGCTGCTGACGTTAACCGCGAGCCTGCCTGCGTTTGTCATCGGTGCGATTCTGTTTACCGGCTGCTTCTTCGGTTGCCACTCTATCGGCTTAAGCTGGGTCAGTAAAAATGCGACCCATGCGCGCGGACAGGCCACGGCGTTATATCTGTTCTTCTACTATATGGGCGGTTCCGTGGTCGGTTACTGCAATGGGCTTATTTTCTCTTCCGCCGGTTGGCTGGGGATGACGGCGTTTATTATTACACTGTTAATTGGCGGTATTTTTGTGGCGACATATCTGAATGGCATTCATCGTGTCAATCTGGTCGCAGCGCAGAGTAATAAATAATAAAACCATGCTGTCAGCGGAAATAGATATCGCGCTTTATATCCTAAATAATGCAAATTGCGTTGGCCCTGAAAGGGTAAGGCCGGGAAATAGGCCGGATAATAAAGCCAATGTACCTGTAATTTGCCGTGTGACGGGTGTATTTAACAATGCGATTGAGATGGTTTTTTATCAATTAAATATCACGCCATAAAAACAGCTGGGTTATTCGGCCATTATTAAATCAGGCTTGCCGGTTGATGAAACATATTGCCTCAACCGGCATACATCATGAATCCCACCACCTTCAGGTGTTGTTATGAAACTTGCAAGTTATCGCCATCAGGGCAACAACAGTTACGGTATTTACACCTCCGCCGGGCTGATTGATTTGGGCCGTCGTCTGGGTGAGCGTTACCCCGACCTCAAAGCGCTGCTGGCCGCCGACGCGCTCGACGTGGCCGCCGCCTTCCAGGGAGAGACCCCGGATGTGGCCGTCGCCGACGTCACCTTTCTGCCGGTGATTGTCTCGCCCTCCAAAATCCTCTGCGTCGGCATGAACTACGCCGACAAGCGCAAGGAGTTCAACGAGCTGAACCCGGCCCCGACGCTGTTCGTGCGCTTCCCGGATTCGCAGACCGGCCACGGCACCCCGGTGCTCAAGCCGCACTACTCCAGCGAGTTTGACTACGAAGGCGAGCTGGCGGTCATCATTGGCCGCGACGGGCAGAACATTGCCCGCGACGAGGCGCTCGGGTTTGTCGCCGGTTACAGCTGCTACATGGACGGCTCGGCGCGTGACTGGCAGCACAACTGGTTCACGGCGGGCAAGAACTGGCAGAAGACCGGCGCGTTCGGGCCGTACCTGACCACCCGTGACGAAATCCCCGACCCGCATGCGCTGGCCATCCGCACCTACCTGAACGGGCGGATGGTGCAGGATGACACCACGGCGAGCATGATCCACAAGGTGGCCGACCTGATTGAGTATATCAGCACCTTCACCGCGCTCAGTGCCGGTGACGTCATCATTACCGGGTCGCCGGGCGGGGTGGGCAAGAAGCGTAATCCGCCGCTGTTCATGCAGCCGGGTGACAGCATCGAGGTGGAGATAGAGCATGTCGGCCACCTGCGTAACACCATCGGCGAAGCCGCGCGGCCGGTCAGGGCGCGTCAGGCCGTGGCCGTCGGTCACTGAGTCGCCCGGTCGGGCCGCGAGCAACCAGCAGGATACCCCCATGTATGCCGATGAGAGTGTGACATTTACCCCCCACGAGGTGGCGCGCCACCCCCGGGTGCTGACGGACGTCGGGCCGCTGCTGGCGCGTTGTCAGCTGGGCCTGGACGACGATATCGAATTTTTTGTGGTGGGCCGCCACCAGGGGCGCGTGGTGGCGTGCGCCGGGCTGTGCGCGAGCACCATCAAGTGCGTGGCGGTTGACCCGGATTACCGCGAGCTGAGTCTGGGGGTGACGATAGTCAACGAGGTGGTGCAGTTTGCCGCCGGACGCGGGCTGTTCCACCTGTTTCTCTACACGCGGCCCTGCAATGTGCCGGTGTTCCGGGGCTGCGGGTTTTACCCGCTGGCCTGTTACGAGGACCAGGCGGTGCTGATGGAGAACACGCCGATAGGCATCCGGCAGTATTGCCAGACGCTGGCGTCGCAGGCGAAGCCGGGGGCGCACATCGGGGCCATCGTGATGAACGCCAACCCGTTCACGCTGGGGCACCGCTATCTGGCGGAGCAGGCGGCAGCGGCGTGCGACTGGCTGCATATCTTCGTGGTGCGCGAGGATGCGTCGTTCTTTCCGTTCAGCGAGCGGCTGGCGATGGTGCAGCAGGGGGTGTCACACATCCCGAACCTGACGGTGCATGCCGGTCGCACTACCTGATATCGAAGGCGACCTTTCCGGTACTTTCTCAAGGAGGCGCAGCGCATCACCGAGGCGCACGCGGCGCTGGATTTGATTATCTTCCGGCGTTACATCGCCCCGGCGCTGGGTATCACGCGGCGTTTTGTCGGCACCGAGCCGTTCTGCCCGGTGACGCGGCACTACAACGCGGCGATGCACCACTGGCTGGAGCAGCCGGGCCGGGTGGCGGCGCCGGCGCTGGAGGTGGTGGAAATCGAGCGCGCGCGGGAGGCGGCGGGGCAGGCGATATCGGCATCGGAGGTGAGGCGGCTGCTGGCGCAGCGGGAGTTTGAGGCTATCCGCGAGGGTGCCGGCCACCACATTTGTGCAGTTACAGCGCTATGGCGAGCTCGCCTGCGCGTAACGCGTTTTTAGGTATCAAGCAGGTAAAACACACCATGAATATAATCAAGGAAGCCCTGGCGGGCACCTTCGAGTCCAGCGACCTGCTGGTGAAGGTGGCGCCGGCCGAGGGTGCGCTGACCGTGGTCATCAACAGCGAGGTCATCAAGCAGTTTGGCGGGCAGATACGGCAGGTGGTGGACGAGACGCTGCACCGGCTGGGCGTGACGTCCGGCACGGTGGTGGTGGACGACAAGGGGCGCTGGACTGTGTGATACGCGCCCGGGTACAGAGTGCGGTGCTGCGCGCTGCCGGTATTGACGAGATAGCGTGGGAGAAGCTGTGATGAGCACGACCGAACCGAAAAGACTGCGGCGCAGTATGTTGTTCCTGCCGGGGGCGAATGCCGCCATGCTGTCCAACGCCTTCATCTACCAGCCTGACTCCATCATGTTCGACCTGGAGGATGCGGTGTCACTGCGCGAGAAGGACACGGCGCGGCTGCTGGTGTACCACGCGCTGCAACACCCGATGTACCGCGAGATTGAGACCGTGGTGCGCATCAACCAGCTGAACACGCCGTTCGGCCTGAAAGACCTGGAAGCGGCGGTGCGCGGCGGGGTGGATGTGATACGCCTGCCGAAGACCGACTCCACCGACGACGTGGACGAGCTGGAGCACCATCTGGCGCGTATCGAGAAGGCGTGCGGGCGGGGAAGTGGGCTCGACGCGCATCATGGCGGCCATCGAGTCGGCGGTCGGGGTGATTAACGCGGTGTCGATAGCACGCTCGTCCGAGCGCATGATTGGCATTGCGCTGGCGGCGTTCGACTACGTGATGGACATGCAGACCGAGCGCGGCGACGGCACGGAGCTGTTCTATGCGCGCTGCGCGGTGCTGCATGCGGCGCGGGCGGCGGGTATCGACGCGTTTGACGTGGTGTACTCGAACGTGAGCGACGAGGCGGGCTTTCTGAAGGAAGTGGACCTGATACGCCGGCTGGGTTTTAACGGCAAGTCGCTGATTAACCCGCGCCAGATAGAGCTGCTGCACAACGCCTATGCGCCGACGCAGGACGAGGTGGACTACGCCCATCTGGTCATCGAGGCGGCGCAGGAGGGTGAGCGGGCCGGGCTGGGGGTGATATCGCTGAACGGCAAGATGATAGATGCGCCGATAATCGACCATGCGCGGCGGGTCATCGAGCGGGCGCGTGCGTCCGGCGTGCGCAAGTAAGGCGCGGAACAGACAGGACTGGAATGATGAGCAACATGATAGAAGCACTGCAACAGCAGTATGCGCGACTGGGCCAGCTGCGCCCGTTTACGGGGGCGAACAGCGCCACGCCGTGGCTGGACGACCTGACGGCGAAGCACGAGCGCAAGCTGTGTGCCGACCTGGAAGAGGCGGTACGCAAGAGCGGGCTGACGGACGGGATGACGATTTCCTTCCACCATGCGTTCCGCGAAGGGGACAAGGTGATAAACCGGGTGGTGGAGACGCTGGCCCGGATGGGGTTTAAAAACCTGACGCTGGCGTCGAGCTCGCTGATGACCTGCAACGCGCCGCTGATAGAGCACATCCGCAACGGGGTCATCACCCGTATCTTCACCTCGGGGATGCGCGGCAGGCTGGCGGACGCGATATCGCACGGTCTGATGGCAGAGCCGGTGCAAATCCACTCGCACGGCGGGCGGGTGCACCTGCTGCAGAGCGGGGAGCTGACGATAGACGTGGCGTTTCTCGGGGTACCGGCGAGCGACGAGTTCGGCAATGCCAACGGCACGTCGGGGACATCGCGCTGCGGGTCGCTGGGGTATGCGATGGTGGATGCGCAGTATGCGAAGACGGTGGTGCTGCTGACGGAGAGCCTGGTGCCGTTCCCGAACATGCCGGCGAGCATCGTGCAGGACCAGGTGGATTTTGTGGTGCCGGTGGACGAAGTGGGCGACCCGGCGAAAATCAGCGTGGGGGCGGCGCGCGTGACCAGCAACCCGCGCGAGCTGCTGATAGCGCGGCGGGCGGCGGACGTTATCGAGCACTCGGGGTACTTTAAGAGCGGCTTCTCGATGCAGACCGGCTCGGGGGCGGCCTCGACGGCGTGCACGCGTTTTCTGGAAGAGCGGATGCAGAAGCAGGGCGTGGTGGCGCGGTTTGCGCTGGGCGGCATCACCGGGAGTCTGGTGGATTTGCACGAGAAGGGGCTGATAGAGACGCTGCTGGACACGCAGTGCTTTGACGCGAACGCGGCGGCATCGCTGGCGAAGAACCCGCAGCACGTGGAAATCTCGACCAACGTGTACGCGAACCCGAGTGCGAAGGCGGCGTGCTGCGACCAGCTGGACGTGGTGATATTGAGTGCGCTGGAAATCGACACGCAGTTCAACGTGAATGTCATCACCGGGTCGGACGGGGTGATGCGCGGGGCGTCGGGCGGTCACTGTGACGTGGCGACGGCGGCGAACCTGACGATAGTGGTGGCGCCGCTGATACGCAGCCGCATTCCGACGGTGGTGCGTCAGGTGACGACGTGCGTGACGCCGGGCAGCGCGATAGACGTGCTGGTGACGGACCACGGGATAGCGGTGAACCCGCTGCGCCCGGAGGTGGCGGCACGGCTGACGGCGGCGGGCCTGAGCGTGATGTCGATTGACGAGCTGTACCAGCGTGCGGTGGCGCTGGCGGGCGAGCCGAAGGCGATTGAGTTCCACGAGCGCATCGTGGGGGTGATCCGCTACCGTGACGGCAGCGTGATTGACGTGGTGCGTCAGGTAAAGGACTGAGCCCAGGCGTATGAGTGAGACGATGCGGCCTCACCCCAGAACCAGAGATGAAAACCAGAGATAAAACCAGAGATGAAAACCAGAGCAAGCGCAGCGGTGCTGGCGGGGTTGACGGTCGCTGAGGCGCTGACCGGCGAGGTGGATGAGCCGGGCGGGTTGCCGGACATCCACCGGCGGGTGGTGGCGGCGCTGACGCACGAGGTGGAGCTGACGCCGAAGCCGGGGCTGGTGGACGCGGCCAACAGCGGCGCGCACCGCGACATGGACATGGGCACGTTCGAGGCGAGCATTGCGGCGCTGTCGCCGTGGTTTGCGCGCTTTACTGCCGCCGGCTGGCAGCATCGCCACCTGCCGCTGTCGCAGCTGCTGGCGCGGGTGCGCCCGGTGGGGCTGGCGGCGGAGCAGGCGATGCAGGCGGCGACAGGCGGGGTGAACACGCACAAGGGCGGTATTTTCGCCTTTGGTCTGGTGTGCAGCGCGGCGGGCTGGCTGGCGGGGCGCGGCGAGCGCCTGAGCCGCGCATCGCTGTGTGGCAGCGTGGCGCAGATGAGCGCGGGGCTGGTGGAAACGGAGCTGGCCGGTGGCAGCACGGCGGTGACGGCGGGTGAGCGGTTGTACCGTGAGCACGGGCTGACGGGGGCGCGGGGTGAAGCGGCGAGCGGCTTTGCCACGGTGCGGCGCTACAGCCTGCCGGCGTACCTGGCGGCGCGCGCGCGGGGTGTGCCGGAGCGCGAGGCGCTGCTGCACACGCTGGTGGTGCTGATGGCGCAGAACGGCGATACCAACGTGGTGTCGCGCGGCGGGCTGGCAGGGTTGTCGCTGGTGCAGCGTCTGGCGCGGGAGCAGTTATCCGCCGGGGTGACGGTGGCGGGGCTTGAGGCGATGGACAGGACGCTGATTGCGCAAAACCTGAGTCCGGGCGGCAGTGCCGACCTGCTGGCACTGACCTGGCTGCTGGCCGGTTATCCGGCGTGGTAATCCCGGCTGCGGTGTGCGACATCTTATGTCCGCTATCCATGTGCGATATCCAGGTGCGACAGCCATGTGCGCCACGCCCGGAAGAACGTGGCCTGTCGGTATACCGATGTATGCTAAAGGATGGTTGCTGGTATTTAATACGATGATGCCTGTAATAACACCATGCCGACAGGCACCGGCTCATAAATAACAGGCGATATTCATGGTTGATTAATTAACCGTGCCGCGATTGATTAGGGTGGCGATATTATTAGTCATTATTTTAATGCGCTAAATCCGAAACGAACTCTATTGTTGCTGTCTATTTGCATTGATTGCCATTACGGTGGTAAGGAGCTGTCATGTTAGAACATTATTACGCCCATATTGTTGAGCGACGTAAAACCGGTATTCCGCCTAAACCATTAACCGCCGCGCAAGCAACGGCATTGGTGGCGCAACTGAGTGCAGAGGAAAATCAAACATCTACCGATATTCCGGTATGGCTTGATCTACTGGCTCACCATATTTCTCCCGGTGTCGATGATGCTGCAAAAATTAAAGCCGACTTTCTGGGGGGAATTGTACGCGGGGATATTACCGTGGCGGCGCTTTCTCCGCTTGCGGCTATTCGTTTATTGGCGACGATGCAAGGCGGTTATAATATTCAGCCATTAATTGATGCACTGGATAATAATGTGCTGGCCGAGGAAGCGATAAAAGCACTGAGTCATACGCTGCTGATATTTGATTATTTTGGTGAGATTGAAAAGAAAGCCGGGCAGGGGAATGTTGCTGCACAGCGGGTATTACAGTCCTGGGCCGAGGCCGAATGGTTTAGCGCTCGTCCGGCGCTGGCGGAAAAAATCACGCTGACGGTATTTAACGTCGCGGGTGAAACCAATACTGATGACCTGTCACCGGCACCGGAAGCCTGGTCACGCCCGGATATTCCGCTGCATGCGCAGTGTATGTTGAGCGTGCCGCGCGATGGCGTGACGCCGGATAAACCGGGGTCTGTCGGCCCGGTGGCACAGATGCAGGCGCTGAAAGCGCAGGGCTATCCGCTGGTGTATGTCGGCGATGTGGTCGGCACCGGGTCGTCGCGCAAATCGGCCACCAACTCCATTTTGTGGCACATCGGGCAGGATATTCCGTTTGTGCCGAATAAACGCGCCGGTGGCGTGGTGCTGGCCGGGAAAATCGCGCCGATTTTCTTTAACACGCTGGAAGACTCCGGGGCGCTGCCGATAGAAATGGACGTCAGCGCGCTGTCAACCGGCGATGTGATTGATGTCTATCCCTATTTAGGCGAGGTGCGTCGTCACGAGGATGACGCGCTGCTCGCCCGTTTTAGCCTGAAAACCGAGGTGCTGCTCGATGAAGTGCGCGCCGGTGGCCGTATTGCGCTGATTATTGGCCGCAGCCTGACGGCGCGCGCGCGCCAGTCGCTGGGCCTTGCGCAAAGCACGCTATTTCGTCTGCCGCAAGCGCCTGCCGAGTCGGCACGCGGCTATACGCTGGCGCAGAAAATCGTCGGTAAAGCCTGTGGTGTGGCCGGTGTGCGCCCGGGGCAGTATTGCGAGCCGCGCATGACCACGGTGGGCTCGCAGGATACCACCGGCGGCATGACGCGCGATGAGCTGAAAGATTTGGCCTGCCTGTACTTCTCCGCCGATCTGGTGATGCAGTCGTTCTGCCATACCTCGGCATACCCGAAACCGGTCGATGTTAACCTGCACCAGACGCTGCCGGACTTCATCACCCGGCGCAACGGCGTGTCGCTGCGCCCGGGCGATGGCATCATCCACTCCTGGCTTAACCGCATGCTGGTGCCGGATACCGTTGGCACCGGTGCCGATTCCCACACCCGTTTCCCGATTGGCCTGTCGTTCCCCGGCGGTTCAGGGCTGGTGGCGTTTGCGGCGGCTACCGGCATCATGCCACTGGATATGCCGGAGTCGGTGCTGGTGCGCTTTAACGGGCAGATGCAGCCGGGCATTACGCTGCGTGATCTAGTCCATGCCATCCCTTACTTTGCTATCCAGCAAGGGCTGTTGACGGTCGCCAAGCAGGGTAAGAAAAACATCTTCTCCGGTCGTATTCTGGAAATCGAAGGTCTGGCCGGTTTGAGCGTCGAGCAGGCGTTTGAACTGGCGGATGCCTCGGCCGAGCGCTCGGCGGCAGCCTGTACCATCAAGCTCGAACAGGCGGAAGTGGAAACCTATTTGCGCTCGAACGTGGCGCTGCTGCGCACCATGCTGGCAGAGGGCTATCAGGATGCGCCGACGCTGGCGCGGCGTATTCGGCGCATGGAGCAGTGGTTGAGCGAGCCGCAGTTACTGGAAGCCGACGCTGACGCCGACTATGCCGCCGTTATCGAGATCGATCTGGCAACCATCCGTGAGCCGATTCTGTGTGTGCCCAATGACCCGGATGACGTGAAAATGCTCTCGGAGGTGGCGGGAAACCACATCGATGAGGTGTTTATCGGCTCATGCATGACCAACATCGGCCATTTCCGTGCGGCCGGTAAACTGATGTCGCAGCATCAGGGCGATACTGCCGCCCGGCTGTGGCTGGCACCGCCCACCCGCATGGATGCGCAGCAACTGAGCGATGAGGGCTATTTCAGCCAGTTCATTCAATCCGGCGTGCGCATTGAACCGGCGGGGTGTTCGCTGTGTATGGGCAATCAGGCGCGCGTCAGGCCGGGTAGTCAGGTGGTGTCCACCTCGACACGTAATTTCCCCCATCGTCTGGGGACGGACGCCCGCGTCTATCTGGCCTCGGCGGAATTAAGCTGCGTGGCCGCGCTACTGGGCCGCTTGCCGACGGTGGCGGAATATCAGCAGCATGTGGCTATCTTGTCGTCATCGGCGCCAGAGATTTACCGCTATTTGGATTTTGCCGCGCCGCTTGACCCGGCGGCGGTAAACCGCATTCCGGTACAGACTGTTTGAGCATGCTGGCCCGCATTAACGCGGGCCATTTTCATGCCGGGGTGTGCGGCGTGACCGCGTTTTTACGTTCAGGTTTATCACGCCGTTTTCATGATTCCGCTTTTATCGTCCTGCTTTCATCATCCTGCTTTCATCGTTCGGCTGGCAGGGTGTTGCTGGCATGTTGCAACACCACGGCGTATCAAGTGATGCCGCTGATAGCGATTCCAGCGGTTGTTAATGTCTCGGTAACGGCAGGTTGCCGTAATGCAATAAGGCCGGTACGAGGATAGACGAACGGCGGTGGATATCGTTATGTATTTCCGTGCATAGCGAAACTCTGAGCATAAATACCTATAAAGGGGGTGAATAGACGATTAAAACTGTAATTATTGATTTTGCTCAAAATCTCCTCGTGGCGTGTTGTTAGATTTCCCGCAACAAAAAAGACACATAAAATTTATAGGGAAAAGCATGCAGGTTAATCGAAGGGGCTTTTTTAAAGTCTGCGCCGGGGGAATGGCGGGCACCACGCTCGCGGTATTAGGGTTTGCCCCCACAGAGGCGATGGCTTCTGTGCGTCAATACAAATTGCTGCGCTCAAAAGAAACACGCAATAACTGCACTTACTGTTCCGTTGGCTGCGGGCTGTTGATGTACAGCCTGGGCGACGGGGCAAAAAACGCCAAACCCGCCATTTTTCATATTGAAGGCGACCCGGATCATCCGGTCAGCCGTGGCTCGTTGTGCCCGAAAGGGGCCGGGCTGGTGGACTACATTCACAGCGAAGGCCGCCTGAAATACCCGCAATACCGTGCGCCGGGTTCGGACAAATGGCAGCGCATCAGCTGGGAAGACGCCATTGAGCGCATCGCCCGGTTGATGAAAAAAGACCGTGATGCCAATTTCGAGCGCGTCAACGCCAAAGGCACGCTGGTTAACCGCTGGCTGACGACCGGCATGCTGTGTTCCTCTGCCGCCAGTAATGAAACCGGCATTCTCGACCAGAAATTCGCCCGTTCGCTGGGCATGGTCGCCATCGACTGTCAGGCGCGCCTGTGCCACGGCCCGACCGTTGCCGCGCTGGCACCGACCTTTGGCCGTGGCGCGATGACCAACAACTGGGTGGACATCAAAAACGCCAACGTGATCATCGTGATGGGCGGTAACGCCGCAGAAGCGCACCCGGTCGGTTTCAAATGGGCGGTGGAAGCCAAAACCCACAACGACGCCAAACTGATCGTGGTTGACCCGCGTTTTAACCGTTCTGCCGCTGTTGCCGATCTGTATGCGCCGATCCGCGCCGGATCGGATGCCGCGTTCCTGCTCGGTATCGTCAACTATTTGATTACCCAAGATAAGATTCACCACGAGTATGTGAAGTCCTACACCAGCGCCAGCCTGATCGTGCGTGAGGACTTCAGCTTCGACGACGGGCTGTTCAGCGGTTATAACAACCAGACGCACCAGTATGACAAGAGCAGCTGGCAGTATGAGCTGGGCGCAGACGGTTTCGCCAAACGCGACATGACGCTGACCCACCCGCGCTGCGTGTGGAACCTGCTGAAAAAGCACGTCTCCCGCTACACGCCGGAGATGGTGACGTCACTGTGCGGCACACCGGCGAAAGCCTATGAAGAGATTTGCCAGTCGCTGGCCAGCACCTGCGTGCCGAACAAAACCGCGACCTTCATGTACGCGCTGGGCTGGACGCACCACACCAACGGCGCGCAGATTATCCGCGCGGCGGCGATGATCCAGCTGTTGCTCGGCAACATCGGCATGGCGGGCGGCGGCATCAATGCGCTGCGCGGCCACTCTAACATTCAGGGCTATACCGATCTCGGGCTGCTGAGTCTCAACCTGCCGGGCTACATGCCGCTGCCATCGGAAAAACAGGGCGACCTGAAAACCTACCTTAGCCAGATAACACCGGATGCGCTGCTGGCGGATCAGGTCAACTACTGGAAGAACACGCCGAAATTTTTTATCAGCATGATGAAAAGCTTCTGGGGCGATAACGCGCAGGCCGCCAACAACTGGGGCTATGACTGGCTGCCGAAGTGGGATCGCAGCTATGACGTGATGGCCCAGACCGAGCTGATGCTGGACGGCAAAATGAACGGTTACATCGTGCAGGGCTTCAACCCGCTGGCGGCGTTCTCGAATAAGAACAAGGCTACCGCTGCCCTGTCGAAACTGAAATACATGGTGGTGATCGACCCGCTGGCGACCGAAACCTCCACCTTCTGGCAGAACCACGGCGAGTTTAATGACGTGAACCCGGCGGAGATCCAGACCGAGGTGTTCCGCCTGCCGTCGAGCTGCTTTGCCGAAGAGAACGGTTCTATCGCCAACTCCGGGCGCTGGCTGCAATGGCACTGGGCGGCGGCCGAGCCACCGGCTGAGGCGCTGCACGACGCGAAAATCCTTGGCCGCCTGATGACGCGCCTGCGTGAACTGTACCGCGAAGAGGGCGGCGTGTGCCCGGAACCGGTGCTGAACATCAACTGGAACTATCAAGACCCGGAAGACCCGACGCCGGAAGAAATTGCCCGCGAATCCAACGGCATGGCGCTGGCGGACGTAGTCGACGACAAGGGCAATCTGCTGCTGAAAAAAGGCCAGCAACTGGCGGACTTCTCGCAGTTGCGTGATGACGGCAGCACCGCCAGCTTCTGCTGGATTTACGCCGGGAGCTGGACTGAAGCGGGTAATCAGATGGCGAATCGCGACAACACCGACGTCGGCCTTGGCGCTACGCCGGGCTGGGCCTGGTGCTGGCCGCAGAACCGCCGCATCCTGTATAACCGCGCCTCGGCAGATTTGCAGGGCAAACCCTGGGACAGCAAACGCAAGCTGCTGGAATGGACTGGCCAGAAATGGAAAGGCATTGACGTGCCGGACTTTGCCGCCACGGTGCCGCCGGGCAAAGACACCATGCCGTTCATCATGCTGCCGGAAGGGGTGGCGCGGCTGTTCTCGCTCGACAAACTGACCGATGGCCCGTTCCCGGAACACTACGAGCCGATAGAAAGCCCGCTTGATACCAACCCGCTGCACCCGGCGGTGGTGTCGAACCCGGCGGCGCGCTTGTTTGCGCGCGATGCGAAAACCATGGGCAAGGCGAGCGATTTCCCGTATGTCGCCACCACCTATTCCATTACCGAGCTGTTCCGCCACTGGACCAAACATGCGCGCATGAACGCCATCGTGCAGCCGGAGCAGTTTGTCGAAATCGGCGAGAACCTGGCGAAAAGCAAAGGCATCAAGGCGGGCGACATGGTGAAAGTCTCCTGCCAGCGCGGTTACATCAAAGCCAAAGCCGTCGTGACCAAGCGTATCAAAACGCTGACCGTGGCCGGAAAAGCGATTGAGACCGTCGGCATCCCCTGTCACTGGGGGTTTGAGGGCACAACGCGCAAGGGGTTCCTGGCGAACACCCTGACGCCGAGTGTCGGCGATGCCAACTCGCAAACGCCGGAATACAAGGCGTTTCTGGTCAATGTGGAAAAGGTGTAAAGGGTAAAACGTTATGTCAATGCAATCTCAGGATATTATCCAGCGTTCGGCCACCAGTAGCCTGACGCCGCCGCCACAGGTTCGGGATGATAAAAGCGAAGTCGCCAAGCTTATCGATGTCACCACCTGCATCGGCTGTAAAGCCTGTCAGGCGGCCTGTTCCGAGTGGAACGACATCCGTGATGACGTCGGCCACAATGTGGGGGTCTATGACAACCCGGCCGATTTGAGCGCCAAGTCATGGACGGTGATGCGTTTTTCCGAAGTGGAGAGCGCAGACCGTCTGGAGTGGTTGATTCGTAAAGACGGCTGTATGCACTGCGCCGAGCCGGGCTGCCTGAAAGCCTGCCCGTCGGCCGGGGCGATTATTCAGTACGCCAACGGCATCGTCGATTTTCAGTCGGAACACTGCATTGGCTGTGGCTACTGCATCGCCGGGTGCCCGTTCAACATTCCGCGCTTAAACAAGCAGGACAACCGCGTCTACAAATGTACGCTGTGTGTCGATCGCGTCAGTACCGGTCAGGAACCGGCCTGCGTGAAAACCTGCCCGACCGGTGCGATTCATTTCGGCACCAAGGAAGAGATGAAGAACGTGGCGGCCGAGCGTATCGCCCATCTGCAAAAACGCGGCTACGCCAATGCTGGCTTGTATGACCCTGAAGGCGTCGGCGGCACCCACGTCATGTACGTGTTGCACCATGCGGATAAACCGTCGCTGTACCACAACCTGCCGGATAACCCGAAAATCTCGACGTCGGTGAACCTGTGGAAAGGCATTCTCAAGCCGCTTTCGACATTGGGCTTCGTTGCGACCTTCGCCGGGCTGATGTTCCACTATATCGGCATTGGGCCGAACACCGAAGAGACCGCGCATCCACACGAAGGGCAGCCGCACGAAGGAGACGATAAGCATGAGTAACCCAAAAATGATTGTGCGCACGAAGTTCGCCGACCGTGTTTGCCACTGGATTGTGGTGATAAGCTTCTTTCTGGTGGCGCTGTCGGGGATCGCGCTGTTTTTCCCGACGCTGCAATGGCTGACGCAAACCTTCGGTACGCCGCAGATGGGGCGCATCATGCACCCGTTCTTCGGTATTTTGATTGTGGTGTGTCTGGTGCCGATGTTTATCCGGTTTGTCGGTCATAACATCCCGAAACGTCAGGATGTGCCGTGGTTCCTGAATATCATTGAGGTACTGAAGGGCAACGAGCATGAAGTGGCCGATGTGGGTAAATACAACCCCGGTCAGAAACTGATGTTCTGGAGCATCATGGGCTTAACGCTGGTGTTGCTGATTACCGGCGTCATCATGTGGCGGCCCTATTTCGCGCATCTGTTCCCGATAGACGTGGTGCGCTACGCCATTTTGCTGCACGCCACCGCCGCCATCGTGCTGATCCACGCCATTCTGATCCATATGTACATGGCGTTCTGGGTGCGCGGCTCTATCAAAGGCATGATTGAAGGCAAAGTCTCGGAAAAATGGGCGCTGAAACACCACCCGCGCTGGGCGCGCACGGTGATTGGCAAAGCCAACAAAGACAAGAAATAAAGCCTCTTGCTGGCAGTTGATAAACCGCTGTGTTGTTTCGTGAACAGTGAGTTTATGTCCGGTCGGAGAAGGGTTTCGTGCTGGATAAACGGCGTAGTTTCTTTGCTATTTCATCGCACGCACGACAAGGAGAGGCTCAACGCCGCCTCTCCTTGACCTCTGGCTGGTGGCTAAACTGTGCCGCTGCGCGGTACCTTCGGCGTTCGCCTTCGCTGTTCGGGCCGCCCGTGACGTGCTCCCGGCACGGCACGGGCTTTCGCCGCATCCATGCGGCTCACCCGGCGAAGTCGCCCACCTCAGCACAGTTTTTGACGCCAGAAAAAATGCCCTGAGCTTTAGATGCTTTGTTGCGCAGGAATCGTCGATTCCCGCTGTTATCCCCCGTACCTTGCGGTGATTTGTGGTAGTCTGGCCCGTAACAGAATTCAGGGTGAATGATGCGCCATGTCACTGAAACAGATTGCAAAAACACTGGGATTATCCGTTACCACCGTCAGCCGGGCGCTGAATGGCTACGATGATGTGGCCGCCGAAACGCGCCAGCGGGTGGAAGAGGAAGCCCGGCGTCTTGGCTATCGCCCCAATACCTTTGCCCGGCGGCTGAAAATGGGGCGTATTGACGCAGTTGGCTTGGTGTTTCCGTTGCAGCCCGCGCCGCTCAGTAATGCCACGTTCATGGAGATGGTGGCGGAAATCAGCCACGAGCTGGCGAAGCAGGAGATAGACCTGCTGCTTATCGCCGACGACGGGCAAGCCGACAGCCACGCCTTTTTACGTATGATTGAAAGCCGCCGGGTGGATGCGTTGATCGTCGCGCATACATTGCAGCAAGACCCCCGGCTGCAATACCTGCAAGCGGTCGGCTTTCCGTTTCTGGCGCTGGGGCGCAGCGATTTGCCGCAGCCTTATGCCTGGTTCGATTTCGACAATCAGGCCGGTGGCGCGCTGGCTACCCGCCACCTGATTGACCTTGGCCACCGCCATATTGCTTTTCTGGGTGAACACCATCCGCAATCCTTTATCGCGCAACGTCGCGCCGGTTATCTGGCGGCGCTGGCTGAGGCCGGTATTGCCCGGCGCGATGAACTGTTGCGCCAGGTGGCACCGTCACGCCGGGAAGGGTATCAGGCAACGCTGCAATGGCTGGCGCTGCCACAGCCGCCGACCGCGATTGTCACCGATGGCAGCACACAGGGCGAGGGCGTGGCGCTGGCGTTGCGCGACTGCGCCCGGCTGCACGGGGAAGGCGCGCTATCGCTGATTGTCTATGACGGCCTGCCCACGGATTCGCTGCTGGACATCCCGGTGACGGCCATCACTCAGGCCACCCGCGCGCAGGTAGGCCAACAAATCGCCCACATGGTGTTTCGGCTGCTGGCAGGCGATGCGCCGTCGTCATTGCAGGTGCTGTGGCAACCGCAGCTGTATGCCGGGCAGACTGATAATCCACCGCCAGCAACGACATAACCCGCCTGCCTCCGCCTGTTTCGTCATCGTTTTCCGCCGCCGGTTCAGCGTTCGTTTTTTAACCCGATCACAAAACCGAAACGTTTCGGTTTTTATCCGAAACGTTTCGGAATACAACTAACCTCATCAACCATTCAGGAGAATGAGGATGGAAACGACGCTGATTCGTCTCACCAGTGCGGTGACGGATGTGATTGTGCGCTGCCAACCGGCGGCGGAAATTGTCTATTGGGGGCCGCATCTGGCGGACTTTTCACCACAGGATGTGCAAAGCCTGTCGCGGCCAGTGGCGAATGGCCGGTTGGATGTGGACGTGCCGGTGACGCTGGCAGCGGAAACCGGGCGGGGCTTATTTGGCTCGCCGGGCATTGAGGGCCATCGCAACGGTCTGGATGCTTTCGCGGTGCTGACCACCGTTTCGGTAGAGCAGCCGAACCCGCAACACCTGATCATTGACGCGCAAGACCGTCAGGCGGGTTTGCGCCTGAGGAGCGAATTCAAGCTGCACGCCGACAGCGGGGTGCTGCAACTGCGCCACAGCCTGACCAACCTGCATCCGGGTGACTGGCAGGTGCAGCGGCTGGCGCTCACGCTGCCGCTGCCGGAATCGGCGGCGGAGGTGATGGCGTTTCATGGCCGCTGGGTGCGGGAATTTCAGCCGCACCGCACGCGGCTCATGCACGGCAGTCTGGTGCAGGAAAACCGCCGTGGGCGCACCTCTCATGAGTATTTCCCGGCGATGGTGAGCGGCGAGCCGGGGTTTGCCGAGCAGCAAGGGCGGGTATGGGGGGTACACCTTGGCTGGAGCGGCAACCATCGGCTGCGCGCGGAAGTGAAAACCGATGGGCGACGGCTGGTGCAGGCGGAAGCGCTGTATCTGCCCGGCGAAATCGCGCTGGCGCAGGGTGAATCGCTGACCACGCCGTGGCTGTACGCCGCCTGTTCTGAGCAGGGGCTCAACGGCATGAGCCAACAGTTTCACCGCTTTTTGCGCCAGGAAATTATCCGCTTTCCGCGCGCCAGCGCCCGCCCGGTGCATCTCAATACCTGGGAGGGCATCTATTTTAACCATGACCCGGACTACATCATGCAGATGGCGACGCAGGCCGCTGCGCTGGGCGTTGAGCGTTTTATTATCGATGACGGCTGGTTTCGCGGGCGCGACCATGACCGTGCCGCCCTCGGCGACTGGTACGTGGACGCACAGAAATACCCGCAAGGGCTGATGCCGGTGATAAACCATGTGCGCTCACTGGGCATGGAGTTCGGCATCTGGGTGGAGCCGGAAATGGTTAACCCGAATTCTGATTTGTATCGTGCGCACCCGGATTGGCTGCTGGCCGTGCCCGGTTACGCGCAACCGACCGGGCGCTATCAGTATGCGCTCGACCTGGCGAACCCTGAGGTGTTCGATTACCTGCTGGCGCGCCTGAGCTGGCTGCTGGGTGAACACCCTGTCGATTACGTGAAGTGGGACATGAACCGCGAGCTGGTGCAACCGGCCCATCAGGGGCGGGCGGCGGCTGACCGCCAGACCACGGCGTTCTATCGCCTGCTCGATATATTGGGTGAGCGTTTCCCGCAGGTGGAGTTTGAGTCCTGTGCCTCGGGCGGCGGGCGTATCGACTACGAGGTGCTGCGGCGTAGCCACCGCTTCTGGGCGTCTGACAATAACGACGCGCTGGAGCGGCAGGCTATCCAGCGCGGCATGAGTTATTTCTTCCCCCCCGAAGTGATGGGCGCGCACATCGGCCACCACCGCTGCCACGCTACCGGGCGTCAGCACAGTATTGCCTTTCGTGGCCTGACGGCGTTGTTTGGCCACATGGGGATCGAGCTGGACCCGGTACGTGCCGACGCGCAGGAACAGGCCGGTTTTCGCCATTACGTGGCGCTGCACCGCCAGTACCGCGCGCTGTTGCACACCGGCTGCCTGTGGCGTGTTGACATGCCGGATGCCACCACGCAGGTGCAGGGCGTGGTCAGCGAGGATAAACGGCAGGCGCTGTTTCTGGTGGCGCAACTGGCGATGCCGGATTACGCGCTGGCCGGGGTGCTGCGTTTCCCCGGGCTGGACGCGCACGCCCGTTACCGCTTAACCGTGGTAGACCACCCTGACCTGAAGCCGGTTATCGACGGCGGCAGCACCATGCGCCAGTTGCCGTCCTGGATGGCGGCACCGGCGCAATACAGCGGCGAATGGTTGATGAAAGCCGGGCTGCGTTTGCCTATTCTCAACCCGGAAACGGCGCTGTTACTGGAATTAGAACGTCTGTAATACAGCGGGAGAGGGCAACCTCTCCCCCGACTGGCCTTATTTAAGGATAGATATATGGACATCAGCCAACCGACCCTACACACGACAACACATCAACATAACCGTAATTTCTGGATTTTTGGCCTGTTCTTCTTTCTGTATTTCTTCATCATGGCGACCTGTTTTCCGTTCCTGCCGGTGTGGCTGGCGGAGGTGATTGGCCTGAACAAAACCCAGACCGGCGTGGTGTTCTCGGCCATTTCGCTGTTCGCCATTCTGTTCCAGCCGTTGATGGGCGTCTTGTCAGACCGGCTGGGATTGAAGAAACACCTGCTGTGGGTCATCGCCATCCTGCTGTTTTTGTTCGCGCCGTTCTTTTTGTATGTGTTTGCGCCGCTGCTTAAGGTCAATAGCCTGTTGGGGGCGGCGGCGGGCGGCGTTTACATCGGGCTGGTGTTTTCCGCCGGTTCCGGCGCGGTGGAAGCCTACATTGAGCGCGTCAGCCGCCAGAGTGCGTTTGAGTACGGCAAAGCGCGCATGTTTGGCTGCCTGGGCTGGGGGCTGTGTGCGTCTACCGCCGGTATTCTGTTTAACGTTAACCCGGCGCTGGTGTTCTGGATGGGGTCGGGCGCGGCGGTTATTCTGCTGCTGTTGCTGCTGATAGCCCGACCGGAAACTCACCCGATGGCGCAGGTGATGGACGCACTCGGTGCCAATCAGCCGCAGGTGACGCTGAAAATGGCGACCGGCGTATTTGGCGACCGCAAGCTGTGGATGTTCGTGCTGTACGTGGTCGGTGTCGCCTGTGTGTACGACGTGTTCGACCAGCAGTTCGCCAACTTCTTTAAATCGTTTTTTGCCACCCCGCAGCGGGGCAATGAGGTATTTGGATTTGCCACCACGCTCGGCGAACTGGCGAATGCGGTCATCATGTTTTGCTCACCGTGGATAATCAATCGCATTGGGGCGAAAAACACGCTGCTGGTGGCGGGGATGATTATGACCGTGCGCATCGTCGGCTCGGCGTTTGCCACCAGCGTAGTGGAAGTGGTGGCGCTGAAAATGCTGCATGCGCTGGAAGTGCCGTTCCTGCTGGTCGGGGCGTTCAAATATATCACCACCACTTTCGACACCCGGTTATCCGCCACCATCTACCTGATTGGCTTTCAGTTTGCCAAACAATCGGCGGCGATTTTCCTGTCAGCAATGGCGGGCAATCTGTATGACCGCATTGGCTTTCAGCACACCTATCTGATCCTCGGTGCGATTGCCCTGACGGTGACGATCATCTCCGCGTTCACGCTCTCTGGCGGTCGCAGCGCACCGCAACCGGCGTATCGAACCAGCGTGTCTTAACTGCGTTTACTCCTGTTTTGGCCACCTCTGATGGCGGCCGAAACACCGACAACTCGAATTATTGAGGAAATATGATGTCATGGGTAAGTTTTGCTTTTGATAATTCACCTTTTCCTGGTGTAAGTACACTTATTTTAGTTCCGTAGAAAAAATTTGAGGGATTATGTTATAAGTATGAGGGGGATATTGATGTAGAGAGAGTTCTATGATCATAAAAAATCTTTTGTTTTTAATCAGCGTATTCCTTGTTGCGTTGCAGCAAGTATTGGTTGGGTTGTCAACTTATTTTATTGGCATGGCAGGCTACAACATATCAATTAATATTGATAAGACGTTTAATTATATTGTGTTGTTCTATGCCAGTATCGCATTTTGCTATGTTTTTGGTTCCCTTTCCTTGTATACAAGAACAAGGTTGTCTAATTCTGTTTGGGCGGAATACTATAGTTGGGTTTTTGGTGAGGTAATAAAAAAGCCATCTCTTTCGTCGCAGGATAATAAGAGGAAAACACTCAATTGGATTGCGGGTGAATCGGTAATCCCCCCGAAAAACCAGTGCATGCATAAGTAGAATTTTCTCCTAACCTGAATGCAGGGGGATTTCTATGAAACGATCACGTTTTACTGACAGTCAGATCATCACCATTCTCAAACAGGCTGAGGCGGGTACGCCGGTTCCTGAACTGTGCCGGGAGCATGGCATCAGCAGTGCCAGTTTTTATAAATGGCGCTCAAAGTTTGGCGGGATGGATGCTGCACTGATGAGCCGACTGAAAGAGCTTGAAGAAGAAAATCGCCGACTAAAAAAAATGTATGCTGAAGAGCGTCTGAAGGCCGAAATTATTCAGGAAGCGATGGCAAAAAAGTGGTGAAGCCATCAGACCGGAAGCAGATGGCTCTGCATGCAGTTGAACACCGGGGATCAGTATCCGTCTGGCCTGTCAGCTCTTTTGTCGTCAGCGAATGTTGCTACCGATACAGGCGCTTACTGAGTCAGGAAAATCAACGGATTGCTGACTGGCTGGTGCGCATCACGGACAGCCAGCGAAACTGGGGCTTCGGCCTGTGTTACCTGTATCTGCGCAACGTGAAAGGCTTTGTCTGGAACCACAAGAGAATTTACCGGATTTACTGCGAACTGTCGCTGAATATGCGGATAAAACCTAAAAAACGGTTGAAACGTGAAAAGCCGGAACCACTGAGGGTCCCCACTGGCAGTAACGAGAGTTGGTCAATGGATTTTATGCATGATCAGTTGTCAGATGGTCGCTCCGTTCGTCTGCTGAATATTATTGATGATTTCAATCGCGAGGCCCTGGCAATAGAGGTCGATTTTTCCCTTCCGGCCAGTCGGGTAGTCAGAACTCTCGAACAACTGATTGAATGGAAAGGGAAACCGGCATCGATTCGATGTGACAACGGACCAGAATATGCAGGTAACACTCTGATAGTATGGGCTGAACGACAAAATATCATCCTCAATTTTATTCAGCCGGGGAAGCCACAACAGAATGCGTATATTGAGCGTTATAACCGGACAGTGCGTTATGACTGGCTGGGGCACTATCTGTTTTATTCGCTGAGTGAGTTACAGGAATACGCCACACAATGGCAATGGTTCTATAATCACGAACGACCGAATATGGCACTGAATGGCTTCACACCAATGCAGCATATTCAGCGCTTATCTGATTCTACTTATCTGCCCGGTTAAAAATGGGGGGATTACCAATCTCTTTCAACTATAGAAGAGGCTTCGTTTTATTATGTGGAGATTCTCGCTTTATATTTTAATGTGTTGTTTACTATTATTGCGTTGATTTTTGTTTTAGGTGTGACTGTATCTTCAGTTATTATCGGGTGTGTTGTGTTTTCGTGGTTGCTGATTTACTACTCCAGTAAATCTATTAACAAAATGTCATCTGAAATACAAAATAGTAAAGTGAACACTTTCCATGCAATCGATAAAATATGGGATAACGGTTTTTTTGGTTTAAAGAAGAATTATTCTGAAGCGCTGGAGCATGCATCTGATAAACACTCGGTTTTTTTCTCTGTACTTCAAAAATACAAAAAAACAGAGCAAGTTTTGGCATGTATACCCGTTCTTATCACTATCCCGCCGCTGGTCTATATTTCCTGGCAATCAACCCTGGTAAGGCCTGAAATTCTTGGCGCTATCGTGGCAGTCTTGCCAAGAACCCTACAACTTTTCCAAAGTATCAATGCTGCGAGTATGCATACAACTCAACTTATGCTAATTAAAAACAAGGTGAGAAATCTTCAAAGGTTCCCGTCCTCACTGGTGGAGGTAGACTATGAGAATAACATTAATGATGATGCAATTATTATTCGTAATCTTAATCAGGATGGTGTGAGCCTGTCTGTTCGTGAGTTTGTCGATTATATTTCCCATGATTGCACATTGCCAGGTCGATATCGGGTGGAAGGCCCGAATGGTTCTGGAAAATCATCTATCCTTAAATTAATAAAAAAGATGACTGATGATTCTGTTTTACTTGGGCCGGAGAATAGTATTGGTATTGATGATATCAAGGGGTCTACAGGGCAAAAACATCGAGAAAACATGAATAGATTACTATCAGATAATGACATATTTATCTTTCTTCTTGATGAGTGGGATGCAAATCTGGATGCGAATAATACAATGGCGTTTGACAAGGTGCTTAGTGATATATCACACAATAAAATTGTCATAGAGGTAAGGCATAAGCATGTAACAGGCTAAATTAACAGGCGGTTATTCCCGCAGCACTAAGATTGTTCCATTTTATAGGATGATGAAATATTTCATTTTTAATTTGAAGGTCATGCTGTATCTGGTTTGATTCCACCCGGCAATACTGAACATGTGTCTAAGCGAATAAACTCTCAATAAAGAGGTGACTCACATGATAAAACCAGCATCAACCAATAATAAACCCCATAAGCAGCATACGTCCGAATTCTGCGATGAAGCCCTGAAACTGGCAGAGCGTATTGGCTCGCTGCTGAAAATGCACGGCTAAAGTGGCTGTTGGCTGAACAGGCTGAGGAATGGGCTATTCGCCATTATCCTGAACAGCATGGATGGAAGGTGACGTCGGGGGCCGTGTCGATTACGATAACGGCGCGTCAGACTAGCTAATGTCTTAAAAATACGACGTTTTGTATTGCCGATACCGTTTTTATTAAAGGGAGCGCCGAGGAATACCATGCCCGCACCAATCAAATATGTTCAGGACAGCAACCGACTACCAGCGCAGGTGGATGTGGTGGTGATAGGCGCGGGGATTGCTGGCGTGGCGGCCGCCTATGAGCTGGCGAAAAAAGGCGTCAGCGTGTTGCTGCTGGAGAAGGGGCTGGTAGGCGGTGAGCAATCCAGCCGCAACTGGGGCTGGTGCCGCCAGCAAAACCGCGATGAGCGCGAATTACCGCTGAGTATTTACGCGCTGCGCCGCTGGGAGGAGTTGCAACAGGAAACCGGCGAAGATCTGGGTTTTCGTCGCTCCGGCCTGCTGTATACCACACAGGATCAGGCAGAGATAGACGCCTGGGCGTGCTGGGGCCAGATGGCGAAAGCCTACGGTGTGCGCAGTGATATGCTCACGGCTGAACAGGCCAAAGCGATGACGCCGGGCAGCACCAGCGCATGGCTGGGCGGGGTGTCATCGCCGACGGACGGCCACGCTGAACCGGCGCTGGCCTGCGCCGGGCTTGCCATCGCCGCACAGCGGCTGGGGGCCTGTGTTATCCAGCAGTGCGCGGTGCGCGGGCTGGATATCAGCGGCGGGCGCATCAGCGGCGTGTGGACGGAGCGAGGCCGGGTGGCAACCTCGACGGTGATTTGCGCCGGCGGTGTCTGGAGTTCGCTGTTTTGTCGTCGCCATGGTATTGAACTGCCGTCGGGCAATGTGATTGGTACGGCATTTCGTACCGCCCCCATCGCACAGGCAATTAGCCTGCCGTTTTATACCGCAGCCTTTGCCTGTCGCCCGCAACGCGACGGCAGTTATACGGTGTCAGTTTCCGGGCGAGGGCGGCTGGAGCCGGGGTTCCAGAGCTTGCGCTATGCACGCCAGTTTTATGCCACTTATCGCGCACGGCGCAAGAACCTGTCGTTCAATCCGGGGATCAAACCGTTTCTGTGCGGGCCGGAAGGGTGGGCGCGCTGGGCGTTTGATGAGCGCTCGCCCTTTGAGCGCACCCGTATTCTTGACCCGGCACCGGATATGACGATAGTCAGCGACGGGCTGGCGGCGATGCGGCGTGAATACCCGGCGCTGGCCGAACTGCGCGCAGTGCAGGCGTGGGGCGGCATGATAGACAGTACGCCGGATGCTATTCCGGTTATCTCTGCGGTTGAACAACTGCCGGGGTTGATTCTCTCAACCGGCTACAGTGCGCATGGGTTTGGTATTGGGCCGGGTGCCGGGCGGCTGGCGGCGGATTTGGCGAGCGGCGCAACGCCCATCGTTGACCCGACGCCGTTTCGTTATGCGCGGCTGGTGGACGGCAGTGGGCTACGCGCGCCCGGTATGATGTAGGAGTGAAGATGACTATCGTAATTCGTGAGATGACCGGCGCTGATGCGGCCTACGGCTGGTCGTTGACGCAGCAGGTACGCTGGCCGCACCGGTTGGCGGACTGGCAGGAGGCGTTAGCGCTTGGCGAAGGGCTGGTGGCGCAGGTGCAGGGCGAACCGGCAGGCGTAGCGCTGTGCTGGCGTTGGGGGCCGCACCGCGCCACTATCGGTTTGGTGGTGGTTGAAGCGCGGCATCAGGGGCGTGGTATCGGGCATCGCTTGATGAGTAGCCTGCTTGACAGGCTGCCGGGGTATCAGATACGGCTGCATGCCACCGCTGTCGGGCAGGGGCTCTATGCACGTCTGGGCTTTGTGGCACAGGGCGAAATGCACCAATACCAGTGTGCGCAGCTACCTGCGCTGCCCGACCCGATACCGGCCCTCGGCCAGCGCCTGCGCCCGGCGCAGCGCGATGATGTGCCGCGTCTTGCGATGCTGGATACCGAGGCGCATGGCTTGATGCGCCCGACGCTTATCGAGCGGTTGATGCAGCATGCCGTTGATGTGCGCGTACTGGAGTATGCCGGTGAGCTACACGGTTTTGCGGCGCTGCGCCGATTTGGTCATGGCTATGTGATTGGCCCGGTAATAGCGCGCAGCGCGACGGATGCCCGCCTGTTGATTCACGCATTGTTCGCGCAGCGGGCCGGTGATTTTGTGCGCATAGATACACCCGCAGCACTGGGGCTGGGGCCATTTCTGTTGCGTTGTGGCTTAACGCAGGTCGATGCGCCCATTATCATGCAGCGAGGCGCGCCGTGGCAGCCAGCGGCGGGCGCAATGCATGCCTGGGCGGTGATGAGCCAGGCGATGGCATAATCATCGCAGGTTATGGGTTATTGGCTAATGGCTATTGGTTAATGGTTAATGGTTAATAGTTATTGCACCGTGCGATTGCGGCCTTCTCGCTTGGCGATATACAGATTTTTATCCGCCAGCGGGAATAACTGGTTAACGGTTTCTACCAGCTCATCCCCCACGGAAGGCGCGTTGGCAATGCCGATACTCACAGTGACGGGTATCAACTGCTGCTGGAACGAAAACGCCGCCTGCTGGATGCGTTGGCGCAGCGTATCGGCCAGTTGATAGAAAGCTTCGGGGAGCGAGTCAAAGCACACCACCACAAACTCTTCGCCACCGATACGGCTGACCAGCCCTTGTTCAGCTACGGTTTGCTGTATTACCCCTGCGACCTGGCGCAAAATTTCATCGCCGCAGTCATGGCCGTAAGTGTCATTGATGCGTTTAAAGTAATCGATATCAATCAACATAATACTGACGGCGTACTGGGCGTCACCGGCGCGTTTCTCGTGGCTGGCGAGCGCTTCGGTAAAGCCATAGCGCGATAATGTCTGAGTGAGAAAATCGTGATTGGCTTGTTGCAGCAACCGCGCATTTAATTGTCGGATAGTACGGGCGTTGGTCGCCATCATCAGTGGGCTGAAAATGGTGGCGGCAATGCCGAGGCGCGTAATCATCATTTGGTGCATGAACGCCGGGTCTTGCGCGCTGTAAATGGCATAGGCATGTTCAGCATTGAGAATAAATTCAGTGGTGCCGGTACACAGCGTAATCAGCCGGGTCAGCCAGAGCGGATAGACAAGCGCACACCAGGTTAACGCCGGTAACGGAAACGCCAGAATCGCGACCGGGCCAAAGAGTGGCGCGATAGCAAGGGAGAGCAGCAGTAGCAACAGCGGCAGGGTGTTGTGCATGCGCAGGGAAGCGCGCTCCAGTTCAATACGGCTGCGTAGCGTAAAAAGCAGCGGTAAAAATAACACCGAGGTATAGAACTGCTCACTAAACCAATCGAGCAGCGAGTTTTGAAAGAACGTCAGCGAAAAATGCGGCCAGTGTTGCAGCGCCAGAGCACCGGCGATGCCACTGACCATGGCGGCTAACAGACAGGCGAGAAACAGGTACAGTGAACCGATCATCTCGCTTTCCTGACGAGGTGTAACCCCAGGCCAGCGCAGTAGTTTTATCATCGCCAGAATAAAGGCGATGTTGGCGAGATTGATGGTAAAGGCGTGGAGCCGCCAGCCATAAAATAGCGAGTCTTGTATGACCATCGCCGCATAGACGATGCCATATCCCCAAACGGTGTTGAGATAGCGGCAGCGGTAGAACAGCACGGTAATCATGATATTGACGGGCCAAAATACCGACATGCCAAAAATTGACATCCTAAGGTGGGCGAAAACATGACAACCGAACAGCGTCATGATGAATAATATCAAGCTGTTCTGGTGAGCCCGGTCGTTTTTGAATAGCGCTAAATTAAGGTGCATGGCCTCTCCGCTTGCTGCCCGGTTACACGCCTGTTGTGATGCGTGCATCACGCGCCAGCAAGGTGGCTGTCGTGGCGCGAGCCTGCGCCGCTGGCGGCGTGTGGTGCTACGGAGCCGGTGGCTTTACCGCGCGAAGCATCGTGGCGCTGGGGATAAAACACGCGATTTATCAGGTAATCCCCCCATTTTTAACCGGGCAGATAAGTAGAATCAGATAAGCGCTGAATATGCTGCATTGGTGTGAAGCCATTCAGTGCCATATTCGGTCGTTCGTGATTATAGAACCATTGCCATTGTGTGGCGTATTCCTGTAACTCACTCAGCGAATAAAACAGATAGTGCCCCAGCCAGTCATAACGCACTGTCCGGTTATAACGCTCAATATACGCATTCTGTTGTGGCTTCCCCGGCTGAATAAAATTGAGGATGATATTTTGTCGTTCAGCCCATACTATCAGAGTGTTACCTGCATATTCTGGTCCGTTGTCACATCGAATCGATGCCGGTTTCCCTTTCCATTCAATCAGTTGTTCGAGAGTTCTGACTACCCGACTGGCCGGAAGGGAAAAATCGACCTCTATTGCCAGGGCCTCGCGATTGAAATCATCAATAATATTCAGCAGACGAACGGAGCGACCATCTGACAACTGATCATGCATAAAATCCATTGACCAACTCTCGTTACTGCCAGTGGGGACCCTCAGTGGTTCCGGCTTTTCACGTTTCAACCGTTTTTTAGGTTTTATCCGCATATTCAGCGACAGTTCGCAGTAAATCCGGTAAATTCTCTTGTGGTTCCAGACAAAGCCTTTCACGTTGCGCAGATACAGGTAACACAGGCCGAAGCCCCAGTTTCGCTGGCTGTCCGTGATGCGCACCAGCCAGTCAGCAATCCGTTGATTTTCCTGACTCAGTAAGCGCCTGTATCGGTAGCAACATTCGCTGACGACAAAGAGCTGACAGGCCAGACGGATACTGATCCCCCGGTGTTCAACTGCATGCAGAGCCATCTGCTTCCGGTCTGATGGCTTCACCACTTTTTTGCCATCGCTTCCTGAATAATTTCGGCCTTCAGACGCTCTTCAGCATACATTTTTTTTAGTCGGCGATTTTCTTCTTCAAGCTCTTTCAGTCGGCTCATCAGTGCAGCATCCATCCCGCCAAACTTTGAGCGCCATTTATAAAAACTGGCACTGCTGATGCCATGCTCCCGGCACAGTTCAGGAACCGGCGTACCCGCCTCAGCCTGTTTGAGAATGGTGATGATCTGACTGTCAGTAAAACGTGATCGTTTCATAGAAATCCCCCTGCATTCAGGTTAGGAGAAAATTCTACTTATGCATGCACTGGTTTTTCGGGGGGATTACCATCATACCTGCTAATCACGAAAAATAAAAAAAATGCGCCATTTTTTCTTTTTATAACAATTTATTATCAGATTTAACCTGAGATAACAGCGGCGGCGCGGGCGTACGATATCGTACACCCGTAAATGGCGGGGGGCGTGGTAATGAGGTTTAACGCAAGCGCCAGCGGTTGAGGCGCTGTTCTGCCCACGCCATAAGGTGATAAAACAGCGCGCTGATAAGCGCTATCAATATCACCCCGGCAATCACCCGCTCGGACTGAAACAGTTGTTGGGCGCGGATCAGCAGGCTGCCGAGTCCATCGCCGGAGGCGATAAAATAGTCGGCACCAATCGCCCCCACCCAGGCATGCATTAACGACAGGCGCAACCCGGCAAACAGCGCGGGCCACATGGCAGGCAGCGTCAAATAACGCTGGCGCTGCCAAAAGCCGAGCCGCAATACCCGCGCGGTTTCCTCAAGGGCGACCGGTCTGGCGCGCATGCCCTGCTGACCGGCCAGCAGCAGCGGGAAAAACGCCGACAGGGCGATGAAGGCGATACAGGCCCGTTCAGATAACCCAAACCAGGCGGTGAGCAGCGGCAGCCAGGCAAACAGCGCCACGCCGCGCAGCGCGCTGAGTAGCGGCGTCAGTAATCTATCGGCAACGGTGTAGCGCCCCAGCACGCAACCGAGCAGGCAACCGGCGCTTGCCCCCAGCATAAAGCCTGCCAGCGTGCGCGTCAGGCTGGTCGTCAGTGCCGCTTCCCAGCCATTCTCAGGGGTAAACAGGGCCGCCAGCACCACGCTGGGCGCAGGCAGAAAGGCGTTCGCGCGCGGGTCTTGTGCGCCAGCCAGTTGCCACAGCAGGCACAATAGTGCTGGCAGAATCCAGCCGATGAATCTGGCGGCGGCAGGGGCGGTGTCGTGGCGTTGCCCGGGCGCAGGCGGCGGCCAGAAAATCCAGCGCCGTTCCAGTTTGCGCAGCAGGTGCTCACCGGCGAGGCCAAATGCGCCAATCACCACAATACACACCAGCACCCCATCGAGCATAAACAGCTGGCGGCTTTGTACCAGCAGATAGCCCAACCCTTCGCTGGAGGCGAGCAATTCCACCGCCATCAGCGAAACCCAGCCTTGTGAAAAAGCCAGCCGTACGCCGGTCATCAGATGGGGCAGCATCACCGGCAGCGTGAGTCGGCGCAGCCGCGTCCACCAGCGCAGTTGCAGGGTACGGGCGATTTCATGCAGGGCGCGCGGCGTTTGCTGGATGCCACTGCACACGCACAACGTCATCGGAATGCTGACGGCTTTAATCAGCACCGTCATTTTCAGCGCTTCGCCGATGCCGAGCGTGAGCATCAGCAGCGGCAGCCATGCCAGCGTTGGCGTTTGCGCCAGCACGTTAAACAGCGGCATCACCGCGCGCTCAAGCGTTCGGCTCAGGCCCAGCAGCATCCCTAACGCCAGCCCGAGCAGGATGCCGCCCAGCAGCCCGCAGGCCAGCCGCAGCAGGCTAATCCACAATTGCGCTGCCAGCTCTTGTGGCACCAGGGTCGCCGCGCTCTCTATCACGGTAAGCGGCGAGGGCAGCACCAGCACCGACATCCAACCGTAATGGCTGGTCAGCGCCCAGAGCGTCAGCAGCATGAGCGGCATTAACAGCGGCAGCGCGCGCATCATCAGCGCAACGCGCGCCATCGGCTCATCCAGCGAGAGGTGTGTGGATTGCATGGCGTCCAGACCGTTATTTATGGGTTAACAGTGACAAACGGTGGACGCCCGCGTGTTCGAGGCTCGCCAGTAAGGTGGCGACCTCGCTGTAGCGCACCGCTTCATCGGCTTGCACCTGTACCGGCTGTTCGGTATTCGCGGCATTGAGCTGTGCAAGGCGTTGCGCCAGCGCTTCGCGCGTGACCGGCTCACTGTCGATGAATAACTGTTGCGAGGCATCCAGGCTTATCACCAGCGGGCGCAGTGATTCAGCCGGGGCGACCGCGCCGGTTTTGGGCAGGCGAATCGGGATGCTGTTGGTCAGCATCGGCGCGGTGACGATAAACACCACCAACAGCACCAGCATCACATCCACCAGCGGCGTGATATTCATTTCACTCATCACGTCATCGTTATCATGGGAAGTAAAGGCCATTGTCATACCACCTCGCGAATCGCGGTTACGGAATAGGCGCTGGCGGGTGGCTCCGGCGTGAAAATCTGCTGTTGTGCCAGGCTGTAGATGTCGTGGGCAAAATCATCCATGTCCGCGACCTCACGCTTGAGCTGGCGTAAAAAATAGTTGTAGATAAGTACCGCCGGAACTGCCACGGCAATCCCAATACCGGTGGCGACCAGCGCATTACCGATAGGGCCTGCCACGGTATCGAGACTGGCCGAACCGGACTGGCTAATGGTGTGCAGCGCCGCCATGATGCCCCAGACCGTGCCGAACAAACCGATAAAAGGAGAGGTGGTGCCGATACTGGCCAGCACCGCCAGGCCGTTTTCCAGCGCCCGACGTTCGCGCTGGATCTGCTGCTGTAGCGCGCGCTCGACCTGATCTTGCCATTGGGCGGCGGGCGCAATGTGCGCTTTGCACCGCGCCAGCACCGCCTCGACTGCACGGGCCAGATTCGCCAGCGCGCCGGGCGGCGTCAGGGCCGACGGTGTGGCATCATCACCGCTCGGTGTGGCAGGCGCGAAATAGTCCTGTTGCCAGAAAAGCTGGCGGAACTGGCGGTTATATTGCCGCAGGCGGCGGTATTGCAGCAGTTTCAGTAAGCCGACTGACCAACTGAGTATGGAAAAAAACAGCAGCAACAGCATCACGCCCCCTTCCGGGGAGAGCACAGAGAAATGAGCGAAAGTCATAGCAGTCCTTATGAGTTCAGAGTGAAATCGATGGGCACGACCACCCAACCGGTTTCCGGTGTGTCGCCCCGGCGAGCCGGAACAAATGACCAGTGCTGCACCGCTTGTCGGGCGGCGTCATCCAGCGCCGGATAGCCGCTGGAACGCTGGAGTTCGATAGCCTGCACCTTGCCGTCTGCGCGCACCTGCACATGAAGCCACACCGTGCCCTCCCAGCCGCGATTAATGGCGACGTCCGGGTAAGCCGGTGCGGGGTTACGTAAGTACGCGGCGCTGGCAGACGGCGGCGTGAGCGGCGCGCTGGCCGGTGCTGAGCTCACCGGCGCGCTGGCGGCGGCGAGAGGGGTTGCCGCAGGCGTTGCGCTGCTGCGAGCGACCGGCGCGCGGCTCTCCGGTGTGGTTTTGCGCGGTTTGGCCGGTTTTGCCTGCCTGGGCGCGGGCGGCGGTGTTTGCGCCAGCGTATCCACCACCGGTGGTGTGACCGGGGTAACATCGGCAGGCTCCGGTGTTTCGGCGGCGGTGGTCTCAATCGGTGGTGCGGGTGCAGCGGCTGGCGGTGTGACCGGCGACGGGGCGGGTTCTGCCGGGGCGCTGGCGGCAAATTCAATCACCACCGGGAGCGGGCGTGGTGCGGTAACGGGTTCAGGCGGCTGGCGCAACAGTAATGCGCCTATCAGCGCACCATGCAGCGCTAACGCCAGCGCCAGCATCAGCACGGTGTCCCGGCGGCGTGCGCGTATGGGCGCAGGGCCAGGAGTGTGCGGGGTGTTGTGCCAGCCGAAGGGCTGCACCGTGACGGTCTGTCGGCGCGGCGCGTTATCCACCGGCGGCGTCGGCCAGTGGCGACGGGGCTCTGCGGCGAGCAGGGAATAGGTCATGATGGTATGGCTCCTCAAACAAAACAGGATCTGGCAGGTTGCATTACGCGTTACCTGTAAAAAACGATAACCACCCAAGGCCGTTATCTGTCTGTTGCTATCGATGGCGGGCATCGATAGGGCGTTAAAAACAGTGTTACAAAAATCAGTGTCCGAAAATAAGCATTCAAAAATCAGTGTTCGCGAATTCGGCTGAGTGTTAACGGGGTTAATCTAACGTATTTAACCCGGTGCATTTAATTTCATGTTTCTTCGAAAACATAAAATGAAATACCCTGGCAATTCTTAATCAGAAAATTGTCATGTCAATGGTTATATATTGCTATCGATATGCGCGTATTCGCTATTTATTTTATTTTTCTTGCTGAGTGAAAATAGCCCCGCTGCGGTATTGCACCGGACTTACCCTAATGGTGAAGGTGAAAAGAAGGCTAATGCATCATCAGCATAGTTTTTTTGCGCCCGCTGCATAGTGCGCGCAATGGCTGAATTGCCTGCCTTAGCGATTTTATGCGTATACAAAAAACATTTTTATATTAGTCAGCCCGCTTACCAGTCGTTAAATATTTTCCGGGTAAGGCCCAAAACAGGTGGGTAATTATTTTTACGCGAATTTTATGCCGGGGGAAGGGTAATGCAATTAACGGTAATGCAGTCAATGATAATGCAATCAATAATGGAACACAGAAAAACGGGCGGCATCACCAAAAGAAGACGCCGTTTGCCGGTTATCAGCCTGATAATCACCCTTCTGCTAATGGCGTTGCTGGGGTCGCGCACGGTGCAGGCGGCCGGAGCGAGTGAGATTCGTATCGCGGTATCCGATATCGGGGCGGGCAACCAGCCCAGCGGCGGCGGGCTGATTGACTTGATCTATAGCCAAAAACGCCTGGAGCGGGAGTTTGGCCGCGACGGTATCAGCATTCGCTGGCTGTTTATCAAAGGCGCGGGCCCGGTGATTAACGAAGGGTTCGCCAACCATCAAATCGATATGGCTTATCTGGGGGATCTGGCGAGTATTATTGGCCGTTCGCGCGGTCTGGACTCAACGGTTATCGGCGCGGCGGCGCGCGGAGTGAACCACTATCTGGCGGTGGCGCGCGGTTCGTCGATTCATCGGCTGGAAGACCTGAAAGGCAAGCGGGTGGCGCTGTTTCGCGGTACGGCGGCTGAATTGTCGTTTGTCACCGCCCTGCGCGCGCGCGGGCTCACGGAAGCTGACATGAAAATCATTAATCTTGATTTTACTGCCGCCAGCGCTGCGTTGGCGGCCGGTCATATCGATGCCACCTGGGGCGGCAGCAATACGCTGGCGTTGCGCGATAAAGGGCTGGCGGATATTGCTATTTCAACGCGTGATTTACAAGGGGCCGGGCAATTGGCCGGGTTTATTTTAATTGATGGTGCATTTGCCCGGCAGAACCCGGATATATTGGCCAGAATTATTAAAGTACAAAAAGAGGCTGCGCAGTGGGCCGGTCAGCCGGAAAATCGCGATGAATATATTCAGCGGCTGGCGGCGCAGTCCGGTTATCCCGAAAAATTATTACGTGAAGATCTGGCAGATGCACCGCTGGCACGGCTGTTATCGCCCGAGCTGGATTCTGGTTTTGTCGCCACCATTAAAAATTCGGTTGCATTTAGCCTATGAAGCAAAATTAATTCGCCAGCCCTTTTCCGTGGATGACTGGTTTAATCACGCCTTCTTAACGCGCCAGCCTTAATTATCATCGCGCTATTACTGTTATTGACTGTTATTGATTTTTATTTGTTGCCGTGTGCGCACGGCAATCGTTCGACTTTTTTTAAACGGGGTGGGTATGCGTAATCAACAATCTTTTCTGCGGCGTGTTTTTTTTAAACCATCACTGCTGACACAATCGCTTTTTAAACACCCGGCGCGCTGGCAATACCCGGTACTGTTTAGCTCGGTATTGGCCATGCCCGGTTTTGCACAGGCGGCATCGCCCGCCACACCGGACACAGCGACGACCGTGGCCGCCGCCACGCAAGGCGAGAACGCCGCCAGCGCCACAACGCCGAAAGCCGTTCCGTTGAAAGCCGTGCAGTTAACGCGCGTGCAGGTCAATGCCCAGCGCCGTCAGGCGCAACAGCAGACGACGCTGGCCTCGGTGGTGGAGGGCAAAACGCTCGAGCAAGACCGACTCTATCGCTTTGAGGATGTGTCGCAGGAAGTGACCGGGCTGGATATCGCCGCTGCCGATGCGCTCGACACCCGGGTGACGATTCGCGGCATTGGCGACGGCGGCGGCAGCGAAATCAATATCGGAATGCCAAGCAGCGTCGGGTTGTTTTTAGACGGAGTGTACCTGTCGCGCCCTGGCATGTTGTCCAACGACTTGTTAGATATCGACTCGCTCAGTGTGCTCAAAGGGCCGCAGGGCACGCTGTATGGCTTTAACACCACCGGCGGCGCGGCGGAGATTCGCAGCCGTAAACCGACCTTCACCCCGCAGGCCTCGCTGGAGCAGTCGTTCGGCCAGCGCGGTTATGTGCAATCGAAACTGATGGCCTCCGGGCCGCTTGGCGGAGATTGGGCCGGGCGCATTAATCTGTCGCACACCGAGAAGGGCGGCTATGTCGAAAACGTGCAAAGTGGCCACCAGTTGGGCGGCAGCAACAGTAATGGCGTGCGCGTGCAGGCGTTGTACCAGCCGGACGAGGCGTTTAGCCTGCGCATCATCGGTGATTACAGCGATGCGACCAGTTACCCGGTGCTGTCTCTGGTTGACAGCTACCCGGTGGGCGGCGTGGATCAATTTCGTACCCGGGCGGCAGCGGTTGGGGCGCAAGTGGTGGCGGGAAGCCAGGTGGCGCTGGATGATGAAACCAAAAACCGCGTGGCGCAGGGCGGCGGCTCGGTGGAAGCCAACTGGCGACTGGCTAACGGCTATACCCTGAATTCGCTGACATCGCTGCGTTATTTCCGCTTTTTACCGACCACTGCCGATGGCCTGAGTATTCCGCTCTATCATGACAGCGGTGCCGATGTGCATGACCGCACCTGGGGGCAGCGTTTCTGGGTGGATTCGCCCAAAGGCGGCGTGGCGGAGTATTCCTTTGGCGTTGATTACTGGGGCGAGAACCTCGACACCTTTGCCCATGACCATTACTACAATAACGCGCGCGTCACCCGCTGGTATGGCAATACCAGCAACACCGGCAAATTCGTGCAGCGTATCGGCGAGCTGGAAGATTCCGTCTATTCCGCATTTGCGCGCAGCACCTGGCATTTGGGCGACCAGTTTGACCTGACGACCGGCGTGCGCGAAACCTACGAGAAGAAGAGCGGGGCGTTTCGCCGCATCAACAAAAACGACTTTGACTCCGGCAACCTGTCGCAGACGAATCACCTGCCTTCGGCCACCGTTAGCCTCAACTGGTATGCCACGCCCAATATCACGCCGTATCTGACGCTGGCGTATGCCGAGAAAGCCGGTGGGCTGAATATTTCATCGGGTGCGGTCAAACAGGCGGGCATCGACAGCCTGTACATCAAGCCTGAGAAAACCCGCGCCGCCGAACTGGGGGTAAAAACCCACTGGTGGCAGCGTCGGCTGGAGTGGAACACGGCATTGTTCTGGAGTGAGGTCAGCGATTTCCAGACCACCGCGTACGATGAAGAGACATTAAGCAGCTATCTGGTCAATGCCGGGAAATTCCGCTCGCGCGGCGTGGAATCGCAACTGGCTGTACACCCCACCGACGGGCTGACCCTGAGCCTCAACGGTACGCTGCTGGATGCGCGTTATCTGGATTTTCGTAATGCCAAATGCCCGGCGGAGGTGACGCTGGCGGCAAACCCACCGGCATCCTGCGACCTGAGCGGAGAGCGGGTGTTTAGCTCACCGCGACTGACCTATAACGCCCGTATCCGCTATGAGTGGCAGGCGCTTGATAATCTACAGGCGTTTGTCGCCGGGCGCTGGTCATGGCGCAGCGAGGCCTTTGGTACGGTGGAGAATTCTGACTTCACGCGCATCCCTGCCTATGGAGTGCTGAACCTCTCAACCGGGGTGAGCGGTAAGCAGAACAACCACACCTGGCGCGCCACGCTGTGGCTGAATAATGCGCTGGATAAAACCTATTACCGCACGATTAAAGCTGGCGATTACGGCTCGGCCTATGGCGCGCTGGGGGAGCCTCGCACCGTGGGGGTGACACTGGGTTACGACTTCTAAGGAGCGGGCATGGAATGGCATGACAACGGCCGCCGTCGCTTTATTCAAGGCGGCACGCTATTGGCGCTGGCGGCACCCTTGCTGGGGCGGTTGCCGCAGGCCGTGGCCGGGCAACGCACCGGTGAGGTGAACCCGCCTGTGAAAGCGGCATTGCACTGGCTGGACGGGCAAGCCCCGGCAAGCTTTGCGGGCGTGACCTGGGGGATGCCGTGGCCGCAAGGCCAGGTGCCCGCAGGCAGCCAGTTTTTATTGCATGAGCGCGGTCAGGCGGAGCGAGGGCTGCAAAGCTGGCCGCTTGCCTACTGGCCGGATGGCTCACTGAAATGGTCGGCTCATGCGTTGGACGGGGCACGAGCGCCCGCTGATGGCGCAACCGTCAGTGTGAGTGCCACGCCGTTGCCTGCCGCTGCGCCGCTGGTAACGGGTGCCGGGGCAGACTGGCAGATTGACACCGGCCTGTTGCGTTGTCTTGTGCCCAAAGCCGGTGACGGGCCGCTGGTGCGCGCCGTGTGGCAGGGCGAGCGGCTGGCGCTCAGTGATGGGAGGCTGGTGTTGCGGGTGCAATCCGGCGATGAGCCCGATGCGCCGCAAACGCAGGCGTTGTTTCAGGGCCGGGCGGTGCAGGTGACGGTGGAGCAGCATGGGCCGCAGCGCGCGGTTATCGCCCTGCGCGGCAGCCATCACCACCGCGAGCAGGCGGGCGTCACCCGGCTGCCGTTTGTGGTGCGGCTCTATTTTTATGCGCAGTCGGCATCGTTTCGCATCGTGCATACCCTGATTTATGACGGCGATGAGCAGCACACGTTTATCAGCGGTGTCGGCATGGCGTTTGATGTTCCGCAGCAAGGCGAGCTGCACTCTCGCCATGTGCGTTTTACCGGCGCGCAAGGCGGTATTTTTCGTGAAGCGGTGCGCGGCCTCAGCGGGCTTCGGCGCTCGCCGGGCGCGGATGTGATTCAGGCGCAACGGGACGGTAAAGCCACGCCGCCGATAGCGCAGTGGCCTGCTGCCGTCGGCAAACGGCTCGACGCTATCCCGGCGTTTGGCAGCTACCGGCTGACGCAGCACCACCCGGACGGCTTTCAGATTCACAAACGCACGGCCGCCGGGCGCGGCTGGCTGTTGGCCACCAGCGGCCAGCGCGCCTCTGGCACGGGCTATCTGGGCTCGCCCGAGGGCGGCGTGGCTTTTGGTATTCGTCATTTTTGGCAGAGTTACCCCGCGTGCCTGGAGATTGAACGGGCGCACACCGCGCAGGCCACCGTGACGCTGTGGCTGTGGTCACCGTATGCGCAACCGATGGATTTACGCTTCTACCACGACGGCATGGGGCAGACGAGCTACGCACAGCAGCGTGAAGGGCTGGAGATAACCTACGAGGATTACGAGCCGGGCTTTGGCACGCCGGAAGGCATAGCCCGCACCAGTGAGCTTTTGGTGGATGTGCTGGCGGCCACGCCGGATGACGCCGCGTTACTGGCGCTGTCGCAGCGTCATCAGCAGCCGCCATTACTGGTGGCCGATGCCCGCTGGCTGCACCAGGCGGGCGCGTTTGGCCCCAGTTGGTCGCCGCAGGTGGCAGGCAATCCGGCGCAGCAGAAACTCGATGATCAGTTGCGCTGGTATTTTGATGTCTACCACCATGAGGTGGAGCAGCGTAAGTGGTACGGCTTTTGGGACTTTGGCGATGTGATGCACACCTATGACAGCGATCGCCACGTCTGGCGTTATGACGTGGGCGGTTACGCCTGGGATAATTCGGAGCTGAGTACCGATTTGTGGCTGTGGTACTACTTTTTGCGCAGCGGTCGCGCGGAGGTGTTCCGTATGGCTGAAGCGATGACCCGACACACTGGCGAAGTGGATGTTCACCATGCCGGGCGCTTTCAGCCGCTCGGCTCACGCCATAACGTGCAGCACTGGGGCGACAGCGCCAAGCAGTTGCGTATCTCGACGGTCGCTAACCGGCGCTTTTTGTATTACCTGACGGCGGATGAGCGCATCGGCGAGCTGATGGATGAGCAGGTCGAAGCCTTGCGCCGTCTTGAACAGGTGGTGCCGGGGCGCAAAATTGGTCAGCAGGCGGCTGTCAGCCCATTGATTAGCCTGAATTTTGGCACTGACTGGGGGGCGGTGGCCGCCGCCTGGCTGACCGCCTGGGAGCGGCGTCAGGATGGGGCGATACGCGAGCGGTTGCTCAACAGCATGCAGTCACTGGCGCGACAACCGTATGGCTTTTTCACTGGTGTGGCGGACATCAACCCCGATAGCGGCGTATTTGCGCCGGTTCAGGGCGGAGAGGCGGTGGTGTCCCACTTAAGTGCGGTGTTCGGGCTGGCGGAGATTTGCGCCGAACTGCTGCCACTGCTGCCTGACCCGGATTTCACCCGCGCCTGGCTTGATTACTGCCGCTGCTATAACGACCCGTCGGCACTGGCGGCGTTGATGGGGCACCCGGTGAAAAAACCGAATCTGATGCAGGGCCATGCGCGCCTCACCGCCTTTGCCGCCTGGTGGCTGCATGACAAAGCACTGGCTCGCCGCGCCTGGCACGAGTTTCAGCGCGGCGATGGCGGGATTGCCGAGCCTAATCAACGGGTGCGGCTGGTCAGGCCGCCTGCGGTGTTATCCCCAATCAAAGAAGCGGATATCGGCTCCTCGATTGACCGTAGCTCTGGCAGCACCGAGGTGGCGAATTTGTCAACCAATGCGGTAGCACAATGGGGATTGACGGCGATAGCGTTGCTGGCGCTGGTGGCGCCAGCGCAGCCCGGTTAACCACTATTGTGACTGGCCGTGACGCCGCCGGGTGAGACCACACCCGGCGGGCACACCTTGAACCTTCGACAGTATTATCAGGACATAACTCATGACGGACACAGCGAATACGCCACCGGCAGTGGTGGCGGCTGCGCGCGCAGACTCGGGCACGGTCAGTGCGCTTGCCACGGCGGTTGCGCCAGCGGCCATCAACACCCCGAATGCACCACATCAACGCACGCTGCAATGGGGGCAGAGCCCGGATGGACAGCCGCGCACCTGGCGCGTGGAGCAGGAAGCCCCGGCACGCACCACGGTCGAGGCGCAAGACGACAGACTGACGTTAGACAGCGCCGCCGGGCTCACTGTCTGGCTCGATCAACCGTTATCCGGCACCTATCGCATTCGCTATGTGCGCGAGGTGGTGGTACAAGGGCAGGCGAATGACCGGCTCTCGGATCTGAACCAGTTCTGGGCAGCGCGCGACCCGGCCAATAGCGAGCTGTTCACCCGCCACGGCGAGCTCGGCGAATACGATAATTTGTCGCTCTATTACGTCGGCATGGGCGGCAACTGGAATCAAACCACCCGCTTTCGTTATTACAACGGGCAGGGGGAGCGCCTGTTGCTGGGGGAGTTTACCGATGCCGACCATCTTTTACGTGCCGGGCAGGCATATCGGGTGACGATTGAGGTCGATAACACCGAGACCCGGTTTTTGATAGATGATCGGCTCTATTTTCGTGCCCACTATGCCGCGCCGCCCGCCAGCGGCTATTTTGGCCTGCGCACTGTGTTTTCGCGTCAGGTTATCCGTGATTTCAGCGTGACGCCGCTATAGATCCGCAGGCGGATACGGGCTGTGAGGGGTGAGATGCGCCGGTATCGGTTCGGCATGCAGGGCGCGGTCAACGTCCAGAAACATGCTAATCAGCCGCTGCGCCAGCCAGGACAGGCGGGCGTCTGCACGGCTGACGATGCCGTAGTGGGTATAAAATGCCTGCGCCTCATCATCCAGCCCGGTGATTTTCAGCATATGAATACCGCTGGGTGGCCGGTGGGCGGGGCCATGGTGGTGATTGGTGGTGCCGATGGCATCGGAGTGGCGAATCACATCCAGCAGGCTATAGCCGTTTTCGCACTCGATACTCGGGCGAATATCCTGCTGGCCGCTCAAACGCACCAGCGCCTGACGCAGGTTCGGCGGGCGCACGGTGGCGGCCAGCGGGTAACTGAATAGCTGCTCGACGCTGATTTCATCAAGTTCTGCCAGTGGGTGCCCCTCACGGCAGCAAAACCCCCAGCGGTGCTGGCTTAACGGGTGTACGCTGTAGCGGGCATCGAGCTCGAAATGGCGGGTATCAGCAACGATAAACGCCAGTTCTTCAGCCATCAGCCGTTGGCCCAGCGCCTGCCAGTTATCGACCCGAAACACCAGCCGCACTTTGGGATAGTGGCGGGAAAAAGCCCCGATAACCTGCGGCATCAGCCAGGCGGCCGGGGCCGGGCCACAGCCGAAATGCACTTCACCGCTCTCTTTTTCACTGAACTGTGCGATATCGTGCGCGAGCGCCTGGGCATGCTGGGTGAGACGGCGCGCATGTTCGAGTACCAATAACCCCTTTTTGGTGGGTTCCAGATGGTTGTTGCGGTCAATCAGCCTGGCCCCGACCCCCTGCTCCAGCGATTGGATGCTGCGACTAAAGGCCGACTGGGACAGGTTCATTGCCTGAGCGGCTGCGGTGAAATTGCGGTGCTCGATGAGCGCAATGAAATGGCGTAACTGGCGTAGGTCGATATTCATTATCAGGGCGCACGGCGTGCAGGCGAGTCAACATAGCCGCAGGCTAGCAGCCCCGGATAGCGCACAGCCAATAACCAATCGGGCGTATTTATTTCAGAAGGTTATAACAACACGGGGTTATAACAACATAGACGGGGAAGACGCCGCGAGGCGCACTCTTGCAGAACCCCCTTCCCGCATGCGGGACAGGCGAGAAGGGGCGGCGTCAATTAGACGTAGGAATCGTCGTCGTCGTAGCTGTCATCGGCTGCGAAATCACTGCCGAAACCGTCATCCTGCGGCGAGTAGCTGGCGTTCGTCCAGACATTGTTACTGTTATCCGGGCCGTTGAAGGTATCCAGGCTATCGCTGCCAAAATCGCGGAAGCTGTCGTCAACGTCCGGCAACGAGTTTTCGTTGATAATCGACGTTTCGTTGACGATATTCACAATTTCTTCCGGCTTCGAGTGGTTAAACATGCCGGTTAACATTTCAGCCAGCACCACACCGCCTGCAACCCCGGCGGCGGTTTGTAACGCACCGCTCATGAAGCCGCCCGCGCGTGACGGCGCTGGCTGGGCATAACCGGGTTGACCATAACCGGGTTGACCGTAACCCTGCGCTGGCGGCGGGGTGTAACCCATGGGCTGATTATTATAGCCGGGCTGGCTGAAACCTGACGGCTGACCGTAACCGCCGGTCGGTTGCGCAGGCTGGGCAGTATTCTGACGCCCGCCGCCAAACAAACCAGACAGAAAGCCGCCGCTGCTCTGCGCTGGCCGCGCAGCGGCTTCCTGTTTCAGGCGGTTTATCTCCATTTCCAGCTCTTTGAGGCGTTGATCCATCTGTTTAAGCGCCGCCTCCTGAATAATGATGGATTGCGCCATGTAATAGGGCGCGGCGGGCTGCTGGCGGAGGTACTCGTTAATCTGTTGTTCAGCCTTGAGATCCCGTGGGCCTGTGCTGGTCTCGGTTGTTTTCAGGCGTTGAAACAGACCATCGATAAGGCGTTGCTCTTCGGATTGCATAGGATTACCTCAAGAAATAAAAAGTTGTGGATGTTTTATGACATCCTTCGCCGCCATCCTACTGTGTTCATCTGGGGGAATACATCGCCGTCAAGTAAAGCTGTTTGTAAGTGTGTTACTAATTATGGCGCGCTATGTTGGTCAGGTAGTTGCACTTTTTTGTCTTACCTTTGCTGTTATTGATATTTCACCTGCCAGCCAAAATGGGGATTAATGTCAAAACACGCCACGCCTTGCTCATGATGACCGTAAGACGTTGAAGGGCAAGCGCGCATTCCCGTGACGCTGGGGCGTTACGCCCGGATAGTTTTTCCCTGTTGTGAGAAACAAATAGTGAGAAACGAACGGTGAGAAACGAATGGTGAAAAATCTACTGTGAAAAACCCATTATGAAAAAGAGGAACGACCATGTCTGACGTGTGCTGTTGCGGTTGCGCTGTGTTGCATCTCCCGATACTGATACCTGGCACTAATGGAGTTCGCGATGAGTCAAACCGCTACGTTACCTATTCTCGATTTTTCCCTGCTTGATGGCAGCGCTGCCCAGCGTACCGATTTTCTGCGCCAATTGAATATTGCCGCCCGTGAAACCGGTTTTTTCTACCTTATCAACCACGGTGTAGACCCGGCGTTACAGCAGCGCGTTCAACACCTGTCGCGCGCATTCTTTGCGTTGCCGGAGGATGAAAAGCAACGGGTTGCCATGATTCACTCTCCTCATTTTCGCGGCTACAACCGAGCCGGTGCCGAGCGCACCCGCAATCAACCAGACTGGCGTGAGCAGTTTGATATCGGCGCCGAGCGCGCGCCGCTGCGCTTGTTATCCGGCGACCCGGCGTGGCGACGCTTGCAGGGGCCGAATCTCTGGCCGGCGGCCTTGCCCGAACTCAAAGAGGCGTTATTGAGCTGGCAGCACACGCTGGCGCAGCTGTCGTTACGGCTGTTGCGCGCCTTTGCGCAATCGCTCGGGCTGCCGCACACCGCCTTTGATGCACTGTATGGCGATAAACCTAACGAGCACATCAAGCTTATTCGCTACCCCGGGCGCAGCGTGGCAGACCACCAGCAAGGCGTGGGGGCGCATAAAGACTCCGGCTTCCTGACGCTGTTATTACAAGATGAACAGTCCGGGTTACAGGTTGAAGTGGAGCCTGAGCACTGGGTGGATGCCCCTCCGCTGGCCGGATCATTTGTGGTGAATATCGGCGAGTTGCTGGAACTGGCTACCAATGGGTATTTGCGCGCCACCGTACACCGGGTGGTGTCTCCGGCGGTGCATCAGGAGCGGCTGTCAGTGGCCTTCTTTCTGGGGGCGCGGCTGGATGCCGTGGTGCCGGTATTCCCGCTGTCACCAGAGCTGGCGCAACACGCGCGCGGCCCGGCCAGCGACCCGGCCAATCCGCTGCTGCGCGAGGTCGGCTGGAACTATCTGAAGGGGCGTTTGCGTTCTCACCCGGAGGTGGCCAAACGCTATTACGGCGATGTGCTGAACGTCACGCCACAGGCCGTCAGCGCCTGAGAATTTTTTACGATAAAAAGTCATCATCTAAGGATAATAATATGAAGAAGAACGCTTTTTTTGCTCTGACAGCAATGGCGCTGGCCATGGGGTTATCGGTATCCGCTCAGGCGGCTGACGTATTGCGCGTGGCGGCAGACCCGGTGCCGCACGCAGAAATTCTGGCGCAGATACAAAAATCCGACCCGACGCTGAAACTCAAGGTGGTGGAACTGAGCGGTAACGTTAACGCCAACGAACTGCTCGCCAGCGGCGATGTGGATGCCAACTATTTCCAGCATGTGCCCTATTTACGCGATCAGGAAAAAGCATTGGGTAAAAAGTTTGTCGTCGCCGCCACGGTACATATTGAGCCGCTGGGTGTTTATTCCAAAAAATACAAGTCGCTCAATGAGGTAAAAGAGAACGCCACGGTTGCCGTGCCAAACAACGTCACCAACCTGAGCCGGGCGCTGTATCTGCTGCAAGACAAAGGGCTTATCAAACTGAAAGCCGGGTATAACGACCCGGCCAAAGATCAGGCCACGCCAAAAGACATCGCCGAAAACCCGAAAAAATTAAAGATAACCGAGATTGAAGCCGCGCAGATCCCCCGCTCGCTGGAGGATGTCGATTTGGCGGTGATTAACGGTAATTACGCGCTGGAAGCGGGCCTTGAACCGGCGCGCGATGCTCTCGGCCTTGAGAGCGCCAGCCATAACCCGTATGCCAACATTTTGGTGACGACCCCGGCGCTGGCCAAAGACCCGCGCATTGTGCAACTGGCGAAGGATTTGGAGTCGAAGGCGACAGCCGATTTTATTAGCCAGCGCTATAAAGGCTCAGTCATCGCCGTTGCAGGGCAGTAATCATGATCCAGATTGAACGGCTGGCAAAACGCTACGCCGAGAGTGCCAGCGCAGCACTGGAAGAGGTGTCACTCACCATTCCTACCGGCGCTATCTATGGCATTCTCGGGCGCAGCGGCGCGGGGAAAAGCACGCTGATCCGCTGCCTGAATTTGCTGGAGCGGCCCACCTCGGGCCGCATTGTGATGGATGGATGTGATATCACCACGCTCTCAGCGTCGGCGCTGCGCCAGCATCGGCAGCAAACCGGGATGATTTTCCAGCACTTCAATTTGTTACATGCCCGCACGGTGCAAGACAATGTCGCCGTGCCGCTGGAGATTGCCGGGGTTGCCCGGCATGAGCGAGACGCGCGGGTGGCGGAGTTACTGGCGCTGGTAGGGTTAAGCGAGAAGGCACAGGCTTATCCTTCCCAGCTTTCGGGCGGTCAAAAACAGCGCGTCGGTATTGCGCGCGCGCTGGCCGCCCGGCCACGCTATCTGTTGTGTGATGAAGCCACCAGCGCGCTTGACCCGCAAACCACGGCATCGATTCTCGCTTTGTTAAAACAGATTAATCAACAGCTTGGCCTGACAGTGGTGCTGATTACCCATGAGCTGGAGGTGGTGAAAACCCTGTGTGACCATGCGGCGTTGTTAGAGGCCGGGCGAGTGGTCGAAAGCGGTGAGCTGCGCGTGTTGCTGGCGAACCCGGCGTCGCGTTTGCGTCAGGCATTGCTGCCTGACCTGGCGGCCGAGCGAGCGTTTTTGCTGCGCCACGGCGTCGAGGTGGCAGGGCTGGCGCAGGCCGAGCTGGCATTGTCGGCATTCACGCAGGCGGATGCGGCGACGCGTTTGACGGCAACCGGCACGGTCACTGCCGTATCCAGCGCTGTCTCTAAGGGAGCGGGATTATGCAAAGTCGCCTGAGTTGGGATGAACTGGTGTCGATTATGCTCAATGCCACGCTGGAAACGCTGTACATGGTGGGGCTGGCGACGCTGTTTACGCTGTTGCTCGGTCTACCGGTGGGGGTGTTACTGTTTATCAGCCGTCGTCAAGGCATCTTGCCGTTGCCCCGGTTAAATGCTGTGCTGGGCGGGGTGATTAATATCGGGCGCTCGCTGCCATTTGTGGTGTTATTGATTGCGTTGATTCCGCTGACCCGCCTGATAGTCGGCACTACGCTTGGCAGTACCGCTGCGGTGGTGCCGATTACGCTTGGCGCGTTCCCGTTTTTTGCCCGCATTGTGGAAAATGCGCTGGCTGAGGTGGAGGGGGGCCGGGTGGAGGCGATTGTCTCGATGGGCGGCAATGTCTGGCATGTGGTCAGCAAAGCGCTGCTACCGGAGGCGTTGCCGTCAATTGTCGCGGGCATCACGCTGACGGTGGTGATGCTGATCGGTTTTTCATCCATGGCGGGCGTGATTGGCGGCGGTGGTTTGGGTGATTTGGCTATTCGTTATGGCTATCAGCGTTTTAACCAGCAGGTGATGGTAGGCACCGTGGTTGTCCTGGTGGTGCTGGTGCAACTGGTGCAGTCGCTGGGCGACCGGCTGGTGCGCTCGCTGGCCTATCGGCGTTAAGGCCGCCGTTGAGGATGGCGCAGCCATCCTCTGTTATCCCCAATTGTCCCGTCGCCTGACCAATTGGCTGTGTACAACAATGATAAGTGAGGCGGTTTATCCCCCAATGATGAAGATAATATTCATGGCTAATGAAAATAACGACCTAAAAATACCATCATAATTTCGGCGTAATATTTACCGAGAGAACATTAAATAACCTGTTCGAGTGCCTGTGGTAATTTCTAGGAATATTCCATCTTCTTTTATTTTTGGGTTTTGATTTAATAGCCCACGAAGCGACGATATGACGGCTTCAGTTATTAACCAAAAAATAAAGTTTATTTTCGGTTAATTGCAAATGACTTTTTAAAGGACATTCATAATGAATATGAAACCTCTTTTGTTAGGCGTTATTCTGGCAACTTCTTATGCTCATGCTGCTTCTACGGAAGTGAATGCAAAACCGGCTGTAGAAAGTGCTGCCAGCGCGGTTGTGACGTCAAAAAATACAGCAAATGAGGCGGTGAAGAGTCAGCCAGTTGCGCCGGTGAAAAAAGAGGCTGATAAATCAGCCGTTGTAGAAAAAGCGCTCAAGGCGGAAAAAGAAAATAAAGCAGCAATAAAAGCACTGAAAAAAGAGAGCCCGGCCAAAACGGTAGCAGCCGAGAAAAACACAACGGGTACGGAAAAATCGGCCGTTGAAAAAACAGCCGTCGAAAAAGCGGTGCCAGTAGCGGGAAAGACGGCGGTTCCGGTAGAAAAGAACGCCTCGCCAGAGGTAAAAACTGAACAGAAAACGCAGCAGTAACCCACCGGTTACGCGGTTCTGGCCTCGGTGAGGCCAGAACGAGACACCTGATTATCCGGCTGATCATCATTTGTTCTTTGCCTGACGCAGAGGACAGATAGATGGCCAGTCGGTTTTTATTTTGTATTATTCCTGCCCGCCCAATACACCCGCCCAATACAATAGCACGCTAAATGGCCAGTTTATTGTCGCCTGATACGTGGTAATGCGTGCCGTGCCAGTAATATGCCACGATATGATTGAGGTGTTTATTTTTCGCCTGAGAATAATATTTTCCCGGGCGTGTTTTTTGCTAAATAATTTTAGCAGGGAAGATCTAAAAATATAAATTCTCTATTTCTAGGAATATTCCCGCTTCTTTTTATTTTTACTTTTGTTTTAATTACTCCCGAAGCGATGCTGAATAAGCTTCAGTTATTAACCGAAATGATTGCCTGGTTAATCAAATGACTTGTTAAAGGACGTTCATGATGAATATGAAACCTCTGTTTTTAGGCGTTATTCTGGCAACCTCTTACGCACATGCTGCATCATCTGAAGTCAGTGCTAAATCCGAAGCCAATACACCGGCCACGGCGGTTGTCACGTCGAATGCTGCCGCAAGTCAGGAGGGGAAAGGTCAGCCAGCAGCGTCACAACCTTCTGGCGCGGTACCGGTAAAAAATACTGAGCCGGTAGCGACGAAAACGCCAGCGGATAAAAAATCAGACGCGCATAAAAAAGCGGTAACGTCAGAAAAAGGCCACAAGGCGGCTTCAACCGAGAAGCGCGGCGATAGCGCGAAAACCACTCATACGGAAAAAGCGGGGGCAGCAGACAAAGCCAACGTAAAAGGAAAAGCGGATAGCCAACACGCTAACGCGGTGGTGGAGAAAGAAAAGGGGCATGCTGAGAAAAAGGCTGATCAAAAATCTGTGGTGCCACCTACTGCATCAGAGCCCAAAACTGAGCAAAAAACGCAATAACATCATATCAATCACCCGCGCCTAATAACGGCCTGATGGTTTACCATCAGGCCGTTACGCTTTCTTGAACTGTACCAACCAGACGCTGATATCGCTCACGCGCGGCTAGCATCGCGCACGGGGCGCGCAATCATGACGCTGGATGCGCACCGGCAAACGGCGATTAACACACCCACTGCGCTTGCTTACCGTAGCCACTGGCGTAATTGTGCGGCGCTCTGCGCGCCGGTGAGCCTGGCACGCTCTTTGCCATCTTGCAGCCGAATCAGGGTAGGGAGTGAGCGTATACCCAGCGCCGTGGTCTGCGCCAGATGGTGGTCGGCGTCAAGGTAGTAGCAGGGCAGTTCACGCAGTGCGTCATCACTGAGCACCGTTTCCAGTTGGCGATACAGGCTTTTGCAGTGTATGCAGCGTTCCGCACCGACCAGCAGCAGCGAAGCGCCGTGAGCCGCCAGTGGCAGGGGATCGTCGGCGCTCAGAGATAAGGCGTGAAAGCGCTGGCGGCTCACGCTAAACAGCTTCGGGCTGCGCGCGAGCGCGTCGTTGTCTGTCGCCACGCATAACGCATCGCCAGCGCGTGTATAGGGCCGGGTATCGTCAACGGCCACCACGCTGGCAATGTCGGGTTGTGCGGCACCGGGCTGGCGAAAGCGGGTGTTATCCGGTGCGACGACGGCGATTTCTGATGGACGGTCAAGCTGTGGCACCCAGTCATAGGGCACGCGATAGGCGCGGTATACCATATTGGTGTTGACGGTTTTCCCCCAGAACGGCGAGATGTACTCCCAGACGATGTCGTGATCGACCGTGACTTCGAACAGGCGGCCATTCGCCCCTTCGTTAATCAGCGTATTGCCATTGGGCAGGCGCTGAATATTGCTGATGTACGGGCTGTAGAACCGAAATGCGTCGGTGGGGTGCGGCAACCCGGCTTCATACGGCGAGTAACGCCAGACGATATCCAGCGTCACCGGGTTGATTTCCAGTATGCGTGAATAATCGCGCCAGGCATTTTTCACGCCATCCGGCGAGGCGGGGTTAGGCGCGCCGTAACCGGCCCAGCCGCCGTTATCAAACACCAGAATATTGCCCGCGCCCGGTAAACCGGCCGGGATCATGTGCGCGTGGTGCTGGCCGATTATCCAGCCAATGTGTTTCAATTCCGGGGTGCGATAATCCGGCCCGAGCTGCCAGACGATTTTGCCGCTCTGCTTGTCGATAATGGCGATGATGTTGGCTTCTCTGGCATCCCAGATGATGTTGTCCGGGTGAAAGCGAGCGTCGCCGCCATCAAACCAGCGGTTTGGCCCGAGCGTGGACATGCTGTTGATGTGCATCCAGTCGCCCATGCCGCCGCCGCTGCTGCGCATATTCGGGTTGTGATACAGCGCGGTTTTTGCCGCATCATCAAAGCCCAGCTCGTCAAAATGATCGCTGCACCGCCACTCCCACAGAATATTGCCCTGCCAGTCCACCTCGATGATGGTGTCGTCAAGTAGCGGCTTGTCGCTGATGTGCGGGTTGTGCAGATTCTGGTGCGCCAGAATCAAGGTGTTACCGCCTAACGCTTGTGGTTCGAGCCCCGGCGCATAATAGCCGACCGGGTTGCCGCTGCGCTGGTAGTCGTGGTGGGCGCGTGCCATCCACTCCGGCGGCTGGTCGGGGTCTTGAATATATTCATAGCGGTTAAACTGCCAGACGCGGTTGCCGTCCCAGTCAAGCTGAACCACATCGAGCATATCCTGCATTCCATAACGGGCATCGCGTTGGCCGCTGTGACCGAGAATATAGCCGCCGGGCAACAGCTTGTTGGGAAAACCGTGCAGCCCTTCCCAGAGGCGTAATGTCTGCCCGTTCATATCAATTAATACCGCGCCGGTCTCCAGCGCCTGAAAAACGGTATAGCCTCCCCAGGCTTTTTCTGGCTGATAGAGCGTGGTGCCGGTCGGGTAAACGGAAGGATGTCCCATGTGTGTGCTCCGGTTAGTCAGTGGCAACAGAATAGTCGGTCGTGGCGCGGGCGGCGTCCGGTTGCGTCAACAGCGCCAGAATCTCGCTGCATTGCTGGTGAAAGGCGTCGCTATCGCGCCGACGCGGGTGAGGCAGCGCCACGGTGGTGAGGCGCTTTAATCGGCCGGGACGCGCGGCCAGTACCACGATACGGTCTGCCAGATAGACCGCCTCTTCCACATCGTGCGTCACCAGTAGCGTGGTGGTGCCTTCTTGCTGATGAATGCGCCGCAGCTCTTGTTGCATTTGCTGGCGCGTGAGGGCATCGAGTGCGCCGAAGGGCTCGTCCAGCATCAAAATTCGCGGGTTAGCGACCAAACCTCGCGCAATCGCCACCCGCTGCGCCATGCCGCCGGAAAGCTCGGCGGGCAGGGCATCAGCAAACTCTTGCAGATGTACCAGTTGCAGGAAGTGGCTGACGCGCTGTGCTTTCTCCGCCTGACTGAGCGTTTCGCTGGCCAGACCCAGCGCAATGTTTTGACGCACCGTGAGCCACGGAAAAAGGCGCGGTTCCTGAAACACAATGCCGCGCTCGCGGCCAATGCCGGAAATTAACCGGCCATCGACCCGGATGCGGCCTTGATAGTGGCTATCGAGCCCGACCAACAGGCGCAGTAGGGTCGATTTACCGCAGCCGCTGCTGCCGACAATCGCGACCAGCTCACCGGGGTAAATGGACACACTCAGATCATCGATTGCGGTCAAGGCGTTGCCGTTGACGCGAAAGTGTTTCGTGACGTGCTCAAACACCACTACCGGGTCGGTGTGGTTATTGGCTATGGGGTATGTCATCGCGTGACTCCTGTGTGACGCCAGCGGGTAAAGCGGCGTTCAAGGCGCTGGCCAAAATGGTCAAGTAAAGCGCCGGTAACGCCTGTCAGCACCATACCGCTGAGAATGATGGGCATATCCAGCAATTGCTGGGCGGTTATCATCAGGCTACCGATACCGCTGCCGGATGACATGAAATACTCCGCGCCGATGGTGCCAAGCCAGGCATAAATCATCGCCAGCCGCAGGCCGGTGAACAGCGCAGGCGCGGTATCCGGCAGCGTGAGTACGCGCAGGCGGTCGTGCCATGGCAATTGCAATACGCGGGCGACATCGTGCAGATCTTGTGAGCGTTGGCGTACGCCCTGATGACAGGCGACCAGCATCGGGAAGAAGGCCACCAGCGCGATAAACGTCACTTTGCCGGGTTCATCATTGCCCACCCAGGCGGTGATAAGTGGTAGCCAGGCAAATAACGCGATTTGCCGAAGCAGTGTCAGGGTTGGTGTGAACAGGGCATCGGCCAGCCGGTTTACCCCCAACAGCAGCCCGACCAGTAAACCGGCGCAAGCGCCGAGCGCCCCGCCTTGCAGCGCGCGCCGCAGGCTGTGCCAGAGGGCATCGGGCAACAATCCGTTGCGTATGCCTTGCCACATCGCGTGAATCACCTCGGCAGGCGGCGGGAGAAGCAGCGGGTTCAACCACGCGTGGTGGCTGCTTAACTGCCATAACGCAATCAGCAGTAATGGCAGAAGCCAGCCCAGCGCGTGGCCATCTGGCGTGGGTTGCAGGCGGCTCATCGCGGGCCTGGGCCCGCGAATCAAACGCTGCTCCAGCCGGGCGATGCCGGTTTCCATCAGTAGCCCGGTCAGGCCAATGACCACAATGCATACCAGCACAATGTCTAACTGAAAGAGCTGACGGCCCCAAACCATCAAATAGCCAATCCCCTGTGATGAGGCGAGCAGCTCCACCACAATCAACGAGACCCAGGCTTGCGACAGCGCCAGCCGTAAACCGGTAAACCACACCGGTAAGGTGGCCGGTAATATCAACCGCACAAGGCGAGAGCGACGCGGCAGACGCAGGCTGTCGGCCACCTCGATGAGCGGCAACGGAATATCGCGGATACCGCGTTGGGTGTGCAGCGTGACCGGCACCAGCACCGCTTTTATCAACACCGCCAGCTTCAGGCCGTCATCAATGCCAAACAGCGCCATGAACAGCGGAATCCACCCAAGCGTAGGAATTTGCGCCAGTGCATAAACTGTGGGGTAGAGCAGTCGCTCCGCGCGTGATGACGCGCCCATAAGCCCGCCAAGCAATGTGCCAACGGCAACGCCTGCGGCCAGCCCGCTGATGAGTCGGCGCAGGCTGATGACCCATTGGGTGAGCAGCTCGTCGTGCCATAGGGTCATGGCGGTTGTCGCCACCCGCGACGGAGCAGGCAGAATTTGCAGCGGCATCCACCCCTGTCGGCTGCTGACTTGCCATAGCGCCAGTACCAGTAGCGGTAACAGCCACGCTAGCGCCGCTTGCCTGCCCCAAGACGGCGCACAGCGTGGCAGGCGGCAGGACAGACGACAAGATAGCGGTGGGCGCAGCAGCCAGGGCTTATTCATTTTTTGTTTTAATGTCGGTTGAAATTAATCAATAAGACATAAAACCCTGAAGCGTGCGTCGATGCCAATGCGATAAACGGATATTGCGCGTGCAAGAAACGCATAAGCTTTGCGGTGCAGCACCGGGACAGGCTTATGCTTTTTTTGGCTGATAAATCATGGAAATGTTATTTACTGACCGCCCGTTGGGTTCGCTAGTTTCGTGTCACTGATTGCCTACTGCCTCATGCAGGCAGGCGAGTGGAGACGCGAGTGGAGAATGTGATGCAACAACAGGGGGTGAACGGGCGTAGCAGCAGGGTGTGGCGCGGCCTTGGCGCACTGATGTTGGCGCTGTTCATGCTGGGCGGCTCGCCTGCGCAGGCTGACAAACCGACGGAAATTCGTATTGGCTTGCCGGATCAAAGTGCCGGTACGAAGCCCTTTATTGGCGGCCCGCTGGGGCTTGCGTATATTCGCCACACGCTGGAGCCGCTGTTCGAGGCGCAGGGCGTGACGGTACGCTGGCAATTTTTCAAAGGTGCCGGGCCTGCGGTGAACGAGGCGCTGGCGAACCGGCAACTGGATATTGCTTATCTGGGCGATCTGGCGGCGATTATTGGTCGCTCTGGCGGTTTACCGACGCGCGTGTTGCTGGGGTCGCGCGGTTCGAGCGCCTATCTGGCGGTGACGCCGGAGTCGGGTATTCAACGGATAGAAGACCTGCGCGGCAAGCGCGTGGCGGTCTATAAAGGCACCGCCGACCAGTTAGCGTTTGAACGGGCGTTGCAGAGCGCAGGAATAAATACGCGTGATATTCACGTGGTCAATCTGGACTGGACGGCAGGGAAAGCGGCGCTGGCGGCGCGCCGGATTGATGCGGTGTGGGGCGGCGTGTCGTTACTGGCGCTACGTGCGCAGGGTATTCGCATTATTACGTCCAGCCGCGAGCTGGGCTGGGCCAACACCACGCAGGCGGTGGTGCTGGCGACGCAGGCGTTTATTGACCGCTACCCGGACATTACCCAGCAATTGGTGAATGCGTTAGTAAGTGAGGCGCGCTGGGCCAGCGACCCGGCGCATTTGCCGGAGTATATTCAGTTAATGGCCGGGCAGAGCCAGATACCGGCGGCGCTGTTTGAAGAGCAGTTCCGACCGGATTCACTGAATATACAAACCTCACCGCGTATTGATGCGTTTTTGCGCGCCAGCCTGCAAGACAGCTTACAGCGAGCGCGTGTCGCCGGGCTGGTGCGCGATGCTTTTGCCGTTGATGACTGGCAGGATAGCCGCTTTGTTGAGCAGGCGCTGACGGCACAGGATCTGCCGGCGTATTGGCCGCCGTATGATGCCAGCGGCACCCCCCAGCCATGAGGCGGGCTGCCGCCACGCATCGCGGCGTGCGGTGAATTATTGCGCCAGCACGCAGTTAACATCCAGCAGCTCTTCTGCCGAGCCGCGATGGATAAGGCCGGTTAGGTCGCGCCGCACCGCCAGGAGAAGGGTATCACCCTGTGCGTTTACGCTGAGAGCCAGACCGTAATTATCAAGCGAGTCATGGTGCTGTTGCACATAGCGCCCGAGCAGCATGAACGGCTTAACGCTGTCTGGCGTTTGCCCGGCCAGTTTCAGCGCCAGATAGGTGTGCCCAGACAGCGGGGCCGGGAGCGGCTGCCAGACGGCACCAAGAGCAGGTGCCTCATCGCGCAGCGTCTGATAAACCGCAGGGGCGAGGCAGGCGGTGTGAATATGCAGTTGGTTCTGGGTGCGGCCATATAACGAGTTAATGGCAAGCGCGATGTGCTCATCCTGAATCGGCGCGCCGCGTTGCTGTGATAACGCATGGCGATATCGCCACGCTGCCGCAAAATAGTTCGGCGTTTCTGGTTGCAGCAGGCGCGGGCTTTCCATTCCGCTTACACGCTCGGTCGGGATAAGTAAATTGTGATAGGGGCCGCGCCGGTCTTTCAGCAGGGCAACATGTTGGCTCAGGTCAACGGCGAGACAAGGCGCGGGCGAGCCGTTTTGTTGCTGGTGAGGCACACATTGCTGGCTGACAATCATCCATAATGCGTCGCTGTTTCCCCGGCGGGTAAAGGGCCGCCAGAGCGCGAGGATCAGCGCCACTAACAGTACGCAGATCAATAAACCTGACAAATAGGCGGTCTGACGGGGTTGGCGCATCATGGTGTATTGACCTTAATGACGAACAGACGTTGCGGCGTTGTCGCCGCAACATGGGCGGTAATCCGCGTTGATACAGTGCTGATACGCGTTGATACAGTAGTGTGGCGCAGCAAGATGGCGTCATGATGACCGCCCTTGCAGCAACGCGCCGTGGCGCTCAGGGCGAGGTATTTTCTTCGGTAATCACATTTTCTTCAGCAATCCATTGACGCATTTCATGTGTAACCTGCTCGATTAACATACTGCGGGCGTGTTGGGGCGGGAATATCGCCAGATACGCGGTTTCCAGTCGCGGCTCGAACGGTTTTATCAGTAACCCGCAATGGCTGCTGCGTGCGGTAATCGCATCCACAATTCCGATGCCAAGCCCGGTTGACGCCATAACGCAACAGTGGCGCAGCGACGTTTCGATGGGGCTTTGCAACAAAGTACCGGCAAGCGAGATGGCCTGCGCCAGTTGCGCCCGTAATACCGTTTTACGCCCGGGCAGGATCGCGCGGTGATGATTCAGGTCATCCAGCGTGATGCGCTCACGGTCAGCCAGCGGGTGGCCCGGCGCGATAACGGCAACGGCATGCGCCACGCCAAGCATTTCGGCCTGTAACCCTTTGATAGCGGGGGTACTGTTAATAAAACCAATGTCATATTGATTGCTCAATACCAGGTCGGTGATGGCCGGGGTGCTCTCCACATCCATAAACAGCGAGACATCGTCATACTGACGCAGTAGCGTTGGGAAAATCCGCTCAGTACACAGATTAGCCAGCGCCGACACCGCGCCAATGCGCAGCACGCTGCCCTTGGCATGGCGAATCTCGTCTGCCACCCGCAGAATATGATCCAGCCCGAGATAGAGCCGCTCGATTTCCCGAAACAGTTTGAGCGCCTCTTCACGAGGTTCCAGCCCCCGGCCATCGCGGTCAAACAGTTTCAGGTTAACGGCAAACTCGAAGTCTTTGATTAAACGGCTGACGGCGGGTTGCGTAACATTCATGATGTTTGCAGCCTGAGTAATACCGCCGGTCAGAATCACCTTATGGAATGCTTCAACCTGTCTTAAGTTGATTCGGCTCATAGATGTTACCAACCATAATATTTATTTATGAATTCGGTACAAAATACGATTTTTAATTCATTTTACCAACCCGTAGACTGCGGTTAGAGGGTTACAGTTTGTCATAAGTTTGAAGAAAACATGATATCGACGTAAAACGTCACGTCGATAAGACATTACGTCGATAAGACATTACGTCGATAAGACATCATGTCGGTAAAACATCATGTCGCCGGTGCATTGGCATGATCGTTCACCTCTTAATGGATAATGGAACCGTATACACACATGGAACCCAAGGAGTCACCATGAAAGGAACCCTGTTTGCCGTTGGGTTGATGGCAATGGCGCCGGGCATACACGCCGCCGGGCTCACCGTCGGATTAGCCTCATTCACCACCTCGATGGACCCGCAGTTTTACGTGGGAGGGGCGAATAGCGCCATGGCCCGTAATGTGTTCGACGGGTTAGTGAATCAAAACGAAACACAGCACATTACGCCAGCGCTGGCGGTGTCATGGCAGGCGATAGATGACAGCACCTGGCAATTTAAACTGCGCCCCGGCGTAAAATTTCATGACGGCAGTGATTTTAACGCCCGTGATGTGATTGCCAGTGTGAAACGTGTTGCATTGGCAGCAAAGAACAGTCCCAGCGCATACACCCCTTATGTTGCTGATATCAGCGACATTCGTGAGATTGACCCGCTGACGGTTGAAATTAAAACCAAAGGGCCGGCAGCGTTGTTGCTCAATAACCTAAGCCGGATTGCCATTATGCCCGCCCGGTTGGTTGACCAGCCAAGCGAGGTGCTCAATAGCGGTAAAGAGATAATCGGCACCGGGCCGTTTAAGTTTGTCTCCTACACCCCGGATGACAAAGTGGTGTTAAGCCGTAACGACAGCTATTGGGCGGGCAAAGCGGAATGGGACAGCGTCACGCTCCGTTTGATTAAAAACAGCGGTGCCCGCATCGCCGCTTTGCTGGCAGGCGACGTGGACATGATAGAAAGCGTGCCGACAACCGATCGCGCGACTATCGCCAGCCAACCGGCGTTCGCTACGGTGTCGGTGCCGGGCAATCGGATTTTGTATCTGCACCCGGATCAAGATCGCGATACCTCGCCGTTTGCCAGCGGTGATGACGGTAAAAATCCGCTGAAGAAACTGGCGGTGCGCCAGGCGATGTCGCAGGCCATCAACCGTGATGCGCTGGTGCAGCGCTTGCTGGATGGCCAGGGGTTATCCGCCTCGCAGTTGGTGCCGCAGGGCTATCCGGGCTATTCCGCGCGTATTGCCGCAGCGGTTTACGATCCGGCACAAGCCCGACAGACGTTAACGCAAGCCGGGTATCCGAACGGGTTTACGCTGACGTTTCATGCGTCTAACGATCGCTACCCCAATGATGCCAAGATTGCACAGGCGCTGGGGCAGATGTTCAGTCAGGTTGGCATTAAAACCGAGGTCATTACGATGCCCGGAAATGTCTACTTTGCCAAAGCCGCCCAGCGGGAATTTAGTCTGGTGATGGGGGGGGCTGCCATCGAAACCGGTGAAGCATCGGGCGTGTTGGGGCCGCTGCTGGAAACCTTTGGCCCGCAGACCGGGCAAGGGAACCGAGGGCGTTATACCAACGCCGAGTTTGACAAGCTGCTGGCGCAGGCGCGCGCGACGCTTGATGAAAGCAAGCGTGATGCGCTGTTACAGCAGGCAAGCGAATTGGCGATGAAAGAGCAGGGGGTGATTCCGCTGCTGTTTCTCTCCAATACCTGGGCAATGAAAAAGAGCTATCGCTACATGGGCCGCACAGACGGCTACACATTGCCCTATTTTGTTCGCTCTCAATAAACACCACGGTGTGATGTGGGGCGAAGCAAAATGAAAAAAATGAAGTAGTGCGATTATTTCGTTAACACCAGGGTTTTTCATCAGGCTGTGTTCCGTCGGTGGTTTCGGCGGAACACTTCGCCTGCCATTCGTTGCGCGAACACCGTGCATTCGCTGTGAATGTCGTCGTGTAATGCGGTGTTCCCCTTCTGTCTTTATTACTGCTTCCCAATCGAAGTAGCGGCTGGGGCTGTGTGTAATAACGCCAAAGCATGAATGGCCAAAGAGTGAGTGGCTAAAGAATAAATGCGCGCTGCCTGTCGTGCTAATGCAGGCAAGATACGCGCGGGCAGGCCAGCGACAGGTTAGGCCGGTGGCGGCGGGTGTACCGCCGTAGCGGGTGTAGTTGCGAATGTAGTTGCGGATGTAGTCGCGGGTGTAGAGGGAGGCACTGTGACACCTATTCCTATTATTATTGATTGCGATCCCGGTATTGATGATGCGCTGGCGCTACTTTGCGCATGCGCTGCGCCAGAATTGTCCATTGAAGGGATCACCGTGGTGAACGGCAACCAACCGTTGCCCGTGACGTTACGCAATGCGTTACAGATTCTCGAATTGGCCGGACGCTGCGATATTCCGGTGTTTTCCGGCTGCTGGCAACCGATGGTGCGCGAGCCTATCCACGGCCTGTTTCATGGCCGAAACGGACTGGGCGACACCGATTTTCCGGCACCGCGTTTGGCTGCACAGCCACAACACGCCGTTGATTTTCTCATCACACGCTGTTTGCAGGCGGCAAGGCAGGCACAACCGCTTACGCTGTGTACTCTCGGGCCGATGACCAATCTTGCCAGCGCCTTGTGTATTGCGCCGCAGATGCGTGAAGGGATTGCGCGTATCGTCTCGATGGGGGGCGCGTGTCGCGTACCCGGCAACCGCACCGTCGCGGCGGAGTTTAATATTCTGGCCGACCCGCATGCCGCCGATATCGTTTTCTCGCAAGGGCTGCCTATGACGCTATTGCCGCTCGATGTGACGCATCAGGTTATCTTAACGCCTGCGCGCGCCGAGCGCTTTGTCGCGCAGGCCGGGCGATTAGCCACACCGTTGCAGCAATTATTGGCCGGGTGGGATCGCCATGATCTGCGTCGTTACGGTTCACGGGGCGGCCCGCTGCATGATCCGTTAGTGATTGCCTGGCTGCTGCGTCCCTCGCTGTTTCACACCGAGTCAGCGCGCATTTTTGTCGAACATAACAGCGAATTGTGCATGGGGAAAACGCTGATGGATCTTTATGATGCGGGCGGCCTGCCTGCCAATGTCGATGTGGTCACGTCGGTTGATACTGAGGCGGTGTTGCGCTTATTTGAGCAACTGCTTTGTGCGTATGGAGTACCCTGATGGCACGTCAGCCTATCATTATTGATACCGATCCCGGCGTGGATGATGCCATCGCGCTGTGGCTGGCGCTCGCCTCGCCGGAGCTTGAGGTGCTGGGAGTGACCGTCGTGGCCGGTAACGTAGCGCTTAACGATTCGTTGTCAAACGCACGTCGGGTGGTGGCGCTTTCCGGGCGGCAAGATGTGCCGGTGTTTGCCGGGGCGTCAGGCCCGCTGATTGGCCCGCAACGCTATGGCAAATACGCCCATATTGGGGCGTTTGATGACCAACTGCTGCCTGCGCCAGAGTGCCCGCTGGCAACAGAGCATGCGGTGGAGTTTATCGTGCGTAGCGCGCGACAGGCGGCGCAAACCCACAATCCTATTACTTTCTGCGCAATTGGGCCGATGACCAATCTGGCGCTGGCGTTGATTCAGCATCCTGATGTGGCGCGCGGTATCCGGCGAATCGTCACCATGAGCTGTGCCTTTAGCGCGCTCGGGCACCGCATGCCGTGGGCGGAATTTAATGTCTATGCCGACCCGCACGCCGCCAGACGCGTGTTTAGCAGCGGTATTCCGCTGGTGGTGATGCCGCTGGACATGACGTTTCAGGCCCTTATCACCACGGCAGATATCGATACACTGGCGTGCAGCGCCGGGCTGCCGGGTCAGGCGATTGCGCGTTTGCTGCGCACGTTTGACCGGAGCGATAAAGCCCGTCTCGGGCGCGATGGCGGGCCGATTCATGATGCCACGACGATTGCCTGGTTGCTGCAACCCTCGCTATTCTCAGGTCGGCAGGCGCATATTGGCGTGACGACCGGCGGTGAAACTGCCGGACATACCTGGGCGGATTTCTATGGCAAACTCAATAAACAGCCGAATGCACAGGTGATGCAATCCGTTGATGAAGCAGGGTTTTTATCTCTGTTGCTGCGCGTGTTACGCTATTACCAGCACACCGAGGGCACTGCCGCTCACACATCGGATACGCGTTAATTTCAGGGGGAGTGCATGGCGCGTTTTTTGTTCAGCCGTTTCGTGCAAATGCTGATTACGCTTGCGGTGATGTCGTTGCTGGTCTTTGGTGGCCTGTATCTGGTTGGTAATCCGGTCGATTTGCTGTTGGGCAGCCACGCGACAGAGGTCGATCGTCTTGCGGTGATCCGCGCGTTCGGGCTGGATAAACCGTGGTGGCAGCAGTATGGCCTATTTGTTCTCCACGCCTTGCAAGGCGATCTGGGGCAATCGTTTGTCTTTAATCAACCGGCATTACCGCTGATTATGCAGCGCCTGCCCGCCACGCTGGAACTGGCGCTGGTGGCCTTTGGGTTGTCGTTATTCATCGGGCTGCCGTTGGGGGTATTTGCCGGATTGCGCCCCCAGAGCTGGGCGGCCAGGTCAGTGATGGTCGGGTCGGTTTTGGGGTTCAGTCTGCCCAGCTTTTGGCTCGGCATGATGATGATTATGCTGGTCAGCGTGAAACTGGGATGGTTGCCGGCCTCGGGGCGAGGGCAAACGGTGACGATTGCTGGGATACCGCTGAGTCTGTTGAGTCTCGATGGCTGGCAGCACCTTATCCTGCCGGCCATCAATCTCGCCTTGTTCAAGATTTCGCTGATAATCCGGCTAACGCGAGCGGGCGTGCGTGAGTGCCTGCAACAGGATTATGTCCGCTTTGCGCGCGCCAAGGGGCTGTCAGAGCGCCGTATTCTGTTTGTGCATGTGCTGAAAAATACGCTGATCCCGCTTATCACTGTTATTGGCATGGAGCTCGGCACACTGATTGCTTTTGCCGTGGTCACGGAAACGATTTACGCCTGGCCGGGGATGGGGAAGCTGATTATCGATTCGATAGCCGTGCTGGATAGGCCGGTTATCCTCGCCTACCTGATGATGACGGTGGTGATGTTCAGCCTGCTCAATCTGCTGGTGGATGTGCTCTATGCCGTGATTGACCCGCGTATTCGGCTGGGGGACGGGCGATGAAGCGCACACCGCGAGCGCCGCAAAGCGGTGCCGCTTTCGATAGCGCGAGAGCCTGGCGCATGTTGGTCTGCCAGCCGTTGCCGGGCCTGGGCGTCGTGCTGCTATTAACGGTGGTGCTTTTATCGCTGCTGGCCCCCTGGATTGCGCTGCAAAATCCCTATGATCTGGCGCAACTCTCCATTCTCGATAATCGCTTGCCTCCCGGTTCGTCAGGCGTCAGCGGTTTTACTTACTGGCTGGGCAGCGACGACCAGGGCCGTGATGTGTTCAGCGCGATTCTTTACGGCACGCGTACCAGCCTGATGGTGGCTGTCAGCAGCGCCCTGATAGCGTTGGCTGTTGGCATGATTGCCGGTATGGCGAGCGCGTGGTGGGGCGGGCGAATTGACACGGTATTGATGCGTATTGTCGATATCCAACTAAGTTTCCCGCCGATACTGATTGCATTGATTTTATTGGCGGTGCTGGGGCAGGGTGTGGAGAAGATTATTCTGGCACTGGTGATGACGCAATGGGCCTACTACGCGCGCACGCTGCGGGCGAGTGTGTTGCAAGAGCGCCAGCGCAGTTATGTGGACGCCGCGCGCAGTATGGCGTTTTCCGATACCCGCATTGTCTTTCATCATCTGCTGCCCAATTGCCTGCCGCCGCTGATTGTGGTGGCCGCCATGCGCATTGCTTATGCGATTATGCTGGAAGCAACCCTGTCATTTCTCGGCATCGGCCTGCCTGTCACCGAGCCCTCGCTGGGGCTGCTGATTGCCAATGGGTTTGACTACCTGTTATCCGGTGAATACTGGATAAGCCTGTTTCCGGGCGCGATGCTGTTGGTGATGATTGTTTCCATCAACCTGATTGGCGACGGCCTGCGGGATTTTCTTACTACCAGACAGGAGACGTAGCGCGTGAGCCAGCCGGTTCTGAGTGTCGAACATCTTCATACCGCCTTTCGGATAAAGGGCCAGTGGCGCGATGTGGTGCGGGATTTGTCATTTGCTATCGGCGCGCGTGAAACGCTGGCGCTGGTGGGCGAGTCTGGCTCGGGCAAGAGCGTCACGGCGTTATCTATCATGCGCTTGTTGGCCGGGCCGGACGTGCAAACCCGAGGGCGGGTCTGTTTTAACGCGGTTGATTTGCTCAGTTTGCCTGCGCGGGCCATGCAACAGATTCGTGGTCATACCATCGGCATGGTGTTTCAGGAGCCGATGACCAGCCTGAACCCGGTGATGAAGATTGGTCAGCAAATTACCGAAGTGCTGCAACGCCACCGGGGTATGGATAAGCGCAGCGCCCGGGCGCAGGCGATACGGCTGCTGGAAAAGGTGCGTATCCCGGCGGCCCGCGAGCGCCTTGATGAATACCCGATGAGCTTTTCCGGCGGCATGCGCCAGCGGGTGGTGATTGCGATTGCGCTTGCCTGCCAGCCCAAACTGTTGATTGTGGATGAACCGACCACGGCGCTGGATGTGACGATTCAGGCGCAAATTCTTGGCTTGCTGAAAACATTACAGCAAGAAGAGGGGATGTCGATGCTGTTTATCACCCATGATATGGGGGTGGTGGCGGAAATGGCTGACCGAACGCTCGTGATGCATCAAGGCGAGCGGGTCGAGCTGGCAGCGACACGGCAATTGTTTCATGCCCCGCAGCACCCCTATAGCCAGTCACTCTTTCGTGCGTTATCACGATTGGGCGACATGTCGGACAGCCCCTTTCCCCGGCGTTTTTCACTGACCGACGCCCCCGCTGAGGCCGAGCTTGCAAACACCGTGACGCCCGGCGAACCGCTGCTCGCGGTGCGTAATCTGGTCAAGCGTTTTGATGTCAGGCGCGGCTGGCTGCAACGGGTGAGTGGCCGGGTACATGCGGTAGAGTCGCTCTCTTTTAACCTGCAACCGGGGGAAACGCTGTCGTTGGTCGGGGAGTCCGGGTGTGGCAAGTCCACCGCCGGGCGGGCAATACTGCGCTTGCTTGAGCCGACCTCTGGCGAGGTGTCGCTATGTGGTGAGAACATGCGCGCCGCCAATACCGCGCGGCTGGGTGCATTGCGCATGCGCGCGCAGATGATTTTTCAAGACCCATACGAGAGCCTGAACCCCCGGCTGCGGGTCGGGCAGGCGATCGCCGAGCCGATGATCGCCCATCGCTTGGTTGCGCCGACGCAGGCCCCGGATGAGGTGGCGCAATTACTGGCGTCGGTCGGGCTGCACGCCGAGATAGCCGAGCGCTACCCGCATCAACTCTCCGGCGGCCAGCGCCAGCGCGTGTGCATTGCCCGGGCGCTGGCGCTCAATCCACGGCTTATCATCGCGGATGAGGCGGTTTCGGCGTTGGACATGACTGTTAAAGCGCAAATCATCAACCTGATGCTGGAGTTACAACAGCAACGCGGGCTGGCTTATCTGTTTATTTCACATGATATGGCGGTCGTCGAGCGTATCAGCCATCGTGTGGCGGTGATGTATCAGGGCGAAATTGTCGAGATAGGCCCGCGCCAGTCGGTGTTTAATCATCCGCAGCACCCATACACCCGAAAGCTGCTGGCCGCCGTGCCGGTGCCTGACCCGGAAAAGCGCCAGCATCGTTCACTGCTGGCTGATGAACTGCACAATCCGCTACGTTCGGTGGATTTTACGCCGCTGCCACGCCGTTACCGGCAGGTGGCGCAAGGCCATCAGGTGTTGCTGCCTTAACCGGAAACCTGAAACCGGAAACCGGATTGTCAGCGCCAGAAGGCGGCAGAAAAGAACGCGCAGGCTTCGTTCTCTGTGAATGAACGTCTGACTGATGAAGGAAAATACCGCCTCGGTTGCAGGCATTGATGGCAGAAAAGAGGCGGTGAGGCTAACGATATTTCCAGGCAGGCTATTTTTTCAGGCAACGTATTGCCGAACGATAATCGCTGTTAATGGTATCGGTTATGGCCAGGAGAGCCCATTATTAATATCGATAAACAGTCCGCCCGGGTAATATGGTTTACTGGAAAACGGCACCTTGCCATCACAGACGCCGACGCCATACGCTTTATTCATTTTCCCGTCCACCAGACGACCATTGCTGCGGTAGTGTTCAATCGGTTTAAACTCAACGCGTGTGGCGACAATATCGGCGCAACTATCGACGCCGGTAAAATCTTCAACGAACCCGATTGAGTTTCCTGATAATTTCCCCCACTCAATTGGCGTGCCCCAGGAACCAATTTTGGTTTTCTTATTATTACTGGTATCAACAACAAAACCGACCCAGATATTTTTGTTCGGTAACTGTTTATCCAGTTCAGCAATCAACTGATAGGTTCTATTGAGCTGGAAATCAGGGATGATGACGGCGCAGCTTGAGCCCGGATCGCCGTCGGCATCGTCAGTGCAGTGCTTATCTATCGTCGTCACGCCCTTGCCAAAAACGGAAAACAGCGCCCTGACGGAACCGTCATCCTGTGGCTGTAACCCCGTGTAATAGAGCTCTTCGCTTGACGGCGAACGATGGAAAAAACCGGCCTGTGAATAATAGATTTTTCTTTTTTTAGGGCCTGAGAGAATATTCATAGGGTAAATAATTTTATTAAACCCATCGCCGTATTTTTCTTCATTTTTATCCACCAGCTCGCCGGTAAAATTCACAATGTGTACGGCGTATTCTGTGTCTGGGAAATTCGCCATCGCCGTATTGCTCAGTGTGAGTAACGCCAGGGTAGCAGCAGGTAACGTTCTTTTCATTGACACTCCTGTGTAATGCTGTTGATAAAATGCCTCGCTAATAGTATTGAGGGGTTTTATTTCTTAAATGGGGTTTGTCTTATTTTTCGACTCTTACATTGATTTCTTTTGTTATTTTTATCTGGATCGCATTTTTATCAAATAATAAAGCTCAATCCGTGATTTTCTATATCTGTAGACTTTTCGTATCAGTCTGTTTTTATCTCTATAGGCGATAGTTTCAGGCGGTCGTATTTCAACATGTTATGGCGGACTGGTGTTTATTTGCGCATCACAATCGCTTAGTGCAGTGATGCGTGATGCGCGAGATAACAATGTGATATCTCTCGCCCTGACACCGGTTTTTAACAATAAGGCAGTAAAGTGATTGAGGCAGTAAAGTGATGGTTACAACAGTGATTTATCACTCTGGCTATGGTTACGCAGTGACAGAATGAACGCAGGGATATCTTGTCGCCAGCGTAACGGTATACCCGAGTAGCGGTATACCCGGGGAACAGTATCAGGGTAACAGTATAAGGGTGCGCCAGCTCAAAAACTCCGGCGGAAAAATGGAGCGGAAATAATCGCTGGTCTATGCTTTTTAAAACAAAACGATGCGACAGATGACATAGGGCACATATTTTTATTTTCGACCGAGTATAAGAAGTAAGAGTTATTTGAAGCGAGCCTGTGATCGCGTACAGTGAGATGACAAGGTATGGCTCTGATTTACCTGCGTCACTGAGGTAGCCTTGTTAGCGTACAATTCATAATTATTCGCATTGAGGACAGAATGGATAAATTTCAAAGAGAGATTGAGGAAAGAACCAATCTTACCTCGTCCAACAAGTTTGAACTGTTGTTGTTCCGTTTGGGGTCGCCAACAGGCAATGAACCCTCTGAGCTGTTCGGTATCAATGTGTTCAAGCTGCGTGAAATCGTTCCGATGCCGACGTTGACCAAAGCGGCGGGGATGAAACCGCCTATGCTTGGGATGATTAATATTCGCGGGCAAATTATTCCGGTTATTGACCTTCCGGCGGTGGTGGGATGCGGTGAGCATACGCAACGCAATATCCTGCTGGTCACGGAATATGCACGCAGCACGCAGGCATTTGCGGTGGAATCGGTAGATGACATCGTGCGTTTGGAATGGAGCCAGGTTAATACCGCTGAAGCGGGCGTGAGCAACACCTATATCACCAGTATTGCCCGTCTGGATAATGACCCTGCAAGCAACCGTCTGGCGCTGGTGCTGGATGTGGAGCAAATTCTGCATGACATTATTCCGCTAGAGCGCGAAATCAAGCTTGAGAACGTCGAAGCCAAAACCTTCAACCTCAAGCCGGGTGCAATGGCGATTGTGGCGGAAGACTCGAAAGTGGCGCGCTCTATGCTGGAAACGGGTCTCAAGGTGATGAACATCCCTTACCTGATGCACATCACCGGTCTGGAAGCCTGGAACAAGATAAAAGCCCTTCAGCAGGAAGCGCAGGCGGAAGGACGCCCGATTTCGGACAAAATTTCCTTTGTGCTGACGGATCTGGAAATGCCGGAAATGGATGGTTTTACCCTGACGCGCAATATCAAACGCGATGAGTCACTCAAACATATTCCGGTCATCATCCATTCATCGCTGTCGGGTTCTGCGAACGAAGACCATGTGCGTAATGTCGGTGCCGATTCGTATGTGGCGAAATTTGAAATTAATGAGCTCTCGGCTGCGATTCACAGCGTGGTTGATAAGGTCAAAGTACGATAATTCGGGCGGCCTGCGTTAGGCGGTCTATCAGATTACACTACACACCCGGTCGGTTATTTCCGGCTTTCTGATGTCTTCCTCAACCGGTTGGCTTGCGCCAGCCGGTTTTTTTTTATCTTTCGCTCAATAAGATACGTCAAATGTAACGCAATGGTTAACGTCGGGTGAAAAATCGGGCTTGACATTGAATTGACCAGGCATTAATTTCATTTGCAATTAATGCCTGGTCAATAAAAAGATGAACCGCTCAACACCGACTGCTCCTGTTTCTCCACATAGCGATAACGCCGATGACAGCCTTTATCCCATTGGCTTACTGATCCATCTGGCAAATCACTTTAAAGATAACCTGCTAAATGAATATTTTTCCGACAGTGATATTACCGCACCACAATTCAAGGTGTTGATTTCTATATTTAAAGGATTCAGCAGCCCGGTTGAGGTGAGCAAAAACGTCATGATGGATGGCGGAGCATTAAGCCGCATGATTGAGCGCATGGTGAAGCGTGATCTGGTCGTGCGCCAACGCCACCCGGACGACAAGCGCCAGGTTCTGCTGGCGCTGACGGAGAAAGGGCAGGCTATCTGTCAGCGTTTTGAGCAAGAAGGCATGATGGTGTTACCCACCCGCCTGATGGAACGCCTGTCGCCAGAGGAAGCCAAAACGCTCATACAGCTGATAACAAAAATGCTGCCAGATGACCTTATCGCGCGCTATTTTCCCGGCTGATCCCCCGGCTGATTTTTTTATTCTTATGCAAAGGTTCCCCATTTATGGAAACAACAGCGCCTTCTGTTGCACGCGGTAGTCGCCGCAAACGTCATTTTGCCATTCTGCTGCTGGTGTTACTGCTGGCGGGCATTGCCAGCGCGGTGTATTACCAGCGCTATCTGCGTTTTTATGAATCGACGGATGATGCTTATGTTAACGGTAATCTGATTACGCTCACCCCGCAGGTAGGCGGCACCGTGACGCAAGTCAGCGTCGATGAGGGCGATTATGTACAAAAAGGGCAATTGCTGGTGCAACTTAGCCCGAGCGACACGCTGATTGCCCTGCAACAATCGCAAGCGCAGTTGGCCAAAACCGTGCGGCAGGTGCGCGGGTTATACAGCACGGTAGAGAACTATCAGGCTCAGGTGGCCGCCAGGCAGGTCGCGTTGCAGCAAGCGGTGGGCGACTATAACCGCCGTAAAGGTCTGGTGGCCAAGGGTGCGCTCTCAAGCGAAGATCTGGCGCATTATCAGGATGCGGTAGACACGGCGCGTACCGCGCTGGACGCCGCCGAGCAAGCATTGCGCACCAATCAGGCCTTGGTGGATAACACGGTGATGGATGAACACCCTGATATTAAAAATGCGGTTGCGGATGTGCGTAGCAAATATCTGGACTGGGCACGCAGTGCGGTGGTGGCGCCAGTCAGCGGTTATGTAGCGAAACGCGCCGCGCAGGTTGGGATGCGGGTTAATGCGGGCGCAACCTTGATGACGATTGTACCGCTTGATCAGGTGTGGGTGGATGCCAATTTTAAAGAGAGCCAGATGCAACAGATGCGGCTGGGGCAGCCGGTTACGCTGACCGCCGACCTCTATGGCGATAAGGTGGAGTACCACGGCACTATCCAGAGCCTCGGCATTGGCACCGGCAGCGCGTTCTCATTATTACCGGCGCAAAATGCCAGCGGTAACTGGATAAAGATAGTGCAACGCCTGCCGGTGCGCATCGCTCTTGAACCCGACAACCTTGACGCGCACCCGTTACGCATTGGCTTGTCGATGCTGGCGCAGGTCGATTTGCATGATACCCAGGGCAAGTTATTACCGCCCGCGCCGCTGGCGCAGCCGCGTTACCGTACCGATGTCTATGACGACCCGTTACGGCAGGCTGATGCGATGGTGGCTAAAATCCTGCACGATAACAGCCTGCCGGTAGCAGACCATCGTGGCTAATGCAGCGGCCATGAACGATAAAGCGGCGTTTACGCCGCCTAACCTCGGCCTGGCGACGCTGGCGCTCTCTCTGGCGACCTTTATGCAGGTGCTGGACTCGACGATAGCCAACGTTTCGCTGCCGACCATTGCCGGTAATCTTGGCGTGAGTTCTGACCAAAGCACCTGGGTCATCACCTCGTTTGCGGTGTGCAACGCCATTTCGCTGCCGTTAACCGGCTGGCTGTCTCGCCTGATTGGTCAACGGCGGCTGTTTATCGTGTCCGTGATGCTGTTTAGTCTGGCCTCATTTCTGTGCGGCTTTTCACGCAGCATGACGGAGCTGATTGTCTTTCGGGCGATGCAGGGCTTTTTTGCCGGGCCGATGTACCCGATGTGCCAGACACTGCTGTTGACCATCTTTCCGCCGTCGCGACGCAACATGGCGCTGGCGCTGTTGGCGATGGTGACGGTAGTCGGGCCAATTGTCGGCCCAATCACCGGCGGCTGGATCACGGATAACTACGCCTGGCCCTGGATTTTCTATATCAATGTCCCGATAGGCATAGTGGCCTGTACGGTGGTGGCGATGCAATTGCGCGACTGGCGTGATACCACGCAGCGTGCGCGGGTTGATTACATCGGTATCGCACTGTTGATTGCCGGGGTCGGAACGTTACAAATCGTACTGGATAAAGGTAACGATCTCGACTGGTTTGCCTCATCGGAGATTATCGCGCTGTCGGTGGTGTGTGTGGTGGCGCTGGTGGCGTTTGTTATCTGGGAGTTGGGCGAGGCGGAGCCTATCGTCAATCTGCGGCTGTTTGCCGATCGCAATTTTACCGTCGGCACCCTGTCGCTGATGCTCGGTTACGCCGCCTTTTTTGCCATTAACGTCATTTTGCCGCAGTGGTTGCAAACCTGGATGGGCTACACCTCAACCTGGGCGGGGATGGCGGCTGCGCCGATGGGCATGTTGCCGATGATTTTGACGCCGATCGTTGGTCGTTACGGCAACCGTATCGATTTACGCCTGCTGGCGACGCTGTCTTTTGTCGTCATGGGGCTCTCTTGCCTGATGCGCGCCCGCTTCACCGCCGATGTTGATTTTTTCACTATCGCCGGTGTGCAGCTTTTTATGGGCATCGGTGTGGCGTTTTTCTTCGTGCCGCTGACCTCGATTTTGCTATCGAATTTACACGGCAAAGAGCTGGCCGATGGCTCGGGGCTGGCGACCTTTTTGCGGGTGCTTGGCGGCAGTTTCGCCTCCTCGCTGACCACCTGGATGTGGTCACACCGTGAGATTTACCACCATGCGGTGCTCAGTGAGAGTGTGTCGGTTTACCACCCCCCGGCGGTGGACTACCTCAATCAGCTTGGCGGCGTGAGCCAGTCAACGCTGGCACAGCTTGATAGAACCGTGCAGCAGCAAGCGTGGATGGCTTCAACCATCGATTACTTCCACCTGCTCGGCTGGGGGTTTATGGCGTTGATTGTGGTTATCTGGTTTGCTCGCCCGCCGTTTACCAAAGCGGCCAGCGCGTCTGCCGGGCACTAAACGCGATGGGCAGCGCGGCGATGAGGGGTGTGGGTTTACCGGTTTTTGATGAACGCGAAGGAGGTTTGACATGATGTTATCCGTGATGCCGTCCATGATGCGGTTTACTGCTGAATTGATAAGCTGGATAGAAGGGAATCTTGATAGCCCATTGATGATTAATGATGTCACCCGTAAGTCGGGTTACAGCAAATGGCACCTGCAACGCCTGTTCAAAAAGGAAACCGGTCTGTCGCTTGGCACCTACATTCGCAACCGGCGGCTCAGTAAAGCGGCGGTTGAGCTCAAGCTGACCAACCAAACCATTCAGGATGTGGCGCTGCGCTACTGTTTTGACTCTCAACAGTCATTTACCCGCACATTCAAAAAGCATTTTGGCATTGCGCCTGGTCATTACCGCAAGTTGCCTTCCTGGGATTTCTCCAGCCTGCAACCCTCGCTGGAGGATACGCTCGAATGGCTACCGATCCCTGAAGTTGCGCTGCCACCGCTAATGCCGTCAGACACGCGGATGTATACCTATGTGCAAAATGTTGATGATTTTACCGCCTGCAACGGCAATCTGCCGCGCGTGAAACTATGGGAGAGCCTTGCCGAACGGCAACCGGGTTCGGATGCTGTGATGTATGCCTTCTCCACGTTTTACCCGGATGATAACCGGATTCATCGCCGCGTACGGGTGAATTACCATTTGGGCATGTTCGGTGCGACGCACGGCGACGATGATTTTCGCTGGATGCGGGAAAAGGGGTACAGTGTCGCGGCCGTATCACCGGAGGATTTACCTTATCAGTCCGATAATAATACCCACTATTTATGTTTTAAATTTTCCGGTGGCGAGCAGGAATACACCACTTTTTTACAAACTATTTATAACCATATTCTGCCGGGGCAAGGTTATATTCGAACTGACGGCTGCGATGTTGAAATTATTCGCTGCCGTAAAACCGCACAAGGGAAAATCGCCACGGATCTGTTTGACGTGGATTATTATATTCCGTTTGCACCGCAATGATTTCGATTGAAAAAATAGCCTCGATTGAAAAACGCCTGCCGCCCTGCGCCATAAATAGCCTATTTATGGCGCGCTTATCTGTTCACTCCCGCTGTATTAATGATGATCTGCCTCAATGAAGTGTGAAGTTTTTTAAAAACTTCACACTCGCATGCTGTTGTCGCGTTTCTAACGCGGTAATATCTGTCGCCATCCCTGACTGACTTTATTTCCCGCCGTATTCATATACAGGATGGCTTTATGGTGACAGCAACATGGTGACAGCAACCGAGCACGTTCAGCCCGCCACGCTACTCGATGAGGTGACGCACTACTGGAACCATCGCGCCGCCGGTTATAACCAGGTGAATGTTGCGGAATTACACAGCGACAAACGCCGTATCTGGCAGCAATTGATACTGCAACATGCGCCGGATCATTCACCGTTGAGCGTGTTGGATATCGGCACCGGGCCGGGCTTTTTTGCCGTCATGCTGGCGTTGGCCGGCCATGTGGTCACTGCGGTTGATGCCACGCCCGCCATGCTGGCGCAGGCGCGGCACAATGCTGCACACCACGGTGTGACGGTGCGTTTTTGTTGCGCCGACGTACAGGCGTTACCCTTTGCGGATAACAGTTTTGACCTGCTGGTCAGTCGCAACGTAACCTGGAATTTATCGCAGCCGCAGGCGGCCTATCAGTCGTGGCATCGGGTGTTGAAACCCGGCGGACGTTTGCTGAATTTTGATGCGAACTGGTATGCGCACCTGTTTAGTCAAACGGCGCGGCAGGCGTATTGGCGTGACCGGCAGCGGGCGCACGCGATGAATATCGCCGACCATTATGCTAATACCGACACCGTTGCGATGGAAAATATTGCCCGAACGCTGCCGCTTGGCAGGGAAATACGGCCACAGTGGGATATTCGGGCATTACGCGCGTGCGGTTTTCACCATGTTGCAGCCGAGAATGATATTTCCGCGCGGGTGTGGGATGACGAAGAACGTATTAATTATGCCTCGACGCCGATGTTCATGATCATGGCTGAAAAATAATACGGGAGCCATCAACATGTGCCATCGACATTATTTTCAGCGTGTATTGGTGGCGTTGCTGGTGATATTCAGCGCGCTGTCTTCTTATGCGCAACAGCCGCCGCAAACGCTCGTTTATGCCAGCACTAAAGATATTCGTGATATTAATCCGCATCTTTATGCCGGTGAAATGGCGGCGCAAAATATGGTATTTGAGCCGCTGGTTATCAATACGCCGCAGGGCGTCAAACCGTTTTTAGCCGAGCGCTGGGAGATTTCGCCCGATGGTCGGCAATACCGTTTTTATTTACGCCAGAACGTGCGCTTTAGCGATGGCGAGCCGTTTAATGCCGACGCCGTTAAACAAAATATCGAAGCGGTGCTGGAAAATTATCCGCGCCATGCCTGGCTTGAGCTGGTGCGCCAGATTGAGCGCGTAACCGTGGCCGGGCCTTATCAGGTAGAGATAACGCTGAAGTCACCCTATTACCCGACGCTTGTCGAGCTGGGGCTGACCCGGCCATTTCGCTTTATCTCACCCAAGGCGTTTATCGCCGGTCATACCCGAGAGGGCGTGAGCCATTATGCCGGAACCGGGCCGTGGCTGTTGTCTGACTATCAAAAAGACCGGTTCGCGCTGTTTCGCGCCAATCCTGATTACTGGGGGGCCAAACCCGCGATGCCTGCGGTGTTGTGGCGGGTCATCCCGGACCGGCAAACCATGCTGATGGCGCTGCAAAAATCCGAGGTGCAGTTAATCTTCGGCGCGGATGGCGACATGATTGATATGGAGAGTTTCGCCGCGCTACAGGCGTCCGGCCGTTATCAAACGTTAATGAGCGAACCGGTGGCCTCGCGCTCGCTGGTGCTTAATAGCAGCCGCCCGATCACCGGCGAGCAGGCGGTGCGCCGCGCGTTGCAATACGCGGTGGATAAAGAGGCTATCGCCAGCGGTATTCTGGCGCATACCGAAAGCGTGGCACACACGCTGATGGCGCGCAGCGTACCTTACTGTGACATCGACCTGCCGGTGTCGCGTTTTGATTTGTCTAAAGCCGCCCAAATGCTTGATGAGGCTGGCTGGCGGTTAACGGCTGGCAGCTCGGTGCGGGAAAAACAGGGGCGGGCGTTGACGCTGGTGCTCTCTTATAACCGCGATAACGCGGCAGAAGGTGAGATAGCCGAACTGATTCAGGATGATTTCAGGAAAATTGGCGTGCGCTTACAGCTGCTCGGTGAGGAGAAGCACGCCTTTCTCGATCGTCAAAAAGCCGGTGATTTTGACCTGCAATACGCACTGTCATGGGGAACGCCGTATGACCCGGCCTCGTATATCTCGTCGTTTCGTATTCCGGCGCATGCCGACTATCAGGCGCAGAAGGGGCTGCCTGGCAAGCGAGATATCGATGCCATGGTTGCGCAAATCCTGCTGACCCCCGATGAAGCAACGCGTCGGTCACGGTATGCGCAGCTGTTTACTCTGCTGGCGGATGAAGCCGTCTACATCCCGCTAACCTATTCCAGAACCAAAGCCATTTACTCTCCGGCGCTAAAAGGGGTGACGTTCAATGTGTCGCAGTATGAAATTCCCTTTGAGAAAATGTCTTTCTGATCGAGGGGGCGTCGGCGCCGCCGCACCGGGTGCCGCTGGCCTTAACCTCGCGCTTGACGGGAGGCCCTGATGCACCGTTACCTGCTAAACCGTTACCTGCTAAGACGCAGCCTGCTGTTGCTGCCGTTTATGGTGGCGGTGTCTTTGCTGGTGTTTGCCGTCATGCACCTGCTCCCCGCTGACCCGGCTGAAGTGGCGTTACGCAGTAATGCCATTACGCCCACGCCGGAGGCGATAGCGCTGACCCGGCACGAGCTCGGGCTGGATGCACCGTTCTGGTCACGATATCTACAGTGGCTCTGGCAGGTGTTACAGCTTGATTTTGGCCGCTCGTTTATTACCCGCGCCCCGGTGTTGGCGGTGTTTGCGCAAGCGTTACCCGCCACGCTGGAGTTGGCTGGCACGGCGTTTGTGCTGATTGTGCTGCTGTCCCTGCCGTTGGGCATCGGATGTGCGCTCAGAGAGAATCGCCTGTTTGATAAAACGGTGCGCTGCGTGCTGTTTATCACGGTGGCCATACCATCCTATTGGCTGGGATTGCTGTTGATATGGGGCCTGGCGGTGGGGCTTGCCGGGTTTGATGTCGTCGGGGGCGAGGGCCGCAGCGCGGTGGTGCTGCCTGCCATCACGCTGGCCGCTGGCTATCTCGGCACTTACGTGCGGCTTATCCGGGGGAACATGCTGGCGGCCCTGAACCAGCCTTTTGTGTGGTATGCCCGAGCCCGTGGAGTACCGGAGCGGGTGATAATCCTGCGCCATGTGCTGAGGAATTCACTGCACTCGGCGTTGAGTGCGATGGCCATGAGCCTGCCGAAACTGATGGCGGGCACGGTGGTGATAGAACATATTTTTGCCCGGCCCGGTATTGGCCGGCTGTGTGTCTCGGCGATCTTCAACCGCGATTATCCGGTTATCCACATGTACATTCTCTTTATGGCGATGCTGTTTCTGGTGAGCCACTTTCTGGTGGACATCGCGCACGCCTGGCTTGACCCACGCATGACAACAGGGGCGGCGCAATGAGGGAGAGAGCGTCCTTCACCGCGATTGTCGCAATGATGGCGGGCCTGTGGCTACGTATAAGGCGCGATCGCCTGTTGCTGCTGTGCGGCCTGCTGTTGGCGGTGGTCATCCTGGCCGGGCTGTTTGCGCCCTATATCACCTGGCACGACCCGCTGTTGACGGCGGTCAGGCAGAAATATCAGGGCATCAGTCTGGATTATCCACTGGGCACCGACAACCTTGGCCGCTGCATCTTCTCGCGCCTGGTGTATGGGGTGCGCACCACCGTTTTCTACAGTCTGCTGGCGATGTTTGGCACCGTGTCGCTGGGCGTGTTGGCGGGAGTGACGGCGGGTTATTGCGGCGGGCGTATCGATGCCTGGCTGATGCGCGCCTGCGATGTCATGCTGGCATTTCCGGCGGAGGTGATGATTCTGGCGCTGGCCGGTCTGTTGGGCCCCGGGCTGGATACCCTCTTGCTGGCGGTTATCGTGGTCAAATGGGCCTGGTATGCGCGCCTGATAAGAGCAATCGCCGTGCGCCAGCGGCATACCCACTATGTGGATTACGCCCGTCTGATTGGCGCACCCTCGCGACATATTATTACCCGCCATCTGTTGGTCGTGATGGCCGCTGAACTGGCTATTCTGGCGTCGGCGGACGTCGGCGGTGTGATGTTGCTGATTTCCGGGCTGTCGTTTCTTGGTTTGGGCGCGCAACCGCCTCAGCCAGAGTGGGGCAACATGCTCAGTGAGGCCAAACAGGTGATGCTGGTTCACCCTGAACAGATGTTACCTGCCGGGCTGGCTATCGCCGTGGTGGTGGCGGCGTTCAATATCGTTGGCGATGCGTTGCGCGATGGGCTTGACCCGGCCAGCCAGACCTCGCTACATCAACAGGTTGAGGCGAGTGGCGACGGCGGAGCGGCAACGAAGCGAGGTGTGGATGCAACCGTTACTGAGCGTTAACACCCTGTCGGTGCTTGACCGTCACAGCGGCGTGGTGAAAGTCGATGCGCGGCAATGGCAGCTCGGCACCCATGACAGCCTCGGTATCGTCGGCGAGAGCGGCAGTGGGAAAACGCTGCTGTGCCGCAGTCTGATGGGCCTGTTACCGCCGAATCTGCACGCCCATGGCGACGTGCAGTTTAATGGCCGGACATTACTGCCGTCTGCGCCAGCGTCGTGGCGCGCGCTGCGCGGGCGACAGATGGCGTTCATCATGCAAGATGCCATGGGCGCGTTTGACCCGCTGTGTACTCTGGCGCAGCAATGGGATGAAACCTTGCGCTGGCAAACCACGCTGTCGCGCGCGGCGCGGCACCAGCGCGCGATAGCGATGTTGACGGATTGGCGGGTGGATGACCCGCACACCGTCTTGCGCTGTTATCCGCATCAGTTATCCGGCGGCATGTTGCAGCGGGTGATGATGGCGCTGGCCTTCGCCGCTGCGCCCGCGCTGCTGATTGCCGATGAGCCCACCGCCTCGCTTGATAGCGTGACGCAATACGAGATAGTGCAGCAATTCAGGCAACAATTGCAGGCCAGCCGCAGCGCGCTGCTGCTGGTGTCGCACGATTTGGCGCTGGTGCAGGCGCTGGCCCGGCGCGTTATCGTGATGAAAGAGGGGCGCATTGTTGAGCAAGGGGAAACCGCCCGGGTGTTCTCGTCTCCGCAACATGAGTACACCCGCTATTTGGTTGCGATGCGGCGGCGGTTAAGCCAGCCTTTTTTGCGCCTGCGCCACGGAGTGACCGATGTGGCTTGATGTGCGACAGCTTGAGAAACACTACCCGGCGCATCCGCATCGTCTGTTTAGCCGCGAGCGCCACCGGGTTATTAATGGCGTGTCGTTTGCATTGGCGCGTGGCGACTGTCTGGGGCTGGTGGGGGCGAGCGGTTCAGGGAAAAGTACCCTTGCCCGCCTGATAGCGGGACTGGAGCGCCCCGATAGCGGCAGTGTCTGGCTGGCGGGCGAACCTGTCTGGAACGCGCCGCCGGGCCGCGTGCGCATCAGCGGTGTTTTTCAGGATTATCGCCGTGCCATTAACCCTACCATGACGGTGCAGCAGGCCATCGCCGAACCCTTGCGATTGCGGGCGGCATTAAGCCCGCGCCAGCTTGCCGGGCAGGTGGCCGAGATACTGATGATGGTGGGGCTGTCGCCTCAGTTGGCGGTGCGCTACCCCCATGCGCTCTCCGGCGGGCAAATACAGCGGGTGTGCATTGGCCGGGCAATAGCGGATGCAGCGCAATTATTGATTCTTGATGAAGCGATAAGCGCGCTGGACGTGTGCTCGCAAGTCCAGATTCTGGATCTGCTGGCAGAGCTCAGGCAGCGCATTACGCTCACCTGTATATTGATAACCCATGACATGCAGGCGGCGGCGTATCTGTGTAATCGGTTCCTGTTCTTGCATGAGGGCGCCATTATTGAAGAGGCCGATGTCGCTCACCTCGGCGCACTGTCACACCCGGTGGCCAGACGGTTGCTGCACGCGGTGCAGGTGTTTGACTGATGTCGCATGCAGGCTGGGGCGTTAGCGGCATCACGCGGTATTAAAAAAACGCGCAGACGCTGTGTGGCTTCACAGAAATGTGCCGGGAATTGTTGCACGATGACGCGGTTTTCGGCTGCCTGGCATTTGGCAGAAATAGTCGGCAGAGACAGTCGGTATTGGAGTGCGCGAACCAGGGAGCGGGTATGAAGCAGGGTGTAAAACGGTCAGGCTGGCTGTGTGTACTGGTTGGCTTGATGGCGCTCGGTAGCGGCGGCGTCAGCGCGGCCAGCCAGGTGGCGAATGCCGTACCAGCCTGTGGCGCAGGGCTCACCAGCGCGCCGTCTGCGGCGACTCCCGCGCCTGCCGTGAGCTGGGCCCGTGGCGTGGAGAACCAGCGTAAAGCGGATTTGGCCAACGGCTGCTACCTCAATCCTATCTTATCCGGCGACCACCCCGACCCGACTATCCTTAAAGAAGGCCGTGATTACTACATGACCTTCTCATCGTTTGATGCCATTCCTGGCCTGGTCATCTGGCATTCACAAGACCTGATCAACTGGCAACCGCTGGGCCCGGCGATAACCACGCCGGTTGATGCTATTTGGGCCCCGGAACTGACAAAATATCAGGGGCGTTATTATCTCTATTTTATTACCAATAAAACCGACCCGGTTTCCGGTGCCAAAACCAAGAAATTCTACGTCACGACGACCGATGACATTCGCCACGGCGGCTGGAGCCTGCCTCATGAAATCGTGGTGAAAGACGCCAAAGGCGGCAACGGCGCTACCAGTGACCCCGGCCACATCGTCGGCGAAGACGGCAAGCGCTACATTTTTATGTCTGGCGGAGTGCGGGTGCAACTGAAGGATGACGGCACCGCTGTGGCCGAGGGCGAGGCCGGTATTGCGCGCGTGGTCTACAACGGCTGGCAATATCCACAGGAGTGGGACGTGGAAAGCTTCTCGCAAGAGGGGCCGAAAATGTTGCGGCATGGCGAATATTTCTACATGGTGCTGGCTGAAGGGGGCACCGCAGGCCCGCCAACCGGACATATGGTGGTGGTGGCTCGCTCCCGTTCAGTGAACGGCCCGTGGGAGAATTCGCCCTACAACCCGATTATTCGCACTCAGGATGCGCGTGAGAAATGGTGGTCACGCGGCCATGCCACCCTGGTCGAAGGGCCAAACGGCCAGTGGTATATGGTTTACCACGGCTATGAAAACGGCTTTATGACGCTGGGGCGGCAAACGTTGCTGGAGCCTATCGAATGGACATCCGACGGCTGGTTTAAAGCCGCAGGGTACGATGTGGGCGAGCCTATCCCTGCGCCGCCGGGCGGGACGGCGGTGGCGCACGGGCTGGCATTGTCTGACAGTTTTCGTCCTGAACGGTTCGACAAGGTCTGGAGTTTCTATATGCCGGGGGCGGATGAGGCATCGCGCCTGCGTTTTGATGACGGCAGCCTGATTCTGCGCGCGCGTGGACATAGCCCGAAAGACTCGCCGCCGCTGGTGATGAACGCCGGTGATTTGTCATACCAGATTGAGATGGAGATGACGTTCGAGCCGCAAGCGCAAGCCGGGTTGTTACTGTTCTACAGCAACCGGCTGTATGCCGGGCTGGCGTTTAATGCACAGGGCACGGTGTTGCATCGCTACGGGCTTGAGCGCAATGGCGCGGCGATCGCCGATATCACCACGTCGCATGTTTATATCCGGCTGACCAACCGGCGCAATATTCTGACGTTGTACACCAGCCCGGATGGCGAAAAATGGACTAAGTACGGCGTGCAAATGGACGTGTCCGGTTACAACCAAAACGTCGGTTACGACTTTCAGGCATTAAGGCCCGCGATATACGCAGCGGGAGAAGGGCAGGTACGTTTTTCTCATTTTCGCTATAGCGCACTGCCGTGATAGCAAAAACGGTGGCCTGATTGCTGTCACCCGCGTCGGTCAACCGGGCGGTTTTCTTATCATGTTCATGGAGGATGTGTCTTATGTCATACCGTTATTCGCGTTTATCTTTACTGAGTCTTGGTTTATTGGCCGGGTTGTCTGGCGCAATGGTGACGGCGACCCCGGCGCTGGCGGCCACCGCAGGCTGCAATAAAAGCTGTGTGGATTACCTGCGCGACAATGAGCAGGCCCGGCCATTAACGTCCGCGTTGATTGCTTCTATCAGCGATGCGTCCCTGCGCACGCAATTCACCACGTATCTCAATGCCTCTGCCAGCGCCCGCAGTGCCGATAAAGCGGCGCTGGCAGCGGAGCGCAAAGGCATGACCAGCTTCCCGGCCCCACGCGGCTCGGCCAAAGGCAACCTGAGCACCATGCCGCTCAATCAATCTGCGGCGTATTACCAGTCGGATGACGCGCTGAAAATCGCTCAGGAGATCATGAGCTATCAGATACCGTCCGGCGGGTGGGGCAAGAATATGGCGCGTACCGGCGTGGTGCGAGCCAAGGGCGAGTCCTACATCGTTGATGAGCTGGATGCCAGCGAGTCCGGTAGCTGGCGCTATGTCGGCACCGTAGATAATGGCGCGACCACTACGGAACTGCGTTATTTGGCGAAAGTGCAGGCCGCGCGCGCCAGCGGCGCAGAGGTCGCCAAAATTCAGGACAGCATCGTGCGTGGGGTGAAATACCTGTTGAATGCTCAGTATCCGAATGGCGGCTGGCCGCAGGTTTACCCGCTGGCGGGCTGGTATAACGATGCCATTACCCTCAACGACGATGCGATGCTGCGGGTGGTGAAGTTGCTCAATGAGATAGGCAGCGCCAGCAACAGCGATTTTAAATTCCTCGATAATGCCACGCGCGTAAGCGCGCAGCAGCAGGCAACAAAAGGGATTAACTGGTTGCTGAATAATCAGGTGAAAGTGAGCGGGAAGCTGACTATCTGGGGTCAGCAGCATGATATGTTGACGCAGTTACCCACGGCGGCCCGTGCGTTTGAAATGGCTGCGCTCAGTAGCTCGGAAAGCGCTCAGATAACGCTATTCCTGATGTCATTGCAGTCGCCCAGCGTTCAGGTACGACGCGCGGTGTATGCGGCGGCGGATTTCTTTAACGCCACCCAGATAAAGGGCCAGTCCTGGTCAAATGGCAAGCTGTCCAGCGCACCGAATGGGGTGCTGTGGGCGCGCTTCTATGATCTCGCCGCCTACACGCCGGATGCCAGCAACGTTGCCAAACGCGCTCAGGTGCTATTCGGCGACCGCCCGGAACCGCATGACAGCAGCGCATTCGGTCTGGTATTTAGCTCCATTACCTCCGTCTCCACCGAGCGCCTGACGGGGTATGCCCAATACAATTCTACAGGGCAGAACGTGTTGAACACCTTCGCCACCTGGAGCCAGAGTAACCCTCGCCCCTGATAACCCGCCCTCGGATAAATCGCCGTGCCTGCCGATAAGCAGGCACGGTGTCTCCTGCGCCACGGCATTGATGCCGTTGATATAGCCATCGGTGCGCCAGCGGTGGTCAAGCCGATTATTGACATAGATAGACGGAAACATAAAGGTGGCGCCTGCCCGCCCAAAGGGGTTTCTTCGCCAGAAAAGTGCGGCTAACGTGTTAGTCTGAATCAGGGTAAATTTAATGGAATAACGGGTGATGATTTTAATGGGTAAGTTATTCAGCAGTGCCTGTCAGTACATTGGCAAGCTTGTGCTAGCAGTTCTCTTCTTTGGTGCGATGTTTAGCGCGTATGCCCAACCCGTTGACGGGGTGGGCTTTCGGCGATTAGCGGTTATTGATCCTGTCGCCAAAAAGCCAATGGACGCGGTCTATTTCTATCCTGGCGACATCTATCCCGGCAATACAGAGGTAGCGGCGCAAAGTCACTTCGGGCCCTATCATGTCTTGGCACGTAATGGCGCAAAAGTGGAGCCCGGCAGGTATCCGCTGATTGTGATTTCGCATGGAAATGCCGGCAGCTTGTGGAGCCACCATTCTCTGGCGACCACGCTTGCCCGGCAGGGCAATATTGTCATTACCCTCAGTCATCCCGGCGACAATTACAAAGATCAATCCGGTGCAGGGGCGACCAGCACCATATATGGTCGCCCCCTGCAAATCTCTGCGGCAGTGACTGCCGCACTGACGAATCCCGATATTGGTCAATATATTGATGCTGACCGCATCGCATTCATTGGTTTCTCTGCGGGTGGCGAAACGGGGTTACTTCTGGCAGGTGGCAAGATTGATGCGTCACGTTATGTCAGCTACTGCAAACATCATCAGGCAGAAGCGATATGTTTGGCGAAGGGGCAGATCAAGAATGACCGTCCGGCACTGTCTCCTGAACCTGACTTTCGCATCAAAGCCTGGGTATTGATGGCACCGGTGAGCGCGCCTTTTTCTCCTGCGTCGCTTAACACGCTGGCTAAACCAACGTTAATCTTTACCGGCGATAAGGATGAGGAATTGTCGTGGCATGAGAATGCTGAAACGCTAGCGAAAACACTGCCATCCAAACCGCAGCTTAAGGTCATCGCGGATGCCGGGCATTTTATCTTCCTCTCCCCTTGTTCAACGGAGCTGCGAGCGGCCATTCCTGCATTGTGTGAAGATTCCCCGAAGGTTGACCGCTCTGCGGTACATCGCATGATAAGTGATGACATCTCCCGTTTTCTTAACGGCGTCTGGCAGGGGACTGGAAGGCGTTAAGGACGCCAGTTCCTGATGAATCACACCACTAGGCGGGTGTAAAAGGCGGCGGTTATGGCAATAGCCGTACAGCACGCCTTTTTCACCCGCTGACTGCGTAAAAGGATGACAACGGTAAGCGCCAGATAGTGAGCATCAGCAGCGATTTGGTATTTGACATATTTTTATGATGCACATAATATGACGACCATCATGTTAAATAAACTTACACGTAAACAAGCCACCCATGAGCGCATCGTTGCTGTCGCAGCCCGTGCTATACGGCGCGCGGGCATTAACGGTGTCGGCGTTGCCGATATGATGAAAGAGGCAGGCCTCACGCATGGTGGATTCTATGCCCACTTCGAATCACGGGATGCGCTTGTGGTCGAGGCCATACGGCGCGCCTGGGTTGATAGTTCCACCGCGCTCAAAGAGGCGATGGCATCTCGCGTGGCGTGCGGCGAAAGCGACTTTGCAGCGCTGGTCTACTCTTATCTGCACGAAAATCATCTGGAGCAAATCGAGTGTGGTTGTGTTGTGGCGGCTTTGGCTTCGGAAATGCCCCGTATGGTCGATGCTGTACGTGACGAAGCGCGCCGCAATGTGAATGCACTAATCGCGTTGGTGCGCTCAACGCTGCCAGCGGGTGTTGACCCAGCGTGTGCAGAAGGTGCCGCAGCCAGAATGGTTGGCGCATTGCAGTTGGCCCGCGTGCTTGGTGGCAAGGCGGGTCGTGACTTGCTGGTGCAAACCAGTCGGCAGCTCATTACCGAGTTTGAACCTATTTCCCACCACTGAGGCTGTCAAGTTAACCAGGCAGCTTTGTTATCGCCCAGAAATATGATGGTCATCATAAAGAGGTATTACATGAAAATTGCTGATTCAACGGTTCTTATCACCGGAGCTAACAGAGGTATCGGACTGGCTTTCGCCAAGGCTTTTCTTGCTCGCGGCGCGCGCAAGGTTTATGCGGGGGCGCGCGATCCTTCCGGTATCACCTTACCGGGTGTCGAACCACTCAAACTCGACGTCACTTCGGCTGGCGACGTTGAGTCTGCTATGCGTGTGGCGGGGGACGTAGACATCGTGGTCAATAATGCGGGTATAGCCGCCGTCGGCGGATTTCTTTCCGATGACGCAGAAGAGCTCCTTCGTCGTCACTTCGAAACGAATGTTTTCGGGGTGTTACGCGTGAGCCGTGCATTTGCGCCAGTGCTTGCACGTAACGGCGGCGGTGCACTGTTAAACGTTGCCTCTATTGGTAGTTGGCTGAGTTTTCCAATGCTTGCGACCTATGCAACGTCGAAGGCCGCAGTATGGAGTTTGAGTAATGGCTTGCGTAACGAACTGCGCGAGCAGGGAACGCAGGTGATGTCATTGCACATGGGGTTCGTTGACACCGATCTCACCAAGGGGCTTGACGCCCAGAAATCAACCCCAGAGGCGATTGTTGAATATGCTCTTGATGCTCTGGAAGCCGGTGCGGAAGAGGCGTTAGCCGACGAACTCACTCGGCAGGTACATAGCGGTTTGTCCGCCGCCGCGCCGGTCTATCTGACGCCGCGTTGAAATTGTTCTGCCCTCACTGTGTCGATAAATTCAAGGATGAATGAATTTTTGAGAAACATAGCCACTTTGTTGCCTGCAAAGTGGCTTTTGCTGCACGTCTAACCTGGAAATACCCATGACACCACCCATGTTCGCTCTCATGCAATTTAACGGAAACGACTGCCCAAAATATTTTGCGCAATATGGCTCCCTGATGAAGGCAGCGGTGCAGACGTTCGGTGGGCCGTCACGGGCTCAGGCTTTGGCAGACGGTCTTACTGGAATATTGGCAACGATGACACCAAGCGTTATCACGGCGACGCCCATTACATTGGGTAAAGAGAAGTGCTCACCAAGCAGTGGAACCGCTAACAAATAGGCGAGGGCAGGACACAGGGAACCTATCAACGCACTTTGACCAGGACCCAATCGTTGCACGGCGACGGTATAACTCAAACTTGAAACAATACCGGTACCTAACCCTTGTATTAGCAGAAAGGGGAGCATGTCATGCCATGCCGCGTTGCTAAGATGTGACTCGACCAGACCTGCCATCATCAGACTGAGTAATATCAGAGTGGATGGAATGCTAAGCAACAAGACACACCCAATCGTATCCAATCCGCTGCGGCGAATTGCCAGCGTGTAGGCTCCCCATAGAAGACTTGCCAACAGTAGCAGAGTCCCGCCACCGATCATGTCTTTGTTAAATCCGGGCATTACCATCCATGCAACGCCAGCCAGGATAAGCAGAATGGCGCGCAATTGTTGTTTACTCGCACGATGCCGGAAAACCAGGAAAGCCAGCAGAATGACGGCGAGTGGCGATGTACCCGCAATCAGCGCCGCCACATGAGCGGCAGATGTAAGATGCCCTCCCGCCGACGCGATAAAAAAATAGGGAATGCCGCCGCCAACAAGTATGGCTATGACTTCAATTGGGCGCAGGGTAGAGAGTTGTCTCAAACGCGCAGGGAGCCAGGGCAACAGGAGTAGTGTGGGGACGCCAAAACGAAACAGCGCAACATCAGCCACTGATAGCGGGGAGGCACCGATAGCTCGGATGGATATTGCAAACAGTGACCACGCGATTACTGCAATGGCCATCGCAATATAGCCAAAAACCATTCCTTTGGTTCGATTTTGCTTCACCTCGCCACGTTGAATATTTCTCTCATTTTTCACATTCTCGACGTGCATCTGGCTCCATCCCGGTAACAGTGTTTGTTTTAAACATGCTACGCAGTTTTTGATGGTGAATTGATGCTATTTCATCTATTTTTAAGTTTTGATTTAGTGGGATCCTCCAATAATGGATAAGATAGATTCGACAGATCGACAAATCATTGCACTCTTACAGCAAGAGGGGCGACTAACCATTCAAGAGTTGTCTCAGAAAATCAATCTTTCCCCGACTCCGTGCCTGCGGCGAGTGAGGCTGTTGGAGAAAGCTGGCGTTATAAGTGGCTATACAGCCGTTGTAAATGAGGAAGCCTATGGGCTGCCAATCACCGCGTTGGTGCGAATCCGTTTGGAACATCATTCAGAATCATCGGTACGCACATTCGAGCAATCGGTGGGCTTCATTGACGAAATCATGGACTGTTATGTCATGGCGGGTGATGCAGACTATTTGCTGCGTGTGTTGGTTGGCAGCTTTCGCGACTACGAACGCTTTGTACGAGACAAGCTACAGAAAATTGGTGGTATTGCTGCGATTGAGACCAGTTTTGCCTATGGCGTGGTTAAACGCGCAAAGGTCTTTCCTCGTCTTTAAATGCGTAATCGACCGGGTACACGAAGAGCCGTGTGAACGACCTCGCGCGCTTCGTTGCACAACGCCGCCTCACTTCATCGTCATATCGTGGTTTACATGTACGCACAGGCTGGCAGCAGAGAATTCGGTCTCCTGACCCCCGCCAGCCTATGTTTAACACTATTGACATTGAGCACTGATGACACTGAGCACTGATGGCATTGAACGCGGATAAAATTATCTATTTTATCCGTGGTTTGTGCTCCGATTTGCCGCAACGAGTGAGCCTCGGTCGGTCGCAACGTGCCCGGCCATAACAGCCTGAATCAACGCATCCCGATTTTTAGGCGCGCTGGCTGCATTGGCGGCTGCTAAGGCACGTTTTAGCTCATCAATAGCGAGCTCAGTGCAATAGGCCGGTGTACCCGGCTGCTGACGCCATGATTCCGCAAGCGGCCCGGCATCCACGACGTCAAACCCCGTATCATTCACAAGTTCAGCGACAATCTGCTTTGCAGTGACATTATCGCCACTTATCGGAATGGCCAGACGGCCCGGTGCGCCGGGTTCACGGGATGCTGCTTTGAGCGTCGCGCTCCCCAATGCGTTCCAGGCTTTGATGACCGGTTTACCCACTTGTTCGCTCACCCAGACCGTCTCCGGCTTGCCATTGCGTACGTCGCTAATGTCGCCATCCCTGAAAGGGTAGTAATTAGATGTATCAATGATAATGGCGTCAGCCGGGGCTGATTCCAGCAACCTTGCGGCCTCGCGATTCACATTGAAAGGGAGTGAGAGGATAACGACCTGCGCACCTTGCGCGGCTTCAGTGGCGGTGACAGCCAATATATTGGTGCCTTGAATACTTTCAGCCAAACTTGCGGGATCGCGGGAGTTGGCAAGCCTGACTACGTGGCCCGCGCTAGATAGTTTGCGGGCAAGCTCGGCACCAATAGCGCCAGCCCCGATGATGCCAATGTTCATACCGTGACTCCTAACGTATTCGTCAATCTTAAGGTGAGGTTTATCGTGGCCGTCTTATTCGGGGCACGATGCAGAAGGTCTTTCAGGGCCAATGGCGGACATTAACGGACGCAATAGCCTTCAGGCAGCGAGCCCCGCAAGCGATTTATTCAATACTGTGTACCTGGGTTAAAAATCCCGCATAAGATCGGAAATTATCTCTCCCTGGTGGGATGTATTGATAGCCTTTCAACAGCGTTACCCTGACATCACCGTATTTTGTCATTCTAGCGAGAGAGTTGTTGATTTGTTCGAAGATGGCATCGACGTAGCGCTCAGAATGGGAAATTTAAATACCGATAATGTGATTGCTAAACCTGTCATGGCCGTGGAAGCGCTTTTTGTGGCAAGTCCCGCATTATTAGCACGTTACGGTACGCCGCAGACACTGGAAGACATGGCAAAACTGCCAATTGCCGCGTGGGAAAGCCTCAATCATGGTTCTTTTGAATGGGGAATGGGATCGGTAAAGGTCAAGTACGAGCCTGCGTTTTCCAGCAATAACTCACAGGGGTTAATTCATTATGCGCTAAGTGGTATGGGGGTCGCACAGGTGCTGGATTTTTCGGCCAGACCCTGGCTGGAAAGTGGTGAACTGATACGGCTTTTACCCGGGATAACGATGCAAAACCTCCCGCTACACCTTGTCTATGCCCGGCATAAACATCCATCCGCCCTGGTGCGCGCGTATCTGGATTTTTGTTTAGAATGGGTGGGAAAGCTCAACGTCTCTTCCAGCCAGTCGGCCAGTCACACCCCCCAACCAGACGGTGTCCAAACGCTGTCGCGATGACGGGGATTGCGCAGGTCAATTGTGCCCGTAGCCAATGCGACCGGAGAGACGCGAAGACCGGTCTTGCCAAAAATGGTGTCCATGTGCGCGGTTGATAAAAACGCCCGTCAGAGAGAGGCCGACGGCTGTAACCGCCATCAACTGCGGTGGTCGTTCGCTGACCTATCCTCAGGGGCGGTCGTGTTCAGTGACGCGAGGATCTTGTTGCGGCAAACCGTCAGGATTTCATCGGCCAGCGGCGAGTCGTCTGGGCAGGCGCGTGACATGACGATGGCGCCGATAGCGTGCGCCAGTATATCAAGGTATCGGGAGCGGGCAGCGTCAGCATCGGTTGCGTCAGGCGCGGGGTTGGCTTGACTGAGTGCGGCCAGTACACTTTCGATACCGGCTGCAAACGTTGCCCGAACGGCCTGCGGCTGGCGCGCGGCATCGCCACTGAGCGCCGCTATCGTGCAGCCTGTTGAGCGCGCGTCGCGATGCTCGCGCGAGAGATAACTTTGCACGAGCGCCGATATGTCCAGGTCAGCCGACAGCTCCGCTGTTTGAGCGAGGCCGCACGCGGCCGATTCCACCATCAAGTCAGCCTTAGAGCGGAAATGTTTGTAGAAACCGCCGTGGGTGAAACCTGCCTCCGCCATGAGATCGGCAACACCAATCCCATCGTAACCGCGTTCACGAAACAGCGTCGATGCCGTTTCAACAATGTGTGCCCGGTTTGCCTGCGCCTGCGCCTTGGTGACTTTCATATCCGTTCCATTCCGTTCCATTATGAGTTCATGCCGTAAGCAATAGCGCCACTATACATTGATTACGATCGTAATCAAAATATTGACAGTTTAGATTATGGTTGTCATGATTAAATCCAATGACAACGCCGAAAGCTGAAATGGCACGACCGAGAAAACGTTTTTCGGCGAGTGCAGTGGCTAAACGCGCCAACTCACCTCTCACCTCATTCATGCAAAGGAAGACAATGATGACCAAGCCTGCAACAGTCCTCATCACCGGGGCGTCCAGTGGTATTGGTGCTACAGCCTTCGTGCTCTTTCTGTCGCAAGGCTTGCATCTCGAACTTTCACCCCATGGCGTTTATGTACAAGCCGTGCTGCCCGCCGCGACCCGCACGGAAATCTGGGAGCGCGCCGGTATTGATATCAATACGCTGCCTGAAGTGATGGACGTGGATGAGCTGGTCGATGCCGCACTGGTGGGCTTCGATCGCCGTGAGCTGATCACCATACCACCGCTGCATGTCGCTGAACGCTGGGATGCTTTGGATGGGGCGCGTCAAGCTTTGCTGTCGGACTTGCGGCAGGCGCATGCCGCTGAACGCTATCGGGCCCGATAAGTATCGACAGTCACGTATTGACTTGCCTCACACGTCTGTTGCGTCGCGCGGCACACTCCGCCACCCAGAGGTCGGGCAGTCATTTGCAATAATAATCAGGAGTATTGAATGAAAAGAGAGAGACGCGTAGCGCTCGTTACCGGGGCCTCATCGGGTATCGGGAGAGCCACTGCCGACAAACTTGTCGCGGCCGGTTATCGGGTCTACGGCACGAGCAGACGGGGGGCTCAGGCGGGGTTGTACGCATTCCCTCTGCTGGCGATGGATGTGACGGATGATGACTCTGTCGCCGCCGCCGTCGGTGAACTGCTGCGCCTGGAAGGGCGCATCGATCTGCTGGTCAATAATGCTGGCTCCGGCCTTAGCCCGGCGGCAGCGGAGGAGAGCTCGATTGCACAGGTTCGTGCGCTGTTTGACACCAACGTGCTTGGCGTCGTCAGAGTGACCCATGCTGTTTTACCCACTATGCGCAAGCAAGGCAGTGGCCGCATCTTGAATGTCGGGTCGGGGCTGGGGATTATTCCGGCACCTTATAACGCGCACTACTCGGCGACTAAACATGCGATTGAAGGGTATTCCGAATCTCTTGACCACGAAGTGCGCGAGTTTGGGGTACGCGTCGCGGTTATCCAACCGGGCGTTACGCGGACGTTATTTGACTCCAGTACCACCCCCTGCGATAAGCCTCTGCCAGCCTATGATGTGAGCCGCCAGAAATATCTGGTCGCCTACGAGAGCGCCATGTCCGTAGCGGATAGCGCCGATAGCGTGGCTGAAACCATCGTACTGGCGGCAAACGATGACACGCCGCGTCTACGCTATCCCTCGGGAAAAGTCGCGCGTCAGGGCGCTTTTGCCCGGCGATTTCTTCCGCGTGCTTTCTTCGACAAGATGCTGCACAAGCAATTTGGTCTGGGCTAACGCCTGCCAGTCAATGGCCATGCGATGAACACCGCTAGTCGGTGGCAGCGCAGCGCCCGGCATGATGTAGAGGGCAGTGCAGGGGCTTTTTGCCTGTACGAGAAATTGAGTACCCAGCGCACGGTTCCCCTCAATATGCTGACTTATCTACAAAATTTATCACCACGGAGTAAAAATGAGCATAACGTTCAACGCGCTGTTGACCACCAAAACCGGCGACACAATTTCAACAACGCGCGTCGATTTTGATGCAGCCGACCTCATGCCGGGTGACGTCAGTGTCGCTATCGACTATTCAACGGTGAACTACAAGGATGCGATGGCCATCAGCGGTCGAGCGCCGATAATCCGTCAGTTTCCATTGATTCCTGGCATTGATTTTTCCGGGGTTGTCGAGTCCTCGTCGCACCCGGGGTTCAACGTCGGTGATCGCGTTGTCGCCAACGGTTGGGGCCTGAGCCAGACCCATCACGGCGGCCTGGCGCAGAAGGCGCGCGTCAAGGGCGACTGGCTGGTTAAATTGCCCGACGTTTTTTCGACGCGTGATGCCATGGCGATCGGCACCGCTGGATACACCGCAATGCTGTCTGTGCTTGCGCTGGAGCATGCGGGCGTGACGCCGGACAAGGGGGACGTGTTGGTGACGGGGGCCGGTGGCGGTGCGGGGTCGGTGGCCGTCATCCTGTTGTCCAAACTGGGTTATCGGGTTGTGGCCTCATACCGGGCGTCTCGAAGAGGCCGGGTACTTACGCGAATTGGGCGCAGCCGAGGTCATCGACCGTCGCACGCTGTCTGAACCTGGCGCACCCATCGGTAAAGAGCGCTGGGCCGGTGCTATCGACTCTGTGGGGAGCCACACGCTCGCCAATGTGCTGGCGCAAACGCGTTATCGCGGCGCGGTGGCGGCGTTCGGGCTCGCACAGGGGGTTGACCTGCCAGGCTCCGTGCTGCCGTTTATTCTGCGTAACGTCACTCTGGCTGGTATCGACTCAGTCAATGCGCCGCAGGACGCACGGTTGCAGGCATGGGCGCGTCTGGCGACCGATCTGGAGCTGGATAAACTGGCACAGGCCACGCAGGTCATCGGTTTGAGCGATGTGGTGGGCCTTGTTGAGCCTATGCTTCACGGGCAGGTGCGTGGGCGCACCGTCGTGGACGTCAATGCCTGATGCAATAGCGTGAAGATTCAGGTGGGATTTTCTCGGGCCTTCGCTACGCCACATCAATTCATCAATACAGGAATTCGAATCACATGAAAGCACTTACATTCAAACGCTATGGCAAATCGCCCGAGATTGGCTTCGCCGAGGTTCCCCATCCCACGCTAAAGCCTGACGAACTGCTCGTTGAGGTTTACGCGGTGGGGCTGAATCCTATCGATAACATGATTCCAACAGGCATGTTCAAACCTATCCTCAAGTTCCCACTCCCGGCCACGATGGGCAGCGATGTGGCCGGCGTGGTGAAAGAGGTGGGTAGCCGCGTGACCCGTTTCAAACCGGGTGATGCTATTTTTGCCAGCCTGTTCGATCTCGGCTTAGGTTCACTCGCTGAATTCGCCGTCGTGCCAGAGAATGTTGCAGCCCCCAAACCGACCAATCTGAACTTCGTGCAAGCCGCCTCGATTCCGATGGTCGGGCTGACCTCCTGGCAAGCCCTAAAAGAGCGGGCAAACCTTCGGAAAGGGCAAAAGGTATTCATCCCCGCCGGGGCTGGCGGTATCGGCACGTTCGCGATCCAACTGGCAAAACACCTGGGTGCCAGAGTCGCAACGACGACCAGCACAGGGAATGTGCAATGGGTCAGCAGCCTGGGGGCCGATGAGGTAATTGACTATAAGACGCAGGCGTTCGAGAACGTGCTACATGGGTATGATGTGGTGCTGGGGACTCTCAGGGGCGATGAGCTCAAAAAATCCATCAACATCCTTAAACCGGGAGGCAAAATTGTTTCTCTGATTGGGCCGCTGGATGCGGCGTTCGCCAGCTCTCGTCGGCTGAATGTCGTGCTAAAATTCGTCTTCGGCCTGATGAGCCGCAAAATCATGCGTCTTGCGGGTAAGCGTGACGTTTCCTACTCATTTCTGTTTGTGCGCCCCGATGGGCGTCAATTATCGGACATTGGCAGCTTACTTCAGTCTGAACAGATTCATCCCGTTATCGATAAGGTCTTTCCGTTCGACCAGGCCAAGGACGCGCTGGACTACCTTGCTCAGGGACGCGCCAAAGGCAAGGTCGTTGTTCAGCTAAAATAAGTGTTTCCAGGCCGGGTGCGGCCTTCTGGCTGATTGCGCGGATATTTTATTCTCGCACCAAACTGACCCCAAATATGGCCACTACATTCTCCCGATGCGGAGGAAACCAAACGTGGCCAGCAGCATGAACCCGGCTGTTTGAAAGAGGAATCGTTGCGCCCTCGCACTGGTGAGGTGGTGACATGACGGTTCCCTCTGATTGCGGGGAAAAACGCAATCGAACCCGCTTTACCCGTATTTTTACCCGCAAAGGGGTGTAGCTTCGAGTGTTTTTTAATAGACGTGTGTAGACATGGAGAAGGGGATAACCCATTGACAAAAAGCAAAAAACCAGACGTCAGTAGACATCTGGTTTCTTTAAATTGGTTCCTCTGACTGGGATCGCCTTTGCCAGTAACTGGCTAATAAATAATCTAAGCTAGGAGGTCTTGTCCGTCAAGACAACTAGAATGACCATCTTTCATTGAAGCCTAAATAGCTTCTCATATTACCGCTCCACTTTAGCCAGGCCAGGTTGATTGCCGGGAAACGGTGAAGCTGCATTCATAAATTGCGTTACCTGTTTCAGTGACTGCCACAGGTACCGGCACTGATGGTTCCGCGTTATTGTTTCGTGTAACGACAACCACAGCCGCTCTATCGGATTCAGCCACGGCGAATAGGTCGGCAGAAACAACAGCTGGAACTTGCTGTTCTCCGCCAGCCAGCGCTCCACTTTGTGGCTTTTATGGATGATGTCGTTATCAACCACCAACGTAATGGTTTTCGCCCGCCGGTATGTGCGTTGTAATGCCTCTAACAGTTTGATAAATAAATCAGAACTCTTGATGTTGCCACTAACGTAGGAGACTCGGCCCGTCCCCGAATGCAGTGCGCCAGCCAGATAATGTTTCTGGTTCTGTCCCGGCGTGGCGATACGCTTCTGCTGCCCTTTGGGCATCCAGTCGGCACCGATTTTCGGGTTCAGGTCGATATCGACTTCATCCTGATAAAACACAGGATTAGCCGCTGAGCACTGAGCCAGCGCCTGCTCGATGGCAAGCCGCTTTTCATCATAATACGGGTCCCTGATTTTCAGCGTCGGTGCGGCCCTGCGCCAGACCATACCGGCCTGTTTGAGGTATCGGTGCAGGGTGGAACGGTGAAGCGTCACGTCAAAAAGCCGGTTGACGATACGGGTTAGTAACTCCGTACTCCAACGGGAGCGCAGCCAGCCGAAATCCTTCGGCGACCGTTGAACCAGCAAGGGAAGCACTCGCTGGATATCGGTGACCGGCCAGCAAGGCGCACGACCGGGCCTGAGGCTCTTTAGTCCTTCAACACCCTGCAAAGTAAACCCGTTTATCCATCTTCCGACGGATGAACGCGCAGCACAGAGCAGTCTGGCAACTTCGGTGACGGTTATTCCCGATGCAACATCAACATGGCAATGAGAGTCGTCTGGAATAATTTTTATCGCGGGTTTGTTGGGCTTCTTTGCACATCAGTTGTCGTTCTTCATCAGGGATTGCTGCTATGATCGGCATCGCTCAGTCCGGTTGGTGATTTGTGATGTTTGGCGATTGAAAAGACTCGCTCAACTCGGACTGAGTTCCCTTCAAGTGATCTACTATTTTTTTGCGAAGCTATTTAGTGGACAGCAATTGGTGGTTGATCGTGTAAGCGAGTGCAGCTCATAGCTAATGTGAGCACGAGCGTTTGATTAGTCGCAATTAATCTTGGTAAAAACCGGCGCTGATTGCAAGCACGGGGAGTTTCGATTGCGAACCGCTGCAACTATGTTTACATAAATAGAAATAGTTTAGTCACGATAGAACAAGGAGAGGCATCTTATGTTGGCGCGTATGCCCCTCCACTAGTAAATTATGTAGTCGGCAAATTCTCAATTGATCGCATCAAGATCCACCAACTCGACATGCGAAGAATTCCAATTGTTATTTATAATTGTCAATATTAGCGATGAAATGTGGTTTGATATTGAATCATTGTTAAGTATTGGGAAATCCATAGCAATAATTCCTTTCCACTGATTCTCGTTTTTTCGTAAAAAATCATACAACCATGGATTGATTTTATTTGAAAAATTCTCCGGTCCGTTTGGTGTGGGAGTTCCCTCATATCCGCTGGAAAAATTCATAATAAGGTTTTTATTATATTTTTCATCATGTGAAAGGAGTTTTTTTATTGCTTCTTTTTTTTGTTCTAATTCAGTTGGATTGTATAGGTCTTGGACGGCTAGCGTGCATTCGCCATTAATTAAAAAAAATGCCGAATTGTCTTTCCAGCCAGAGTACGCATTTATTCCTAACTCCCTCGTTCCTGAGTCGAATCGTCTAATGAGGACAATTTTTTTTCGAGCGTCTTTTAGTTTAGGAACTGTTGTTTCTTGGTAGAAAAGTTCGCAATATTTGTTGTTTATATAATAGCTATTTAAAAAAATGGTGCAGAAATTTGGATTTTTATCACCTTCTTCCTTTAGGCTCATTATGATTGTTTCAGATGGGTTCCTCTCGATAAATTGAGCCACTTCATCAAGTACCTCATCCATAGAAATGTGCTGATATATAGGCCCGTGGTAAACAAGTAGCTCGCCAGTGGGGCTAACGGCACATCTAATATCAAGGAATCTGACCCCTAGGTTTAGCTGGGAGGTAATCCCATAATTTTGACATTTGGAGAATGTGTTTTGAGCGTAAAGTGCGCAACTATCATGTGTACCTGGGATGCATAATTCGTATAAATATTTCTCATCGCACAGATTACTCATCCATGATTCCAAATTGCGGCTTAGAAATACGAAGCCATAGTTTGGCGATGAATTTGTGCAACATATAAATGCTTTTATATCATTTGAAATATAAACTTGAAATAAATTGTCATAATGCGCGGTCATGGCGTCCCAGATGATCGGGCCGAGCGTACCTACCCCAATTTTATTCTCGCCAGCTAGAGGATTGGAGAATGAGAAGGCAATATTTTTTGTGATTGTTTTATATGTGGCATACCCGGAACATCCGGTTACGGCATAATTTTTTTCATAGCATTGAACCGTTCCAATATGCCTGTTTGGAATACTTTTTGGCCAGCACTGGCCATCGCCAACTCCACCTGTATCAAACCAATCATCAAAATAAGTTAGCTCTAGGCCGGAGTAGTTGAGAATAGTTAGATTAACTGCATGAGACTTACTCGTCTTTTGAAAGTTAATACAAGAGGTCAGAATGATTTTTGCGTTATTCGTTGAGGATTCTGTGCATTGGGCAATAGCCGAATATGTATCTGATATTTTAGCAAAGAAAATTTTGTAATCATGATCGCCCATATCGGCCCACGTTTTATCCCCATTGCTACCGATACCTACTTTGTTATTCCCGACTGATGGATTTGAAAAGGCTATTGTTATCTCTTCATTTTCTGCTTTGTAAACAACATATCCCGAGCAACCCACTGGTGAATAATCTTTTTCGCAGCATTGAATAATTGCTTCAGTGTCATTTGCAATTAATTTTGGCCATTCATAATTATCAGATAGTCGGCCCGAATCAAACCAGTGTCTTGAGTAATTTAAGTCTCTTCCGCTTATGTTTGTAATATCAATATTTACAATATGTGATTTTCCCATTATATCTATCCTTTGTTCTTGTTCAAGAAAAGCGGTATAGAAAATGAATATTCTATTTTAATAGTAGGATTAAATGCCGACCATATGATATGGATGTTTAACATTGGCCAGCTTTAAATAGCTGTAACGTTCCTGCTTACTTTAACTGGCTTGTTAGTATAGCTTTTCTGTGGTTGGAAGTACTTCGCCACCTTCGCCAGACATGTGAATGGTGGGGCCAATATATCTCTGCTGAGATGATTGCTCGTCTTTCTTTATTGTGCAATCCATTACAACGGCAAATATATTTCCAGTGACGGCGTAGTCGTAATCCTTATTGAAAATAGTCCCTTTATATTTTAAAACATTCAGTTGATTGGAGAGTTCTAGCATTTTTTCGACAATTAAATCTTGAGATTTTTCTGTTAAACCCCATTTTTCCATTGTATGTTTTGTTTCTTCATATGAGGCTTTGGCTGATCCAAAGAAAGGTAAGAAACTAATTCCACCGCTAGCGGTTTTCTTAGAATTCTCTTCGTATTCGTGTCGTTTTGATGCATCCAAGAGACTTTTAATCAATTCGTTCATCGTTTGTATACCAGCCGGTGTTATGCATTGCAGTTTTATTTCGAAATCTACATCAATTACAGCGTGAGGAGGGACTGTGTAGGTTACGCCTGAGCATTGACCTTGGCCATATGTGTTGATTGTTATGCCATTAGATGCTGAATCGCCAACTGATAATTGTACTTTCACTAATGGGGATGGGTGAATAAAATCATCATAATCTATGGTTTCAAGATGAAAAGTTGAGTTTATTTTCTTTGTCGTATTCATGATTAATCTACCTATTGTGAGAACGTAAGTGAGATATGTAGTTGAATTGAAAATGTTTAATTTAAATTTTTTGGGAAATAGTTAATAATGTGGAATATTTTGTAGAGAAAATACCTAATAAGCTAATTATTTTAAGGCTTTTAATATATTGGGATGAATACTAAGCTTTGACCTTATACATGAACCATGAATAGGGTGTCAGCACATCATCTCTCGCTTTCAGTTAATAAAAAAAACGTGACTAAAAGCAAAACATTCTACATGCTTAAAAAATATGACAAATTGCAGTATAGTATAAACGACTACGAAATCAAAATTTTCTCTGCCGTGATTGCTCTCGAAAGTCTGATTGATAATCTGCTCCCGTAGCCTTTGATGGGGTGTTTGATCCTACCCACCATTAGTGGACACGCAACTAAGTGAGTAAACTCTCAAGTAAGAGGTGATTACTCATGACAAAACCAGCATCAACCAGCAAAACAGCCCGTAAATAGTACACACCTGAATTCCGCAATGAGGCCCTGAAACTGGCAGAGCGTATTGGCGTCGCTGCTGCTGCTCGTGAACTCAGCCTGTATGAATCACAGCTCTATGCCTGGCGCAGCAAGCTAAAGAATGCCCATTCTTCTTACGAACGTGAGCAGGAAATGTCTGTTGAAATCGCCCGCCTTAAGCGGCAACTGGCTGAACGGGATGAAGAACTGGCCATTCTCCAAAAGGCCGCGAAATACTTCGCGAAGCGCCTGAAATGAAGGTTGTCTTCATCGAAAAGCATCAGGCCGAGTTCAGCATCGCTGATGAGTTGCCGGAGTACAACATCAAAACCATCGCTGCCAGCCTGCGTCGTCAGGGATTATGGGCGAAAGCCAGCTGTAAATTCAGCCCGGTCAGCTACCGTGAACAGGGTCTGCCGGTATCGGAAAACCTGCTGAAGCAGGACTTTATCGCCAGTGGCCCGAACCAGAAATGGGCGGGTGACATCACTTACTTACGTACAGATGAAGGCGGGTTGTATCTGGTGCTCGACCTGTGGTCTCGTGCCGTTATTGGCTGGTCGATGTCCTCACGAATGACGGCGAAACTGGTCTGCGATGCGTTACAGATGGCACTCTGGCGGCGTAAACGCCCGAAAAACGTTATCGTTCACACGGATCGCGGCGGGCAGTACTGTTCAGCGGATTATCAGGCATTGCTGAAGCGGCACAGCCTGCGCGGCAGCATGAGCGCAACAGGTTGTTGCTACGATAATGCGTGCGCAGAAAGCTTCTTTCATTCACTGAAAGTGGAATGCATCCACGGAGAGCGCTTTACCGACCGTGAAATTATGCGGACGACGGTATTTAATTATATCGAGTGTGATGACAATCGCTGGCGTCGTCACAGTGCCTGTGGCGGTCTCAGCCCGGAACAGTTTGAAAACGAAAACCTCGCTTAGGGCTGTGTCCACATTACGTGGGTAGGATCATGATTCTATTAACGCACTACACGACAGCGTTCGAAAGCCGTGACCGCACAGATCGGTTTTGGTGTCATAGCCCATTTTTCGTAGCGCCTTGTTGATGGTGTTCTCACTCATCGGCTTCATCGCATCATAACAGCCCGTCAGGATAAAGCCGTCATCGCCGTTAACGTCATAGGTGAGGTCTTTAAGCTCTTCTAAAATTGCCACTGCTTGTTCGCATAGGGGAACATAGTGCTTTCTGCGCATTTTAGCCCCACGGCCTGAATGTTTGATCCCTGCAATCGTTTCACGCTGTTCAGGGATAACCCATAAGGCACTGTTAAAATCGATCTCTGACCATCGGGCAAAGCGGAGTTCACTGGAGCGAATAAATATCAGCAGAGTGAGTTTTATCGCCAGCAGGGTCAGCCTGCTACGTCCCTGATAGCCTTCAATGCGTTCCAGTAGGGCAGGTATCTCTTCCAGCTCGATAGCGGGGCGGTGCTCTGTCTGTGGTTTCTGAACCGCGCCTTCCAAATCATAGGCAGGGTTAAAGCGGATCATCTTTTGCTGGACGGCATAACGCATAATGGCAGTGGCATATTGCTTCACCCGCATAGCGATTTCCAGATAACCCAGCTTCTCTATCTTTTTGATGGGAACCAGCAGATCGCCTGTATCCAGTTCAGCAATATCTCTGTTGCCAATATCAGGGAACAGGTAGGTTTCAAGACGGGTCCAGACAGAACGCTGATAATCTTCCGACCATGTGGTTTTGGTGGCAAACCAGTTTCTGGCTACCGTTTTGAAAGCGCAAGTGTTGTTACGCTTTTCCTGAACGATTTTGTTGTCAGCCTGTTTTTTAGCGCTCGGATCAATTCCCGCCGCTAACAGCTTTTTGGCATCATCGCGTCGTTGTCTGGCATTCGCCAGTGAAACAGCCGGGTAGACGCCTAAAGCGAGTAATCTTTGCTTCTTTTCGAAACGATAAGACAAGCGCCAGTATTTAGATCCATTAGGATGCACTAACAGGTGCATACCAAAGCTATCAGTAAGCTTATATTCCTTCTCAAGAGATTTGGCATTTTTTACTTTGGAATCAGTTAGTGACATGATTTGCCCCCTTGAGTTGTTGGTATAAGCAAAATCGAACCAGAGATACCAACGATTCTACCAACAAAAGTGGTGGGCAGTAGCGTTTTTTGGTGAACGAGGGTGAAGCTAAAGAAGGGGATAACCAATTGATTAAAAGCAAAAAAGCAGACGTCGGTGAACGTCTGCTTTCTTTAAATTGGCTCCTCTGACTGGACTCGAACCAGTGACATACGGATTAACAGTCCGCCGTTCTACCGACTGAACTACAGAGGAATTGTTGGAACGGGGCGAATATTATCTGCGGTGTTGTTAGGTGTCAACGGGGAATATGGTTATTTCATCCCGATTGCTTGCCTTATATACAAAAACAGGCGTATGGCCGCATTTTTCAGCTATTCACTTCACTGACTTTGCCGTTTGCCTGTGCTGCCAATCCTGTAACCGTTCCAGCGGTTTCTGGCGATAGAATCTACAAAAATTTTGGTATACCACAGGAAAGCGCTCGGCCAGTAACTCAGGAGCACTAAAGAAATACTCGGAGAGTACCGCAAAACACTCTGCCGGGCTGGTTACTGCATAAGCATCCATACTGGTGGCCTCTTCGCCAACCAGCTCAATTTCCTCAAGCAGTTCCGCCATTGCTGCATGGAGCGCTCGTTCCCAGTTTGCCACGTCACGTAATGGCATAGCCGGCACGCCGGAGGGACGCTCATTTCCTCGTTTATCAAGTGTATGCGCCACTTCGTGAATCACTAAATTGAACCCTGATAAATCAAATGAATCCTGGATTTCCAACCAGTTGAGCACGACTGGCCCTTGATCCCAGTGCTGTCCTGATTGCGTAACAGGGCCGCTGTGTACTAAACCGAATTCATCGATCCATTCGTCCTCGACCACGAATGGCGCTGGATAAATCAGCACATCATGAAACCCATCGAGCCACTCAATACCGAATTCCAGTATCGGTAAGCTAAATAGCAACGCAATTCGTTGTGCCATTAACTCGGTAAGTTTCAGATCTTGCAGTGGAATGAGCCGCTTCTGGCGCAGAAACTGTTGAGCCAGTACAGTAAGCCGTTGCTGGTCTGCGACCGTTAATGGAGCAAACAGAGGTATTGACAGCGCAGGCTGCCAGTTGGATTCACTGTCATGGGGGGAGGATTTCCATTGCCACTTCATCATGGTGTTGCTCGCTAAGTCATCACTTGAACTCAAAGGCGTCGGTTTAGGCTTGTTAACATGCCATAAAACAGGGCATCATGGTGGCCGTTTTTACGGAGAGATGCCGGAGCGGCTGAACGGACCAGTCTCGAAAACTGGAGTAGGGGCAACTCTACCGGGGGTTCAAATCCCCCTCTCTCCGCCATTTTCAATAAAATCATTCAGTTATAATAAACTCTTTATCCCGTACTCGCTTGCTGCTGGCGCTCATCTCGCCGATCTGTTTTTCACCTCTATTTTTATCATGCCGTGTTATTTTCAGCATTAATATTTGTTATTTTTTAACGCGACATCACCATAAATTAATCCCTAAATTTACTGCTATTAATCATGTCTGGTAGAGTGTTTATTTTTTTTTGATATTAAAACCTGTAATAGTAATTTCTATACCGGTAGTTTTTACTGATTAATTTTATTCCTTTCGCTCATAGCACAACAGTGATTTGGGGAATATCTATTATCAACAGCCTATGATAGCACTCAACGTGAGTTAAACGTTGATGCGCGATCCCTTTTATTGGTTTCTTAGGGGTTTATTTTTTATCAATAAGGCTTAAAAAATGACCGAAGAAGATATTTACCCATTGTTAGGTAAACTGGCTAATGGCCATGTTTATGCATATGCAGTGCCGTGCTGTGATTATCATCAACACCATGAGTGCCATTCGTTTATTTTATTTTCTCTGAGTCAGGAAAATCAGTATGACGCCAGTCAGACGCTGACCGGGCAGAATATTAATCTTGCCGTGGATTGTTACGCACATACCCTTGTTGCTGCACGAAAATTAAGGGAGCAGGTGTGGCAGGCGTTGATGGTGTTAAAACCCCGCAAGACGGAAGAGTATAATGATTTTGATGTTGAATATGACCAGTTCCGTATGACATTAAATATCAATATCTCCCGCTAGTTAAATATCGTCGTTAATTATACGTGCGTTGGCTGTTATGGCCGGGCCTTGTCGCATAACAAATAAAAGGTATAAATTTATGTGGTATCAAAACGGGCGTCTGTCTTTATTTAATGGCAGTAAAGTCGTACTGGGAAATAAAACCGCTTTTTCAGATAAAAAGAATGGCGTGGCCGCCGGCAGTATGCTGCTGGTATTTACCGACGGTCATATACAGATTCATGAAATTGCTGCCGTCGTGTCCGATACTGAGCTGCTGTTAGCCGGTGAATACGCCGGTTGTACGCAAAGTGGCGTGCGCTATGCCATACCGGTATTTGACCAGGGTGATGACGGCTTTGACCATGCAGCGTATGTGGCGCAAATAGCGGCGATACTGGCAGGTTATCAGTCACAACTGTCGCAATGGAAACAGGTGCTGACCGAGCGTGGCCAGGTGACGTTAACGAACGGTGCAGGGCAGAGCGTGGTGGTGAAAACGCTGCCGGATTTGACCGATGCCGTCGGGCGGATGATGGATAAAACGCTGAATGGGGCAGATATTGCGGACAAGGCGCAGTTTGTCGCCAATCTGGGATTGAGCGATGTGGTACATAAGTCAGACCTGGCGAATCATACCCATACTGCCTCGCAAATTACCGATTTCACCGACGCGGTACGTAAGGTGCTGGTCTCGACGCTGGCGGCCGGTCAGGGGGTGTCGTTGGCCTATGATAATGTAAATAATCAACTGATTATCAGTGCAACAGGCAATGGTGGTGGCAGCAGCGGTGGCGGCAGTGGTTACACGGTGGTGACGCGGGTAGGCGTGACGGCGAATCAGATCTTTACGTTTGCGCTGAATACAGCCGGTACGATGGATTACAGTTTTGATGCCTTTGCATTGAAAGAAGAGGCGGGGTTATCGAATCAAACGGCAACGCTGGAGTCATTTGATGCCACCAGTAAGCTGAATTATAACCAAACTTCGTCACTTATTTGGGATGGGGCATTGAAGCCTTATACCGGCGGATTAATGACGTTATCGGCACAAGGATCTGTTTATACTTCGCTTGTTGCGACCAACGTAGGTCAATTAACCGTAAGTGCGATGCCAACATCGTTGGTGCCGCAACTGACTTCATCAACATCTGCCCCAGGAATTACTGTTGCACAAAGTAGTGTATTTGGTGACAACCCGCGCTGGTATGGCTGGAAGGCATTTGATGGTGGCGTAACGGGCGAAGATACGCGTTGGTCAACTCAGACTGGTGCGCCGCAGTGGTTATCGGTTGCGTTTAATGATGCTAAGTCGGTTGATTACTATTTTATTATTTGTCGTCAGGATCTTTCTTCTGGTGGTGTACCGAGAGATTGGCTTTTTCAGGGCAGCGACGATGGGATAAACTGGGTGACATTAGATAGTCAGGCTGGTATATCATTTAAATCTAATGAGAAAAAAATATTCAATATTAATAGATCAACCTATAAGCATTACCGTATTTATGTTACTGCGGTGAACACAAACAGTAGCCTTGTAACTATCACTGAATTTGGGTTATTGCAGCGTGAGCAAAAAATCTTATTGCGTTCTGGAAATAACTATTACACCAGCCTAAATGGTGTGTTAACTCAGGTGGCAACCCCCTCACAACCGGGTGATATTTCCGCTCAGGGCTTTATTAATTCAGGAAAAATCAGTGCGGCATCATTGGCAGATAAATTGCCATTGAGTGTTGTTGCTGAGGGCGCAGGGGATATTGCGGTATCTTTTACTCCCGATGCACAAATCGTTCTTTCTGAGTCGTTGGTTAGTGCAAAATCATGGTCATCCATTAATTCAGCGAAACTGTCTGCAACGCTGACAGGAAATGGTGCAGTATTTCTTGCTATTTCCCGTGATTTGAATGACTGGTTTGTCTGGAATGGAAGTGCATGGGTATCGGTAGGTACGCTCTCTGCGGATGCTAATAGTGCGAATAAGCTGATTGCGAGTGGTATGACGGACGCTGTGTTGAGTAAAATGACTGCCGCCCAATGGGCGCTGCTCTTTCCCGGAACGAATGGCATGCCAGATAAGTTAGGTTTTGCCTTGGCCTTAAGTGTACCTGATTCATTATCAGACAATGTTATTGTTGATGCGCTGACTTTAAATGTAAACAACGCTGCCGCCTGGAAAAAACAAACTGAAACCGAAGTGGAAATTCGCTGGTATCCTGACAAAGTTACGTTCAAACCGATTACGGCTGGGAACTATAAGTTCTCCTATCAACAGTAAAGATATTTCAATTCTATTTTAACTTCTTCTTCGCTATTTTCTGTGCGGGCCATATCTGGCCCGTTTTTATTTTTCAATATTTATTGGGTGCTTGTTGTGCTGTCATATTACAACAAACAATGAGAGTGTGCTTTTCAAAAAAACATTATGATGGTAATTGAAGTGATTTAACAGAAACGATTTTTTATATCTATGCCTTAAAATCTCTATTCTTATTTATAAGGATTAAAAATGACCGAAGAAGATATTTATCCATTGTTAGGTAAACTGGCTAATGGCCATGTTTATGCATATGCGGTGCCGTGCTGTGATTATCATCAACACCATGAGTGTCATTCATTTATTTTATTTTCTCTGAGTCAGGGGAATCAGTATGACGCCAGTCAGACGCTGACCGGGCAGAATATTAATCTTGTCGTAGATTGTTACGCGCATACCCTTGTTGCTGCACGAAAATTAAGGGAGCAGGTGTGGCAGGCGTTGATGGTGTTAAAACCCCGCAAGACGGAAGAATATAATGATTTTGATGTTGAATATGACCAGTTCCGTATGACATTAAATATCAATATTTCCCGCTGATTAAACACCGTCGTTAATTACACGTGCGTTGGCTGTTATGGCCGTGCCTTGTCGCATAACAAATAAAGGGTATAAATTTATGTGGTATCAAAACGGGCGTCTGTCTTTATTTAATGGCAGTAAAGTCGTACTGGGAAATAACACCGCTTTTTCAGATAAAAAGAATGGCGTGGCCGCCGGCAGTATGCTGCTGGTATTTACCGACTGCCATATACAGATTCATGAAATTGCTGCCGTCGTGTCCGATACTGAGCTGCTGTTAGCCGGTGAATACGCCGGCTGTACGCAAAGTGGCGTGCGCTATGCCATACCGGTATTTGGCCAGGGTGATGACGGCTTTGACCATGCAGTGTATGTGGCGCAAATAGCGGCGATACTGGCAGGTTATCAGTCACAACTGTCGCAATGGAAACAGGTGCTGACCGAGCGTGGCCAGGTGACGTTAACGAACGGTGCAGGGCAGAGCGTGGTGGTGAAAACGCTGCCGGATTTGACCGATGCCGTCGGGCGGATGATGGATAAAACGCTGAATGGGGCAGATATTGCGGACAAGGCGCAGTTTGTCGCCAATCTGGGACTGAGCGATGTGGTGCATAAGTCAGACCTGGCGAATCATACCCATACTGCCTCGCAAATTACCGATTTCACTGACGCGGTACGTAAGGTGCTGGTCTCGACGCTGGCGGCCGGTCAGGGGGTGTCGCTGGCCTATGATAATGTAAATAATCAACTGATTATCAGTGCAACAGGCAATGGTGGTGGCAGCGGCGGTGGCGGCAGTGGTTACACGGTGGTGACGCGGGTAGGCGTGACGGCGAATCAGATCTTTACGTTTGCGCTGAATACAGCCGGTACGATGGATTACAGTTTTGATGCCTTTGCATTGAAAGAAGAGGCGGGGTTATTAAATCAAAATGCTATCGAGGAAAAATTTGAATCAGCTAAAAGTGTAAATTACAGGCAGACATCTGCATTAATATGGGATGGCAGCTTGCATTCTTATCTTGGTAGTAATTATTCCTTATCACTCGATGGTGCTTTTTACGCTAAAGAGATTAAAGCGGATGGTAAGTCGATTTCGATTGCTGTAAACGCTAATGATAAGACCTATCCGATTCCACTGATGACATCGAATAACTTACCAAGTGGTTATTTGGTCTCTTCATCGAGTATTTTTCCAGGGAATTATGCGTATTTTGCCTTTCAACAAAAAAATGGCCCATCAACGTCTAGTTGGGCATCTGCGATTAATGATTTACCTGCATGGTTACGCATTGATTTGCCCTCGATGGAAACTGTCAGTGGTTATCAACTGGCGGGGCGAACAAACCCTGTAAGTGCTTATAAGCAGCAACCTACCGCGTTTGATGTTCAAGGTTCAAATGATGGTACGACCTGGGTGACGGTTGATAGCCAAAAGAATTTAGTATGGGCAAGTGCAGATGAAATAAAAACATTCAAACTTTCAACTCCGGTAAAATACTCTAAATACCGTATTTATATTAGTGCAGTAAACAGTAGCCCTGATGTAAATGTATGTGTATCAATGTTTAACTTATTCAATGATGTGCCTAAAACAAAAGCACTGTTACAGGCTGTTGATGGTAATTATTACTCCGTTTCAAATGGCAGATTAAGTCTTATTTCATCATCGATATCAAGTCCAGATTTTGATACGTATGGTTTTTATTCATCAGGGAAAATACTAGAGAGTGAATTGGTTAATAAGTTGCCACTGAAAGTTGTGACTAAAGACCCAGTCTCAGTAACAACGAAATATTGGCCTCACAGCCAAATTGCTGTATCAAACTCATTGATATCATTAAAATCATATTCAAAACTGAATAAGATAAGTGTTGTTTCAACGCAAAAAGCGAATGGTTTAATGAAAATGGCCGTGAGTCGTGATTTGGTCAATTGGGTTGTTTGGGATGGTAGCCAATGGGTTAATATTACTTCTCTCTCAATAGATGATGCTGGCGCTTCTGCTCTGCTAAAAAATGGCATGAGCGCTGCAAATATTAACGGGTTAACTTCATTAGAGTGGGGGCAGTTATTTAATAATCACATTGATAATATTGCATTTGCATATGTATTGGATGTTCCTGATCCAGACAGTGATTTCGTATCATTGGATTCGATCACTCTTAATTTAGACTATGCCTCCATCTGGAAAAAACAAACTGAAACCGAAGTGGAAATTCGCTGGTATCCTGACAAAGTTACGTTCAAACCGATTACGGCTGGCAATTATAAATTTGCGTATCAACAACCGTAGCACCTGATGTACAGCGCTATATCTGTGTTTCCGCTGTCGTGTTGCGCGGCATTATCTATAAACACGGCCCGGTAGACCGGGCCGTGTTTTTTCTAAACCGATTAACCGTGCAGTCGGCGGGCGATATCAGCCACGCGCGCGCCATAAAGACGGGCGGTTTCCAGATCGCCTGCTGGAATGGCATCGGCCCCGGCATCAGACGGTGACTGGATGAGCGCGCCTGCTGAACCGCCCAGATTGTTCGTATCGTTGCGGGTAGAGGCCTGTGCGTTAGCAGGCAGTTGGCCCAGACTGACCCAGATACCGCCATGCTGTGCGGCCAGCGTTTGCAGATAAATCAGCGTCACTTGCTTATCACCATTCAGGCTGGCACTGTTGGCAAAGCCGCCAAAGACTTTGTCTTGCCAGCCACGGGAATACCAAATCTTGGAGCTGGCATCGGCGAATTTTTTAAACTGCCAGGGGACATTCCCCATATAGGTTGGCGCGCCGAAGATGATACCGTCGGCTGCATTCAATGTTTCCCAGTCTGCATCGCGAATATCGCCATTATTATCGATAGCGACCAGGGTCGCTGCTGCGCCCTCCGCCACAACTTCAGCAATGCGTTGGGTATGTCCATAGCCGGAATAATAAACAACAGCAATCTTGCTCATCGCACATCCTCATCTTTGTTCAGAAAAACAGAGTCTAAAAAGCATACGCCATGTATTACGTATCGGCAGCTATCGTGACGAGTTTTTTTTAATAATGAATTATCTAAATGTGCCTTGATACAGAATGAGTAAGCAAGGAGTGAGGTGCCACTTACCTTTTATTGCTTTTTGTTTTAATTTATAACAAAAAACAAGGGTGTGCGGTTATTGACAATCGCAGTGATGCTTTCAACGAAGAGCCGCTATTGGGTTTATTGCGGCTAATATCAATAAACCCATTGTTACGGTTTTTCTTTGGTGGGAATTAATGAACCAACCGTTTGATACCCTCTTTTGCTGGAGGGTAATCACCACATTTTTGGTAAAATTCGAGCGCTTGTTGTTGTATTCCCGCACACTCAAAAATTACGCCAATATTATAATTGGCTTTATAGGAATTGACGCCTTCTTTGCTGCCGGGTGGCCGTGTTGTACAGGATAAAAAAGTATTCACCGCCTGCTGTAATTGGCCGTTATTCATGAGTATCAGCGCCTTAAGAAAAACAAAGTCGGTGGAGGAAAAATAAGATTCATAATCAAGAATGGTCATTGCTTCGGCATAGCTTCCTTGATTAATCAGCGCATAGCCATAGGTTTCAACCAGTTCTTCCACATACTCATATGAAAAATTGGTTTCAAAGCACAGTGCTTTCTGAAAAGCCTGAATAGCAGCAACATAATCACGTTTTAGATAATAGCTTTTACCAAGCTGAAACAATAAATAGGGGTCTTTGGGTTCGGCATCGAGAGCGTGTGTCAGTAATGTAATGTTCCGGGTTATCTTATCTGTTTGTTGCAGGATTTCTTTTTTATAACCAACGTGATTAAGCGTTATCGGCGCAGGGAATGTCTTAAGCGCAGTTTTATTTTTTCTCGGTGTGACCTGCTCATGAATAATGCCGGTGTAATGGTATAAATCTTTATGAAATAAACGACTGATTAACTCTCGAATGGTGCTTTGGCCGGATTCATCATCAATATAATTGATACGCTCCACTCGCCCGATGGCGTTGGGATGCTGTGTAATTAATGCATGCACGGCTTCAATATCAATATATTCAATTTCTTCATCGGCATCGATAATTAAAACCCAGTCATGACGAGCGTGGTGCAGCGATGCGTTGCGGGCGGCTGAGAAATCATTCACCCAGGTAAAGTCATGAACGGAGTCGGTATATTGTTGTGCGATGGCTTTTGAACCATCATCAGAGCCCGTATCAACAACCACAATATCATCAAAATAGGGTGTCAGTGAGGCCAGTGTTCGGGCAAGATGCCTGGCCTCGTTTTTGATTATCATACAAACAGAAATCATATTTCCACCAGGCTTAGGGAGGGCTTGCGATGATGTTAAAAGCCCTCATAGAACATAATTGCCCGCAGCAAGGGCGCTTTTATATGATTTATACCATTGCGCCCGGCATGGACAACACTCATCAGAATAAAGGAATCGGGCGACCTTCTTCATTAACGGCAACAAAATTGAACTGTCCGTTAATGACCTTTTGGCGGCCTTCTGCATACATTTGCTCTAAGAATACGCTCACATCGACAGTCAGGCTGGTCCGGCCAACGCGACTTATCTGGCCGACTAATTCCACAATGGTGCCGGAAGGAATCGGCGTGGTGAAATTGATTTTCTCTGTTGAGACTGTCACCAGCGGTTTATGGCAAAAACGGGTTGCGGTAATAAAAGAAATTTCGTCCATCCATGCCAGAGCCGTACCGCCAAATAATGTCGAGTGGTGGTTGATATTGGTCGGGAAAACCACTTTAGCGACGCGGGTTACTGCGTTTTCGATGCGTTCTTCAAGGGTAAGTTGCGTCATGATATCGCTGCCAGTGAAACAATCAGAGCCCGCATTTTACACCAATTTCTCCGGTGAGATGCAGGCCCGGGCGATCTCTAGGTTATGGATGGTGTACAAACGTCACACTGGGGGTGTTTGGGGAGTGCCATTTCGCGAAATTGCAGTGTCATCGCGTCAAATAACAACAATTTCCCGGCCAGCGGCTGACCATACTGTGCCAGCAATTTAATGGTTTCCATTGCTTGTAGCGAGCCGATAATGCCAACCAGCGGAGCCATGACTCCAGCCTCGACGCAACTCAGCGCGCTGTCGCCAAATAACCGGCTGAGACAACGATAGCAGGGCGCGTCTGGCTGATAGGTAAATACGCTGATTTGCCCTTCCATGCGAATCGCCGCTCCCGATACCAGCGGGATTTTTTCACTAAAACAGGCGTGATTCAGCGCCTCACGGGTGGCGACATTATCAGTACAATCCAGCACCACGTCATGCGTTGCTATGCCAGCGCGTAATGCTGCCGGCTCCAGTTGCGTAGCCCACGTTTCGATGTTGACGTGGGGATTAATTTCTTGCAGCGTCAGACGGGCAGATGCCACCTTTGCCATGCCAATACGCGCATCGCGATGCAGTATCTGCCGTTGTAAGTTGGACAGAGAGACACTGTCGAAATCCAGCAGCGTCAGGCTGCCAACCCCTGCCGCTGCCAGATATTGCGCGGCGGCACAGCCAAGCCCGCCGAGGCCAACAATCAGCACGCGCGCTGCTTTCAGGCGTTCTTGCCCGTCAAAGTCAAACCCGCGTAAGACGATTTGCCGGTTATAGCGTAGCGCTTCTTCATCGGTCAGTTCGGGCAGCATTATTCGTTATCCAATAACAAGGTATTGAATGGTTCAACATCGACCCACTCACCGGCGTTGACAGGGCCGCGCTCGGCTTCCAGCACGATAAAACAGTTCGCCAGGCTAAAGGAACTGAAGACATGTGAACCTTGATGGCCGGTAGAACGCACTTCCAGTTCACCTTGCGTGTTTGGGCTAACCACACCGCGTTGAAAATCGAGGCGACCGGGCGATTTTTTGAGTGTCTGGGTGGTTTTGGCGCGTACCCGTGCCGGTAAACGCCACTGTGTATGCCCGCTAAGGTGGGCCAGCAAGGGTTGAACTAACTGATAGAAGGTCACGGCGGCGGAGACCGGATTACCCGGCAGGCCACAGAACCAGGCGTGCTGTAGTTTTCCGAAGGCGAAGGGCTTACCGGGTTTGATGGCCAATTTCCAGAAATGCACGTTACCTAACTCTTCGAGCATCTGTTTGGTGTAATCGGCTTCGCCCACGGAAACGCCGCCACTGCTGATGACCACATCTGCCGCTGCATCCGCCTGGCGAAACGTCTGGCGTAATCGTGCCGGGTCATCGGGGATGATGCCCAGATCGATAACTTCATGGCCTAATTTTTCCAGCATCAACCTGACGGCAAAGCGGTTGGTATCATAAATTTGCCCGGTCTGTAACGGTTCGCCAACCGGTTGCAGCTCATCCCCGGTTGAAAACAGTGCAACCCGCAGGCGGCGTATCACCTTGACGTGTGCAATACCCAGTGAGGCAAGCAGGGGCAGCGCGGCGCTGCCAAGACGCGTACCGGCAGGCAGTACCTGAGCATCCTGTCGAATATCTTCGCCGATACGGCGAATGTTTTGCCCCGGTTTCACCGCATGCGTAATACGAATGTGGCCGTCGGCATCGGTTTCGGTATGCTCTTGCATCACCACCGCATCGGCGCCTGGCGGAATGGCGGCACCGGTCATGATGCGCACGCAACTACCGGCAGGCCATGCGCCGGTGTAGGGCGCGCCAGCAAAGGCTTTTCCCGCGACAGCTAAGGCACGCCCGTTCAGTTCGTGATGGCGAACGGCATAACCATCCATCGCGGAATTATCGAACGGCGGTACATCTAACGGCGAGGTGATGGCATCAGCGGTGATGCGGCCCGCCGCCTGATGAAGGGGAACGATTTCTGTAGCAGTGATAGCAGGAACCTGTGCCAGCATCGTTTGCCGCGCCAGTTCCAGCGAAAGTAAACCTGAAGTCTCCATGACAGCTCCACAGCGCTATTCACCCCTGTTTGGTGAAAAGCTATCTCATTGATGTGTCGATAGGGACGTATTATGGCAGAGATTGCCAAGTGGAAGAAATGCTCTAATGGCGCGGGCGGGCGGCATCAATGAAAAACGCGGCCAGGGCCGCGTTTGCAGGGAAATCGAGCGCATCCAGCGAGGGGCGTCGATTCACGCTCTCATCAGAACGAGGTGCGTTTGTAGGTACGGTACTGCGCCTGCCAGAAATTATGGCCGATGGCTTTCACCAGCGCATCTTCAGAGGTCAACTCAGCCACGCCTTGCAATTGGGCGGCTTTTGCCACTTCCAGCGCAATGTACTTGGAAACGGACTGAATATCGCTGACTTCCGGCAGCAGGGCCCCTTCGCCTTTGGAGGCCAGCGGGGAACAATCCGCCAGCGCGCGGCTGGACGCCATCAACATGCCGTCGGTGATGCGTTTTGCGCCACTGGCCAGCACGCCCAATCCGATACCCGGGAAAATATACGAGTTATTACACTGCGCGATAGGGTAGACCTTATCTTTATACTGCACGGGCGCAAACGGGCTGCCTGTCGCCACCAGCGCGGCACCATCCGTCCAGCGGATAATATCTTCCGGGCGGGCTTCGACGCGCGATGTCGGGTTTGACAGCGGCATCACGATAGGCCGTGGGCAGTGGCGGTGCATTTCACGGATAATCTCTTCCGTGAACAGACCCGGCTGACCGGAAACGCCAATCAGAATGGTCGGTTTCGCATTGCGCATCACATCCATCAGCGAAATGGCATCGCTGTTAACATCCCAGGCGCTGAGGCTGTCACTTTTCTGCACCAGTTTGCTCTGGAAATCGAGCAGATTAGGCAGCTTGTCCGTGAGCAGGCCGAAGCGATCCACCATGAATACGCGGGCGCGCGCTTCTTCATCGCTCAACCCTTCTGATTTCATCTGAGCAATAATCTGCTCGGCAATACCGCAGCCAGCGGAACCCGCACCCAGGAAGGTGACGGTTTGATCGCGCAATTGGCTACCGGCAGCACGGCTGGCGGCAATCAAACTACCGAGCGCCACGGCGGCGGTGCCCTGGATATCATCATTGAAGCTACAGAGTTCATCGCGGTAGCGGTTTAACAGCGGCATCGCGTTGCTCTGGGCGAAATCTTCGAACTGAAGCAGCACGTTGGGCCAGCGACGTTTGACTGCCTGAATAAAGTCATCCACGAAGGCATAGTATTCATCACCGGTAATACGCGGGTGACGCCAGCCCATGTAGAGCGGGTCGTTCAGGCGCTGCGGATTGTTGGTGCCGACATCCAGTACCACGGGCAGGGTATAGGCAGGGCTAATGCCGCCACATGCGGTATATAACGATAATTTACCGATAGGAATCCCCATGCCGCCGATGCCCTGATCGCCAAGGCCGAGAATACGCTCACCGTCGGTTACGACGATGACTTTTACGTTCTGTTTGGTGGCGTTTTGCAGCATGTCATCGATGTGTTCACGGTTCGGATAAGAGATGAACAGACCACGAGCGCGGCGGTAAATATCGGAGAAGTGTTCGCAAGCAGCACCGACCGTTGGCGTATAAATGATAGGCATCATTTCGCTCAGGTGGGTTTCCAACAGGCGGTAGAACAGGGTTTCATTCGTGTCCTGAATGTTGCGCAGGTACACATGTTTTTCCATATCGTTTTTGAATTCCTGATACTGCCGCCAGGCTCGCTCGGCCTGTTCTTCAATCGTTTCTACCGCTTCGGGCAACAGACCGTGCAGGTTAAACTGGGCGCGTTCTGCGTCACTAAAGGCGCTGCCTTTATTCAGCAGAGGAAATTCAAGCAGGATAGGGCCCGCGTAGGGGATATACAGAGGACGTTTACTTTCGTATTCCAATTCCATGACGTTTGACTCTTTCGGTAGCTGGTGGGTAGCTGAAATCGGCTCAGAGAACCAAGGAAGCGATAGGATGGGGGCGATCTTAAAGTACCCAGAAAATATGTACAGGGATTGTTAATTAAAATAATTACAGATGACTTGCATATAAAAAATGTGTGGGAGAAATCACATATTATCTGGCTTGCGCCGCGATTTTAGCGGCACGTTTCTTCTTCTCTTCTTCTCTTCTTCTTGCATGGTGAGAGCAAGACCCCTCGGCGTCGCCGACAGGTATCTTGCTCGACCGTCGCTTGCGTGCGCGCATCGTCCTGCTAGCGCGCACGGTGAGACCAGAGGGGAGGCTATCGCTTCGCGGCGACGCTAGCCTGAAATCACCGCCAGCTCACGGCGCAGCGCCTGGCAACCCAACGAGGCCAGTAACGGTTGCGCCAGGCTCCACTGACTTAATGCGCCATGCTCCGTTTCAACCAGAACGGCCTGCTGAATGCGGGCAAAAGACTCCCCGGCCAGATTGACGAGGTTTAACGCGGCCTGTAGCGGAGGCAGGCTGGGGTTGAAGGCGGCATTTTCCGCATAACAACCGCTGTAGGTGTTGCCCGATGCGGTTTGTAGCGCTATTCCGCTGAAGGCTTTGCTGTATGGCGCGTGGCTGCGGTTTGCCGCCATCAGTGCTAACTGCACCAGCGGACTGTCGCTTTCGAGTGTCAGCCGGTTATCAATCTTATCCATTAACAGCGTGGTGATAGCCAGATCGCGCGGGCCAAACGCATCGGGCAGGTAGTGGCCGAGCGGAGCGGCGTCCCGGCCGGGCAGACAGATGCGTAAACCCGGCGCGCTGTTAAGTTCATTCATAAACTGGCGGCAGTGCCCACAGGGGGTGTAGTTAACCGTAACGGCGCGCAGCGCCGGTTCATGGCGCAACCAGGCATGGCTGATGGCGCTTTGTTCGGCGTGAACGGTCTGTTGCAGCGGTTGTCCGGCAAATTCCATATTGGCACCCCAGTAGAAGGCACCACTAACGCCCTGAGCAATCGCGCCAACGTGAAAGTTGGATACCGGCGTTACGGCGCAGGCTGCGGCAAGGGGGAGGAGCGCAAAAGCCAGCGCATCGGCATCGAGCCCACACTGCGCGCACAACTGCGCCACCTCCTCGGCACTGAGCATGGCGGCAAAATCCTCCCGCGCCAAGATGGGTTCCAGCGCCTGTTGTAGCGTTGCGGGCAGTGTGGTGAAAGCGTCATGAAAGCGTACTTGCATGGTGGCCTCTCTTCAGCGGTTTTCAGGTACAAAACGTAAAACGTGGTCGAGGGTGTAACAGACGACTGCGTTTTTAATGGTGGCAGGCGCGCTCTGCGCCGCGCATGTTCAGCACGGTGGCTGTGTGCTCTCTCTTTTTACGCAGTCTGGTGGGATCTGCGCTAAACGAATGTGATTTTTATCACTTTTATAATGCAATCAATGAAAAATAAATCACAAATGCGAGATGTTTCGCAGGTTTTGGCCGCTGTGGTGAGCGAAAGCGCAATCAGAAGAGGGGCAGACGAGCGCAGCGCGCAGGCCAGAAGCGATCGTGTCAGAGGCGTCGGGCCAGACGCTATCTGGCCAGAAGAGAGCACAAGGGGCTTTGCCGTGCCCCTTGCGGGTGTTGACGGAGGGTTAGCCTGCCATTAAGCGCAAAATAACCGGAAACAGAAACGGCGCAATCAGTGACGTGATGATGCCGCATATCACCAGCGCCAGCGAGCTAAAGGCACCTTCCTGAAAATCGACTTCGGCACAGCGGGCGGTTCCCAGCGCGTGGGAGGCCGTCCCCATTGCCAGACCACGGGCAGACTTGGCGCGAATATTCAGGCGATTAAACAGCGCATGGCCAAACACGGCACCGAGAATACCCACCAGAATCACGCACATGGCGCTGATGGCAGGAATACCGCCGATGGATGAGGCAACGGCCATCGCAATCGGTGTGGTGACGGATTTCGGTAAAACCGATGCGGCAATTTCCCGCGAAGCGCCTAACCAGAGCGCAATGACCGTACCGGAAATAATGGCGGTGACGCTGCCGATAAAACAGATACTGATGATGGATTTCCAGCGGGCGCGAATTTGATGCAACTGCTCATAGAGCGGGAAGGCGAGCGCGACAACCGCCGGCTGGAGCAGGCTGTTGAGCGATGCGCTGCCCTGAAAGTAGTGATCATACGGGATATCCAGTACCAGCAGCAGCGGAATAATCACCAGCATCGATACCAGTAGCGGGTTCAACAGCGGCATTTTCAAGCGTAATGCCAGATGACGGGCGCAGAAAAATACCACCAGCGTCAGCGGTAATGACCACCAGATAAAGTGCATCATTTTTCGTTGTCCTCATGCTCTTTCACGGCGGCATGCCCGGCTTTGTTATCACGGTGCATCATTTGGGTGGTGTAGCCCACGACAATCATCACAATAACGGTGCTGATAAGACAAGAGACGACGATCGGGCCAAACTGACTGCGCACCAGATCGTAATAATTCATGACGCCAACGCCTATCGGCACAAACAGCAAGGCCATGTAGCGTAAAAAGAGATGACAACCCGGTTTAACCCAGCGAGCGGGCAGAATTTGCGAGGCCAGCAGTGCAAATAACATCAACATGCCGAGAATGCTGCCGGGAATGGTGATGGGTAAGAGCGCAGAGAGCGCGTTGCCTGCCAGCAGGCAAAGATAAATAACAGCAAATGCGCGTAGGTATTGCCAACACAGCGTAATGAAATAAGGCATAAAGAGGCGTCCTGTTAAACCGTGCGTCTGATAATAACGCTAATGGCTGCGCTGTGCTATGCGTCACAAAACCGTGTCACAAAACCGTGTGATAAAGCTGTGTCACAAAACGTTATCACATCATGGCGATGCGCCAGAGATGAGCGAGTGGGCTCGCCGGGTTTGGCGTCATGGCCGGCTGATGGCATGACAACAGCCAGACGCGCCGTACAGGGCGGCAAGCTCCCGGCAGGGCCGGGAGCGAGAGGGCCGGGAGCGAGAGGGCCGGGAGCGAGAGGGTTAGTGCGGTAAGCCGTAGCCGAAGGGGAATAAGGGGGCCTGGCTGTCGTAGGGAACATCCGGCTGTTGTTTTCGCACCGCCTGCATCGAGGAGGGCAGCTCAAACGGCAGCCTTGCCTGATAAGCGGCGCCAGAGGTCAGCCGGTCAAGCAGGACGCGATCGCTGATCCCAAAGTTGGCAATCAGCGCCCGGGTTTTGCCGGTGATGTTGGTCAGAATGGCAGGGCGCTCCATGTAGACCGTGACCAGCGTCGGCACCTTGGCGCTGGCGCTCACGATGGCCTGATAGTCGGCATTATCAGGGCTGAAGGCCAGTGAGCCTTCGTGGTGTCGGCTGCCGAAGAAAAAGTTCTTATGCGGTTGTTCATACGGGGTTCGGGTACGAATTAATGCAATATCTGCTTGTTCTGGCGTTGCGACGACGTTAAAGCCAGCCGCGCGTGCGGTGGCGCTATCGATACCGTACAACCACACGTTGCTGCCTTTACGCAGCGGCAAGAGATTGTTGTTTTGCAACAAGACCAGCGCGCGAGCCTGTGTGGTGTCGGCCAATTGCTGCCAGTCTGTTTTGCCGACCAGCGCATCGGCCTGTGCCGGGTCAACATAAGGGCGCTCGAACAGGCCAGTCTGGAATTTTTGTTTTAAAATGCGCTTCACCGAGGCATCCAGTCGTGCTTCGCTGATCTGGCCCTCTTGCACGGCATTCACCAGCACGGCGGAGTCGGTAACGCCGCCGAACTGATCGATACCCGCATTCACGGCTTTGACGAAGCGAGCCGACGGCGTCAGGCGTTCTACCCCCCACGGCATACCGCGTGGCACCGGTTTTTCGCCCGCTTTGACGCCAGTAAGACAGTCGTCTTTACAGTCGTTGGTGATAAGCCAGTCACTGAGGATGACACCGTCAAACCCATACTGACCGCGTAACAAATCGGTGAGCAAAAAGCGGTTAAAACCAGCGCCGACGGGCTCAATCGGCTTACCATGCCAACTGGCGTGACGCAAAATCGAATACGTTGGCATGATAGCGGCGGCATGCGCTTCAAATGCGCCAGTAAACGGGTCGATATGCTGTTGTAGGGTATTGGCGCGGAACTGGGCGTATTTGCCATAGGCGTTGTGGCTGTCCCACCCTTCTTTTGCCGCACCATAGCCCACCCAATGTTTCACCACGGAAACGACGCTTTGGCTATTTAGGCCATTGCCGCCGTTTTGCATACCGGTGACATAGCCGCGTACCATGCGTTTGGTGAGTTCGGGGTCTTCGCCAAAGGTGCCGTCGATACGCGGCCAGCGGGGTTCGCTGGATAAATCCGCCTGCGGCGATAGCGCTTCGGTAATGCCGACGGCGCGGTATTCCTGACGCACGATATCGGCATACTGGCGCACCAGTGCTTCATCGCCAATGGCGGCAAGCCCCAACGTTTCCGGCCATTTACTGAATTTTCCCACCGAGACACTGACGCCCACCAGCGACTGGAAAGAGCTGCGCGGGTCGGTGCTGATGGTAATCGGAATACCCAGTCGGGTTTGTTCCGCTAGCTGCTGTAATTTGTTGTTTTCCTCGGCCATCTGCGCCGGATTATCGCCGGAAAGCCGGGTAATAAAACTGTTGACGTAGCGATCGGCAATCATGATTTTTGCCGCATTGAGATCATACTGAGTACCCGCACCGGTGACGCTGCCTGCCGTTGGCGCGGAGCCGTGCATCATGACGCCTGCTTTTTCTGCCAGCGTCATACGTGAGACCAAATCCACCGCCCGCTCTGCCGCAGGCAGTCGCCAGTCTTCATAAGGGTTCAGTTGTCCGTCGCGGTTCAGGTCTTTAAATGTCAGCCCGTTGACCCTGATCATCGGTGCGCCACGGCTATCGAGCACGGCCTGTTGTACTGCGCTTGCCAGAGGGGAAAACAGTAAGGGTAGCGCGATGAGCAGCGCTTTAGGGGATATCGCACTTTTTTCCATGTGTAGATTTCTCGTTATTTGAGGTGGTACAGCGGTTGCAGACAACGGCAATACCGCTTCACAGCGCCTGTGGGAAAGCGCTTGCCGTTGTCCTGCCAGAGAGGTTGTTCACGCTTGTCATTCACATGAGTCATTCACATTAGCAATTCACATCAATAGTCCACCTCAACACTAGTGCAGCCTTCAGGTGGCCTTCAAGCCAGCGGGATAGAATTCTGGATAGAGTTCAAAGAAATCGTGGATGAGAATAGCGGTGAGCGGTGCGCTGCCACCGACAGGGGGTGGCAGCCGTTATTGCGCAGTGTGTAATAAGGGGCAGCGGTGGGTCTGGTCAGGCTTAGTGGATAAAAGAGGCGAGGCTCAATAGATTCATCGTCAGTTGGTTATGCAATAACATCGCCAGCAGAATCAGGCTGGTTGACCCCATTTGGGTTAACACCGCACGGTGCAGCCGGGCGGTATGCAGTAGCCAGCCGGGTTCGCCAGGGGCGGTGGTGTCGAGTGCGGTCGTGGCCGGGTCACGCCATTTTTTTTCGGCGATAGAGTCGATAACGAAAAAGGCCACGCTCAGGACAAACCATAACTGGAATAAGCGGTGCCAGTCATCGAGCCACAACATAACGGACCCGCTTATCATCAGCAGCCAGCCTGCCACGTTGTAGAATCTGTCGGTAATGGTTAATCCACTCAGCAACAGTTGCTTTTCGGGGGGCTGTTGGCAGGATTGCAGCCGCCATGAAAGCCAGGGGGCAAACAGTAACGGGCCGGTAGCAGCCACTGCCGCCAGCGCATGCATCAATTTCATCAGATTATATTCCAGCATGGGTTATTTCCTTTTTATCGTGAGCCGTGTTTTATCGTGAACGGCGTTGTAGCGTGAATCGTCGTGCGCTTACGGTAACGCAGCACAGTTCAGGCGGGAATGTTCGATAATGTCATGATATCGAATAAAAGTGACAACTCATGGGCATGAGGCGATGCTGCCATCGGCGTTCTGGTCGTGCAGCACATCGATGTTAGTCGTCGCAGAGGGCTAGCGTGTTTTTCGTCTGGGATATTGCAGAAACGCCATCGTAGCTTGCTTGCGGCTGCGCACTCGCAGTACCGCGCAGCCAGGCTACAAGTGGCCTGCCGTTCCCGGTCGCAAGCGTCCGGTGCTACCTGTGCCCCACCGTGGAGGCCTGGTTAGAACAACACTCTCTGAAAATTCGTTGAGGTTTAGCAGGACGGGGGATGGGATTGCTTCAACCTCTCAGTACGTACCGGTTTCGCCGGGCATCGGCGATTCAGCTATTCACCCCTAATTAACACCTGAATATCACCTGTTATGTCCTTCGGGCATGATTTACCGGCTACGCACTGCTCGCCAGTCTAAAAAATTACCTTCGGTATAGTCTGCTGTGAACGAGGAGCGGACATACTACTACTTCCCGTTTATAGATATTGATAGCACATGATTGTCGACCAACCTCGAAACGATTCATTCGACCAACTTGTGATTTACATCAGTAAAAACCCGTCAAATGCTGCCATTGACTTTTTTCTTTCAGCAAGGAGCGAGATCTTGTCCGGCTCCGAAAGATGTGAGCCGGGCGTGGGCAGGGCAGAAGCGGTATCCTCAAGCCAACGATGAAAAAGAACATTGCTAAAGAATTCCGGGGCCTGTGTCTTCTGTACTCGAGCCATCGCGATATGTGTAGCAATAACTGGATTGACCTTGGAATACGTGAAACGTGAAGAGGGATGGTTTACTACGGCCACTGGCACGCTACCGGCAAGTGACCTAATCCGATTGCCGTTACGTAGGCTGAAGCAAATAATCACATCCGGAGCCAACACCTCCAGGACTTCGGTAAATGCTTTCTCACTGCGTTGCCAGACGTCTGCGGGTGGCGCAACACGGCTGCCCTGTACGAATTCCTGCAAAAAGTTGTAATAAGCAACACTGTTCCAGAACTCCTTTCTTTGTGTATCGGAGAAGCGCTTTCTGACGTTCTGAACAGCAGACATTATTAAGGTGAAATGCTTATGTCGTGAAAGCTTACCGGTTGCCAGAGGGTGCCTCTCACCCAAAGCAAGCGCCTTAACTATTTCGGGAGTGACTGTTGGACGTTCATGCTGCTTACTGCCATAGTGAGACTCGCACACCAAAAGCATGCGTAATCCGTAAAATCCTTTCTCATAGTGGAGGCCGACCCAAGGTGCAAAGCGGACGTTACTTTTATTCATTGTCATCCTTAGTTACTTTCTTATCAAACCATCACTGATGCCTCTAAAGTATCAGAGTTAATTTTTCTTTTTAACCGGCAATTGATTAAACGTGATGCACTTCATTATTGAGCAGCTTGACGGTCCGCTCCTGGCACTCAGCGGACGTTTGTGTACAAGAGGCGCAACAACCCTCCGCAGAGACGCGAAATCTACGGTCAAGCCATTAGACTTGATGATCGACATTCAGGCTAATGCGCAATGCTGGTGTGAAAGGTGAAGCGAAGGGCCATCAGCGGTAAAGCAAGGTTTTACCTTCGCAGGGGGCTGGCTCACTTCGCTTCATATGATGGTTGCTAACCATCATATATTTATTACATACAAGACTCAGGGGGCGGGGGGCTTTTGTGTATTGAGGTAGCGGCGAGCATAGCTGGGGCTGTTGCCGGTCATGCGGCGAAACCAGTGCCCAAAGGAGTCGCTGGATGAAAACCCTAGGGTGTGTCCCGTAACTATTTTTTGTACAATCAGGGACATGATTTCACCACAAAAGTCCTTTAATTTGGCTCGTTACGATTTTCCCGATGACGCCTGGGCGTTGATTTCTCCCATGCTGCCACCTGAAAGAGGCTCTTCCCGAGGCGGGCGTCCTTATTTTGCGCACAGACATGTCATGAATGGCATATTTTGGGTGCTTTGCTCTGGCGCACCCTGGCGGGACTTACCTGAGCGTTATGGTCAATGGAAAACCATTTACAACCGCTTCAATCGGTGGTCTAAAGCCGGAATAATGAACAGCATTTTCAATAAATTACTCCAGATTCTGGATGAAAAAGCGCTGATAGACTGGGATGTTATCGCGCTGGATGGCAGTAACGTTCGCGCCCTGAAAGCGGCCGCCGGTGCGAAAAAAAACATCCCGATGAATGCGAGGACCATGGGCTGGGTCGCTCTCGCGGCGGCTTTGGCACCAAAATCCATCTGGCGACAGATGGCACAGGATTACCACTGAGTTTTGCCTGAGCGGTGGACAGGCCCACGAAAGCCGATACGCGGAAACGTTGCTCAACCGGGTCGGGATTATCCGAAAAAGCGGGCACCTGAAATCACGTCCGAAAGCGGTGCTGGCGGATAAGGGTTATTCAGGTAAAAACCTTCGCATTCACTTGAAAATGAAAGGAATAAAAGCGGTTATTCCGTTTAAATCGAATGAGAAGGCCAGTCAGGACGGACGTCGCCCCCTCGACACGCGCCTGTACAAAAAACGCAATGTCGTGGAGCGTTGCTTTGCGATACTTAAAGAAAATCGCCGTATTGCCACCCGCTCGGAGAAAACGGCCAGAAACTACCTGAGTATGCTAAAACTGGGAGCGATCAGGTTATTTTTAAAGCGGTTGTTAAGTTAAGGGACACAGCCTAGCTGGATAGCCAGCTCATCATTGGATTTACTATCGGCCAGCCCGCGCCAGACTTCGGATAATAACAGGCGGTTATGCCATTCGGTGAAGCGTAGCCCGGTATGGCGCACAAACAGCCGCGCCAGCGTACGTTCCGTTGCCCCCACCAGTTTTCCCCATTCGGCGAGGCTGCGGCGTAATGCCGGTGTGGCGATGAGGCAGTCGGTGATTTTTTTCAGGCGCTGATCGCCGGGTAAGGGCAGGGAGAGGTTGCTGGAGGGCATTTCTTCAATTTCTTCGAAGAGCAATTGCAGGATGCGCGCGCGGCGTTCGTCGCTCAGTGCGGTGTGTGCAACGGCCAGACGTTCGCACAAGCCGACAATAAACGCGGACGCATCCAGCAATTTTATCTCGCTCGAGGAGCAGTGGCACAGCGAGGGGGCGACATACAGTACGGTTAAATCAACCCGATGTAAGGCATGCCCCCAGTGCACCACATTCGGCGGTATCCACACTGCCATGCCCGGTTTAATCAGCCAGTTTCGAAACGCCGTATGGCCGTAGAGGATTCCTTGTCGCACCAGAACAAACTGTCCCTGAGTGTGCTGGTGCGGTACATTTTCTGATTCGGAAACCGAATCAAGAATACGTTCTGTAAAAAAAGCGTCATGCTGGTGGATCGCGTCGTCCATTATGTATCCGTCAGTGTTGCCCGTTACTGTCAGGATTTTTGATAGTAATTGGGGATAATGAAACAAAAAATTAGCCCCACCAGCATACTTCCCCCCAGTAACGTGAAACAAGTCTGATATGTATTTGCTGTTTGAAGATGCTGTTGCAGCGTCGCCAGCAGGTTGACGCCAACGGCTGCGCCAATATTGCGTAAAAACTGGATGGTTGAGGTCCAGGCACCCAGACGTTCCGCCGGTGCGCTGTTTTGCGCCAGTACCAGTGTGGTGGTGGCGGTGAACCCCATCCCCAACCCAATCATGATAAGTGCCAGCGCGATAACCAACGTGTGATTAAGCGTCAGCGCGGCATTCATCACCAGACAGCCGATAGCCAGTAGCGCCATACCGGCACCGGCCATGGTCCGATATCCCCGTTTGGCGAGCAGGTTGCCGCATACGGCAGAGCCGACGACCCAGCCTAACGCGGCCAGCATAATCAGCAGCCCCCCCGATAACAGCGAGCCGCCAGACTGACTGAGTGCCAGAGGCAGTAAGGTGACGGAGGCATAGAGGCCCGCGCTGGAGAGCATGACCAGAACAATGACCGAGAACAGCGCGCCGTGGCGGAAAAACTCGACGGGAATCGGGCTGCCGAGCGGTTGTTTTTGCAAACGAAAGGCCAGCAGTGCGGCGCTAATCAGCACCAGGGCGACCGGGGCAAACCAAGGCACCATCAGGCGTGATGAGCCAGTCATCAGCCACATCAGCCCACTGGTCAGCACGATGAGCGCTAACTGTGCGGTCATATCGAGGCGAACCGTGTTTGGTTGTTTGCCCACCGTCGGTGTAAACACCAGCAACAGCAACGCACCCAGTCCGACGGGCAGGTTAAACCAGAAGATAGACCGCCACCCGAACCAATCGGTTAACACGCTGCCGCACAGTGGGCCAATGATAGCGGCAATCCCCCAGACGGCACTAAGTATACCTTGCATTTTACCGCGCTGGCTGGCGTCAAACAGACTGGCGAGTAACGCGTAGGTCAATACAATCAGGCTGCCCGCGCTACACCCTTGTACGACGCGTGCGGCAATCAGCCAGCCCATGGTCGGGCTGACCGCTGCCAGCACCGAGGCCGCCAGAAAGAGAATCAGGCTGGTTTTTAGCGTGATGGACACGCCAAGGCGGTCAGCGCAGGCACCGGCCAGCGGAGCAATCAATGCCACTGGCAGTAAAAAGCCGGACATGATCCAGGGCCAGCGTTCGGCGTGACCCAACTCATCACGCATGGCCGGGAGCGCCGTGCTGATAATGGTGCTATCCACGGCGGCAAGAAACAGGGTGGCGATAATCGCCACCACACCTAAACGTGTTTTAGGTTGCGGCATGGCCGCCGCATTCAGCGCGTGTTCTTTCATGCGAAAGGGCCCTTGCTATGTATATGAGAAGATTTGGAGAAATTCACCACCAGCGCCTGTGTCTGTTCGTCCATATGGTCATCCACTTTGCGGATCAGCTCGCCGGACTGCACGATGTGCCGAAAACGCAGCGTCATGGCCAGTTGGGTTGCTGCCGCAGCATTGCCTTCGGTGTAATCGATATCGAAGGCGGATTTCACCGTTTCGGCTGATGCGCTCGCCAGTTCGGTATTCAGCCGTTCGGTTTCGGCCACCAACTGGTGCATGCGGGTGCGCTGTTGGGCGGTGAAGTTTGGGATGATATGGTCGAAAATAGCGTGATCACACTGAATATGGCGCACTTCATCGAGGCCATGAAAATGCAGCAGTCGGGTCAAAAGGCGATGCTGCATCGGGTCTAGCACGTTTAGCCGCCGTTCGAACACGGTAATCACGGTTTCACCGACATACGCGGTGGCGCACAGCGCTGCCAGTTTGACAAGCGGGTCGTCATTATCGCTATAGAGCGCAATACGCTGTTGGTGCAGGTTATTGCGCAGCTTGATATCACGGCCAGAAAGATGGCGCACATACTGATAGAAGCTGTTGGCATGCTGGACTTCTTCAGACGCAAAACATGACAACGCATGATAAAGGCCATCGCCCGCCAGTACGCTGGGGTTATCCGACTGTAGTTCGCACAAAATGCGTGTCATCACCGAGGAAACATGCATTTCGACTTCCGCTAATTGCGACAGCTCCTTGTACAGATACGCGATGGCTTTTGGTTGCTGTTCATGTTGCCCAACCAGCGCCCACGACAGAAAGGCTAACTCCTGGTCGGTGGCAGCGTCTGCCCAGGACATCCGGTTAGGATGCAGGTTATTAAGATGAGCGTATTGGTTAATAGATTTGAACGCATCCATCACGTTTTCAGTACGCTTCAATTCCCTTAACTCCTTTATTTCCTGGGCGATGAGAGGGTTGCGGTTATGCCGCGTCGTTATACGTAAGACAGCGCATTGAAGATGGTTCGGTCTTTGTCTTCGATGCGGCGACGGCCATGCATGACACGGGTATTGTCAATCAGCACGATATCGCCTTGCTGCCAGCCCACATCAACTGTCAGGCTTTCGCACAGGTCATCCATTTCTGCCAGCAGCGTATCCGGGATTGGGCTGCCGTCAGCGAAGGTAATAACCGGGGTTTCATAGTTATTCGACGGCCCGAAAATGCTGTTGGCGAAGTTATGTGTTTCCTTCGTATTCAGACGGCTGCCAATAATCGCTGGCGTCTGGAACGAATAGCGAATTGCACCGTCGTCAAGCTTGTCAATGCGCATGCCGACATCGCTTTGTGCAACGGCGTACAGGTGCTCCAGCGTAATGTCGTCAATTGTGGTCGGCGCGCCCGGTTGACCGGCCAGCGCGTGCAGCGCATAGGTTTTCCACTTCTTCTCATCCACACGTCGTGAATAGACAATATCCTGTGATGTGAAGGCGGCGCGCTGGGCCGCGTTCATGTGTTCATACACGGCTTTGCCATCACAAACGGTGGTCTGTGACCCCTGTGTCGGCGCTTTCTGGCAATAGAACCAGCACAGATCCGGCCAGAACGGGCTGTTGCCGTTTTCACAATGCAGACCAACCTTGTCGTAACCGGCATCTACTTTTTGTGCGGTGTCGCCATCAAAACTGCGGGCGGGGTCAAGACTGATGCGGCTGCTGGTACTGCGCACGCGCTCGGAGAAATCGGCAATACTGTGACGAAACCCCCGCAGAATCAGATAGCCGTGGGTATGGAGCTGATTGAGTAAATAGTCTGATGTCAGTGCGGTAACATCGCCTTCGTCCAGTGAAGTAATAACCAACCCGGCATGGGATGTATGAGCCATTTCCTTGATGTTCATTCGACATTAACCTCATTGTGTGCAAGAAAGTCAGCGACGGCATTACGGCGTGGCCGACCGGTAACAGTGAACAGTTGTTCCATGATGTCTGGATGGTGCGGGAGCAAAATGGGGTTGCTGATGTGCTCCAGTTCATTCAAATGCTGGCGCGCATAGTCGCCAATCGCCTGACGGATGGTGTCCGCGTTGCGGATATCGTTCACGATAAATAGGCCGCCGAGAAACTGCCGCTTGTCGCCAAACACAATCGCCGCCAAAACCCCAGGCACCGAGCGATAAGCCGTTTCCAGCCATTCGGGGGAAATATTTCTGCCGTTGGCAGTAATAATCATGGTTTTCTTACGGCCAATGATGGAGATAAACCCGTCCTCATCCTGCCGGGCGATGTCCCCGGTGTGCAGCCAGCCCTCTTCATCAACATGGCAACTGCTGGGGTCTTCGCCCGCATAGCCCGCAAATAATGAGGAACTGCGTAAGCACAGTTCGCCATCGTCGGCCAGACGCACCTCTACATGCGCCAGCGGCTTGCCAACGGTGCCGATGCGGTAGGCTTCGCGGCTGTTCCAGCAGGCCACCGAACTGTTTTCACTCAGGCCGTACCCTTCATAAACCGGGATACCGAGCTGGTTGAGGCCGTGCAGGATGTCGCTGTCTACCGGGGCACCGCCGACGGCCAGCAACGGCAGATGGTCGTGGCCGAAGAGTGTTTGCAAGCGGTTTTCCGGCGTACAGCCCCAGGCTTTTTCGGCCAGCGCTTCCACCAGTGCCGGGGTCAGTGTCATGGCGGTCGGGCGGGCTGCGGCTATCAGCGCTAAACGATCGATTGCCTGAACGCCCGGGCTTCCTAAGGGCGGTAACGTGACCGGCGGCAGCACGATGGCACCCCCGGACGTTAGCGGCATATAAATCGCCGTGACCTGTTCTATCAACAGACTCAGCGGCACCAGACACAGGTAGCGCTGGTAATCCCCCTGGGCGGCGCGTTGCCATAACGCCTCGACCAGCGCATCCAGACCATGACGGCGGATTTGCACCCCTTTCGGCTGGCTGGTGGTGCCGGAGGTATGGATGACCTTGATTATCGTATCCTGCGTTGCGTCAGGCGGATCACCGGCGTTTGTTGCTAATCCCGACCGATCGGAAAGCGAAATCGGGATCAGTCTGGCATCCAGCGATAAGCCGCGTTGACGCCACACATCCAGTTGTTGCTGGCCGGTTTCATCCAGCAAAATGACAGCGCAATCGTGCAGCAACCAGGCGGCCTGTTCTGCTGAGAACGCCAGTGGCACCGGGACTTCGACCCTGTTGGCATACAGCAGGGCTAAATCCGCCACCACCCATTCGGCGCTGTTGCCCATAATCAGGCCGACAGGCTTTGGCGGCGTGTCGCCGGGGGGCGCGGGTTCCTGTGCGAGAATCTCTGCCGCCAGCTGACGGACGTCGCGCAGCAAGGTGGCGTAACTGTAATGGGTTTCATCGTCGTGGGCGTAACGGTCGTGGGCTTCACTGCCCGCGCTTGGCAACTGGATGATAGCCGGGGCATCCGGGGTGTGGCTGGCCTGCTCGATAATGCGATTGAGGATATTCATGCCGCCACCTTTGATTCGCGCATCAGGTTATTAAAATCCGCCATCATCAGACGGCCAGAAAAGTGCTCGAACAGGTGGCCACACTGGGCAAGCCGAATAATACCGGTCTGGGGGGATTGGTCGTAATAGCTGCCCCAGATTTGCCGCTCTTGCTCTGACAGTGCCAACGCAGAGGCCTCGGTGATCGGCTCAAACGGGATGTGGTAATAATCCAGTAATTTTCTTAACCGCCGGGTGGAGGTACACAAAATCGCCGTCGCTCCCATGAACCAGGACAGAATCGGCAGGGTACGAATCAGGTCAGCAGAGGCATTCGGGTTATCAGAAGCCAGTGCGCCTATCTCAACCAATTGATGGCGGTATATCGGCTGGGCGGCGCGCCGATTTATCAAGGCTTCCAGTGAGTCGGGTAAATAACGCTCGGAAAATAATTTGTCATGCTGCGCGGCGAACGTGATGCCCGCGCTGGCGACAATTTTTTTGTCGCGGGCATTTCGGCTACAAATAATGATGTCAGGTGAGGGGGAAATAGTCGCTTTATACGTTTTGAGATAAATATCGGCGATGTATTTTTTTACCTCAATCGCCGTTTCATCCGTAGGGTAAATAATATCGAGCTGTGTATCCGGGCCGCAAACATCCATGTTTTTGTGAATCAGACGAGTCATCGTTTCTCTTCCTTAAGGTTTGTGCATGGCAGGAATACTAGGGTGTGTCCCGTAACTATTTTTTGTACAATCAGGGACATGATTTCACCACAAAAAGTCCTTTAATTTGGCTCGTTACGATTTTCCCGATGACGCCTGGGCGTTGATTTCTCCCATGCTGCCACCTGAAAGAGGCTCTTCCCGAGGCGGGCGTCCTTATTTTGCGCACAGACATGTCATGAATGGCATATTTTGGGTGCTTTGCTCTGGCGCACCCTGGCGGGACTTACCTGAGCGTTATGGTCAATGGAAAACCATTTACAACCGCTTCAATCGGTGGTCTAAAGCCGGAATAATGAACAGCATTTTCAATAAATTACTCCAGATTCTGGATGAAAAAGCGCTGATAGACTGGGATGTTATCGCGCTGGATGGCAGTAACGTTCGCGCCCTGAAAGCGGCCGCCGGTGCGAAAAAAACATCCCGATGAATGCGAGGACCATGGGCTGGGTCGCTCTCGCGGCGGCTTTGGCACCAAAATCCATCTGGCGACAGATGGCACAGGATTACCACTGAGTTTTTGCCTGAGCGGTGGACAGGCCCACGAAAGCCGATACGCGGAAACGTTGCTCAACCGGGTCGGGATTATCCGAAAAAGCGGGCACCTGAAATCACGTCCGAAAGCGGTGCTGGCGGATAAGGGTTATTCAGGTAAAAACCTTCGCATTCACTTGAAAATGAAAGGAATAAAAGCGGTTATTCCGTTTAAATCGAATGAGAAGGCCAGTCAGGACGGACGTCGCCCCCCTCGACACGCGCCTGTACAAAAAACGCAATGTCGTGGAGCGTTGCTTTGCGATACTTAAAGAAAATCGCCGTATTGCCACCCGCTCGGAGAAAACGGCCAGAAACTACCTGAGTATGCTAAAACTGGGAGCGATCAGGTTATTTTTAAAGCGGTTGTTAAGTTAAGGGACACAGCCTAGAGGAGTTACTGCCGGTGCAGAATGACTATTCAGGACATGATGTCGATTAGAACAGACATAAATATGACGAAACGGTAAAGTCCAATAAAAAATATTGTTGTTTTTATGTTGCGAAAGGCATTTGATTTCTTTTTATTAATTAATAACCGGGCGGGAATGCTATGTGTGTAATTATTTTCTCATTCTATTATTTTTAAATTTTATTATTTTTAAATATATGCCCATGTCAACGGTCATGCCGTTGCTGGCGTGAACAGGAAATAAAAAATACCGTGCGGATGTACGGGTAATTATTTCGCAGGGGGATTACCTGGCATTTAAATAGCCAGGTAAGCACACAGAAAAGAGGACGCCGAAGGATTAAGCAGAAAGAATTAATCAGTGGAAAAACGCGGGATGGGCACCACTCACGGCATCTGCGATAGCGTGGGTTAATTGCGCTAATGCCTGCGGTGCAATGATAAACGGCGGCATCAGGTAAATCAGTTTACCAAAGGGGCGAATCCACACTCCCCGTTCAACAAAGAACCGTTGCAGGTTTGCCATATTGACGGGGCGACGGGTTTCCACCACGCCGATCGCACCCAACACCCGCACATCGGCAACCGCCGGTGCGTCCCTGAGCGGCAGCAACGCCTGACGCAGTTGCCCTTCGATGGCCGCCACCTGCGCCTGCCAGTGATTTTCGGCCAGCAGCGTCAGGCTGGCGTGGGCCACGGCGCATGCCAGCGGGTTGCCCATAAAGGTCGGGCCGTGCATAAAACAACCGGCTTCGCCGTTGCTGATGGTCTCGGCGACGGCACGGGTGGTCAGGGTGGCAGACAGTGTCATGTAGCCGCCGGTCAGCGCTTTGCCGAGACACAGAATATCTGGCGTGACATCGGCGTGTTCACAGGCAAACAGACGCCCGGTGCGGCCAAAGCCGGTGGCGATTTCATCGGCGATCAGCAAGATGCCATGTTTATCGCATAACTGGCGAACTTGTCGCAGGTACTCAGGGTGATAAAAACGCATACCGCCTGCGCCCTGCACAATGGGCTCCAGAATGACGGCGGCAATCTCATGCTGATGCTGTTGCAGCAGGGTGCTGAACGCTGCGATATCGTCTTGTTGCCACGGCTGGTCAAACCCGCCTTGCGGCGCAGCGGCAAACAGATGCGGCGGCAGATAGCCCTGATAAAGGCTGTGCATCGAGTTGTCCGGGTCGCACACCGACATCGCGCCAAAGGTGTCGCCATGATAGCCGTGGCGCAGCGTCAGGAAACGCTGACGACGTTCCCCGCGCGCCTGCCAGTATTGCAACGCCATCTTCATCGCCACTTCGACCGCCACCGAGCCGGAATCAGCCAAAAACACACACTCCAGTGCCGCTGGCGTTATCGCCACTAACTGGCGGCACAGCGCCACCGCCGCCGGGTGGGTGATGCCGCCAAACATCACATGCGACATTTGCGCCAGTTGTGTTTGCAGCGCCTGATTCAGGCGCGGGTGATTGTAGCCGTGGATCGCCGCCCACCAGGACGACATGCCATCGACCAGTTGACGCCCATCAGCCAGCTGTAACTGGCAGCCGCTGGCAGCGACAACCGGATAACAGGGCAGTGGTTGTGTCATTGAGGTATAGGGGTGCCAGATGTGGCGTCGGTCGAAATCCAGGTCATCCTGCGTCATGATGTTGTCAACCAAATCAATGTCAATTTGGTTGACAGTATACCCACATAAATTACACTGGCGAGACTTTTTCACCCGGAGCAATGATGATGACTGAACGTGTAAACTGGACCCTGGAGCAGGCTCAGGCCCTGTTTGATAAGCCTTTTTTGGAGCTGATGTTTGAAGCGCAACAGGTGCATCGTCAGCATTTTGATCCGCGTCAGGTGCAGGTCAGCACGCTGTTATCGATTAAAACCGGTGCCTGCCCGGAAGACTGCAAATACTGCCCGCAAAGCGCCCGTTACCGCACCGGCATTGAAACTGAACGCCTGATGCAGGTTGAACAGGTGCTGGATTCGGCACGGCAGGCCAAAGCCGCCGGTTCGACCCGATTCTGTATGGGGGCGGCGTGGAAAAACCCGCACGAGCGCGATATGCCGTATCTGGAAGAGATGGTGCGTGGCGTGAAAGAGCTGGGCATGGAAACCTGCATGACGCTGGGCACGCTGCATGGCGATCAGGCCCAGCGGCTGGCGGCGGCGGGGCTCGACTTTTATAACCACAATCTGGATACCTCGCCGGAATTCTACGGCAACATCATCACCACCCGGACTTATCAAGAGCGGCTCGATACGCTCGATAAGGTGCGCGGTGCGGGCATCAAAGTCTGCTCCGGCGGCATTGTCGGGCTGGGGGAGACGGTGCGTGACCGCGCTGGCCTGCTGGTGCAACTGGCGAACCTGCCGACGCCGCCGGAGAGTGTCCCCATCAATATGCTGGTGAAAGTAAAAGGCACGCCGCTGGCGGAAAATGACGATGTGGATGCGTTTGATTTTATCCGCACTATCGCCGTGGCGCGCATCATGATGCCGAGCTCGCATGTGCGTTTGTCTGCCGGTCGCGAGCAGATGAGCGAACAGACGCAGGCGATGTGCTTTATGGCGGGCGCTAACTCGATTTTCTACGGCTGTAAATTGCTGACCACCCCAAACCCGAAAGAAGACAAGGATGTGCAGCTATTTCGCAAGCTTGGCCTGAATCCGCAACAAACCCAAACCGAGTACGGCGACAACCAACAGCAGCAGCACTTAACCGAGCAATTGTTGCATGCCGATACCGAGCACTATTACAACGCGGCGGTATAAATGAGCTGGCAGCAACGGATTGATGATGCGCTGGCGCAGCGGCGGGCGCAAGACGCCTACCGGGTGCGCCTGCCCAATCAGGGCGGCAGTACCCGCTGGCTGATGCGTGAGTCGCATCGCTACCTCAATTACGCCTCCAACGACTATTTGGGATTGAGCCAACACCCGGCGATAGTCTCGGCCTGGCAGCAGGGGGCGGCGCGTTATGGCGTGGGCAGCGGCGGCTCCGGGCATGTGACCGGTTATAGCGAGGCACACGCCGCGCTGGAGCAGCAACTGGCGGACTGGCTCGGTTACGATAGCGCACTGCTGATGATTTCCGGTTTCGCTGCGAATCAGGCGGTGGTGTTGGCTTTATTGGGCGAGCACGACCGCATTCTGGCCGATCGCCTAAGCCATGCCTCGTTGCTGGAGGCCGCCAGCCTGTCACCGGCGAGCTTACGCCGCTTTCAGCATAACCAGCCGGAATCGTTGCAATCATTGCTGCAAAAACCGGTGAGCGGACAGACGCTGGTGGTGACAGAGGGGGTCTTTAGTATGGATGGCGACAGTGCGCCGTTGGCGGCGCTGGCGCAGCACTGCCGTGACCACCACAGTTGGCTGATGGTGGATGATGCGCACGGCATCGGCGTGACTGGCGCACAAGGGCGCGGCAGTGCGTGGCGGCAGGGGGTGAAACCGGACGTGCTGGTCGTCACCTTTGGTAAAGCGTTTGGCGTCAGCGGGGCGGCCATTCTGTGCAGCGAGTCCGTTGCGGCGTATCTGGTGCAGTTTGCCCGCCACCTTATCTACAGCACGGCGATGCCACCCGCGCAGGCCACGGCACTGAGTGCGGCACTGGCGATCATTCAGGGGGACGAGGGCGATGCGCGGCGGGCGTTACTGGCGCAGCATATCCAGCGCTTTCGCGCCGGCATCGGCACGCTGGCGCTGCAATCGCCTGCGTCAGCCAGCCCGATTCAGCCACTTATCGTCGGCGACAATCGCCGGGCAATCTGGCTGGCGCAGCATCTGCGTGAGCAGGGCATCTGGGTGACGGCGATGCGTCCGCCGACGGTTCCGCCGGGTACGGCGCGCTTGCGCATTACCTTAACGGCGGCGCATCAGCCGGAGGATATCGACCGTTTACTGGAGGCGTTACCATGGCGCTGAGTGAACCTGTAACCGCCCATAAGCGCGCCATCGCCCGTGCGTTTGGCCGGGCGGCCAAACAGTATGACCAGTTTGCCGCGCTGCAACGCGACAGCGGGGAGCAACTCGTGGCGATGGTGGCGGCGAATGCCGGGCTGAATGTGCTGGATGCCGGTTGTGGCACCGGCTATTTCAGCGCACGCTGGCAAAGCATGGGGAAACGGGTGACGGCGCTGGATTTGTCCGGCGAGATGTTGGCGGTGGCGAAAGCGCAAGGCGCTGCTTGCACGTATCTGCACGGTGATATCGAGCAGTTACCGCTGGCGGATGGCTGCATGGATATCAGCTTCAGCAACATGGTGATGCAGTGGTGCGATGATTTCGCCCACGCCCTTGACGAACTCTACCGCGTTACCCGGCCAGGCGGCGTGATTGCGCTGTGTACCCTGGCGCAAGGCACGCTTGCCGAGCTTGATAGCGCCTGGCAGCAACTGGATGGCTCGCGGCGCATCAACGCCTTTTTACCCGCGCAAACCATTACCGCGCTGTGCCAGCGTTACCGCGCGCAGGTGCAACTGTGCCCTGTAACCTGTTATTTCCCGGACGTGTTAAGCCTGATGCGCTCGGTGAAAGGCGTCGGGGCGAGCTGGCTGCATGCCGGGCGAGCGCCGGGCAGCCTGAGCCGCCGCCAACTGGCAGCGCTGGAGGGGCGCTATCCGCGCCACCCGCAGGGCTATCCACTGACTTATCAACGTGTTTTTGGAGTGATTTATCGTGACTAAACGCTGGTTTGTGACAGGGACTGACACCGAAGTGGGAAAAACGATAGCCAGCGTGGCGCTGTTACAGGCTGCTGGCCGCGCCGGTTTTCGTAGCGCAGGGTATAAACCCGTCGCCTCCGGGTGCGACATGACGGCGCAAGGGCTTCGTAACAGCGATGCGCTGGCATTACAGGCCAATAGCCGCGTGGCGTTGCCTTATGATGCCGTCAATCCATTGGCGTTTCTGGAGCCGACCTCGCCGCATATTGTGAGTGCGGCGGAAAACCGTCCCATCGATTTTTCCACCCTCAGTCAGGGCTTGCATACGCTAGGCGCGCAGGCTGATTGGGTGTTGGTTGAAGGGGCAGGCGGCTGGTTTACGCCGCTCTCCTCGCAGCACACCTTTGCCGACTGGGTGGTGATGGAGCGCTTGCCGGTTATTTTGGTGGTTGGCATTAAGCTTGGCTGCATTAACCATGCCATGCTGACGGCGTTGGCGGTGCGCCAGGCTGGGCTGGCGCTGGTCGGGTGGATTGCCAATGATGTGGTGATGCCCGGGCCGCACCATCAGGCCTATTTACAGACGCTGCAAGCGCGCCTTGGCGCGCCGATGCTCGGTGAAATACCGCACCTTGCCGCGCCGATGCAGCAGAATCTGGGGGCTTACTTAAATATTGCTTTACTGAGTGACTAACCGGTGAGGTGACACCCGAGAGCGGGACGCTGATTTCCGCTCTTTCTGATTGAAATTGATAGTGAAAACCAACTTGAAAAACCCGTTGAATCTTTGCGTCGCGCCATATCGCCATGCGGTACGTCCGCGCCGTGTCGTCGTTTTTTTTATAATAAACCGGAGCTCAACGCAGTAAATTTTGTTGAAGAGGGCCGTTTTCGCCCGCTGACGCCAAATCGGTGACATCGCGCCGAGACAGGGCACACGGGCGCTTGTGGGAGTTATCCACCATTTCTGTGGATAACCGTGTGTATTAGAGTTAGAAAACGTGCGCTAACCGAGAGCTGGCGCGGCTTTCGCCCGGTTTGATGCTAATCTCCGCTTTTTTCATATTTTCTTTAAAATCAATCAAATAATTAAAATCAAGTCACTTTTGTGGCAATTGGCGTGCGCACGGGCGTCCTGGCTGACTGGTCAGCGCAGAGAATTTGAGAAAGAGAATTTCTGGGGATAATTATCCGATTTTTTGCTGGATACCAATGCCGGTCTATGCTAGTCAAAAAAGCATGACGCGATGTCAACCGCATGGTTAAGAATGGCTTGATGCTGTCTTTATATCCAGTATTATGTTCCACACTGCATCGCCGTATTTCATGCTATTTTTTCTGTCAGCCGTTTACATCGTGAGTCGAACGTTCAATGAGTAAAGTGTTCACATTGCATTCCGCGTTTCAGCCCGCAGGCGACCAGCCTGAGGCCATTCGGCGGTTGAAAGAGGGGCTGGAGGATGGGCTGGCGCACCAAACGTTGCTGGGCGTCACCGGTTCGGGCAAAACCTTTACTATCGCCAACGTGATTGCCGATTTGAACCGGCCAACCATGGTGCTGGCGCCCAATAAAACGCTGGCCGCGCAGTTATACGGCGAAATGAAGGCGTTTTTCCCGGACAACGCGGTGGAGTATTTCGTCTCTTATTACGACTACTATCAGCCTGAAGCGTATGTGCCAAGTTCAGATACCTTTATTGAAAAAGACGCGTCGGTGAACGAACATATCGAGCAGATGCGTTTGTCGGCCACGAAAGCGCTGCTGGAGCGGCGTGATGTGGTGGTGGTGGCGTCGGTCTCCGCCATCTATGGCCTCGGCGACCCGGACTTGTATCTGAAGATGATGCTGCATTTGACGCAAGGCATGCTGATTGACCAGCGCGCTATCTTGCGTCGGCTCGCCGAATTGCAGTATTCCCGTAACGATCAGGCGTTTACGCGCGGTACGTTTCGCGTGCGCGGCGAAGTCATCGATATTTTCCCTGCCGAATCTGATGAAATCGCATTGCGCGTCGAGCTGTTTGACGAAGAGGTCGAGCGCCTGTCGCTGTTTGACCCGCTGACCGGCCACATCATACAAACACTGCCGCGTTACACCATCTACCCGAAAACCCACTATGTGACGCCGCGTGAGCGCATTTTGCAGGCCATGGAGGAGATAAAGGTCGAGCTGGCGCAGCGCCGTGAAGTGCTGCTGGCGAACAATAAACTGCTGGAAGAGCAGCGGTTGATGCAGCGCACCACCTTCGATCTGGAAATGATGAATGAGCTGGGGTACTGCTCCGGTATCGAAAACTACTCGCGCTTTTTATCTGGCCGTGGGCCGGGTGAGCCGCCGCCAACCTTGTTTGACTATTTGCCCGCTGATGGTCTGCTGGTGATTGACGAATCGCATGTCACGATCCCGCAGTTAGGCGGCATGTATCGCGGCGATCGGGCGCGCAAGGAAACGCTGGTGGAGTATGGTTTTCGCTTGCCGTCGGCGCTGGATAACCGGCCAATGAAGTTTGAAGAGTTCGAAGCATTAGCGCCGCAAACCATCTATGTGTCGGCCACGCCGGGCAAATATGAGCTGGAGAAATCCGGCGGTGAGATTATTGATCAGGTGGTGCGGCCGACCGGCCTGCTCGACCCGGAAGTGGAAGTCCGCCCGGTGGGGACGCAGGTGGATGATTTGCTGTCGGAAATTCGCAAGCGCGTTGCCGTCAACGAGCGCGTGCTGGTCACGACGCTGACCAAACGCATGGCGGAAGATTTAACCGACTACCTGGAAGAGCATGGCGAGCGCGTGCGCTACCTGCATTCGGATATCGACACCGTCGAACGCGTTGAAATCATTCGCGATTTGCGTTTGGGTGAGTTTGACGTGCTGGTGGGGATCAACCTGCTGCGTGAAGGGTTGGATATGCCAGAGGTGTCGCTGGTGGCGATTCTGGATGCGGACAAAGAGGGCTTTTTGCGCTCCGAGCGCTCGCTTATTCAGACCATTGGCCGCGCGGCGCGTAACCTGAATGGCCGTGCGATTTTGTATGGCGATAAAATCACGCCATCGATGGCGCGCGCCATTGAGGAAACCGAGCGGCGGCGAGAGAAACAGCAAGCGTATAACGAAAAACATGGCATTGTGCCGCAGGGGTTGAATAAGAAAATTGACGATATTCTGCAACTGGGCCAGCCCAATGCAGGCAAAGGTAAAAGCAAAGGGAGAGGCAAAAAAGCCGTGTCGGAGGCGGCGGCTTATCAGGCGCTGTCACCCAAGGCGCTGGAGCAGAAAATCCGCGAGCTGGAAAGCCAGATGCTGTCACATGCGCAGAATCTGGAGTTTGAAGAGGCCGCCCGCTTGCGCGATGACATCCACGCGCTGCGCGAGCAGTTTATTGCGTTATCGTAGTCGTCGTGAAAGCGACCACCGCATCGCCGTCGTTTCGCTTCGGCTGGCGTTGCGGCAGAGGTGTTACGACAGAGGTGTTACGACAGAGGTGTTACGGCAGTGATGTTACGGCAAATTCAACCTGTCGCTGCGATGATGGCCGATATCGCACAGGCTGATATCGGCGTTGCCTGTTTACGGTATTTTTACGTTCTTTATCTGCCACTATTTTTTTATCCTCTTTTGCGCGATGGCGGTCTGTTTTCCCGCACCGTTGGTGCGGTATTTTTTCAAGAATAGCGCGAAGTTATTTTCCGCCTGCATTTTTCTATGTGGCATTTTCGTCTATCACTGCTACGCTTATTATCGTCAGTGATACAGCGCCGTTGCCACATAACATCAAAATAAAACCATTCGCTATTATTATTCGAATGCTATTATTTGAGAGCTATTATTTGAATGTTATTGTTGTTTTGAATGACATTACTGTTTGAATGCTATTTAATTTCACCTGATTAATCCGCGCCAGATAACTGTCTGGCGTGTATAACTCATTATGCTGCTGGAAAATGAAACCATGAATAACGGGTCTTTGTTATCTGCACAGAATAATTCGAATGATAATAATGTTATCAGAAGCATTGTTAGTCAGTATGCGAATAAAGGTGTTATTCAAGTGACATCAGCCGATCCGCAATTAATTGAGTTTTATGATATTCAATTAAAAATGGCGGGTATTACGACGGCTCTCTATCCGGCGTTTGGCAGTATCTGGAAAAATAGCTGGATGTATAATGATTTTACCGCGACGCTGGCACTGGGGAAAAGCCCGTCCGGGTTTCCGATACAGAGTGTCACCAGCCTAAATACCTCAGATGGCAAGAATTTTACCGCCAACGCCATCGGCTCTTTACCGGTATCTGCAACCAATGTGACCCAGACGCTGGGGATTTTTGATAGTACCGGCAACCCGGTTGGCCGTGTTCAATATAAAAAAAATTACATTAATGCAGCGGATTGCCTGATTCAGGCCAGCGGCGTGTTTCCAGATAGCCTGATCAATTCATCCTACCCGGTAACGGTGATTTATACCTTTTCCCAGACTATCGGCGGCGAAACAGTCTATGGCATTGAAATTATCACCACACAAAGTTATCCGAAGAAAATCACCAATCTCTCTCCCACCGATCTCAATCATAACTCGCAAATAAAAATATGTTTAACACGCAAAGATGGTGATTGTGATTATCTGCATCAATATGATGGCAATGTCAGCCTGCCAATTAAGGGGAATATCCTCTATTTTGGTCGTATTGATGTAAATAATGGTGTGCCGATTAACGCCAACAGCTCTATTTATATCGTCAGGCAAAGTCAGGGCGGTAGCCCGATTAAACCCTCGGGCAGTTTTAATTTTTTCTCAAGCCCTGGCACACGCATAGAAGGCAATCAATTAAGTTGGGATCTCGATTGGCTGGAGTTTTCTCCACCTGATTTTAATTCAGGGGAAATGGTCTATTACGTATTTAAAGTGACGGTACAAGTCGAAGGCCAGAGCGTCGTGTGCTTTATCACCAACGCGCCGGATAACGTCTTACCCCGCCCGCCAATACTGAATACGTGGCGAATAAAACCGATGCAGATAGTGTATGGCTGCCTGGGTAAAGACACGCGCATTTTAATGCAAGATGGCACCGAGAAAGCGTTGGGCGAGATTCACGTTGGTGAGTGGGTGTGCGGCCAGGGCGGGCAGCCACTCAGGGTCGAAAATGTAACGACCGGCCATGAAACGCAGTATCTCGATATCACGCTAGATATGCCCGGTTGTTCGTCTGTCACCATTACGACCAGCTATGGCCACCCGTTTTATACCACCAGCGGCGTGAAGCTGGCGCGTGAGCTGACGCTAACTGACCGGCTCATGGCTTACGCTGACAAAGAATGCCTGATTACTGCCATTACCGCGCAACAGCAGCCTATCGAGGTGTTTAACCTGCACCTCTCTACCGATGATGCCGCCCAGATGCCGGAGCAAGGCCACGGCACGATGTATGCCAACGGCGTGTTAGTCGGCGATAGCGTCGCCCAGCAACGCTATGAAGATGCCTATAAACAGCGGCCCGTCAATGTTCTCAGCCAGTTGCCGACGCAGTGGCAGGAAGACTACCGCAATTATCTGGCGACGCGTCAGGCCGATACGCACGAGCAGTAACAGGGCGGCTTTACAGGATAGCCGCGTAGCACACAGGGCAGGGTGGCGAAGATGTATCAGGGATATCCCGATTTTCAACACAGTTTCAGCGATGGGCAGTATCGGCTGGTTGCCGCCTGGCAGCAGGATAATCTCTATTATCTCTATCCTGAGTCGGCCGCGATTTTGGCGCAAGATCCGCTGGCCTTCTTGCTGACCATCATTCGCAGCCAAAGCTGTGAGGCAATATACGGAACGTTGGATTTTACTACCGAGTTGCAGTTTGCCCGCGATGAGGCGCTGGCGGCGTTTAACGCCGCCCATCCGGGCGCGGCCATACACAGCCTGCCGATCAGACCTTACCAACTGGGTTTTCTCGCACCGGCGCAAATCGGGGATTCGGCATTAACCGCTCACCCTTTTGACCCCAGCTGGTATGGTGCCCAGTGCAGCCAGTTTCTTATCTCGCTTGATGCCGTTGCCACGCAACTGGTGCAAAAAACCTTACTCGATGACATCGTCGGGTTTAGTGCCAGGCTGGATGGCTTTGTTGATGGCGTCTCGCCGCAGCTCCATTACCGCGTTGAATGTGACCCGCGCGAGTTGGTGGGCTATTTGGCCAGGCACGTCAGCGGGGCGTTGCCGCTTACCGACTCGCGGGTGGCGTTCCCCTATGCGGCGCTCATTCTCTGTCTTTGGCAGAATCTGGCGTTCTTGCCGGTGTCCATCACGCCAGCGTTAATCAATCTCACGCCTGAGCAGATGCGGCTGTTCGCCGAAGCGTTGTCAGACCGGCTGTGTAATGCGCTGGGCAGCCCCTATGCGGGCCCGGCGCATACTAATACGAGCTATGTTGCCCTGTTGCAGCCGCAAGAGCCGGGCCGGTTAATTATTGATCTTGCAACACGGGAGCTGGCGCATCGCCCGGTGTGTTTCCTGCTCGATCCGTTTGCCGCCGCCCAGCAAATCGCCAGGGTATCGCCGCAGAGCGTTATCCATGAATCGACGCCGCCGTCCTTACCCGCAAGCCAGCGCGCCATCATGGTGTTCTACAGCTTTCCGCAGGGGCTGGATGACAACATTTTTATCGATGTCCAGATAACGCTGCCCGCAGGCAATCTTTACCCGCAACCGCAGCGTAACACACACACGTTGGTGGCAGGGAAAAGCTATCTGGTCTTTACGTTTATGAATAACAGCCTGTCGCCGACGTCTGCGTTTGAGTATCAAATTAGCGTCAATTATCCGACAGACGAAGGGAACGCGGTGATAGTCAGTGAGATAAGAACCGCGCTGACCCCGCTGGTGACGCTCAATTACGCCAGCCTGCCGTGCCGGTTTTTAACGCTGAATATTGATGCCGGTTTTGCCGAGAGCAGCCTGATTCGTGGGCAGTATCACACCGGGCAATTGACCGTTGATGTTGCGTTAAGCCAGTCTGCCCCGTATTTCAGTTACCCGATGCTGGCAGACGGTGGCGAGGTGAGCCTGACTGCCTATGCGCGCAACGGCAAGGAGAGTGTGGCGCTCGATATGCCGGTCACGCAGTCGATGACGATTGGCGCTTACAGTTTTCCGCAATTTGGCGCGCAACAGGCGACCATCACCGTGCGTTTTGCGGCAAACGTTGCCTATGAAACGGTAGCGTTTCAGGCGCAAGGCGAAACCTCGGTACGCACTCACACCTTCACGCCGCAAAACCCTGCCTACACCTATACATGGAATGTGACGTCCATCTATGCCGCCGGATACCGCTACCGCACCCGTACCGGTGAATGGTCGGATTATGTTAGCGGCGATCAAACCCTCATCATTAAGGCATGAAAAAGGCATGAAATATGAACACCACTTCCGCTGATTCTGATGTGTTAAACCCGGCACAAAACCTGACGGATTTTTTTGTGCTGGAGCGCGCGTTGGGCTTTCATGATCAAACCTTCCCGCCAGCCTGTTATAGCTATGGTTGCGCCTTGCCAGCTATCGTGTATGACGAGTGCGGTGAACCCACTAGCGGGTTTCGCCTCACCACCAGCCCGGCCGGGGCGAAGGTAACGCTGATTACACCTCTGGTGCCGCTTGAGAGCGCACCTATCGCGCACTATATCCACACGGCGATAACGCATTCCGATGAGGCCATCACGCTTGAGTCAATACCGACCAAGACCGCGCTGTGGCTGTGTTTTGCACCGGGCAATCAAGGGGCATCTGCACCGATTGCGTTTGAGAATGGGCAAATTGCACTGACGCACGCGCAAGGGGTCGTCTTAACCGATGCAATCCAGGGGACGCCGGGGCGCGCTTTTCTGCTGGCGAAAACCGCTTTTACGGTCTTCGCCAGGGTAACGGTAAGCTTGCAGGCCAACTGGCATGATGTGCTGGTGCAGGCTATCCGTCAGCAAGCCCGCACACCGGAGGCAGTCAGCGCGCTGCTGTACCAGCAAATAGAGGCGCAGGTCATCGTGCCGGTGTTGCAGTGCGAGAATGCACCGTCGTGGCAGACACAGCAGAAGGCCAACGACGCGGTGATAAAACAGCTCACGCCGATGATAGTCAACACGCTAAAAAACGTGACCACCGTCGAAGACGTCCCCCAGGATCTGAGTTATCGCGTCACATATAGTGACAGCTATCCTCAAGAGTACCTGCTGGAGCAGTCATACGACATGGCCGTGCTGTTGCGTGATATACCGGCGGCAACCCTGATTTCGTTTACGCCATTGCCGTTGCCGGAGCCGACACCGGACAAACCGACAGAAAAACACACTTGCCGCTTCTCGCTCGGTTTCAATGCCGCCACGTACCGGATTTTGTCGATAGAGTTGGCCTGGCGCGATCGTAAAAAAGCGATGCAGTGGCCCAGCTTTCCGGCGCTCACGCTGGAAGCCGAGGGCGACGTGGATGACATCAACGTCACGGTGACGTTTGCCGATTACAGCAAATTCTCCGCCAGACTTGCATGGGCGGAAAATGTCACGCTGTCGCCGCAGGATATTGGCCTGTATACCGTGGTGTTTAATGCGGAAAAACTGCAATCTGAATTCAAGAGTATTTCCGGCTCGGCCACCTATTATTCAGAAAACCAAAAAATAAAACTGTCGTTTAGTTTTTCGTTTGCTAATCAGCAGTGGAAAATCGCATGGCCAATTAACATCGCCTCTCAGGAATGGAATGGCTGGGTTGAATATCGCTGGCAAGGGAAAACATCAGCATTTATATCAAAGAATTATGATTCAGGTGTGCAGAAATCAATAGTGCCTGATATTGAACTGAAATATATAAAATAACTTTCGTGAATGGTTTTTATTGATTAAGAGGAAGACACTATGTTGAATACCGCCATACAACAGGCAATTAAAATCAAAACCAGCGCGTATCCGGGTATTTCCGAATATGCCTACACCTGCTACGGTGACAGTGGCGATAAAAATACGTTCTATATTGTTCCCGAAATTCCGGTTTTTTCTGCACAGGATAAAAAACCGAATTTTATGTTTTATAAATACCGTAGTGAAGATCAGCAGGGCGGCTATACCCAGTTTACAATTCAATTACCACAACCGACAGACGACATTAAAGATCAGATAAAAGGCATTCTGTATAAAGACATTCAGCCACAATTAACCGCACGCTCCAGACTGATCGTACAATATGTGCAGGCCGATCTTGCCTATACGGCTGACCCGGAAAGCAAAGAAAAACAGGATGCCATGAATAAAGCTCTGAGCAACACGGGGCTAAGTCAAGAACAGGCGCAAAAATATGTCAGCCTGTATGACCCTAAAGCGGGCGACGCACAATTCCTGGAAAGTTTAATGCCGGATGGCACGCAGCACATTAAATTACTCACACCGCGTTACACCTCTGCACAGGCCACATTAATTCTTGATGACAACAAAGCGTTTTATCGGCAAATGCCAGCACCGTTGTCACCCTCAGGCCTTGGCGATAACAACACCGTATTTAGCCTGTCGTTGACCGGTCAAGGGGCCACGTTATTCGAACAGGTATTAAAAGGCACCGATAATAACGCCAGCGTGGGGATTCGTTTTGCGCTGGGGTTAGATGCCTCGCTCAATGCGGCAACGGTTACAGTGACATACAACAGCAAAAAAACCAAAGAGGTGACGCAAACCATCAGCAAGCATACCTGGTCGGCAGATGAAAAAAATATTACCCGAAAATATTATGAATCGGGTGCGATTAAAATTGATGTACAGACCGGATTAAGTGCCGCCGAAATGGGCATGAGCCAGCAAGATTACAATAGCTGGAAAAGTTCGCTGACGGAGTGGGGGCAAAAACAGGTCGAGCAGATATTAACCAGCCAGACCGGTCTGGATATGAGTCTCGACTTACTGAATGACGCTGGTGGATTTGATAAATTTCAGGAAAGCCTCGAGAGTACACAAGATTTTACCCGCGTATACACAGAAAACTCGATAGTGCCGTTTATGATTTTCCCGCAGGCGCAATTACCGTCCATTCGCGCGATTGTGGGAGAGAAAAATCTCGATCAATACTTTAAAGAATACGATCTGAACGATCCATTCTATCAATATATTCAACCTGAGTTCTACGTTTCTCAGGATTTGAAAAAATACAATATCGAAAACATTGTGGTCACGGCAAAATATGATGACAACAATGTCAGTACGCTGGTGTTTGACCAGAAAGATGCCTCATCGAAAAAAACCAACAAATGGTACATTGATAAAAAACTGGGCCGTACCTATAGCTACAGTTATCAGGTCAATTTCTCCGGCCTGCATGCCAAGCCCTATCTTTCTGGTAAAATAGAGGTCGTAGACAGTCTGGTGCAAAGTATTAATACGGCACAATGCGGTATTGTCTATGCACAAATTGATGCTCTGCTTTACGATCAAGGCTGGCAAAAATTCAGTCAGGTGGTGGTAAAAACCCAGTATTCCGATCCGGCGAATAAAATTGAGCTGAAGAGTGATACGCAGGTGCTTTCTCCTGCCAATCCGCCGCAACCCTTTATTTACCCTGTCGGTATGACGCCGGTGAACCCTATCTATTTCTCGGCAGATTATTACACCAAAGACGGTAGCAACTTTACGTACATTCCGGTAGGTATTGAAACCAGCCCACAATTGCCGGGCTATGGTGCGACGCGGGCGAACCAAATTCAGATATTTAATGCGCTGCCTAAAACACAAACCTACACCATATTGTTTATTTTGCAGTCAAAAGATGTGTTAGTGATAAGCCTGGATATGACGGTGAATTACAAGGCGTATAAATTCCAGCAAACACAATCTATTAATCTTGAAGAGTCAGAATTGGGTAGCGGTACGATAAAGAGATCGCTCAGTTTCGGCCTGTTACCGGATGGATGTGATGATATTCCTGAAATCAGTTACAGCGGTATCGTGGTTTATAGCGGAGATAAGGAACCGCAGGTACTTTCCGGCACCCCAACCAGTGGGTCGGTTATTATAAAATGCTGAGAGTAGACCAACGTTAATGTATCGAACACGGGCTCTTTGACGTGTATAAACAGGTCGCGGGGCAATGGATAAAAATTGCCCCTGCACCTGCATATTATTAATAACGACATCACCAGTCAGGTGTGTTTTTCGATTGTAGCGAGTGATTCATTATCCTTGCAGAGGAGCCCATTATGGATGAAGACAATAGTAAACAGGATATCTGTTTTATTAATGCATCATTGGGCAGCCATGTTTATTATTATTGTGCGGCTACGCCGAAAATAGTGACGCGTGATAATCAGCCTTGTGTGCAATATCAGGTATTCAGGAATAATGCACAGCCCGATCAATACTACGCTATTCTTTCACTGCAAACGCAATTGCCGATAAGCCTGACTGATGCGCAATATGCCGCACGCCATGATACGGATATTCCGGCCGATGCCACACTGCTGCCTTTGCCGGTGATGGCCAGCACCGCCACGCTCAGTATTCCTGGCATCATGAACGCGAATATTCATAATACGTCTCTTGGCAATAGCCAGTTTTGCTACATGATGGTGAGCCTGACACAGGCGCAGGATATTGAACGGCTTGCCGCATTACTCAAAACGCCGCAAGCGGTGCCAATGGCGGTAAGCTATAAAATAGATTATTTACAACAGCTCCCCCCTTCAACATTTGAACTGAATGCGCAATGGCAGCGGGTTTATGATTATCTGAAAACGAATGTCGGTTTTAATGCCCTGATATTCTCCGTCGATATTGAACATATCTCGGAAACCTTGCTGGAGCAGCGACTTGTCACTATTCAATCCACGGACATCGACCCGCAAAGCCATGTCAAAGAGGCCGGGCTTGAGCTGACAAAAATTCTGATGGTCAATTTTTTCACGCCGGTATTTGGCAAGGTAAATACCGGCGCCGAGCCGCGCTTTGGTTTTTATTTACAGCAAGTGTCTATCGAGGATATTGAGCAACGCACCCTGAGTGCCCGTATTGCCCAAACAAGCGTTGTCCGGCGTTCTTTTTATCCTCAGGCATTATTTGCCAGCTTGATCGGCAATAGCCACTATTCAGCGGAAGATATCATCAGTTTCCACACGCTGGAGGATGCGTTTTTCGCCTATCGCACGGTGAGCGCACAACTGCTGACCCCTCAGCTTGATGCGAATATTAAATTCGTTGTGCTGAACATGACCTACGGCACAACAACACAGTCATTGGTCTTTTCAGCCAGTAAATATGGCCCACAGAAATTTATTGCGCCGAGTATGATTGACCCGGTGACAAAACGCATGATTTGGCCGGTGGAATATTCATTTACGCTGAATTTTAATCACCCGATAGGGGGTGTCACTAATGTCACGTCGGCGAAAATGTCCACCGCAATGACGGAGCTTTATCTTGATGTTGAATCGTTATATAGCCGCTATCATTTTATGATTCACGCAGCAAAAGATTTTGACTGGCAGTGGTATAGCGCTATTTTCGTTAAAATTGTCTGTTACCAGATTAATAATGCCGATAATCATTTTGCAAAAAGTCTGTTAATCAGTCGTGATAATCCGAGTGATGAATATGAATTGATGTTGCCGGAGCCGGAAGGTTATCAATTCGAGGTGTTTAAAGAGTACAGCGTGGCGGACAATGCGGCACATATTGCTGCGAAAATACATGAGCCGACCAGCCAGGATATTACGCTGTTCTCCCGGTTATATAAACAACGTCAGTTATTGATCGTGGCCGGATTTAACTGGGAGGAGATCGATCAAGTTATCGTGACGGCAAGTTATTTGGCTTCGCCCTCACAGACATTGAAACAGGACTTTGTGTTTTCGCAAGAGAGCCCTGCCGATGCATTATTCAGTGCCGACCAACCGGATACCGAAATGACGTCGGTGGATTTAGATATTCTTATTGTAGATAAACAAGGTCAGGTTCATCCCAAAAACATTTCTACCGATGCTGACAGCATTGATATTGCTAACCTGTATTGAGGAGACGTCATGTTATTACTGAGAGAAAAGACCGCGACTATCAATAACATTACCTTTTTTGCCGATGACTCGGATGAAAATCAATTCTGGTATATGCCGGGCGATCTGCATATTGCGCAAAAAGATAAAAAACCGGTGTTCTCGCTAATTAAATACACCGGCGACGGGACAAACCAGCAAGGCGGCTATCTTAATTTCGAGGTAAATACCGCGCTGGATGAAACCACGCTGAACAGTGCGTTTCGTACCTATCTCAATCAGATGAAAATCGCTGCCCCGCAAGCCAGAAAAGCCCCGGTTCCTTTTGATAGCGGCACGGTCGATTTCTTTGTGCTGGATGTAAAAAACGGCAATGGGCAATTGATTAGCGCCCAGAGCCCGAGTCTGTTTGGTAATAACTCGGCGATTTTCAGCGCCAAACTGACCCCTGAACAGGCGGTTATTCTGGAGGCGGCGTTTAATCAGGCGCAGGCACCGGCAGCGGTGGCCTATAACCTGACCTATACCGGTATTACACCGGCGCTGAAGGTGGAGGTCAAAGCCGAGTTTGACAGTATCTATAAGGAGTTTGGTGCTAAATTCGGCATCAATATTCCCATACCGGTAGAAACCCCGGCCAGTTT